>NC_022349.1:0-1200000 GCF_000354175.2 Vibrio alginolyticus NBRC 15630 = ATCC 17749
TTGTCACAGTTCCATCAAGCCGTAAAGAGAATTATCGAGCGAGTTCAGCAATCGGAAGGCAATCAAACACGTCTGGTCGAGCCCCTTAGCGAGAAACCTAATTTCTCATTTGTTGATTGGCTTGATGCACAACCACTTTTCCCTAAGTTTTATTGGCAGTCCCGCGATACACGTGAAGAGGTCGTTGCACTAGGGCAATTGCACGCTTTTGTTGAGCCAGGTCCTGCTTATACCATTCTAGGTGAAGGGCAAAGAGTCTGGGGCGGGCGCTCTTTTGATGGGCAGCATGAGAAGAATCGCCGCTGTATGCCTTCTTTTTTCTTTTTGCCTCAAATTGAGTTAATTCGTTTTGACCAACAGTGGTCTCTCGCAGTTAATATTTCAGAAGACAAAGCGCAAACTCTAGCTGGGTTGAATAAACTGGTTTGTGAGGTCGCGGCCTTAGCTCCAATTTCGTCTCACATCCGCTCTATTGTTCATACGCCAAGTCAGCCTCAATGGAATGAGTTAGTTCATAAAGTTCTGACTGGTATAGAGAATGATGATTTTAAGAAAGTGGTTTTAGCGCGTCGATCTACCGTGCAGCTTGATAACACATTAAGTGCTGCACAGCTACTTAAAGCAAGTTACTTAAATAACCATCATAGCTTCCATTTCATGCTGAGCTTAGACAGTAAGCACAGTTTTATGGGGTCTACACCAGAACGTTTGTATTCTCGCGTAGGGCATGAGCTACATACCGAAGCGTTAGCAGGTACGATTGGTCGGGGAGACAATGCCACTCAAGATATGGAGTTGGCGAATTGGTTATCCCAAGACCAAAAGAACCTCAACGAAAACCAGTATGTGGTGGACGACATCATTGATCGTCTATCACCGCATTCTGAAATGGTTGAAGTGGAAGCTGAACCTAGTTTGGTCAGACTACGAAAAGTGCAGCACCTTAAGCGAAATATTCACGCTAGTCTAAGAGCGGGGATAAATGGTGTTCAGTTGTTATCGGCGCTTCAGCCAACAGCGGCGGTTGCTGGCTTACCCCGACAAGAGTCCATGCAGTTTATTCTTGATAATGAGCCCTTTGCACGCGGCTGGTACGCGGGGTCAATGGGTTATATAAGCCATGAACGAGCAGAGTTTTGTGTTGCAATCAGAAGCGCGCTTGTGCTCGGTGATCAAGTACAACTGTTTGCGGGCGCAGGGATTGTGCCTGGTTCTGTGGCAGAACATGAGTGGGCAGAACTTGATAAGAAAATGTCGACGTTACTTACGCTGATTTCTGATCATCCGCCATTGGGAGTCGCATCATGAGTCATGACCAAGCGGTGCTCAATCGAGTTTGGTCAGAAACCATATTGATTGAGCTTCAGCGATTTGGCGTTAAGCATGTTTGTATCGCTCCCGGATCTCGTTCTACTCCTTTAACTTTAGAAGCGGCAGAACAGTCCGACTTTTCCATTCATACTCATTTTGATGAGCGTGGACTGGGCTTTATGGCTCTTGGTTTAGCGAAAGCTACTCAGGAGCCAGTGGCAATTATCGTTACCTCTGGTACGGCAGTGGCGAACCTATTACCGTCGGTTGCCGAAGCCAAACTTACTGGTGAAAAACTGGTGCTGCTGACAGCAGATCGTCCAGTAGAACTTGTCGGCTGTGGTGCAAACCAAGCGATAAATCAATTGGGTATTTTTTCACATCATGTTTCGGCCAGTTTGAATTTACCAAGCCCAAATTTAGCAACGTCGCTTAACTGGTTGCTGACCTCTGTTGACGAAGTGATGTTTACTCAGCAATTGCAGGGTAGTGCTGTTCATATTAATTGTGCATTTCCAGAGCCTTTGTACTCCAATACAGAAAAGAGTACCTATCAGGATTACCTTGATACCGTTGCTGGCTGGCGAGATAGCAAGGTGACGTATTGCCAGCGCTTTAACCCGAAAACCAGCAGTGCAATTCCAAGCTGTGGGGATAACAAAGGTGTGGTGGTCATTGGTAGTTTGCCACTGGTTCAGGCTCAAGCTGCACGAGCGTTTGCAGAGCAAATGGGCTGGCCAGTCCTTGCTGATCCACAAAGTGGTGTCAGTTCGGATTGGGCGCATTTTGATTTATGGTTGCAGAATTCGAAATTGGCTAGCCTACTGGATGGCTGTGACTTAATCGTGCAGTTCGGTAGTCGAATCATTTCTAAACGTTTTAATCACTGGTTAGAAAAACACGTAGCACGTAATCAGCAAGGTGGTGACATTCAATATTGGTACGTATCGCCTCGATTAGAGCGAGATAACCAAAGTCACTTACCACAATGGCACTGGGCGGAGCAGCCAAGCTCATGGGTTGAACGTACGACGGAGTTTTCATCAGAACATGCTGGTTGGGCAAATGAACTTGCCGCGGACATCAAACAGGTCACGCAACACGCGAAAGGCTTGTTTGCTTCTGACCCTAAGAGTGAGCTGAGTGAGATTGCGTTAGCGATTGATGTGGCTGAGCGTGCTCAGGGTGTGGATCTGTTTGTTGGCAACAGTCTGTTTGTCCGATTGATCGACATGTTCGGCAAGCTTGATAACACAGAGGTTTTCACTAACCGTGGTGCGTCTGGCATTGATGGGCTGTTTGCCACAGCAAGCGGGGTACAACGCGCGCGCCAGAACCCGATGTTAATGTTTATTGGCGATACTTCTGCCTTATATGGGCTGAACTCATTGGCACTGTTTACGCACAACAAGTTGCCTTCGGTGTTGGTGATTACTAACAACGATGGTGGGGCGATTTTTGACTTACTGCCTGTACCGCAAGAGCATCGCGAGTCGTTCTATCAAATGCCTCATGGTTATGAATTTGAACATGCAGCGAAACAGTTTGGTTTACAGTATTGCAAACCGAACACGCTGGCTGAGTATCAATCTATAGTCTCTGAGCATTTTGCTAGCGGCGAAGGGGCGTTAGTGGTTGAAGTTCAAACGCCATCGAACCAAGCGGTAGAGCAACTAAAATCCTTCAACAAGAATTTGCATGCTCTATTCTAAACGCTTCCCAGCAACGGAAAAGCACCAAAGTAGTATTTTGCCTACTCTGGTGTTTTTGCATGGTTTGTTTGGTAGCGGTGAAGACTGGCAATCGTGTATCAACGCGTTACCCGAATATGAACGTGTTACGGTTGACCTTCCTGGTCACGGACGCAGCCAATCTATTTTTTGCTGCGATTTAAATGATTGCTGCAAACTTCTTGGTTCCACACTATCTTTATTATTTCCCTCACAACAACCACTTATTTTGATTGGATACTCTATGGGCGGCCGCATTGCGATGCATGGTATTGCCCATCAATGCTTTCCAGAGCTCAATATTGCAGGCGCGATTATTGAAGGGGGAAACTTCGGGCTTCAAACTGAGTCAGAGAAACAGGTGAGATTAGAGAATGATGCTCGCTGGGCAATGCGTTTCAAAACTGAACCACTTGAACGTGTTTTGAACGATTGGTACCAACAAGCGGTGTTTTCTTCACTAAACCATGAGCAAAGACAAACATTCATTGCGAAGCGAAGTGATAATCTTGGCTCAGCGGTGGCGAATATGTTGATGGCGACATCGTTAGCCAAACAGGCATATTTGTTGCCCTCACTGCAAAAGCAGAACATACCAGTGTATTACTTGTGTGGTGAGAAAGACCAAAAATTTAGCCAACTGGCACAACGTAGCGGGTTGGCGTATCGACAAGTTGAAGGCGCTGGTCATAACGTCCATCAAGAGCAGCCCAAACAGTTTGCGATACATACCAAGCAAATAATTCAGTCTCACTTTGGTGAGAGTAACGAGAACAATGGGAATCACCATGGCTAAAACAGTAGGCATTTCTGAAGAAGAACTTTACGCTCCGGTTCAATGGAAAGATTGCGGCGAGAAATACGAGGACATTCATTACCATAAGTCTGAAGATGGTATCGCGAAAATCACCATTGCGCGTCCTCAAGTGCGTAACGCGTTTCGTCCTCAAACGGTAAAAGAGATGATTGATGCGTTGGCAGATGCGCGTTACGACTCTGGTGTTGGCGTGATCATTCTGACAGGTCTAGGTGAAGACGCATTCTGTTCTGGCGGCGACCAGAAGATCCGTGGCGACTACGGCGGCTATAAAGACGACCAAGGCACACATCACCTCAACGTATTGGACTTCCAACGCGATATTCGTACTTGTCCAAAACCAGTGATCGCATCGGTAGCTGGTTGGGCTGTTGGCGGTGGTCATGTACTGCATATGATGTGTGATCTAACAATTGCAGCTGACAACGCTCAATTTGGTCAAACAGGCCCTAAAGTGGGTTCATTTGACGGCGGTTGGGGCGCATCTTATATGGCTCGTATCGTAGGCCAAAAGAAAGCTCGCGAAATTTGGTTCCTATGTCGTTTCTACAATGCTCAAGAAGCGGTAGACATGGGCCTAGTAAACACAGTTGTACCACTAGCGGATCTAGAGAAAGAAACCGTTCGTTGGTGTCGTGAAGTACTACAGCACAGCCCAATGGCATTGCGCTGCCTGAAAGCTGCATTAAACGCAGATTGTGATGGTCAAGCGGGTCTGCAAGAGCTAGCGGGTAACGCAACGATGATGTTCTACATGACTGATGAAGGCCAAGAAGGTCGTAATGCCTTTAACGAGAAGCGTCGCCCAGACTTCGATAAATTCCCTCGCAACCCATAATCCGTCTAAATGAGGAGCGTGTTAGCTCCTCTGTTACTTTTTTCCTGAGCGCCTCGCCCTCTGGGAGGCTGGTGGGATTGCTCGTCAGAACGCTCAAATATACGGCATTACATAGGACTTGAATTATGCGTGAAGCGAAAATTTATCGTTATAGCTTGCCCATGGATAGTGGTGTCATCCTACGTGACAACAAGCTAACCGAACGTGTTGGTTATGTTGTTGCGCTTTCCGAAGATGGTAAAACAGGGCTTGGAGAAGTCGCTCCTCTTCCTTGTTTTAGCTTAGAGAGCACCGAAGATGCGGGTGTTCAGCTACAAGAACAGGCGGAGCGTTGGGTAGCAGAGTTGGATGTGGATTATGCCAAGATGTACCCGTCGGTTGCGTTTGGTTTATCGATGGCACAGCTTGAATTAGCTGGTGGCTTACCACAACAAGGTAAATACCAAACAGCGCCACTATGCACTGGCGACCCAGATGAGCTCATTCCAAAGCTGAACGAGATGGAAGGTGAGAAAGTCGCTAAGGTGAAAGTTGGACTTTATGAGCCAATTCGCGATGGCATGCTTGTGAACCTTTTTCTTGAATCAATCCCTCAATTAACGCTTCGACTCGATGCCAATCGCGCTTGGACACCAGAAAAAGCGCAGCAGTTCGCTAAGTACATTGCTCCGTCTCTGCGTCAACGAATCACGTTTCTAGAAGAGCCGTGCCGCTCTCCTGGCGATAGTCTCTCTTTTGCGATTAATACTGGTATTGCTATCGCTTGGGATGAAACATTGCAAGATGCGGTTCGTCGTGAAGATTTCCGTCTTGAAGATCTAACTGGTGTGAAAACGATCATCATCAAACCCACACTCATTGGTTCAGTGGATTTTTGTATTACACTGATAGAGAAAGCGAAGTCACTGGGGATGAAAGCAGTGATTAGCTCGAGCATTGAATCCAGTCTCGGTTTAACTCAATTAGCGCGCTTTGCCCAATGGCAGCTGCCTGATGAAGTTCCAGGTTTGGATACGATTGGCTTATTCAAAGCTCAGCTAGAGCAGGGCTGGCCTAAGTGTGAACTTCCCGTTCTTCCTCTAAAAGACCAGGAGATTGTGTGGCATTCTGCGTAGACAATATTGCGAAGGCACCATGGAAATATTGGGCTCAAACGAGCCCTTTTTCTATTGCACTCAAGACATCAACAGAAGTATTAAACTGGCAACAACTCTCGAAGCGTATTGACCAATACACTCACTATTTGAATGACTTGGGTGTAACTCGGGGGGATGTGCTGACTTTGGTTGGCAAGAACCAAGTAGAAACACTGTTGTTTTATCTTGCCTCCAAACAGTTAGGCGCGCTCGCTGCGCTGACCATGGAACAACCACTAGATAAGTTGCAGAGTAAGCTTGCTACACTTTACAGGCCTGATCAAACTCGGTTTATCTGGTTTTCTCAGGAGTGCGCTTCGATCTTTTCTGAACATGATATACAAAAACTCAAGGCAACATTGCTTTCACCGCCTGTAGTATCACAGCAAGAGAGTGATTCGTTGACTGAAGATAGCTATCATCATGACCGGCTCGCTTCAGTAGTATTTACTTCTGGCTCTACAGGGGAGCCTAAAGCTGTGGTTCATACACATCGACAGCATCTTGCGTCTGCAGAGGGCTTGTTGCAGGAGTTCATTTTCACTCAGCAAGATGATTGGCTGTTATCGCTTCCGCTGTATCACGTCTCTGGATTAGCGATTGTCTATCGTTGGCTATATGTCGGAGCAACACTAAAAGTCGGTTCAGGGAAACTTGTTGATGATGTTCAGGGCGTATCACACGCTTCTTTGGTTGCGACTCAGCTCAAACGGTTATTGGATGATGATGCACATTTGTCATTGACACATGTGCTACTGGGCGGCAGCCACGTTGATCACGAGTTGGCACTACGAGCAACAGGGCAAGGCATTGAGACATGGTTAGGTTATGGGATGACGGAGGCGGCCTCTACCGTTACCGCAAAGAGAATTGACAGCACCAGTAATGCTGGACATGTATTGAAGCACCGTAAGATAAAATTAGTTGACCAACGCATTTTTGTTGGCGGTAAGACATTAGCGGCAGGGTATTTCCATCAAGGACATGTTACCCCATTTCTGGATGAGAAAGGCTGGTTTGACAGCAAAGATCTTGGCGAGTGGCAAGGTGATGAATTAAAGATAATCGGCCGTGCCGACAATCAGTTTATCTCTGGTGGTGAGAATATCCATTGTGAAGAGATTGAAGCCGCTTTGAACCAAATTGATGGTGTAGTGCAGAGTATAGTGGTTCCAGTCGAAGACGCGGAGTTTGGTCATAGACCAGTAGCTGTGATTCAGACCAATGGATTGCGCAGCAAATCGGAGTATGACCAGCACTTGCAATCAAAGTTAGAGAAGTTTAAATGGCCAGTGGAATACCATGTAATGCCACAAACTCTACTAAAAGGCGGGATCAAAATTTCACGTAAGGCCGTGAAAGAGTGGCTATTGTCATCACTTCAGCATTAGTCAATTTTGCTATGTATTAGTCATAAAGAGAATTTCGTATCCTTATAACTCTGAATCATAATTATGCTTCTTCGTGGAGAGAAAATGCATAAGGTTCAGGATGGCAAAGCTAGTTTTAATTGCGGCAGTAGCACTACAAATTAGTATCGCGATAAGTAGTGAAGGGCTAGCCCGCTCTCTTGCAGAGCTAACGGTATTTTTGAACGCTATTGCGTTGGTCGTTATATACAAAAATAGCAAACGGGAAATACCGTCCCCTCAACGCGATAAGCAGACCACCAATATCTAAAACAGTAACCAACTTAGAGAAGTGGTCGAAATTAACACCCACAGAGTCACACCAAACAACAGTGGCTTAGCTCCAGCAGACTTTAGTTTTGAAATTGAAATGCTACAACCTATCAAGAACAGACATACAACCAACGCTTGCTTTGCTCCAATGAAAATGCCGTGATAGACCATTTCAAATTGAGGAAAGAAGTCGCTAAACGCGATAGCTGCACAGTACCAAAAAATGAAATAAGGGATAGCTAGTTTTTTCTTTCCATACTCTTTTTGGCCTCTTGAAAAGATGACGGCACTGATCAAAGCAACAGGAATGATCCATAAAGCGCGCGCGAGTTTCAATGTTGTTGCCGTAGTTAGCGCTTCTTCCCCATAGGCCGAGGCAGCCCCGACAACAGAAGATGTGTCATGAATGGCAATTGCAGCCCATGTGCCAAACGTGTGTTGATCTAGCCCTAAAGCATGTCCAATCACAGGAAACACAAAGAGTGCAATGGAGTTCAGGACAAATACCGTTGCCAGTGCTAATCCAATCTGCTCGTCTTTCGCTTTAATCGCCGGTGCCACAGCAGCAATTGCGCTACCACCACAAATTGCAGTACCTGATGAGATTAAGTAAGCGGTTACTCGCTCCAATTTAAGCACCCTGGCAATGAGAGTGCCCATGATCAGTGTGCCTGTAATAGTGGCGATGATCAGGCCGATACCATCCGATGTGACTGTAAGCGCTTGCTCGAAGTTGATGCCAAAGCCTAAGCCAATAATCGAGTAAGACAGCAGCTTTTTAGTAAAAGAAGCGATGGGCAGCTCGGAAGGCACAAAACCAAAACTTGCGAGTAGAAAACCGATAACTAGAGCAATGGGAGAGGAGGCAAGAGGGGTTAGACAAAAAAGTAACGCCAATCCAAACAGGAGGTAGTTTCTATTCAAGGTTTTTATTCGCTGTTGTGAATGAAAGGGAGAGTATATCGCACTGGGTGTGGTCAGTTTGTCTTAATGATTTAAACACATGTTCAGTTATCCTAAACATGTGTTCAAGTGTATTTATCGCCAGTCGCCTCTAAGTTGATGCACTTTATCGAACATTGTTTTTGCCGTTGCCTCGTCTGGTGGCACCGGTTGTCCTGCCTCTATTTCTAGCTTTGACCAAAATCGAGTCGGTAAGCCACAGCATGCGCGACCTTTTGCGCGGCTGAAATAGCTTCCCCATAAGCCTTTAAGTGCAACAGGTATGACAGGTACTGGACTACGACGTAGGATTATATCAATACCGCGCATGAATTCATTCATTTCACCATCTGAAGTTAATCTTCCTTCAGGGAAAATACAGACGATATGACCTTCGCTTAGCGCAGCTTCCACATCGTTAAATGCACGTCTGATAGAGCTTCTGTTACTCGCTGAAATTGGAATTACCCCAGTTCGACGTAAAAAGCGCCTTAATGGAGGTAGGTTGGCGTAATCTTCCTCCATCACAAAACGAATCAACCTTGGGCATACGGCACTAAGTAGCAATGCATCCATGTAGCTTACATGATTACATACAATCAATGCCCCACCATGCTCGGGTAGGTTGTGTAGATTCTTATGCTTAACTCGATAGATGGTGTGCGTAAGCATCCACATGACAAAGCGAACTACAAAAATAGGAATTTGCAAAAAGATGTAAGCGGCGACTAAGAAATTTA
Source organism: Vibrio alginolyticus NBRC 15630 = ATCC 17749 (assembly GCF_000354175.2). Classification (NCBI taxonomy): domain Bacteria; kingdom Pseudomonadati; phylum Pseudomonadota; class Gammaproteobacteria; order Vibrionales; family Vibrionaceae; genus Vibrio; species Vibrio alginolyticus. The sequence continues at coordinate 9,197 of NC_022349.1, forward strand.
AAATGGCTAACAATGCAAACAGCTGAGGAATTGTCATCTTGATTACACTTAAGCACACAATACCTAAGACAGCGCTGCCGACCATAAACAGAGAGTTAAAGATGTTGAGCCCTGCGATGACTTGAGCACGTTCGGTTTCCTTTGCTCGATGCTGCATTAATGCGTAAAGAGGCACGATAAACAAACCGCCCGAAGCGCCAATCATCAATAGGTAGAAAAATAATGGCCAAAAAGGCTCATATCTAAAGAAGTCTACAAAGTTATGGAAAACAGGTAGATCATTGGGAATGGAAGTGGCCATTAGGTACCCAAATACCGTAATGCCAAAGGCACCAATTGGCACAATACCGACTTCGATACGATGGTTTGAGATCCAATTGCAAAGTAGCGACCCTAGCGCGATACCAATGGAAAATAGAGCGAGCAAGAAAGACACCGCACTCTCGGTGCCATTTAGGTAAATCTTAGTGAAATTCGGAAATTGTGTTAGATATGCGGCGCCTAAAAACCAAAACCAGCTTATTGCCATTATGCATTGAAAAACAACTCGATCGGATTTGGCGATAGAGAGCGTGTGTTTGGTTTGCTTGTATGGTTGCCAACGAAAAGAGAGATTGGGCGCGCTGGCTGCAGCAAAGGGGATTGAGCGGCTCGACAAGTAGCCTAACAATGCGAAGATCACGACACAAAATGCGGCAAGGTATTTTGCGTTGTCTGCAGAGGCTATAATCCCAGCGCCTAAGGTGCCAATAAGGATGGCGATAAAGGTACCAGCTTCAACAAGAGCGTTGCCGGGCACTAACTCTTTAGCATTTAACTTTTGAGGCAAAAGGGCATATTTAACTGGGCCAAAAAATGCTGACTGTGTGCCCATTAAAAACAGTAGCAATAAAAGCACACCATAACTTTCGGTTATGAATCCGATGGCACCCAACAGCATGATGGCTATTTCAAATAGTTTGACCTTACGAATAAACCATGACTTTTCATATTTGTCGGCTAATACGCCAGCGGAAGCAGAGAACAGAAAGAACGGTAGAATGAACAAGCCTGCCGCAAGGTTGATGAACAAATTGCTCGAAATAGGCAGTGCACTGGAGCCCGCGAATGCGACAAACAACAGCAAAACGTTTTTAAAAATATTGTCGTTGAAAGCGCCAAAAAACTGAGTAATGAAATAGGGCAGGAACTTTCTCTGCGTAAGTAACGACGGCTGTCTGTCGAATGACATGGATAATCCTTTGCTACCAGTTCGTGAGATAGTTAGAAAGAAGATTACTGATCAACTCTTTGCCATCAATCGGTTCACTAGAGAAAAACTTATCATCAACACTGAGTAAAGTAATGCCATGTACGCCAGACCAAAGGACTCGACTCGCTTGAATCACTTCGGATTCAGTACGATGTGGTGCGATTTGAGCCAATAGTGACTCTAGCATTCCCGTCATACCATCGATACGTTTGGCATGCCATTCCGGAAGTTCTGCTCCATTCATGTTGTGTTCGAACACTAACTGCCAACGGTATGGGTGTTTTTGAGCAAAATCGTGGTAGCAATAAGCGAGTTCAAAAAGCGCTTGATGGGAGTCTTTGCTGTCATTAGTCGCTTTGCGTGCTTCTTGAGATAACTCATCTAAAGTTTGAGCGACAACATGAAGCAGTAGCAAATTATAATTACCAAAAACATTTACCAATGTGCTTGGCACGTAACCAATCATGTTAGCGATTTTACGAAGACTGAGTTCGTGGTAAGAATTCTCATCTAAAAAGTTTTTGACCGTTGTTAACGTCAAATTCACTAACTCTTCTCGGGTGTGATCGTTTCTGCGCGCCATACTCTCAAACTACTTTATTGAACATCGTTCAATATGATAGTCAGCTACCTATTAACCGTCAACAAGGCAATGTATCCAAGTGCCCTCAAGGTGTAGGATTCTGAGCTGTGTCACTGATTCTAATTCAAGTAAAACAATCTGGAGTATTAGTGAACTTATTCCATACTTTTTTTACATTGATCAAGCGCCTTCAGCTGAATTGTAAGCAGTGTAAGCAGTCTGCATTTTTGGCAATATTCTGATACATGTCAGCTTCTATAAGCTATTTTCATCAATCGGTATACAGAGTATGATGACTTAAAAATCATCTTTGGCGTGCTACTGTTTGAAACAACGATTGTTTCGTCTTGAAAATGGGGCACTATCTTAGATAGCTAACTTTAAGGATAACGATGAAACGTTTATTTTCTATTGTTGCTTTATTGATGTTTACTGTTGCTGTAACGCCTATCGCGGAAGCGAAGAAGTTTGGTGGCAGTAAGTCTTTCGGTAAGAGCTACAAAACTGCACCAGCACCGAAACAACAGCAACAAAACACCAATACGGTCGGCAAAGATCAGACGACAAAGTCTTCAAGTAAGAAAGGCCTTATGGGTGGTCTGCTAGGCGGACTTCTTGCTGGTGGTCTACTTGCTGCATTCTTTGGCGGTGCTTTTGAAGGTATCCAGTTTATGGATATCCTAATTATTGGTTTGATTGCCTTTGTCATCTTTAAACTAATGCGCGGTATGCTAGGTGCGAAGCAGGGCAGTATGAACCAGCATCGTCAACAGCCTGCATTTGGTGGCAACGCATCTAAGTTTGAGCAACCAAACATGCAAAACTTTGAGCAACAACCAAACACAAATAATGTTGGCTTTGGTGGTTTTGGCGCTCAAACAGACGTACCACATAACTACCCACCGGGTTTTGACCAAGCAGCGTTCATTAATGGTTCTCGTGAACACTATCGAATCCTGCAAGGTGCGTGGAATCACAACCAGCTAGAAACTATTGAAGAATATGTTTCTCCAAGCTTGTTTGAAGACCTAAAAGCAGAGCGCGCGAAGCTCGACGGTGAGCAGCATACTGACGTAATGTACGTTGATGCGGAGATCGTCCGTGCTGATTACGATGCAAATAAAGCACAGCTTAGTCTGCAGTTTAGCGGTCGTTACCGTGACACAGTAGAAGGTGTTGAAGAAGAAATCGAAGATATCTGGCACCTAGAGCGTGACTTGACTGCGCCTAATGCGCCATGGTTAATCGTTGGCATTCAAGGCTAGTCACCTTTAAACCAATTTAGTCACTAGTAAAAATCCCGCATCCCCTGCGGGATTTTTTGTATCTATCATTTATATTTCTTGTACGTGTTTTTATACAAACATCACTAATTGAGTCCGTTTGGTAATTTTGCGAGCCCACTTTTTCTAGTAAGTACTCAAGTGTTTTCCTAGTTATATTGAACATTTATATTAAGGCCATACGAACTAACAAAATCAAAATAGCTAGTACATTGTTTGTAGGGTAAAGATCTGCTCCTCAGCCTTTTGTTTGTGGAGTTTCACATGGGGTTGGTTGCTTTAGTGAGATTGAGTATAGGTTATACCAATCGTAGTAAATAACTGGTCATTCTAGCTTGTTAAAATACTCGATAACTACGTTGCAATTTTTGATTGTAGAATAACTACTTATCGAAAAATTGCGCCTTGTTCTCAAGCATTTTCCCTACGCTATTTCTGATCACTTATTTACTGTGATAGGTATTCAATCGAGAAGAGTTTCGGTGAGGAGTGAAAGGTTCGTTGTAGTAGGACTATGCTATCAAGATCCTGAAACGAAAAAAGCCAGCTCAATGAGCTGGCTTCTTCAATATGGTGGAGGGGGACGGATTCGAACCATCGAAGGCAGTGCCGGCAGATTTACAGTCTGCTCCCTTTGGCCACTCGGGAACCCCTCCAGGGTGTTTTATACTTAAAAGTTAGTTTCCCAACCTAGCTTTCAAGTTGTTCTCACGTTTAAAGGAAAAACATAAGAAAGAATATGGTGGAGGGGGACGGATTCGAACCATCGAAGGCAGTGCCGGCAGATTTACAGTCTGCTCCCTTTGGCCACTCGGGAACCCCTCCAGAGGATTTTTATACTTAGTAAGATGTTTTCCCAACTCATCTCCCAAGTGCGGAGCGAATCATAGCAAACTCGCTCAGGCTGTAAAGCGTTTTTCTTACGTTTTTACGTTGAATGCTGTCTTTTTGGGCAAAGATGGTAGAAAGTCAGCGTTTTGTTTGTCCTTTGAACAGAAGAGAAGCGCGCTTTTTACTTGAATTTACACTACTTGACGTTAAACACCGTATCTACTGATAAACTGTAAGCAGTTTAATGACATAAGTTTATTCGTTTAGAAGTCAATATCATGAGCATGAAAGCCACGTTATCGTTATCTGTTTTAACGCTTTCTATATTACTGAGTTCTCCATCGGTTTGCGCTGCGATGCGAGGAGGCTCAGCGGTTACCGTTGTGACTGAACAAGTAGAAACGCACGAGATCAATCAATCCTTAACTCTTATCGGCAAATTAAAGGCAGCGGAGTCTGTGGTTGTCGCATCGGAAGTCGCCGGCAAAGTGAATCAAATCGCTGTTAAAGCGAATCAAAATGTCCAGCAAGACCAGCTATTAATTAAGTTAGATGACGATAAGGCTCAAGCCGCTTTGATTGAGGCAAAGGCGTACCTTAAAGATGAACAGCGTAAGTTAAAAGAGTTCCAACGTTTGGTTAAGCGGAATGCGATTACTCAAACTGAAATCGATGCACAAAAAGCCAGTGTTGAAATAGCACAAGCGAGGCTTGATGCTGCTCAAGCCAATTTAGCTGATCTCCATATTACTGCCCCATTTTCTGGCACTGTTGGTTTTATCGATTTTAGCCGCGGCAAAATGGTCAGTGCCGGTACTGAACTTTTGACGTTGGATGATCTTTCCGTCATGGAACTGGATTTACAAGTACCGGAGCGCTATTTATCGATGCTTTCTATTGGTATGGAAGTCATCGCTAAAACCAGTGCATGGGGTAGCCAGACCTTTACTGGTAAAGTCACAGGTATTGATACGCGGATCAGCGCCGAAACACTGAATCTTCGCGTGCGTATTGAGTTTGATAACCCAGAAAATCAATTGAAGCCGGGCATGTTGATGAACGCTTCACTAGCATTTCCTGCTATTAAGGCGCCAATCATTCCTGTTCAAGCACTTGAATACTCCGGAACTAAACGTTTTGTATATGTAATTGATGAAAATAACAAAGCTACTCGTCAAGAAGTGTCGCTAGGTGCTCGTGTTGGCAACGAGGTGGTGATCGAATCTGGTGTTGAGATTGGTGACAAGATTGTGGTTCAAGGCATTGTTAACATGCGTGATGGTGTCGAAGTGAAAGAAATTGTCGCGCCACTAAAAGCGAACACCACGGATGTGACACGCAATGACAGTGAATCGGATGAGGAAGAAAACTAATGTTACTGTCCGACGTTTCAGTTAAACGCCCTGTCGCGGCGTTGGTTCTGAGCATGCTGTTGTGTGTGTTTGGCTTTGTGTCATTCACCAAATTAGCCGTTCGTGAAATGCCTGATATAGAAAGCCCAGTCGTTTCTATCAGTACGCGTTATGAGGGTGCATCGGCGACTATTATTGAAAGCCAAATTACCTCCGTTTTGGAAGACCAGCTTTCTGGGATCAGTGGGGTTGATGAAATTAGCTCCACTACTCGTAACAGCATGTCGCGTATCACGATCACGTTTGAGTTAGGTTACGATCTCAACACAGGTGTGAGCGACGTGCGTGATGCCGTAGCTCGTGCTCAGCGCTCGCTACCTGATGAAGCGGATGACCCTATTGTTTATAAGAACAATGGCTCGGGAGAGGCGTCGCTCTACATCAATCTCAGTTCTGCAGAGATGGACCGTACTCAATTAACCGATTATGCCGAACGTGTATTGATGGACCGCTTTAGCCTGATCTCTGGGGTTAGCTCCATTGATCTCTCCGGTGGTTTGTACAAGGTCATGTACGTGAAGCTTAAGCCAGAACTAATGGCTGGACGTTCAGTTACAGCTTCGGACATTACATCAGCTTTACGAAGTGAGAACCTAGAAAGCCCAGGTGGTGAAGTTCGCAACGACTCAACAGTAATGTCCGTGCGTACGGCTCGTACTTATAACACGCCTGAAGATTTTCAATATCTTGTCATTAAACGCGCAAGCGACAATACACCTATCTATTTAAAAGATGTAGCAGATGTCTTCATTGGTGCAGAAAACGAAAACTCAACCTTCAAAAGTGATGGTGTAGTAAACATCAGTCTTGGTGTGGTACCGCAGTCAGACGCAAACCCGTTAGAAGTAGCGAAGCTGGTTAGGTCTGAAGTCGATAACATCCAGAAGTTCTTACCAGAAGGTACACGTCTTGCGATAGATTACGACGCGACAGTGTTTATCGAGCGTTCAATCGAAGAGGTGTACAGCACGCTATTTATCACGGGCGGCTTGGTGATTTTGGTATTGTACATTTTCATCGGCCAAGCTCGTGCAACCTTAATTCCTGCGGTTACTGTACCTGTTTCTCTGATTTCGTCGTTCATTGCCGCGTACTACTTTGGGTTTTCTATCAACTTGATCACCTTGATGGCGTTGATATTATCGATTGGTTTGGTGGTTGATGACGCAATTGTGGTTGTAGAGAATATCTTCCACCATATTGAACGCGGTGAATCGCCATTACTCGCCGCATATAAAGGCACAAGAGAGGTTGGTTTTGCTGTTATAGCAACAACATTAGTGCTGGTGATGGTGTTCTTACCGATCTCCTTTATGGATGGCATGGTAGGTCTACTATTTACAGAGTTTTCTGTATTGCTGGCTATGTCGGTCATATTCTCCTCTTTGATTGCCCTGACGCTGACTCCTGTATTAGGTAGTCAGATTTTGAAAGCGAATGTAAAACCAAATCGATTCAATGAAGCGGTTGATCGCTTGTTTAGCAAGCTTGAGAGTGGCTATCGCGCATTATTGAAAGGCGCATTAAAAGTACGTTGGGCTGCTCCGCTGGTGATTCTAGCTTGTTTGGGCGGTAGCTATTTCTTGATGAATCAGGTACCGGCCCAGCTGACCCCACAAGAAGATCGCGGTGTGATATTCGCGTTTGTGCGCGGTGCAGATGCTACGTCATACAATCGTATGTCAGCCAATATGGATATTGTCGAAGACCGATTGATGCCATTACTAGGGCAAGGTTATCTGAAGTCATTCAGCATCCAAACGCCAGCGTTTGGTGGCCAGGCAGGAGACCAGACAGGCTTTGTGATCATGATTCTAGAAGATTGGAACGAACGTGATATCACGGCTCAGCAAGCCCTTAACAAAGTACGGAAAGAATTGGCAGGTATCCCAGATGTTCGAGTGTTCCCATTTATGCCAGGTTTCCAAGGTGGTTCGAGTGAGCCAGTTCAGTTCGTATTAGGCGGCTCTGATTACGATGAGCTCGTTGTTTGGGCTGAAATGCTAAAGAACAAAGCAGAAGAATCACCAATGATGGAAGGAGCAGAGATAGATTACTCGGAAAAAACGCCTGAGTTATTGGTTACAGTTGACCGACAGCGTGCCGCAGAGCTAGGAGTCAGTGTTAAAGACATTTCTGACACCCTAGAAATCATGCTCGGTGGTAAAAGCGAAACGACTTATGTTGAGCGTGGCGAAGAGTACGATGTGTATCTTCGCGGTGATGAAAATAGCTTTAATAATGCTGCAGATTTAAGTCAGATTTATCTGCGCACGAATAGCGGTCAGCTAGTGACGTTAGATGCGGTCACAAAAATTGAAGAAGTGGCGGCCTCTATTCGTCTTTCTCACTACAACAAACAGAAGTCCATCACTATTACTGCCAACCTGTCGGAAGGTTTTACATTAGGAGATGCGCTGAATTACCTAGACCAGGAAGCCATCGACAACTTACCGGGTGACATTTCGGTGAGTTATTCGGGGGAGTCGAAAGACTTTAAAGAGAACCAAGCGAGTGTTGCTGTTGTGTTTGCATTGGCACTGCTAGTGGCGTATCTCGTGTTGGCGGCTCAGTTTGAAAGCTTCGTAAACCCGTTAGTGGTCATGTTTACGGTGCCGATGGGTGTATTTGGTGGCTTTCTTGGTTTGGTTATTATGGGCCAAGGTATGAACATTTATAGTCAGATCGGCATGATCATGTTGATTGGTATGGTGACGAAAAACGGTATTTTGATCGTAGAATTTGCCAATCAGCTACGTGATCGTGGCGTTGAGTTTGAAAAAGCGATCATTGATGCAGCTGCGCGACGTCTACGTCCAATCTTGATGACTGCGTTTACCACACTTGCTGGCGCAATTCCGTTGATAGTATCTACAGGGGCGGGTTATGAGAGCCGTATTGCCGTGGGTACGGTAATCTTTTTCGGGATGGGGTTTGCGACATTGGTGACCTTGTTTGTTATCCCGGCAATGTACCGATTGATTTCGGCGAAAACACAAGCACCAGGTCATGTAGAAGCAGAGTTAAACAAAGCAATTAGCCATGATACGAAGGGCCGTATAGCGCACCCTTAAATCAAACGTTAAAACATAAAAGCCGAGGTAATAACCTCGGCTTCTCTTTATCGGTTTAAAGTTAGCTCGGAAGCGTTCGATTAGAAGCGTTTCCCTAGGCTGATTTGTACACCTTCGTAGCTGTCGTAAAAATCTTCAAAACCCATATCCGCGACATTATAAATGTACTCTGCGCGTAACCAGATATCTTTGCTCATATCCCAATGGACACCAGCACCGATGTTGAATAGCGCGCCTGAATCATCTGTGACTTTTTGTTCGTTTGGAACATACATTTCAGCTTGAGTGCCAAGCGCAGTTACGCGACCAAACAGTGACAGCGGCGTATCGCCTAAGTTATCACTTGTTACAACAGCAGACATACCTGCTTGGTAATAGTGAAGATCTAAGTCAGTTTTTAGAGCATCGTTCTTAAGTTCATTTTGTGAATAGCGCAGAACCCCTTCAAACGCGAGGTATTGGTTTATATGGTAACCCCAGCCAACTGTGATATGTGGTGTTGACCACTCATTGTCTCTATCCGAGCCGAAATACGGTGTATCAAAACCAACGTTACCAGCACCCAGATAAAAATAAGATTGATGAGCTTGTTCTTGAGCAGCTAAAGTTGGCACGCTAATGGTCAAGGCAGACAATAATAGAATGGCGTTTTTCATAACTAGACGATAACCTTGGTAAAAGACCGTTGTAATGATTTGTTTAAATGTTAATTTAATCAATAGGATGGATGGTAATTATCATATCAGCTTTTATCAAAGGTAGTGATTTTAGAATGGGAATTGTTGCGCTAAAGCATACTTCTTACTCATGACTACCGACTAACTAGATATGGTGACGAAAGCTAGCTAAATAAGAGAGAAGGAAAGGAAAGTGGCTGAATTCAAATACAAAAACTTGACTCAAGAAGAACAAGATAAGTTAGACGCGGCGACATTTCGCCGTTTATTGGCGCATTTAGATGCTAACAAAGACGTACAAAACATCGACCTGATGATCCTTGCGGGCTTCTGTCGCAACTGCTTTAGCAAATGGTATAAATCTGAGGCTGAAAATCTCGGTTTGGATTTAGATATTGATGACGCTCGCGAACGTGTTTACGGCATGACTTACGATGAATGGAAACAAAATCATCAACCAGCGGCAACGCCAGAACAATTGGCTGCGTTTGAAGCGCGCCAGAAAAAGTAAAACCCAGCGATAAAAACAGCCCACATGAAGTTGGGCTGTTTTTTAAAGTCCAGTTTGCACGTTAAGCGTTAGTTGAGCCGCAACAAGCTGGCTCAACGCAACCTTTTGCTTGAATGACTTCGAGTTGAGCTAAGTAAGGTTGAATATCGCCGATGTTCTCTTTTACCCATGTTAAGTCATAATACGTATCTAGGTAACGCTCTCCAGAATCACATAGAAGCGTCACGATAGAACCCTTCTCACCGCGTTGTTTCATCTCACAAGCCAATTGCAGCACACCGTAAAGATTGGTGCCTGTTGATGCGCCGACTTTACGCCCAATCAGCTGAGATACCCAATGGGCGGTTGCCACACTGGCTGCGTCTGGAATTTTGCGCATTTCATCAATGACACCAGCAATAAAACTTGGTTCGACACGTGGTCGCCCGATACCTTCAATTTTGCTGCCAGTATCGCCTTTCAATGAGTGATTTCCTGACTGGAAAGCATCGTAAAACACTGAGTTTTCAGGGTCTACCACGCAAAGCTTAGTGTCGTATTTTTGGTAACGAATAAAACGGCCAATGGTTGCTGATGTGCCGCCTGTTCCAGGACTCATCACTACCCAGCTAGGAATCGGGTGATCTTCTAACTCCATTTGGCTAAAGATAGAGTTCGCGATGTTGTTGTTACCGCGCCAGTCAGTAGCGCGTTCAGCATAAGTAAACTGGTCCATGTAGTGACCATTTAGTTCTTGAGCCAAGCGTCGAGACTCGTCATAAATCTGATCTGATCGTTCAACAAGGTGCGCTTTACCACCGTAAAATTCAATTTGTTCGATCTTTTTACGTGCAGTGGTTTTCGGCATGACGGCAATGAACGGTAAGCCAAGTAAACGCGCAAAATACGCTTCCGAAACGGCAGTGCTGCCTGAGGACGCCTCGATTACAGTGGTTTCAGGACCAATCCATCCATTACAAATAGCATAAAGAAACAATGAGCGCGCCAATCGATGCTTAAGAGAGCCTGTTGGATGCGTGCTCTCATCTTTTAGGTAGATATCGATACCATCAAGAGAAGGCAGTTCAAGTTTAAATAAATGAGTATCAGCAGAACGTTGAAAGTCTGCTTCAATTTTACGCACTGCATTGTTGATCCAGTTGTGGTCAGTACACATGGCGTCTCTCCTTGGAAATCGATAGATAAGCATTAGATGGGAATAATTTACCTATAATACGAGAGAAAAACTTTGCTATAGTTGCCGGTAATGACTATTTTGATAGAAAAGTTTTCTACACTTCGTGGGTTTTATAGGATGAGTTTGGATCGGGTCGATAAACAGCTGCTTGCGTTGTTACAAACCGACAGCACCTTGTCATTAAATGAGTTAGCAGAGCAGGTAAATCTGACAACGACGCCATGTTGGAAGCGTTTGAAAAGGTTGGAAGAAGAGGGCTACATCGAAAAACGCGTGGCGTTGTTAAGTACAGAAAAGCTCGAGCTATCTTTCATTGCATTTGTTCAGTTAAAAACGATTGATCATTCCGAAGGTTGGTATCACCATTTTGTTACAACTGTGAGTGACTTTCCTGAGGTAATGGAGTTTTATCGTATGGCTGGCGAGTATGACTACATGATGAAAGTACTAGTCAAAGATATGAAGTGTTTTGACGAATTCTATAAGCGGTTAGTTAATAGCGTAAAAGGGCTATCTAATGTGACTTCAACATTTGCTATGGAGTCCATTAAATACACAACAGAGTTACCAATCCTAAAATAACTCGCCCTATAAGAATTCTATCTAATGTTAATTCTACCTTTTAGTATTTTAAATGTTAAAAGGTAGTTTGATTATGCTTTTAAAACTATTTCCTACCAGATTTTTATAAATATAAACGATATTTATTCTCTCTTCTATTTTTCATTAACCATTTGTTTTTGCAGTCCATTAATCCTATACATCATAACGAAAGAAAAAATAACGCAATTTTTTCTCTTTCTTTTTCATGTTTTATTTTATTGAATATTAATTTTTACTAAATTAATGGAAGAGTTTGATTTAAACGTTTGCTTTTTGTGTTTTCATGTAATTTGGTCGCTATTTTTGATTATTTGTTTTTAGGATTAATACAGTAGCAATTACTTAAGTAATAAAGTACTCAAAAATGGGGATAGTGATTAATAAAACATCGTATTATTATCGCCCCATCTTGTATGTAACAAAGTATTACTAAAAATGAACAGAAATTACTATTTGCTTTTTCTCGCAGCTTTACTCGCTGGCTGTGGCGGTGGGGGAGACTCTAAGCCGAACAATACGAAGACACCAACTACGATAACAAAGCAGAACCGTCCGCAATTAAAAGTGGAAGACACGGTGTTGAAGTTTGAAGGAGTGGGAACGGTTACTGAAGCAAAACTGAGCAATGTACATGGGTCGGTATCTTACCAAGTCATTGATTCTAATCCGCCAAATGTCGTGAAAATTAATGACTCAGGAATACTACAAATTCTGCGCCCAGGAACGGCGACTATTCTTGCTACAGATAGTAGCTCTGCTTATGAATCTTCTGAAGCAAGATTTTCTGTCACTGTAGAGCGAGGCATCAATACTGAACTTTCAGTGAGTGATCTGAATTTCAATGCGATTGAGTCAGAAGGAAAAGCGTTGATCGTCCGTGGCCAAAAAGGCGAACTGAGTTATGAGGTAGAAAGTGGTCATAACTTGATTCGTGTTGATGAGAACGGTTCGGTATATTCATTAGGTTCAGTTGGTCAGGCATCGGTGCTGATTACTGATTCAGGTAACGACTTTTACTTGCCGAAACAAGTTCGCGCTACGGTTAAGCTGCATGCAGTAGCTCCGGGGCAATTACAGTTCGCTTTGCTTGAAGACGAGTATCGAGAAGGGTTGACGTTAGAACCAGTGCGTCTAGATAAAGCTCAAACGCAACGTATTTCTTACAAAATTATAAATAGCGTACCAGACAGCAAGGTGGCCGAGTTGCTAGATCCTGAAACGGGTTTGCTTCTTGTTCATAATGTTGGTCGATTAACGGTTGAAGCGACTGCAACTTACAGCGACGCGTTTCTGGATAAACAGCAAACAGCGCAATTTTTTGTGGATATAAAACAAGGCAAGCGTCAAGAAATCAGCGCAGCGGATATCGTCACAACTTATGAGGAAGGTGGACGAATTTTCCCTAAGGTGACGAACGCCTACGGTGACTATGAGCTGAGAATCATTCGTGGTGAAGACGTTGTCGCTAAAACTGAAAATGGTGAAGCATTACTGATCAAAGGTGTTGGTGCTGCTGAAGTGGAAATTTACGAGCATGACATGCGTAATTATCCTGCAAGCAAAACTCGCTTTGATCTTGAAGTTAATCGCGCGCCTCATCCCGTTATAAAAGACATTGAAATGCCGCTTACCTATCAACCAAATCTTTCAATCCCTCTGGCGTTTAAAGGGCAAAAAGGTAACGTAAATCTAGTTAGCAGCTTACCTAATGGCTTACGAATGACTGACGGCAAGTTGGAGGTAGTGACTGCGGGTGAGTACGACCTTAAGTTTGAAGACGATGGTGGGGAGTTCTACCAACCTATTCAATTTAATGTCGTCATCAAAGTTGCAAAGGCTGAAGGCCAACCGATGGCAACACACGATTATGACGTTGTATACAGCAACAAATACAGTTTTGATCTTCACCGTGATTTTGGTTTGAGTGCTGACGAGCAAATTGAGATTGTAGATAACACCGCACCAGATGTTGTCGGTGGTTTTAGTGAAGGACGTCTCCATGTGTATAAAGCGGGTAAAGCGACGCTAACTGTGCGCAGAAAAGAGAGCGCGAATTATACCGTTGGTCCTGATCAAAAAGTCTACGTGACAATTTTGAGTGCGCCGAGCCGAATTGAAGTTCAATCCGATGTGGAAGAGATTTGGAAGGTTGGCCAAACATTTGTTGCGCCGAAAATCTCTGGTACGGTTGGGGAAGTTACGTACCGATTTGCAGACAACGCAGCAACAGATGTAGTTTCCTTAAACAGCCAAACGGGTGCCATGCAAATTCTTAACGCGGGTAGCACAAAAATTATTGTTTCGGATGCGGGGGACGACAAAGTGGATCCGGGTGAAAGTAGTTTCTCGGTCACGATTAAACAAGGCACAAACCCTGTATCGGTTACTTACCCAACGGTAGAATTCTCCGCTGGTAGTGTTATCTCACCAGTGATGAGTGGTGGGACTGCGAAGGCAAGTTACCGTCTTATTAACCAAAAAGACCCTGTGGTCGAGCTAGTTTCTCCTGATACAGGGCGTTTGAAAATCCTGCATGCAGGCACGTACCAATTAGAGGTTACCCTTACTGGGCGCAACTACAAAGCTAAAACAATCGTCGTAAATGGCACTATTAACAAAGCGAATCACCCTGGTTTAAGTACTTCTACAATGAAGGTGGAATTTGAACCATTTAAAAAGGTTAAGCTAGACTTTGGTACACCAATAGGAAACCGCAGCTATCAAATATCCAGCTCAACAATTAAAGGAGTCGCTTCATTAGATGTTGATAAGGAAGAGCTGACGTTACTTGACCTCCCACCAGTAAAAAGACGTTGGATTTCTCTCGACGTTTCGGAAGGAGAATCTCGAGATTACAAAGCGTTGGAAAGTAAGAAAGTCCAGCTGTATCTAAGCTTTGCAGATGAAGGTGTTGCGGATCAATATACATTGCTTGAAACTGAACAAACAGTATTGTTTAGCACGCTAAATGCACGTGAGTTTTCTAACTTAGAAGAAAGTGAGTTTGGTTTGATGAACGTTCGTTCAGTGCGTGAGCCAACGGACGAAGAATTGAAATTATACGGCAAAGGTAAGATTGCACTACTTGCATTCAAGCCGGTGGGTAACGATGACCAAACTCTAATAAAAGGAGCGTGGGTACACTTAGCTCGATTTGATGGATGTACATCAGAGCTGTTCGAAGATGATCTCAAGCCTTTTGAAGCAATTGACTATGATGACCCAGGGTACTGCACCAACGGCAGCACGATTCGTATGACTCGGTTCTTAATAATTGATGACTCGAAGATGGAAAAGGTAGAGTATGAGTTAGTAGCACCTGTGATTACTTATCGTCGTGGGGTTCGTGAATTTTTAGCAACGAATAAAGGTGGATTCTATGCCGACCCAAATGTCATTTACGGGAAAGGCGAATATGGTTACCCGAAATCACTTTACGAATGGTCGGTTATTAACATGAAGTATCAACCAAATTAATCATCGTTTGATACCCATTAAAAAAGGAGTGCGGAACAGCACTCCTTTTTTCGTCTGGCGAACACGAGCTATTTCGTGTAGCGCATCACCCCTTCTTGCACGGCGGTCGCCACTAAGTGACCTTGCTGGTTGTATATTTCGCCACGGACCAACCCACGAGTATTGCTCGCCGTTGGGCTCTCTATCGCATATAGAAGCCATTCATCCATCTTAAACGGGCGATGGAACCAGATAGAGTGGTCAATGGTGGCCACTTGAAAGTTAGGCGTCATTAATGAGACTTCATGTGGATGCATTGCTGTTACAAGGAATCCCCAATCGGATGCGTAGGCCAGAAGGTACTGGTGAATTAGCTGATTCTCTGGCATTTCACCATTAGCACGAATCCAAAGGTACTGTTTGGGTTCTGCTTTTTTGGGCTTCAAAGGGTTGATAACCGTAACGGGGCGAGTTTCGATTGGCTTTTCCCCGCAAAATGTTTTGCGTAAGCGTTTGGGTAGAAATTCTGCAATATGGCTTGCGAGCTCACTCTCTGAGGCAAAGTTTTCTGGACCAGGGATATCTGGCATTTCTTTTTGATGATCAAACCCAGGTTGATCGCCATGGTAGGATGCGGTTAGGTAAAAAATAGGGCGTCCATTTTGAATTGCTTTTACGCGTCTAGTGCTAAAGCTACGGCCATCTCTCAGATTTTCTACATCATAAATAATAGGTTTTTCTGGATCGCCAGGGTACAAAAAATAGCTATGGAAGGAGTGTACCGTGCGTGTTTCTTCAACGGTGTAGCGCGCAGCAGAAAGCGCTTGCCCAATTACTTGACCGCCATAAACTTGAGGCAAACCTAGGTTTTCACTTTGGCCACGAAACAAGCCTTCTTCTAATTTTTCGAGTTGTAGTAGGCTGAGCAATTCTCGTAGTGGTTTACTCATTGTGTCTCCTCACCGTTGTCTTTCATTCCAAGTTACCTCAACAGCCTCACTCTTGTGAAGTGGCATAGTTAAGAACTATTGAGTAACTTAGAAATAGTATTGTTCCAATTATGAAACAAAATCAATTGTTTGATAAATTCTAACTCAGTCAAACTATTGTCAAATAAAGTGACAGGAAGCAGACAGTTTTATATTCCAGACCTATAATTGCTTCGGTTTAATGCTCGTTTCGAGGAATATATGAAAAAAACACTACTACTTGTTACTTCTCTACTCTTTGGGGCTGCGTTAGTGGGTTGCCAAACTTCTCAAAATACAGAAATGGAATCTACAGAAGCGTCAATGAAGACGATTACAGGTACAGTGGCTTATCGCGAGCGGATTGCCTTGCCACCAAACGCAGTGGTTACTATTGCGTTAGAAGATGTGTCCTTGGCGGATGCGCCAGCAAAAGTGTTGGCGAAACAGACATTCGAAACAGAAGGTAAGCAAGTTCCTCTTTCTTTTGAGTTGAGTTACGACAGCAATGAAATCAAACCAAACCATCGTTACAGCGTTCGTGCTCGCATTGAGGTAGATGGAAAGCTGCGTTTTATCAGCGACACACATAACGGTGTTATTACAGATGAAGCACAAACTCACCAATTAGATATTCGTCTAGTTGGAACACGTTAATACGACGTACTGAGAACAAAAAATGGCAGCTTAAGGCTGCCATTTGTATTTTTTAAGTGAAGTTTTGCCAACTTCCGATACTTCAATCCCTTCTGCTTCTAATTTCTTTTTTTGTCGCTCTAAGTCTCTGCCTTTTAAAGATATTTTTCCTTGGCTATTTACCACTCTAAACCAGGGGAGTTTGCTGCCTTCTGGTAGGTTACCCAGTGCTTTACCAACATGTCTCGCATAGCCCGGATAACCGGCCATTTTTGCAATTTCCCCATAGGTGGAGACTTTTCCTTTTGGAATTTGGTGAATTACAGCAAAGATTTGCGCTAAAAATTGGTCCATACTCAAAAGTGTCTATTTTGGATTACTAAGGAATGGTAAACCATTGGACTTGTATATTGCTAACGGTTCTTAACCCTTGTGTTGTCAGCGACTCACTTTGAAGAATTACATTTTCTGTTCTTTAGTGTCGTTGGTTGATGAGCCTTAAACAGCATGAAGCAAACGCAAGCTAAGCTTGAATCTAGACCCTCTCAACGACTTTCAATCCCAGTTTTTGCCGTTGAGTTACCAAGTAGGTGGGGAAGCCAGGAGGCGCTATGATTTTATCGACACTTCAATTTTTCGTTACGACCTTACTCGCTGTTGTCTGCGTTCGGGCGATGAGTTTGAGCGAGGGTGACATTCCCGTTCTTGCACTTATGATCCCCGCGCTGTGGGTTCTGCCACAAGGTGGGTTCGCTGGCCTAGTATTACTGGGCGCGATGATGGCTTTTGGTGCGACACTCTCAATGCAGCCAATTGCTTTGTCGGTTGGTGTTTTGATCCTTTTCCCACTTTTAATGGTGGTATTTTCTCGTAGAAGCTCTTTAGGTGTGTTGCTCACCGCTGGTCTTATTGTACTTACACTGCAAGTTGGTCTTATGGTCACACAGCAAGGCGGTAAGCTGGATGGTTTTGCTTGGGTTACAGTGGTTCAAACCATTGCGGTTATGGCGATGTGGTGGTCGGCTGCGCATTGGACGCCATCCAATAAACACAGCTGGTGGCCGTTGTTTTTGTTGCTCCCATTGTGGATTGCAGGCCTACCGTACGCCGTTCTTATGGCGTTAAGTTTGACGGGAATGTTAGCGTCAATGGAAGCACTTGCGAAGCTTCAACATACCATTCGTTGGAGCAAATTATTATGTTGGACATTGCCGACTGTGGGTTTTGCCGCTTTAGTCGTCAGCCCGACCACGGATGTGCCAAACCCTGTTTTCGTGGTTTGGATCTGTTTGTTAGGGACGGCTTGGATGACTGACTATATTTTACGTAGTAGCGATGAACAGGCTGAATTATGAATTTTTAGTCAGGTAAAAAGTGACATGTGCGGCAGAGTATCGAATTGGTTGTGGAACAAAATGGAGATTAGTATATGTTCTTCATTTCATATTTACTACACTTCCAATAATAATAACCACAATATAAGTGGTTGATTTAAGATAAGTTTGTCATGACAACTTTTGCTCGAACACTGTTGCTTTTTGCATGTTGCCTCTTGAGTTTGAATGTAAAAGCCGAAGCCCCTTTAATTGCTCATTATAAAGTCGCGACTGAAGCGGATGATGTCGTCACTCGTGTTCTTTTCAATGCTGCTTCAAAGGAGTTTGGCTTTACCGTTCAATACGTGAACTACTCCAGCTTTGATGCCATTCTAAATTCAGTAGCGAATGGGGAAGCGGACTTTGCTGCGAATATCACTTACACACAAGAACGTGCTCAACGTTTTAGTTATTCCCGCCCAACAAATATCGAATATACCTACCTCTTTGGTTTAAAAGATTCGACGTTGAGTGACATTTCGCGTGTTGGCATCCCCAAAGATACAGTTTATGCCCAATTACTTAAACAACACTACCCTGAGCTAGAACAGATCTCTTATCAAGGTCATGAACAAGCAGTAACACTGCTACGTTCAGGTGCTGTGGACGGCGTTGTCGATGCCATTAACCAGCTCAAGCCGATGCTGATGGAGGGGTTTGACGCCAAGATGCTCAATGATCAGATTTCGATAAAGCCCGTATCCATCATCAGTAAAAAAGATCATCATCTTGAGGAGTTGGACACGTTCGCTACGTTTATTCACGGGGAAGCGGTGCAAAAGCAGCTTCGCGAAGAAATTTCCCAGTATCAATTTGAATTAAGGCGAGCAGCGTTGCGTGATTCTATTCGTTTATTACCCCTTGATTTTAATGAACCAATACGGATTAAGCTCGAATCTATCTTTCCATATGTTGTATACAACGCAGATGGTAGTGTCGAAGGGATGACGGCTGATGTAGTCCTGAGAAGTTGTGAGATCTTGGCTTTAAACTGCTTGATCATTAGTGAGCCTGGTGAAAGCTGGGGTTCTATGTACCATGAGTTTATCCAAGGTAATTTCGAAATTTTGGCGCCGTTAACGGTCAGCCGTGAGCGGCGCGCATTTAGCTACTTTCCAAAGTCCCATTACGCGCCAGCATCGGTGATGGTCAAGCGTTTAGGTTACAAACCGAGCACATACTCTCATGTTTCACAGTTGATATCTGAGCGGATTGGCGTAGTTAAGGATGACTTTTTCGATCAAATGATGACGCAACTGTTACCGCTAAAAGAACTCAAACGTTATCGTACCCAACAAGAACTCATTCAGGGGCTATTAAATGAAGAAGTCGATTACATTCCGATGGATACGGCGATGCTCAATCATTTTTTACGTCTCAGTGAACTGGTTCCGATAGAGCAGGATACCGCTATTGGCGAGTTTTATGAGTCTCAACTCTCTGTTGGATTGGTCGCGAATGAAAAAGGAGCCATGCTTGCGCCTTTCTTCAGTCGAGCGATAGCGATGTTAGAAGTTGATAAGATCATTGCTCAGTACGATGTACGCCCAGATTGGCGTACCGCACTTGAATATGAGATTCGATTAGCGACGCAAACACAAGCTGTGTTTATCTTTGTATTATTGTTTGCTATTTGTGTTTCGCTTTATCTTTACCGTCAATCGAACACTGACAACTTAACAGGGTTAAGGAATCGTCGTGCGTTGCAAGTAAAGTATCGAAAAGGAGTAAACAAAGATCTATCCATACTTTACTTAGACATTAATCATTTCAAACGAATCAATGACACTTATGGGCATCGCGCTGGGGACGAAGTTTTACAACTACTGGCACTAAAAATTCATTATGTCTGGTCGGGAAGATGTTATCGAATTGGAGGGGATGAGTTCATATTGCTGGGTTATCCAACGCAAGCCGAGTTAACTAGAGCAATGAGAGAGCTCAGTAGAATCGACGTGAAAGGCAAATTATGTAGTGATTTGGAGTCTATAAGTATCTCTATTGGTTTCTCTGCAAAAAGGGAACGGCACATGAGCTTAGAGCAAGCGATGCATTTGGCTGATGAAGACATGTACATGAGTAAGCAGTCCTCACGGCACGACTCCTCTTATCGTGACTGCACGGTTTCATCATAAAGGAATGAATTGATCGAGTTTTGTTCAAACGGTAATGAAATGATGAAATTCAAGGTTTTTGCTCTTGCATTATGAGAGCTGATACTGAATAATCGCCCCATCGATTGAGGCAAGACCTCTCGAAAAGAATTATGGGGCTCTGGTCCTCTCGCAACAATAGCTCGTGAACTCGGTCAGGTCCGGAAGGAAGCAGCCGCAGCGTGTGACTTGTGTGCCGGGATGTGGCTGGGGTCCCACCCTTTGAAAGCCCTGCGTTATCGCAGGGCTTTTTTCGTTTTTGAGCCTTCTTTTATTTTGGCTACGCTTGGTGTTCAACGTCTTCTGATGATCAAGCTTCTTGAGGTTATTTAGGTATAATTTATAATCTCATCCGCTCGATACCGAACTTTCGTGAAGATTGTTTAGGGTACACTCGCCGAATAACCATTTTCACCTGGGATACTTTAATGATTTCAAAAAACCAATTAAAACTGCTTCGTGCTTTAGGTCAAAAGAAACAGCGTAAAGCGCATGGCTTATTCCTAGTTCAGGGTGAAAAGAACGTACTAGAGCTAGCAAGTAGTTCATTGAAGGTGAAGCAGGTTTTTGCAACAGCGGCATTTCTCGAACAAAATGCTGGTACGCTAAATCGTTTTGATTGTGTTGAAGCATCGCTTGATGAATTGACCAAAGCGAGCACGCTTGTGAGCAATAATGCGGCCATTGCTGTGGTTGAAATTCCGAGTGTAAAAGAGCCTCAAGCGAAAGGCTTGATGATTGCGCTAGATGGTGTATCCGACCCTGGTAATCTAGGTACGATTATTCGTGTTGCAGACTGGTATGGCATCAAGCACATTATTGCGAGTACAGATTGTGCTGATCCTTATAATCCTAAAACGATCAGTGCGACCATGGGCAGCTTTGGCCGCGTACAAGTGAGTTTGGTGGATTTGCCAAGTTACTTGGAACACGCCAAATTGCCAGTATATGGCGCGTTTTTGGAAGGAGAGAGCGTTCATAAAACGGATTTCGCTGCTGAAGGTATTTTGTTGATGGGCAGCGAATCTCATGGTGTGCGCGAAGCCGCAGCAAAATTCGTGACAGATAAGATCACGATTCCGGCGTTTGGCGGTGCCGAATCACTGAATGTCGCGATGGCGACTGGCATTATTTTAGACAACATGCGCCGCCAACATAGCTAATGCAACAATTACTTAATAACAAAGCCAGTCTATTTGACTGGCTTTGTTGTATTTTGCCTAGAAAAATCAGCCTGGCTGAATCTTGCGTTTAACGAAATACAGTGAATGTTGTTCGGTGAGTTAATTTTGTTTTAGTTCAATAGGCTGTGCCTATAAATAAAATTACTCCTTTCCATTTAGTAAAATCAGGAAATTAGGCGACACTTATCTAAAGGCCGCAATAAAATGCCCTTAAGGAGATAAGAATGCATTCATTAAAAGTAAAAGATTACATGACGTTGCAAGCGGTGACTTTCACGAAAGATATGTCACTTTCGGCAGCTTTAAACAAAGTAATGCAAAGTGTCACACTAGGTGGCCCTGTCATTGATGAAAATGAAAAAGTGGTTGGGTTTTTATCGGAGCAAGACTTATTAGATAAGTTGGTGAAAGCAAGTTATCACTGCCAAGATACACATACGGTACAAGAGTGTATGCATGATGATGTCTTATCTGTTTCTCCAGAAATGTCAGTAATTGAACTGGCTGACATGATGAAAGTTGGAAAGCCGAAAATGTATCCAGTGGTGGATGGCAAAGGTAAGTTGGTTGGTGTTATCACAAGAAGAGACGTGCTGCGTGCCATAGGAATGACATTAAATGAGTGTTTTAAGCATCCCGTTTAACCTCTCTGTTTAAACTTTACGGAATATTGCTTTTAAACTGGTTTGGAAAGACGCTTCGGCGTCTTTTTTATTTTCTATCGCCGAACTGTACAAATTTATCTTGACCTTGGAGCTTACTCTAAGGTTTATCCTTAGCAATAGGTAAATCACCGATACCAATAAGGAAAAAATTATGTGTACAAAACATCAAGGTTGCCAATCTAGCAAAATCAAAACTGCGGTGCCGCTTGGTGCAAGCGAGTCATGCTGTGCGCCAGTAAAATCTTCGCTCAATATCTCTCAGGCCAGTGTTGATGTTTCTGAAAGCTCTTGCTGTAGTGGAGGAGGCTGCAGCGTTGACACAGGCGAGGAAGACGATCCCACAAGGGAGAGTAATTCCTCCGTTCGGAACGCTTGGCTTGTGTCAGGTATGGATTGCCCATCTTGTGCGCAAAAGCTTGAGAAAGCCATTACGTCTTTACAAGGCGTCAGCCAAGCCAAGGTTTTGTTTGCAACAGAAAAACTGGTCGTCGATTTTGATGGTCTAGAGCTGATAGCTACGATAGAGCAGACAGCCCAAAAAACGGGTTTCCCGCTCTCTTCACTTGATGCTCCAAAACCAAGCACTACAAAGAAAGGCTGGCTTGGCGTCATAAGAGACAACATCCAAATTCTCTCGATTGCTGGTGCAATGGCTACTGCGGCAGTAATTTCTAAGATCGACCCTCAAATAAGCGCTTGGTTATTCACTTTGACGTGTTTACTTGGTTTATACCCAATCGCGCTCAAAGCATTTAAGTTGGCGCGTAGCGGTACGCCTTTTGCGATTGAAACGTTAATGAGTGTAGCGGCGCTCGGCGCTTTATATTTAGGTGAAACCGCCGAAGCCGCAATGGTGTTATTGCTTTTCCTTATTGGTGAAAAGTTAGAAGCATATGCATCATCTCGCGCGCGAAGCGGTGTCCAGGCGTTAATGGACTTAGTCCCAGAAAATTCAATTTTAATTATTGATGGTGAACGCAAAGAAGTACCAGCTGCGCAGCTTAAACCAGGGGATATCATAGAAGTCGCACCCGGAGGTCGTTTGCCTGCCGACGGTGTTTTGCAAGATGCGCTTGCGAGTTTTGACGAAAGTGCGTTAACGGGAGAATCTGTTCCCGTTGAACATCAAACCGGTGGCAAAGTGATGGCCGGGGCTGTGGTTGTCGATAAAGTGGTTCGTTTACAGGTGACTTCCCGTCAGGGCGAGAATGCGATAGATCGAATTCTTCATTTGATTGAAGAAGCAGAATCCCGTAAGGCACCATTAGAACGCTTTCTTGATAAATTTAGCCGTTGGTATACGCCACTAATGATGTTGGTGTCTCTGATGGTTATCGTTACGCCGCCATTACTATTTGCCCAACCGTGGGAAACGTGGATCTATCGAGGACTCGCCCTGCTGTTGATTGCTTGTCCATGTGCATTAGTCATTTCAACGCCTGCGGCGATCACTTCTGGCTTGGCGGCAGCGGCTAAGCGGGGCGCATTGATCAAAGGTGGAGCGGCGCTTGAGTTGCTTGGCAAGGTTGAGTCTGTCGCATTTGATAAAACTGGGACACTGACGCAAGGTAAACCAGAAGTGACCGACGTCTTTGCTTTTGATATGGATGAAGACAAGTTACTTAGCCTAACTGCGTCAATCGAGGTTGGTTCAAGTCATCCTCTAGCGGTTTCTTTAGTTACCAAAGTGCAAGAGCAGGGGCTTACTATTCCTGAAGCGTTGGATAAAACCGCGCAAGTAGGCTCTGGTGTCACTGGTTACGTCGATGGAAAAATGGTCCAAGTGGTCACGCCTTCAAAGGCAGACTTTCCACTTTCTCAAGAAGCCAAAGAGCAAGTGGTTACGTTGGAACAACAAGGTAAAACGGTTGTCATTGTTCGTTACGATGACGAGGTCATTGGCGTGATCGCATGGCAAGATACATTGCGCTCAGATGCCCAGCAAGCCATCGCAATGTTGAAGGAACTTGGGGTCACGTCGGTGATGCTAACGGGTGACAACCCGAGAAGTGCAGAAGCAATGGCAAATAGAATAGGCTTGGATTATAAAGCGAGTTTGTTACCTGCAGACAAGGTGCATTACGTCGAGAAACTATCACAACAACATACCGTTGCGATGGTGGGAGACGGTATCAATGATGCTCCAGCCATGAAAGCTTCGAGCATTGGTATTGCGATGGGAGGCGGTACGGATGTTGCGCTCGAGACTGCTGATGCGGCGTTAACACACAACCGGTTGATTGAGCTACCTGCCATGATAGAACTGTCGCGTGCGACGCTAAGTAACATTCGTCAGAATGTCGCGTTAGCGCTAGGTTTGAAAGGTGTATTCTTAGTGACAAGTTTACTTGGTGTTACTGGGTTGTGGGTTGCTGTATTAGCCGACAGTGGTGCAACAGCACTGGTGACATTGAATGCGTTGAGATTACTTCGTTTTGAGTCCAAGCAGATTAAATAACTGACCTAACCATTGATCCCACTCATTAATAGCCCGAGGCATTCGTGTATCGGGCTTTTTTTAACCGTATTCACCTGATGCGATCAGACGTTTTTCTCGTCCTTGAAATCACGCATTGCTATGCAACAAAATGATCTAATGCCCCTTAAAGTGTGATCAATACCAGTTTTGTTTGAAATTTCATTTTCATTACATTTTGTCATTGTGATTGTGATCACTCTATGTTGGTGAAAGGTTCGCTACAGTGCATCTGTACCCAATAACTGATTAATGAGCTTATTGTTCATAAAATAAGCCACAATAAGGAGCGACTTATGTCTCAAGCTGTATTCCATTTAGGTATTACTGAAGCTGATCTTAATGGTGCGACTCTAGCGATCATTCCTGGTGACCCAGCGCGTGTTCAAAAAATCGCAGAACAAATGGAAAATCCAGTATTTCTAGCAAGCCATCGTGAATACACGCTATACCGTGCAGAGCTAGACGGTAAACCTGTTGTGGTTTGTTCTACAGGTATTGGTGGTCCTTCTACCTCTATCGCAGTTGAGGAATTGGCACAGCTTGGTGTTCGCACTTTCCTACGTGTTGGTACAACGGGTGCAATTCAACCGCATGTAAACGTGGGTGACATGATCGTAACGACGGGGTCAGTTCGTCTTGACGGTGCGAGCCTACACTTTGCTCCTATGGAATTCCCAGCAGTTGCTGACTTTGAAGTAGCAACCGCAATGAAAGCAGCGGTAGAAGAGTCTGGCGCTACGGTTCACATGGGTGTGACTGCATCAAGCGACACGTTCTACCCTGGTCAAGAACGTTACGATACGTTCTCTGGTCGTGTTGTTAAGCGTTTCCAAGGCTCTATGCAAGAATGGCAAGACATGGGCGTACTTAACTTCGAGATGGAGTCTGCAACACTGCTAACAATGTGTGCGAGCTCTGGTTTAAAAGCGGGTTGTGTGGCTGGTGTTATCATCAACCGTACACAAAAAGAGATTCCAGATCATTCAACTCTGAAAGAAACGGAAGCGCGTTCAATTAAAGTGGTTGTAGAAGCAGCGCGTAAAATGCTTTAAGCCGCTATAGTTGGCATTTAAACAAACAGAAAAAACCAGAGGCTAACCTCTGGTTTTTTTCTACTTATAGAAATGCGTACTGCTAAAATTTAGGTATGAAAAAGCAGCATTAATGCTGCTTTTTATCGTTGTGAATTTTAGCTTTCTTAATGGCACTAGATCTCGTCTGAACCGCCCGCGTCTTTAAACCAAGCAGTTAAGTGCGTTCTTAAATCTTTAAGCTCATCAGGGCCAATCAGGGCTAGCCCTAAGTCTTCAGCACGAGTAATGTCATTGTGACGAAGAGGACGGAAGCTCACCAACATTGCGCGCGCTTGTAAGCCACCTAATAGATCGCGAAGCGATTCTAACTTATATAAAGTATCGTCGCCGTCATCTCTCATGCCTTTGGTTTTGCACTCGATGATGTGCAGCTTGTTGTTTACAACTGTTGCGACATCTAACTCGTTGCGTACTTCACTTTCACCAAGTTTGCGATAAACCTGAACATTTAACGATCGATCTTGGATCGTTGGCATGGTGTCTTGGATTTGTTTCACAGTGCTGTGAACCAAAGTCTCTAACCACTCACCGTTTGAAAAGCGTCGAGCATCTTCATCTGCAAACGTTAAAATGCCATTCTCATAGGTGGCGATTTCTGCTTCTACTAAATCTGAAAGCAACATGTTGAGCTCACGGTAGCCCTGCTGTTTTTCGGAGAGCTCGACATCAAGCTTTTGTTCTTTGCGGCATGTGGTTGCAAGGTAGTTAAGTGTTGCTAGACCTGGCCCAAGCTCAAGCGCATTTGAGGCCCATCGTTCACCAAGTTCATACAATTTTTTATCAAGAAGAGGTGGTAAATCAACGTGGTGAAACTCGCCGCGTGCACCAAAGATAGTGAGGTAATCTGCAATCGTAATGTGATCTTCGACTTGGGTATCTTCTTTGCCATCAGGGTATAACCAACAAAGCTTATCGCTACTAGGCTCTACCACAAAAATTGGCCAGCGATAGGTACGGAAAACTTCGTACACCGACAACAAGCGATGACGAAGACCACAGCTCGCGTTCAATTTTACATCTTCGCCGCGTTCATGGAGGTCTTTTGCCAGTTTTTGAATTGCTTGTTTGATCAGAGATGTATTAACAGCGGATGGAATTTCAAAAAATTCAGAAGTAATTTCTCGTTGATCTAAAACGGCACTCAGTCGGTCAAATATATCTAACTGGCTCTTGTCTCCGATGAAGACGATATGTGTGCTTAGCGTACGATTATCTAATAGAGGAGTGACCAATCTCACTGGGTCTTGGTCGATAATACCAACATGAACAGCCATAGATTTTCCTTTTTATGAGGCCGCTCGAAAAGAGTTGTGCAAGGGGATGAGCTGGCCTTATTAATCATATGTAGACATGGCCGACAAAAAACAAGGGCGACTTAACAAAAAGTCGCCCTTATACAGTTGATTGCACTAATTAATGCTCTTAATTATAAAGTATTTATAACTTAAAGCGATGGACCAATTCATTTTGCTGATGAGCCAAGTGGGTCAGTGATTCACTGGTTTGTGCGATACTCGACATGGCTTGGAAACTTTCATCGGCGATGCTGTTAATATCTTCAATGCTGCGAGCAATGTCTGTTGATGTTTCACTTTGCTCTGCTGCTGCTTGTGAAATGTGCGTACTCATTTGGCTGATCTCAATGATTAGCGCCTGGATCTCTTCCATTGAGCTGTTCGCTTTTGACGCTTGCTCAACCGACATCTCCATATCGCTCATACAGCTTTGTATGACTTGGTTTGCCGATTGTGAGCTGGATTGCAGATTACTGATCATAGATTCAATTTCAGTGGTTGATTGAGTCGTTCTTGATGCGAGTACTCGTACTTCATCTGCCACTACCGCGAAGCCGCGACCTTGTTCACCAGCGCGAGCCGCTTCAATTGCCGCGTTCAATGCCAGTAGGTTGGTTTGCTCCGCAATGTTGCGGATCACATCAAGGATAGATCCAATTTGACCACTCATCTTTTGTAGCTCAGAAACTGCGGAGACCGATTCGTTCAAACGTGTTTCTAGTTGATTAATGGTTGAGATGTTACTGCTCATAACATTTCTGCCTTCTTCAGAGGCAGATTCGACGCGTTGCACCATTTCTAGCGAGCCTTGCGCACTTTGCGCGACTTCCTGCACTGAATGAGACATTTCTGTCATCGCGGTAGCGACGTTTGCCGTTTGTTCGCGTTGAGAGCTCAATTTAATTTGTGCTTGCGAAGAGGTGCGTTCGTTGGCTGTCGCGGTTGACGATAGGTTTTCTGACGCTTCGTTGAGTTTCACCAAGATCTCGTGAAGGTTGTCGGCGAGTGAGTTAATGTGTCCACTCACACGGCTGAATTCGTTGTTATAGCGAATATCGATACGCTGTGTCATATCACCTTCAGTCAGGCCTTCTAACACTTTTAGAATACGAGTCAACGGTTCGCGAACGCTTTGTGCGATGTGGTAGCCAATCGCTGTCGCGAGTAAAACGACAATAACGCCAATGATGATGGCTTTCGTTACACCCGCCGAATATATGTCACCTGCATCTGCCAATGATTCATTGAGCTTATCTGTTGCGGTTGTCGTGAATTGCTCAAGAATCGCCATGGTTGAATCCACTTTATTTGCTAGGTTGGCGATATTGTTATACAAAGCGGCGCGAGCATTGAGGTAATTATTATGTTGGTCTAACACACCGCCACGCATACCAACGTCGCGAGTAAATTGCTCTACAGATTCGCCAAATGCTTTTTCTAGCTCAGGAAGTTGAGTCACCAACCCGCGGAATGCGTAATTCAAGTGCGTTACTGCTTTGCGGTTTTTAGCTACGGCTTGCGTAACAAACTCAGGGTTGGAACTGGCGAGGGCATCAGAGGTAATTACTTCGGCATCTTTTAACTTGATAAAGTAGCTCTTTGCCATGACTTTGACAGAAATGCTGGTTTGATCTGCCACATATTCTTTAAGACCAACCGACAGTTCGGTATTCAGTTTTTGGAAGCGGCGTGAGGATTTTTGCACTTCTTCTTGAGCCGCGAACATTGCTTCGTAGTTGTCCATGGCCTCTAGAGCTTCTGTAAAATAGCTCTGCTCTAACGTTTTTAACTGTGAAAACGGTTCGGCAAGAGAAGGGTAGATTTGGCTTGCGGTTTTCAGTTGAGCCAATGTGGATTCGAAGCGCTGTTGAGATCTAGCAAATTCCTGACGCATTTCATCCATGCGTTGTTTATTCTCTGTCGTCAGGAAGTCTTTAAATGATTTGTCGGCAGAAAGCAGCTCAACACTGGTTTGATTAGATAACGATACCAACGGTAGGGATGATTTAGAAACCGTGCTAAATTTTCCGTGAATATCACTCATTCCTCCCATCATAATGGCAATTGTGACGGCAAATAGGATGATGATCAGTGCAAAGCCGGCATACATCCTTTTAATAACTGAACCTCGCATAAGTGAGCTTCCTCTCCCAAAAATAGACAAGCTACCCAAGTATTTTTGAATTTACTTGGGTATAAAAATAATAATTGTCTTAAAAAAGTAACAAAATTCATTGGATTGTATTCAGTTTGTGACGCGCATTTTATGACGCACACGACAAAAAAAGCCTCGTTAATTAGCATTTGATTAATAATGTTAAGTGAACACTGTTTTTATTGAGCTCCGCTTTTGGTTGGCGCATACTAATTGGGGTCTAATTACGTTTATAAAATGGAGTCCTCATGGCGGAAGAAACGATCTTTAGTAAAATTATTCGCAAGGAAATCCCTGCCGATATCCTTTATCAAGATGATTTGGTGACTGCGTTTCGCGACATTAACCCTCGCACACCAAGCCATATTCTCATTATTCCGAATAAACTGATCCCAACAACGAATGATGTAGAAGCTGAAGATGAAGCAATGATGGGGCGTTTGTTCACTGTTGCTAGAAAGTTAGCGAAAGAAGAAGGTATTGCTGAAGACGGCTATCGCCTGATCGTTAATTGTAATCCACATGGTGGCCAAGAGGTTTACCATATTCACATGCACCTACTAGGCGGCCGCCCTCTAGGTCCAATGGTATTGAGCTAAGCTTTTAAAAGTGGGTGGCGATTCACCCGCTTCTTTTTCCTGTCGAATGACACATTTGTGGAGATAAATGTGAAACTAGGTGTAAAGCTGTTAGGGCTGATGAGCTGGGCTTTAATGGCCTCTGGCTGCGCGAATTTATCTGCGGGCAATCTGTTTAGCCATTACAGCAACCAGAATCAAGAAGTTTATCAAGCCGTTGTTGCAGGGGAATATGACAAAGCAAAACAACTTCAATCAAGTGAAGTGGGTGGCGAGATACTTGGCAATTTTGAAAAAGGTCGTATCTCTTTTCTTGCTGAAGATTACCCGACAAGTTTGAATGCGCTAGAAAGCAGCGATCGTGCCGTACGTGTCCAACAAGATCGAGCGACGATATCTGTGTCAGACACGGCAACGAGCGTCGGCTCTCTCGCAGTGAACGACAATCTCCAAGATTATCATCCCGCCGATTACGAACTTGGCTTTTTGCACCTGTATCTAGGACTAAATTACTTACAGAAAAACGATTTAGAAGGGGCACTAGTTGAAGTGCGTCGAGCTAATCAAGTTCAGGAAGCAGCAAGAAAGGCGCGTGAAAAAGAGCTAAAAGCAGCAGAGAAAGACCTTAACAAGCAAGGCATGTCTGCCAATTTAGGCAGTGTGTTAGCGAACTACCCTGATGCTGGTAAAAAACTAAGCGCGGTACAAAATGGTTATCTGTTCTATCTTTCTGGCTTGTTATATGAAGCGTCGCGAGACTTAAACAGTGCTTATGTTGATTACCGACGAGCACTCGCTGTAATGCCAGACAACAAGCAAGTTGTGGAAAGCACCTTATACGCTGCTAAGAAGCTGGGCATGCGTGAAGACTTGCGCATGCTAGAGAAGCGGTATGGCAAAGCACCTTCTGGATTAACTCAGTCACAAGGGCGAGTCATCGTTATTGATGAGCAGGGTGTTGTTGAGGCGATGAAAGGGTGGCGTATTGATTTACCGATTTACGACAGTCGCGATAATGGCGCGATTTATTCGTTGGCGCTTCCTTATTATCAGAACCGAGGTGCTCAACGTTTTAGCGATGTTGTTTTAAATGGTCAGGTATTGCCTTCCAGTACGCTGACTGATGTTAATGCGATGGCGCAAAACGATCTTAATGAACGTCTTACTACAATAGTGATCCGTCAAGCTCTTCGTGTTTGGGCAAAAGATCGAATCCGAAAAGAGGCGGCGAAAAAAGGCGATGATGTGGGCAACATACTTTTCAATGTATGGAACACATTGACCGAACAGCCAGATACAAGAAGTTGGCAAACATTGCCAGCGCAAGTGAAAACGGCTTCAAAAATCGTGAAACCGGGAACACAAAGTTTAAACTTGGGTGATCAAACCTATCAGTTTGAAGTGCCTGCACAGCAGACTACATTGGTATGGGTATCTCGTCAGGGAGCACACTCAACCGTGTGGCATAAACAGCTAGGGAGACTGTAATGAAAGCATGGCTTGTTTGTTTAGCAATGGCTATTGGTTTAGTTGGATGCGCCGAAAACACGGCTGGTATTCGAATTGATGGCCAAACGCAAAAAGTATTTTTTAATGATAACGTTTTAGGTAGTCGCTTATTAGTTGACAACATCACCACCACTTACGTTGATGATCGCCCACGAGGAGTCGTGCAGCTGAGTAGCAATTACAAAGGTGATCAGCACATTCTTTACCGATTTTATTGGTATGACAACAATGGTTTAGAAGTGAATACCAAACCTGGTCCGTGGCGAAAAATGATTGTGCGAGGATTTGAGCAAGTCACGTTATCTGAAGTTACTGTGAATCCAAATGGCACAAAATTCCGTGTGCAAATTAGAGAAGCACAAGACGATTAATCTTAACGGCTCTGCCGAAGCTGCCGCGCTAACGATGCGCTGGTATTGAAAAACTAAGGAACTCTCATGAAAAAAAGTATTATTGCTCTTTTAGGTCTTGCCGTCATTTTAGGTGGCTGTTCTAACAAAGTCTCTTACGGCGATGCGCAAGCAACAGAAACCACGACTATCGATTTTGGCTCAACAGATTTACAAAAAATCGCGGCTGAAATGGTGGATAGCATGATGATGTCGGGCTCTGTAGCAGCAATTACTCGTGACCAACGTCCTATCGTTTTTGTTGAGCGAATTAAGAACAAAACCAGTGAACATATTGACACTGAATCCATTACTGACACGATCTCTACTAAGATGTTGAACTCAGGTAAGTTCCGTTTTGTTGATATGGATCGTGTTGAGTCTGTGCGTGAACAACTTAACTTCCAAAACACGGATGAGCTTGTTAACCAAAGCACAGCTATCCAATTTGGTAAAATGGTTGGTGCTCAATACATGCTTTACGGCAACCTATCTAGCATTGTGAAAAATGCAGGTAGCGATAAAGATGTATACTACAAGATGACCATGCGCCTAATGGACCTAGAAACAGGTTTGATTGAGTGGGCGGATGAAACTGAAATTCGTAAAGCGCAATCTAAGAGCCTATTCGGTCTTTAATCGAACAGGGTGGAGAAGTCATCAATGGCATGGTTTTCTTGGCAACAAGCAAAACAGTTAGATCCGAGTCTTAATGCTCTCGATGGCTTCTTTACGGAGCCTCCGGTAAAAGTACAAACTGTTACCGGGGGGCTAACCAACCGCTGTTGGCGGTTAGAATCTTCTCAAGGCCTTGCATACATCTGGCGACCGACCAGTCATGTCTGCAAGGCTTTTTCAATTTCTCGTCACAGTGAATATCAAGTGCTGAATGCAGTCTCTTCATTGGAAATTGGCCCCAAGCCAGTTTTTATTCATGAGCAAGGGTTGCTGGTGGAATGGATAGAAGGAGAGGCTCTGACGGAGTCAGGCTTAGCACTAAGCGATTTATTATCCATTGCGGCGAAGATTCATCAATATCCGATAAGCGCAATTCCTTTGGTTCCATTTTCATATATTTCTCGCATCGATCATTATTGGCTTGAGCTTGATGGTCAGTATGTGGGTACGGAGTTTGATGCTTTGTACATGAAGTGGCGCACGGAACCGAACGTTGAACCTGTTCCACTTGCCCTATGTCACTTCGATCTGGGGTGTTATAACCTAGTGCGAGGAGAGAATGGGGTGAAAGTCATTGATTGGGAGTATGCCGGGATTGCTGACCCTAGGCTTGATTTGACCTTAACTATTCAGGTCGCGAATTCGCCTGTGGAAGAAGCGGTAAAGCAGTATTGCCAAATTCGAGGTATCGAAGATGTGTCTCTTTGGCTGAGAGGTGTACATGCTTGGCAACCAAGAACCTTGGTGATGGCGATGCTCTGGTATCTACTTGCCTATAAATTGTGGGGAAATGAACAATACTTAAACAGTGCGTATGAGTTGAAAGGCTCATTGTGTATGGAAGATCACTGTTTTGAGAACTCGTGATATTTTCCCCTTTAACAGTAAGGAAATAGTGGTAGTTTTAATAAAAGTACCAGATACACACAGGGAGAGGTACAGATGATTATTTACTTACACGGCTTTGACAGCACAAGCCCGGGTAACCACGAAAAAGTTCTTCAACTGCAATTTATCGACGACGACGTTCGTTTTATCAATTACAGCACCCTTCACCCAAAGCACGACATGCAACACTTGTTAAAAGAAGTGTCTAAAGTTATCGATCAATCTGATGACCCAAACCCGTTAATCTGTGGGGTAGGTTTAGGTGGTTACTGGTCTGAGCGAATTGGTTTTCTATGCGGTATCAAGCAAGTGATGTTCAACCCGAACTTGCACCCAGAAAAAACGATGGCTGGTCGAATCGATCGCCCAGAAGAGTATGAAGATATCGCAACAAAATGTGTTGATCAGTTCCGAGCGAAAAATCAAGCGCACTGCTTAGTGATTCTCTCTAAAGATGATGAAGTGCATGACAATTCGAAAACGGCAGCTGAGTTAGAAAAACACTATCAAATCATTTGGGATGAAACTCAGTCTCATAAGTTCAAAAAAATCTCTCATCATTTACAAGCGATAAAGGCATTTAAAAATACTTACTAATGTTGAGTGTAGACAGTAAAGCGGCGTTTTTATCGGCTGCTTTGCTGCGATTCCTTCTCTTGAGTATGCCGAGCCACTGTCTCTTTGAAAGGCACATTTTCTTGGTTTAACGCTTTGAATATTGTGTTCTCCTTACCGTTTTCTTACTTCGCTCCTATGTAGCACGAACACCTTGTTGTAGAGTAGTCGAAAAGTAGTCAATCCGTACTCGTTACACGGATTTTGGTTGCCTTCAAAGTTGGTCTCTATATAATGAACCGGACTAAAATAATTTGATAAATATCAAAAAAAATTGAGAGCGAGTAATAAACTTGCCCAAAAAATTCTGGCGTCGTATGCGTACCAGATAAACATGCCAAACCCTGACAAGTCATTGATAGATAAAGAATCAAGGTGAGTGGCAGTTTTTTAATCCAAGTAATTGAGACACCTCTAAGAACCAAGAATTCATCGGTTGGATGGATGCCACAAATGTTTGTGAGTCATGCATCGAGCTGAACCCCATATATTCATTTTTGTAGAGGAAAATCATTGTGACACGCATTATCGTTGTAGGCGGCGGTGCAGGTGGTCTTGAGTTGGCAACTAAGCTTGGTCGAACTCTAGGTCGCAAAAACCGTGCGCAAATTACGCTAGTCGATCGAAAAGCGAGCCACTTGTGGAAGCCATTATTGCATGAGGTTGCTACAGGTTCTTTGGACGAAGGAGTAGATGCACTGAGCTATCGAGCTCATGCAAAAAACCACAGCTTCGACTTCCAAATGGGTAGTCTTCAAGACATCGACCGTGAACGTAAAGTGATCATCTTAAGTGAG
Source organism: Vibrio alginolyticus NBRC 15630 = ATCC 17749 (assembly GCF_000354175.2). Taxonomy (NCBI): domain Bacteria; kingdom Pseudomonadati; phylum Pseudomonadota; class Gammaproteobacteria; order Vibrionales; family Vibrionaceae; genus Vibrio; species Vibrio alginolyticus. The sequence goes on from NC_022349.1 coordinate 43,515, forward strand.
CTTAAAGACGAACACGGTGAACTTCTTATGCCAAGCCGTGAGCTAGAATACGACATTCTAGTGATGGCAATTGGCTCGACATCAAACGACTTCAACACGCCTGGCGTTCGTGAAAACTGTATTTTCCTAGACAGCCCTGAGCAAGCACACCGTTTCCGTACAGAAATGAACAACGAGTTCCTAAAGCTGCACGCGAAAAACGGTAACGGTACGGTCGATATTGCTATTGTTGGTGCTGGTGCAACTGGCGTTGAACTATCAGCTGAGTTACATAATGCTGTTAAAGAGCTGCGCACTTATGGCTTCGGTGATCTTGATTCTAGCAAGTTGAACGTCAATCTGATTGAAGCAGGTGAGCGTATTTTACCAGCGTTACCTCCACGTATTTCTTCTGCTGCTCATCAAGAGTTGGTGAAGTTGGGCGTAAACGTGCGCACCGCCACTATGGTGACTAAAGCTGAAAAAGATGGCCTTACTACAAAAGATGGTGAGAAGATCCCAGCTCAAATCATGGTTTGGGCTGCGGGTATCAAAGCTCCAGACTTTATTAAAGATATCGCTGGCTTAGAAACGAACCGTATCAATCAGCTTGTAGTGAAAAACACACTACAGACAACACGAGATGATGACATCTTTGTTATTGGTGACTTAGCACAATGCACCCAGTCTGACGGTTCGTTCGTGCCGCCACGCGCTCAAGCTGCACACCAAATGGCAAGCCAGGCATTTAGTAACATCGTCGCGAAGATCAACGGGCGCGAGTTGAAAGACTACGTATATAAAGATCACGGTTCATTAGTGTCTCTAAGTCGCTTCTCAACCGTTGGTAGTCTGATGGGGAACCTAACTAAAGGGTCGATGATGGTAGAAGGCCGTATTGCTCGTGTCGTTTACATCTCATTGTATCGCATGCACCTAATGGCGTTGCACGGTGTATTCAAAACCGGTCTGATGATGCTCGTCGGCCGCATTAATCGCGTGCTGCGTCCAAACCTTAAGCTGCACTAAGGTTTTAAATCCACTCTGTGTGGATGTGTTGTATCTTAAAAAATGCAGAAGCCACCGCAAGTCGGTGGCTTTTTTTTATGTTAGATCTGTCGGTAAAAGTGAGAACACAACGCCATCTTTAGGCTTACCCTGAAAAATAAACCGGTTTCTGGCGATGGCTTCTTTTTGTGCACCGACGGACTCAATTAAGGCTTGGCTAGCTTCGTTGTCGGGGTCACAAACAATCTCTAGTCGAGTTAAACTTAGCTTTGCGAAGCAGAATTCTGCTAAGGCTTTAACGGCTTCTTGGGCATAGCCTTGCCGTTGATAGCGGTCGGCAACCCAGTAACCAATACTCGCCATATTAAACGTATGATATAACTCATTAACCGCTGCCATTCCAACCAAAGTGTTACTTTGCCGCTCATAGATACCGAAACCAAAAGCCTCAGTTTTGACCCAGTTAAGACGGGTTGCCAACAGAAAGTCCTGCGCGGTTTTCAATGTGACGTTTTTATCACACCAGTCAAGCCATTGGTGCAGCGAAGGGGATTCTGCAAGTAATCGTTGTAGTGAATGTGCTTCTTCAGCAGGGATGAGCTTGAGCGCTAAGCGGGGCGCAATGATTTCAAAGTCTGGACTCATGAACTAATACGACTTCCATGTTGAGTGTAAGTAAATTGAAAGCTGTCTATTTATACTTGAACGCAGCTATTTTCCTTGCTCTGCGTTGGTTAGGAATAACTGAGGTATAGCAGATAAAAACAAAGCGCAGCTTTGCTGCGCTTTGTCGAACTGCTCGTGCTTATCGAACCCGACGAACTTGAATGATCATACCCATCAACGGGTTATCTAGGTAATGAGTCTCGCTGCTACGCATACGACGTTTTTGATCCATTCGATAACTCTTCAGGAATTTCTCTTCGGTTACTGTCGGCGATATTTCTGCCAAGTTACCGACTTGGACGTTACCATCGACTTCACCTAAGTCATCCGCCAATTGCTCAGTTGAGGTTGGTTCAAAACGCACCTCTCTAACACTTGGTTCGCGCAGATCTAGTGTTGTTTCGGCGAAGAGGTAATGCTGTACGTATATTTGGAATCGACCATCTAGTTCATATAAAGGACCATTGACCGTCTCTTCACTGTAACCGTCGCTGGAAAATGTTTGATTGCCATTGATTGGGCGGCCATCTGCTTGATAAGAATCAGAGAAATCTCGCCCGCCAACGATGCGGAAAATTGGGGCGCTAGATTTACCTCGGTCACCTTGACGCCAGGCTACGTGTTTAAGCACTTTAAAGCCGGCATGATTATTTAGTGCCGCTTCTTGCGCGTTGAGACGGAAAGAAGAACTTGGCAAAAGTGTCACGCCTTTAGAGCGGCGGTAGGATTCACTCTCTAGGCTACCGACATTTTCCATATCGATTTTTGGCAGTTGATTCGGCCAAGATTCTGTTGTGCTTTCAGCGTCGACTGCTCGCTTGAAAATGATCACTTCAATATCAAATTGGCGCTGTGCCCAAGAGGGCATTGAGACACATAGAAGCAATAACGGGATCAGTATTCTCATTCGACTATTAGCTCGTTGGTAATAAATTCTGTTTAAAATCATTCAGTAAGTCTTGAACAAACTGAATGCGTTTACGTCGGTCCACCAATGGTACGCTAAACTTGAACTTAGTTGGACCTTCCATTGCAAATTTTTGCGGCTGTGATTGCAGCAGTTTAACTAAATACGCTGGATTTATGTCAGCATCAGGGTAAAACTCGATAAATCCACCTTTATCATGGGCTTCTATCTTTTTCGCTTTTAAACTACCGGCCGAAATTTTCAATTCTGAGACGGCAAGTAAGTTCTTTGTTGCGTCTGGAAGCAAACCAAAGCGATCAATCAGCTCCACTTTTAGCTCTGATAGTTCATCACTGCTTGTGACACTCGCAATGCGTTTGTACATCGACAGTCGTGTGTTTACATCCGGAATGTAATCATCTGGTAAGAGCGCTGGGATTCGCATTTCCACTTCAGTTTGCTCACGAAGCAGCTCATCCAAAGATGGCTCCTTGCCTTCTTTTAATGCTTGCACTGCTTGTTCCAGCATTTCCATATAAAGTGTAAAACCAACGGATTGAATTTGCCCACTTTGCTCATCACCAAGCAGCTCACCAGCACCACGGATTTCTAAATCGTGGGTTGCTAACGTAAAGCCAGCACCTAAGTCTTCCAGTGAAGCAATCGCATCAAGACGCTTGATGGCATCTTTGGTCATGGCTTTTGGATGTGGCGTTAATAAGTAAGCATAGGCCTGATGGTGTGAACGTCCAACACGGCCACGTAATTGATGCAACTGCGCCAAGCCAAGATTGTCCGCACGATCCATGATTATGGTATTTGCCGTTGGTACGTCGATACCGGTTTCGATGATGGTTGTACACACCAACACATTAAAGCGCTGATGGTAGAAGTCATTCATGATTCGCTCAAGTTCGCGCTCGCGCATTTGACCATGAGCCACGGTAATGCGTGCCTCTGGAATGAGTTTCTGTAAGTCTTCTGCCGTTTTTTCAATGGTTTCAACCTGATTGTGCAGGAAGTAAACCTGACCACCACGCATAATTTCACGCAGTACCGCTTCACGGACCACTGGCTCTTCTTTTTGTCGAACAAAGGTTTTAATGGCTAAACGGCGTGCAGGAGGTGTCGCGATGATCGACAGGTCTCGCATGCCACTCATTGCCATATTCAGTGTGCGTGGAATTGGTGTTGCGGTGAGGGTAAGAATGTCCACATCCGCACGCATTGCTTTGACTTTTTCTTTTTGACGAACCCCAAAGCGGTGTTCCTCATCAACGATCAACAAACCTAAATCTTTGAATTTAATGTCGCTCGAAAGCAGCTTATGCGTACCAACGACAATATCGACTTTACCATCGGCAACGTCTTGCAGAATGACTTTTTGTTCTTTGGCAGATTTAAAACGAGACAGTACTTCAACTCGGATTGGTAAGTTGGCAAAACGGTCACGGAAGTTTTCGAAATGCTGCTGAGCAAGCAAGGTTGTTGGTACGAGTACGGCGACCTGTTTACTGTTATCCGTTGCGACAAATGCTGCGCGCATAGCGACTTCCGTTTTACCAAAGCCCACGTCACCACACACTAAGCGATCCATCGCTTTTGCCTGGCACATGTCTGACAATACGGCATTGATGGCCATCGCTTGGTCATCTGTTTCTTCAAACGGGAATGTTGCTTTAAATGTTGCGTATTGCCCACGATCTAGCTCAAATTTGAAGCCAGGTTTTAATTCTCGTTTAGCATACACATCCAGCAATTCTGCTGCGACATCACGCACTTTTTCTGCCGCTTTACGACGTGCTTTTGCCCACGCTTCACCACCTAATTTATGCAGTGGCGCACTCTCTTCAGCGCCGCCAGAATAACGGCTGATAAGATTCAGTGATGAAACTGGCACGTAGAGCTTGGCATCGTTTTGATACTCAAGGGTGACGTATTCCGTTTTCATGCCACCGGCTTCAAGTGTTTGTAAACCGATGTAGCGGCCAATACCGTGATCAATATGAACCACAGGTTGACCGGGTTTTAGTTCCGCAAGATGGCGAATAACGGTGTCACTGTTGACGGCTTTTTTATCTTTGCGGCGTCGCTGGATAACACGGTCACCGAGTAGATCACTTTCACAGATCAGAGCGAAGCTCAGCTCTTCGTGAATGAAACCATGCTCTGCTGCGCCTAAGATCAAGCTGAATCGATCACCCGAGTCTAGAGCTTGGTAAAGTGAGCCATGTACGACCGGCCGAACTTTGATGCCTTGCAACAGCTCCGTTAGTGCTTCACGACGACCTTCTGACTCTACCGAGAAAACGATTTTTCCGCTGAATTGCTCACTGAACTGACGAAGGCGCGAGAGCGGCTCTTTATTTTGTTGCTGAACGCCAAGCTCGGCTAACGATTGTACGGGTAGGTTTTGACGACCGGCACGCTTAACCACTTTATCTAGGCTCAATTGAGTGATAGGGAGCTGTTTTAGTTGACTGAAAAGTTCGTCTTTTTTCAACCAAAGCTGTTCAGGAGTCAAAAGAGGGCGCAACGGATCAACTTTTTTCTGGTCGTATCGATATTCGACATCGGTTAAGAAAGTATCGACCGCAGATTCGATATCACCATATGTGATGACTTGAGAGTCTTCTGGCAAATATTCAAATAAAGTCTCGGTATGGTCAAAAAACAGCGGCTGCCAATACTCAATACCAGCGGGCCACGTGCCTTTGGTCACTTGCATGTAGATTGATTCAGGCTCGCGGCGTGCGTCGAACTGGGTGCGCCAACGTGTACGGAAATCTTCAATCGCTTCTTTAGTGGTTGGGAACTCATGTGCAGGCAGCAATTGGATTTGCTGAATATCGTCGATAGAGCGTTGGTTCTCTGGATCAAATGTGCGAATGGTATCTATTTCATCATCAAAGAAGTCGATGCGGTACGGGTCATTGCTGCCCATAGGAAAGAGATCCAGAATAGACCCACGACTTGCATATTCACCTGGCCCAAATACTTGATCTACATGGCGGTAGCCTGAATTTTCAAGTTGTACACGTAACTTCTCTAGCGAGATTCGATCACCAGTTTTCACCATTAAAGTGTGTTGCAACAAAAAATCACGTGGCGATTGGCGTTGCAATACTGTACTGACCGGGACGATGGTTATGCCATCACGTTGACTTGGCAGTTGGTATAGGCGTGCGATACGTTCAGAGATGATTTCTTGATGCGGAGAAAAGTTATCGTAAGGCAGCGTTTCCCAGTCGGGGAACAGGCTTACCGTTTGGTCGGTGAATTGCTCAATCTCTGCCTGAAGCTTTAAAGCAATTTGCGGGTCAGGCACAACGAGTAGCGAGTGACTCGAATGCTGCTTGGCTAGCTCTGCAATGGCTAGAGGTAGAGCTGCGCCCGGCAAATTACCTAGCTGTTTTTTGTCGCCACGCTCTGAAGGGTTGGTGACGGAAAGAATCGTTGCTTTTGTCATAGGAATTATTTTTTATCTCGCTCCATCGAGCGCTGACGTAAAAGTTTTTGTTGTTGATACAGTGCCGCCTTTATCAGTAAATCTTGATCAGATTCTCGGAGCATCTTGTATCTAAGCGTGATAATGAAATCTTGCTCTGAAGCATCACATTCTTCTACTTGAGCGTAACAGTAAATCGCCGCAGCAGGGTGATCGAGGAACAGTTTAACACGAACGAGTTGTTGAGTAGTTAACGCTGTACCTGAGCGGAAACTGAGTTGACTAGCACCGAACTGCGTCGTTTGATAGCGAATGGAGGCGTCATCTTGTTGTGAAAGCATAAAGCTCAACAAGAGGTTAAGTTTCGCGTTTTGCGTATCAAGCAAGTTGATCACATGCTTTAACTCTTTGTTTTTCAGCTCTAGACGCGCGTTGTCTGCCAACATATCTAAGTGACTAAATTCACTGGCGACAATAAATGGTGCTGGAATTTCGGAGACAAACGTTTCTTCATCTGGCAAAGCAAAGTCCTCACTTAACGTTTCGACGTTGATGGTGAGGTTATGATGGACGGTAAAGTATTCTTGCTCTGTCATATAGTCGATCCTTTTGCCAGTGAGCGCTCCCTGTTCACTCAACAAACAAAGAGAAATAGGGCACTGATTATCGCTAACTGAATGAAGTTATCAAGTTTAGCCGATTTGTCCTTGAACTTTTTGCCCTAAATACAGACTTATTGCATGTCGTTGACAAATTTAGCGATTCTCTTGTCTTCTTAATGAGAAGAGTAAGGTAAGATAATCCGCTAAAGCTTTATATCAAAACAACCAGTTGGTTTGTCTTATATGTATCATCCTATCTCATTGTTTATTGGCTTAAGGTATCTTCGGGGACGCTCTGGAGATAGGTTCAGCCGATTTGTTTCTTATATGTCGACGGCGGGTATTACGATCGGTGTAATGGCGTTGGTGACGGTTCTTTCTGTGATGAACGGGTTTGAATCGCAGTTAAAAGAACGCATTTTAGGTGTGCTACCTCATGCCGTTGTTTCGCAACACGATGGAAAAACGCCTATGACCGAGTCTGCTCCTCCATTTGTTCAAGCGATGTCGAGTGAATCTCAGCCGGAGCCTATCGTTAGAGGAGAGGCTGTTATTCAGAGTTCTGCACAGCTGACGGCTGGTTACCTCATCGGTATTGAACCTAAGAAAGGCGATCCGATTAGCAACCATTTGATTGCCGGACGATTATCGTCACTTCATGCAGGTGACTACAATGTATTTTTGGGTCACAGTTTGGCGCGTTCACTAAAGGTCTCAATCGGGGATAAAGTACGCTTGATGGTGACCAACGCGACGCAGTTTACCCCACTTGGTCGTATTCCTAGCCAGCGAAACTTTACTGTCTCAGGCATTTTCAATACGGGATCGGACGTTGATGGTCAATTAATGATTGTGAACATGACGGATGCATCTAAGCTGATGCGTTTCCCTAAAGACACGGTTTCTGGTTGGCGTGTCTTTTTCTCTGACCCATTTATGGTGACGGATTTTGCTGACCAACCCATGCCTGATGGATGGGAATGGAGTGATTGGCGCGAACAGCGTGGTGAGCTTTTCCAAGCGGTGAAAATGGAAAAGAACATGATGGGACTTATGCTAGGTCTAATTGTGGGTGTCGCTGCATTCAATATTATCTCCGCTTTAATCATGGTGGTAATGGAGAAGCAATCAGAAGTCGCAATATTGAAAACTCAAGGCATGACTCAATCTCAAGTGATGACCATTTTCATGGTGCAAGGTGCAAGCAGTGGTGTAATTGGCGCGATTGTTGGTGGCGCTGCGGGCGTGATCTTGTCACTTAATCTAAATGCGATTCTTGAATCTGCTGGTGTGGCGCTATTCAGCTTTGGTGGTCATCTACCCATCTTGATTGATTCACTGCAAATTCTTTTAGTGGTGGTGTTGGCGATTGCTCTTAGCCTTGCTGCTACGCTTTATCCTTCTTATCGAGCATCTTCTGTTAAACCTGCTGAGGCACTTCGCTATGAATAAGCTATTAGAATGTCGTGATATTCGTAAAGTCTACCGAGAGGGTTCGTTAGATACGGAAGTGTTGAAAGGCGTAAGTTTCGATATCGACAAAGGGGAGTTGGTTTCTATTGTTGGCTCTTCTGGTTCGGGAAAAAGTACCTTATTGCATATTTTAGGTGCGTTAGATGACGCAACTCATGGTGAAGTTGATTTTCTAGGGCAAAACCTATCAGCTTTGAGCTCGAACAAACAGGCGGCATTACGCAACAAGCACCTTGGTTTTGTATACCAGTTTCATCACTTGTTGGCTGACTTTACTGCGCTTGAAAATGTGGCGATGCCACTGATGATTGGCGGTGCTAAAGTAGCGGATGCAAAACAGGCGGCTAAAGCGCTGTTAGATAAAGTTGGTTTGAGTCATCGGATGCAACATAGACCCTCCGAGTTATCGGGCGGTGAGCGTCAGCGTGTTGCGATTGCGCGTGCATTGGTGAATAAACCTGATCTGGTCTTGGCTGATGAACCTACGGGGAACTTAGATCACAATACGGCACTGTCTATCTATGATTTGATGCGCGAGCTCAATAAAGAGTCAAACATTGCATTTTTGGTTGTCACGCATGACAAAGAGCTGGCAGCAAAAATGGATCGTCAAATGCACATGCAAGATGGTTTGCTCGTAGATCGTTTTGTGACTGATACAGCATCTGCGGAGGGCTAGTTTTGTTTACCTCTTTAGCTTTGATGATTGGTGGTCGCTTCAGTCGAGCGAAAAAGCGCAACAAGATGGTGTCTTTCATATCGCTTTCTTCGACTATTGGTATTGCGGTTGGCGTTGCTGTGATCATTATCGGTTTGTCTGCAATGAATGGCTTTGAGCGCGAGCTGCAATCGCGTGTGTTGTCTGTGATCCCACACGGCGAGTTAGAAGGTGTTAATGGACCACTTCATGACTACACCAAAACGATGAATCAAGCTCTAAAACATGAACATGTTGTTGCGGCAGCACCGTACGTTCGTTTTACGGGCTTGGCAGAAAAAGGCAGTAAGCTAAAAGCGATAGAAGTTCGTGGTGTAGAGCCTACTTTCGAGCAAGCGGTGTCGAGCTTATCGAATTTTATTGACCAAGAAGCTTGGCAAAACTTTTATGCCGGTCAGCAGCAAGTGATCTTAGGACGAGGTGTAGCAAACGAGCTAAATGTCGCCGTGGGGGATTACGTTACGTTGATGATTCCGCAAACAGGCGGCGCAAATAAAGTGCAGGCTCCTAAGCGAGTGCGCGTGAAGGTGTCAGGGTTCTTAACATTGAATGGCCAAATCGACCACTCTCTAGCGTTAGTACCATTAGCGGATGCTCAGCAATACGCGAGATTAGGGGAAGGGGTCACTGGCATTTCACTAAAAACTGACGATGTTCTCAATGCGCCTTCTATTGTTCGCGAGGTTGGTAGCATGATTGATGTTTATGTGTATTTGAAAAGCTGGCAGCAAAAGTTTGGTTTTTTGTATCGCGATATTCAGCTCGTGCGCACCATTATGTACTTGGTGATGGTACTGGTGATTGGCGTGGCATGTTTTAATATTGTGTCTACGTTGATGATGGCAGTGAAAGACCGAGCGGCGGAAATCGCAATTTTGCGAACAATGGGAGCAAAAGATAGCCTAATCAAACGGATCTTTGTTTGGCAAGGTGTATTCTCTGGTGTATTTGGCAGTCTCGTCGGCAGTGTTATCGGTGTCTTAGTGGCGTTAAACCTGACTCCGTTAATTAAAGGGTTAGAGAGCTTAATTGGTCATCAGTTTTTATCGGGCGATATTTACTTCGTCGACTTCTTACCATCACAACTACACTGGCCAGATGTGGCATTGGTGTCAGTGACGGCGATAGTGCTTAGTTTACTTGCGACGTGGTATCCTGCTTCTCGTGCCGCAAGGTTGAATCCGGCGGCTGTACTGAGTTCTAAATAGCTGATTGTTTTACAATATGCGAAAAACAAAAAGGACCGAATTCGGTCCTTTTTTGTATTTATCCGACTTGAGTAACATCGCGTTTCATTCTAACTGTTAGATGCCCCTCAACTGATAGCTCAAATGCTGATTTTTACGCAGTAAGGTCTTATCTTATTTTGCGTTTTTGCCAGCTCCGTACCACTGAGTAGCGCCAAAGCCCTCGAATTCCGAAGTAGCCAATAATCGCGGATACAACCCCACAAATTGCGCAGCCCAATAGAAATGGAGGTCCAATGGTACTCATTTGCTGCATGATGAATTCCCACGATAGTTCAAAGTGAAAAGGTTGCGGGGGAAGACGCATCACTAGAGCACCTAGCTTGTACGCAAAGTAAAATAGCACAGGCATAGTGATAGGGTTGCTGATCCATACCAAAGCGACGGAGAGGGGCAGATTGACACCCAACATAATGGCCAAGCCAGCGGCCATGATCATTTGGCTCGGCAGCGGAACAAAAGCCATAAATAACCCGACAGCAAAAGCCCCTGATGCCGAGCGGCGGTTTAAGCACCACAAGTTCGGGTTGTACAACACATTGCCGAAGACCTTCAATGCTTTTTGGCGTTTGATCAATTCATGATCTGGCATGAAGCGTTTTATCAGCTTTCTAGGCATAGGACAGCATGACTCTCTCAGAAAAAAGTTGGACCTTGGCGTTATTTGTAGCGAGCGTAATCTCGTCAGCTTGGTGGCCGACAATACCAGATTGGCGTTGGTTGCTGCTGGGAATAATAACCACTGGCTCAATAATCAAATTACGTCGTGGCTTAATTAGCATAGGCGCAATTGCGGGCTTTATGGTTGTCATCGTCCACGGCAATGTATTGGAGTCTCAGAGACAAGCCCTTTTTCAAGCAGGGGAGAATATTACCATAATTGGTAAAGTTGACAGCCCTTTTACGCAAATAAGTCACGGTTATGAAGGTATTGTCGCTATAGAAGCGGTAAATTCTCAAACTCTGTTACCTTTTCTTAAACCTAAAATCCGTCTTATTACGCCTTTTCCACTCGATGTTAACAGTGAGTTTACGACATCCATCTCGTTAAAGCCGATTACAGGTCTACGCAACGAAGCTGGCTTTGATGCTGAAAAGCACGCGATGGGTAAAAATATTATCGCCCGAGCGGTTGTCAACAAAGACGCTAAGTGGATTGTTCGTTCTAATGTATCTCTGCGTCAATCCATTATTGCCGATGTCGCTGATGATGTGTCTTCCCTTCATCATTTCTCGTTAATAAGTGCGTTAGTTTTTGCTGACCGTTCTTGGTTGTCTAAGGAAGATTGGCAAGCGCTCAGGGACAGTGGTTTACTGCATTTGGTCTCCATTTCTGGTTTACATATTGGTATGGCGTTTACTTTTGGGCTAGTCGTGGGCGGTACCGTTCGTTATCTATTACCCCAATACCAGTTGTTACCTAGCTTATATGGGCTGATCTTCGCTGTTGCCTACGCTTGGTTAGCGGATTTCTCTCTGCCTACTACGCGAGCAGTGTCGGTATGCGTTGTTTACGTTCTCCTGAAGTATACTCTGGTGCACTGGACTTCTTGGCGAGTTCTTTTGCTTGCAGTATCTCTACAACTGCTTGTCCAACCTTTTGCATCCTACAGTATGAGCTTTTGGTTATCGTACCTCTCCGTTTGTGCGGTATTGTTCGCAATTAATTTGATTCGACATCAAAGGGGAGGTTGGAAAGAGCGATTAAAAGCGTTATTGCTTACTCAATTGATGTTGAGCGCTTTAATCGTACCTGTTAGTGGCCATTTCTTCTCCGGTTTTAGTTTGTCCTCAATAGCCTACAACTTGGTATTTATTCCTTGGTTCGGATTTATCGTTGTACCTTTGATGTTTCTAGCCCTGTTCTCATCTTTGTTTCTTGAAGTGATAGCGAAGCCTCTGTGGCATTCGGTGGACTGGTCATTACAGCCATTGAGCACGTCAATACAGTACGCAATAGGTTCTTGGCAACCTATTAGCATGGAAATGACAATGCTGGTTATGGCGATAGTGGTTTGCTTAATATTTCAACGGTTCATGTCTCAGTACGCGTGGTATTTGTTACTCGGCATCGTTATTAGTATCAAGCTTGCATCGGAGTATGAACCGCATTGGCGTATCGATGTATTAGATGTAGGTCATGGCCTTGCAGTGGTTGTAGAAAAAGACGACAAGGTGTTGCTGTATGACACTGGTAAAGCATGGCAAAGCGGCAGTATCGCAGAGCAGGTCGTCACTCCGGTTTTGCATCAACGAGGTTATGAAAGCATAGATACACTGATTCTAAGCCATTTCGATAATGATCACGCAGGCGGCCGCTTTTTCATTGAAGATGCCTTTTCTCCACAGCGTAAACTTAGTAGTCAATTCTTTATCGGATATGAGCCTTGCACTAGAGGTGACCAATGGAAATGGCAAGGATTAAACATGGAAGTGCTCTGGCCTCCTGCACTTGTTCAACGTGCGTATAATCCGCACTCCTGTGTATTACGACTTACTGACCCTATTTCTAACTTTAGTATGCTTTTTACTGGTGATATTGAGGCCATTAGCGAGTGGATTTTGCTTAGAGAACCCGGAAAGTTACAAAGCGATGTGGTGCTAGTCCCTCACCACGGGAGTAAAAGTTCATCGAATCCTCGATTTATCGAGGCGGTGAGCCCGAGTGTGGCGGTTGCTTCTTTAGCAAAAAACAATCGATGGGGAATGCCAGCGGAAAGTGTCGTTGCTTCATACCGAAAGCTTGGCATTACTTGGCTTGATACTGGTGAGGGTGGTCAGGTAAGCTTCTTTATTCACCGTGATAATTGGCGCTCAGAAACCAAACGTAGCGATACATTTGAGCCTTGGTATAGGCAGATGCTGCGTAAGGGAGTAGAATGAGAGTCTTAATGTAAGAAAATAAAGCACTTCTATGTCGATAAATACTGATGAAACGACTTGGCAGACGTTTAAGCGTCTATGGCAATTTATTCGCCTTTATAAGTCAGGTCTTGTCGTTGCAGTCATTGCATTAGTTATTAATGCCATATCAGATACCTATATGATTTCCCTACTAAAACCACTACTCGATGAAGGTTTTGGGAACGCTGAATCTGATTTTTTACGCACGCTTCCATTGATTATTTTTGCCATGATGTTCATCCGTGGCATAAGTGGATTTGTCTCCACCTACTGTTTGAGCTGGGTATCTGGCAACGTAGTTATGCAAGTCCGTCGCATGGTGTTCAATCACTTTATGCACATGCCAGTGTCATACTTTGATAAGGAAAAGACGGGCAACTTATTGTCGCGTATAACCTACGACTCAGAGCAAGTATCAGCGGCAACTAGCCAAGCGTTGGTGAGCATTGTGCGTGAAGGCGCAAGTATCATTGGTCTGTTAGTCTTGATGTTTTACAACAGCTGGCAATTGTCGCTAGTGCTGTTTGCTGTTGCTCCCGTTGTGGCATGGGGTATTGGTGTTGTTTCTAAACGTTTTAGAAAAATATCCAAAAATATGCAGACCATGATGGGTAACGTAACTGCATCAGCAGAGCAGATGCTGAAAGGCCATAAAGTTGTGTTGAGCTATGGCGGCCAAGACATCGAACGTCAACGATTTGAAAAAGTCAGCAACCAAATGCGTCAACAAAGCATGAAGTTGGTGACGGCTCAAGCGGCGGCTAACCCTATCATCCAAATGATTGCATCACTTGCAATTGTTGCCGTTCTTTATTTAGCAAGTATTGATTCGATTAAAGAGCAACTGACTCCAGGTACATTTACTGTTGTCTTCTCTGCAATGTTTGGTCTGATGCGCCCACTTAAAGCGCTGACTAACGTTACTTCTCAGTTCCAACGTGGTATGGCCGCGAGCCAAACGCTCTTCGCGTTAATTGACCTCGAGCCTGAGAAAAACGAAGGTAAGTTGACAGTTGAACGCGCAAATGGCGATGTTTCAGTTAAAAATGTAAGCTTTACTTACACTGGTGCAGAAAAACCAGCATTGGAAAATGTCAGCTTCGATATTCCAAGAGGAAAAACGGTGGCGCTAGTTGGCCGTTCTGGCTCAGGTAAAAGTACCATCGCGAACTTGTTCAACCGCTTCTATGATGTTGACAGTGGATCTATCACATTAGATGGGCATGATATTCGTGATTACGAGCTAAAGAATTTACGTCAGCAATTTGCACTAGTATCGCAAAATGTTCATTTGTTTAATGACACGATAGCAAACAATATTGCGTACGCAACGGATGGCCAATACGAGCGCAGTGATATCGAGAAAGCGGCAACACTCGCGCATGCGATGGAGTTCATCGGCAAAATGGATGATGGACTTGATACCATGATTGGTGAAAATGGTGCTAGCTTGTCTGGTGGTCAACGCCAACGTGTTGCGATTGCGCGAGCTCTATTGCGTGATGCTCCAGTGCTGATTCTTGATGAGGCAACTTCGGCTTTGGATACCGAATCCGAGCGAGCTATTCAAGCTGCACTTGATGAGCTGCAAAAAGATAAAACGGTACTTGTAATAGCGCACCGCTTATCCACAATCGAGAAAGCCGATGAAATTCTTGTGGTTGATGATGGTGCCATCATTGAACGTGGCAACCACGCTGAGCTTATTAAGAAAAATGGTGCGTATGCACAATTGCACCGTATTCAGTTTGGTGAATAAGCGCGGTGATTGAAAAAATCTGGTTTGAAAACCATCCAATAAAATACCTCTTGTGGCCGCTTTTGTGGCCACTGAGTTTATTATTTGGAACGATAAGCAAGTCAAAGCGAAAGCAATACCAAACTGGCCGCAAGCAAGCTTATAATGCGCCAATACCTGTTGTTGTGGTTGGCAATATCACTGCTGGTGGCAATGGTAAAACACCAGTTGTTGTGTGGCTTGTTGAGCAACTACAGCAAATGGGCTTTAAGCCGGGGGTTGTTTCTCGTGGTTATGGGGCAAAGGCTCCTGCCTATCCGTTAGTGCTAAAAGAAGATACGCCAGCGAAGCATTGTGGCGATGAACCTAAGTTGATTCATCGCCGTACAGGAGCACCTGTTGCGGTAGATCCTGTGCGTTCAAATGCAGTGAAAGCACTGCTAGATTTGGATGTGGATATCATAATTACGGATGATGGATTACAACATTATGCGTTAGGCCGTGATATTGAGTTAGTGATTGTGGATGGGAATCGCCGGTTTGGGAATGAAAGCCTGATTCCATTAGGTCCTTTACGTGAAGGTATTGAGCGACTTAAAGAAGTCGACTTTATCATCACCAATGGCGGTCAAGCGCATACGGGCGAAATCGCAATGGCTTTAGCACCCTCTAAAGCTATTAATCTTAAGACTAAGCAACATGTGGATGTCTCGGAGTTGAAAGATCTCGTCGCATTTGCGGGCATTGGGCATCCTCCGCGTTTTTTTCATACACTAAACTCGATGAACGCAGATGTTAAAGTCACAAAAGGTTTTGCTGACCATCAAGACTTTGATCAACAAGAATTAGAAGCATTGGCTCAACAAGGGACCAATGTGGTTATGACCGAGAAAGATGCCGTCAAGTGCAGCCATTATGCGCAAGATAATTGGTGGTATCTGCCTGTATCTGCCCAGTTTGAATCAAACGATGCAGAGCAAATTTTAAATAGAATAAAAGAGGTTAAAGCGGCTTATGGATCACCGTCTACTTGAGATTGTAGCTTGCCCTGTTTGCAAAGGTAAGCTGACGTACGATAAAGATAATCAAGAGTTGATCTGCAAATTGGATCGCCTCGCTTACCCGATCAAAGAGGGTATTCCAGTTCTGCTAGAGCCTGAAGCTCGCACTATGAGCATGGATGAGGGACGCTAATGTCTTTTACGGTTGTCATCCCTTCGCGCTACGCATCGAGCCGTTTGCCTGGTAAACCGCTAGCGGATATTGGTGGTAAGCCTATGGTTCAGTGGGTTTATGAACAAGCGCTACAAGCGGGTGCGGAAGATGTCATCGTTGCAACTGATGACGAGCGTGTTGCGAAAGCGGTTTCGTCATTTGGTGGTAAAGTTTGTATGACCTCTCCCCACCACGAATCAGGTACGGAGCGTCTTGCCGAAGTTGTTGAAAAGATGGCTATTCCGTCAGACCACATTATTGTTAATGTGCAAGGGGATGAGCCTTTGATTCCGCCGTCCATCATTCGTCAGGTTGCTGATAACTTATCTGGGTGTGAAGCCCCGATGGCGACGTTAGCTGTAGAAATAGACTCGGAAGAGGAAGTGTTCAACCCGAACGCTGTTAAAGTTGTCGCAGATGAGCAAGGCTATGCGTTGTACTTTAGTCGAGCAACCATCCCTTGGGATCGCGATAACTTTGCTAAACAAGACAAAACTATTGCCAACCCATTAATGCGTCATATTGGTATTTATGCTTATCGAGCTGGTTTCATTAATACGTATGTCAACTGGGCACCAAGTGCATTAGAGCAGATTGAGTGTCTTGAGCAACTGCGAGTGCTTTGGTACGGTGAAAAAATTCATGTGGCGGTAGCGAAAGAAGCACCAGCGGCAGGGGTTGATACGCCCGAAGACCTAGAAGCCGTGCGCGCGATTGTTGAGAAGCAAGCGTAACAAATGCTCATATAGATTTAAGAATAAACAAGGCTCCTGAATTAGGAGCCTTTTTGTTTTACTTGTATCGCGGTATTAGTTAAATGTTAGTGTCGTATTGGTTCCGTTTAGGGCAGGTCGCTAACACCTCTCGGTGACCGGTGTCTTTCACTTCTTGGAGAATGACATCAAAGCCCCATAATCGATACACGTGCTTTAGAACTTCTTCGTAACTATCATCAAGTGGGATGCGGTTGTGAGGAACGTACTGCAACGTAAGCGAGCGATCACCACGGACATCGACATTAAACACCTGAATGTTTGGCTCAAGATTAGATAAGTTATACTGAGCGGCTAGGGTTTCTCTAATGCGTTTATAACCCATCTCATCGTGTATCGCAGCGACTTCAATAAAGTTCTTATGATCATCATCGTTGATCGCAAACAACTTGAAATCACGCATTAATTTCGGAGAAAGGTATTGGCTAATAAAGCTTTCATCTTTGAAATTATGCATCGCGAAATGCACTGCATCTAACCAGTCGGTTCCTGCCAAGTCTGGAAACCACTCCTTGTCCTCATCAGTTGGTTCTTCACAGATACGCTTAATATCTCGGAACATGGCAAAGCCTAACGCGTAGGGGTTAATGCCATTAAAGTAAGGACTGTTATAAGGCGGCTGAGCCACGACACTGGTGTGGCTATGTAAGAACTCTAGAATGAACTTTTCAGACACCAAGCCCTCATCATAAAGATGGTTGAGTATGGTGTAGTGCCAGAACGTTGCCCAGCCCTCATTCATGACTTGCGTTTGTTTTTGCGGATAAAAATACTGACTGATCTTACGGACGATCCGAACAACTTCACGTTGCCATGGCTCTAACAACGGAGCATGTTTTTCGAAGAAGTAGAGCAAATTTTCCTGAGGCTCGCTTGGGAATCGCTCTTTAATGTCTTCCTCTTTCGTCTTGGCTGTTGGTACCGTGCGCCAAAGCTCATTAACTTGAGATTGTAGGTATGCTTCGCGTTCTTCTTGTCTTGCTTTTTCCTCTGTAATTGAGATTTTCTCTGGACGCTTGTAGCGGTCTACACCAAAGTTCATTAACGCGTGACAAGAGTCGAGCAGCTTTTCCACTTCTTTTACGCCATATCGTTCTTCACATTCGGCTAAGTACTTTTTGGCGAACAGCAGATAGTCGATAATAGAACTGGCGTCAGTCCACGTTTGGAATAGGTAATTACCTTTGAAAAAAGAGTTATGGCCGTAACACGCGTGCGCTATAACGAGTGCTTGCATTGTTACCGTATTTTCTTCCATCAAATAAGCAATACAAGGGTCGGAGTTAATGACAATCTCGTAGGCTAGCCCCATTTGACCATGTTTATAGTTCTGCTCTGTTTGGATGAATTTTTTACCAAATGACCAGTGATTGTAATTGATTGGCATGCCGATACTTGAGTAGGCATCCATCATCTGTTCTGAAGTAATCACTTCTATTTGGTTAGGGTAAGTGTCTAGGCGATAATGCTCCGCGACACGCTTAATTTCTTTGTGGTATCGCTCTAACAGCTCAAATGTCCAATCTGGTCCATCTGGCAACACTTTACTGTTACGCTTCTTAGGCGCCTCTCCTGAGAGGTTTCTCGTTGCGGTATTCATCGCTAGCCTCCTTACGCCGTTTCTTTTTGGAATAGTTCACGAAAGACTGGGAAAATATCCTCCAC
The DNA here is from genome assembly GCF_000354175.2 of Vibrio alginolyticus NBRC 15630 = ATCC 17749. Taxonomy (NCBI): domain Bacteria; kingdom Pseudomonadati; phylum Pseudomonadota; class Gammaproteobacteria; order Vibrionales; family Vibrionaceae; genus Vibrio; species Vibrio alginolyticus. The sequence continues at coordinate 61,858 of NC_022349.1, forward strand.
AGAGCGAATGTTTTTCATTGCGAAATTAGGAAACTCTTCAGTGAGTTTTTCGTACTCATGCCATAGAGTTTGGTGCGAGCGCCGTGTGATCTCTATGTAAGAGTAGTACTGACAGTTTGGAAGTAATTTGTTCACTAATAGATCCCGGCACCTTGGCGAATCATCTGCCCAGTTGTCACCGTCGGATGCTTGAGCTGCATATATGTTCCACTGACCAATCGGGTATCGCTCTTTTACTATTTCATCCATTAACTTGAGTGCGCTAGATACAATGGTGCCCCCGGTTTCTTGTGAGTAGAAAAATTCGTGCTCGTCCACTTCCTTCGCTTGGGTATGGTGGCGGATAAAGACGACTTCGACATTCTCGTAGGTACGAGTTAAGAACAAGTACAAAAGAACATAGAAGCGTTTTGCGATGTCTTTCGTTGCCTGATCCATCGAACCGGATACGTCCATTAGACAGAACATGACCGCTTGGCTCGATGGTACCGGGCGTTTCTCATAGTTCTTGAAGCGTAAGTCGAAGGTATCGATGAACGGCACGCTTTCGATTTTCTTGCGCAGTTCTTCAATTTCAGCCTTCAAGCGGTTCTCTTCAAACTGCTGAGCAGGTTCAATATTTTTGATGCGAGCAAGTTCGTCTTCTAACTCTTTAAGAAGTCGTTTTTTACCGGCAGTCATTGCAGTACGGCGCGCAAGAGATTGTTGCAGAGAACGTACTACGGCGATATTGGAAGGGATACCGGCAGTTTGAAAGCCTGCACGGTGTGTTTTCCATTCAGTGATTTTGGCAATTTGGTTTTTTTCTAGATTAGGCAGCTCGAGATCTTCGAACAAAATATCGAGGTACTCATCTTTTGATATTTGGAATACAAATTCGTCTTGGCCTTCTCCATCTGGACTGGCGTTCCCTTCTCCTGAGCCGCTACCCTGACCGCCACCTTTGGGACGCTCAATTTTATCACCAGTAATAAATTGATCGTTACCGGGATGAACTCGTTCGCGAACACCACCTTTGCCTTGATGAAATATAGGCTCATTGATGTCTTTGTGAGGGATAGAGACGTCTTCGCCCGTTTCCGTATTCGTAATCGAGCGTCGATTCACTGCGTCTGCTACCGACTCTTTTATTTGCTCTTTGTGGCGCTTCAAGAAGCGCTGTCGATTAACAGCGCTCTTGTTCTTGCCATTGAGCCTTCGGTCTATAAATTGCGCCATGAAATAGCCCTCTTCATGTTTCACAAGCGACCTAACTCAATACTGGGTTAGGATGACTTACGTACTCGTAGGTACCACTCAGAAAGTAGGCGAACCTGTTTCTCGGTATAGCCTTTTTCCATCATGCGAGCGACAAAGTCGTCGTGCTTCTTCTGATCTTCAGAAGAGGTTTTCGCATTAAATGAGATAACCGGAAGTAGCTCTTCGGTATTGGAGAACATTTTCTTCTCGATTACTGTGCGCAGTTTTTCGTAGCTGGTCCAAACCGGGTTTTGACCATTGTTATTCGCTTTCGCACGAAGCACAAAGTTAACGATTTCGTTTCGGAAATCTTTCGGGTTAGAAATACCAGCTGTTTTTTCGATCTTCTCTAGCTCAGCATTCAGTGAAGAGCGATCAAATAGCTGACCGGTTTCTGGATCTCGGTACTCTTGGTCTTGAATCCAGAAGTCTGCATAGGTGACATATCGGTCGAAGATGTTTTGGCCGTATTCAGAGTAAGACTCAAGATAAGCGGTCTGAATCTCTTTACCGATAAATTCAACGTATCGAGGTACTAGGTAGCCTTTCAAGAACTCGAGATATTTCTCGGCTGTTTCAGCAGGGAACTGTTCGCGCTCAACCTGTTGTTCAATCACATAGAATAGATGTACAGGGTTGGCTGCCACTTCGGTTTGGTCGAAGTTAAATACGCGTGACAAAATCTTAAAGGCAAAACGTGTTGAGAGACCGTTCATGCCTTCATCGACACCAGCATAATCACGATACTCTTGATAGCTTTTTGCCTTTGGATCCGTATCTTTCAGCGTTTCACCGTCGTATACGCGCATCTTAGAGAAGATGGACGAGTTTTCAGGCTCTTTAAGTCGAGAAAGAATACTGAATTGTGCCAGAGTCTCGAGCGTGCTTGGTGAACAAGGGGCTTGAGACAACTCACTGTTTTCAAGAAGTTTTTGGTAGATTTTGACTTCTTCTGAAACACGTAGACAGTAAGGTACTTTCACAATATAAACACGGTCCAAGAACGCTTCATTGTTCTTGTTGTTACGGAAGGTCTGCCACTCAGATTCGTTTGAGTGAGCCAGAATCATACCGTCGAATGGAATCGCAGAAAGGCCTTCTGTACCGTTGAAGTTGCCTTCTTGCGTTGCTGTTAACAGCGGGTGAAGCACTTTGATTGGTGCTTTGAACATCTCAACGAATTCCATTAAACCTTGGTTTGCTTTACACAGCGCACCGGAGTAGCTGTAAGCGTCTGGATCGTCTTGCGAATAGTGTTCAAGCTTACGAATATCGACTTTACCAACCAATGATGAGATATCTTGGTTGTTTTCATCGCCTGGTTCAGTTTTGGCAATACCGATTTGGTCAAGGATAGAAGGGCGTACTTTCACTACTTTAAATTTGGTGATATCACCACCAAACTCGTGAAGACGTTTAGCGGCCCAAGGAGACATGATCGAGCGAAGATAACGGTGCTCGATGCCATATTCTTTTTTCAAAATATCGCCATCTTCTGTGGCTTTGAATAGGCAGAACGGATGGTCATTCACTGGGCTGCGTTCGCCGTTAGCAGTAAGAACATAAATAGGCATCTGTTCCATCAGAGCCTTAAGCTTTTCTGCAAGCGAAGACTTACCGCCACCTACAGGGCCGAGTAAGTAAAGAATCTGCTTACGCTCTTCTAGGCCTTGCGCCGCATGTTTTAGGTAAGACACAATTTGTTCTATGGCATCTTCCATGCCATAAAAGTCTTTAAAGGTTTCATAACGAGAGATAACACGATTCGAGAAGATTCGGCTTAGTCTCGGATCCTTTGCCGTATCGATTATCTCTGGTTCACCAATCGCCATCAGTAGGCGTTCTGCTGCATTAGCATAAGCGCTTTTGTCATCTTTACACAGGGCTAAAAACTCCTGTAACGACATCTCTTCATCTTTTGCAGCTTCATATCTTGATTGATAGTGGTCGAAAATACTCATGTCGCTTTCCCCTTTAATAGTCAGTCTACCGACGAACGTTGATTCAGGCTTTCCACCAACAGTTATGCTCGTTGTTGTTTGAATATACGTCCTGTTATCACATTTGGTTCGTACAGAATGTAAGATTGGCGACACCAAAGACTTTGCTTTATGGACGGTTTTTCGTTACAACGGTGAGCGGTGGATATGAATTTTTCAATCACAGCCTTTCTCTACTTAAGCCTAGTCGGGGATTTGCAATTTTGCTTAACAATTATGAATTTATTGTAAAAGTGACATTTGAATCACTCTTTTATTAAGGACGAATTTATGTCGTGAATAGGTGCAATAGAAATCAAATATTTGGCAAAGACAGAAGAGTCTCAGTGATTCGTTGTTCTACATTGAGCAAGGCAAGTGAAAGAGGTAGGAAGAGAGCAAAGTCTTAGATAAGTTTGTGACAGGGTAAATAACAAGGAGAGCGGGCGCTCTCCTCATTCTTAGATGACCATTTTATGCGCTGAAGATTTGCGCTAGTTCGTTTTCACATAAATGATACTGACGAGGGCAGTTACGCCAAGTTTGCAGCATACGGCGGTATTTATCTAGCATCGGCATTTGGCTGTTAAAGTGATGATCTGCCTTGTCAAACTGAGGGTACAAACCTTCAGAATCGATGAGAAAACGTACGTAATGTACTTGTTGCGCTTCTGAAGCGATATCAAATCCCAAGAACTTCAAGCGGCGCTGATCTACGTTGCTGCGGTCTTCATCTTCTAGCATGTTGTAAGATTCTTGCATCGCATGATACATCTCCATAACGTCGATGATCTCACGACATTCTGCTTCTGAGAGGCAGCCGAAATCTTTGTTCAACTCTCGCATTTGTAGTTCATAACCACGTTCAACTATCGTTTGTAAGCGTTTGTATTTGGCCGCATTACTTGGATCAAGTTGAGACATAAGGTTGTATTGGTTTGATAGAATCAAACGTTGAGCGTTTGACATTTCCATGGTGGCCTCACTAGATATCTAATACATTTTTAATGTGCTTAGGTTAACGCTTAAGACACGAGTGAAACATGATCTCAACACATATTTAATACTAAAAAATGGCAAGAACTGTCACTTTTGACCAGTTTGAAAACACTTATTTATGGTAATGATTGTATATGTAGTCTCGGTCTGAAAATACTCTCAGCCACTCTGGCTTGAATACGGTTAAAACCGCCAGTGCCATACCATTTAATAGACCTTCTGGAAAGGCGAGCAACGGCACAAAAACAAAGTAGTTATGTTGAATGGTTTCCCAATCGTAGTGACCAACTGATAGGTGATAAAAAGAGTTAATGATGAGGTGCAGACTTCCTGTTATCGCGCCATTGAAAAATCCAGCAACGAAGATGAAAACAAAAATGTTTCGTGGCAAGTAGTGGTAACTCAGAAGAAACACTAAGTAACTAATGAAAATCGGAATTAGGGCAGATAGAACTAACGACGTGGGTAAGAGTAGCAAGGACACATCATGTAGTAGGTGGTTGACCAACATAGCGGGAATGCTGAGTAGAAATGCCATGCGCCAACCATACATCATCGTCAGCGTTGTTAGTGCAAGAAAATGAATCTGTAATCCTTCTTTTACACCTGCTTGAGCTGTCCATAAAATACTGAAAAAGAATAGCGTTGCAAAAACGAGGTGCTGAAATCCTTTTTCTTTTTCCAGTTTGGGCCAAACGACTTTTTTCCAATCTGGTAGGCAGTAGACTACTACTATCCAAATTGAGACAACAAGAGAGCCTAAGTTAAACAGATCCATGTTACTTCCTTCCTATGCGAACATGACGCAATCATTTCTATCGTTCTTTTATACCTAAATGACCGCAGAGAAACTCACTGATAAGGCTTAGATATAATCAAAAAAATACCAGCAATAAGCTGGTATTTTAAAGAGGTTAGTCTTGCGGTTCACTTAGTATTTTACGTTATCGTTGTATTGAGCAAGAATGGATTGAATTTCATCCATGGTTTCTTTCGGTGGCGGGTTTACGCCTTCGAGTGGGTATTCTAAGCCTAACGCTTCCCATTTATGAGCCCCTAATTTGTGGTAAGGAAGTAACTCGACCTTTTCGATGTTATCCATGTCTTTAATAAATTCACCAAGCATGTGTGCTGCTTCTGGGTCATCTGTGTAACCAGGCACGACGACATAGCGAATCCATGTTTTCTTTCCGATTTTTTGTAAGTAACGAGCAAAGTCCAATGTGCGTCGGTTGGATACACCGATGAGATCTTGGTGCACTTCGTCTTTCATGTGTTTGATATCAAGCATGACTAAGTCTGTTGCATCCAGTACTTCATCGATAACATCAGTGTGCTTACGAACATAACCGTTAGTATCTAGACATGTATGAATGCCCTCGGCTTTAGCTGCGCGGAAAAAATCACGTACGAATTCCGGTTGAAGCATCGCTTCGCCGCCAGAACAAGTAACGCCACCACCTGATGCATTCATGAAGTGGCGGTAACTTTTCGCTTCGGAAATGATTTCTTCAACCGTGACTTCTTTGCCATCATGCGTGTCCCAAGTATCGCGGTTATGGCAATACTTACAGCGCATTAAACAACCTTGCAAGAAGACGATAAATCGAATACCAGGTCCGTCTACGGTACCACATGACTCAAATGAGTGAATACGACCAGCTGTTGACATCTTTTGCTCTCATTACTAGTAAATTCTAGCTGTTATTTTATTACAAAAAGCAGGGTTAAAACAGCTTTGTCGGTACTAAAGGCAAGGTTATTTGAAGAAAGAAAATAGATGGAGCCAATCTACATAAACGCTTGAACACGAGGTGGTTAATACCTACCCCGAGAACTTGCCGTGTATCTAGATTGACTTCGATGCTGGGATAATCCAGTTTTTAGAAAAAGGCGAACACGGAGAACGAGCCTGTCCCATAAACATCGGTTTGGGCTTCTTCATAATCCGGTGTTTTAATTGTAAAGGTGATGCTTGCACCGTAATTTTGGTTGTACCAAGATACTCCCGCGACGGCACTTGCTTGCCAATTTTGCAGTGTGACGTCGTATGGCGCTGACGGTTCAGGAATGCCAGGACGATCTCCTTCGATAGTCATGTCATTAAAGCGGTAACGACCTTCAAACCCGGTGAACAAGAACCAACTCGACGTGTTCTGAGCGATCATACTTGCTGAGAAAGGGCTTTCGACACTGATATTGGCGGCTCCGATGCTATTCGCTAGGTTTGTACCCCAACGAAACATGACGCCTTGAGAGACATCACTACGGAAGTTACCCGCATTGATGTCGTTAATGTTGGTGATCTCCCATTGTGTTTTTTGTTCTTCGCTGCGCATCAATTTGTTAAATACGCGGTAACCAAGGCTGAACGCCACTTTATCTTCAATCTGGTAATCCCAACCTTGAGGGTCCGTCGATCCTGTTATGCCGTGAACGATTTCTTGCGCCTTTTCTGATAGCGAACTTTCACCCGTAGTTCCTATGGTGAAATTGTACCGTACAGCTTTGTCACTCGTTAGGGAAAGGTAGTTGATTTCGGTGTGTAGGTAACCGGCATATGGGCGATCATTGATTAGTGGATAATCGGCTTCAATGTCGCTTGGAGTCCACATCTTGTGGCCAAGAACCAACTCTATTTTATCGATATTGGCGTGCTCTGAGTTAGCTAGACTCAGCCATTTCCATTGGCTTTCTTGTGTCAGTTGGTCTGTCGCGTAAGAAAGGAAAACACCATTCGTATAGTCTTGATCGACGCCAAAAATACCATCGTTGTCGATGGTAAAAGAAACCGTAGACTTAGTGGATGCTATTGCAACTGGAGAAAGAAGGGTAAGAATAATTAATTTACTAAATCTCATAGACTTTATTTGCTAACTTTTTTCGCATCATACGTAAGAATGCGGGCAAAAGTCTTTCGCGATATCACAACTTTCATTCAAGAAATAAAAAAAGGCTGATGCTACTTAGCATCAGCCTTTGTTGTATTACTAGAACGTTATTTCGCTATAGTCTTATAGAGACTCAGTGAATGTACGCGCGATTACGTCAGCTTGTTGCTCTGCAGTTAGAGAGTTGAAGCGAACAGCGTAACCAGATACACGGATTGTTAGCTGAGGGTATTTCTCTGGGTGCTTAACTGCGTCTTCTAGAGTTTCACGGTTAAGAACGTTCACGTTTAGGTGTTGACCACCTTCGATACCCGCTTCGTGGTGGAAGTAACCATCCATAAGACCAGCAAGGTTAGCGCGTTGTGAACCCTCATCTTTACCTAGTGCGTTAGGTACGATAGAGAATGTGTAAGAGATACCATCTTGTGCGTCAGCAAACGGCAGTTTAGCAACTGAAGTTAGTGATGCTACAGCACCTTTCTCGTCACGACCGTGCATTGGGTTTGCACCTGGAGCAAATGGAGCACCAGCACGACGACCGTCAGGCGTGTTACCAGTTTTCTTACCGTAAACCACGTTTGAAGTGATAGTAAGAATTGACTGAGTAGGGATTGCATCACGGTAAGTCTTAAGCTTACGGATTTTGCCCATAAATACAGAAACAAGTTCACATGCAATGTCATCAACGCGTGGGTCGTTGTTACCGAATTTAGGGTAATCGCCTTCGATTTCGAAGTCGATTGCTAGACCGTCTTCGTCACGAATTGGCTTAACTTTTGCGTATTTAATTGCAGATAGTGAGTCAGCCGCAACAGATAGACCAGCAATACCACAAGCCATAGTACGTTTAACGTCACGGTCGTGTAGAGCCATTAGTGCCGCTTCGTAGCTGTACTTATCGTGCATGAAGTGGATAGCGTTTAGTGCAGTCACATATTGTTTCGCTAGCCAATCCATGAAGTGGTCCATTTTCTCCCACAGTTCATCGTAGTTAAGAACATCGCCTTCGATCTTAGGCATTTGCGGGCCAACTTGGATTTTTAGCTTCTCATCCACACCACCGTTGATGGTGTAAAGCATTGTTTTCGCAAGGTTCGCACGAGCACCGAAGAACTGCATTTGCTTACCAACAACCATTGGAGATACACAACATGCGATCGCGTAGTCGTCAGAGTTCATGTCTGGACGCATTAGGTCGTCATTTTCGTACTGAATAGAAGAAGTATCGATAGATACTTTCGCACAGAACTTCTTGAAGCCTTCAGGTAGTTGCTCAGACCAAAGAACAGTGATGTTTGGCTCTGGAGAAGGACCCATAGTGTATAGTGAGTTTAGGAAACGGAAGTTTGTACGAGTAACTAGCGTACGACCGTCAAGACCCATACCACCCATAGACTCAGTTGCCCAGATAGGGTCGCCAGAGAATAGATCATCGTACTCAGGAGTACGTAGGAAACGAACCATACGTAGTTTCATTACGAAGTGGTCGATCATTTCCTGAGCTTGTTCTTCAGTTAGCTTACCAGCCGCGATATCACGTTCGATGAAGATGTCTAGGAACGTAGAAGTACGACCTAGAGACATAGCCGCACCGTTTTGAGATTTAACAGCAGCTAGGTAACCGAAGTAAGTCCACTGAATAGCTTCTTGCGCAGTTTCAGCAGGACGAGAAATATCACAACCGTATTTTGCAGCCATTTCTTTGATTTGACCTAGAGCACGGTGTTGCTCTGCGATCTCTTCACGAAGCTGCATTGTCATTTGTAGGTCTTCGCCGTTCTCAAAACGCTCTTGTAGAGAAGAGAACTGCGCGAATTTATCCTTCATTAGGAAGTCAATACCGTATAGAGCAACACGACGGTAGTCACCGATGATACGACCACGACCGTATGCATCTGGAAGACCAGTCAGTACGCCAGATTTACGACACGCCATGATTTGAGGAGTGTAGATATCGAAAACGCCTTGGTTGTGAGTTTTACGGTATTCTGTATAGATTTTTTTAACTTGTGGGTCTAGCTCGCGGTCGTAGGCTTTGCATGAACCTTCAACCATGCGGATACCACCGTTAGGGATGATCGCACGTTTTAGAGGAGCGTCAGTTTGAAGACCTACGATAGTTTCTAGGTCTTTTTCGATGTAGCCTGCATCGTGAGCAGTGATGGTAGAGATAACTGAAGTATCAAAATCAACAGGAGCGTGAGTCGAGTTCTCTTGTTTGATGCCTTCCATTACCTTAGCCCAAAGCTTGTTAGTCGCTTCAGTACCTTCAGAAACTAGGAAAGATTCGTCGCCTTCGTACGGAGTGTAGTTCTTCTGAATGAAATCACGAACGTTTACTTCGTTTTGCCAGTCGCCTGCAGCAAAACCTTCCCAAGCTTTAGCAAATTGCTCTGCCATGACATACCTACCTTTTTAGTAGAAAAAAATACGTACTGCTTCGCCGTTGAGCCAGCTATCCCCAGATAAAAGAGGGGAACAGTACACTCTTATGAATAACAATATTTATAGTCTTAAATTTACGTATTCGATTTACAAAACTATAAATATTGTCACTAGTTTTAACGTTTCTCTTTTTAAGCAACAGTTAGAGGTTAAACTAAAATTTTTTTGCAAACCTTAAACTAAATCAATAAATCCTCAAAAATCTCGATAAAAATGGGGTAGCGACGAGCGCTACCCACAAATTTCTGGACTGCTAGCTTATAGCCAAGCTTGGATGCCATACTGGCCTTCAAGCATACCAACTGCAAGCATAGCAACTAAACAGATAACGAGTACGCTTACTGGGATCACAATCTTGTCTACAAATGATAGGCGAGACGCGCGCTCTTTATCTCCAATTAAACCGTTGTTATCTAAAAGCATAGTTAGTGCCCAAGCTAGAACTGGGTTAACAACGGCAGAACCAAAGATACAGATACCTGCTGCTTGTGAGTCTTTTGAGTCCTTCACCATCTGCATGCCAGCTTCAAGCAGTGGTAGAGATACACCAACGAGAAGAGCAACGCGCATAACTGGAGGCCATACTGCAACGTCCATAGGAAAACCAAGGATTGCAACAATAATACATAGAGAGCCTAGTAAGATGGCACCAGCAGGAATAGGGCGTTTCGCGATTGCAGCAGGGATCATGTAAGTCCCCCAAGATGATGTGATGTTACCACCACCCACTGCAGTACCGACCATTTGGCGAACGGAACACATTGTCATTGTGTCATCAACGTCCATCAGCACTTTCTCACTCTTACGTGGGTAGTTCATCTCTTGGAAGATACGGTGACCCAAGAAGTCAGGTGACCACATTGCTACCGCAAGAATGGCGAATGGTAGTGAAGCGATGAAGTGTTCCATATTAGGAAGACCAAGCATCCAACCTTCTTCTGTTGAACCCCACCAGTAGATTGGATTTAGGTTTGGAAGGCCTGTCTCGGTTACGAATTTAATATCGAAGCCTGCGCCAAGAGCAAGTGCGATTGCAAGCCCAGTGAAGGCACAAACAGGGATCGCTAGCCAGCGTTTGTTCACTTTAGCAAGGAACGCGTATAAGCCAATGGTAACCGCAAGAACAATCAGACCGATGTAACCCATGCTACCAGCGGCAACCGTATCGGATTGCAAACCAACAGCCCAAGCTTGAATAGAGTTAATTTGGCTCATGGTTCCGGTTAAACCTAGGAAAATAAGAAGGCCACCAGCCGTACCTTCAGAGGTGAGGTTAACCAGTTTTGACCCACCTTTTAAGAGGCTCAAAATCAAACCAAACACACCAATGAGAATTGCTAATGCAAGAGGATGAGCACCAGCAAGAGCGATGGTACCAATAAGAGGGATCATTGGGCCGTGGTTGCCTGCTAGGTTGGCTTTAGGGTTAATAAAACCAGAGGCAAGTACACAGAAAAGAAGTGCAGGGATGAGCATTTCTACACGCGCAACTTCGATAGCAAAGTCCTTGCCTAAGTTTACGTGGTCCCATGCTGCAGTAAGACCTTCAGCCCAAGACATCATTACCGCAGAGTACATTGCGATAATACCGATAGTACCAGCAAGCGCTGGAACAAGGTCTTCAAGCTCAAAGCGGAAGTCACGACCTGGCAAGTTCAAGCCAAAACGACGTGGCTTCATAATTTGTAGTTCGTGGTCTAGGTAGTCTGAACGGCTTGCGAACTCAGATGCTGGACGATGAAGCTCACGGTAGCTCTTGGTCTCGATATCTGAATCAGAGTGCGTTTTGTTAACTGCGTCTGACATAGATTCCTCATATATTTAAAAGTTATGAATTCTTCATTCAATTGTGTTAATCCGCATCCTGCGGCACGCTTATGCTAGCTATTGTTAGATTTGTTACACGTCGACACTGTGCCTAAGCATAGCTAATAACTTATTGTGTTGAGGCACAAAAAAAGCCTCATCTTTTGGCAGGAGTCTAGCAAGATAGCCATTTAGGGTGATTGATTTAGATCACTTTAAGAATGGTTGTGAAATAAAACTACAGAAAGTTTCTGGCATGCGAATGAGATGCGGAGATCTTGTGTAATTTCATTACACAAGTTGCATAAAATTAGAACTTTTTGTCCTTTTGCACGAGATGCAGATTAAATGTCAATATTCACGGTGATTATATAAAGCTGGCTTTATTCTTGCTTTGGACAGAGCAAAGACAATTTTTTGGCTAATCATTGCCGCTCAGTTTAGGAAAAAGACATGAAACAGCTTAAAGTACTGCCACTAGTGGCAATCATCTCAGGGTTAATGGTCGGTTGCGGCGGCGGTGGCGGCGGTGGCGGTGGTGCAGCGCCGAAAACTGCGTTTACTTTTGATTTTGCTATACCAGCAACAATGACTGAAAGTGAAGCAACTACGAAAGGTTGTACTGTATATGACCACAAAACTGAGCTGAACGGCGATAAAACGGTTTTAACCTACAGTGCAGCGTCAAAAGAGCAAGTGACCAACTATGTTATCGGTTACTACTCTGATGCCGATGGCAAAAGATCCGGAGACATTATCAAACCTACCACTGATAACTTTAAGTTTTATCTTGAAGATATCCCTGACGGCGGCTTTGTAACGTTTCAAGCAATAGAATTTAACGGCAAAGAAGCTCGCGTAAACACGTTTTCAAAAGAGTTCTTGCAAGATAAGAAACTACGTAATGCTACTTTTGCACTAAACCGAGACTCTTTGAACAAATGCTTTACTGGCGGTAACTTAGCAAGCAATAAGTTTACTAACTTAGATTACCGAAACGCTGAATCAGGTGGCGGAGATTACAACTTTGTCTCGCAAACCGATATTTTCACGTCTCCGAACCCTGATATGTTGCCTACTGATGAACTGATGGGGCTTAAAGGTGAACCAACGGCATTGTTTCAGTATGAATCAGGTTCAAGCGACAAAGCGCTTTACCAGTATGGTATTGGTTCGTGGGGAACTGGTGAGATAGCCTTAGTTAGAGCGGATAATACGTCAAACATTTATTCGTCTTCTGACTATACTTACGACTCGCTCAACATTGGCTTTGTTACTAACGGCTTTGCATATGACGCGTTGAAGCTGGATAAAACGGCCGTTGAATATAATCGCCCTAGTGCAACGAATAAAGAAACTTGGGTATACATGGCGTTCTCAGAGAATCAAGTTAATGGTTGGGAGTCTCTACTTAACGAAACGATCTCTGACGGATGGGATATTGACGTTGATCCGAGTGCTTACTTAAATATTGATAACCTGCCGAACACAAAACCAAGTGTATCAACGCAAGGAAGTGCAGAGTCCGTGATTGATCTGGACATGGGCTTAACATCGTCTACTGAAGGCTTTACTCGTGTCGCTTACTTTGCAACTTCAGGCGACTACAGAGTCACACATCGCATTTTCACAACAAGTGATAGTGATTCTGTTGTTGTTCCAGAATTGCATTACTACAACTTCCCAACATCGGCCGTTAACGGTTTGAAAGTTTCAGCTTCGGACGATTTTAATCGCACTGCTTTGGTAGTGAATGAAGATAGTAATATTGATTCTAAAGTTTTCATGAGCTTCTTTTCCAATGGTGAAGCGTCAGAGCCTGAACTAGATGAAGACCTAGATGGCATCATTACTTCTGAAAAAGAAGGCTTAGAAAATGAAGTGACATTACGTACTTCAAACTCGTTGGTAGTCAGTCGTTTTAATTAATTCATTGCGACCTCGAATAGGTTTCAATTAACACTTTTGTAAATTTAGTAAGCCCCTTTGAAAGGGGCTTTTTTATATTTAATATTCAACTTTTGAAGAATATGTTGCTATATATTGCATATTAATTTGTCTATCGTATCTTTCTATTCGAATTATTTAGGTTAATAATTTGTTGCAAGTTTCAAGGGGCGGTGCTAATTTGTTCCGAATTAGAGAGGGCGGAGTCCCTTAATTGCAGTGACAAAAACACAGGGAGTAGGGCGCATGAATGATGTACCAGCGCTAGATATAAAAGACCTGCACAAAACATTTGGACAAAATGAAGTTTTAAAAGGCATTTCACTTGCCGCGCACAAAGGAGATGTTATCTCCATCATTGGCTCTTCCGGCTCAGGTAAGAGTACCTTTCTCAGATGTATCAACTTGCTAGAAACGCCTACCGCGGGCGAAATTTGGGTAAATGGTGAATTAATCCAAATGAAGAACAACAGAGCAGGTGAATCTGTTCCTGCTAATGAAAAGCAAGTCCAACGTATTCGCTCACGCCTGGCAATGGTTTTCCAAGGTTTCAACCTCTGGTCTCACCTAACCGTACTAGAAAACGTGATTGAGGCGCCTGTTCATGTCTTAGGCGTGCCAAAAGCTCAAGCGATTGAAAATGCAGAAGTCTTGCTTAAGAAAGTAGGCTTGTATGAGCGTAAAGATTATTACCCTGGGCACTTATCTGGCGGCCAGCAGCAACGTGCAGCTATTGCCCGTGCGCTAGCAGTTGACCCAGAGGTGATGTTGTTTGACGAGCCAACTTCTGCGCTTGACCCAGAACTTGTAGGAGAAGTTCTGGGGGTAATGAGAGATTTGGCAGATGAAGGGCGAACTATGCTGGTGGTCACGCACGAAATGGCGTTTGCGCGTGACGTATCAAACCATGTGATGTTTTTACATCAAGGCTTAGTGGAAGAACAGGGAAATCCAGCTAAGCTATTTACAAACCCGGATTCAGAACGATTACAGCAGTTTATCTCATCCATTTACTAATATTTGTTAGGCGGCAGACTATTGCCTCCTAAGCCAACACAACAAACAAAACGAAATAAAATAGCAATCACAGGAGTATGGAAATGAAAAAGTGGTTATTAGCAGCAACGATTGCTGCAACGGCAGTATCAGGTGTTGCCCAAGCGAAAGAATGGAAAACAGTTCGCTTTGGTATCGAAGGTGCTTACCCTCCGTTTAGCTGGACAGAAACTGATGGCTCAATAAAAGGCTTTGACGTAGACATGGCAAATGCACTCTGTGAAGAGATGCAAGTGAAGTGCAAAATCGTCGCTCAAGATTGGGATGGTATTATTCCTTCTCTGCTTGCACGTAAGTACGATGCCATCATCGCAGCAATGTCTATCACTGAAGAGCGCAAGAAAAAAGTCGATTTCACTGGCAAGTACGCACAAATTCCAAATAAATTTATCGCTAAGAAAGGTGCGGGTCTAGATTTTGATAATCTTAAAGATGTCAAAATTGGCGTGCAACGTGCGACGACACATGACAAGTACTTAACTGACAACTACGGCGATGATGTTGAAATTGTGCGTTATGGCTCTTTTGATGAAGCGTATCTTGATCTAGAAAATGGTCGAATTGCTGCTGTTTTAGGTGATGCGTCTGCTCTAGAAGAGGGTGTGATCAACAAAGCAGGTGGCGAAGCTTATGAGTTTGTTGGACCATCGTTAACCGATCCAAAATGGTTTGGCGAAGGTATGGGTATCGCTGTTCGTAAACAAGACAAAGATCTGACGAAGAAACTCGACGCAGCAATTATTTCACTACGTGAGAAAGGTGTTTACCAAGAAATTGCTGGTAAATACTTTAACTACGATGTGTACGGTGAATAAACCGTAATTAAGCGACCGTTGGCTTGTTCCTAGAAGTAGTCAACGGTCGATTTTTTGAGTTTAGGGATTAGGAACTCACCTATGCTAGATTTACAAGGATACGAAGCTTCGATTTTGAAAGGAGCTTTAGTAACAATAGAAGTTGCAGTGCTTTCACTCATTCTCGCCATGGTCTTAGGCATGCTTGGCGCATTAGCTAAGTTAGCGCCTTACAAATGGGCAAGGGCGATTGCCACTCTTTACACCACCGTCATTCGCGGCATTCCAGATTTGGTTCTGATGATGCTAATTTTCTTTGGTGGACAAATACTTTTAAATAACAGCCTTTACTCCATCAACGAAACGCTCAACGAGTGGTTTGCCTCGAGTGATCCAAACCATGAATGGACGTCTTACTTACCTGATTATATTGATGTCAGCCCATTTATAGCTGGTGTACTCACGATTGGTTTTATCTTTGGCGCCTACATGGCGGAGACTTTTCGTGGAGCGATCATGGCGGTGGACAAGGGTGAATTAGAAGCGGCGAAAGCTTATGGGATGAGTTCTGCTTTATCGTTTAGAAGAATCTTACTTCCTCAGATGATTCGTCATGCATTACCTGGATTTGGTAATAACTGGTTAGTGTTACTTAAGACCACAGCGTTAGTTTCCATTATTGGTCTGGATGACATGGTGAGAATGAGCTCATTGGCAGCAGGTACAACGAAAATGCCGTTCACCTTTTACATGGCTGTCGCGCTCATCTTTCTATTTTTTACCAGCGTTTCGACCGGGCTACTCAAGCTTGTTGAGCGTAAGTTCAGTATTCATGCGAGGTAAGTTATGGACTTTTCTTTGATTATTGAAAGCTTTCCAACTTATCTTCAGGGACTTTGGACAACAGTTTGGTTAGTGGGATTAGCGTTGGTTATTGGCTTGTGTGTCTCTATCCCATTAGCCGTGGCACGCAATAGTACCAATTACGCTCTAAGCTTACCTTCTTGGGGATTCATTTACTTTTTCCGTGGAACGCCGCTATTGGTTCAGCTGTATTTGATTTACTACGGCATGGATCAGTTTTTCCCTGTGAAAGATACCTTATGGGAGAACGCTTGGTTCTGTGCTTTGGTCGCTTTTATTCTGAATACATCGGCTTACACCGCAGAAATTATTCGTGGTGCGATTAATGGTTTGCCGAAAGGTGAGGTGGAAGCTGCGAAAGCGTATGGCATGAGTAAGTTTATGACATACAGACGTATTATCTTGCCGAGTGCATTGCGTCGAGCATTACCAGCTTATTCCAACGAGGTCATATTTATGCTGCACGGAAGTGCAGTCGCGGGCATCGTTACCATCATGGATTTAACTGGTGCTGCGCGTCTAGTAAACTCGCGCTACTATGCACCATTTGAGTCTTTCCTGACGGCGGGGCTGTTCTACATGGCACTGACGTTTTTGATCTTGTGGTGTTTCAAAGTGGCAGAGAAGCGTTTCTTAGCTTATTTGCGTCCTTTAAGCTAATTATCAATAGAGGCAATAGCACCGGAGTGGGTGCTATTGCTTTTGATAATTTTGTTATCTTCATTCCTATTTTTCCAGTCGATGTAAAAGACTCTTTCTTATTATTCATTAACTTACATTAACATTCGATAAACTCATTGTTTAGTAAGTAAAAATGAAAAAAACAATTCTATCGTTGGGCATTGCCGCCTTAGCCACAGGATGTGGTGGGGGAGAGGGAGAATCAAAACCTAATGCTCAAGTAAAACCAACGCCAGCTCCAGTTCAACAAGCTCTTGAAACTGGTAATGCACTGCTCGTTTCTGACCCGAGCGATTTCATTCGAGAAAGTCGTCAGGTTGTAGAAGCCCACAAGATGCAGTCGAATACGATCAAATCTGCAATTGCGAAAAACCTTTCAGGTCTTTATTGGGATCCAACCCATGATGCCGCGATCTTGGCACCTCAGTATGGCTTCAACGACACCATCTTGATGATCAATAAGGCCATGGCAAGCGGTTACAAAGATCAAGCGCTGTCAATTGGCGTTGCCGGGGAAAAGTCTAATGGTCAACGTTACGCACTATTAGGTAGTAACCCATTTAGAACGGCACAACGTTTTCCCGACTCTTCCAACGCAGCGATGACGCAATGGTTAAGTAATCTGGTCACTTGGTTGTCGGGCGGAGTTACTTCAAACGTCGTCATCGCGCAAATGGACCAGTCTTATTACTTTCCGGATGAGCAAGCGACTCGGAATTGGCTAAAAGACAATGTCTCACAAGAGTTGGCGTTTAACGAGGCCAACCTATGCGATGGTTCGAAGCTACTTAGCTGCTTGCAAACCAATACTCCAAACTTATTGATCTTGTCACAGCATCTGCAATCTGGAGATACCAACAAACCAGTACTCGAAGCTTTGGAATACGCTGAGCAAGCCCAAATTCCTGTTCTATACCTGCATTGGGATGGAGGACTAACTGATCTTGGCCAAGACATTTTGGAAAAATTCCATGTTGATTATGTGGGAGATAACTATTGGCGTAAGTTAGGCTTGGTCGACTGGGAACCTTCATCGTTGATGAACGTTGTGCCGGACTCTGTCATCACACAACAAGCGCTGTTGTCTCGTTTTGAATCTCAAAATTTCAACGTTGACTTGTCAAAGTGTGATGACAAATCCTGCCCTGACACTGCGAAT
This sequence comes from Vibrio alginolyticus NBRC 15630 = ATCC 17749, assembly GCF_000354175.2. Classification (NCBI taxonomy): domain Bacteria; kingdom Pseudomonadati; phylum Pseudomonadota; class Gammaproteobacteria; order Vibrionales; family Vibrionaceae; genus Vibrio; species Vibrio alginolyticus. Next base: position 79,718 of record NC_022349.1, read on the forward strand.
ATGGACAGTCAATTTTATGCAGGGGCAAACAGCATTCGCCATTGGTTGCAAAAGCTTGATGAACAAAAAGTAGATTTGTTTAATCAAAACGGCTACCAATACGAAAAACTCATGGTATTGCTGGCTGATCATTATCGTCAAACGGTTGTCTTCCCGATGGACAAACAATCAACCCAAACGACCGAATTCCTAAAGTCGTACTTTGCCGATTACGTGCAATACAACAGCCGAAGCGTAAACCCAAAACAACCAAATATGGGGAACTTCAGCCGTAGTGAGTTTAGCCCTGACATAAAGAGAATCAGTGCAACGATTAATATGGAATCAAAGCGTAACTTCCGTTCGGCTGGTGTGTATGCGCTTCCTGGGGAAACCTTTACGGTTAAACGTAATGACAGCAATGATGTGGCGACTAAGATTGTCATCAACACTTTAAGAAGTGGTGCAACTCATGAGTTCAGCAAAGATGGATACACGCGACCAAAACTGCTGACTTCATTCGGCTATGAAGTGAAGCCGGGTGAAACCATCACGCTGACTTCTCCTTATGGTGGTCCAGTACAGGTTCACTTTGACAAAAATGATGTTCCGGTTGAACTGAAATTTAATCATGTGGCACAGCATCCAGTTTGGAGAAGTGAGAAGGACAACGACGCTTTTATTCAACAGTTAGAAGCCAATTTATTCGATTGGGCTGAGCTGATCACTCCTGGGTTTGAAGTACACTCAAAGCGCGACAAAATGTTGGAGTCGGTCAACGATGAAATGTGGTCTACCCCTTCGGAAATGGCGCTTGCAACAGAAGAATATGTTCACAACTACCCGCATGTGCTGGCAGGTTTCCAAGGGCCGGGCATAGATGAAGTGCCTGAAATTATTCAATACGCCCAAAACCAAGGTTGGGAAATCGCCAATATTGATATAGTGAAGCACATGAACGCCGACCAAGCGACGTGTGGTTATGGTTGTTCGGGTAACCCTTACGATGCTTACTGGTCATTCAGCCCACTCGGTCACGGTGATTTACATGAGCTTGGTCATGGTTTAGAAAAAGGTCGATTCCGATTTTCAGGCTGGGAAGGGCATTCAACGACCAATTACTACTCGTATTACAGTAAGTCTCGTTTCTTCCAGAATACGGGAAAAGTTTCAACTTGCCAAAGCTTGGATTTCAAAGGCCAGTTTGAATTATTGCAAGCTAGCCGAACTCAAGCGGATCCAAACGCATACATGGCTGCGCAAAATCAAACCAGTTGGAGTTGGGGCGCTCGTGTTTACATTCAAATGATGATGGCGGCGCAGCATGAAGGTGTGCTTAAAAATGGTTGGCATTTATTGGCGCGCTTGCACCTGATTGAACGTGAGTTTAACCGCTTAAAATCGGACGATGCGCTTTGGGATGAGAGACGATTGAGTATTGGTTTCGCCAACTACTCTCGGGAAGAAGCAAATAGCATCTCGAACAACGACTGGTTGCTTATTGCTCTGAGCTACATCTCTCAGCGAGATATGACTAACTATCTCGATATGTGGGGGTTCTCGCTCACAGAAAAAGCGAAACAGCAGGTTGTGGCGCTGAATCTACCGCCGATGCCGCTCACTTACTTTGCAAGTAGTAATACAGGCTACTGTCTGAACGAATTTGCACAAACACCGATAACTGTTGATGGTCAAACGGTTTGGCCGCTGAATCAGTGATTAAATGGTAATTTGTATGAAAAAGGGAGACTGAGTCTCCCTTTTTATTGGATTAAGCTTAGCGTTGAGTCTCGCTTATAGCTTTGCAATATATTACTTAAATGTTGACCAGATTGGTGCGTGATCTGAAGGCTTCTCGATACCACGAAGCTCATAGTCGATACCAGATTCAATACACTTTTCCGCTAGAGAAGGGGTTGCCAAAATGACATCAATTCGTAGGCCACGGTTATCATCAAAACCGCGAGAACGGTAGTCAAACCACGAAAATTGATCGTTCACCTCTGGGTATAGCTTACGGAAGGTGTCCACAAAGCCCCAGTCTAGTAAGGTTTTCAACCATTCGCGTTCTTCAGGTTGGAATGAACATTTACCTGTTTTTAGCCAACGTTTACGGTTTGGCTCGCCGATACCGATATCTGCATCAATAGGGCTGATGTTGATGTCACCCATAACAATCAATTGCTCGTCGTTATTGTGATGATCGTTTAGGTAGGTCATCAGATCTTTATAGAATTGGCGCTTGTATGGGAATTTGGTTTCGTGGCTGATGTTATCCCCTTGAGGGAAATAGCCGTTTAGTACAGTGACCTTTTCGCCGTTTTCATTTAAAAACGTTGCCATGATCATGCGCTTTTGATGTTCCTCGTTATCCGTCGGGAACCCTTTTTGTACGTGTAGAGGCTCTTGCTTACAAAGCATTGCTACGCCGTAATGTGCTTTTTGACCATGAAAATACACTTTGTAGCCCATGGCTTCGACAGCTTCAATCGGGAATGCTTCATCGTGAACTTTAATTTCCTGAAGACCAATCACATCAGGTTGGTGTTTGTCGATTAGCGCTTGGAGTTGGTGCAGTCGCGCACGTAGTCCATTGATGTTAAAGCTGATTACTTTCATTATTTATCCTTTTTGGGGGCGTACTTTTTATGAATAGTATCATTGTGTAAGAGCACTGAAAACGAGTCTCGGTGAAAGGAGTGAAACGCTCTGAGCTACTTTGCTTTTAATTTGTTTTCTAAGTCGTTTTGCACGATCTTTAAAGCGTTAAGCGCAACTTCTGGATCTATCTCATTGCTCTCAAGCAAATAGATTAAATCGACAGCCAGTTTGATCTCTTCAGGTGCGTCATCTAAAGGCGAGGTTGGTTGATCAGCCATTATTGATGTTTTTCCCTATGTGTAATTTGGTTCTCTAGCTTAAGAAGTGCTGTTTCACAACGCGCTAAACGTTGCTCGGTTGCTAGTAATACTTTTTGAGCGTCGGCACGCATAAAACTAGGAGCGCTTTCGACAGCACGTTCTTTTTCTAACACCATCTCGCGCAAGCGTCTTGCCCACTCTTGATGTTGAGCGAGCTCCTGATAAAGCACGTTGATAGGCTTACGGAAATGGCTGCTATGTTTGATTTCATTCTTACGAATTTTAGTGGTAGAAATCTCGCGTTGAATCGCACCGATTTGCGCCACTAACCGTTCAGTGAGGTACTCAGCACGCAAAGCGGTGAGCTTACCTTCATTTTGCTCACGCACAATCGCACCCAGCGTGGCTTTTGCTTCTTTTACGCAAGGAGTAAGTAAGCGAGAGCGGCAACCAAATAAACGCTCATCAAAAAGCGGAACATGATGTTCGCCTCTTTGACGGTCAAGAACAGCGGCTTGCTTCGCCATTTGTTCTAGATTTTCCTGGAGTTGAGAAATGTTCATGACAAACCTACAAACCATGCGTCATAAGCCAATTTAATAGCTAGTATGCTGACGACAGTAACAAATACAGGACGAATGAATTTAGAACCAAATCTAATAGCGGAGTGCGCGCCAACAAAAGCACCAGCCATTAAACATACTCCCATTGTTAAGCCTAGCACCCAGTTGATATGTCCGAGGAATGCAAAAGTGATCAAAGAGGTAAAGTTACTGGTAAAGTTCATTGCTTTTGCTAAGCCAGAGGCGAGCAAGATATTCAGCCGGTACAGCGCCATTGAACTTACTGTCCAAAAAGCCCCAGTTCCAGGCCCTGCGAGTCCGTCGTAGAATCCTATGGATAAGCCTTGCATGTACTGTTTTTTATGAAGTTTTGGGCAAGGCTCGGGTATTGGACTTTGATGAGCAGAGTGGGGTGTTTTATGAAAAACGGTATACAACGCTGCCGCCAAAATAACAAGCGGCAATCCTTTTTCCAGCCAATCCGTACTAATCGCATCTACAAATAGCGTACCTAATGTCGCTCCGACGAGTGTTGCCACGAATGCACGCCTCCAGCATTGAGGTTTGAATAGACGTTTTTTGTAGTACGTAAATGCTGCAGTAGAAGAAGCAAAGGTAGCGGCAAGTTTATTGGTGCCTAGTGCAATATGAGGCGGCAAGCCTAGCGAAAGTAGAGCAGGTACGGTAAGCATGCCACCACCACCGGCAACTGCATCAATAAATCCTGCGACAAAAGCGACAAGCGCCAACACCAACAGCATGGTTGGCTCAATCATTTCCATAAATGGTGATTCTTCTAATATTCTATTTTACGTTTAAATGGAGGTAGTGAGTCGATTAAGGCTTGTCCGTATCGCTTAGTGACTAGGCGTCGATCAAGAATCGTTACTCTACCAGAATCTCTCTCTTTACGCAGTAAGCGACCTACGCTCTGGATCAGCTTTTTGCTTGCGTCTGGTACAGTTATTTGCATAAACGGGTTTCCTCCTTTTTTCTCAATGTATTCGGAATGAGCCTGCTCAACAGGGGAGGTTGGAACGCCAAATGGAATTTTTGTAATCACCAAGTTTTCAAGTAATTCGCCAGGTAAGTCTAGCCCCTCAGAGAAACTGCCAGTACCAAATAAGACGCTGGTTTTATTTGATTCTATTAACTTTTTATGTTTTTTTAGAATTTCTTGACGTGAGCTTTCACCTTGAACTTGCAACGCCCAGCCTTTTTTTATGAACTCCGAAGAGAGTGCCTTCGCGACTTGGTTCATCTGCCAATAGGATGAGAATAATACTAAGTTGGCTTTCTTGTCTTCCAAGTACTTAGGCAAGATCTCAATAAGATATTCAGTAAATTGAGGCGCTGGTGGTTCATATTTCATCGCAGGGATGAGTAATTCTGCCTGGTTTTGGTAATCGAATGGTGACGCAAGCGCTAAAAACTGAGTGCCTGATTCTGGTTTTCCATCAATACCAACCTGATGGCAAAAGTAATGGAAAGAGTTTAATGCACGCATCGTTGCGGAAACCAAAATGGCGCCAATACATCTGCTCCAAATCTGTTGGTCGAGTTGCCATCCAATTTCAAGTGGCGAAACACTCACAATGAAATCACCCTCGCGATCGGGGTGGGTTTCTAACCAGCGAGCTAAAGGCGCACCTTTTTCACGAGTTGGTTCAGCCATTAAATGCCATACTTGCGCTAGGTTTTCTAACCTTTGAATGTAGAAACCGAGCTCTGCAAGCGCTGGTTCAGCCAACCTTGTCGCAAGCTCCCCGTCTTTTACTCTTTCCGCAATAAGGTCGGCAATTTTTGCCACACTCTGATTTGCTTTTTTACTGAACTGTTTTAGTTCTTTGGATTGGTTCTCTAGCCACTCAGGTAGTTCACCGTGTTCGAAGCGGTAGATACCCTCTTCAAATTGAGCTGGGTCGAACTGTTTGGGCAATTGAGTCAGTGCCGGTATCAAGTTCTGAACCGCGTCTTGAAGGTCGTTGCGAAATCGAGCTACGCGTTTCTCGTCTGCGAGTGATGAAAACTTACTAATCGACTGATTTAACTTCTCAAGCCATGCTGCCGCGCCTTTTAAACTCGCAGATGCTGAAGCATGGTCACGAGCGACGTGAGGTAAGTGATGTGCCTCGTCGAAGACGTATATCGTATTTTCTGGCTCAGGTAAAATCACGCCGCCACCTAAATCTGCGTCTGCCATGACGAGAGAGTGGTTAGCAATGATGACATCGTTTTTATCCAACTCTGAGCGCGCTTTTTGGAATGGGCAGCCGCGGTGGCCTGGTAAACTGTTATTGCAACTGTGTTTATCACTGACAATCAGTTGCCAAAGCTTATCGTCGATGGGTTTAGGCCAAGAATCACGGTCACCGTCCCATTTACCTTGCGCAAGAGAGCGATGCATTGTTTCTAACAGCTCTATATCTTTTTGCTTAGGTTTGGTTTCAAACATGGCTAACTGGCCACCATCAGCACCGCTAGCAGTAGCGAGCTTTTCTGCACAACAATAGCGTTGACGGCCTTTTGCCAAAATAAAAGAAAACTCTCGGTCGGTAATCCGACGAAAAAGAGGGAGGTCTTTATTTATGAGCTGCTCTTGCAGAGCGACGGTCGCCGTTGAGATAACCACTTTTCTATTGTTATGTACAGCCACGGGAATGGTCGCCATTAGATAGGAGAGCGATTTACCAATTCCAGTCCCTGCTTCTGCAACGAGTATTCGGTTAGATTTGTGATACTGACCGCACAGCGTTTTTGCAATCTCTGCAACAAGGTAGTTTTGTGCTCTTCTAGGCACAAAGTTATCAAGTTGATCTTGAAGGTTTTGATAGCTATTACGAATCGATTTTTGAATGTTACTGGTCAGCATACGGGCCTCAAATGCGTTGGAGGCGAATAGTAGCACACATCACTAGTTGTACAGTAGTTCACAAAACGGAATGCTTTTATAAGGAATGTAGATCTCCTTCACAAAAAAATATTGAACCTTATCTTAATGAAATTAATTTCATTATATGAAAAATATAAAACTCCAACTTGGTCTTATTTGTGGGTTTTTATTCTTTTTTTGTTTTTTAAATTTACTTATTGGATTAAAAAACCATTTGTTAATAATTTTGTAAATTACAAATAATAATGGAGATTGGTTAGATGTTCGTCGAATAAATAAAGGTAAACTTATCAAGTTGTTGTTTTATAATGGTATTTTGTTTTTTTACATTGGTATTTAGAAAATTTGACAGCCAGAATAATCTTTTGCACTCTTAGCTCCAGATTTTGAGGAGGTGCTGTATAACGTTTTGTTAACGCTCTACCTCAAACATATAAAAAAGGGAACCGGACAAGGATATCCCGAACTAAGAAAAGGCAGTGGATTAATTATGAAAAAAACTCTATTAGCACTAGCTGTAGTTGCGTCTGCAACTTCAGTGAACGCAGCTGAAGTATTCAAATCTGAAGAAGGTTCTGTAGATTTCTACGGTCAGCTACGTCCAACTCTTCTATTCACAGAAAAAACTGATCACACAGCAGAGCTAAACACTAGCTCTTCTCGTACTGGTGTGAACGCGGTTTACGTTGTTGACGAAAGCCTAAAAGTTCTGGGTGAAGTTGAAATCGGTGTTGCTCTAGGTGACAACTACGACGCAGGTGCTGATTCAAGCGAGCGTACAGATGACTCTGTATACGTACGTCGCCACATCATCGGTTTTGATATGGGTGATATGGGTACTCTTCGCTTCGGTAAAGAAGGTACTTGGGCTGATGACGTATACTTCGCAGATTACTCTTACTTCTTCGGTGGTAACGCAGCGGAAACTGCATACGGTCACGCTTGGAACAACGATTCTCAAATCAAATACGCTTACGAAAATGACGCGTTCTGGCTAAAAGCTGGTTACGCGCTAGGCGAAAAAGATTCTAACGAAGAAGTACTAGAAGTATTCGTTGGTAAATCTTTCAACGACCTATCTCTACACGCTGGTGTACTTACTGCGAACAACGACATCAACGTAACTAAAGAGAAAAAACTAGTTCTTAATGGTGTAGAGCAAACAGTTTCTCACACAGAGCGTACTGATAACGAAAACCTATCTTTTGAAGTAACTGCTGAGTACGCACTAAACGAGCACACTCTAGGTGCTACGTACTACTACAACGAAAACGAAGATAAGCTAGGTAAATCAACAGTTGATTCACACTACATCGTTGTAGCTGGTATGTTCGCTGTTGCTCCTAAAACAACTCTATACTCTGGTTACGAGTACCTAGCTCAGTCTACTGACGAAGCAGGTAAAGTAGACGCAGACTCTTCTTGGTTCTACGCTGGTGTTGAATACAAGTTCTCTAAATGGGCACGTGTATTCGCAGAAGCGGGTTACACTTTCGAAGGTACTGACTTCGACAACAAAGACACAGATGACGCAACTAACTTCGGTGTTGGTGCTCGTTTCTACTGGTAATCAATACCCAGTTTGATATTGTAAGACCCAGCTATATGCTGGGTCTTTTACTATGAAGATAAGGATGAAAAATTCTATGCAGTTATCATTAAAAGTGGCAATGGCACTGTCTATTTTTGCCAGTACAAACCTCTACGCTGCAACGACTTTAGTGGTTCCAGAAGACGTGAAGTTATTGGCCGTCAACATGGAGAAGCCAGATCTAGAAGGTGGTCTTTTTTCTAGTGAGAAGACAATCGAACTACCTGACGGAACGAATCAAATTGTCTTCAAATATCAACCTACATTCGAAATTAACGAAAACCTTAAGACGGTTTACAGTGATGTAATCGTTGCTAAATTTGATGCTGAAAACGAAAAGCTAACGTTTGAACTGCCAGAGTTTAAAACTCTTCGCCAAGCGCAAAACAACATCTCGCCTCTAGATTGGCAATTACTGGATACCAAAGGCCAACCTATTGCTTTGGTCGAAGATGTATTAGAGTCAGATGGTGTTCAAATTGGTCGTAATTACCCTCAAGAAACTCGTAACTACAATATTGCTGGCGGTATCGCGAGTGTTGCTGTTAGCTATGTAACTGTGAATCAGCATCAACAATCAGTAAGTGATATCGAGCCTCGAGTTGAGACTAGTGATACCCGTTCAACAGCCGCATCGAACGACAGCCCAATGGTTGATGTATTAAAGACGATGTACCAGAAAGCGTCTCCGGCGGAAAAAGAGGCCTTTAAAAACTGGCTTGCTGAGCAGTAATCCCTTAGTTCATTAGATAGGGCTTAACTGAAAAAGTACGAATCTAAAAAGCAGGCTTTAAGCCTGCTTTTATCTTTTCTGCTTATTAGAGAGAGATTTCTCTCCATTCACCAGGCATTAGGTCGTTAAGGACGATATCACCCATCGAATGACGAATGAGGCGCAAGGTAGGGAAGCCAATGTGCGCAGTCATGCGACGCACCTGACGATTTCTTCCTTCAATAATGGTAATGGCTAACCAAGTTGTAGGGATATTTGCTCGAAAACGAACAGGAGGCGTTCTGTCCCAGACTTGTGGTTCTGGAATAACTTCAACTTCGGCTGGTAGAGTCATACCATCTTTTAGCTCTACTCCCTTTCTCAATTTTTCAAGATCTTGCTCCTGAGGAGCGCCATCAACTTGAACCCAATAAGTCTTCGGCGATTTTGACTTTGGCTGCGTTAGCTTCGCCTGCAAGATGCCATCGTTAGTGAGTACCATCAAACCTTCGCTGTCTCGGTCCAATCGGCCAGCCGCATAGACATTTTTGATTGGGATATAGTCCGCTAACGTTTTGCGACCATCGCCATCGGTAAATTGACTGAGCGTATCGTAAGGCTTATTGAAAATAATGACTTTACGATCTTTAGGGGCCACTTTTGGCTTTTGGCTTTTTGTTGGGCGATTAGGGCGGCGGTCTTGCTGAGTACGAGTCTTCGAGCCATTGCGAGCTCCTGAGTGTTTAAAATGGCCCGTTTTAGACTGGTTACGACTGCGACCTTTTTCCTGACCTGTACGAGATGACATGTTAACTACCCTGCAAAAATGTAAATGAACTGTGTTTGAAAGTTTTAAGTTTTCTCATGATCGGATATGATTTGCGCGCCTAAAACTAACAAACGCGCACAGAATGATAGACTAATTCGTGTTATTTGTTTAATTATATCAGTGCACTCATGGATTCAGAGCTTAGAGCTTCAAACTACAACAAAGAGTGCGAACCGCATGTGGCGTTAGTGAGGAGACATGTACTGCTAACGCGCAGCAATGCGTCAATTAAACCAACTCAGACGCTGAGTTGATCAGCCAACAAGTTGATTAAAAAATAGGGAAATTTCATGCCTACAGAAAAACCTACAATTATCTACACCATCACTGATGAAGCGCCGGCGCTAGCAACTTATTCATTACTACCAATCATTCAATCATTCACAGCATCGTCTGGCATCAATGTAGATACTCGTGATATTTCACTAGCAGGTCGAATTATCGCTAACTTCCCAGAGCATCTAAAAGAAGAACAGCGCATTGGCGATGCGTTGACTGAGCTTGGTGAACTAGCTCAAACTCCAGAAGCAAATATCATCAAGCTACCTAACATTTCAGCTTCAGTTCCTCAGCTTAAAGCGGCGATTAAAGAGCTTCAGGCGAAAGGTTACGATTTACCAAACTACCCAGAAGAGCCGAGCACGTACGAAGAGAAAGCGATTAAAGCGGCTTACGACAAAATCAAAGGTAGTGCGGTTAACCCAGTACTTCGTGAAGGTAACTCAGACCGTCGTGCTCCGACTTCGGTTAAGAACTACGCGAAGAAAAACCCACACTCAATGGGTGCATGGTCAGCAGAATCTAAGTCTCATGTTGCGAGCATGTCAGACAATGACTTCTTTGGTAGCGAAAAGTCTACAACTATCTCTGGTGCAACAGAGGTCAAAATCGAGTTTGTCGGTAATGATGGTACAGTTAAAGAGCTTAAGTCTGCGTTCCCATTACTAGATAAAGAAGTCATTGATACTTCAGTAATGAAGAAGAAGGCGTTGGTTGAATTTTTCGAGAAAGAGATTGCTGAAGCGAAAGCGCAAGACGTGCTGCTGTCTCTTCATATGAAAGCGACGATGATGAAAGTTTCTGACCCTGTCATTTTCGGCCATGCCGTAAAAGTTTACTACAAAGACGTTTTCGATAAGTACGGTAAGCTGTTTGAAGAGCTAGGCGTTGATGTAAACAATGGCATCGGTGATGTTTACTCAAAAATTGAGTCTCTACCTGAAGCGCAAAAAGCAGAAATTGAAGCGGCCATTCAAGCGGTTTACCAAACTCAACCAGAACTTGCGATGGTTGACTCTGATCGTGGTATCACAAACTTACATGTACCAAGTGACATTATTGTAGATGCTTCTATGCCAGCAATGCTTCGCTCTTCGGGTCAAATGTGGGGACCAGATGGTAAACAAAAAGACACCAAAGCGATGATTCCAGATCGTAGCTACGCAGGTATTTACCAAGCGGTTATTGATTTCTGTAAAGAGCACGGCGCATTTGATCCAACCACTATGGGTAGCGTACCTAACGTTGGTCTAATGGCTCAGAAAGCTGAAGAGTATGGTTCTCACGACAAGACATTCATTCTAGACGCTGCGGGTACTGTTCGCGTTGTTGATGCTTCAGGTAACGTACTGTTAGAGCAAGCGGTTGAAGAAGGTGATATCTTCCGTATGTGTCAGGTTAAAGACGCACCAATCCAAGATTGGGTTAAACTAGCAGTGACTCGCGCACGTGCAACAGGTGTTCCAGCTGTATTCTGGCTAGACGAAAACCGCGCGCACGATGCTGAGCTCATCAAGAAAGTAAACGCCTACCTACCAGATCACGATACTGACGGTCTAGAGATTAAGATCCTATCTCCTGTTGAAGCTTGTAAGTACTCACTAGAGCGTATGAAAGCGGGCCTAGATACTATCTCTGTTACAGGTAATGTTCTTCGTGACTACCTAACAGACTTGTTCCCAATTCTAGAGTTAGGTACGTCTGCTAAGATGCTATCTATTGTTCCATTGATGAATGGTGGTGGTCTATTTGAAACAGGCGCTGGTGGTTCTGCTCCTAAGCACGTTCAACAAGTAGAAAAAGAGAATCACCTTCGTTGGGATTCTTTGGGCGAGTTCCTAGCGCTTGCAGCTTCGTTAGAGCATTTAAGTGTAGCGACAAACAATCCTAAGGCTCAGGTTCTCGCAGATACACTAGATAAAGCGACCGGTGAGTTTTTAGACACCAATAAATCTCCGTCACGCAAAGTGGGTGAGCTAGATAACCGTGGAAGCCACTTCTATCTTGCACTTTACTGGGCGAAAGCGCTTTCAGAGCAAACGGATGATGCGGATCTTGCTGCTGAATTTGCACCAATTGCAAAAGCGCTGTCAGAGCAGGAAGAAACGATCGTTGCTGAGCTAAATAATGCGCAAGGCGTGAAAGGTGAGCTAGGAGGTTACTACTTACTAGACGATGCATTGGTTTCTAAATTGATGCGTCCAAGCGAAACCTTTAACGCAATCATTAACAAGTAAGTTAGTGTTAAAAAACACGTCGTTTTCGGCGTGTTTCCTATCCTGTAAGTGCGTTGTAAGTGTTCCTTTTGTAACACGTGCTCTAAATAGTAAGAAACCCGCTATCTTGGCGGGTTTATTTTTCTCTTCAAAACATCAACGTGGTGTTTCGAGAGCAATATTTTTATATTTCGATAGCGCTCTAATTATTTGGCTTGGCCTTCAAGAGGCACGACGCTACTCGCGTGACAGCCTTTGGGACCTTTTTCAATCTCGTAAGAGACTTGTTGGCCTGCTTTCAGTGTACGATAACCGTCCATCTGGATAGTTGAGTAGTGGGCAAAGATATCTCCCTCTTCTTCATCTGAACAAATAAACCCAAATCCTTTGGCATTGTTAAACCACTTTACTGTACCTGTAGCCATGCTTTACATCCCTCATGCATTTTTTACTGATGTTGTTACTGCAACCAAGTTATACCTTTAACTTGGTACTACCATTGTCAGCGAATGCCAACAAACGTCAAATCAATGATAAGTCACATTCATCAAACCACTTAAAGAAGAGAAGTTTCAAAATGATGATTTATGCATCGACACTTTCCACTGTAGTCAATGAATTTCGACAGTCAATAGCAGTGAGCAACAAACAGAAACATAATTGAAAACAAATCACTTTTGAGATTAACAAATTTGCAAACAGTTTTTCGTATATACGCAGAAGTTTAGTCAATTTGCCTATGAAGTGGCTCATACTGAAAAAGCCATACTGTCCGTGTTGCTTATGGGAGAAGAATCCTCTGACTGAATAAAAAATGAAGTTTTCGTGATAATTACCGTATTCTCAATGAGGAAGTGTGATCCAGATAGAAGATGATGGGGTGGTTTGCAATAGTCCAAAAGCAATAAATAGAAAGTTCTTTTATAAGAAAAAATGTGTAACTTATCGACAAGCATCTTTTATTTGCGCCGTATCAAGACGTGCATTAGTCTCTATATTAGGTAGCAACTTTTATCGATCAAAGATCGAATTCGGTGCCATAACTCACTACACCGCGCTGCACGCTTGTGGTAGATTGTTTTTATAGGTCGAAAACATCAACCCTTTGATACGATATCTTTAGATTGCCATGAGTAAAAATTTTGAATGGGTCACTCCGGACTCTGATCTTCTGGAGCGAGAAAGTACGAAAGTCCAGCCACCTAAGCTGTACAATGTCGTACTCAATAATGATGACTATACACCTATGGATTTCGTCATAGAGGTGCTTGAGCGATTTTTCTCACATGATATTGATAAAGCAACTCAAATCATGCTTCAGGTCCACTATGAAGGAAAGGCAATTTGCGGCACATACAGCGCAGAAATTGCCGAAACAAAAGTAGCGCAAGTTACGATGTACGCAAGGGAAAATGAACATCCGCTACTTTGCACTATGGAGCAAGCGTAAACAAAGAAGACTTGCTCGAACAACCCCAGTTGTTTTTTCGGGAGGTACTTATGCTAAATAAAGAACTAGAGTCAAGCCTTAACGGTGCATTTGCTCGGGCGCGAGATAAACGCCACGAGTTTATGACTGTCGAACACCTCCTACTTGCATTGTTGGAAAATGATGCAGCTAAGGAAGCCCTTCTAGCTTGTAAGGCGGATCTTGACGCTTTACGCAACGAACTCGATATTTTCATCGATCAAACTACGCCTCTTATCCCAGATAGTGATGAGACGCGTGAAACGCAGCCGACTTTGAGTTTTCAACGTGTACTACAACGCGCCGTCTTTCATGTACAGTCGTCTGGTCGTAATGAAGTAACAGGCGCCAACGTGCTTGTTGCTATCTTCAGTGAACAAGAGTCGCATGCCGCTTACTTACTGAAGAAAAATGACATCTCCCGATTAGATATTGTTAATTTCATCTCCCACGGTATTACTAAAGCATCAGGTGCAGGTGAGGATTCATCATCAGACTCGTTTAGCTCAGAAAGTGTTGAAGAGCCTAATTCTGAAGAACGCCTAGAAAGCTTTGCGACGAATCTTAATCAAGTCGCTAAAGATGGAAACATCGACCCACTCATTGGACGTGATAAAGAGTTAGAGCGCACTATTCAGGTACTTTGTCGACGCCGCAAGAATAATCCACTACTAGTGGGTGAGGCAGGAGTTGGTAAAACAGCCATTGCGGAAGGTCTTGCATGGCGAATTGTCGAAGGGCAGGTCCCTGAGGTCATTCAAAACAGCGTGATTTATTCACTAGATATTGGCTCTTTGCTCGCTGGTACCAAATATCGCGGTGATTTTGAAAAGCGCTTCAAGGCGATTTTGAAACAACTTGAAAAAGAAGAAGATGCCATTTTGTTCATCGATGAAATACATACCATCATCGGTGCAGGCGCGGCATCTGGTGGTCAAGTCGATGCAGCAAATCTTATTAAGCCTCTTTTAAGTAGCGGTAAGTTGCGTTGTATTGGTTCGACGACATACCAAGAATACAGCAACATTTTCGAGAAAGAGCGTGCGTTGTCTCGCCGTTTCCAAAAGATAGACGTTGTAGAGCCTTCATTGGATGATACAACTAAAATCTTGATGGGTTTGAAGCCGAAGTACGAAGCTCACCATGAAGTACGTTATACCAATAAAGCACTGCGTGCCGCGGTAGAACTGTCGGCTAAATACATTAATGAACGCCATCTACCAGATAAGGCCATTGATGTCATTGATGAAGCTGGTGCGCGTAGTCGTCTTGCTCCTGCAAGCCGTCGTAAAAAAACGGTCGGAGTGGCTGATATCGAATCAATGGTTGCCAAAATGGCGCGAATTCCAGAGAAGTCGGTTTCTTCTTCAGATAAAGACATTTTGAAAAACTTAGATAGCAAAATGAAGATGTTGGTATTCGGTCAAGATAATGCGATTGATGCATTGTCCGAGGCGATCAAGCTGACACGTGCAGGTTTAGGTGTAGACAACAAACCTGTTGGTTCATTCTTGTTTGCAGGCCCAACAGGGGTTGGTAAAACAGAGGTGACGGTGCAGTTATCTAAGCTTCTAGGTATCGAGCTACTTCGTTTTGATATGTCTGAGTATGGTGAGCGTCACTCCGTAAGTCGCTTAATTGGTGCGCCTCCTGGTTATGTCGGTTATGACCAAGGTGGTTTGCTAACCGATGCTGTTATTAAGCACCCACACTCAGTCGTATTACTTGATGAGATTGAAAAAGCGCACCCTGATATCTTTAACCTGTTGTTGCAAGTCATGGATAACGGTACGCTAACGGACAACAATGGTCGCAAAGCAGACTTCCGTAATGTCATTCTTGTTATGACAACTAACGCAGGTGTGGCGGAAACCGAGAAGAAATCAATTGGTTTGATTCAACAAGACAACAGTCACGATGCAATGGCGGAAATTAAGAAGGTGTTTACTCCTGAGTTCCGTAACCGTCTTGATAACATCATCTGGTTTAACAGCCTTGATGAAAGCGTTATCCATCAAGTGGTTGATAAGTTCATTGTTGAACTGCAAGTGCAACTTGATGCGAGAGGCGTTTCAATGGAAGTATCGCAAGACGCTCGCCATTGGTTAGCACATAAAGGTTATGACAAAGCTATGGGGGCTCGCCCAATGGGGCGTGTTATCCAAGAACAGCTTAAGAAGCCTTTGGCTAACGAACTGTTGTTTGGATCTTTAGTTGACGGCGGTACAGTGAAAGTAACGCTGGTCAACGATACGCTTGAGTTTGAATACTTAAGTGAGAAAGAGACAGCGATGCATTAATCGTTAGTCGGTAACAAACGCAAAAGCGCACGAGAAGATCGTGCGCTTTTTTATCTGAACTAAATCGGAAAAAATTGTGCAATAAAAAACGGAGCAGCTTGCTCCGTTTTTTATTGCATCCGAAAATCAGAGATTAACGAGCGCGGAAGACGATGCGGCCTTTTGACAGGTCGTATGGAGTCATCTCTACAGTTACTTTGTCACCCGTTAGGATACGGATGTAGTTCTTACGCATCTTGCCAGAGATGTGAGCAGTCACAACGTGACCGTTTTCAAGTTCAACACGGAACATAGTGTTTGGTAGAGTGTCAAGGACAGTGCCTTGCATCTCGATTACGTCTTCTTTAGCCATTTAATCCTCTTTAGAAATTAGGCAATATTAGCGGGCTATATTCTGCCGCTAAATAGTAATTATGTAAAGTTGAGGCGTATTCTACCCTCGCCAACGCTGATTTACTAGCCTTTGGTGGCGTTGAAAGCGTGTTTTGTAGCTCATTGCTGGGCACTCATCAATCTGATATCCCAAATATAGCCACTGTTGTTTGTTTTCTTGGCAGTATTTAATTTGATAAAGCACTGCTAACGTGCCAAGAGATAACTCGTAGTCAGGGTCAAAGAAAGTATAAAAAGCACTCGAGCATTGTGGCATCAAATCTGTCACCGCAATGGCGAGCAATCGATCTGATTCATCGTAAATGTGTAAAAACGACGTTGTCAGCCAGCTAGTTTGAGCAAATCGAGCAAACTCATCACGCTTTGGTGGGTACATAGTGCCGTTTTTATGCCGTTTGCCGATGTACCGACTGTAAAGCTCAAACCATTCCTCATCCATTTCAGGTTTCATTTCCCAGCGTAAAGACTGTGCTTTATTAAGCAGCCTCTTCTGACTTTTTGATAATCTAACGTCTGGAATCGAGACTCGAATTGGCTGGCAAGCGGTGCAATGCTCGCAATGCGGTTTATATATGGTATCTCCGCTACGACGAAAACCGTTAGCCATGAGCAACTGGTAATTTTCTTCAGTATGCAGCCTTTCATCAAGCGCCACCGCAACCCGCTCTTGCCGTTCAGGCAAATAACTACAAGGGTGATTATTCGTCAACCCTATTCGAATATGTTGTATATCCGTACTCATACTGAATCCTGCAAAACTTGGGGCTGATAGGCATCAAATAGTGTTTGCTTTTCTCTTAAAGATAGTAGTTTTTGCATAAATTCGTCACGCTCAAGTTCAAATGCGCCAAGTGATGCCAAGTGAGAATTCATAACTTGGCAATCGATTAATTGACCTTGCTTTGACGCCAAATGGTTGCATAAGTACCACAATGCAATTTTGGATGCGTTATCTTTTAGGCTAAACATCGACTCCCCGCAAAAAAGTTGGCCCACGCAGATGCCATATAGTCCGCCAATCAGGTTGTTGTCATGCCATACTTCTACAGAGTGACAGTGACCAAGTTTGGCTAACTCAATGTAGGAAGTTTGCATTTCCTCGTTGAGCCATGTTTCCTCTGCAGGGCGTGTTGAAGAACATAGTCTAATCACTTCTTCTGTCGCGAAATTGAGTGTTACTTTATAGTTATGTTTACGCTGAAATTTTTTGAGACTTTTAGATGGCTTAAACTGCAATGGGTCAAACACAGCGCGCGGAGAAGGGCTCCACCATAAAATAGGTTCACCAGGACCATACCAAGGGAAAATGCCTTGATAATAACCATTGAGGATTCTCATGGGGTTTAAGTCACCACCAAAAGCCAGCAAGCCATTGGGGTCGCTGAGTGCTTTATAGGGTGAGGGAAAGTTGAACGTTTCATCGAGTTCAGTTAAATAAATAGCCATAAGAAGTCGTTACCAACATTGGAGTCAGAGGAGTTTATGATGACCTGGTTAAGAAATATCGTAAAAGTATGGCTTGGGATCATACTGTTTTTACCACTTGTCGCCAACGCAGCCTATGAAAGAAATGTTGCCAAGCCAGTTAATGAAGTAGTTTACGGGAAGATTGACTCTGTCCGTTATATTACTCAACAAGAGGTTGTTCAATCGAAAAGTAACGGTTGGAAGACACTACTTGGTGCCACTATCGGTGGTTTAGTCGGTAATCAATTTGGTGGCGGTACGGGAAGAGAAGTCGCGACGGCAGTGGGTGCGCTTGCAGGTGCCGCAGTTGCTCAAAACCAAAGTAATTACCAATACACGGTTGAATATAAGTTAGTTGAGCTACTCATCAAAGTGAAGGGTGATAAGCTAATTAATGTCATCCAAGATGTTGATAAAAATATGTTATTTAGTCGAGGGGATGAAGTTCGTATTTTATATTTTGATGATGGAGTCAGGGTTGATATCACTTATTAACCCTAGGTTGTTTTAGCCTAACGAAGCCTAATCAGGCATGTACAGTCGGGCTGGCTTATCGTCAAATAAAGTCGAAATAGTTTGCTGTTTCGCCGTGCTTCTTTCGCTCTGATTTACATCGCTGGCAATGCCTTTAATTCTGTATCTTTAGGCTGCTTGAGGATATTCATAAATTAGCACCGATTTACTCTGGTTTTGTCGTGTTTTTTTGGGTAGTCTGAATTCACGAAGAATTGTTTAGCCCTCATAAAAAATCGTATGTTGAGGGCACAAAGGATTATCAACTTTTAATGGAAAGCCTAACGTTACAACCTATCAATAAAATTCAAGGGGAAGTGAACCTTCCTGGCTCTAAAAGCGTTTCTAATCGAGCTCTTTTACTTGCTGCTCTTGCTAAAGGCAGAACTCGCCTTACTAATCTCCTCGACAGTGATGATATCCGTCATATGCTGAATGCGCTGACTAAACTAGGCGTTCAATACCAACTTTCCGAAGATAAAACAGAATGTCTCGTTGAAGGCCTTGGGCGTCCGTTTTCTGTCTCAGAGCCGGTAGAGTTATTTCTCGGCAATGCTGGCACTGCGATGCGACCATTAGCTGCGGCTCTTTGTCTTGGAGAAGGGGAGTATGTACTGACGGGCGAACCTCGTATGAAAGAGCGTCCAATTGGTCACCTTGTCACGGCACTGAAAGATGCTGGTGCGAACGTTGAGTACATGGAAAACGAGAACTTTCCGCCTCTCAAAATAATTGGTACTGGCCTAAAAGCAGGTACAGTTTCTATCGATGGGTCCATTTCAAGTCAGTTCTTGACCGCTTTCTTAATGTCTGCGCCATTGGCTGAAGGTGAAATTCGCATCAACATCGAAGGCGATTTGGTTTCTAAGCCTTATATCGATATCACCCTGCATATCATGAAGCAGTTTGGAGTCGATGTGATCAACAACGACTATCAAGAGTTTGTGATCCCAGCCGGTCAGCAATACATCGCTCCAGGTGATTTCTTGGTTGAAGGTGACGCGTCTTCTGCTTCTTACTTCTTGGCGGCGGCAGCCATCAAAGGTGGAGAAGTTAAAGTCACGGGTATCGGTAAAAACAGCATTCAAGGTGATATTCAATTTGCTGATGCGCTTGAAAAAATGGGTGCAGAAATTGAATGGGGTGATGACTACGTAATTTCACGTGTTGGTCAATTAAAAGGCATTGATATGGATTACAACCATATCCCTGATGCTGCAATGACCATCGCGACAACAGCGTTATTTGCCGAAGGCACTACCGCTATTCGTAACGTTTATAACTGGCGTGTAAAAGAAACAGACCGTTTGTCAGCTATGGCGACTGAGTTACGTAAAGTTGGTGCGGAAGTGGAAGAAGGGGAAGACTACATCATCGTCAAACCTGTCTCTCAGTTAAAGCATGCAGCGATTGATACTTACGATGATCATCGTATGGCGATGTGTTTTTCGCTGGTGGCACTTAGTGATACGCCTGTGACGATTAACGATCCAAAGTGTACGTCGAAAACGTTCCCTGACTACTTCGACAAACTTAAGGCTTTGAGCTGCTAAATATTCTGACCTGAAACAGGAAAGCCAGAGTGAATAACACTCTGGCTTTTTTGTTTCCCAATACTATTTAACCAGCGTAAATTCCTTAGAAAGGTGATGCGCTAAGTATTTGAACATATTGAATACTGCAGTCGTATTTGAAGTTGGTAAACCTTTGTCATCAAGGAAGTATTCACCTTTAAAAACTAAAACACCTTCTTTTTCTTCTACACTTGTTGCTCGCATTCCCTCGATGTAATCATCGTGCTCTTGGATGATTTGGTTAGCGATCAAAAGAAGGTCGAACTCTTCGATAAACGTTCTATCAGACATATTCTTTCTACCATCCTATTCAGTTAAGAACGCTGAGTATACCTACAACTAAAATGGGTTTGCATGATTAATTCAGTCAATCGTTCAGTAAGACTAAACAGATCAATTTTTAGAGTATAAGCATGATGCGGAGGAAGATGGCAGAGCATTGAACCAAACTATTTTGTGATGGGTAACAAAATTTATTGCATTGGATTAGCGGATGCTAAGTTTGCCTGTTTAGATATGCCGCTCAATACCTTTCAGAACCCTGTCTTTTTGAAGTATAAAGACGATGAATTGTCAACCAATCGGATCTGAATTTCAAAAAAGCAGTTGATCTTCTTTTCATCTCGCACAATAGTAAAAAAAGAAGCAATGAAATAGAACATTATGCGGGTGGCCTTTAAACAAGGCTTCTACCCGCATTATTATGAAGGACGTTAGAGTCAGTTATGGGTAAATCACTCGTTATAGTGGAGTCACCAGCCAAGGCAAAGACGATAAATAAGTACCTTGGTAAAGACTTTATTGTTAAGTCTAGTGTTGGTCATGTGCGTGATCTGCCTACGGCCGGTCAAAGCACTGGTGAGAAAAAAGCCGCAGCCATCTCAACTAAAGGGATGAGTCCGGAAGAGAAAGCGCGCGTTAAAAAAGAGAAAGACCGCAAAGCGTTGATCAAAAAGATGGGGATTAACCCATATCATGACTGGGAAGCGAATTACCAAATCCTTCCAGGCAAAGAAAAAGTTGTCAACGAACTACAAAAACTCGCCAAAGACGCAGATTGCGTTTATCTCGCAACCGATTTGGACCGCGAAGGGGAAGCAATCGCATGGCACCTTCGTGAGATCATCGGTGGCGATGAAGAGCGATACAAACGTGTAGTTTTTAACGAAATTACGAAAAACGCGATCCAACAAGCTTTCCAGACACCTGGCGAGCTGAACATGGATGGTGTAAATGCCCAACAAGCACGTCGCTTCATGGACCGTGTCGTTGGTTTTATGGTTTCACCTCTACTTTGGAAAAAAGTGGCTCGTGGCTTATCTGCTGGTCGAGTGCAGTCTGTTGCGGTGAAATTGTTAGTTGAGCGTGAGCGTGAGATTAACGCGTTTGTACCAGAAGAATTCTGGGACATTCATGCGAATACGAAAACGAAAGACAAAGCGGACTTTAAACTGCTTGTTGCTCAGAAAGACGGTTCTGCGTTTAAGCCAGTTAATGAGGCAGAAACCAAAGCAGCGATGTCTGTACTTGAGAATGCAAGTTACGAAGTATGTAAGCGTGAAGACCGCCCTACAAAGAGCAAGCCTTCAGCACCTTACATCACCTCTACGCTTCAACAGGCAGCGAGTACACGCCTGGGCTACGGCGTGAAAAAGACCATGATGCTAGCTCAGCGCCTCTATGAGGCCGGTTACATCACTTATATGCGTACTGACTCGACTAACCTAAGTGCCGAGGCTGTGGACGCTGTACGTGACTTTATTGGTTCTGAGTTTGGTGATAAGTACCTACCAGCGAAACCATTGACGTACGGTAGCAAAGAAGGGGCACAGGAAGCGCACGAAGCGATCCGTCCTTCAAATGTGGGTGTTAAGGCGGAAGACCTGCAAGGTGTCGATGCTGATGCGCACAAACTTTACGCTTTGATTTGGAATCAGTTTGTAGCGTGTCAAATGACGCCAGCAGAATACGATTCAACAACCATCAGCGTAAAAGCGGCAGAATACACGCTTAAAGCGAAAGGTCGTATCCTTAAATTTGACGGCTGGACTCGTGTACAGCGTCCAATGGGCAAAAACGAGGATACAATCCTTCCTGCGGTACAACTTGGCGATAAGCTAAGCTTAGAGTCACTTGACCCTAAACAGCACTTTACAAAGCCACCTGCGCGCTACACTGAAGCAGCACTGGTTAAAGAGCTGGAGAAACGAGGTATTGGTCGTCCGTCGACTTACGCATCGATCATTTCTACGATTCAAGATCGTGGCTACGTGAAAGTTGATCAGCGCCGTTTCTACGCTGAAAAAATGGGTGAAATTGTTACTGACCGCCTTGATGACAGCTTTAACGATTTGATGAACTACGACTTTACTGCGCGTATGGAACAGAAATTGGACCAAATCGCTGAAGGTGAAGTGAACTGGAAAGCTGTGTTAGACAACTTCTTTGCTGATTTTACTGGCGATCTTGAAAAAGCGGAGCTGGATGAGTCAGAAGGCGGTATGAAGTTAAACCACATCGTCATGACGGATATCGAGTGTCCGACGTGTAGCCGTCCAATGGGCATCCGTACTGCTTCGACAGGTGTGTTCTTAGGCTGTTCAGGTTACGCGTTACCACCAAAAGAGCGTTGTAAGACAACCATCAACTTGGGTGACGAAGAAGGTATTATTAACGTTCTAGAAGAAGACGTTGAAACCGCAGCTCTTCGTGCTAAAAAGCGTTGTCCGATCTGTGAAACAGCGATGGACGCTTACCTGATTGATGACAAGCGTAAGATGCATGTTTGTGGTAATAACCCGAACTGTGAAGGCTACCTTGTTGAATACGGCGAGTTCAAAGTAAAAGGCTACGATGGTCCAGTTGTTGAATGTGACAAATGTGGCTCTGATATGGTGCTTAAGAACGGTCGCTTTGGTAAATACATGGATTGTACGAGCGAAACGTGCAAGAACACTCGTAAGATCTTGAAGAATGGCGAAGTCGCGCCCCCGAAAGAAGATCCTGTTCATTTCCCCGAGTTGCCATGTGAAAACTCAGATGCGTATTTCGTACTTCGTGATGGTGCTTCAGGTCTATTTATGGCGGCAAGCAACTTCCCGAAATCGCGCGAGACACGTGCTCCTTTGGTTGCTGAACTGGCACGTTTTGAAGAGCGTTTACCTGAGAAGTTCAAATACCTAGCGACCGCACCGCAAGAAGATCCTGATGGTCGTCCTACAGTTGTACGCTTTAGTCGCAAAACAAAAGAGAACTACGTTCGTTCGGAAGAGAATGGCAAACCATCTGGTTGGACAGCGCTCTTTGTTGACGGTAAGTGGGAAGTCACTGATAAGCGTAAAAAAGCGAAAGCATAAAAACGTACGATCTAAGTAATGTAAAAAGGCAGCGATATCGCTGCCTTTTTTGCGTTTTGTTTTTGCGTAAAGGCCACTGTGTTGTTCGTATAGATCTTTGCTGCTTTGACTGAGTTTTGCTGACGCGAGAAGATCCCAGTATCAATATTTCGTAGTCGCTGATGTATTTTTTATGTAAAAAATATTCGTTGTAACTTTCATTTTGCATTCACATATTTGTTATACATTGGGCTAAAAAATCGGCGGTGTAGTGAATCCGTTCGTAAATTGTTTTCACAATGTAATCGTTTGCTTTTCCATGTGTGATCTAGATATCGTCTTGAGTACGCAAGAGCTGTATGGTACACAGAATGGCGTATTAAAAATTGTAATTTAGAACCCGCTTAGATAATTTATTACAAAAATTAGTGCAACTGTGTGCATTGTTTGCGTCAAAAAATAAGGAAAGAGTGGACGTTGCATACTGGAAGTGCCGTAGCTTTTTTATCCGTGTTGTAAGAGTTCACAGAAACTCAGAGACGGTTGCTAAATGTATTCGCTTGACTCCCCGAGTATGACTCATTCAAGCGAGTACCAAATCCAAGCTATAACGATATGGAGAACAACAAATGGCTGGTGTTTTGGGAATGATTCTTGCTGGCGGTGAAGGCTCTCGTTTGAGACCTTTAACGGAATCTCGCAGTAAACCTTCGGTACCGTTTGGTGGTAGTTATCGATTGATCGATTTTGCTCTAAACAATTTTGTTAATGCGGATCTGATGCGCATTTACGTCCTAACCCAATTTAAATCTCAATCTTTATTCCATCACTTAAAAAAGGGGTGGAACATCAACGGCATTACAGACCGCTTTATCGATCCTATTCCCGCTCAAATGCGTACTGGTAAACGTTGGTACGAAGGGACGGCGGACGCGATCTATCAAAACCTGCGTTTTATGGAGTTAGAGGAACCAGAGCAAGTTTGTATTTTTGGCTCTGACCATATCTATAAGATGGATATCAAACAAATGCTGAACTTCCACTCAGAAAAGCAGGCTTCTCTGACGGTATCTGCATTGCGCATGCCACTAAAAGAGGCGTCGCAATTTGGGGTTATCGAAGTGGATAGCGAAGGCCGTATGATTGGCTTTGAAGAAAAACCAGCAAATCCGAAGTCGATTCCTGGTGACCCTGATTACGCTTTAGTTTCAATGGGTAACTATGTTTTTGAAGCTCAGGTACTGTTCTCAGAGTTGGTCGAAGATGCGGATAATGAAGCTTCATCACATGATTTTGGAAAGGACATCATTCCAAAGATGTTCCCTAGAGGTGATGTGTTCGTGTATGACTTCAGTACCAACAAAATCAGTGGCGAAAAAGAAGAGGTGTACTGGCGTGATGTCGGAACTATTGATGCGTACTGGCAAGCGCATATGGATCTGCTAGAAAAAGATGCTCCATTTTCGCTGTACAACCGTAAATGGCCATTGCACACCTACTACCCACCATTGCCACCTGCGACATTTACCGACTCTGATAATGGTCGTGTGCAGATAATCGATAGTTTAGTGTGTAATGGCAGCTATGTTAGAGGCTCAAGAATCGAAAAGTCGGTGCTTGGTTTTCGCAGTAATATTGCTTCTGCTTGCGATATCAGCGAATGTATACTTCTTGGTGACGTAAAAATTGGCGAAGGCTGTGTTTTACGTCGTGTGATTGTCGACAAGGATGCCGATATTGCTCCTGGTGCTCAGATTGGTGTGAATCTTCAAGAAGATAAAAAACACTTCCACGTGTCTGAGGAGGGCATTGTTGTTATTCCGAAAGGAGCTCGAGTTGGCTACTAACAACTTATCTATTCTGTTTGTAGCTTCTGAGGTTGAAGGCCTCATTAAAAGTGGTGGCTTGGCAGATGTTGCCAAGGCACTACCGGAAGCCCTTCAAAACCTACAGCAAGACGTAAGAATTACCATCCCTGCGTACAGTAGTATTGATAAACTCGCAGACGCAGAAGTTGTATTAGAAACAGAATTAACATCATGGCCGCATACGGAGTATCGAGTTTTGCGGCTCATGTTAGGTCAAAATCCTGTTTACCTGATTGATTGTCCGCCGTATTTCAATCGACCATCAATGTATGCGGAGAACAACCAAGCGTATACTGATAACGGCGAGCGCTTTGCGTTTTTTAGTGCAGCATGTCTCGATATGTTACCCAAGCTCGCCTTTCAACCTAATATCATACACGCGAACGATTGGCACACAGGTCTTGTTCCATTTTTGCTCAAGCACAGGTATGGCAATGATCCGTTTTTTGCTCATACTAAAAGCGTCATTTCAATTCACAATGCGGTCTTTAAAGGCGTATTTAGTTATGAAGACGTGCAGTGTTTGCCAGAGTTTCATTGTAGAAACGTTCCCGATGCTGCGGTGAGTGCAACGCATATTACGATGCTTAAAGCTGGTGTAATGAATGCAGATAAGATAAACGCGGTTAGCCCTACGTACGCAGAGGAACTAAAAACAGAGCTTGGCAGTCACGGCATGGCTTGGGAGTTTCAGCAACGTGCGCAGGACTTAGTCGGCATCTTGAATGGTTGTGATTACAGCGCTTGGAATCCGGAAACTGATACCTACTTGCCGGTTAATTACTGCGCCGACCAGCAAAGTATGTCGCAAGGGAAGAAAGCTTGTAAAAAAGCATTACAACAACGACTAAATTTGCCCGAAAAAAATGTAGCTATGTTCGGTATGGTTTGTCGGTTGACCCAGCAGAAAGGCGTTCATTACTTGTTGCCTGCTTTGGCCGATTTTTTGAAGCACGATGTTCAGCTAGTTGTCGTTGGGACCGGAGACCCTGTTCTTGCCGCTCAGTTACGAGAGGTTGCCGCGCAGTTTTCTAGCAAATTTGCCTTTGTAGAAGCGTATGACAATGAACTTGCGCATATCGTTGAAGCTGGTTCGGATTTCTTCTTGATGCCTTCTGAGTTTGAACCATGTGGCTTAAACCAAATCTATAGTATGGCTTATGGGACATTACCGATAGTACGCGGTGTTGGTGGCTTAAAGGACAGCGTTAGCGATTATGATGTAAACCCATCTGAAGCAACGGGGTTTGTTTTTTTCGAACCGACACCGCAGGCATTGTTGTTAACGATGCTAAGGGCACTGTTGCTCTACGCTCAAAACGAGCCTGAAGTGAATAAAGTACAGTTGCACGCGATGCAACAAGACTTTTGTTGGCAAAAGGCCGCAGAATCTTATTTGCAGCTTTACCACTCAGCGTTAGTTTGACTTAAAATTGTAACGAAAGGCACCGAATGAGGTGCCTTTATTATCTTGAGTAAGGGGAGTGTGGTAGGATGGCTTTTTACTCAATAGCACGATCTTTTTGATACTCAATATGACCCAGCCGCTACTTTTTCATAAAACCTATTTGCACCCTACTAGTAATGAGTGGGTTGTATTTGTGCACGGTGCTGGTGGTAGCTCTTCTATCTGGTTCAAGCAAATTAAAGCTTACAAGCAACACTTTAACTTATTGCTGATCGATTTAAGAGGTCATGGAAAGTCAAATCAGTTACTTAAAGAGCTCATTGCTAGCCGTTATACCTTTACGGAAGTTACCCAAGATATTTTGAAAGTATTGGACCATTTAAAGATCCAATCCGCTCATTTTGTCGGTATGTCGCTTGGTACTATTATTGTTCGAAACCTTGCTGAATTGTCATCAGAGCGCGTACGTTCGATGGTGCTCGGCGGTGCTGTCACAAGGCTTAACACTCGTTCTCAGATATTGGTGAAATTAGGTAATTTTTGTAAGCATATCCTACCGTACATGTGGCTCTACAAACTGTTCGCTTATATTGTTATGCCTCAAAGAAGCCAACGAGAATCTCGCCACCTTTTTATTCGCGAAGCCAAGAAGCTTTGCCAAAAAGAATTTAAACGTTGGTTTATTCTTGCCGCTGATGTAAATCCGTTAATGAAATATTTTAAAGATCGAGAGTTACCCATTCCGACTCTTTACTTAATGGGCGACAGGGATTACATGTTTATTAAACCTGTCAAAGAAATGGTTGCAGCACATAAGCTCAGCATTCTACGAGAAATCCCGAATTGTGGTCATGTATGCAATGTAGAGCGTCCAGAAGACTTCAATCAACACTCCATCGAGTTTATTAAACAGCAAGCTGTATGTGCTTAAAACTGAGTGCATCCACTGAATAGGAGAGCCGCTATAGCTCTCCTAGTTGATATCCACATTGCCAACATGCACCAAATTGCCCTTCGTTTATTTCATGACATTTTGGGCATTGCCAATCTTGATACTCATGCCTATCGGATTGTTTTCGATATGCTTTTACTATTTCTTCAGCTTTCATCTTTTGTGCCGTGTCAAAAAGCCACACATAAGGATCGGTATCATCACCAAACGGCAGTTCTCCTTTTAAGCCGAAAATACCTTCTCCGCGAACTTCACAGTAAATTTGTTCCACTTTAAGCAGCTCACATACAATGTGTGCTTCTGCTGGGTTTTTAGCGATAAATATTTTCATCAAAATACCCACTTCACCAATTACGAGTTTTGCTGACTTGGTGTCGGCCTTACTTTATTCATAACCCATTTAGTGATGATTGGAAATAGTCCCAATAGCGCAAAAGACGCTAATACTGCGGGTGAAACAATGCCCGATAGGCTTTCAATTGTTGCTAATTGAGTACCTGCATTCAGATATACGGCTGTGCCTGGCAGCATACCTATTTGGCTAGTGAGATAAAATCGACCTACAGACATCGGTGTTAAGCCCATCAGTAAGTTGATTAGAAAGAAAGGGAATACAGGGATTAGACGCAAGGAAAATAGATAAAAAGCTCCGTCTTTTTCGACACCTTGATTAATTGCGTTGAGTTTATTTCCGAATTTGTTTTGTACCCAGTCACGCAATAAGTATCGGCTGCTCAAGAAGGCCAGTGTTGCCCCCATAGTGCTAGCGAAAGAAACCAGTAGCAAGCTTGTCCAAAAACCAAATAAGGCTGCACCAAGTAAGGTGACTACTGCCGCTCCTGGGATAGAAAAAGCGGTAATTGCAATGTAGGTAAAAAAGTAAATCGCAGCCGAGAATACAAAATTCTGATCGATGTATGTAGTTAGTGCTTCTTGTTGGGCTTTTGCATTCTCTAAGGTTAAATACTGGCCAAAGTTAATACCTAAAAAGACGATAGCCGCTAGTAGGATGAGACCTAATATCAGTTTCTTATTCATAATTTTGATTCCAATTTGGGATATATGTAATAAGACAGTAGGAAAACCGAAAAAATTTCACAAAAAAACCGCAGATTAGACTGCGGTTTTACAAGATAGTTTTTAGGCCGACTTTTATTGGAGGCCGTTCATCAACTCATCTCGGCGAGCTTGAGGTACCACACTCCAATGAGTGCCGTTGATAGCACCTTCTAGTGCCCATAGCAACTCAATGTTGACGGTTGCAGAGTGCGTATCTCTTATCGCTTTATAGGCGTTAAGCGCACCTTCCTCTTCAAGCTTCTCTACGGATTCGATGCCGGCTTTTTTTAGCATGCGCTCGGTAGCCAGTCGTAAGTTAGGCAAATCTTTCAAACGGTTAGGCTTTGTACTTGCTTGCTGTTCTTTCTCAAGCTTTGCCTTTTTCAATGATTGATTCGCTACTTCGATTAAGCGTTCGCTTGATTCCCATAAATCGCTGGAAATAGCGTAGTACTTTGTAACGACTGGAAAGCCACGTTTTTTATAAACGTAAGGCTTTAGCCCTTGTTTCTCGAAGTCAGATGAAGTTTTTTGGTCTGCTCTGATATGAAGCTGATTCTTTACCACTAGTGCAAACATTGTTTCATCAGCGAATAGTCCGAAGCCACCAAACATTGAGCGCGACTTGATATTACCAAGTGCCTCAAATAGCTTCATAGAGTCTTTGAGTATCGGTTTATCCATGTTTTGTTATCTCGGTGTAATTAATATTACGCCACCAAAAGTCAGGTCCGAGAGAGTAGCAAACATGCGTAAAAACAATGTCATTACAGAGTAAAGTCATTGCTTACACACTTGCCATCGGTAACCCCGCTACCTTCCATATCGTAATATGGTTCAGGCCGGAGGCTTTGCGTCCCACTCTTTCGAATGGTTTGCCCTGTGCGTGACACAATGAGCATACTTCTTATATTGAATTAACATCACGGTTTAGCGTTAAAAGTGTGATTTCGGTTCAATAAAAATGATAGATTGAATGCTCTATTTTGCATATGGAAAGGTGCAAATTGGCCTTTGAAAAGGAGTTCTTAATATATATTACATTTATATAAAACAGGGAGTTAACGTTAGTCAATTGTTATTAGAGCTGTGTGAAGTATTAGAGAATGCTTAATTTTCCCAAAAAAATAAGCGCCCCTGTAGAGCGCTTATTTAACACGGTTAAATACAGTGAAATTTAGTTCATTTTTTTCACAGTATTTCGAATTACAAGCTCAGGTTGCATTTCGAAAATTCGTTTTTCGTGTTCTTTATCTTTGATACGCTCAAGTAGAATTTCGAATGCATTTTTACCAACACGACGTTTAGGTTGGTGGATAGTCGTTAGCGGTGGAGAGAAGTATTCCGCAAGCTCGATGTTGTCGTAGCCGATCACTGAAATATCTTCAGGAATTTTGATCCCGTTTTGTTGCAAGCGGCTCATTAGGCCTAGAGCCATTGTGTCGTTAAAACAGAATACCGCCGTCGGGCGCTTGTCCATTGCGGTAATTTTATCTGCAACTAATACGGCCGTATCACATTCAAAGTTACCTTCAAGGATCCAGTCTTCATTTACAGCTAGGTTCGCTTCACTCATTGCGCGACGGAAACCTGCAATGCGCTCTTGGCAAGCAAGCTTTTCAAAATGACCGCTTAGACAAGCGATATCCGTATGACCATTGTCAATCAGATGTTTGGTTGCAATGTAGCCACCTTCTTCTGAGTTATCCATGATCTTGTCTGCTTGTGAGCTCTCTGGGCCCCAATCCATGACCACTTTAGGAATGTCCGCATGACGGTCAAGCATCTCTTTTAGTTCTTCGGTTAAGTCAGAACACATCACTAGGATGCCATCAACGCGCTTTTCAGCCAGCATACGAATGTAATCGCGTTGTTTTTCGTAAATCCCGCCTGTGTTACATAAAATCAGAGTATAGCCTTGGCGGTAACAGTAGCTCTCAACGCCATCAATCACTTCTGAGAAAAATAGGTTAGTTGATTGAGTTACTAACATGCCAATCGTACGAGTTGAGTTGCATTTTAGGCTGCGTGCAACGGCACTTGGCGCGTAATTCAGCTCGTCAACGGCTTTCATTACTTTTTCTTGCGTTGCTTCTGCAACGAAACGCGTTTTATTGATAACGTGCGAAACTGTCGTAGTGGAAACGCCGGCTAAGCGAGCAACGTCTTTTATCGTGGCCATAAATGGTGTCCTGTATCGAGCTACTGAAATATGTCGTATTGGATGTACCTGATGCTCTAATGGTTTCACACCTAGCAATATAAAATTGGCGCTAAGTGTCTCGGCAGCGGTTGATCCAAGTGCGACAAAAGGGTGCGTAGCAGCATCGGTCGATGAATTTTATCTTTTTTCTATCTGATGAGAAATTGCCATCAACCTGTTAAGAAAACACAAAAACCGCTATATTTCAGCGGTTTACATATAAATCATATTTAATCGTTTGCGCTCACATTTTAGCCCTATGTGGACTGACTAGCAATGTTTTCAGCAAGAGATTTGTGTATTTGAAGTCACATTTTGACTGCTAAATAACCAAGCGTCTTTGCGCTAAGTTAAGGCAAACGAATATTATACCCAAGTTACTTACAATTGGTCACTTTCAGGCATACAGGAAGCCCGATAGGCAGGCTCCCTAAAAATAGGCGGCAATTATTCACCAAGAAGGTAGGCGCTGTCTAGTTTACAAAATGCAACTAATAGTTTCGCGACACTCGAGTAAAATCCAAATTCGTCGAATTGTTTACATTTGTCTGAAAACTGAGGTAACCAAGACATCAATTGTTGCTGGATAAAGTCGTTTTGTTTAACGAAGGCTTCTTCCATGTGTTTTTCTTGTTCAAGCTCGTTTGAGCGGATAATCATGTTCCCGAGAAAGTCGAGCTCAACGGCTAAGTGATCCGCAGGTTCCTTTAGGTTTTCGTCTACTTGAACGCCAAATTCAGCCATCAACTTTTCCATTTCCTCAGCTGGCTTGTCATTCAGTAAACCTGATTCACCAATGTACATGGATGCGTAAGGAAGAGCGCCGTATTTTTCTGTCTTCAAAAACAGTTCACAAAAGTCAGCTGCAAGCTCTAGTTGTGCATCTTCACGATCTTGTAACCGATTCAATGCATCAACTAGGCTATCAACAGCTGGTTTCAGCGACTCATTTTCACCTAAACCTGCGAGAAAACTGCGAATTTCAACACTGTGATAGGCTTCCAATTCTTTCTCTGTTAGTTCTTTTGCGAACAAGCTCGAAAACCACCAGTAAATTTCAGCGCGTTTTTCATTAAAAGCTTTCACTTCTTGCATTTTGGGCTCCTGAATGATGCTTCAAGTCATGCATCACAAAGTCAATTAGGGATATCCCCTAAGTGTAATCAATTAAAATGAATAGCAGTAACTATAATTGTTATGTTTTATGGTCAAAAATGACCGTTTATTAATAGCAATGGGCAAGCTTGTTTTGAATCAATAAAAACGCTAAATCTTGCGTTTTAATGTATCTATGACTAGAAATGTTACTAGTTATGAATAGAATACGTCTTGGATAATAAGAAGACAGAAAAGTGGTGTAAATGAGCTATCACGTATTAGTCGTAGAAGATGATGTTGTAACTCGTAGTAAGCTTGCGGGATATTTCCAAAATGAGGGCTACCAAGTCAGCGAAGCAGAGAGTGGCGCAGAAATGCGTGAAGTTTTGCAAGCGGGCGATGTAGACCTGATCATGCTGGATATTAACCTGCCTGGTGAAGACGGCCTGATGCTTACTCGTGAGTTACGTAGCCAATCGGATATTGGTATCATATTAGTAACAGGACGCACGGATAGCATTGATAAAATCGTAGGCCTAGAAATGGGTGCTGACGATTATGTGACAAAACCTTTTGAACTGAGAGAGCTGTTAGTTCGCGTTAAAAACTTGCTGTGGCGTATTTCAGCAGCGCGCAGTGGCAGCTCGAAAGCGAATGAAACCAGTGAAGAGCACATTGTGCGCTTTGGGGAGTGGACATTCGACATTCAACGTCGCGCACTTAGCCGCAACGGTGAGCCAGTAAAACTAACTAAAGCAGAGTATGAACTTTTGGTGGCATTATCGTCTTATCCTAACCAGGTGTTAAGTCGTGAGCGTATTTTGAACATGATCAGCCATCGAGTGGATGCGCCGAATGACCGCACCATTGATGTTCTTATTCGACGTATGCGCGCAAAAATGGAGTTCGATCCTAAGAACCCACAGATTTTTGTAACGGTACACGGCGAAGGCTATATGTTTGCTGGTGACTAGTTGGAACATAACTCAATCGTAAAAAGAAAAAGGAGAGCTTGGGCTCTCCTTTTTTGTGGCTTCAAGATAATACTAGTTTGCTTCAACCATTGGTGTTTGGCCGACAGTATCACGCAACCTTTGCCAAATACTGCCCAAGTACTCATGCCAATAAAGCTCTGTTTGTTCTAAGTAACGCGCTTTAGGTGAGTATTTATCCCAAGGTTGACTTATCTCGCTAATAGCTAAGAAGTTGGTCGGGGCTGGGATTGGTTTAATGCCTGCTGCGTTGAACTCATACAATGCACGGCTCATGTGACTCGCAGAAGTGACTAACACAATCTCCTTTTGTTGAACGAATGCAGCCGCTTGACGCGCCTCTTCCCACGTATCTTTCGCATCTTCTAATAAAATGATATCGGATTTCGCGACTCCCAACGCAAGGGCAACGTTCGCCATCATTCGCGCGTGGCTAATTTCAGATCCGCCAGCATAGCCGGATAAGATTAATTTCGCGCCTGGATACATTCTTAAAATACGAATGCCCTCAGTTAAGCGCATTAATGCTGCACGGCTTAACTGCGAGGTGGGTGGAATTTCGTCATCGATAACATGACCATTCCCTAAAACCATCACGTAGTCGATGGTGCCAGAAACTGGCAAAAAGGCTTTATGCTCTCGCTCTAACGGCATAAGAAGCTTGGTTGAAACAGGTTGGAAGGCAACAAGAAAAATGCCAACAAAAGAGAATAGAACAACGAAGCAGCCAGTTTTACGTTTTGTAGTAAAACTAATGAGAGCAAGACCCAACAAGCCTATCAGCAGCAATGCCGGAAGGGGCATAAGCATGGCTGACACTACTTTTTTCAGCTCAAACATACATAAATAGTCCGAAAAAACATCAATTGATAATAAAAATGAGGGTATCCCTCTTTATTCCTGCTTTCCTTGTGCCAGAATAGCGGCACAATCCGTTATGATAACTCAGCAGAAGTGACAGAAGACCGCAATTTCGACGATATCGCCCACAAATTTGCAAAAAATATTTACGGCTCCGATAAAGGGGAGATCCGCCAAATCATTGTGTGGGAAGATTTTCTACAGATTCTAAGTGAATTAGATGCTGACCAGCAACCCCTAGAAGTGTTGGACGCTGGTGGTGGTTTGGCACAAATGTCGCAAAAGCTTGCTAAGCTCGGACATCGAATCGCTTTATGTGATCTATCTTCGGAAATGCTGCAGTTGGCTAAGCAGGATATTGAAAAAAACGGTTTGCTTGAGCAGTATCGCCTGATTCATTCGCCTGTCCAATCCATCGGTGAACATATGGATGGACAGGTCGATCTGGTTATGTTCCACGCTGTGATGGAGTGGCTGGTTGATCCTAAGGCCGCACTTGAAACAGTTCTAGAGCAAGTAAAACCGGGAGGCATCGCATCAGTCATGTTCTACAACCACCACGGTTTAGTCTATAAAAATGTGGTTTGTGGCAACATTCCTCATATTTTAGACGGCATGCCTCACCGGAAAAGATTTAAACTACAGCCGCAGAAAGGCCTAAAACCCGAAGAGGTCTATCAATGGATAGAAGATTCTGGTTTTAGTATTTGTGGCAAATCTGGTATTCGTTCCTTCAGTGATTACATAGGCAATATGCAATACATGGGCGATTACGAGTTTGAAGATGTGTTGGCGCTAGAAAAACAACTTTGTCGACAAGAGCCATACCTCTCATTAGGCCGCTACATACACGTGTGGGCTAAGAAGAACGATAAACAGGAATAACGATGAGTGAGATGACTCTCAATGCTGCAGAGCAACCAATCGATGAGTTGGTTGGCTGGGTTAAGCAGCACGATTTCTCGTTGAACCTGACCACTGAGCGATTGGCATTTTTGATTGCCATCGCTGTACTAAGTAATGAAAGGTTCGATGAAGAATTGGGTGAAGGTGAATTGCACGACGCATTTGCCATCGTCACTCGACTTTTTGATGAGACCGGCGAAGCTTCGGCTTTCCGTGCGAACAATGCCATCAACGAGATGGTTAAGCAGCGTCTTATGAGCCGTTTTGTCAGTGAGATTACTGACGGAGCGAGCATTTACCGCTTGTCGCCATTAGCGATAGGAATTACCGACTACTACGTGCGTCATCGCGAGTTCTCGAAACTGCGTCTTTCTATCCAGCTATCGATGGTAGCGGATGAAATGGCAAAAGCGATTGAAGCTGCACAAAAGGGTGGCACTCCGGGCCACTGGAAGAAAAACGTTTACGGAATTTTGAAATATTCTGTAGGCGAGATCTTCGATCAAATCGACCTTAACCAACGTGTGATGGATGAGCAGCAACAGTCTGTTAAACAACAGATTGCTGATCTGCTTAACAAAGACTGGCGTGAAGCGATCAACAACTGTGAAGCGCTACTGTCAGAAACGTCGAGCACGTTGCGTGAACTTCAAGATACGCTGCAAGCTGCCAGTGATGAACTGCAAACTCAGATCCTAGATATTCAAGAAATTGTTTACGGTGACCCTGAGCTGGAGTTCATCGAAGAAGCCTTGTTTGGTCTGCAAATGAAGCTGGACCGAATCACAAGCTGGGGCCAGCAAGCGATCGATCTCTGGATTGGTTATGACAGACACGTACACAAGTTTATCCGTACTGCTATTGATATGGATAAGAACCGTGCGTTTAGCTCGCGTCTGCGTCAATCCGTCAAAGATTACTTCGATGCGCCTTGGTATCTGACTTATGCAGATGCGGAAAGGCTTTCTGACCTTCGTGATGAAGCCCTAGTACTGCGTGATGACGAGGTAACGGGTCAAGTTCCGATGGAAGTAGAATACGAAGAGTTTCAACAAGTCAATGATGAGTTGGCAGAGCGAATTGGTGACATGCTAAAAGCGCATAAAGATCAAGGCACACCAATCGACTTGAGCGTGGTACTGCGAGATTACCTTGCACAACACCCATACACTCATCACTTTGATTTAGCTCGCATTGTCGTTGATCAGGCGGTACGTCTGGGTTACTCAGAATCCGACTACCAAGCTGTTCAGCCAGACTGGAAAGCAATCAACGAATTTGGGGCAAAGGTACAAGCGAATGTCATCGACCGATACTAATGAATACATGTCAGAGAATCTGGCAAAAGCAATTTCTAACCCTCTGTTCCCAGCGCTAGACAGCATGCTTCGAGCAGGGCGTCATATCTCAAGTGAAGATCTAGACAACCACGCGTTGTTGTCGGATTTCGAACTTGAGCTTTCTTCTTTCTACCAACGCTACAACACCGAATTGGTGAAAGCGCCAGAAGGTTTCTTCTACCTTCGTCCACGTTCAACATCTCTGATTGGCCGTAGTGTTCTTTCTGAACTGGATATGCTGGTGGGTAAGGTACTGTGTTTCCTTTACCTAAGCCCAGAGCGTCTTGCGCACGAAGGCATCTTCACTAACCAAGAGCTGTACGACGAACTGCTTGCTCTAGCAGATGAAAATAAGCTGATGAAGCTAGTGACGAACCGTGCTACCGGTTCTGACCTTGATAAAGAAAAGCTGTTTGAAAAAGTACGTACGTCACTTCGTCGTCTGCGTCGCCTAGGCATGATCATCAACATCGGTGAGACCGGTAAATTCAGCATCAGTGAAGCGGTATTCCGCTTTGGTGCCGATGTACGTATTGGCGATGATATGCGTGAAGCGCAATTGCGTCTGATCCGTGATGGTGAAGCGGTAGTGCACACCAAAGAGCCAAGCCAAGGCAGCCTATTGTCTGAAGAAGATCAAGACGACCAAGCCCAAGAAGAAACAACAGAAGAGGGTGAAGCATGAGCATGATTGAACGCGGTAAATACCAATCGCTGACCATGGTCAACTGGAACGGCTTCTTTGCCCGTACGTTTGACATCGATGGTCTGGTCACCACGCTATCAGGTGGTAACGGTGCAGGTAAATCAACCACAATGGCGGCGTTCATCACCGCATTGATTCCTGACCAAACGCTGCTGCACTTCCGTAACACGACAGAAGCAGGCAGCAGCCAATCGTCTCGCGACAAAGGTTTGTACGGTAAGCTACAGCCGGGCGCATGTTATGCGGCGCTAGACGTGGTGAACTCACGTAACCAACGCCTATTGTTTGCAGTAAAACTACAGCAAGTTGCGGGTCGTGATAAGAAAGTAGACATCAAACCGTTTGTGATCCAAGGTCTTCCAAGCCATGTGAAACCAACGGATATCTTGGTTGAAAGCGTATCTGCGACTCAAGCTCGTGTACGTCAAATCAACGAAGTAAAAGAATCGATCGCGGAATTTGAAGGCGTTCAGTTCAAAGCGTTCTCTTCTATCGTGGATTACCACGCACAAATGTTTGAATTCGGTGTGATTCCGAAGAAACTGCGTAACTCTGGTGACCGTTCTAAATTCTACCGCCTGATCGAAGCATCGCTTTACGGTGGTATCTCAAGTGCGATTACCCGTTCGCTACGTGACTACCTTCTGCCACAAAACGGCGGCGTGAAGAAAGCGTTCCAAGATATGGAATCGGCGCTGCGTGAAAACCGCATGACGCTAGAAGCGATCAAAACTACGCAAGCAGACCGTGACTTGTTCAAACACTTGATCACAGAGTCGACTAACTACGTGGCAGCGGACTATATGCGCCATGCTAACGAGCGTCGTAAAAAACTAGAACAGACATTGTCTTTGCGTTCAGAGTTATTTGGTTCTCGCGAGACCTTGATTGAGCAAAACAATCTGCTTAATCGCGTTCAAGAAGAGCTGGAACTGCTGATCGAATCAGAATCTTCTTTAGAGCAAGACTACCAAGCGGCTTCTGATCACTTGCAACTGGTGCAAAACGCGCTGCGTCAGCAAGAGAAGATCGAACGCTACCAAGAAGATCTTGAAGAGCTGAGCGAGCGTCTTGAAGAACAAATGATGGTAGTGGAAGAAGCGCAAGAACGCGTGATGATGGCTGAAGAGCAAGCTACCGTTGCAGAAGAAGAGGTGGATAGCCTTAAGACGCAACTTGCTGATTACCAGCAAGCTCTTGACGTTCAGCAAACTCGCGCCCTTCAATATCAACAAGCAGTTCAAGCGCTGGAGAAAGCGAAGCAGCTACTTGGCGATGACAGCCTAACGGCGGAATCGGCTCAAGCGCTTGTCTCTGAGCTTAAGAGCAAAGAATCAGAACACACCAATGCGTTGCTATCGGTTAAGCACAAACTGGACATGTCCTCTGCAGCGGCAGAGCAGTTTGAAACCGCGCTTAAACTGGTACAAAGCATCGTTGGTCAAGTTGAGCGCAAAGACGCGTCTGAACATGCGAAAACTGCAATCGCGAAAGCGCGTGAGTCACAACAAATCGCACAAAACGAACAGCAATGGCGAGCACAACACCGTGATCTCGAACGCAGCCTTAACCAGCAGCGTCAAGCACGTGAACTGGTTGCTGAATACAAAAAGCAATATCACGTTGAACTAACCGATGAGGTTACGTTTGAACAAGAACGTGAACGTCATGCGACGCAAATCGAATCACTAGAGATAGCTCAAGAAGAAGTTCGTGATCAGCGTGGTGAACAGCGCCGTCTAGAGCAAAACGCGGTGGCAGAAATCAGTAAGCTTGAAGCAATAGCACCAGCTTGGATCGCGGCGAACGATGCGCTAGAGAAACTGAGAGAGCAGAGCGGTGAAGAGCTTGAGGATCGCCATGCGGTAATGAACCACATGCAAGTTGTCCTTGAACAAGAAAGGGAGCTGTCTTTAGCTAAAGATAAGCTTGCTGAGCGCCGTAGCCAGCTAGACTCTGAGATTGAGCGTCTTGCTTCTCCTGGTGGTTCAA
Source organism: Vibrio alginolyticus NBRC 15630 = ATCC 17749 (assembly GCF_000354175.2). NCBI lineage: Bacteria > Pseudomonadati > Pseudomonadota > Gammaproteobacteria > Vibrionales > Vibrionaceae > Vibrio > Vibrio alginolyticus. The sequence goes on from NC_022349.1 coordinate 118,076, forward strand.
ATGACCCTCGCCTGAAAGGTTTGGCAGATACGCTGGGCGGTGTATTGCTGTCTGAGATCTACGATGACATCACGATTGATGACGCGCCTTATTTCAGTGCGATGTACGGTCCGGCTCGTCACGCTATCGTTGTTTCTGACTTGTCAGGCATCGAAGAGAAACTGGTAGAGCTAGACGACTGTCCAGAAGACTTGTACATCATTGAAGGTGACATCGATGCCTTTGATGACAGCTCGTTCGATGCAGAAGAGTTAGAGGGCGCGGTTTGCGTTCGTATGAACGATCGCCAAATGCGTTACTCTCGCTTGCCTGAGATCCCATTGTTTGGCCGTGCGGCACGTGAGCAGCGTCTAGAGTTGCTGCGTAACGAACGAGAAGAAGTGGTAGAGAAACACGCAAAAGCGGCGTTTGATTCTCAGAAAATGCAGCGCTTGTACCAAGCGTTTAACCTATTTGTGTCTAACCACATTCAGGTTGCTTTTGACGCCGATCCAGAACAAGCACTGGCAACTATTCGTGATAAGCGTAACCAAATTGCTCGCGTGTTGGCGGATCTGGATGTGAAAGAGCAACAACAACGTTCTCAGCTTCAAACCAGCAAGCAAGCGTTGTCTTCTCTGGACAAGCTAGCGTCACACATGGTGCTTGTTGAAGATGAGTCATTGCAAGCGCGTTTTGATGAGCTAGAAGAGAAAATCGCTCAGCTTGCAGAGGCGAAGAACTTCTTAAGCAACCATGCAAAAGCCGTCGCGCAATTAGAGAATATTGCGTCTGCGCTTGATGCTGACCCAGAGCAATTCGACGCGCTAGAAGCAGAATACAAAGCGGCAGACGAACAGCTACAAGATCTTAAGAAGCAAATCTTTGCACTCTCAGATCTCGTTGAGCGTCGCCACTACTTCGCTTACTCAGATTCAGTAGACCTACTGAACAAGAGCAGCGAACTGAGCGAGCAGCTAAAAGCAAAACTGGTTCAAGCTGAACAAATGCGTACACGCTCTCGTGAAGAGTTGAAACAGTCGCAAGGCCAAATGAACCAATACAACCAAGTATTGGCGTCATTGAAGAGTTCACACCAAGCGAAACTGGAAACGGTTCAAGAGTTCAAACAAGAACTTCAAGAGTTTGGCGTGAACGCGGACGAAGGTGCTGAAGAACGTGCAATGCGTCGTCGTGATGAATTGCATGAGCGTCTACACACGTCTCGTAGCCGTAAGAGCGAATACGAGCGCACAATCACCTCTACTGAACTAGAGATGAAAGGCTTGGCGAAACGTCTGAAGAAAGTTCAGAAAGAATACGTTGAGCTACGTACCTTTGTGGTTGCAGCGAAAGCTGGCTGGTGCTCTGTACTTCGTCTGGCGCGCGAGAACGATGTTGAACGTCGTCTACACAAGCGTGAACTGGCTTACATGTCAGCGGATGAACTGCGTTCGATGTCGGATAAATCACTGGGTGCGCTGCGTCTAGCGGTTGCGAACAATGACGACCTGCGTGATGCGCTGCGTCTATCAGAAGACAACGCTCGCCCAGAGCGTAAAGTTCTGTTCTATATTGCTGTATACCAACACCTTCGTGAGCGTATTCGTCAGGATATCATCCGTACTGATGACCCAGTTGAAGCAATCGAAGAGATGGAAGTCGAGCTGGCGCGTCTAACGGAAGAGCTAACGCAACGTGAAAACCGTCTAGCGATCAGCTCTGAGTCGGTAGCGAGCATCATCAAGAAGACGATTCAGCGTGAGCAAAACCGTATTCGTATGCTGAATCAAGGCTTGTCGAACATTTCGTTTGGTCAGGTGAAGGGCGTACGTCTAAACGTGAAGATCCGCGAAAGTCACGAAGTGCTACTGAACGGTCTAGCGACACAACAAGAGCAGCACAAAGACCTGTTTGAATCGACTCGCTTTACTTTCTCCGAAGCAATGGCGAAGCTGTTCCAACGTGTGAACCCACATATCGATATGGGTCAACGTTCTCCTCAGGTTTTGGGTGAAGAGCTACTGGATTACCGTAACTACCTAGAGCTAAGTGTAGAAGTGAACCGTGGTACAGATGGTTGGCTACAGGCTGAGTCTGGCGCGCTATCAACAGGTGAGGCGATCGGTACTGGTCAGTCAATCCTACTGATGGTTGTTCAAAGCTGGGAAGAAGAATCACGCCGCCTGCGCAGTAAAGACATTGTGCCTTGTCGTCTGCTGTTCTTAGATGAAGCAGCGCGTCTGGATGCGAAATCGATCGCGACATTGTTCGAATTGTGTGACCGTCTGGATATGCAGCTTCTTATCGCGGCACCAGAAAACATCAGCCCAGAGAAAGGTACGACCTACAAACTGGTGCGTAAGGTGTTTAAAGACCACGAACACGTACACGTAGTGGGTCTGCGCGGTTTTGGTCAAACGGATAAGCCTAAGACCGAAGCACAAGAGATGATTGAAGAGTTTGAATCGTAAACTTCGAATCTAACAAAACGCCCGCAATGAATGCGGGCGTTTTTGTATCTGTTTACGAGGCAGGCTTCGAAATACATAAGATAAGCCGAGACTGTAGGACGGCAGTCTCGGCTTATTAACGGAACTTAATGAGGAAGCGACGTTTATTCCTCTGGAATATCGTCCCTGACTTCGATCATTTCAGCAAGCTCTTCAAGTGCTTGGACAGAAAGCTCAGACAAGCGTTGTAGGTGTTGGTCTAAGCTCTCTTGTTCTTCAAGCTCTGGTTCATCATTATTTGTTTCTTTTATTAGCATTTCCCAACCTCTCAAGTTGAGTAAGGGGAGCTCTCATCATACTCAAAAGGCAAAGTAGAAAAGAAACGATCTATGTTGATTTTGTTAGCTCGATCATTGATTCAACTTATATATGAGAAGGATGTGTTTAATAAGGAGAGCAAGTGCAAGGTTTTTGGATGCGGGAACAAAAACGCCAGTAATCATGACAATTACTGGCGAGTAATAACGAACATTAGGTCGGAGGGTTAGAACAACGGCTTCACACCGAACTGCTCTGCTGCGTAAGCGACGCGTTCAATCGGTTTTGGATACTCAGCAGGTGTGCCAAGGCTCTCTATGTGTTTCAAACGAGGAAGCAAGCCTGCACCATTAGCGATTTGGATTGCCAGACCAGGGCGAGCGTTAAGCTCTAAAACCATAGGTCCTTCATCTTTATCCAGCACCATATCCGTACCCATGTATCCCAAACCTGTCATTTCCCAGGCACTTGACGCAAGCTCCAGCAAGCGCTCCCAATGCGGTACTTGAAGGGTCGAAAGGTCTTTACCTGTATCAGGGTGATGAGTCACTGGATGATCGAACTGCACCGCTCTGACGGCTTTACCTGTCGCGATGTCAATGCCTACTCCTACGGCACCTTGGTGAAGGTTTGCTTTGCCGTCGGAAGCCGCTGTAGAACAGCGCATCATCGCCATAACTGGATAACCTTTAAATACGATGATCCGAACATCTGGTACGCCTTCATAACTGAAGCCATCAAAACAGTCATCAAACTTGATTAAGTTTTCAACCACAGCAACGTCATTTTTACCACCAAGAGAGAAAAGGCCAGCAAGCGCATTACTAATGTGACGCTCGACCTCATCCCTACCAATTGTAGAGCCGGAGGGTTTGGTATATACCCCGTTTTTGTGAGACGTAACAACCAGAATGCCTTTACCGCCACTACCTTGTGCAGGTTTGATTACAAAACCAGGCCAGTTCTCAACCATTTTGTGGATAGTCTTAACTTCAGCTTGGTTATGAATGACACCGATCAGGGCAGGAACTGTTGCTCCTGCTGCCTGTGCAATAATTTTGGTCTTTAGCTTGTCATCGACAAGTGGGTATTTAGAACGATCATTGTAACGGCCAATATAGCTGTGGTTACGCTTGTTCATCCCCATAATGCCTTTATGGCGAAGCTTAGACGGCGAAGTAAAACTTTCGAACATCGTTTAGTCCTCCGCTAGTGGTTTGAAGCGTCGTAGCTCAGTGAGGCGGTAACCTGTGTAAGTACCTAGTAATAGAATACCGGCCAGAACAATCAACTGTAGACCAATGAAGTTAAAGGTTAAGTGTTGAATGTATGAGTTCGTCATTGCAAGGTAAACTAATACCGCTGTCAGCAATGAACCACCACCTTGCAGAGCAACTTCCTTCGCACCTTCTTCTTCCCATAGGATTGACATACGTTCAATCGTCCAAGACAAGATTATCATAGGGAAGAAGGTAATTGTTAGGCCTTCCGTTAAGCCCATCTTAAACGCAACAACGGTGAACACCGAGATGATCATGATAACGGTAATAATGACCGCAGATATCCTTGCTACCAGCAATAAGTTCAACCTAGACAAATAGCTTCGAATAATCAGGCCTGTACCTACAATTAGCAAGAAACCGACAATACCCGTTAATAGTTGAGTTTGAACAAAAGCAACGGCAATCAACACAGGCATGAAGGTACCGGATGTTTTCAGGCCGATAATCACACGCAAGAACACAACGATCAGAGCACCAATAGGGATGAGCATGATGGTTTTGAACATCGCTTGCTCTTCCAAAGGTAAGCTATGAATTGAAATATTCAGTAATCCATCTGCTTCTATTTTGTTGTTTGTAGCTTGTTGTGGTGTCATTTCTTGCTTAATCATCGAGAAATGCACTTGGCTATTTTTACCACCAACAAGGTCAAGTAAGGATACGTTTGATTCATCCCACACTAACAAGTTGGGTTTCACTGCTTTTTGTTCGGATTTTGGCGAAAACAGTACCCAATCTTTACCTGACCAAACCTGAACCATTGGTTGAATTGTTTGGCGTCGACGACCATCTTCTAGTTCGATAACACCGACGGTTTTGCTTTGTATACCTGCGGTAAGCAAAATATTATGCAGTGCATCAGTACGGCTGAAATCGTTCAGTAGTAGCGACGAGTTTTGGCTATCTGGGTCATTAAGCGCTTTGATAAGCTCACGAGTAAACGTCACATTATCGGCTGAGCGACTCATCGCACGTTCGATAAGGGCATTTGCCGCTGCTGCTTGTGGTGCTGATAGCGTTGGTGGCGTAATGTCTTCCGTTGGCGGTAAAGGAGTGACTTTAGCCTGAGGGTCTACTAAGAACTGGGCTTTGTAGTATATGGTTTGTGGCCCTTGAGCTTGGCGAATTGACCATTCTGCACGACGGCCTGAATCGTCATTGATGTAGGAAACGCCATAACCTGATGAGGAAGCAGATTCACCGATAAGTGTGTAACCACTTTGTGTATGAGGTGCTGCAAGTGACGCTTTTACTTCGTTGCCGTTAGCATTGAACTCAATACGAGCTTCTACATCCCATACCTGGCGAGTTTCGCCTGGCGTCCAAGGCACGCCGTAGTTTTCATGTCTGAAAACACTCAGAGCAATGCCCGCAATCACCAATAAGATGATAGAAAGGTAAAACGGTATTTTTGACGTCATAATCTACCTTATTATTTTTTATCTTCGTCCGTTTGGATATAGGTACGACTTACATCGACAAGTGCTATGTCGCGCATAAATTCTCTACCCAGTAAAATAGGATGGTTCATATGTGAGCGATCTGCCAACGTAAATTGCGCTTTTTCATGAATTTTTCCAACGCGCACCCAAAGTTCTACCACAGCGCGGCGTTCTAACTCTTCACTGGTAACCTGGCGGATTTTGACGTAGCGAATGACAGGAGCTTCGATCCAAGTACTTTTCTCTTCTTCGGATTTACTGGTGTCTGCTAAGTGGAATCGGACCCATTTTTTGCCATTTCTTTCGAACTCTTCAATATCAACGGCATTTAAAGACGACGTCGCGGCACCAGTGTCGATACGTGCATCAAAAGTTTGCTTAATCGACTCTACAGTGACCTTTTCGATAGAGCCAAGGACAATATCGTGAGTTGGGGTTGGTTCCACAGGAGCGGGAGATTGGACAATAATCGGCTCTTTCGGTTTTTTTACTTCTGCCATTGCTTCATCGCGAAATGTAAGAAGTTCAACCTGTAGTTTATCGACTTGTTCTTCAAGGCTGTCGATATAGTCCGATTGGTTGCTGAGCTGTAGCTCTAGGTTGGTAATGCGATTATTGACATTCGCTTCTGAATTTTGAATCGCCGCTAACGTTTCTTGGTGGTACTGTTCGCCTTTGGTTAGTGAGCATCCAGATAGTAAGGCGATGGCAACAATCGGGGTCAATCGTAATAACATTGAAAACCTTGGGATTGGATTAAGTTGTTTATTTTTTAGGAGTTTAGCTTATATCGATAAAGCCTCACAAGTAAGAATGTTTCTCTATTACTTATTGTTTGAGGAATAGTGATGAAAAGCCAAAAATCAAGGACATAAAAGCGCATCCTTATTTAGAGCGTGCTTATATTTTGACGTGAAAAATGGATTCAAAAATCAAACTCGCTCATTACGAGGAAAGAGGGTAATGTCTTAACTCGTAAAATGAGTTAAGACAATGTCAGGAATCTCAGCGAATTATGATTTGCGAGCGACAAGAACCGCGCGGCGAGGGGCAGGGTAGCCTTCTACAGTCTTGCTTGGGTCGTTCGGATCTAAGTAGTCAGGTAGAGAGTTATGCGTCATCCAATCTGTGGTACGTTGTTCATCTACGGATGTGATGTTTTCATCAACGATACGAACATCTTCAAAACCGACCAATTCTAACCACACTTTTAGGGCTTTTGCTGAAGGGAAGAAATAGACATTACGCATTTGCGCGTAACGAGAAGTCGGGACCAGTACTGCATTCTCATCACCTTCAATCACGAGTGTTTCCAATACGAGTTCACCACCAGATACCAATTGATCTTTTAGTTGCACTAAATGATCGAGAGGCGAGCGGCGATGGTAAAGCACGCCCATGCTGAATACCGTATCGAACGCTTCTAACTTAGGTAGTTGTTCAATACCCAATGGCAATAGGTGTGCACGTTGGTCATCGCCCATTAGTTTACGAATTGCTTCGAACTGAATTAGAAACAGGTGAGATGGATCGATACCGACAGTTAAGCGTGCACCTTCGCCTAGCATGCGCCACATGTGGTAGCCGTTACCACAACCTACATCGAGTACGCTGCGATTTTTTAATGGTGAAATATGCGGAAGCACGCGGTCCCATTTCCAATCACTGCGCCACTCAGTATCAATATGGATGCCGTGTACGTTGTATGGGCCTTTGCGCCAAGGATGGAATGTACGAAGTAAGCTTTCTAGCTTTTTAAGTTCCCCTTGAGGCATGGGCTCATTGTTTGAAATCGTGACAGAATCAACAATGTCGATGTTGTCCGGTCTACCCGCTGGGATTTTGTTCAGGGCTTTCAACCAGCGACCAAAGTCACCGTGCTCTGCATTTTGCCAATCCGTTAGCTGTTGTGGAAGCACATTAAGCCAAGGTTGAAGACGAGTGTCTTGGGCAATCAATTGGTAGAAATTTGCAAAGTTAAACATAGTTAGTTAATCGCTGAGTTGATGGGTATAAATTATTAACAAAAGCCGAAATCGGTATAGTTCAGGCTTTGTATGCATGGTCTATTTAATCGCGAACATGGAGCCGAAGTTAAAGCATTGGAACCAAACATCGTAGCTAGAAAAGCCAATTTTAGCGAAACGCTCTTTATGTTCTTTCTTTGAATCTGGGCGCATTACGTTTTCTATCGCGCTGCGCTTTTGGCTGATTTCTAGTTCGCTATAACCATTCGCACGTTTAAAGTCGTGGTGAAGGTCAATTAACAGTTCGTTCGACACTTCATCTTCGAAGACGAATTTCTCAGATAGAATCAAAATGCCGCCCGGACGAAGGCCTGCGTAAATTTTTTCGAGCAAGGAGTAACGATCTTCTGGAGAGAGGAATTGCAAAGTGAAGTTCAACACCACCACTGACGCGTTTTCAATTTCGATATTGCGAATGTCTGCTTCTACTACATCCACAGGAGTGTCACTGCGGTAAGCGTTGACGTGAAGTTTACAACGCTCAACCATCGCAGGAGAGTTGTCCACTGCGATGATTTGGCAGCCTTCTTGTTTGATATGGCGACGCATAGACAATGTTGCAGCACCCAAAGAACAGCCAAGGTCATAGATGTTTGAGTGAGGTTTTACAAAACGCTCTGCCAGCATACCGATTGCAGAAATGATATTGCTGTAACCCGGTACCGATCGTTGAATCATGTCAGGAAATACTTCCGCTACGCGTTCATCGAACGTGAAATCCCCAATTTTATCGATTGGAGCCGAAAAAATAGTATCTGGATTGCTCTTAGGGTTCATAACTAAGTCTCTGCATACAAGCCGCCTGAAAATGTCAGGCACCAAAAAAGGCGCGTATTTTATGGGAATTTCGCGCCTCTGTCATGTGTTGCGTTAGAACATCTGTAACTGCGAGTTGCCATCGTCAGCTGGGAAAGGCGCTAACTCAGGGAGCGTGATACGTTTTTGTATGTCTTTATACAGGTTTGCAGCCAACTCTGGCGCAATTATATTGTCTGCGGTATGGATCATGACATATGGCTGTTTACCTTCGGCAATCCATTGTGGCAACTTGCTGAGCCATGGTTTAAAAAACTCGTAATTTTGCTGTTCTTCTGGATGACCAATAAAGCGAATCAAAGGGTGTGAAGCGGTAGCAATGGCGTGGACAGGGACTCGTGGTTTTTTCATTTGCGCATCAATGATCGCCTCATTGTCGGGCTTAGCGGCAAAGACTGGGCGGCTATCCATAATAATACGGTCAATATTATTCTCTACTAACCATTGGTTAAGTGCTCGCTCTTCTTCGCCTTTGGAGAAAAATGCCATATGACGAACCTCAACACCGAGAGGGAAGTTAGGTGGAAAGCTCGCACAGAACTTTTTCAGTCGATCAAGGTGCTCAGGACCAAATGCGGCTGGTAATTGAATTGTCCATTGGCCCACACGGTCATGCAAAGGCTCCATGACTTTCATGAAGTCTCTCAGTTGTTCGCTGCAACCTCTTAGCATTTGCTCATGAGTGATGGCTTTAGGAAGTTTGAAAGTAAAGCGAAAATCATCGTGGGTTGCGGCTCTCCAGTTTTGCACTGTATTGAGCGTCGGTGTGGCATAAAATGTCGTGTTGCCTTCCACGGTATGAAACACTTGCGCATACCTTTCTAAACGTTCAGCGGGCTTTGTCCCGCTGCCGTAAAAACTTTGTTGCCATTGATTGTGCGACCACATCGTCAATCCAAGTCGAAGAGGTAAGTTATCCATTATTCTTTACTGCTTGCTACTCGTGTGAATACTTTACGAGAGTTTTGCTGAAATAGGTAATTTCACGCTATAATCCTCCCCAATTTTTTCGCTTTGGTGCGCTTTTGAACATTTGTTGTACTAAAAAGCACCAGTGAATGATAAAACACACGTAATTGTATGTTGAGTAGTCGATTTTCGTGGACATTCAGCGTATAACTGAATCTTTACTCTGCTTAGCAATGAGGCTGACAGAGCGTAGTTAACAACATTTGAGAGATTGGGAATTTCATTATGCGTACCCATTACTGTGGTCACCTGAACAAGTCCCTTGCAGGACAAACTGTAGAACTTTGCGGCTGGGTTAACCGTCGTCGTGATTTAGGCGGTCTTATTTTTATTGATATGCGAGATCGCGAAGGTATCGTTCAGGTAGTTGTTGATCCAGATATGGCGGATGCGTATGAAGTGGCGAACACACTTCGTAATGAATTCTGTATCAAACTAACGGGTGAAGTGCGCGTTCGCCCAGAGAGCCAAGCAAACAAAGACATGGCAACAGGTGAAGTTGAGATCCTTGCGAAAGGTCTTGAAATCATCAACCGTTCTGATGTTCTGCCTCTAGACTTCAACCAAAAGAACTCTGAAGAGCAGCGCCTGAAGTACCGTTACCTAGATCTACGTCGTCCAGAAATGAGCGACCGCATCAAGCTACGAGCTAAAGCGTCTAGCTTTGTTCGTCGTTTCCTAGATGACAACGGTTTCCTAGACATCGAAACACCAGTCCTAACAAAAGCGACTCCAGAAGGCGCTCGTGACTACCTAGTACCTAGCCGTGTTCACAAAGGCAGCTTCTACGCGCTTCCTCAGTCTCCACAGCTATTCAAACAGCTTCTAATGATGTCTGGTTTTGACCGTTACTACCAAATCGTTAAGTGTTTCCGTGATGAAGACTTGCGTGCTGACCGTCAACCAGAATTCACTCAGATCGATATCGAAACGTCATTCATGACGGCTGACCAAGTTCGTGCAACGACTGAGAAAATGGTTCGTGAAATGTGGCAAGAGCTACTAAACGTTGACCTAGGTGAATTCCCAGTAATGCCGTTCAGCGAAGCGATTCGTCGTTTCGGTTCTGACAAGCCAGACCTACGTAACCCACTGGAACTAGTAGACGTTGCTGACCTAGTGAAAGATGTTGAGTTCAAAGTATTCTCAGGTCCAGCAAACGACGAAAAAGGCCGCGTTGCCGTTATTCGCGTTCCAGGTGGTGCATCTTTGACTCGTAAGCAAATTGATGGCTACGGTGAATTCGTTGGCATCTACGGTGCGAAAGGTCTAGCTTGGATGAAGGTTAACGACCGTGCAGCGGGCATGGAAGGTATCCAATCTCCAGTCGCTAAGTTCCTAAATGAAGACGTGATCAACGGCATTCTAGATCGTACTCAAGCGGAATCTGGTGACATTATCCTATTTGGCGCTGATAAAGCGGGCATCGTTGCAGAAGCAATGGGTGCGCTACGTTTGAAACTAGGTAAAGACCTAGAGCTAACGGATGAGTCTGCATGGGCTCCACTATGGGTTGTTGACTTCCCAATGTTCGAAGAAGATGACGAAGGCAACCTACACGCGATGCACCACCCATTCACATCGCCTCTAGGTGTGACTGCAGAAGAGCTAAAAGCAAACCCTGTTGCGGCAAATTCTAACGCTTACGATATGGTTCTAAATGGCTACGAAGTGGGCGGCGGCTCTGTTCGTATCCACAACGCAGATATGCAAGAAGCCGTATTTGATATTCTAGGCATCACACCTGAAGAGCAACAGCTTAAGTTCGGCTTCCTGCTTGATGCGCTGAAATTCGGTACGCCTCCACATGCTGGTCTTGCATTTGGTCTAGACCGTCTAGTAATGCTGCTATGTGGTACAGAGAACATCCGTGATGTTATCGCGTTCCCTAAAACAACAGCAGCTGCGTGTCTACTAACAGACGCACCAAGTATTGCGAACCCAGCAGCGCTAGAAGAGCTAGCAATCGCAGTAACTGCAGCGAAAGAAAAAGACGCAGAATAAGCGCACAACATTTGAAGAAAACTCCCGCAACTGCGGGAGTTTTTGTTTAAATAAACCCAAGAAACTTCCAAAGCAATTTCCCAAGCAACGCTTTTAGAACATGTTTTGTTATTAAGCGTCAAAATACATTAAAAGGTGAATTATGGCTGGTCATAGTAAATGGGCGAATATTCGTCACCGTAAAGCAGCGCAAGATGCGAAGCGCGGCAAAATCTTTACTAAATTAATCCGTGAAATCGTTGTTGCGGCAAAAGAGGGGGGCGGTGAGCCAGAAAATAACCCACGTTTGCGAGCAGCAATTGATAAAGCACTGTCTAACAACATGACACGTGACACTGTCAACCGCGCTGTCAGCCGAGGTGCTGGTGGTGAAGGCGACGACAACATGGAAACCGTGATCTATGAAGGTTATGGCCCAGGTGGTACGGCGGTCATGGTCGAATGTATGACGGATAACCGAAATCGTACGGTATCTGGCGTACGCCATGCATTCTCAAAGTCAGGCGGTAATCTGGGGACGGATGGTAGCGTCAACTATCTTTTCGACAAGAAAGGCGTGATTTCATATGGCCCAGGTTTAGATGAGGATGCGGTAATGGAAGTAGCATTAGAAAGTGGTGCTGATGACATTGAAACGGCAGAAGATGGCTCGATTGATGTCTACACGGCCCCAGGCGATTTTGGACTCGTAAAAGATGCTCTTGATGCCGCAGGGTTTGAGGCAGAGAACGCGGAGGTGTCGCTGATCCCATCTACGAAAGCAGATTTGGACGCGGATACTGCGCCAAAACTACTTCGTTTGATTGACGCTTTGGAAGATCTGGACGACGTTCAAGAGGTTTATCACAATGGTGATATCTCTGACGACGTTGCGGCTACGCTAGATTAAACTCAAGGTGTCGGGAGCGGTATTTGCTCCGAAGTTAGCAAGTAATAATAAAAAGACTGAGGCCGAATTAGGCCTCATTTTTAGGAACATTCATGTCAATTATTTTGGGCATTGACCCAGGTTCGCGCATTACCGGCTATGGGGTCATTCGTCAAAATGGACGCCACTTGCAATACCTTGGTAGTGGCTGCATTCGTACTTCAGAAAAAGAACTTCCGGGTCGGCTTAAACAGATTTATGCAGGCGTCACGGAAATCATTACCCAGTTTCAACCGGACGTTTTCGCGATCGAGCAAGTGTTTATGGCCAAAAACGCGGATTCAGCGCTAAAACTTGGCCAAGCTCGTGGCAGTGCAATTGTTGCTGCGGTGAATGCGGAGTTGCCGGTATTTGAATATGCGGCTCGTCTTATTAAGCAAGCTGTCGTCGGCACTGGTGGCGCGGACAAAGCGCAAGTTCAGCATATGGTTCAGCAGATGCTTAAATTGCCCGCCAAGCCTCAAGCGGATGCAGCCGATGCTTTAGGTGTGGCGATTTGTCATGCCAATACTAACAAGACTCTCGTTGCGTTAGCGGGCAAAGCAACCAGTGCCAGAAAAGGGCGCTACCGTTAAAATTAACTGGATGTCTATCCAGTTCTTTATTATCCTGTCGCAAATTCATTTCCAAAGAGTATTTATAGTGATTGGACGTCTTCGTGGCATACTGATTGAAAAGCAACCACCTGAAGTATTAATTGAAGTTAATGGCATTGGCTATGAAGTCCAGATGCCAATGAGCTGTTTTTACGAACTGCCAAATGTTGGCGAAGAAGCCATTATTTATACTCACTTTGTTGTCCGTGAAGATGCGCAATTGCTATACGGTTTCAACACGGTAAAAGAACGAGCACTTTTCCGTGAAGTGATCAAAGCCAATGGCGTTGGTCCTAAACTCGGTCTTGGTATTCTCTCTGGTATGACAGCAACGCAATTTGTTACTTGTGTGGAACATGAAGACGTTTCTACGCTGGTTAAGCTTCCAGGCGTTGGCAAGAAAACCGCAGAGCGATTGGTTGTTGAAATGAAAGACCGCTTGAAAGGGTGGGGCGCTGGCGATCTATTTACACCATTTACGGATGCTGCTCCTGCGGATTCTAGTGCGACATCCAACAACGCGGAAGAAGAAGCAATCAGTGCGCTTCTAGCTCTAGGTTACAAGCCGACTCAAGCGTCGAAAGTGGTATCTCAGATCGCTAAACCGGACATGAGCAGTGAGCAAATGATCCGTGAAGCTCTAAAATCAATGGTGTAACGCTGGTTGCACAGTGAACATTTGTTCAAGATAACTCATTCTCTAAGGTTAATGCCAATCGCTTAACGATGTTTTTTTGTGTCATTTCAGCGAGCCTGGCGAGACTGGGAATCTAATAGCAGCACGCTGAGCGGTTAATGAAACAATTTGACCATAAATCGCTCGGGTAGAAGATCCTGTATCACGCTCCTTCGTCGCTGTACAGGATGACGAGATATAGAAATATGCCACTTGCTGTTAAACGAGCGGCATTATTCTCTCAGGTAACCATTTTTCAAGGTAAAAAGATGATTGAAGCCGATCGTTTAATCGCGCCAGAAAACCCTGCCTTTCGTGATGAAGATGTCATTGATCGTGCTATTCGGCCAAAAAAATTAGCGGATTACCAAGGTCAGGACCATGTCCGTGACCAAATGGAGATCTTCATTAAAGCTGCTCAGTTACGTAGCGAAGCACTTGATCACCTTTTGATTTTTGGTCCCCCAGGTTTGGGTAAAACCACACTTGCGAATATCGTTGCCAATGAAATGGAAGTGAACATTCGCACTACTTCAGGCCCTGTACTTGAGAAAGCAGGCGATTTGGCCGCGCTGTTAACCAACCTTGAAGAAAACGATGTGTTGTTCATCGATGAGATTCACCGCTTGAGTCCGATGGTTGAAGAGGTGCTATATCCGGCGATGGAAGATTATCAACTGGATATTATGATCGGTGAAGGTCCGGCCGCTCGTTCTATTAAGATCGATTTACCACCATTTACGTTAATTGGTGCGACGACCCGAGCGGGCTCTTTAACGTCACCATTGCGCGACCGCTTTGGTATTACTCAGCGCCTTGAGTTTTATAAGATAAAAGACCTCCAAGATATCGTGCAGCGAAGCGCGGATTGTTTAGGTTTATCAATGGAACCTGAAGGTGCATTGGAAGTGGCAAGACGTGCGCGTGGCACACCACGTATTGCTAACCGTTTGCTACGCCGTGTTCGTGATTATGCGGAAGTAAAAGGCAATGGTCACATTTGTGCCGATGTTGCTGATAAGGCGTTGAATATGCTTGATGTGGACGCCGAAGGCTTCGATTACATGGACCGTAAGCTACTACTCGCGATTATGGAAAAATTTGGTGGTGGTCCGGTCGGGCTCGACAACATGGCAGCGGCGATAGGTGAAGAAAAGGACACTATTGAAGACGTTCTTGAGCCTTATCTTATTCAGCAAGGTTATTTACAACGCACTCCGCGTGGAAGAATCGCGACAGATCGTGCGTATTTGCATTTCGGAATTGAAAAATAAGATTCCCTCGCTGGGCCTTTGTTGCCCAGCGCTTCATTAAAGTTGACCAAACTCACATTTTTTGAATTTTTTCTCATACTGGTTTAGTAAGTAAAAAGCATTGATTGTTAACTCGATGTTTGCTTGCAACTGGTTAATTTCTCTCCTGATTACTCTCTCTTAACATCCGTATCCAATACTGGTTGATCTAGATCAATGTGATGGATTTTTGTGCAAATTCCGCGCATAAACATTGATGTATATCAAAGCGCGTTACGGCTATAAACCTTTTGAAACAATCTGTTTTTACAAGTAATATTAGTCCCAGCTATATTAGCTGATGCTTAACAATTAACTAACCAATGAAGCACATTTTTGCAACAATGAGTTGTGATAATTCAACATTTTTCAAGTGTAAATAACACCTGAATATGGATTGCAATATGTAGAGAGTGTCATTCAGCCGACACATAGGAGTTACCATGATTGACGTAGTTGATCTATCGCGGTTGCAGTTTGCACTGACAGCGATGTATCACTTCCTATTCGTACCATTGACCCTTGGTATGGCCTTCCTTCTGGCCATTATGGAATCGATGTACGTAATGACGAACAAGCAAATCTATAAGGACATGACCAAGTTCTGGGGTAAGCTATTCGGTATTAACTTTGCACTTGGTGTGGCGACAGGCCTTACCATGGAGTTCCAGTTTGGTACGAACTGGTCTTATTACTCCCACTATGTAGGTGATATCTTCGGTGCACCGCTAGCGATCGAAGCACTTGTCGCATTCTTCCTGGAGTCAACTTTTGTTGGTCTATTCTTCTTCGGGTGGGATCGTCTATCTAAACGCCAACACTTAGCGGTTACCTGGCTTGTGGCACTAGGCTCTAACTTCTCTGCTCTTTGGATTCTTATCGCAAACGGCTGGATGCAAAACCCAGTAGGCGCAGATTTCAACTTCGAAACCATGCGAATGGAAATGGTGAGCTTCTCTGAGGTTGTACTAAACCCAGTTGCTCAGGTTAAGTTCGTGCATACGGTTGCTTCTGGTTACACTTGTGGCGCAATGTTTATTCTAGGCATCAGTTCATACTACCTATTAAAAGGTCGTGACATTGCGTTTGCTCGTCGTTCGTTTGCTATTGCTGCTTCTTTCGGTATTGCAGCTATCTTATCTACCATCGTTCTTGGTGACGAATCTGGCTACGAGCTTGGTGAAGTTCAAAAAGTGAAACTCGCTGCAATTGAAGCAGAGTGGCACACTGAACCTGCACCTGCCGCATTTACGTTATTTGGTGTTCCTAACCAGGAAACGATGCATACCGATTACGCAATTAAGATCCCTTACGTAATGGGTATTATCGCGACACGCTCTTTTGATGAGCAAGTAACAGGTCTTCGTGATTTACGTGATGAACACGTCGATCGTATTCGTGACGGCATGTACGCTTATGAACTTCTAGAGAAGCTTCGCGCGGGCGACAAGTCAGAAGAAAACATGACTGCGTTTGATGAAGTGAAAGGTGACCTAGGTTACGGTCTACTTCTAAAACGCTACACAGACAATGTTGTTGATGCAACAGAAGAGCAAATCCAAGCTGCTGCGGACGACTCAATCCCAACAGTATGGCCGCTATTCTGGTCATTCCGTATCATGGTTGCTTGTGGCTTCATCATGTTGTTTGTCTTTGGTGCGGCGTTTATCCAAACGTGTCGTCAGAAGATTGAACAGAAACAATGGATTCTAAAAGCTGCACTATTTAGCATTCCACTACCTTGGATTGCAATTGAAGCGGGTTGGTTCGTCGCTGAGTACGGCCGTCAGCCTTGGGCTGTAGGTGAAATTCTACCAGTGCATGTTGCAGCTTCTGCGCTGACTGCAGGTGAAATCTGGACTTCACTCTTCGCAATTCTGGCGCTATACACGGTATTCCTGATTGCAGAAGTTTACCTAATGTTGAAATTCGCTCGTAAAGGCCCAAGTAGCCTGAAAACGGGTCGCTACCACTTCGAGCAAAATGCTGACTCTGTTGAAGACAAAGTTAGTCGCCAAGTAGAAGCGTAAGGTAAGGAGATAACAAGATGTTTGATTACGAAATCTTGCGACTCATCTGGTGGGTACTAATCGGTGTTCTACTAGTTGGTTTTGCAGTAACAGACGGCTTCGATATGGGTGTAGGCGCGCTTGTACCTATCATCGGTAAAAACGACACGCAACGCCGTGTCATGATTAACTCAATTGCTCCTCACTGGGATGGTAACCAAGTTTGGCTTATCACTGCTGGTGGTGCACTGTTCGCAGCTTGGCCTTTGGTTTACGCAACGTCATTTTCAGGCTTCTACTTAGCGATGATTTTGACACTAGCAGCGCTATGGCTTCGTCCTCTGGGTCTAGACTACCGCTCTAAAATCGAAGAACCAAAATGGCGCAATACCTGGGATATCTGTATCTCAATCAGTGGTTTTGTTCCGCCAATCATCTTTGGTGTGGCGTTTGGTAACCTTCTACAAGGTGTACCATTCCAATTGAGTGAGTTCTTGATGCCAACATACCATGGCTCATTCTTTGGTCTACTAAATCCATTTGCACTGTTGTGTGGTCTAGTAAGCTTGTTCATGATTTTGATGCAAGGTTCTACTTGGCTACAAATGAAAACAACAGGCGAAGTGCATGTGCGTGCGCGCAACGTTGCTCAGTTGGCTGGTTTACTGACGGTTGCTGCGTTTGTAGCGGCTGGTTTCTGGATCCAAAATATCGATGGCTACGTCATTGTTGGCGGTATCGACACTAACGCTGCTTCTAACCCTCTAAACAAAGAGGTTATCCGTGAAGCTGGTGCGTGGATGAAGAACTTTGAAAACTACCCACTACTATGGGCTGCTCCTGTATTAGGTGTTGCAATGCCGCTTCTCGCTGTATTGGCATCTCGTCTTGAAAAATGTGCGATTTCGTTCATTACTTCAAGCTTGGGTGTTGCTGGTGTTATCTTTACTGCAGGTTTTGCGATGTTCCCATTCATCATGCCTTCAGACTTAATGCCAAGCCACAGCTTAACAATGTGGGATGCAACGTCATCTGAGCTGACTCTGAACCTAATGACAGGCGTTGCGTTTGTTATGGTGCCAATCATCCTTGGTTACACATCTTGGACTTACTACAAGATGTTTGGTCGCCTTGATGACCAGTACATTGAAGACAACAAAAACTCACTTTACTAAGGGGCATTTACTATGTGGTATTTCGCATGGATTCTAGGTGTACTACTTGCTTGTGCATTCGGTATCATCAACGCTCTTTGGCTAGAGCACTCAGAAATGATGGATAAAGACAGTGAGTAACCTCGCTGATAAGGTAGCGAAACTTCACGCACCAATGGATAAGACTCTGCTACGAGTCTTATCTCTCATCCTTGGCTTTATGCACGTAGGATTGGTGATGTGGGACCCTGAAGCTTACCATCAAGCAATTGGTGGTTTTAACTCAATCGTCGCACCAGCACTGATTTGGTCTGTATGTTCAAGCATGGTGTATGGGGTGGGCTTCAAGCCAAGAAACTGGTACTGGCAAGTTTTGTTTAGTCCTTATTTCTCGTTAGCTATCTTAATTTATCTAACGGCACTTTATTTCATTTAGGCTGAAATATGCTGTAATAAAGTCGGTTACTAAATCATCGAATAAAAGCTAGGTATCTCGCCTAGCTTTTATTTTTCTACAAATTTCAAAAATATTTCCTTAGCTCGGTACCAATTGCTGTCGCTTCAGTTATAGTAATTACTTTAAAGAATTGAATATATTGGTACTCCCTTGCAAGGCACATCAAATCTCTTTCACTGGCCGATCACCGTGTACTATGAAGACACTGATGCGGGCGGTGTTGTATATCATTCTAATTATCTAAAATTCTTTGAGCGCGCACGGACAGAGATGTTACGTGCTAAAGGCATTTCTCAACATGTGTTACTGGAACAAAATATCGGCTTTGTTGTCCGACACATGGATATCGATTTTAACCAAGGGGCTAGGCTGGACGAGCATCTGACAGTCGTAACCCGAGTGTCAGAAATAAAACGTGCTTCTCTGCAATTCTGTCAAGAGTTGGTCAATGATCAAGGCAAGATATTGTGCAAGGCCTCGGTTAAGGTAGCATGTATCGATAATAAGAAAATGAAACCAATAGCTATTCCAACCTTTATAAATTCGGAGCTAACAAATAGTGACTGCTGATATTTCCATTTTAGATCTCTTTCTTCAGGCCAGTCTGTTGGTAAAGCTTGTGATGCTGACGTTGCTTGGCATGTCAATTGTGTCATGGGCAATGATCATCAAGCGCAGCAAAGTGCTTTCTCAAGCATCAAAAAATGCAGAGCAGTTTGAAGACAAATTTTGGTCGGGTACTGATCTTTCTCAGCTTTACCAAAAAGTAAAAGCGCGTAAAGACGAAATTGAAGGCACAGAAGAAATCTTCTACGCAGGTTTTACAGAGTTTGCTCGCCTACGTAAGAGCAACGCAAATTCACCAGCTTACATCATGGAAGGCACTGGCCGCGCAATGCGCGTTGCTGTTTCTCGTGAAGTAGATGAGCTAGAAACAAGCTTACCGTTTTTGGCAACAGTCGGTTCTATAAGCCCTTATATCGGCCTATTTGGTACCGTTTGGGGCATCATGCACGCCTTTATTGCGCTGGGTGAAGTAAAGCAAGCTACGTTGTCTATGGTTGCACCGGGTATCGCCGAGGCACTTATCGCGACAGCGATGGGGCTATTTGCGGCTATTCCGGCAGTAATGGCGTACAACCGCCTAAGCAATAAAGTGAGTAAACTAGAGCACACTTACGCAACATTTTCTGAAGAATTCCACAGCATCCTTCATCGTCAAGCGATGGCTGGCCGAGACAGCGCGGATAAGGAATAAAGCATGGCGGGTTATCAACCTAAAAAGCGAAAAATGACAGCGGAGATCAACGTTGTTCCGTATATCGACGTAATGCTCGTACTGTTGATCATTTTTATGGCGACCGCTCCATTTGTGACTCAAGGCGTCGACGTTGATCTTCCGAAAACATCGACCGCAGAATCTATGCAAGACCTTGCTGGCGAGACTGACAGTAGCTTTATTATCATCGAAATTGATAGCGAGGGTAATTTAGGCCTAAGCGTAAATGATGAAGAAGTTCAGCGAGGTTTGTCGTTGCAAGATGTTATTGTGCGAGTGAAAGCGGAGCGAGAGGTTAAGCCGGATTCACCAGTTGCGGTAGGTGGCGACGCGGCAACACCATATGCCGATGTTGTTCTATTGCTAGATGAACTAAGTCGAGCTGGTATCCCTAAGGTAGGTCTAATGACCGATATCAGGGAATAGACATCAATTATCTATGAAAGATCACAAGAAGAAACCCAACCAATACGCCAAACCGATAGCAATATCGGTTGGTTTGCATGCAATTCTAGTTGCAGCCCTGCTTTGGGGGACGGACTTCAACATGTCTAAACCAGAGCCTACAGGGCAAATGGTTCAAGCTGTTGTCATCGATCCAAAACTTGTGCAGCAACAAGCGAAAGAAATTCGCCAGCAACGCGAAAAGGCAGCGAAAAAAGAACAAGAGCGTCTTGATAAACTGAGACGCGAAGCAGAGCAGCTAGAAAAAAACCGCAAAGCTGAAGAAGAGCAAATTCGCAAGTTGAAAGAGCAGCAAGCGAAAGATGCTCAAGCGGCGCGAGAAGCAGAAGCTGCACGTAAGAAAAAAGAGCAAGAGCGCAAGCAGGAAGAAGAACGTGTTCGCAAAGAAAAAGAGCGAGCTGCTAAGCTAGAAAAAGAGCGCAAGGCAAAAGAAGAAGCCGTGCGTAAAGCTGAGCAGGAGCGTTTAGCAAAAGAAGCGGCTATAGCAAAAGCTGAGCAAGAACGTTTAGCTCGCGAAAAAGCAGCAAAAGAAGCGGAAGAAAAAGCACGTCGTGAGCGTGAAGCTGCTGAAAAAGCTGAACAAGAGCGCATTGCAAAAGAGAAAGCGGCAAAAGAGGCAGCGGAGCGAGAGCGTAAAGCGAGAGAAGCAGCTGAGCGTGCCGAGCGTGAGCGTAAAGCTCAAGAAGCCGCGTTAGATGATATTTTTGCGGGTCTTGAGGATGAGGTCAGTAAAAACAGTGCTGCGCGCAATCAATTTATTGACGACGAACTTTCTCGTATGTCATCCATCTATACTCAAAATATTCAGCAAAAGCTGATTAAGGATGACTACTTGCTGGGAAAGGAGTGTAGGGTAAACATCAAATTGATTCCGACAGGAACTGATATGATGGTCTCTGGTGTTACCGTTTTGAGTGGCGATACTCGAGTATGTGCTGCGGCGAAGCGAGCAATAGCTCAGGTAGGGACGTTCCCTAAATCTTCAGAATCAGCGGTCAATGAAAGACTAAAAGACATCAACATAACTGTTGCTTTGGACTAAAAGGAATAAGACGTGATTAGACGCCTTTTACTAGGAATGTTTGTACTGTTTAGCAGTATGACAAATGTGGCGAATGCCGCATTAGAGTTGGTCATTACCGATGGTATTGATTCAGCACGACCAATTGCTGTTGTTCCGTTTAAGTGGGAGGGCACACAAGCGCTTCCAACGGATGTTTCTGCTGTTATCGCCTCGGATTTACAACGTAGTGGTAAATTCAGCCCAGTTCCAACGAGCAAAATGCCACAAACACCGTTCAGTGAATCAGAAGTTAATTTTGATGCTTGGACCAATTTAGGTGTGGATGCGCTATTGACTGGTTCAATCAAGCAAAACGACCAAGGTGACTACGTTATCAACTATCAACTTGTTGATATTGTGCGTGGTCAGTTAACAGGTGGGAAGAGTAAGGCGCTTGGTAGTGACGGTGAATTGGTTCTGTCAAAAGATCATGTGCTGTTCAATAAAGTAGCCACTGTTCAAGGGCCTCGTATGCGTGAGTACGCTCACCGAATCTCTGATTTGGTGTATGAGCAGTTAACTGGCGACCGTGGCGCTTTCATGACTCGTATCGCATATGTGGTAGTGAACGATAAAGACCGTTTCCCTTACCAACTTCGAGTCGCTGATTACGATGGCTACAATGAGCGTCTGGTTTTACGTTCTAAGCAACCATTAATGTCACCAGCGTGGTCACCAGATGGTAAAAAGCTTGCGTATGTTAGCTTCCAAAATGGCCAAGCAGAAATCTTCATCATGAACATCTACACCGGTGAACGTGAGAAAATTACTTCATACCCACGTCACAATGGTGCGCCAAGATTTTCGCCAGATGGCAATAAGTTAGCGATTGTTCTTTCTAAAACAGGCTCGCTTCATGTTTATACGTTTGACCTTAACACTCGTAAGCTGACGCAAATTACGCGTGGCAGATCAAATAATACGGAACCGTTCTGGCATCCGGATGGAAAATCGTTGATTTTCACATCGGATAGGGGTGGTAAACCACAGATTTATCAAGTAAATTTGGGCAGCGGTTCTATTGACCGTTTGACTTGGCAAGGCAGCCAAAATTTGGGTGGTCAGATTACTCCTGATGGGCGATTCCTAGTTATGGTGAACCGCAGCAACGCAGGATTTAATTTGGCGAAACAAGATTTGGAAACTGGTGCTCTTCAAGTCTTAACTAAGACCTTGCTTGATGAGTCTCCTAGTATTGCCCCAAACGGTGGCATGGTTGTGTATAGCTCGATTTACAACAAGAAAAACGTACTATCGATGGTGTCAATTGATGGTCGATTCAAAGCTAGATTACCGGCAACAAATGGGCGTGTTCGAGCGCCTGCATGGTCACCGTTTTTGTAGTAATAAGTTTGATTAATAAAGGAAAATAAGATGCAACTGAACAAGGTTCTAAAAGGGCTACTAATCGCGCTTCCTGTAATGGCTGTTACAGCGTGTAGTTCAAGCGACGACGCTGCTTCTAACACTGGTGCAGCAACAAACAACAATGGCGCAGTGGAAACAACAGTAGCTACGCCAATTGATCAAAGCGGTCAGTTGACAGAGCAAGAGCTAAAAGAGCAAGCGCTACGTGAAACTCAAACAATCTACTTTGCTTTTGACAACTCAACAATTGCAGCAGATTACGAAGAGATGCTAGCGGCTCACGCTTCTTACCTAAGCAAGAACCCAGCACTTAACGTAACTATCGAAGGTCACGCTGATGAGCGTGGTACTCCTGAGTACAACATCGCTCTAGGTGAGCGTCGTGCACAAGCAGTAGCGAACTACCTACAAGCACTAGGTGTTCAAGCTGACCAAATCTCAATCGTTAGCTACGGTGAAGAGAAGCCACTTCTTCTAGGTCAATCAGATGAAGTTTACGCTAAGAACCGTCGCGCGGTTCTAGTATACTAATTCGAGGTAATCCTCATGTTCAGTAACACTAAGCGCGCTGTTGCGCTTACGTTACTGGCAAGTGCAGCGAACTTTGCGTTCGCTGCACCAGCTCCAGTATCCGATCTCAACAGCACATCATCCGTCTCTAAGAGCCGTTCATCTGAAACGGAAGTAGAGCGTCTAGAGCGCTTGCTACAAAACCGCAATCGCGTTCAGCTCCAAATGCAACAGCAAATTGACCAAATGTCACAAGAGATCAGTGAATTACGTGGTCAATTAGAGCGAAATAGCTACGAAATGAAGCAAATGTTGCAACGTCAACGAGAGTTGTTTGTCGAGCTGGATCGTGTTCGTGGAGAGATAAAATCCGCGCCTGCGCAAGAAGCGAAACCGGCTAAAACAGGTGGTCAGTACACACCAAATGTTGATGAGCAAACGGCATACCAAAATGCAGTCGACCTCATCCTCAAGAAACGTGACTACACTGGCGCAATTGCAGCGTTCCAGCAGTTCCAGAAAGATTATCCTGATTCTACATATTCAGCGAATTCTCACTACTGGCTAGGTCAGTTGTACTTCGCTAAAAAGCAGGATGAGGATGCAGTGAAAAGTTTTGCCGCTGTTGTGTCTTATAAAGACTCCAATAAGCGAGCCGATGCGTTGCTTAAGTTAGGCGAAATCGCTGAGCGTAATAACAATGCAGCTCAAGCGAAAAAGTACTACCAACAAGTGGTTGATGAATACCCAGGTAGTGCATCTGCAAAACTTGCCAGCTCTAAGCTGTAAGACGTTATGTTTTGAAAAGGAAGCTTCGGCTTCCTTTTTCTTTTCCATTTTCTGTTGGTGCAGAACGGCTAAGTCGATAGCAATGATGCAGAGCCTCTGACCTTATGTTGCACCGAATTTAGCTACTCGGAAATGCTACCTGTAACAAAGATATACGGCTAGACCGCTAGAAATCCCCGCGACAAGTTGGTTTTTGAAAATTAACGAGGTTACAATACTCGGATTAAAGGAAGTTGCGTAGAGCAAGAGCAATGAGCCATATATTAGATAAAATCGACACTGTTTACCCATTCCCACCGAAACCAGTTCCATTAAGCGAAGAAGAAAAAGCATCTTACATTGAGCGTATTAAAAAGTTACTCAAAGAAAAAGATGCGGTACTTATCGCGCACTATTATACCGACCCTGAGATTCAAGCCCTAGCTGAAGACACTGGCGGGTTTGTTGGTGACTCGTTGGAAATGGCGAAGTTTGGTAATCGTCACCCTGCAAGTACATTGATTATTGGTGGTGTTCGCTTTATGGGCGAGTCGGCCAAAATTCTGACACCAGAAAAGCGCATTCTAATGCCAACGTTGGAAGCGGAATGTTCGCTCGACCTTGGCTGTCCTGCGGATAAGTTCAGCGAGTTTTGTGATGCTCACCCTGATCATACGGTTGTAGTTTACGCAAATACTTCAGCAGCGGTTAAAGCCCGTGCCGACTGGGTCGTTACATCGAGCATTGCGCTTGAAATCGTGGAACACTTAGACGCTGAAGATAAGCCAATTATTTGGGGACCAGACCGTCACCTAGGATCGTACATCGCTAACAAAACTGGCGCAGATATGCTGCTTTGGCAGGGTGAGTGTGTGGTTCATGATGAGTTCTCTGCTGATGCGCTACGAAAAATGAAGAGCGTGTATCCAGATGCGGCTATTTTGGTTCACCCTGAGTCACCAGCAAGCGTCGTAGAACTTGCCGATGCCGTTGGATCAACGAGTCAGCTGATCAAAGCAGCGAAAGAGCTTCCTCACAAACAAATGATCGTTGCGACAGACAAAGGCATTTTCTTTAAAATGCAGCAACTTGTGCCAGAGAAAGAACTTATCGAAGCGCCAACCGCAGGTGCAGGCGCAACATGTCGCAGCTGTGCACACTGTCCTTGGATGGCAATGAACGGTTTGAAAGCAATTGAGAAAGCGCTTAGTGAAGGTGGTGAAGAGCACGAAATTTTTGTTGATGAAGCGCTACGTGTGAAATCACTTATCCCACTGAACCGCATGCTAGATTTTGCTGAGCAGCTAAATATGCAAGTGAAAGGTAATGCTTAAAAAGTAGGCGTAACTGAAAGTAAATCTCAAAAACCAGCCGAATATGGCTGGTTTTTTTGTGTCTTACTATCAATGAGTTACTATTGATGCAATCAATGAATATCGAGGTCATAAATTTATGGCGGTGTGGTTAGTAGTTAAAAAGTGGCTTAGTTCCCACCTTTTTAAATTGAGCAACCGAAGCCTTCTCATCTTTAGTGGCTTATATGTGAGCCTTTCATGGTGGCTGCTGGTTCTCGCTGGTGAAACAGCATTAACAGACAGTTTCGCTAACTTTATCTATTACCTCATGGTTACGGCGAGTACGGTGGGTTATGGCGACCATTCTCCAGTAACAGATATGGGTAAATGGGTTGTCGTACTATTTGTAATCCCCGGCGGTTTGAGCTTATTCGCCGCATTATTGGGGCGTGTCGCTGGAGCAGCGATGGACTATTGGCGAGCGGGTATTTTAGGAAAACGGAGAGTAAGAGTGGAAAACCATATTGTATTGTTGGGCTGGAATGGATCGAGAACGATGCACCTTATTCGCATGTTACAACATGAAGAAGAGGGAAAGCGCCCGATTGTTTTATGCAGCCGTTCAGAAATAGAGAACCCGTTACCTGGCGAAATCAGTTTTATCAAAGTGACCAGTTATACCGATTCGCAAGAAATGAAAAACGCCAATATTGCCGAAGCCGCTTGCATTATTGTGGATAATCTCTCGGACGACATTACCTTGTCAGCCGCTCTATACTGCGCATCTGTAAACCCTTCCGCTCATTTGGTCGCTTACTTTAAAGATGAAGCGCTAGGCCGACTTCTAAGTCAGCATTGCCCGAAAGCGGAATGCATACCTGCTGTTGGCGCAGAAATGTTGGCAAAAGCGGCGGTTGACCCGGGCTCAAGTGCGCTTCATCAGGAGCTTTTGGCTTCAACACGAGGTATGACGCAATACTCAGTTATTTATCCTGAGGGGCAGTCTGCCACCACTATTGAGAATCTCTTCGTTTTTCTCAAAAGACGCCATCATGCCACGCTGATTGCTTTTGATATTGGCGATGGTATTCAACTCAACCCAGATTTAGATGCTGAAGTACCCGCGAGTACCAAGCTGTTTTACATTGCAGATGAACGTATTGAAGATTTTGCCTGGAAAGAAATGAACAAGGAACAATAATGCACATGATTGCTGGCCTGTTAGCAGGCTTCCCAAACTTTTTACTCTATTTCTCTGTTTCTATTATTTTTGTATTGGCGTTTAAGTTCATCTACGTCAAGTTGACGCCATACGATGAGTGGCATCTGATTAAAGAAAAACAAAATACAGCAGCAGCGATTGCGCTAAGTGGGGCTTTCCTTGGTTACTGTCTCGCGATTTCGGGGGCGGCAAAAAACTCAGTCAATATCGTCGATTTTATGGTATGGGGCGTTGTCGCAATGCTTGCTCAAATTATCGCATTTGCAATTGTACGCTTTATTTTACTTCCGAAAGTGGCAGAGCGTATCGAAAAAGATGAACTGCCAGCCGGTATTGTATTAGCAGCAGTTTCTGTTTCGGTTGGCGTATTGAATGCCGCGTGCATGACCTACTAGGAGGAACGATGAAGCGGAGTTCTAACGTTAAACGTTCTTCCATGGACAAAAGCTTAAAGATTGGGAAAATTCTTCCCTTTGCTGCCTTTGGTGGTATTTTCTTCTTTGCTACGTACGAGTCAAAAACAGAAGGGTACATTTTTTCTGATGCTGATGAGTGTAAATCTAACTCGCCTGAGTTTAGTGAACAGTGTGACATTGCATACCAAGAAGCTTTAGCTCGTGCCGAACAAAATGCCCCTCGCTACCGCAGCGAGTTCGAATGCGAGAATGATTTCTACGAGGATGATTGTTACTACAGTTCCAGTTCCCGAGCTTATGTACCTAACTTTGGCGGTTTTTTTTACAGTCGCTCATTAAGCGGGTTGAAAGGTTATAACAAGAGCTATTACTCAGAGCCGATGTACCGTTATAAATCCAAATTCTATAATGGAGCAGGGCAATTCTTTGGCTCCTACCGAAATCAGCCGACCAAAGTTGCGACGAATAGCCTTAATAAACGTGGTGGCGGCACCATTGGCAGGGCGATGTCTCGAGGCGGGTTTGGTAAAGCGGTGTCGGTCAGTCGAGGCGGTTAAAAAGCACTATGTTTCGACGAGAAATACAAGAGCGCGAAAACTGGCGTGAATTAGCACGCCAGTTTGGTTTTGGTTTCCATACCATGTATGACCAACCGTATTGGGATGAGAGTGCTTACTATCAATTCACGCTGGAGCAAATTGAGCGCGATATAGAAGCGCCCACTGAAGAGCTGCATCAGATGTGCCTGGCTATTGTGGATGAAGTCGTTCGGAGTGAGCGGTTGCTGACGCAATGTGCGATCCCTGAATCTATGTGGGAGCAGGTCGCTTCTTCATGGAGACGAAGCGAACCTTCGCTTTATTCGCGGCTGGATTTCGCGTACAACGGGACCTCGCCAGCAAAATTACTGGAAAACAATGCGGATACGCCAACCAGCTTGTTTGAAACTGGCTTTTGGCAGTGGGTGTGGCTAGAAGATGTTGTAAATAAAGGTCGAGTTCACCAGAGCGCGGATCAATTCAATATTCTTCAAGACTTTTTGATCGAGCGCTTTGCCGAAATAGCAAAATACCAACCAGGACAAACACTTCACTTTAGCTGCTGCAAGTACACTGAAGAAGATAAAGGGACTGTCCAGTATTTAGAGGATTGCGCGCGAGAGGCAGGGTTAGCAACGGCATTCGTGCATGTCGAAGATATTGGAGTGACGGAAGATGGTCTGTTTGTGGATGCTGACGACAGAGCGATTCGTTGGATGTTTAAGCTTTACCCTTGGGAGTTTATGTTTGAAGAGGAATATGCGAAGTACTTAGCGACTGCGAACGTAAACTGGTTAGAACCGATGTGGAAGTCGATTCTATCCAATAAAGCACTTTTACCGTTATTGTGGGAGCGCTTTCCTAATCACCCGAACCTTTTGCCCGCTTATTTTGCTAACGATTCAAAAGCGAACACTATGAGAGATTGTGTCATCAAGCCACTATTTTCTCGAGAGGGCGCGAACATCGAGATCGTCATCGATGGAAAACGTTTTGTTAAAACGTCAGGGCCTTATGAATCTAAATTCAATATCGTCCAGCAATACCATCCACTACCTAAGTTTGGGCACAACCATACGTTAATTGGCAGTTGGTTGGTCAATGATAGAGCTGCCGGTATTTCGATTAGGGAAGACAGTAGCTTAGTGACTCAAGATATGGCGCGGTATATTCCACATGTAATTTTAACATGATCAAAAAAGCTCTCCATTTGGAGAGCTTTTTGTCTATTCAGCCGTTCAATCTTGATGGTCGACAGCGTTGCGTCTATTGTTCTTCAGCTAATGCAACACCGCGCTGGGTAAGACCACATAACATCACTGGCATTGCATTGAAGATCTCTTCAAACTGCTCTAAGCCTTCCATACCTTGTTCGGCCAATGTTTCAATGGTTGTTTCTGGGTCGTAAAGCATAGTAAGAGAAAGTAAAACACCACCGAGTAGGGCATTATCTTCGCTATCCTCAGGCATCAACGTTTCCCAGTCATCACGCGCAAGTTGCCAGCCTTGTAATACACCTTCACAGAAATCGCGAGCCTGACTTGTTACAATGTCTTGCTCATCTAGCGCGCACCCTGCAGGCCACTGCCAAGTGCCTTCTAGGAGAGCGGGACGAGTTTGGTTCCACATTTGTACAATCTCGTCAATGTACTGCTCTAGTTGTTCACCGTCAGTAAATGGCGCTGTTTCTTCTCCACCCCATAAGAATGGCAACCACTCTTGAGGCATTAATACGTTTGGCGCTGCAGCCATCGCTGTTACAAAGCCTTGAGTTTTTGCTAGGTTTAGTAGTTTACCGTCAAGTTCTGGGAGAGAAAGGATGTCTTGTAGTTTCAAAATAGAATACCATTTGTTAATGGGCTGGTTGATTGCGCTCATCTTACCAATCAATTAGTGATAAATCGATATTAGGGAATGATTCACACATCTATGGAAATTCGCTCATCACTTAGAAAAAAAAGCATTCTCGCCCTAACACTTTACCTGTGCTTCTTTATCGCCACTATCGGTTCTGTCGCCTATTTGGTTGTTGAGCCACCGGTTAGACAAAAGCTAGAGCAAAACCTAGAGTTACGTACCCAACTCCTGGCTCTTGAGATAAAAGAGCCCCTCCTCAGTTCTACAGGTGTATTGAGCAGCTTAGTAGGGCTAGCCCAAGGGACTGAAAATATTCAATCTCTCAACACAATAATTCCACATATACTTCAATTGAGTGACAAGATGCTTGTTAGTGGTGGCGTATGGCCTAAACCCGAACTAAAAGCAGAACAATGGAGATATAAAAGTCTATTCTTCAATAAAAACAGTGATAGTGGTATTGACCAAATTCACTCCTACAATAACCCCGAATCTGGCGGTTATGATAATGAAGCCTGGTATGTCGCTGCCGCCGATGCTCCGGTAGGTTCTGTTAGTTGGTCTACGGTTTACATCGATACCTTTACTCAGGTCCAGATGATTACCGCGTCTTCTCCGTACTACCAAAACGGTCGATTCGCTGGAGTTGTAACGGTAGACCTATCACTTGATGCACTTTTTCAGTTTATTCGAGAGCACACGAACCAGCATTCTTTGGGGGTAGTGGTTCGCGATGCTGACTCAAACGTGATTATTGAACACAACTTTCAACTGACGGACGAAATTTATGTCAGCGAGCTTGATTTCGGAGAGTTCGATTGGCGCATGGAAGTTGTCAACGCAAAAGCTAAAGTCGCCGATCAAGTGTTTGAACAAGTGATGAGCGTTGAGGGGAGGATCATTCCATTTTTGCTCTTGTGTGTCTTGGTCGGTTACTACTTACTGAATCGCTATATTGTTGAACCAATTGTTCGCATTGCCGCTAAGATTGATGACTCGAAAACTGGTGGGATCATAGATATTGACTACGATAGCGATGACGAAATCGGACAGCTTATCGAGAAGTTCAATGAAAAGACGATCTATTTAGAGCAGGAGAGAATAAAAGCTCAGGCTTCGACAAACGCTAAAACGGCATTCTTAGCCACATTGTCCCACGAGATTCGCACACCAATGAACGGTGTACTAGGAACTGCCCAGATACTGTTAAAAACACCACTTACCGATGAGCAGCGTAAGCACCTGAGAACACTTTATGATTCAGGTGATCACATGATGACATTACTCAATGAGATTTTAGATTACTCAAAAATTGAACAAGGGCATGTTGAGTTTGAAAATAAGCCTTTCCCAATTGAGTCGATTATCGGCAGTATCAAGAGTGTTTATCAAACGCTATGTGCAGAAAAAGGTCTTCGCTTTAGAGTAGTCTCGCATTTACCAACGGGTCGTTGGTACAACAATGACAAAGCCCGTTTGCGTCAAGTACTGTTCAATCTACTCAATAACGCTGTTAAGTTCACCGATCGTGGCATCGTAGAGGTAGAGCTAGCCGAGAAATCGAGTAAGGCTGGCACCAAGCTGATACTAAAGGTAAAAGATACAGGGATTGGTATTTCAAAAGAGGCACAAAAACGCATTTTTCGTCCTTTTGAGCAAGCAGAGTCATCAACGACTAGACGGTTTGGTGGTACAGGGCTTGGTTTAGCAATAGTCAAAGAAATCGCGGAACATATGGGTGGGCAAGTGGTTGTAGAGAGTCAGGAGGACGCTGGAACGACTTTTACTGTCGAAATTGCCCTTACACCTTGCAAGCCGGGTAAAGTAGAGTCAATCAATACACATAAATTGAACTGTAAAGGGTTGAAAGCACTCATTGTTGAAGACAACCGAACAAATGCGATCATTATGGAAACTTTCCTCCGAGCCAAGGGCTTTGAGTGCACAAGTGTCGAAAATGGTCAGCTTGCAGTCGATGAGGTTGCGATCAAACCATTTGATTTGATACTGATGGATAATCATATGCCTGTTCTAGATGGCGTTGGGGCCATATCAGCCATTCGAGCAATGAGTTCACCTGCTAAGTCGGTACTGATTTTTGGCTGTACAGCGGATGTGTTCAAAGAAACACAAGAGCGTATGATTAATGTAGGAGCAGACCACATAATAGCGAAACCAATAGTGGAGTCTGAATTAAATGATGCACTGTATCTTCATGCGACACAGTTATATCAGTACCAATCGGACTTTGATGGAAATGCAGCAGATAGCTTTAATGCTGAAAAGTGGTTACTCAACTTCTATGTCGCTCTAGATAATGGACATCTTAATGAAGCACTTGAGGCTATTTCAGCGATCATTGCGGAGGCTCCCCTTGAACTCAGTGGCGACGTTTCTTCAGTCGCCGAACGGATAAGAAGTAACTTAAAGCGTCAGCAATCCCCGGACCAAGATGATATCGATACATTAACGATTTTGCTGGCCTCACCATAACTGAATCAATATGGCGCAACTGTAAATTGTTCTTACTATTCATACGTCATCCAGCGTCGTCACAAACTCTTCTAACCTGCAATGAACAGGCTTGCAGTTTTACTTTTACGAGTAAAGCAGCAAGACCTTCTACTGTGATTATATCGGTAATACTCTGAATTTTCGCAGCTTGGTAGCATAAGCTATAGGAGTGACTGTTTACAGTCCGAGTTTTGTTCTAACTTTACGTCAAAATAATTATCGTAACCCCTTTTTATGTAAGTGAAATCCGTGTTTTTGTACCATTTTTACGTAATTTTAGGCGTTTTTACTCGCCATTGGTGAAAAAAACTACTTTTACTTTAAAAGTTGGTTATAAATTTACAACTTAATTTTAAATACAGAGCCATAAGCTGGTTTTTGTGTGTTCTAATTGCATCATTAACTGGCTTGATGTCTTTTTAGTGGTTAATAGTTTTATTATTTTTATTAATTGCAGTGTTTGATTTTAAGGGTTTTGTAAATGAAGTCTCGTGGACCATTTTGTATTCGTCACGCCGCAGCGGATACCTTTGCTATGGTTGTTTTTTGCTTTATCACAGGGATGATTGTCGAGATTTTGATTTCAGGGATGACATTTGAGCAATCTCTAGCATCGCGTACGCTATCGATTCCAGTGAATATCGCCATTGCTTGGCCGTATGGGGTTTTTCGTGATTGGGTGCTGCATCAAGGTAGTAAGGTGTCGCCGTCTTCCTTTATGAAAAACATCTCTGATCTGGTCGCTTATGTACTATTTCAATCTCCAGTTTATGCGGGTATCTTATTCGCGGTTGGCGCGTCTACAGATCAAATTGTGACCGCAGTGGCAAGTAACGCTGTTATTTCTTGTGGCATGGGTGTGTTGTATGGGTACTTCTTGGATATGTGCCGCCGTTGGTTCCGTGTTCCCGGTTATTCTCAAAGCATGTAAATGCCCCAGTTTTGCTCAATTTAGTTACTTAGTGAGCAATCGATTCGAAAAGGGCGCTTTTTTTTATGTTTAGCCTTGACCATCAGGCACATAATCATTAAATTAGCGCCTCGTTAGCCAATGATGCTAACCAAAATTTGATTCGGTGAGTTGTCCGAGTGGCTGAAGGAGCACGCCTGGAAAGTGTGTATACGGCAACGTATCGAGAGTTCGAATCTCTCACTCACCGCCACATTCTAAGAGGTCTGATTTATCAGGCCTTTTTTCGTTTTTAAGGCTTATTGAGATAACGCTAGCCCACACTGGAGCTAACACATGTTATCGAATCAAAGGCTATCTTCTAGAAAATCACTTTACCTTATTACCAGTAGGACGGGTGTTTTTACGTTCCGCTGGAATCTTAGAGTTAATGGTAAACACCACCAGCCAACATTGAGTCTAAAAACGAGAGACTACCTCCAAGCGGTTAAGCTCGCGTCAGAAATAGCAATTCGCA
Source organism: Vibrio alginolyticus NBRC 15630 = ATCC 17749 (assembly GCF_000354175.2). Lineage (NCBI taxonomy): Bacteria > Pseudomonadati > Pseudomonadota > Gammaproteobacteria > Vibrionales > Vibrionaceae > Vibrio > Vibrio alginolyticus. The sequence continues at coordinate 151,202 of NC_022349.1, forward strand.
TACAGCAAATTACTCTCCCAACCTTAGAAGACATCAAGTCAATCTACAGCGACTTCAAAGGCTCTCAGTCCAAGCAAGCTCTTTTGCTTCAGAGTATTGATATCTCTAATCATCTAACAGACCTCAGTATCAAAAGCCAAACAGAATACAGAAACTGTTGGAATAGCTTTGTTAGCTCTGTAAGCCCATCAACGACGCTAGACAGTGTCAGACAGTCACACATTGAGCAATGGAAGAAAACCCAAACTTGTAGCCTTACTACTATGAAGAAGAAGCTTAGATTGCTGTCTAGTTGTTTCGGGAGAGTTGGTCATAAAGTAGAACAAGATTGGCTTAAAGTAGCAGTTGAAAAGACACCAGTTAGACCCAAGCGAGCTATAACCAAGCAGGAGCTAGGAAAGCTACTGAAAGCCACACAGTGCTATAAAAAGAGCAAGGATGAGTGGAAGTATTATCTTCCTCGCATAGCGGCTCTAACAGGCTGTAGGCTCAATGAAATAGCTCAGTTGAGGGTAAGTGATGTTCAATTGGGAGATGAGCCAACATTGAGCATAAATGACGAGCATGATGATAAAAAACTAAAGAATTCATCGAGTAAACGAGCCTTGCCAATTACTAATCCTTTACTGAATTTACTCAATGAGTTGGTTGCAGGTAAAGGAAAGAATGAACACTTATTCACTCTTCCATACAGTAAACAGAATGGCTACTCAGGAAAGCCTAGTAAGTACTTCTCAGTGCTTCTAAAGTCTTTAGATATAAGAGGTGTGTCATTTCACTCTTTACGCCACTACGTGATTACAGAGCTATTTAATGCAGGAGTGAAAGAAGAGCTGATAGGTTCACTGATGGGACATAGTGTAGGTAAGTTGACTACAGGTAAAGTTTATTTGTCGGGTTTTTCATTCGAGAATAAGTGTAAGGCTATGGCGGTGCTTTCGTAGGCGTATTCTGATTTTTATGTAATTGAGAATAATTAGTCTCTTTATGTTGTTTTACTCTGTATTTTATCTGTATATCAATAACTCTAAAAATGGTAAGGGCCGTGTGGGAGCCCAAATACTTAGTAATAAGATTCTTGACTGATTTAGCGTTTGTGGGTCGTATGGTGATGATTTCTCACTTTCAGAGTCAACAGGAAAGACAATAAGTTTCGAGATTGGTGAGGCGGTATAGTTTTTAGGGTGAATTAATTGTTAAGGTATAGATTTTTGTTTATTTACTTTTTGGACGTAATTTTATGATAGAGTGGAGTATTTCTCGCCTACCATTGCATGGTGTTTGGGGGATGGATAATGGTTGGTATGAGGTATTTCATAATATATTAGTACCAGAAGTACTTAGAGACGAAAAAAAGGAAAGCATTGAAACGACAGGTGGATATAGGTTGAATTTCGAATACGGCAGACCAGTTCTTTATAGTGATGGTTTTGCTGATTGTGGTTTCGAAATGCACTCATTGAATAGAGTGTTTTTACCAGTGTTCCTAAAAAAAGAAAAAGAGTTGAATTGTGACTTAAGTCCATATGCGTTTATTTACATATTTGGATATACAGAATTTGATGAGTACGTTGTTAATAGTATTAAAAAGAAAAGAAGCTTTTTAAATTCATTAATTAATACGCGTAAAATGGAAGATTATAAAAAGTCAAAGTCATACCTAAAAGTTTTTTGTTGTATTTCTTGGTCTATTTCTCCCATCGGTTTTAGAATAAAACCCATAGACAGAGAGCTGTTTGCTAATGATTGTTTTATAAATGATGATGAAAATGTTATCTACGAATCCCCATATATACTAGTTAATGAAGATATATGCGACAATGTTAATGATTATATAGATTTAGCTGCAATAGAATTGGCTAGATATACTAAGATGAAATTCTCGTAATATTGATATATATATCATTACTCTGTTTTGCCATTTATTATGTGCATCCACTGGGAATGATTTGGTACACTAAAAGGGGAAGTATTATCATCCCCTTTCTTATTTTACATCTTTGTCAGTGTTCGATTAACATTCTATTATTTTAAGTAGTAGGATTAATAATATGTTTCTTAGTATGTTTGTCTAAACTGTGTTAATAGGGGAAGATAACTCAGTTTGCAAGGGTATGGTCATTAGTTTAGAGGGGGACGCAACTCAAAGAAAGAAAGCCTCCGAAGAGGCAATCTTAGAACGGTGACTCTCTAGCCTCTAGTTCCTCACTTACAAAGTCATCCCACCAACTACTATTAGTATGTTGAGCTTGGACGCTGTTTGGATTTACCGTACTAACAGTACATCCTGATAAAATGTGGGAACTTTCAGATTTTGAACCATTATCCGTAAGAGATTCCAAGGTTTCAGCGTTATTAGGCTTAACTTCAGCGCTAAGTTCTTCTGTTTCTTTTTCCTTCAGTTTTGGAATCCCAATCCAAGTGTATAATTTCGAAGTAGAACCCCCATGAAGAGTGGTTCTATAACAACTCTTTATAAAGCCTAACTCCTCGAACTTCTTCAGTGCACGATTAACTGCTACCGTAGAACAGCAAGCTTTATCTGCGAGAGTCCTTTGACTTGGATAGCAGGTAAACACGTTCTTTTTCTCTTTGTCGCCAAGGAATCGAGAAAGGGATAGCAACACCAACTTTTCAGTTGGGGTTGTTCCGTGAGACTGCTTTAGATTTGCATCCATGATTTGGCTTGTGATAGAAAATTGATTTCTAGTCATAGACAATAGTTCCTAATGTGCAAGGTAACTACGGATTGCTCCAAACATTTTCAGCATGCATCTATGTGTATCCACAATTCCATATGTGAAAGATAATTCCATCAAAACTACTAACTACTGTTAAGATGGAACTGTAAGTCTAACTGCAAGGACGATGAAAAAAGTCAGCATAATGTCTATTTTTTCGTTAGAATAAGCACACACAGCAGCATACACTAACATGCTAGTTTTGTTTTCTCAGTGCAGATAAGTCATTGACCTATATACGGCACATCGCCGTCAGGTGATGGTGAAAGCGTAGCTTTACGTATCGAGAGTTCGAATCTCTCACTCACCGCCACATTCTATAAGGTCTGATTTATCAGGCCTTTTTTCGTATCTACACTAAAGTAATGCGTAATTGAAAGTACACAAGAGTGCTCAAGGTGCAAGCGCCATTCTATCTACAAGCCAACTATTCACATCTCACCTCTATACAACGCCAAAATTGAAGATGCTATACAGAGGCAGCCATAATCTGATTGGTGCGGGTTAGCACATCCGCTTTAATCTAGAATTTAGCACCCATATCACATGAGGTATGAATACGGCCACAAGAATGAACGTAGTGCTACTAGATGCTAAGCAAAACAGCCATGAACACGAATACAACAGCAATCATACCAAAGAGATCTGTGTTTAGATTGAGGTCATCAGGGTTAAATTTTTCAATGCTTTGCGTCGTTTTGCATCTTATCTTCATGTTCTTGTCCTTATTTCATGTACGATTTCAACAGCAACATAACATGCAATTGAGTGTTCACAAGTCATAAAAAGCATAAGTATACTTGCACCACATTGAGCGCAAAAAATACTCAAAGCGTTTTAAAGTGGCGGTCTACCTTTTGTAACATCAAATATTCTTTCTGTTTTTGTGCCTGTATCGCTATAGTTGAGAAACGGTTATCTCGTTCTAGTTAGGAACAAACTACTGGCTGCCGCTACATTCTCTAAGCGTTCCCACTCAGTCGCCTTGGGTAGATACTTTAGTCGTTGAGTACTGCAAAAAAACGCCGCATGAGCAGCGGCGCTTTGTTGAGGAATTCCCTTTCCTACTTGTAGCTAAGTTCTGTCGCTTTGCCTTTGAAGATCCGGTATACCACAAAGGTGTAAAGCAATATCACCGGCATAACAATCATCACACCGTAGCCCACGATTATTAACGTCGCAGGCGAGGAGGCAGCTTGTTGTGCGGTCATTAATCCCGGCACAACTTCTGGGAAGAAGCTATACGCAAGCCCGAGAAAGCTCAACGCGAAAATGACAGTGACACCAAAGAAAGGCCAGCGCACACCCAGATCATTCACCATTGGAACCTGACGCAAATAGCGATCAACTAGGAAGATGGTTGCCAATACAATTAACGGAACTGGGGCAAGCAACAAGATTTCTGGGAAGCTGAACCAACGCAAGGCAACTTGTTGATTTACAATTGGGTTTACAACGCTAACCACCAAGATTCCTAAGGCTGCTAACCAACCAGCACGGCGAGACCAACGGGCCGAGCGTATTTGCAAATCACCTTCCGTTTTTAGTACTAACCATGCGCCACCGATGTAAACGTACGCCGCCGCTACACAAAGTGCGCTTAACCAAGCAAAGCCAAATGCTTCGGTTGATTGTTCAAATCCCATGATGTAACGACCCACCATGTAGCCTTGGGTTAGCGCGGTGACTAACGAGCCAATTCTGAAGCACCAATCCCAGTGAGGTTTATGATCCGAGTTCGCTTTGGCTCGGAAGTCGAACGCCACGCCACGCATGATCAGTGCGATAAGCATAATCGCGGTCGGCATATAAAGTTCCGTCAAAATCAAGCTATGAGCAGTAGGAAAGGCAATCAGCAGAATACCGACGGCTAACACCAACCACGTTTCATTCGCATCCCAGAAAGGGCCGATAGACGCTATCATTCGGTCACGTTGCGCTTCATTATCACTCGGTAAAAGGATACCGACGCCAAGATCGTAGCCGTCGAGCACGGCATACATAAAGACCGAGAAGCCAAGCAGCAGAAGATAAATTTCTGGTAGATAGTCGAGCATGATTAGGCCTCTTGTTGTGTCAGTGGGACTTCATGGGCTGCAACGTCTTTGCGCGCCAAATAGAATAGGGTATGGATGTACGCAACCAGCAATGCAGCATAAATGGCTAAGTACATAATGAGCGAAGTCATCACGCTACTGCTCGCAACCGTGGTGACGGCTTCGGATGTTCGCAATACACCGCTGACCAACCAAGGTTGTCGACCAATCTCAGTAACATACCAACCCGCCAGTGTGGCTATCCAACCAGAGAACGTCATGGCTAATACCGTGTACAGGTAAGGTTTAGGTAGCGCTTTTTTACGTGCTAGCTTCACCGCGCCATACCAGCTAACAAGCAACATAAGGACACCAACACCAACCATCACGCGGAAACCAAAGAACAAGGGCTTCACTGGCGGGTGGTCAGGTGCAAACTCGTTAAGTCCTTGGATTTCCCCATCTAAGTCATGCGTAAGAATCAAACTCGCCAGCTTTGGGATGCCCACTTCAAAATCATTGCTGCGAGTTTCTTCATTTGGCATCGCAAACAGAAGAAGAGGCGCGCCTTGCTCGGTCTCCCACACGCCTTCCATCGCTGCGATTTTTGCAGGTTGATGTTCAAGCGTGTTTAACCCGTGAAGGTCACCGACAAAGATTTGAATTGGGATGAATCCAGCCGCCGCGAACAGCGCGACTTTTAGGCCAAGTTTGGCTGAGCGGTGATCTGGCTTTTTCATTATTTGATAAGCTGAGATACCCGCAATCAAGAAGCTGGCAGTCAGCGCCGATGCTAATAGCGTGTGCAGAAGACGGTAAGGTAAAGAAGGATTGAAAATAACTTCCTTCCAACTGGTTACATGTACAATTCCGTCAATCACTTCATAGCCACTTGGTGTGTGCATCCAGCTGTTAAGCACTAGAATCCAAAACGCGGACATACTTGTCCCAACAGCAACCAGAACGGTGGCGAGAGTATGAACCCATTCCGGCACTCGTCCTCGTCCAAAAAGCATCACGCCAAGGAAGGTGGCTTCCATAAAGAAGGCGGTCATCACTTCGTATCCGAGCAATGGTCCTGCTACGTTACCGACTCGTTCCATAAAGCCTGGCCAGTTGGTACCAAACTGGAAACTCATCGTAATGCCGGATACTACACCTAAGGCGAAAGTAAGAGCGAATATCTTGACCCAGAAGTAATAAACATCGAGCCATACGGGGGCTTGGGTGCGGTTATATCGCCACTTGAAAAACACCAACATCCATGCCAACGCGATGGTGATGGTCGGGAAGAGAATGTGAAAGCTGATATTGGCCGCGAACTGGATCCGCGACAGCATGAGGGTATCTAACATCTTGGTTCCTCAAAAACGTGCCATACTAAAAATCGTGTCTATCTGTAATTTAGTTACGAAAAGTCGGGCAGTTTGGATTCATGTATCGAGAAATACAGGTGATTCTGTTTTCTTCTAACCATGATTTATATCAACTAAGGGAAAGAAAGGAGTGTAGGAAATTGTCTCAAAATGCCACTAATAGTCGCGAGAAGTGAGTAAAAGAAAGCAAATGTAACTGAAGGAGCATGGATTAAGATTAGTTCGAATTATCCTTATGATGGTTTCGATAATCCTGAAATAAAATTACAAAAACAATATTTTTAGTAAGGAAAATTGCCTTGCCTTCACTTTGAACCTCCATACTATTTATACACTAGTCATGTCGAGATCATCTCAAACACAGCAAACTTACTGGCAGTTAAGGTGGGAAACTTTAGCTAATTGATAAACTTAAAATTGCACTGCTAATGACATATGCATCATAAGTTCGTTAGCACTCGACCAGAAGTGCGATAGGCTACATTTTTATACTAGCGAACGATTTGGCGCTAGGTAATTCGGCTTTCACTAGATCAACAAGTCGACTGCGGACCATTTTCGATTTCTGATGAGTTTCAATCCAAACTGACACTTACTTTTCAGCAAGTGTGCTAGTGTCTTTCTTATTATTTATTAAATAATTAATAGATGCCGATATGGTAAAGAGAGTTGTGGACAGCTATCTCGAGCAGTAGACTGGCGCTAGCCAGAGAGTCTGACTTTGAGGGGGGCATTCTACATGAATTTTGGATTCTGCCACCGCAAAGCTGATATTGAATTTGATGGAGATGGATAATGAATGACAGTTGGGCTAATTTCTTTCCTTACTTTGCTGGAGCTTTTAAGCTTATTGTATTAGGGATAGGAGCCTACTTAGCCATTAAATGGCATTTTGACGAAGAGCGAAGGGTAAGAGAAGCGGAAGGTGTGGTGTTTGATAACCCAAGTCTCATGAAAAAGTTTGCGAAGACGCTAACTCTGCCATTCCTTTTGTGTCTTCTCGTTCTTCTTGTTATATATGCTACCAACTGGTTCCTGTATTGACGGCTTTATTGTTTGTTGTAGTAAAGCTGAATGCTGCCGCCTCTGAGAGTCGAGCCGTAGTTGAAGTTAACGCCTATGCCGAAATTGTCCAACCAATCAAAGGGCTTTGGTGCATAAAATAGCCATCCTATAGAAGCTTCGTAGTAATGCGGACTTCCCAGTTCATCGCTTAAATCATGCGAAAGGTCGACTCTTTTAATCCCGGTAAATAAAGCCTGCTCACCGTGATAAATATTGTAGTAACCGGTGATTTCATTAGATAGGTACCAACCTTTAGGGTTGCCTATATTGCCGTTATTTGCGCTTCCCCAGCTGTGCCCAATGAATGAATTCAATGTCGAACTGGCATGCCATTTCCCCCAAATTGTGGGAGACGTGTATTTGGCTTTAATGGATGGTTGAACTATTGCCGCCCATGCTGAAACGTTAACGGCACGGCCGTCTAGGATTCTTCCAATGATGGATGAAAGTTTATTATCGGTAGAGAATGAGTTTTTATAACGCATAAGGTGAGTCGTCGTTCTGGTGCTAAGGGTGACGTTTTCACTTGCTTTGTATAGATACCCATAACCAATCGATGCACCGTATGTCCTTTCCTTGAGAAGATCCTTACTTGTGCCGAATAGTTTGAGATCATTCTCTGTTTGTATCGTAAATGCCTTAAACGACAGCTCATGTAAGTCCTCGCTGCCCTCTATGTCAAAGTTAGTCGTGTAAGGGAGAACATATACGGATTTGCTTCGACGTTCATTGATTGACTCGTCAGTCCCGAACTCTGGGTTGGCGGTATCAAATAATGCATTCGGATCAAAGTCGCCAATACCAAACGCAATTGCGTCAGTGTCGGACAGCAAAACCGCGATAGAAAAACGTTGTTGGAGAAGGTTGCTAATTTCCTTATCTAGTGGATCCGCTTGAGCTGTGTTAGGAAGAGAGAGTAGGAGAGCGAGCGAAACGACTCGCCACTCCACTGAGGCGAAGTTGGGTTGGAACATTTTGGCTCTTTCAAATGGTTCATGCATGGAGTTTTTGGACGTACCGGTACGCTAACATTAGTTTAATCGTTGAATGGTCGGTGTAACTTTGAGAAATCTATGTTTTCTCATATTGATATGAAAAAGTTCCTTAAACGAGTTTAGCTTCAATGTGTATGCTGCACCAGATTTGTTTAGCAACATCATTCTTTTCTGAAGATGTAGCAAGACTTTGTGACTAGGTTGCATTATTTTCTTTAATGCGTCTCTTGAGAGGAAAATAGCAAACTTTTTTATTGCCTTGGCGCTCAAGAAAATCTGAATCGTTCACTGTGCTACTGGTTAACTTCGAAAACTTGTAAGCATCCTGTCTGCCAACATCACGACTAACATCATCAAGGAGTACCCTTAAATACGTCAGATAAACAATGGTTTTTTTGAGCTTTAGAAGAAATGTTCGGACCTTTGCATATTCCGCGGTGGTGCTCAATCCAAGAACTGTGTTTTGTATGTGTTCTCAGTAAATCATTGAGTCGATCTATTCTTCAAAATGTGGTCCCTTTTAATTCACTTTCTGTTACATATTTTTCGTTTTGAAAGAGCATTTTAATTTGCATCTTTTGAAAAGATCTCTTTGTTAAATTTTGTATAAAATCAACTAATTGTTGAAATTAGAACCCTTGTCAAAAAGTCATTAGATTTCATGTTGAATAGCCTCTTTTACCTAATAGTATACTCTATTTGTTTGATATAATTTCCGGCAGTTTGTATACCATAAATAAAGAGAGTCTATTCATGTTCCAGAACTTAACGATCAAGCAGAAGATAGTGATTCCGCTGTCATTGATTATTGGATTGTTTATTGTGAGCTCTGTATTAAACGTTATGACAAGTTGGAAGCAATCTGAATTGAGTGAGACACTCAACGAACAGATCGTGCCGAACTTATTAACGATTGAGGATGCTTACCGCGATCTTTACCAAGCTACATCTGCAATCCAAGGTGTTGCTCTTTCTGATACTCAAACCGATATTGATCACCACATCGGTGAATACAAAGACAACGCATACAAAGCGCTGCCGCGTATGGAACAAATGATTGAGCTATCGCAAGCCGGTGTGACGCCTTCTACACATGGTAATGAAGTTCGAACGCTTGTCTCTTTGGGTGAAAAATGGTTAGCAAGTTATGAGGCGATGCTACGTTTACCTCAATCTCAATGGCGTGGTTACTACAATGAGCACAAACATACCTTTGAAGACCAATTTATCGAGGTTAGAGCGCAGCTTAACGTTGTAAAAGATGCAATAGAAGAAAAGCAAAGCCAATTGAAGGACGAAATATCAGCGGCTGCAACAAGAGCAGAACTCATTCTTGAAGCGGGCATTGTGATTGTTATTCTGGCCGCTATTGCGATGGCGTTTTTGTTGTTGCAAACGGTTGTGAAGCCTATCAATGATATTAAAAATGCGATGACAGAAATTGCGTCCGGTGAAGGTGATCTAAGTCAGCGAATCGATGTAAAAACACAAGACGAAATTGGCAATTTAGCAGACGCATTTAACCAGTTTGTGTCCAAAATTCAAGTGACAGTCGCTCAGGTAATTGAAAGCTCAAATACCCTACGTAACGAAATGGCAAATCTTAGCTCGTTGACCAAGACCATCGCGAACTCGACCGTTTCTCAGCAAAAAGATAGTGAGGCGGTAGCGGCGGCAGTGCACGAAATGCAAGTCACCAGCAGAAATGTAAGCGATAGCGCTAACGAAGCCGCGGTTGCGAGCCAAACAGCGAATGATGAACTTACCAATACCAATGTTATTTTGGATCAAACGGTTAGCTCAATTCGCAGCCTCGCAAGTGAAATCGAAAGCGCAAGCCACGTCATTAACACATTGGATCATGATGTGAGTAACATTGCGTCCGTACTGGATGTAATTCGTGGTATTGCCGAGCAAACAAACTTATTAGCGCTTAACGCAGCCATTGAAGCGGCTCGCGCTGGAGAGCAAGGGCGAGGCTTTGCTGTGGTAGCGGACGAGGTTCGTTCTTTAGCCAGTCGTACGCAACAGAGTACGGGAGAAATCCAAACCATGATTGAAAAGCTACAATCTGGTGCAGGACAAGCTGTAGAAGTGATGCGCGGTAGCCAAAATAGCAGTGATGAAACGATCAAGTCCGCTGGCCGAGCGAGTGAATCCCTTTCTGAAATCTTGAACGCGATTTCACGTATGAACGAGATGAATACACACATTGCAACGGCTGCGAGCCAGCAAAGTACAGTAAGTGACGAAGTAAATAGCAACGTACAAGGCATTGCAGACAGTAGCACTTCAATTGTGGAAATCGTAAACCAAGCGCAAGCTTCTTTAGCCATGTTGTCAGAGCAAACTCAACGTTTAGATCATCAGGTCAGTCAGTTCAAAGTATAAGCTGAGAACAGCAATCTCACTGACGAAATAACCCGCTTCTTAGCGGGTTATTTTTTAGATAAGTGGCGAACCTGACTTGTGAAATTTCGACTATATTTACATTCCTTTCTCACTTTAGTTCGTATACCAGAGTGGGCAAATAACCCTAGACAGCGGTAACAAACTCTGTACAGCGTGATGATGCTTTTATCATCACTTTTGCTGCTTTTTAACCATTGCAATTGCACACAGGAAAATGTGATTTCCAACCCAAAATCTTCAAATTTGAGAACTTCATAACACCTTTACCATAAACGTTTTTCGTAAGCGTATAGAACTGTAAATTTTGTTGTATGTACAACACTGGGTATTTATCATCCTAATTAATTTGTTCTGGATATACATCCATTAGTCATTATTAAGTCATTCTAGAAGCTTTTAATAAGGAATCTTGAAGGCTTGTCGGTAGATAAGAGAGAAAAATTCATGAGACGTAAAACCACGCTATCTCTGCTGATTGCGTCGAGCCTTTTTGTGGTTGGATGTCAACCTAGCGAAGAAGGATCGAGCCAAGGTGGGGGGCCTGCGCCCGTAACCGAAGTAGAAGTGTTAACAGTGCAGCCAACGCGCCAAGCATTGACAGTAGAGTTGCCGGGTCGTAGCAGAGCATTCAAAGAAGCAGAAGTTCGTCCGCAAGTCACTGGCATTATTTCGGAGCGAAATTTTGTTGAAGGTGGCCTTGTTGAACAAGGACAGTCGCTATATCAAATTGATGATTCATCATTTCAGGCGGATTTGCTGAGCGCTGAAGCGGAATTAATCCGTGCGCAAGCTGCGGCAGAGTCGACCTATGCCACGGTGAAGCGTTACAGAACCTTGATCACCAAAAAATCCATCAGCCAACAAGACTTGGATGAAGCAGAAGCGGCATACAAAGAAGCGAAAGCGCAGGTCCTAGTCGCAAAAGCCAAGATCAACACAGCAAAAATCAACTTAGATTATACGCAAGTCAAAGCTCCGATTAGCGGGGTGATCGGTAAATCGAGTGTGACAGCGGGTGCGTTGGTTACGGCTAACCAAGCTGCCAAATTAGCGACCATTCAGCAGCTTGACCCTATCAATGTTGATATTGTGCAATCATCCGCGCAACTGCTGCGTTTGAAAGCATCACTCTCCCAAGGCCATATGCAAGAAGATGACTCTGCGCAAGTTACATTGATGCTTGAAGATGGCAGCACTTACGAACACAAAGGCACAATGAAATTTACTGAGGTCAATGTGAACGAAAGTACGGGCAGCGTGACGCTTCGTGCCGAATTCCCAAACCCTGACGGTTTGTTGCTACCTGGAATGTTTGTTCGTGCGACGGTCATTACTGGTGTCGACCCTGATGCGATTCTAATACCACAAAATACGGTATCTCGTGATGCGACAGGTAAAGCGACAGTGATGACGGTTAATGGCGAGAACAAAGTGGAAGCGAAACCAGTGAAGACTGCCGAAGCGATCAATAGCCAATGGCGCATTATTGATGGTTTGAACGCGGGTGATAAAGTCATTACCGCCGGTTTACAAAAGGTAGGGCCAGGCAGTTCGGTAACTATCCAAAACGGTGAACAGGAGTAATCATGGCACGATTTTTTATCGATCGTCCGGTATTTGCTTGGGTTCTCGCGATTCTAACGATGTTGGCGGGGGTAATGTCATTATTCAATTTACCCGTCTCGCAATACCCAACGATTTCACCGACGACGATCACCATCAGTGCTCGCTATCCAGGTGCATCAGCAAAAACCGTTGAAGACTCGGTAACGCAGGTTATCGAGCAAAACATGACAGGATTAGATTACCTTCGCTACCTATCATCGAGCAGTGATGCATTTGGTAATGCGACAATTACCCTGACGTTTGATAGCGAAGCTGATCCTGATATCGCGCAAGTACAGGTGCAGAACAAACTGCAATTGGCATTGACTTCATTGCCGATGGAGGTACAAAACCAAGGTATTGTCGTCAATAAATCCAATACGGCATTTCTCATGGTTGTCGCAGTTTATTCTGAAGATCCTGACTTTACAGAAAACGATATCGGCGACTTTGTTGTAACGAATATTCAAGACCCGATAAGTCGTGTAACTGGCGTAGGACAAGTGCAGGCGTTTGGTGCGCAGTATGCGATGCGAGTTTGGCTGGATCCATTTAAGCTTACGCAATTCAACTTGACCGCGATCGACGTAGCAAATGCAATCAGTGAACAGAACGCGCAAGTTTCTTCAGGTCAACTTGGTGCGGCACCTGCGCAGGAGGGTCAGTTGTTGAATGCTACGATTTCTTCTGCAAGTCGTTTGAGCAGTGTAGAAGAGTTCCAAGACATCATTCTTAAGTCCGACGCCAGTGGTTCGAATGTTTATTTGAAAGATGTAGCTCGCGTTGAGCGTGGTGCAGAAAGTTATGATATTCGAGGCCAATATAATGGCTTCCCAGCATCGGGGTTAGGTATTTCATTAGGTACTGGCGCAAACGCGCTTGAGACAGCCAATGCGGTAAAAGAGCGCTTAGAACAACTGAGTGCAACGTTCCCAGAAGGGTTGCAGATTGCTTACCCATTTGAAACAACACCATTCGTCAAAGCCTCGATTCAAGAAGTGGTTAAAACGCTATTAGAAGCTATTCTTCTTGTGTTCTTAATCATGTACCTATTCTTGCAGAACTTCCGTGCGACGATCATTCCAACGATCGCAGTGCCTGTCGTATTGCTCGGAACCTTCGCTATTTTGTACGCGACTGGATTTAGCGTAAACACGTTAACCATGTTCGCGATGGTTCTGGCTATCGGTTTGCTGGTGGATGATGCCATCGTTGTGGTGGAAAACGTCGAGCGTGTGATGCATGAAGATGGTTTAGAGCCCAAAGAAGCGACCAAAAAATCGATGGGGCAGATCACTGGTGCCCTGATTGGTGTGGGGTTGACGCTTTCAGCGGTATTCGTCCCTATGGCGTTTATGTCTGGTTCTACCGGGGTTATTTACCGTCAGTTCTCGATAACTATTGTGGCGGCTATGACGCTTTCCGTTTTGGTTGCGATAATTCTGACTCCGGCATTGTGCGCTACGTTGCTGAAAAAAGGCGATGCTGAGCTTCTAGAGAAGAAAGGCTTCTTTGGCTGGTTTAACCGCAAGTTTGATGCGATGACAGCAGGCTATGAAACCGGCGTTGCCAAACTTCTAAAACGCACAGGTCGCATGTTGGTTGTATTTTTGGCAATGAGTGCAGGTGCTGGCTGGTTATTTATGAACCTTCCAACGTCATTTTTGCCAGATGAAGACCAAGGCACAGTATTCTCAATGGCTATTTTGCCGCCTAACTCAACACAAGAACAGACGGAAAAAACACTTGAGAAAATGCGTGACTTTTACCTAGTAGACGAAAAAGACAATGTAAAATCCGTCTTCTCTGTTGCGGGCTTTAGTTTCGCAGGTCAAGGCCAAAACATGGGGATGGCATTTATCGGCCTGAAAGATTGGTCTGAGCGTGAAGCGCCTGGCGCTGATGCGGCTTCCATTACGGGCCGAGCGATGGGGTACTTCTCTACCATTAAAGAAGCTTTGGTGTTTGCGTTCGCCCCTCCAGCGATTCAAGAGCTAGGTAACTCGACAGGTTTCGATTTCTATCTCCAAGACTCGTTGAATAAAGGGCACGATGCATTAGTTGCGGCTCAAGGGCAACTTCTGGGCATGGCAGCACAAAACCCGAAACTTGTCGGTGTTCGTCCAAACGGTCAGGCAGATGCGCCAATGTACAAAGTGAACATTGACCACGTCAAACTTCGTGCTTTGGATGTCAGTATCAATGACGTAAACCAAATCCTGTCAGCTGCATGGGGCGGGGCTTACATTAACGATTATATTGACCGCGGTCGTGTGAAGAAAGTGATGGTGCAAAGTGATGCGGAATACCGCATGCAGCCAAAAGACTTCGATTCATGGTACGTACGCAACGCTAAGGGAGAGATGGTGCCTTTCTCTGCTTTTGCGAGTGGTGAGTGGACATATGGTTCTCCTCTTTTGCAGCGCTTTGATGGTTTGCCAGCAATGAATATTCAAGGCGGTGCAGCTCCTGGTGTAAGTACTGGTGAAGCCATGGAAGAAATTGAAGCAATGGTAGAAAAGCTACCAGAAGGTTTCACGGTGAACTGGAATGGTATTTCGTATGAAGAGCGCCTTTCCGGAAACCAAGCGCCGATGCTATATGCGCTATCTATCCTCGTCGTATTCTTAGTTCTTGCCGCTTTGTATGAAAGTTGGTCAGTACCTTTCGCCGTGGTGTTAGTTGTTCCTCTTGGTGTGCTTGGTGCTGTGCTTGCGGTAATGACGCGCAGTATGGATAACGATGTGTTCTTCCAGGTGAGCTTATTAACGACGGTCGGCTTGGCAACCAAAAACGCCATTCTGATTGTTGAGTTTGCAAAGGACTACTATGAGAAAGGCGCTGGGCTTATCGAAGCAACCTTACATGCTGTTCGCGTTCGTCTGCGCCCAATTATCATGACATCGCTTGCTTTTGGTTTGGGTGTGGTACCACTAGCTATTAGTTCAGGTGTGGGATCAGCAGGTCAAAACGCAGTGGGTACCGGCGTACTTGGTGGCATGATCAGTGCCACGATATTGGGTATATTCTTCGTCCCAATCTTCTTTGTAGTGGTTGAGCGATTGTTTGATCGACGTGCGAGAAAAGAGTCGGAGGCAGAGTTGTCTGAGACCAGCACTAAACCCACTCAGCAAAGCGAGTAGGACTTGGTTGTTTTAACTGAGTTATACTAGTGATAATAAACACGATTAAAGGGCGCTTCGGCGCTCTTTATTTTATGTTTTCACTTGGTGGTTACCGTCTATGACGCGAGCCTGAAAGACGGCGTGTTGTGTGCAGTATCAGCACAGCCTTTTCGACCGAATGGAAGCCTAAAGAAGAAAAACGACGATGAAAGATCAGAAAGTTTCCCCAATTTCCGTTTTGGATCAAAGCCCTATGTTTGTTTGTGGTGTGATGCAGCGCATGTACCGCAATCGTGCCCAAGCTGAGCTCTCTCGGCAAAATTTGATGACACTAGAAATGGCAAGTGCACTGGCCGCTTTAGAAGAATTTCAGCCTATGAGCCAGCAAGCGTTAGCTGATGCGGTTCGAACTGAGCGAAGTGTAGCAAAGCGGATGGTGGACAATCTGGAAAAGAGAGGGTTTGTTCAAGTTTCTAAAAGTAAATCGAATCAGCGCCTTAAAATGCTAAGCATGACAAAAGAGGGGGCAAATGCTTTAAAGCAAGTTCATCAAATCATGACGAATTTACAGAAAGAGTTTTTTTCTTGTTTGTCGGAATCTGAAGCGACTGAATTTTTTCGTCTGGTAAGAAAGCTCACTTTTGCGAATCACGACCAGTAACTTACATCAATGCCGTCTAGCGTCTTTATTTTATCGCTGGCCAATTATATTAAGTTGTAGAACTTAAGAAATAGGATGCCCAACGTACAGGTCACGGTAGAAAGCACCGTAGTGAGTGCGATGATATTTGCAGCTAACGTGGCATTGCCTCCCATGGAGCGCGCCATGACATAGCTGGCAGCAGCGACTGGAGAGGCGTTCATAAAGAAAAGAATACCTAGCTCAATTCCTCGAAATCCTACTAAGTAAGCTCCCATGGTGATGATGACTGGCGCTACGATGAGCTTGTAACTGCTCGCAAACCAAGATGGACCTTTCTCTTTTCTCATCAAGCTAAAGTCAAGTGAGCCACCCGTACACAACAGCGCCAAAGGCAATGTCATTTTGGACAAGTAGTCTCCTGCGTCAATAACCACATTCGGTACTGGAATAGCGAGTAAATAAAAAGCCATTCCTAGAACAATGGAGATTATGAGTGGATTCCTAGTCAGTGTTCGGCCCATCATCTTTGCTGCTTGCGAGGCAGACGTTGCTCCTTTGGGAGATAAGCAAATTACCGCTTGGACGTTATAAATAAATGTGGTGACCGCGACATAGAGAGCCGCTAACGCCACACCTTGAGAACCATACGCATTGGCAACGTAAGCGATACCAATAATACCTGTATTTGCTCGGAACCCACCTTGGATGAGAACGCCTTGGTCAGGCGATGCTTTGAATAGAAGTTTGACGGAAAGATAGGTGAAAATGAAAAACGAAATACTAGCGATGACGCCGAAATTGACGAATCCACTTGCCGCGGAAAAGTCGTGTTCTGAAGCCACAATGCTGACAAATAACATTGCAGGCAAGGTAACTTGAAACACCAGTTTAGAGCCTACTTCGATAAAATTATCGTTGATTAGACCAAAGCGCTTAAAAAGAACGCCAAGTACCAACATCAAACAGATAGGTCCGGTTATCGACAAAGAGAATTGCAACTGATGTAAAACAGCTTCCATGTAAGTATCCGCAGCAAAAGAAAAAAGTGTTCCTGTTGCCTATTAAGCCACAAACCCGGAGGGTAGGACAGTAACGTGATGAAATTTTCTTCTGTTGTAGGTTCCGGAGTCATTTACACTCCAAGTTATGGACGAGGTCCCAATTTAACAAAGCGGTACTGGTCCTACGTGCGATATGTTGATTAACTCGTTGTCGTGATGCATCCACATGCGTATTAGATGTGAGGGCTGGTCATCGTAGTTATGGATAGGAGTTCATCAATGAAAAGGAAACACAACAAAACTGTACTGTGTGCGTTTGTCTCTGGTTCGGTATTTGGTGCGGTTTTGGTCATTGCGATGTCTTTACCAATGTAATCCTCTTAATTGGCTGTTGGAACACTCACTCTAATTCAGTACAAAACAGATTGAGTTCTGCGGTATGTGCTGTTAGTTTAAAAAACATGAAAATACACGTTCGCCCTTCATTAACAACCTTCTCTTGGTGGCGCTCTAAATAGAGCGGCGCGGAATACTTACATTCTTAAGCTGCTGGATGGTAGCTAAGAGTGTTTGATCTTTTTATCTCCAGTAGCGATCTATTAATTACTTGGAGACAAATATGAATACCCATAAAAATACATCTCAGCGTGAAATTATACTTACCGGAGATCGAGCAACAGGTCCATTACACCTCGGGCACTATATTGGTTCATTGCAACAACGAGTCAAATTGCAAACGGAGCACGAGCAAACGAGCTTGGTTGCGGACATGCAAGGGCTGACGGATAACGCGCATAACCCATCAAAGGTATCCTCTAATATTCTCAATGTCGTTGCAGATTATTTGGCTGTTGGTATCAACCCCGCTCAAACTACGATCACGTTGCAGTCTCAAATTCCAGCGTTAGCCGAGTTGACAATGTATTACAGTAATCTTGTTTCTATCGCACGATTAGAGCGAAACCCCACGGTTAAAAATGAGATTCAAAGTAAAGGCTTTGAACGCTCTATTCCCGCAGGCTTTTTAACGTATCCAATTTCTCAAGCTGCTGATATTACGGGGTTTCATGCGACGCTAGTACCAGTGGGTGATGACCAGCTGCCGATGTTAGAGCAAACTAATGAAATCGTGAGAAAAATAAACCACCTGGGTGGAAAAGAGGTTCTTAGGGAATGCCGTCCATTACTTAGTGATGCACCTCGTTTGCCGAGTACTGATGGCAAAAATAAGATGTCTAAAAGCATGGGGAATGCAATCAACCTAGGGACGTCTGAAAAGGAGATTTCTGCGGCGGTGAAATCTATGTATACCGATCCCAATCATCTGAAAATTGAGGACCCTGGCCAAGTCGAAGGGAATATTGTATTCATCTACCTCGATGCTTTTCATCCTGATAAAAATTATGTCGAACAGCTAAAAGACCATTATCGACGAGGTGGGTTAGGTGATGGTTTGACCAAGAAAGTGTTAGAAGAATGCTTACAAGAGATGCTTCGCCCTATTCGAGAAAAGAGCGCTATGTATTTGAATGATAAAGCGCAGCTGATTGATATTTTAAAACAAGGTAGTGAGCGTTCTCGCGAGAAAACCGAAAAAGTGCTATTTGATGTGAAAGATGTATTTGGTTTAAATTTGTTCTGAATTAAAAGTAGAGAGTTGAACATAAGGCACGACGACTGGTTAGCAACGTGCCTTTTTAAGTTCCCAGTCAGTCAAAGCGCATTGTTAAGAAGAAAAAAAACACGACGAAAATCCGCGACTTCTTGTTGGTAATAGCTTTGCCATTCCGGTTCTGACAAATGTGAATGGCTAGAGGCTCTTTGCGTTCTTAGCTTGGACTCAAGTTGTTGTAATGCTTGTTGGTAATCTTTGACTTGTTTTTTTTGCTCTGTAATTTGCTGCTGACGAGCATGAATGTTTTTACTTTCTTCTTTCGTTAAGTAAGCTCGTTCTAGCTCTGCGATGATCGCCAAGCGATCTGGTAGGCTCATACTATTAGGAATCAGGGTGACCGCACGCTCATATTTTTCCTGGTTGCTTGTTAGCCCGATAGCATCTGCATGTTCTTGCCAGTCAATGGTGAGTTGCTCGAAAGCTCGCAAAAAGTTATCTGGGCTTTGAGTGTCCAGCTTTTGGGCTTCTAAGTTGAAATCGTACAGCGCGAACTCATCCGCAAAAACAACATCAGCCAATTCCCCCCAGATGCTTCTTGCTTCGTTCTTCAGCTGTGCAACACGCGACGCCAGTGATTGTTGCTCATCAAATAACAAATTTCCTACACTCTCTTGCCATTGGCTGCTGAGCTGAGGGTAGTTCGCCAAAAGCTGGAATCGAGCTGAAGATAAATGCGCCTCAAACAAGGCGATCTGCTCTTCACAACTACGGTTCAACATACACTCATGCCAAAACGTCTCAAGTTCAGCGACAAGTTTCCTGCCTTTGAGTTGAGTTAATCGCTCAGTCGTTATTTGAACTGTGGAAGGGAGCTTAGTTGTTTGTGGTGAAGTATCTGTATCGGGCACGATGCTGCTTGTTTGTGGTGATGTACTGGAGACACTCTGATTTTTTGTCTTAGGGAAAGGAGAGGAAGCGAGCTCTTCTTTTTGAACATCGTGACTGAAAGTTAAAAATATCATGCCCGCCATAATGGCGGACATGATTATCAAAGCGATTTTCTTCATGGCTTGATTGTTGCGCTTACTGGGAAATGGTCAGAAAGGTTATAGTGTTTCCATAAACTCTCTGCGGTTGTGCGCGGCACGTCTACACGGTTGTCATTGAATGATTTCACCCCGTATTCACTACTCACCATAACATAGTCAAGGTATTCCACGTTTTCGCCACCTGATAATGCTTCACCTGCGAAGTTATTGATACGGGGATCAAAGGTTGACTCCGTGTAACCAGAGTACTGAGGCTCTATGGCGCTTAAGTTAGCGATCATTTGTTGGTAGTCACCAGGGAACTTTCTTTTGTTTACGTTAAAGTCGCCGCTGTATACCACAGTTTCGCTTGAAGGAATGTTAAGAGATTGGGCGAGTGCGCGGATTTGTTTGAACTGGCGCTGACGATACTCACGGGCGGTGTCTGTATCGAAAGATGCGGTATGGGTAGCAAACACATGGTAAGCCTGACCACCTTTAATTATTTCCGCATAATTTACGCCTTTATCGGCAAAGCAGTCTGTACCAGAGCAATCGGGAAAGACATATTGCGCTTCATTCACGATAGGGTAGCGACTAACTATGATTACGCCACCATCATGAATATTAACGCCTTCTTTATCTAACATCTTTGTTTGGTAAGGATATTCCTTGGCTAACTCACGTAAGAATGCTTCACGACCGCTGGCAAACACCTCTTGCAGCGCCAAAACATCGTAACCTTTTACATGTTGAGGAATCAGTTCGTAACGATCTCCAATGTGCGATGCAATAGCCGTCAACGCCCAGATGTTATAAGTCATCAACTTAAGGTTTTGTTCTTCGCTGTCGACAGACTCCGCTACCTTGCTTGGCGTGATGGTGTAGTAAAGATCATCATATCGAGCGGTACTGTCTGACTTAAATGCCAGTTCGGTTTCTCTCGTACCAAAAGCTTTAGTGTTGGCACGATGAATGTTACGATCATCTTTGAGAGATAACTCGACATCGGCTGCGGATAAGCCGTATTCAATGGTCGAATTGTACCAATGGCCTTCCATTATTTGATTGAGTGTTATGCTTTCACCTTCGGGGCTAGAAACCACCGTTTCAAAACGGTAAGTTTGATTTGATTTCACGCCCTCCCAGCGGTTGAAGCTTAATACAGATTTAGTTTCCCACGGACCAAGTACCTGCACATGTTGTTGCCACTCGTCTCCGTATTGAAGCAAATCACTACCTTCATGTTTTACTTGAATAGTTAACGGTTGATCAGAGTTATTCGTTAGGTAAACGTCGGTATCTGCAATGCTGGGTAACGCTATCAAGCTACTTAATAAAAGGCTCCACTGCGAAAATTTCATCTTATTTTTCCATCATTTGAACTAGAGCAATCATTCTTGTTTATAAATGTTACTTGCACGTTAAATATGGATGACATCTAAGCCAGTGCTGAAAATTGTTATCAGAATGTGATCTTTATTCAATGGTGAGGGTGGAGGTATTGAGTGTGTGGCCGTTGAAGCGGTGGAAAATAATACCAACAGTCAACGAATTGCATTCACTGCAATCAAGCTGTCATCTTTGCTCTATAAGTTGTGCGGCGTCATTCATCTAGCCATATGGCTAGAACTCAAATTGATAGATGGAGCACCATGGCTAGAGCAGTAAATCCAACCGATGAAACCATCATTAAATTGTTACAAGAGCAAGGTTTGATTAGAAGTGAAGCAGAAGCGCGTTTAAAGAAAGAGGTGTACCGCTTGCAACCTAATGAGATAGCAAAAGTAAAAAATTATGCCCAGCATTTTGGGATAAATGCGAAAGAAAAGCTCATCGATGAGATCTTGGATCTGCGCCGAGAAGCGCTCATGAAAAGATGTAGACACAATACGGAGCATGCGAGCCTATCTCTAAAATAGCATGTGATAAAACTATCAATTACTGGTCAAGATTTGATCTCTCAAGCCGATATATATAAGAGCGTTCAATGATATCGAGCGCAAAAAACAGTGTGTTTTAGAGGTTAAGCTTTCACTTAAGTGAGAGGTTTGGAAAGGCTGCGGGGAGAGAGTGCATGCGTATTAAAGACTTAAGTGTCGTAAAGAAAATATCGGTTAGTTATTTAACCGTTTTTGCCGTGTTTGGTTTAGTGTCAGTAATGTTGGTGCAAGGTTTGTTAACACTGAATAAAGACATTTCAGTGTTAACAGATAAAAGTTTACCTTCTGTTGCGATTTTGAAAGGTATCCAAGTTGATATTACTAAAGTGCGTAAAGATGAGTTCTCTTTATTGCCAAACGCAAATCACCCCAAAATTGGTGAGTGGTTAAAAGGCCTCGACCAATGGCGTTCTGATGTGCAGGCTGGTATTGCAGAATACGAAAAGCTCGACCTTAATAAGCGTGAAACGCAGTCCTTTAGCGTTTTTAAAGAAACTTGGAATCAATACATCAAAGAAACGAAGACTTACAACGCACTGCTAAGCCAAGGTGATGCTGAAAGTGCAAATGATGTGATTTTATCGAGTTTCGATACCTACTCAAAAGCGTTGAGCAGCTTGGATGATACCCTCGCGTTGAACGATGAGTTGGTGAATTTGATTGGTGAAGAAGTACAAAGTGAAGCGGCATTTACACAATACAGCGCTGCTGTTGGTGCGCTTGTCGTCGCATTGGTCATGGTAATGTCTGCCATGCTGCTTTCTCGAGTCATCTGCGGGCCTGTTGATCGAGCATTGGAATTCGCTTCCAAAATCGCCAAGGGTCAATTGAATAATCAAATCGACGAAAGCGAATTGAGCAAAGACGAGTTAGGAACGCTGCTCAAAGAGCTTGTCGGTATGCAAACAAACTTACATTCGTTGGTTTCTGAGATTAATGACTCAACGATTCAGCTAACGGCAGCAGTAGAGGAAGTGAGTGCTATTTCTTCTCAGACCGCCTCTGGTATGCAAAATCAACAAATTGAACTTAGCTCGGTGGCTTCTGCGATGACAGAAATGCAAGCTGCTGTAAGTGAAGTGGCACAAAATACCGAAGTTGGCGCAACCTCTGCTTATTCGGCTGCGGAAGTGGCAAAGCAAGGAACGGTGACGTTACAACAAACTATCGCAGTAATTGAGCGTGTATCACATACGATCCAAGAATCAGATGAACTGGCACGTGAGCTTGAATCGAGCTCAAACAATATCAATGTGGTCGTAGATGTGATCCGCGGGATTGCCGAGCAAACAAACTTGTTAGCACTGAACGCCGCAATTGAAGCCGCTCGGGCTGGTGAACAAGGACGTGGGTTTGCTGTTGTGGCAGATGAGGTTCGTTCTCTGGCGCAACGCACTCAAGACTCCACTTCACAAATTGTGGAAATTGTTAATCAACTACAAGAGAGCAGCAGTAAAATAGGGCATTCAAGCCGTGATTGTCAGGAGGGTATTTCTCAGTGTGTTGAGCAAGTTAATGATGCTGATAGCCAGATAAAAGAAATTGAACATTCTGTCGATAACATAGCGCAAATGAGCACACAAATCGCAACGGCGTGCAGTGAGCAGAATTCTGTATCCGAAGAGCTGAATCGCAGCGTGGAGCATATTAATAGTGCTTCAACAGAGATGGCTGAGGGAGCTTCACAAACGGCTGTGGCTTGTCAGCAGATTAGTAGCCTAGCGCACAACTTGAAAACTCGAATGGGTTCATTCCAGCTCTAGTTGTTGTGTTTCAGCTTTATTCCTAACCTCATTGCTACAATAAATAAGCCGGACGAAATGTCCGGCTTATTTATTCTCTGTCTATATAAGTTCAGAGTATGCTCAACCTTGGGAGAATATGCTCGCTAGGCTGGAATACCACTGTGAAACTTAAAATCTGTATCTGGCGTAGAAATTAAATCTGCCTCTATACGTCCAAAGTAGGCGATGCGCTCGCTGATATCTTTGCCTGCGATTTGCTCCGCTAATACAAGATAATCCTGGTAATGGCGTGCTTCTGAACGTAATAAAGAAATGTAGAACTTTGCGATATCGTCATCCATATGTGGTGCTAGTTTGGCAAAACGCTCACAAGATCGGGCTTCGATGTACGCACCAATGATGAGTTTATCGATCAGCGTTTCCGGCTCATGAGTCTTCATATGCGAAATCAGTCCTTTAGCATAACGACTTGCTGGAATATTTTTGTACTCAATTCCACGACTTTCCATGATCTCTAAAACTTGATAAAAGTGGTGTAACTCCTCTTTTATCAAAAGCACCATCTTATCGATCAAATCTTGGCTGTATGGTGAGTCGGACTTAGCCATGATTGACTTAGAAATATTGCTCTTGCCTTTTAAAGTTTCCAATGAGCCTACGTTACGGTAAGCAAAATCTTCGTAGGGCTTAAACCAGTCAAGTAGAGCATGTGAACTGGATTGGTCAACGGCATACTTACGAATTAAAAACATGGCAGATTGGCCAGCTTTTAGTTCGCACAGTAGGTGGTCTAACAAAATGGTTTGAAGGTTCTCTGGTTTCTTTGCTTCCTCTACCCATTCATCAGGTGTACTGCATTGCAGAAATTGGTTAATGGGAGCAAGAAGATCTTGATAGGCGTCTAGATTCATCATTTTAGTTTTAGTACTTCACATTTTTATTGGGCATATCCGTTGTCTTGCGGATAGAAAAAAGGCTGCAATTGCAGCCTTTCTTGACCTGAAGTGAATGTTACCACTTTTTCTTCTCGCCGAAGAGTGCTTCCATGTCATTGTCACGCTCTTTGTCAGCAATCTGCTGCATTTCAGCATCGCTTTTATCTTGGCGCTTTTTATCTAAGTCACCCAACATCTCTTCAAGCTTTTGTTTCGCTTGAATAGAATAAGGATCGCTCTTAGTGCTCAAAGCATCGATACCTTTACGCAGCAGTTGAAGCGCGGTGCCTGGTTGGCCACGAGCGATAGAGTCGTTTGCTCTTTTGATGACATTTTCAATGTTGATGCGAATTTGCATCGTTTCCAAGCGCGCATTTTCAGTGACGTAAGTCTGGGTATCCAATCGGCCTTTGTTGTGCTCGTTACGGATAGTGTCGCGAAGTCGTTTAACCAGCTTAAGCATGACGATAGCTTGTTTATCACTACTCGGCATCTTGAAAGTGGTACTCTCGCCAGTAGGACCATTCTCTTTTAGCTGCGTAATCTGCTGCTTCATATTTTCGATACGTTGAGCAAGTTGCTTGTTCTTCGGGTCCAGCTCATGCATGCTCTCTAGCGCGTCAAGAATACGATTGTTTAGACACAGCAACAGCTCTTTACTAAAAGGGATATGGTGCGCATGACCAATCAACTCTTCAGTACCATCTATCAAGGCTACATATCGCGCTGATTCCTGCCTTTTTGCGGTTTCAACTTTAACCTTATATTGCAACATAATGTTATAGCCTAGGATTAACACCAGTAGGATGGCTACCAAAGCGATTATTAAACCAATATTCATATCTTTGCGTCTGCTTTACTTTTCTGCGGCTAGCGTTAAAGAATACATGAATCTTATCTTACTCGGCACCTTATTTGTTTGATTATTTTGTCTCTCCCACGTTTTAGTTACTGATAGAAGTCACATCATAGAACTTCGGTCATTTATTGGCTCAACTTTGTGCATATTGTTTCTTGCTTGAAGATTATTAGTATGTGATTGAGGTATAAGTTAGAAATTGCTGTTCATTTCGATTTGAACGCGTTATAACTAATTATTATATCGCTCGCTTGAGTGGCCAATAAACTCTCTCATGAATAAGTAAGGGATTACGATGAAACTGCAGCAGCTGAAGTATATTGTTGAGGTTGTAAACCATAATCTGAATGTATCTGCAACGGCGGAAAGCTTATATACCTCTCAGCCAGGTATTAGTAAACAGGTTCGGTTGCTGGAAGATGAGTTAGGTATTCAGATTTTTGAACGTAGCGGTAAGCACTTAACGCAAGTGACGCCAGCTGGAGAAGAAATTGTACGTATCTCTCAAGAAATTCTCGCTCGTGTAGAAAGTATCAAAGCGGTGGCTGGAGAGCACACCCATCCAGAAATGGGGACGCTGAATATCACCACGACACATACGCAGGCTCGTTATGCACTGCCAGATGTCATCAAAGGTTTTACTTCTCGTTATCCAAAAGTGTCGTTACACATGCACCAAGGTACACCGTCACAAATGTCTGAGGCGATAGCTAAAGGCACTGCGAATTTTGCGATTGCGACAGAAGCTCTTCACTTATATCAAGATGCCATCATGCTGCCTTGTTATCACTGGAATCGTTCAATAGTTGTGCCTAAAGACCACCCACTAGCGAAGAAAGACAAAGTAACGATCAGTGATCTTGCCGCTTACCCATTAGTCACTTACGTGTTCGGTTTTACTGGTCGTTCAGAGCTGGATACAGCATTCAACCGCGAAGGTTTAACCCCGCGAGTGGTGTTCACGGCAACTGATGCAGACGTCATTAAAACTTACGTTCGTATGGGTATTGGTGTGGGTGTGATTGCAAGCATGGCTGTGGATGAAGAGCAGGACGGTGACTTGGTTGCAATAGATGCGAGCCATTTGTTTGGCGCGAGCACCACGAGCATCGGCTTCCGCCGTGGTACATTCTTACGCTCTTACATGTTCGATTTTATGGAGCGTTTTGCACCGCACTTAACGCGTCCAGTGGTTGAGCAGGCGATTTCGTTGAAGTCTAATGCAGAAATCGAAGAGATGTTTAAAGACATCGAGCTTCCGGTGAGATAACACTTCATTGATGTTTCGATTCCCTCTACAATGCGCTCGTTGTAGGGGGAGCTATGAAAACGCAATTTCAGTTTATTAATGACTGCTTAATCGAAAACCAATCTTTGTGGCGATTCGAGCCTTTTAAAAGCAGCATTCACACATCATTACCTTGGCAGGAGCAACATCCTCGACTGTGCCAATGGCTAGCGTCTCTTACTCCCTCTCAAATCGAAGAATACAAAGCAGCACCAGAACTCGCGTTAAAAGCACTTAGTCCGTTTTTGCCTGAGCTTGAACAACTCGCAGAACTGACTCATTTAGAGCTTTTGTCGTTAAACGGCTTGGAACTCGCTCGTGGTTTAGATAACGGTATTCCGGGACGTAAGTTGGAGCAAATTAGCTCGATGGGTGAAGCTGCAATTCAACAACACTGTGGCGAAGAATGGCTAGAATGGTGCTCAGGTAAAGGTTACTTGGGGCGAATCCTGACAACGCAAACCGATCAGCCTGTAACCAGCTTTGAATACCAACAAGCACTGTGCGATTCGGGGCAACAAGCAGCCAATGAACATCATTGGAAGATGACGTTTATTCAAGGCGACGCGTTTGATAGCAAAGCGAAAGCCGTGTTTAAGCCAACGCAACACGCAGTAGCACTGCATGCATGCGGTGACCTTCACGCTCGTCTAATGCAGTACGGCAGTGAAAATGGGATTGCTGCGATGACCATATCACCTTGTTGTTACCACTTGATTCAGTCGGAACAATACCAGCCGATGTCGGAATCGGGCAGGGCTTCTTCTCTCTCATTGTCTAAGCAAGAACTGCGTATCCCATTACAACAAACGGTGACAGGAGGAGAGCGCGTGCGTCGTCATCGTCAGCAGGAAATGATGTTTCGTCTTGGGTTTGATTTGATCACGCGACAAGCTTTGGGAATGGCAGAGTATCAGCCTGTGCCGAGTATCCGTAAGTCGCAATTAAGTGATGGTTTTGAATCTTTATGTCGCTGGGCAGCGGAGCAAAAAGGCATTGTTCTTCCTCAAGAAATCGATTTCTCTCATTTTGAAAAGTTAAGCGAACAACGCTTCTGGCAAATGGAGAGAATGAGCTTAGTGCAACTTGTTTTTCAACGTCCGTTGGAGATCTGGCTCGCATTAGACAAAGTGCTTTATCTTGAAGAACGTGGTTACCGTGTTAGATTGTCAGAGTTTTGCCCTAAATCGGTCACACCTAGAAATATTTTAATTTGTGCATATAAGATTTAGTTATTCTTTATAGCCAAACGCTCTATATGAAAAAGCCCACTTATGAGTGGGCTTTTGTAAACAAAACGTGACAAGTTATGTTTTATTTTGTCATTAATTAAACATAGCGATAGCTTGAGTTGGTTCAACGTATTCCAAGTCAAAGCTTTCTGCTACTTCTTTACATGTTACTTTTCCGTGAATAACGTTTAGACCTTCAAGGAAGCCTTTGTCTTCTAGAAGTGCTTCGCGGTAGCCTTTATTTGCTAACTTCACGATGTATGGAAGCGTAGCGTTGTTGAGTGCAAATGTTGAAGTGCGAGCAACTGCGCCAGGCATATTTGCTACACAGTAGTGAACCACTTCATCAACGATGTAAGTTGGATCTGCGTGAGTTGTCGCGTGTGAAGTTTCGAAACAACCGCCTTGGTCAATTGCCACGTCAACCACTGCTGCACCAGGCTTCATCTTAGCAATGTGCTCTTTAGTGACCAGTTTAGGTGCTGCTGCGCCAGGAATTAGAACGGCACCGATAACAAGGTCCGCTTCTAGAACATGCTTCTCGATAGCGTCTTCAGTAGAATAAACCACTTTTGCGCGACCTTGGAATTCTTCGTCAAGCTTACGAAGTGTGTCTACGTTACGGTCTAGAATAGTGACGTCAGCGCGAAGGCCAACCGCCATACGAGCAGCGTTTGCACCAACAACGCCACCACCAACGATAACGACTTTTGCAGGTTCAACACCAGGTACGCCGCCTAGGAGCAGACCACGACCGCCGTGCGATTTTTCCAACGTTTGCGCACCAGCTTGGATAGACATCCGACCTGCCACTTCTGACATTGGTGCTAACAGTGGCAAACGACCCATATTATCTGTTACAGTCTCATAGGCTATACAGACAGCTTTGCTCTTGATTAGCTCATCAGTTTGTGGAAAATCTGGTGCTAGGTGTAAATAAGTAAATAAAATTTGCCCTTCGCGGAGCATTGCTCTCTCTACTGCTTGGGGTTCTTTTACTTTTACAATCATGTCTGCTTGCGCAAATACGTCAGCAGCATGAGGGAGAATGGATGCGCCGACAGCGATGTAATCATCGTCTGAAAAACCAATGCCGGCACCTGCATTGGTCTCAACTAAAACTTGGTGACCATGTGAGATGAGTTCTCTCACGCTAGCTGGGATCATACCAACACGATATTCGTGATTCTTGATTTCCTTAGGTACGCCAATGATCATCCTGTATCC
Source organism: Vibrio alginolyticus NBRC 15630 = ATCC 17749 (assembly GCF_000354175.2). Taxonomy (NCBI): domain Bacteria; kingdom Pseudomonadati; phylum Pseudomonadota; class Gammaproteobacteria; order Vibrionales; family Vibrionaceae; genus Vibrio; species Vibrio alginolyticus. The sequence continues at coordinate 180,073 of NC_022349.1, forward strand.
TCTTTCTATAATGGTTGTATTAACTGTTAGTAGGGTGTTATTGTCGAATTAATAACTAGTATAGTTATAGATTTGTAAAATTTGGCACCAAATATTAAAAAGTTGTAGTATATTTTTTTGCAAGGAAGTAATAAGGTGGAATAAAAAATGGCAGACAACTATAAAAAGCCGTCCAAGGAACTAGACCGTATCGACCGCAACATTCTTAATGAGCTGCAGAAAGACGGTCGTATTTCAAACGTTGAGCTTTCAAAACGTGTGGGACTTTCTCCAACGCCATGTTTGGAGCGTGTACGTCGCTTAGAGCGTCAGGGTTATATCACAGGGTATACTGCATTATTGAATCCGCAGTTCCTGGATGCATCACTATTAGTATTCGTTGAGATTACGCTAAACCGTGGTGCGCCGGATGTGTTTGAGCAGTTTAACTCAGCTGTTCAAAAGCTAGACGACATACAAGAGTGTCATCTTGTTTCAGGTGACTTTGACTATCTTCTTAAAACCCGTGTATCAGATATGGGTGCTTACCGCCGACTATTGGGCGATACGTTACTACGTCTACCTGGCGTAAATGACACTCGCACATACGTTGTTATGGAAGAAGTGAAACAATCTAACCAGCTTGTGATCAAAACTCGTTAATTTCTTGCAAAGAAAGCGGTATATGCTTCCGCTTTCGCCAGAGAGTAATTGGGTTTTTCTCCTTGATATGGTTAAATCAATTTACCGAGCGGCTTGATGCCGCTCGGAATGTTTTGCAATTTCCTATTTCATTTCCATATTCAAGTTGATTTATGTTCAAAGAGAACGCAAAGAAAGTCGAAACCATTATCAAAACCAGTGAAGAGCCCCAGTCTTCACGCTTAAATGGCTTCCAACGCTTAAAAGAGTGCTGCTTTATCGTTGGCGTTCTTAGCTCGGTATTGCTTGCGGTTGCACTATTTACCTTCAGTCCGGCCGATCCTTCTTGGTCCCAAACCGCATGGGGAGGGGATATCGATAATGCTGGTGGCCTTTTCGGCGCTTGGCTAGCCGATACTCTATTCTTCACATTTGGCTCTCTCGCTTACCCAATCCCTTTCTTGCTAGCGGCGGCTGCATGGGTGATTTGCCGTAAACGAGGAGAAGATGAGCCAATTGATTTCATGCTATGGGGTACAAGGCTGCTCGGTCTTGTCGTCCTTATTATGACCAGTTGCGGTCTTGCCGATATTAATTTTGATGACATTTGGTATTTTTCATCCGGAGGTGTGGTCGGGGATGTGTTGTCTAGCCTCGCTTTACCTACATTGAATGTACTCGGTACCACATTGGTACTGCTGTTCTTGTGGGGAGCGGGCTTTACGCTCTTCACTGGCATCTCATGGCTTAACATCGTGGAATGGCTTGGTGATCGTGCGTTAGCGCTAATTGCCGCGCTTGCAAATAAGGCAAGAGGTTCAGAGCAGGAAGTTTTAGAACCTCAGCTTGATGAGTTTGTAGAAGATAAAGTCTCTACGCCTAAACATAATGTAGACCATGAAATTGATGATGAGCCGCTTCCTCATTTAACGGCGTACGATGTCGATGAACCGAAAGAGCCGGCGCCAGCGCATGAGTATCCTATTTATATGCCGCAAGCTAAACCTGATAAGCCTGCGGAACAGGCGATGGTAGAACCGACGCCACCACAACGCAAGGCTACGGTTAATGCTGCGCCAGTTTATTCTGAACCTGAGCCTCAAATACAACCTATCCATACGGTTAACACGGATAACGTTGATCCGCTCTTGGAACGCACCAAGCAACTGAATGTTACGATAGAAGAGCTTGAAGCAGCGGCGCAACAAGCAGATGACTGGGGAACTGAAGAACAGGCAGCCCCATCATTTGCAAACACTTACTCTTCCTATGTAGAGCCACATACAGCTACAGAAGAACCGATCAGTGTTGAACCAGATTATGCGGAGTACGAACAATTTGAAGCAGAGCAAGTACAGCAGCCAAGTATAGAGCATCCTGTACATGAAGAGCCTGCAATTGATTCTGCTGTATTAGATAGCATCACGGCTCAAACAGAGTCGAGCCAACATATTGAGCCTACGATCTCTGACTTTGATGTGTTAGATGATGAAGACGAAGTGGAGTCTCAGCCTGCACAGCAAGTACAGCCAACAACGCCTCATCAGCAAGCAGCAACACCTTCAACAACATTTGAACCTGCACCTCAAAAAGTGGAAGTAGAAGAGATCCAAGACAACGACCAAGACGTTACCGCATTCCAAGATATGGTTTCCAATGCGCAAGCCAAAGTCGCTGCAACACAGAACCCATTTTTGGTACAGAAAGAAGAAAACTTGCCAGTTCCGGAAGAGCCACTCCCAACGCTCGAGTTGCTTTATCATCCAGAAAAACGTGAAAACTTTATCGACCGTGATGCGCTAGAGCAGGTCGCTCGATTGGTAGAGAGCAAACTCGCTGACTACAAAATCAAAGCCGATGTGGTTGGTATTTATCCTGGTCCAGTGATCACTCGTTTTGAGCTTGATTTGGCGCCGGGGGTGAAAGTAAGTCGTATTTCTGGTCTTTCAACTGACTTAGCGCGTGCATTGTCTGCGATGGCGGTACGTGTTGTGGAAGTAATCCCTGGCAAGCCTTACATCGGTTTGGAACTGCCAAACATGAGTCGTCAGACGGTCTATTTATCTGATGTCATCAGTAGCCCTCAGTTTGAGCAAGCAACGTCACCAACAACGGTTGTGTTAGGTCAAGACATTGCGGGCGAAGCTGTGGTGGCAGATCTTGCGAAGATGCCACACGTGCTAGTAGCAGGTACAACAGGTTCTGGTAAGTCGGTAGGTGTGAACGTGATGATTTTGAGCATGCTGTATAAAGCAGGCCCAGAAGATGTACGCTTCATCATGATTGACCCGAAAATGCTAGAGCTTTCTATTTATGAAGGTATCCCTCATCTTCTTTCTGAAGTTGTGACTGATATGAAAGACGCATCAAATGCTCTACGTTGGTGTGTGGGCGAGATGGAACGTCGTTACAAATTGATGTCGGCATTAGGTGTACGTAATGTGAAGGGCTTCAACGAAAAACTGAAGATGGCAGCAGAAGCGGGCCACCCAATCCATGACCCGTTCTGGCAAGAAGGCGACAGCATGGATACTGAACCGCCATTGCTAGAAAAGCTGCCTTACATCGTCGTTGTTGTTGACGAATTTGCTGACCTAATGATGGTGGTCGGTAAGAAAGTTGAAGAACTAATTGCTCGCTTGGCGCAAAAAGCGCGTGCGGCAGGTATTCACTTAATTCTTGCGACTCAGCGTCCATCGGTTGATGTTATTACCGGTCTAATTAAAGCGAACATTCCAACTCGTGTTGCGTTTACGGTATCGACTAAAACGGACTCTCGTACAATCCTAGATCAAGGCGGCGCAGAATCACTACTTGGTATGGGTGATATGTTGTATCTACCGCCGGGGTCAAGTCATACAACTCGTGTTCACGGTGCATTTGCATCAGATGATGATGTTCATGCTGTTGTAAACAACTGGAAAGCGCGTGGTAAACCTAACTACATTGAAGAGATCATCAGTGGAGATCAAACTCCAGAAAGTCTATTGCCAGGTGAGCAAATGGAAGCGGATGAAGATGTAGACCCGCTCTTCGATCAAGTTGTTGAGCACGTGGTTCAATCACGTCGAGGTTCGGTTTCCGGTGTTCAGCGCCGATTTAAGATAGGTTACAACCGTGCCGCCCGTATTGTAGAGCAGCTTGAGGCGCAGGGCATCGTAAGTGCTCCGGGTCATAACGGTAACCGTGAAGTACTGGCACCTGCGCCACCAAAAGATTAATGAACTTGTGTTACTCACCTCAGTCCAACTGAGGTGAGTGGTTCTAATAATAGGTATCTGAATGAAAAAACTATTTTCAGCGAAACTTTTCTCCGCGCTTGTTTTAAGCTTTTCCCTCTTCTCTACTGCACACGCAGCGTCTCCTAAAGATGAATTAAACAAACGCCTTTCTATGAATGATGGCTTTAGTGCAGATTTCTCTCAGCAGGTTATTAGCCCTGAAGGCGAAACGGTGATGGAAGGAGAAGGTACGGTTGAAATTGCCCGCCCAAGCCTGTTCCGTTGGAGTACAACATTCCCTGATGAGAACCTATTGGTCTCTGACGGTAAGACATTGTGGTACTACAGCCCATTCATCGAGCAAGTGAGCATCTACTGGCAAGAGCAAGCAACAGAGCAAACGCCATTTGTTTTGCTAACGCGTAACCGAGCAAGTGATTGGAATAACTACAAAATATCTCAAAAAGGTGACCAGTTCACTCTCATTCCTACTGCAGTAGACTCCACACAAGGTCAATTCCAGATTAATATTGATGCCAAAGGTGTGGTGAAAGGCTTCAATGTGGTTGAGCAAGACGGCCAAAAAGGTTTGTTCACCTTTAACAACGTGAAGCTGGGTAAACCAAAAGCAGACAGATTCACATTCACAATTCCAAAAGGTGTGGAAGTGGATGACCAAAGGAATTAATTGGTAGTGAGTAATTACACATTAGATTTCTCGGGGGACGAAGATTTTCGTCCCCTTGCTGCTCGTATGAGACCGGAAACGATCGAGCAATATATTGGACAGCAGCACATTTTAGGCCCTGGTAAGCCACTGCGCCGTGCGCTAGAGGCGGGTCACATTCACTCTATGATCCTTTGGGGACCACCAGGCACAGGCAAAACGACATTAGCGGAAGTGGCTGCAAACTACGCCAATGCTGAAGTAGAGCGTGTGTCTGCCGTAACGTCTGGTGTGAAAGAAATCCGTGCTGCAATCGAGAAAGCACGTGAGAACAAAATGGCGGGTCGCCGCACCATCTTATTTGTGGATGAGGTGCATCGCTTCAACAAATCTCAACAAGACGCGTTTTTACCGCATATCGAAGATGGCACGGTTACCTTTATTGGTGCGACGACAGAAAACCCGTCGTTTGAGTTAAACAACGCATTGCTGTCACGTGCACGTGTCTACAAGCTAACGTCTCTCGATAAAGATGAAATCTCACTGGCGCTGAATCAAGCGATCAGTGACAAAGAGCGTGGCTTGGGCAATACACCCGCACACTTCGCTGATAACGTATTAGACCGCCTAGCAGAACTGGTAAACGGTGATGCTCGCATGTCTCTCAATTATCTTGAGCTGCTCTACGACATGGCAGAAGACAATGCGCAAGGTGAAAAAGAGATCACGCTTAAGTTGCTGGCTGAAGTGGCAGGGGAGAAAGTCTCTCGCTTCGATAACAAAGGTGATATCTGGTATGACTTAATCTCTGCGGTCCACAAATCCATTCGTGGCTCTAACCCAGATGCGGCGCTTTACTGGGCTGCACGTATGATTGCTGCGGGTTGTGATCCTCTTTATATTGCCCGTCGATTACTTGCGATAGCATCAGAAGATGTCGGCAATGCGGACCCTAGAGCCATGCAAGTGGCACTCTCCGCGTGGGACTGTTTTACACGCGTTGGCCCAGCAGAAGGTGAACGTGCGATTGCACAGGCGATCGTGTACTTAGCATGTGCGCCAAAAAGTAATGCTGTTTACGTGGCGTGGAAACAAGCGCTAGCGGACGCTCATAACTTACCTGAATATGAAGTGCCGCATCACCTTCGAAATGCGCCAACCAGTTTGATGAAAGACATGGGTTATGGGGCTGAGTATCGTTATGCTCACGATGAGCCTGGTGCTTACGCAGCAGGTGAGCAATATTTGCCGCCTGAAATGGGCGATCGTAGGTACTATCAGCCGACAAATCGTGGTCTGGAGACCAAAATCGGCGAAAAGTTAGATTACTTGGCTACTTTAGACGCAAATAGCCCACAAAAGCGCTATGAAAAGTAGGCGTTTTTGGATACATTTGTTTAGTAAATTTTTTTAACGCGTACGCTTGGAAAGTGCGCGTGATTTCACAACAAAAAGCATAGGATTAACAATGCTGGATTCTAAATTACTTCGTACAGAGCTGGATGAAACAGCTACTAAACTGGCGCGTCGTGGCTTTAAGCTAGACGTAGATACTATTCGTAAACTTGAAGAACAACGTAAGTCCATTCAAGTAGAAGTAGAAAATTTACAATCCACGCGTAACTCCATCTCCAAGCAAATCGGCCAAAAAATGGCGGCTGGCGACAAAGAAGGCGCAGAAGAGATCAAGAAACAAATCGGTACGCTAGGTAGCGATCTTGATGCGAAGAAAGTTGAACTTGAGCAAGTAATGGCTCAACTAGACGAATTCACGCTTTCTGTACCAAACATCCCAGCAGATGAAGTGCCAGATGGCAAAGATGAAAACGACAACGTTGAAATCTCTCGTTGGGGTGAGCCAAAGTCTTACGACTTCGAACTGAAAGATCACGTTGACCTAGGCGAAATGGGCGACGGTCTAGACTTCGCAAGTGCAGTTAAGATCACTGGCGCACGTTTCATCGTGATGAAAGGCCAATTTGCTCGTCTACACCGTGCAATCGCTCAGTTCATGCTGGATCTTCACACTGAAGAGCACGGCTACACAGAAATGTACGTACCTTACCTAGTAAACTCTGACAGCCTATTCGGTACTGGTCAGCTTCCTAAGTTTGGTAAAGATCTTTTCCACACTGAGCCGCTAGTAGAAAAAGTAAACGACGAAGAGCCACGTAAACTGTCTCTAATCCCTACTGCAGAAGTACCTGTAACGAACCTAGTTCGTGACACGATTTCTGACGAAGCGGATCTACCAATTAAGATGACAGCTCACACGCCATGTTTCCGTTCAGAAGCAGGTTCTTACGGTCGTGATACTCGTGGTTTGATTCGTATGCACCAGTTCGACAAAGTTGAGCTAGTACAAATCACTAAGCCAGAAGATTCAATGAACGCACTAGAAGAGCTAACAGGTCACGCTGAGAAAGTTCTACAACTTCTAGAGCTTCCTTACCGTAAAGTGGTTCTATGTACAGGTGACATGGGCTTCGGCGCTCGTAAGACTTACGACCTAGAAGTTTGGGTTCCTGCTCAAGAAACTTACCGTGAAATTTCTTCATGTTCTAACATGTGGGATTTCCAAGCTCGTCGTATGCAAGCACGTTTCCGTCGTAAAGGCGAGAAGAAACCTGAGCTTGTACACACGCTAAACGGTTCTGGTCTTGCTGTAGGTCGTACAATGGTTGCTATCCTAGAAAACAACCAAGAAGCAGACGGCCGCATTGCAATCCCTACAGTACTTCAGAAGTACATGGCGGGCGCAACGCACATCGGTTAATTCATTAACCACTAGAACACCAAAACCCAGCCTTAGTGCTGGGTTTTTTGTTATCTGCGTCGAGTGAAAATTGATTATTACTAAGCTGCAATAGTGTTTTCGAATTTACCCTAATTATCTTGTTATTTGTAATCGATATAATCATCCACCTTACCACGGTAAGTAGATTTTCTCATTCAAGTAACGAGGAGGGCTTATGGCCGTAGGGTGGCAAATGACGATAGCGTCAGCCAACAAATTCAAAACACAATAGACGACGAGATTTCCCGTGTTCGTGGCAGTATCACAAGGGGTGAAAGCGCCCATTATTGCGATGAGTGTGGTGATGAGATCCCAGAAGCACGTCGTTTTGCTATGAAAGGCGTTCGTTTGTGTATCGAATGTCAGTCAACAATCGAATTGGTGTCTCAACGCCAAGCATTGTTCAATCGACGAGCGAGTAAAGACAGTCAACTCCGATAACTTTACTGTTCTAATAAATAATGAGACGGTTTGAGTCTCATACTCAAACCGTTTTCGTATTGAATTGGACTATGAAGCGAAGCAGTCTTTACGTTGCAACGCCGCATCAATCGCGTTAACTAGCTTCTCAATATCTTCCGGCTTGCTGATGAACGGCGGCATCATATAAATCAGTTTGCCAAATGGACGAATCCAAACTCCGTGTTCAACAAACAAGGCTTGGATGGTTTCCATATTCACAGGGCGATGCGTCTCCACTACGCCAATGGCACCTAGCCAACGGGTGTTTTTCACCAACTCGTATTCTTCAAGTTTTGGTAGTAACTCAGAAAACAGCGTTTCAATTTGTTGGGTTTGTTGCTGCCAATTACCTTGCTCAATCAATTCCAAACTTGCGGTGGCAACAGCACAGGCGAGTGGATTCCCCATAAAGGTTGGACCGTGCATAAAACAGCCTGCATCACCACCACAAACGGTGTCTGCTACGTGTTTGCTCGCCAGGGTCGCAGAGAGGGTCATGTAGCCGCCAGTGAGTGCTTTCCCGACACACAGAATGTCTGGTTGAATGTCTGCATGTTCGCAGGCAAACAACTTACCGGTACGACCAAATCCGGTAGCGATCTCATCTGCAATCAATAACAAGCCGTATTTGTCGCAAAGCCTACGCACGCCTTTGAGAAATTCTGGATGGTAGATGCGCATGCCGCCTGCGCCTTGAACAATAGGTTCTAGGATCACCGCAGCAAGTTCTTCATGGTGCGTTTCAATCTTGTGCTCGAAGTCGGTAAGGTCCTCTGGCTTCCATTCATCCCAATAACCACAAGTTGCTGACTCCGCAAAGATATGCTCAGGCAAAAAGCCTTTGTAAAGAGAGTGCATTGAGTTATCAGGATCGGTAACCGACATAGCTGCAAAGGTGTCGCCGTGATAACCGTGTCGCAAAGTAAGAAACTTCGGTCGGCGTTCGCCTTTTGCATGCCAATATTGCAGTGCCATTTTTAAGCTGACTTCTACGGCAACGGAGCCTGAATCGGCAAGGAATACATGTTCAAGGTTATTTGGTGCAAGGGACAATAGCTTCTTACACAAACTGATTGCTGGCTGGTGGGTAATCCCGCCAAACATCACGTGAGAGACCTGATCGATTTGCTGGTGAGCGGCTTGATTTAAATGCGGATGGTTGTAGCCGTGGATCGTCGACCACCAAGAAGACATGCCATCGACCAGCTCAGTACCGTCTTCCAATTTAATATGAACACCATTTGCCGATGCCACTGGGTAGCAGGTCAGAGGTGTCAATGTCGAAGTGTAAGGATGCCAGATATGCTGGCGGTCGAAGGCGAGATCCATGTGCGATTCCAATAATAATTGAGGCTAAAAAACAGACAGGTGTAAACTTTGATCTTTTGCGTTGTGTTGACAGTTTATCGAGACTCAGTAGACTGTCAACACAACAACAAAAGTGACTAAAGGAATACACGTGGAAGTTCGTCATAACTGGACGCATGCTGAAGTGCGCGATCTCATGGAAAAACCATTCATGGATCTCCTATTCGAAGCGCAGCTTGTACATCGTCAATATCAACAAACCAACCATGTTCAAGTAAGCACGCTTCTGTCGATTAAGACAGGTGCTTGTCCAGAAGATTGTAAGTACTGTCCTCAGAGTGCTCGTTACACCACAGACATCGAGAAAGAGCGTCTGATGGAAGTAGAACGCGTACTCGATGCTGCGCAAAAAGCCAAAAATGCTGGTTCTACTCGATTCTGTATGGGCGCAGCATGGAAAAATCCAAAAGAGCGTGACATGCCGCATTTGACCGACATGATCAAAGGCGTGAAGGGCATGGGTTTAGAAACGTGTATGACATTAGGCATGTTGACACCAGATCAAGCAAAACAACTGGCAACCGCAGGTTTGGATTACTACAACCACAACCTAGATACGTCTCCTGAATTTTACGGCAACATCATTACCACACGTACTTATCAAGACCGTTTAGATACTTTGTCTCATGTTCGTGATGCTGGCATGAAGATCTGTTCCGGTGGCATCATCGGTATGGGTGAAAGTGCTAACGACCGAGCAGGTTTGTTGGTTGAATTAGCTAACTTGCCAGTGCATCCTGAAAGTGTGCCAATCAACATGCTCGTGAAGGTGAAAGGCACACCACTGGAAGAGGTGGACGATGTTGAGCCATTCGATTTCATTCGCTTGATTGCGATTGCGCGCATCATGATGCCTCAATCAGCGGTTCGTCTATCGGCTGGCCGTGAAAACATGAACGAACAAATGCAAGCGCTGTGTTTTATGGCGGGTGCAAACTCAGTCTTCTATGGCTGCAAACTTCTGACGACTCCAAATCCTTCTGAAGATAAGGACATGATGCTGTTCAATAAGCTCGGTATTAACAGCCAAGAGGTGTCTCAAAAGCCTGATGAAATCGAAGAAAACGAGTTACTCGATCGCGTCGTAGAGCGCGTTGCTGCCCGTCCGACAAAAGACGACCTTTTCTACGATGCCAGCGTTTAAATCTCGTATCGAGTCCGCCCTTGCTGAGCGTAAAACGCAAGGGTTGAATCGTTCTATGAATGTGGTGTTTGCCGGTAACCAGTCCGTTTTGGAACACGAAGGTAGACGCTACATTAATTTCTCAAGTAATGATTATTTGGGATTGGCTAATGACCAAGCGCTTGTTCGGGCTTGGCAGCAAGGTTTAAGCGTATATGGTAGTGGCAGTGGAGCATCACCGATGGTGACTGGCTTTAGTGCCGCGCACAGCAATTTAGAAGCCGCACTGACCGAATGGTTGGGTTACGACAGAGCAATTCTGTTTGGTTCTGGATTCAGTGCTAATCAAGCCTTGTTGTTCACCTTGTTGGAAAAATCAGACGTATTGATCCAAGACCGTTTGAACCATGCCTCACTGATGGAAGCGGGGGCGTTGTCACCAGCTAAGATGAAGCGCTTCAAACACAATGACATCGAGCACCTAAAGTCGCTGATTAATAGCGAAGACAACCATCTAGTTGTGACTGAAGGGGTATTCAGCATGGACGGCGACTGTGCGCCGCTTAGCGATATAGCTGAAGTCACTCGTAGTCATGATGCTTGGTTTGCTGTCGATGACGCTCATGGTATTGGCGTTCTTGGTCAATCCGGTGGTGGTTCTTGCGAGTTGGCAACGGTTAAACCCGAGATACTGATCGTTACTTTCGGCAAAGCGTTTGGTATGTCTGGCGCGGCTATTTTATGTGACCACGCAACGGGAGACTTTTTGACTCAGTTTGCTCGTCACCATGTGTATTCCACAGCGATGCCTCCGGCACAAGCCTACGCGCTCACGCATGCGGTTTCTATGGTTCAAGAGCAGTCTTGGCGACGTGAAAAGCTCTCTGAGCTTAGTGAAGTGTATCGAGATAGCCTTAGCGACCTTGAGGGGTTTGTTGAGACTCAAACTTCGATTAAGCCCTTTTTGATTGGTGAATCTGAATTGGCTTTGCGAGTAGCAGGTGCTTGTCGCCAAAACGGTATTTGGGTGACTGCTATTCGCCCTCCGACGGTGCCTAAAGGAACGTCTCGTCTTCGAATCACACTCACTGCCAATCACACTAATGAACAAGTTAAAACGCTTTCAATCGCATTGAAGCAAGCATTAGGAGCGCTGTAATGGATAATGCAACTACCGCATTAGCGCAAACGCTCGCGTTAGAGAGTTTCCATCAAGATAAAGACGCGATTGCCTCTTCGTTTGGTAAAGCAGCAGAAACATACGATAAACATGCGGCTTTTCAACGTGATGTCGGGCATCAGCTGCTTGATAAACTTCCTGAAAACTTGACGGGAAAACGTGTATTGGATTTAGGTTGTGGCACGGGTTATTTCTCCCAACTACTTCAACAACGCGGTGCGGAAGTAGTCTGCGGCGATATCTCTCAAGCCATGTTAGATAAAGCAGAGCAGCGTTGTGGTGCAGTACGAATGCATTACCAAGTTGCTGATGCTGAAAACTTACCATTTGACGATGATAGCTTCGATTACGTGTTTTCAAGTTTAGCGCTGCAATGGTGTACAGATTTAAGTTACCCACTAAAAGAAGTGCGCCGCGTGCTAAAAAATGGTGGGAAAGCGTGGTTCTCTACACTGGTTGATGGATCACTGTATGAGCTGCGTGCATCATGGGAAAAAATTGATGCATATCAACACGTCAATAACTTTCTAACGCTCAATCAGGTAAAAATTGCGTTAGCGCAATCTCGATGTGACAGCCATCAACTAGACTTGACCACCATCACAGTTTGGTACGACTCTGCATTTTCAGTTATGCGTGACCTCAAAGGTATAGGTGCAAATCACGTAAGCGGGCGCTCACACGGTTTAACTAGTCGCGAGACTTTGTTAAAAGTTGAGCATGCGTACCAAGCGTTTAAAAACGATCAAGGTCTTCTACCTGCAAGTTATCAGGTTTGTTTTGGAGTAATACATCTATGATTGATGCTTTTTTTATTGCTGGTACGGATACTGATGTTGGAAAGACGGTAGCGTCTAAAGCCATTTTGCAAGCGATCGCAGCAAAAGGACTAAACACTATTGGTTATAAGCCAGTGGCAGCAGGGAGTGACAAGACTGAAGCGGGATGGCGCAACTCTGATGCTTTACACTTACAAGACGTCGCAACACTCGATGTGGCCTATGATGATGTGAACCCATACGCTTTAGAGTTGCCTGCTTCTCCCCACATTGCAGCGAAGCATGAACATGTCGAAATAAGTTACGATGTTCTGAGTCAAAAACTGGCTCAACATAAGCAGCAAGCCGATGTTGTTCTCGTTGAAGGTGCTGGAGGCTGGCGTGTGCCAGTATCCGATACGGACTGTTTATCTACATGGGTAAAAGAAGAGCAGTTACCTGTTGTACTGGTGGTTGGCATTAAATTAGGCTGTTTGAGCCACGCTTTACTCACAGCGGAGAGTATTAAAGCGGATGGTTTGAATCTTGTTGGCTGGGTGGCAAACCGCGTCAACCCAGGCACAGAGCACTACGCTGACATTATCGAGATGCTAGAAGCACGTATCGATGCACCTAAGCTTGGGGAAATTCCATATATTCCAAGTGCTAAACGCAAAGAGCTAGGCAAGTACATTAATGTAGAGCCGTTGCTAAACACTGACTAATGGTGTTTAGGATAAAAGACTAAAAAACCCAAAGGGCTGCGCAATGCAGCCCTTTCTTGTTGGTGTAACCTAAAAAGTCAGATTACTTATCTTGGCTGAGCCCCATCAATGCTTGTTGTGTTTCTGCAACACGCTGAGACATATGATGATCGGTTGAAATACCAAGTTGTTGCTTTGCCTCGTCCTCTGAGATGCCTAGGTGACAACGTAGTAAATCAATAGCCATTTGATAGTCGTTAGTTTCTACCATGGTTTTTCCCTCAATACATGGAGTTTTTGAGCTCACCCAATGCACTTTTTGCAATGTACTTAGAGTGGCTCTGTTTTGTTCATCTCATTCGAATTTAGCATGTCCATGTAGCCGCACAATAAGACCAAAGTCTATAGCAGAGCTAACGTACTGTTTTTGGTCTATTAAAAAATTTCTAGCTAAGTTGCTAAGAGGTGATAGATTTAACACCAAGATCATCTATCAATAGATGATGGGTAGCTCAGAGCTTATTTTATCATTTTGATAAATGTATATGAACGGAGGTTCCAGCTCCTACCAAAGCATGTTTTGAAATCGCTTGAATCAAATATTTCAGTCCCGAAAACAAATGTTGCAATTTATTGCTTAACCTTGTTTTTATCGCGGATAGACTATATCTATAACGCACGGAACATGAAAATCAACGGAATTGGCTTTTATAGCGATTACCATTTGTTCCTTATAACAATCCGTTTTAAAAAAACGATAAGCTTCCTCGGAGAAAAGTAATGAAGCGAATTATGTTATTCCTAGCAACTAACCTAGCTGTCGTGCTAGTGCTTAGTGTTGTTCTGAATATTGTTTACGCTGTAACTGGAATGCAACCAGGCAGTCTGTCAGGTTTACTTGTAATGGCTGCTGTATTTGGTTTTGGTGGCGCATTTATTTCGTTGATGATGTCAAAGGGTATGGCGCTACGCTCGGTTGGTGGTATGGTCATTGAAAGCCCGCGCAACGAAACGGAGCATTGGTTAGTCGAAACTGTGGGTCGTCAAGCTCAACAAGTGGGTATTGGTATGCCAACGGTGGCTATTTATGATTCACCAGATATCAATGCATTTGCGACAGGTGCAAAACGAGATGACTCTCTTGTCGCAGTTTCTACTGGTCTTTTACACAATATGACTCGTGATGAGGCAGAGGCAGTACTTGCACACGAAGTGAGCCATATTGCAAATGGTGATATGGTCACGATGACGTTGATGCAAGGTGTCGTGAACACGTTTGTTATCTTCCTATCACGCTTTATTGCCAATATCGTGGCGTCGAACGATGATGAAGAAGGCCAAGGTACAAATATGATGGTTTACTTTGGCGTATCCATGGTGCTTGAACTGGTATTTGGTTTCCTAGCTAGCTTCTTGACTATGTGGTACAGCCGTCATCGCGAATTCCACGCGGACGCAGGTGCAGCGCGCCTCGTTGGCAAAGAAAAAATGATTGCGGCTCTAGAGCGTTTGAAGGTGAGTCATGAATCTCAACTGGATGGCACCATGATGGCATTTGGTATCAACGGCAAGCAGTCGCTGACTGAGCTACTAATGAGCCACCCTCCGCTAGATAAACGTATTGCAGCGTTGCGAGGCCAGCAATACTAATTGTTCCTACTTAAATAATTGTTAATCTGCTGAAAAGGCTTGGTTTTGACCAAGCCTTTTTTTTTCGCCGATTGATCGCGTGCGAACTTCATCACGTACTACTTACAGAAATAAAGTTATACAAAATTATTTTTGTACAACTTTGGTGGAATGAACTATCTTGTACATATAATAATTTTGTACAACTTAATGGGCGTGTAGGAGTAAAAAATGGACATACAGTCTGTTGGCAATATCTATCAAAAGCTCAACAAAGCGAACTTACATCTGCTTAAGGATATATATCACCAAGATGTAGTATTTGAGGACGCAGCGCATCGTTTAGAAGGATGGCCAGCACTTTCGAATTATTTCACCTCATTATATGCCAACGTCATCAGTTGTGATTTTGTAATCCATGAGCATCAACAAGTCGGAGATACAGGCTTCCTAACTTGGACAATGGACCTTCAGCATCCCAAACTTCAGAAGGGTGCGCCTATTCTCGTCAATGGTGTTTCGCACCTCAAATTTAGCGAAGGTCAGGTCATTTATCACCGAGACTATTTTGATCTCGGAGAGATGCTCTATGAGCATTTACCGTTACTTGGTTCAGTCGTTAAAACCATCAAGCAGAGGTTAGGACAATGAACAACACCATCTTAATCACAGGCGCCACCTCCGGAATAGGAAGACAGCTTGCCCTAGATTACGCGAACTCAGAATGGAATGTGATTGCTTGTGGTCGGAATCAAGATGTTCTTGCAGAACTGGAGGCAGTTTCCTCCAAAATTCATACATTGCAGTTTGATGTGACAAATTATGAGGAAACTCAGCAGGCGCTCTCTAATTTGCCCTTTACGCCAAACACATGGGTTTTTAACGCAGGCGATTGTGAGTACATGGATGAGGGAGTGGTCGACGCGAAACTCATGGCGCGTGTGATGAACGTAAATGTTGTCGGTGTTGCCAACTGCGTTGAAGGCTGCCAAGTGCATTTAGAGAGAGGGCACCGCATTGTTATTGTTGGCTCTATCGCATCAGAAGTGGCACTGCCTCGTGCTGAAGCTTACGGCGCATCCAAAGCGGCAGTCAGTTATTTTGCACGCACGCTCGCCGTCGACTTGAAAAAGAAAGGGATCAATGTGGTAACGGTGTTTCCTGGTTTTGTTGAAACGCCGTTGACTGACAAAAACGACTTCGAAATGCCAATGATCATTTCTACTCAGCAAGCGTCGGACTCTATCAGGAAGCAGTTAGCCGCCAACAAGACCTATATCTATTTCCCAGCGAGATTTACCAGTATTTTACGTTTTATCTCGTTACTTCCATACAGTTGGCAAGCTCGCCTAACTGCTAAACTCGTATCATAAGAAGGAATAAAAATGAAAACAGCAGGAAGAAAGAAGATAGCGATTGTGGGAACGGGAATCTCTGGCCTTACTTGTGGTTATTACTTGCATAAAGAACATGATGTAACGCTGTTTGAAGCGAACGATTACATCGGTGGCCATACTGCAACCGTTGATGTGAGCCTTGATGGTAAAGAATACGCGATAGATACTGGGTTCATCGTCTATAACGACCGTACGTACCCTAATTTCATTAAAATGATGAGCGAGATTGGCGTTGAAGGTCTGCCTACTCAAATGAGCTTCAGTGTCAGAAACGATGGGAACGGACTAGAGTACAACGGCCACACAGTGTCGACATTGTTTGCTCAAAAACGCAACTGGGCAAACCCCAAATTTTATCGATTTATCTTCGAGATACTTCGTTTCAATAAACTTGCCAAGCGCTTCGCTAGCGAGCAATCCTCGCACTCTCAGACGTTAGGTGAGTTCCTTGACGAACACAAATTCAGTGCTTTCTTTACCGATAACTACATTTTACCGATGGGTGCTGCGATTTGGTCGTCGACTTTAGCTGACATGCGCGCATTCCCTCTTATGTTCTTCTTACGTTTCTTCCTCAACCACGGTCTGCTAGATGTGACTAACCGACCGCAATGGTATGTGATTAAAGGTGGTTCACGTTCATACATTCCACCATTGACCAAAGGCTTTGCCGAGAATATTCGTCTTAATAGTCCTGTCGAAAAAGTGGTTCGCAACGAAAAAGGGGTTGGCGTTCAAGTTCGCGGAGAAACGCATTGGTTTGATGACGTTATCTTTGCTTGTCACAGTGATCAAGCAATGAGAATGCTAGAGGATATCAGCCCAATTGAGCAGGAAATCTTGGGGGATATGACATACCAAGCAAATGAAGTTGTTCTTCATACCGACTCTGCCGTATTACCAAAACGTAAGGCAGCATGGGCATCATGGAACTACCTATTGGAAGGCAGTGAAGAGGAACAGCAACGCCTCCCTTCGCTCACTTATAACATGAACATTCTTCAGCATATTCAATCAGAACATACGTTTTGTGTAACGTTGAACAGTACTGAGCAAATTAACTCAAATAAAGTCTTGCGTTCGTTCACTTATTATCATCCAGTATTCACCACTGAGTCTATTGCAGCGCAGCAGCGCAAAGATGAGATACAGGGCAAACAAAGTACCTGGTTCTGCGGCGCTTATTGGTACAACGGTTTTCATGAAGATGGCGTGCGTAGCGCGCTTGATGTTGTGAAAGAACTAGAAGAAAAGTACCGCGAACAAAATGTGGTTCCTTTCGAAAAAGGCGCAGCGTGATATGGATAGCCAAATGAACAGCCGATTGTTTATAGGCAACGTTCGTCACCGTCGATTCACGCCGGTGAATCATGAGTTGAACTACTCTTTATTTATGCCCGCCATTGATGTAGACGAGATCGATGCTTTAGAGAAAAAAGTATGGGGTTTTGGTTCGCGTTGGTGGCATTGGGCTCGCTTCAAGCGCAGTGATTACATTGGTGAAGGTAGCGTCAAGGCGGCAGTGCACAGCAAAATTGAAGAACTGACAGGTGTTCGCTGTACCGGCAAGGTAATCGCAGTCTGTCACTTGCGTTATCTAGGACTTTATTTCAGTCCCGTTAATTTCTACTACGTTTATAACACGGAAGGAGAATGGAAGTATCTCCTCGCAGAGGTGAGTAACACTCCTTGGAATGAACGACATTACTACGTGGTGTCAGCAGATAAAGAAGAAGAAAAGTTTGGTTGGGAACAAGATAAAGCATTCCATGTTTCACCATTCAACCCGATTGACCAACTCTACCGCTGGAGAATTAAGCCTTTGACAGACAAGTTGAATATTCATCTTGAATGTCACAAAGGAGAGAAACACTTTGATGCCACCATGGTTATGAAAGCTAAGCCACTTTCAAGCAAAACCTTATTGAGGTGTTTGATCGTTACACCAATACAAACGGTAAAAGTAATGGTTGGTATTTATTGGCACGCATTAAAACTTTGGGTGAAAGGCGCACCTTTTTATTCTCATCCTAAATATTCAACGCATGAAGAAATAGAAGCCGATATTGAAAAAACAGACAAAAAAAATAAAAAGCACAAGGAGAATTCTGCATGTTAAATACTAGTTCTATGACATTGCCGCGTAAATTGACGACAACGCAAAAAGCGGCTCGCGGAGTTATTTTTCAATGTCTGCAAAAAATGGAAATCGGCTGCTTAACAGTTATTGAAAGTTTTAAGACGGAAACGACAGAGCGAAGCGAGCGTTTTAGTGCGCCAAATGGGGAGTACAGTGGTCAACCTGTTGTCGCTACTATAGAGGTAAAACATCCAGGCTTTTATTCACGGATCTTGCAGGGCGGCAGTATTGCTGCTGGTGAGGCTTATATGGATGGGTGGTGGGATAGCCCCGATTTAACCTCATTAATGAAACTGATGGCCCTTAACATGCGTGCTCTAGATAAACTCGAAGAGCAAGGCAGTTGGTTGACTAAAATACTGTACAAGTTCAGTCATTGGTCAAACAGAAACTCTGAAGAGAACTCACGTAAAAATATCCATGCGCATTACGACTTGGGTAACAACCTATACGAAGCGTTCCTTGACACCAATATGCTGTACTCGTCGGCGCTTTACAATCATGCGGACGACTCTCTAGAGCAGGCTCAAATCAACAAAATGGATCGTCTATGTCAGCAACTTGAGCTGAAGCCCACTGATCATGTTGTTGAAATTGGCACTGGGTGGGGCGCTATGGCGATTTACATGGCCGAACAATACGGCTGTCAGGTCACTACAACAACGATATCTGAAGAGCAACACGCGTACGCGGAGCAAAAAATCAAAGAGCGTGGCTTAGAAGATAAAATCACACTACTCAAAGAAGATTACCGTAACTTAACCGGCACTTATGACAAGCTCGTTTCTATTGAAATGATTGAAGCTGTGGGCAAACAATTCCTGCCTTCGTACATTAAGGTCTGTGAGTCTTTATTGAAGTCTGGTGGCTTGATGGCGATTCAAGCGATTACGATTGCCGATCAGCGTTACGATTACTACAGTAACAACGTCGACTTTATCCAAAAGTACATTTTCCCGGGTGGTTTTTTACCGTCGGTAACCTCACTAACCCAAGCAACAACAAAGTACAGTGACTTAGTGACGCGAGACTTGTTCGATATTGGTTTGGACTACGCCAAGACGCTGAACGAATGGCACTTACGTTTTAATCGAGCAGAGAATGAAGTGCGCTCGTTTGGCTACGACGACCGCTTTGTGCGTATGTGGCGCTACTATTTGAGCTACTGTGAAGGTGGCTTTTTGGCTCGCACGATCAGTGCCGTTCACATGACGTTTCAACGCCCGTAGTTCGTTATGAAGGTGTTTCTTGCTTCGACATGGTTCCAACTCTGCTGGTTTGCAGCGGTGCTTGGAACCTATCAATGGCAATGGGTGACGTTATTCCTTACTTTGGCAACCCTACTATATTGTTTGAAAACTGACGCATCTTCGCTCAACAGTATTGGTGTTATCGCCACGATTGGTCTCGTGCTTGATACATTAAATCAGCAATTTTCAATTTTCATGTTTGCCACTCAATGGTTACCCCTTTGGCTTTTGTGCCTTTGGATTCTGTTCGCCTGGTATGCCTATCAACTCAAGTCAATTTTGTACCGTTTCCCAAAAACCTACGTATCAATAGTAGGCGGACTCGGAGGAACAGCGAGCTACTTTGCTGGCTATAAGCTCCAAGCCGTTGAATTTGGATTTAGCACTGGCGCTACACTGGCAATGTTGTTTGTCGAATGGTGCGTCATGATGCTCTTGATACTCAAGGTGTACGGAAATGAAAAGCTTGAAGAGAGACTTAACTCAGAGACTGACTAGGCTGCTTGCGTTGGTAATAGTAACTGGCTCTTTTGCTCTGCAAGCTCAACCTGTTGGAAACAGCGAAGCTGCTAGCAACATTGCGAATTGGAAGGGATGGAAAACTGTTGGAGAAGCCCAACTTACTTGGTTCATCTTCGATATTTATCACTCAAGATTAAAAGCGCCTGATGGAAAGTTCATCGTAAGCGATGACGTATCGCCACATCCCCTTGCGTTGGAAATTAATTACAAGAGAGACATCAGTAAGCAACAGCTGCTTGATGTGACGGATGAGCAGTGGGCGAAATTGGGTTTTACGGACTCATATCGAAAAGCTTGGATCAGCGAGCTCGATCGTATGTTTCCTGATATTCAAAAAGGTGACGAGCTTACTTATCTAACAGATGGAAAATCTGGTCAGCTTTTTTATAAGCAGGTTGGGGACGTGCAAGTAAAGAACGTTGGCATCATTGAAGACGAACGAATGAACGATGCATTTTTGGCTATATGGTTATCACCCAACACAGAATTTCCGAAACTCCGAAAACAATTGATAGGGCAGGTTAGATAGTGTTTAAACGAATTTTTAAATCAGCGACTTTAGTGGCAGCTGTTTTTCTTTCGGCATGTTCCGCAGACATTGATAATTACCGCTCTTCTAAACCGACTTTTGACGTATTCGGTTATTTCGAAGGCGACATAAAGGCGTGGGGGATGGTGCAAGATTATACCGGACAGCAAACGCGTCGCTTTGAAGTCGATATAGTGGGTACTGTAGCGGGTGATACGCTGACGCTGGTGGAAGACTTCGTGTTTGATGACGGAGAGGTGGACCAGCGAATTTGGGTTATCACTAGATTAGAAGACGGTCGTTATGAAGGTAAGGCAGACGATATTATAGGTGTGGCAACAGGGGAAGAGCAGGGCAATGCGCTACAGTGGCAATATGACTTTGAGCTACAAATGGAGGATTCATCAGTGACGGTTGCTTTTGATGATTGGCTTTATCGTCAGGATGACAGACACGTTTTCAATCTAACGAAAATAAAAAAGTTTGGTGTGGAAGTAGGAACAATAACCTTGTTCTTCCAAAAGCTGCCATAACAAATGGGGCTGATCTTCAATTAATAATCCATTCCATATAACTAAAATTATTTTCTCCCGACCTAACTCTCCTAACTAAAAAAGGTTGACGCTTTCGCGTCAACCTTTTAAGTATCTGGTCGTTACAGGAGTATTACAGCTTATCTGTCAGCTCGATTGCTTGACCGATATAGTTCGCTGGTGTCATCTCTTTCAGACGTGCTTTCTCGTGCTCAGGAAGCTCAAGACCGTCGATGAAGTTACGCATTGCTTCGCCGTCTACACGCTTACCACGAGTTAGCTCTTTCAGCTTCTCGTATGGCTTCTCGATGCCGTAACGACGCATAACGGTTTGTACTGGCTCAGCTAGTACTTCCCAGTTCTTGTCTAGTTCAGCAAGAAGCGCTTCACGGTTTACTTCTAGCTTGCTGATGCCTTTAAGTGTCGAAGTGTAAGCGATGATAGCGTAGCCAACACCAACACCAAGGTTACGTAGAACCGTTGAGTCAGTTAGGTCACGTTGCCAACGAGAGATAGGCAGTTTCTGTGCTAGGTGGCCGAATACAGCGTTCGCAAGACCTAGGTTACCTTCTGAGTTTTCAAAGTCGATTGGGTTAACTTTGTGAGGCATTGTTGAAGAACCGATCTCACCAGCAATAGTTTTTTGCTTGAAGTGGCCTAGTGCAATGTAACCCCAAACGTCACGGTCGAAGTCAATCAGGATAGTGTTGAAACGAGCGATAGCGTCGAACAGCTCAGCGATGTAATCGTGCGGTTCGATTTGAGTTGTGTAAGGGTTCCAAGTTACGCCTAGAGACTCTGTGATGAACTCTTCAGAGAACTTGTGCCAATCTAGCTCTGGGTAAGCAGAAAGGTGTGCATTGTAGTTACCTACTGCACCGTTGATTTTCGCTAGGATCTCAACGTTTTCGATTTGCTTGAATTGACGCTCCATACGGTACGCCACGTTTGCCATTTCTTTACCCATAGTAGATGGAGAAGCAGGCTGACCGTGTGTACGAGATAGAAGAGGAATGTCGCGGTATTCCACTGCTAGTGCTTTGATAGCGTCGATTAGGTTACGGATTTCTGGAAGAATCACGTTCTCACGCGCTTCTTTAAGCATTAGAGCGTGTGATGTGTTGTTGATGTCTTCAGAAGTACATGCGAAGTGGAAGAACTCGTTTACTGCGTGCAGTTCAGGAACGTCTGCTACTTTCTCTTTTAGGAAGTACTCAACCGCTTTTACGTCGTGGTTAGTTGTACGCTCGATCTCTTTGATACGGCGTGCATCTTCTTCAGAGAAGTTTGCAGCAAGGTCGTCTAGGAATTGGTTTGCTTCTGCGCTAAACGCTGGCACTTCTGCAATTTCAGCAGTAGCAGCAAGCTTTTGTAGCCAGCGGATTTCAACGATAGTACGGTACTTTAGTAGACCGTATTCACTGAAAATTTCGCGTAACGCAATTGTCTTGCTTCCGTAACGGCCGTCTACTGGTGAAACAGCAGTCAATGCTGACAGTTCCATGATGTTCTCCTGAATTGAGTTTCTAAATTTCGTGAGCTTTATACCAATAACTGTGGCAATTGTCACGAATATTGCGCAAACGTTTGCGCGAGATTTGTTTTAGTCGAAAAAAATGAGCTCGCGATAAACGCGAGCTGCTTATTTGATATTTTACTACAGACGAGCAAGAAGGATTTGTGCTTGCTCTACCATCTTCTTGCGCCCGAAGATTAGGTGGCGACGCTTACCACCAACTTGACGCCAAAGAACTGCACTACGAATGCCAGATAACAACAGCGCACGAACTTTGTGTTGGCTTGCCGTCTGCTGCAGTACAGATGGCGTGCCCGTTACTTGAATGCGTGGGCCAATAGGGCTAACGACATCCAGATAGATGCTCGCTAAATTGCTGATCATTTGATCGTCTAGTAGCTCAAAGTGCTCTGACTGACGCTTGGCCATTTGAATACGATCACCAAGCTGAGACATAGCATCGTTTCGAGAGCTTAACTTACGTTCTAACGCCATTAAACTAATAATGTAACGAGTAATTTCACTGCCTGATGGTGTGCTATCAATCCCTTTAACCAAGCATTCTAGGCCGAGCTTTAGATCGGCTTCGCGACCGAATACGCCAACTGTGTTAGCAGGGTTAGTGCTCAAAATAGCGTTGATTGATGTTTCAAAAGCATCTTGATCACAATGTCCGTTTCTCGCTACCTGTTGAACTAAAGCAACAGCTTGGCAAATCCCAGCGAAAGCGATAGTACGGTCATAAAGTGTATTCGCCACGTAACGACTCCTAAGCTTGAGAATATTTAATGCGTTGCTCGATGATGCCGCCACCTAGGCACACGTCACCTTTGTAGAACACTGCTGATTGACCTGGAGTTACAGCAATTTGTGGCTCGTCAAAGATAACTTTAATGTTTTCATCATCGATAGGGATGATTGTACAAGGAATATCTTCCTGACGGTAACGAGTTTTCACTGTGCACTTCATAACATCGCGAATTGGCTCACGATCTACCCAGTGAAGTTGTGATGCAAGTAGACCTTCTGATTTCAACATTGGATGGTCTTTACCTTGAACGGCAATCAAAACGTTACGTTCTAGATCTTTCTCACCAACGAACCATGGGTCCTCGTTACCACCGCCGCCTTTACGGCCACCAATGTGTAGACCTTTACGCTGACCAAGTGTGTGGTACATCAGGCCTTGGTGTTGACCAATCACTTCGCCTTCTGGAGTCTCGATATTACCAGGCTGAGCTGGAAGGTAGCGACCCAGGAATTCCGTAAACTTACGTTCACCGATGAAACAAATACCAGTAGAGTCTTTCTTCTTCGCCGTGATTAGATCTTGCTCTTCAGCAATGCGGCGTACTTCTGGCTTCTCTAGGTCACCAACAGGGAATAGGCTACGTGCGATTTGCTCGTTGCTTAATGTGTACAGGAAGTAGCTTTGATCTTTGTTGCCATCTAGACCACGCAGCATCTGTGGTTTTTCACCATTTTCTGGGAAAGAGCGACGCACATAGTGGCCCATTGCAATGTAATCAGCATCAAGTACTTCATCAGCGAATTCTAGGAATGCTTTGAACTTGATTTCTTTGTTACAAAGAATGTCAGGGTTCGGAGTACGGCCAGCTTTGTATTCAGCAAGGAAGTACTCAAATACGTTATCCCAGTATTCGGCAGCAAAGTTGATAGTGTGTAGGTGGATGCCTAGCTTGTCACATACTGCCTGAGCGTCAGCAAGATCTTCTGCCGCTGTACAATATTCTTCGTTGTCATCTTCTTCCCAGTTCTTCATGAAAAGGCCTTCTACTTGGTAGCCTTGCTGCTTTAGAAGATACGCGGAAACAGATGAATCAACGCCGCCGGACATACCGACGATGACTTTCTTTTGGCTGTTATCAGACATTACTAAACACCACTTAAATAAACGGGATGCAGATTCTATCAGAATCCACAGACCGGTGACAGATCCGAGATCGAAATCACAATTCGTTTCGCTGGATTTTTCTTCAACAAAGATTCGAACGAGTAATTTCGCAAGTATAGAAGAGGTATATATGGCATAGTTGGCCAAAATCCAAGAGGAAACACCAAATGACAGAAGAAAACCAATTTATGCAAGAAAGTGAGTTGATTGAAATTGTTGAAAATCAGCTCGAAGATGGCAACCCGCTTAAAGTAAAAGAAACCCTTATGCGTTTAATGATGACTGGCACACCACGTGAAGATGCGGTTGCGATGATGGCATGTGCGATGTCAATTGAGATTTTTGATGTAATGAAGAATGAAGGTGAGTTCAACCTAAAGCGTTATAGCGAGCACCTTGAGCAACTACCAGATCTCAGCTTTATGGAAGGTGAATAAGCCACCTAAAAGAAAAAAGCTGTCAGCAAACGTTTGCTATAATCGCTTTTATTGCTGCTTTATTATTAGCGGTATAGAATCCGCTCTCCTTTTCATCCCCTTACTCAGACTGACAATATGAAATTTCCTGGACAACGCAAATCGAAGCACTATTTTCCTGTTCATGCTCGTGACCCGCTGGTGAGCCAAGCACAAGAAAGCAAGAAGATGACGCGCACTCACATCATTGGTATTGACCAAACCTTGGTTGATATTGAAGCAAAAGTTACAACGGATGTGATTGAAAAGTACGGTCTGAGTAAAGGTCACTCTCTGGTTATCGATGACGAAAGAGCAGAAGAGTTATACCAGCAACTGAAAGAAGAGAACTTGATTACCAATGAGTATGCGGGCGGTACAATTGGTAACACGCTACATAACTACTCCGTGCTAGCGGATGACCGCTCCACACTACTTGGAGTGATGAGCCAGGATATTAAGATTGGCAGCTACGGTTACCGTTATCTTTGTAATACATCAAGCCGCATGGACTTGAACTACCTACAAGGTGTAGATGGTGCAATTGGCCGTTGTTTTGCTCTTATCACAGAAGACGGTGAACGTACTTTTGCTATCAGCGAAGGGCAAATGAACCAACTCCATCCTGATAGCATTCCAGAGAAAATCTTTAAAAATGCATCAGCACTTGTACTGACGTCATATCTAGTACGTTGTAAAGACGGCGACCCAATGCCGGAAGCAACAATGAAAGCGATTGAGTACGCGAAAAAGAATGATGTGCCTGTTGTTCTGACTTTAGGCACAAAGTTTGTTATTCAAGATGACCCTAAATATTGGCAAGAATTCATTAGAGATAACGTTTCAGTCGTTGCGATGAATGAAGATGAAGCAGAAGCTCTGACGGGGGAATCTGATCCACTTGCTGCGTCTGATAAAACATTGGAGTGGGCTGATCTAGTATTGTGCACGGCGGGTCCTGTAGGTCTATTTATGGCTGGGTATACGGAAGATAGCGCGAAGCGCGAAACTTCTTTGCCATTACTTCCAGGGTCAATTGCTGAATTTAATCGTTATGAATTTAGTCGCCCGGCGAAAAAAGACTCATGCGAGACGCCAATAAAAGTGTACTCGCATATCTCGCCATATATGGGTGGCCCAGAAAAAATTAAGAATACAAATGGCGCAGGTGATGCCGCGTTATCTGCTGTTCTTCATGATATGGCAGCAAATAAATACCATAAAGAAAATGTGCCTAATTCAAGCAAGCACAGTAACGAGTATTTAACTTACTCTTCTTTTTCTCAAGTCTGCAAATACGCAAACCGTGCTAGCTACGAAGTTCTCGTGCAACATTCACCACGATTGTCGCGCGGACTTCCTGAGCGAGAAGATAGCCTAGAAGAAGCATACTGGGAACGTTAATACGAAGCGGTTTAATTAACTATTCTGTAACTAAAGTAAAAGGCACATTAAGAAATGTGCCTTTTTTATTTGTAATGGTTTAAATAAAAAAGGCTCCCTATGGGAGCCTTTTAAAAATAGCACGGATCTAGATTAGGAACTCATCCAGAGATTTACCTGCATCAAGTTGCTCTTGAATCGCCGAAGGTGTACGACCTTGGCCAGTCCAAGTTTTCTCATTACCGTTTGAATCTGTGTATTTGTATTTAGCAGGGCGAGGTGCGCGCTTCGCTTTGCCTTTCGTCTTAGTTTCGCCAGATAGCGCAGTAATAAGTGCTTCTACGTCAATACCGTCTTGAGCGATTTTCTCAGCAATCTCTGCAAGCTTAGCTTCTTGCTCTGCTTGTGCTGCGCGTTCTGCTTCTTCTGCTTCACGACGCTCATCTACGACAGTAGTGAGTTTATCTAGAGCTTCTTCCAATTGTTCTAGAGTCAGCTCACGAGAAAATGCACGAAGGCTACGGATATTTAGAAGGGTTTTAGTCAGCTCTGACATAACGATTCCTATTAAAAGGTTAATGTGTTGGGCACTTTTTATCGTTACGATTAAATAATGCCAATCTATAAATAAACAAAGAGTCCTTATATTTAACTTTATCTTTTCCTTATGTGCAAATGCTAAATCAAGATTTTGTTTAAATTTGACTATTTTTTAAAGCAATTAATATTATTACACTCGAAATAAATCATTATTAGATGAGAACTAAAATCAACAATCATTATTGTATAGAGAGAGCGACAGCTTGGTTTTTTATAAAAAAATTTGAGTTATTACTTAAAAATATGAAGCATCCATCTTTAATGGTGTGTCATATATCCTTAATTTATTGATATAAGATAAACCATGATATTTCTAAGGTAGTAATAATGTTTCATAAATAACATGATTGATGTGATTTCAGTTGCACAAAACTTATGGAAGTAGGCAAGGTTTATAAATTATCTCAGTCATTATTTATTTGTTTAATTTAGTTTGATGTGTTGCATTGACTCTCATCATAAGTACAATGGCTGCCACCTGATGCAATATTGCAGACAATTTGTTGTTAATTTGTACAGTTAGTGGTTAATTGTTTGTTGTTGCCGTAGAGGCGCGGTCTCGAAGAGTAGCTATTATTGGGGTGATGCCAATGAATAATAGTGGAAGGCGAAGATTGCCGAAGTAAGTAACTCATCAAAGTTACTTGCTGGGGTTGTATCTGAAAGGAACAACACTGCCATAGTATATATTCACATTAAACTATGGAGCGCTACTGTAGGGTTGGGTGGAGTGTTCGCTTCCCTGTCGCTAAGTTCAACATGAGCACGTATCGTATGCTACGTGACTTGTCTGCAGTAGATCTCTAGCCAAACTTTGGTTTTTGAAGATCATGAATTTAATAGATTTTTCTAGTTCTCCTGTTTCATTATTGCCACCTATTGTCGCTTTGACTTTGGCGATTTTGACTCGACGTGTATTAGTTTCCTTGGGTGTAGGTATCGTGCTAGGTGCGGTGCTACTTAATAGCTGGTCTATCAGCGACACCGCAGGTTACGTCAGTTCTCAAGTTTCTTCTGTCTTTATTGAAGATGGCGGAATTAACACTTGGAACATGAGCATTGTTGGTTTCCTAATCTTATTAGGTATGACAACAGCTTTATTAACGCTTTCTGGCGGTACTCGTGCTTTTGCTGAATGGGCACAATCTCGAGTGAAGAGTAAACGCGGCTCCAAACTTCTTGCCGCCTTTTTAGGCGTATTCATTTTTGTCGATGATTACTTTAATAGCCTTGCTGTTGGTGCGATCTCTCGCCCAGTAACCGATCGCTTTTATGTGTCTCGCGCTAAGCTTGCGTACATTCTAGACTCAACCGCTGCTCCAATGTGTGTAATTATGCCTGCTTCTAGCTGGGGTGCTTACATTATTACTATTATTGGCGGGATCTTAGTCTCACATGGGATCACAGAGTATTCGGCTCTTGGCGCATATGTTCGTCTTATCCCAATGAACTTCTACGCCGTTTTTGCGCTGCTAATGGTGTTCGCTGTTGCGTGGTTTGGTCTTGATATTGGTAAAATGCGTGAGCATGAGATCTCTGCATCGCAAGGTCGTGGCTTTGATAAAGACAAAGAAAATGACTCGCAAGAAGCGCATGACCTAAATGAAGAGCTAGATATCCGTGAAAGTGAAAAGGGTAAAGTGTCAGATTTGATACTTCCTATCGTGACGCTGATTATCGCGACTATCGCTTCAATGCTTTACACGGGTGGCCAAGCATTGGCTGCTGATGGTAAGGAGTTTGCGCTTCTTGGTGCTTTTGAAAATACAGATGTAGGTACATCACTAATCTACGGTAGCTTGCTTGGCTTAGCAGTTGCACTGTTTACTGTTGTGAAGCAAGGTCTACCAATGGCTGAGATCGCACGTACACTTTGGATTGGTGCTAAGTCTATGTTTGGTGCGATTCTAATCTTAGTATTTGCCTGGACCATTGGCTCTGTTATCGGTGATATGAAGACTGGTACTTACCTTTCGACAATGGCGCAGGGAAATATCAACCCTCATTGGCTCCCAGTTATCTTATTCCTGCTGTCTGGCCTGATGGCGTTCTCAACAGGTACTTCATGGGGTACGTTCGGCATCATGCTTCCAATCGCCGGAGACATGGCTGGTGCAACAGACGTAGCGCTAATGCTACCGATGTTGAGTGCGGTTTTAGCTGGTGCGGTATTCGGTGACCATTGTTCACCAATCTCAGATACGACTATCTTGTCATCGACGGGTGCACGTTGTAACCACATTGATCACGTATCAACACAGCTACCTTATGCATTATCAGTCGCGCTTGTTTCATGCGTCGGCTTTATTGCCCTTGGTATGACTGCTTCAATTGCGTTCTCGTTCATTGCAGCGTCGATAACATTCGTTATCGTTTGCGCTATTTTGTCATGGCTTTCAAAGTCTAAAATAGCGTCTTGCCAGAGTGCGTAAGTTGTTTTGAATAGATTCGTTACAGAGGGAAGCTCCGCTAATTTAGCGGAGCTTTTTTTAACGCGACTTAGGTGAGGGGGGCAATCGCGTTTTTGGGGATAAAAGTCTCGTGTTAAGAGCGAATTGTTTGTGTACCGAGCTCTCCTTGATGGGCTGTAATGGAAAAGCAATCCATCTTCTTCTTAGTTCTAAGCAAAGACTATGCCCATTTTAAGCTTTTGATTTTTAATACAGAAAAATCCGCATGGTTGCGATGCAGAGTTAACTAAATGATATCTAAAGAGTTACCTGTTACACAGTGTTACGTTACACCTATACAGTATTTAAACATTTAAGTTGTATTTCTTTATTAATCGATAAAGCGTTGTTCTTGAAATGCCGAGGTGACGTGCAGCCGCACTCATATTGTGTTTATTTTCTTCGATAGCTTGCAGTAGGTAGTCGAGATCAATTTGGTCCACAGAAGGGAGCAATTGCCTCTCATTGTTATCAAGGCCCAAGTCAGCGACGAGAAGCGTGTGATCTTCACACATGACAATTGCTCGTTGGATGACATTACGCAGTTCTCTTACGTTGCCTGGCCAACGATGTTTGAGGAGCTTGGCTTTTACCTTATCAGACATTTTTTGTACCTGACCATGAGACAGA
This sequence comes from Vibrio alginolyticus NBRC 15630 = ATCC 17749, assembly GCF_000354175.2. Classification (NCBI taxonomy): domain Bacteria; kingdom Pseudomonadati; phylum Pseudomonadota; class Gammaproteobacteria; order Vibrionales; family Vibrionaceae; genus Vibrio; species Vibrio alginolyticus. The sequence continues at coordinate 209,923 of NC_022349.1, forward strand.
TCTGCTAGAAAGTGTTCAGATAAAATAATAATGTCTTTTCCACGCTTTCTCAGTGGAGGGATAGTTAATGGCAATATATTAAGCCGATAGAATAGATCTTCACGAAATCCTCCTTGTACGACCTCATTTTTCAAATCCACGTGGCTTGCTGCAATGACCCTACAGTCCACGTCAATGAATTTATCCGCTCCGACTTTATGGATTTGTTTACTCTCCAAAAAGTGAAGGAGGTGGATTTGTAAGTCTGGTGGCATGTCACCAATTTCATCAAGAAATAGGGTGCCTTTATGTGCCTTTTGAATAAAACCTATACGCTCTGAGATTGCGCCTGTAAATGCTCCTTTTTCATGGCCGAAAAGCTCGGATGCAATAAGACCACTTGGAATGGCTCCACAGTTGACTTCCACAAAAGGTGCTGAGTGTCTGTTCGACAATTGATGAATAAGGCGAGCGCAAAGACCTTTCCCAACACCAGTTTCACCCTGAATGAGGACTTCAGCATCACATTGAGCGTACTTTTGTATTGCAGTACGAAGTTCTTGGATACAGGCACTATTGCCGATCAACGGGTATAGTGCCGTATCGTCGAAATCTACAGCTTGTTTATTACTACCGTTACGCAGTTTCATTGTTAATCACTATTTTTTGCCCCGCTCTAATAATAGTTTTGAATGACTTGTCTCAAACGTGAGTTGCTGTCTCTTTATTGATAAAAATGTCAATTAATGGGTTGGGTACGGTCTAAATAGTTGATTTGGTGGATATTCATACTATTCTTCGCTTTCTTCGTCAGAGTAGAGCTGATTGGAGGTGTTCTTTCCACCAGAGTATTCAATATGGAAAAGAATTTAATTTCATTTAAATCAATGTCTTGTGAAAAATATTTAGAAAATATTCAATTGAGTATTGAAAAATATAGAATCCTTAGTTAGTGTGGTTACTAACAAAGCAACTCAAAAAGAGCCTTAAATAAGTATGCGTAATTTTGTAATGAACATTCATCACCATCATCACCCAATCTAGTCTTTCGGGCGATGTACGCATACCCGGGAGGCAGGAAACTCCCGGAGGTAAAATCAAAGTAAAAGCAGATTTTAAACCCTCGGGAGACTTCAATCTCCCGAGGGTTTTTTAGTTTTATTAGTTTGAAAAATACTTAGATATCAAAATCTTGCATAGGGACAAAGCAATGCAAACACAACGTTTAAGAATCGCAATTCAGAAAAAAGGTCGTCTTAGCAAAGAGAGTCAAGCTCTACTAAAACAGTGCGGCGTAAAGTTCAACGTAATGGGCGAGCGTTTAGTTGTCCATTCTGAAAATATGCCAATTGATTTACTCTTGGTTCGTGACGACGACATCCCAGGTTTAATTATGGATGGCGTGGTTGACCTTGGCTTTATTGGCGAAAATGAGCTAGAAGAAGTTCGCCTTGACCGCAAAGCATTAGGTGAACCCTGCGAGTTTGTTCAGCTTCGTCGACTTGATTTTGGTGGCTGTCGTTTATCTATCGCAATCGACAAGGACGAAGAGTACAACGGTCCACAAGACTTAGCTGGCAAGCGTATTGCTACAACGTATCCTCAACTTCTAAAAGCGTACATGGATGAAGCCGGCGTTCCATTCTCTACATGTATGCTGACAGGCTCTGTAGAAGTTGCGCCTCGCGCGGGTCTCGCTGATGCTATCGCTGATTTGGTTTCTACAGGTGCAACACTGGAAGCGAACGGCCTTAAAGAAGCTGAAATTATCTTCAAATCAAAAGCGACATTGATTCAACGCACAGGTGAGTTCGACGCAGACAAAGTGGCGCTAATCGAAAAGCTGTTAACTCGCATGCAAGGTGTGCAGCAAGCGAAAGAATCTAAGTACATTATGCTTCACGCCCCAGCAGAGAAGTTAGATCAAATTAAAGCACTACTGCCAGGTGCTGAAGACCCAACTGTTCTTCCTCTTTCTGCAGATAAGCAGAAAATGGCTGTTCACTTAGTGAGTTCTGAAAACCTGTTCTGGGAAACAATGGAACAGCTGAAAGAGTTGGGCGCAAGTTCAATTCTCGTTCTACCAATTGAAAAAATGATGGAGTAAGCATCATGAGAACAGTCGTTTGGCAATCATTAAGTGAGAATCAGCAAGACTCTATTTTGGAGCGCCCTGCTATTGCAGAAGGTGCCAATATCACCACTGCTGTGGCCGAAGTTATTGCTAAAGTTCGAGAAGAAGGTGACTCTGCTCTTATTGAGCTGACCGAAAAGTTTGACCGTGTTAAGCCTGAATCCATTCGTGTTTCTTCTCAGGAAATTAAGGCAGCGTCAGAGCGTTTGTCAGAGTCAATGAAGAGCGCATTAGAGCAAGCTTACGCCAATATTTCTAAGTTCCACAAAGCGCAAAAGCCGCAACCGATCAAGGTGGAAACCCAGCCAGGTGTCCTTTGTGAACAAGTAACACGCCCAATTCAAAAAGTGGGTTTGTACATTCCGGGTGGCAGTGCGCCTTTGCCATCGACTGTTTTGATGCTCGGCGTTCCTGCAAAAATTGCAGGTTGTCGTAAAGTCGTTCTTTGTTCTCCACCGCCAATCGCTGATGAGATCCTTTATGTCGCGAAACTGTGTGGCATTGATGAAGTGTACAACGTCGGTGGTGGCCAAGCAGTTGCTGCAATGGCTTATGGCACCGAGACGGTATCGAAAGTAGATAAGATCTTTGGTCCGGGCAACGCTTACGTGACCGAAGCAAAACGTCAGGTAAGTAATGATTTCCGTGGTGCTGCGATTGATATGCCAGCAGGTCCATCAGAAGTTCTTGTAATTGCCGATGAAACCGCAGATGCAGACTTTATCGCTGCGGATCTTTTGAGCCAAGCGGAACACGGTCCTGATTCTCAAGTGGTACTTGTGACTCCTTCTCCTGTGATTGCTGATCAAGTGACGGATGTGGTTCAACGTCAGCTTAAGGAGCTATCTCGTGCAGACATCGCAGAAAAGGCTCTGGCATCAAGCTTGATCATTATTTCTGAGTCGATGACGCAGTCAGTTTCTATTTCCAATTACTACGGTCCTGAGCACTTGATTGTTCAGACTAAGAACCCTCGTGAGCTTCTACCTCTATTAGATAACGCAGGTTCTATCTTCCTAGGTGATTGGTCGCCTGAATCAGCAGGTGATTATGCATCGGGCACTAACCACGTTCTTCCTACTTACGGTTACACACGCACGTATTCAAGCTTAGGCTTAGCGGACTTTTCGAAACGTATGACGGTTCAAGAGCTGTCTGCTGATGGTCTAAAGAACCTTGCACCAACGGTGGTCACCATGGCGGAAGCAGAAGGTCTGGATGCACACAAACGTGCAGTGACCATTCGCGTAGAAAAACTGGCAGCTAAGTAAGAGGATATTGAGATGGAAAAGCTAGCGCGCAAACAAGTCCAACAACTTACCCCTTATATGTCGGCTCGTCGAATTGGTGGTACCGGTGACGTATGGCTAAACGCCAACGAATCACCATTCAATAATGAATACAAAACAGACTTCGCTCGTCTTAATCGTTACAGCGAATGTCAGCCTAAAGAACTGATTTCTGCTTACGCAGCCTATGCGGGTGTGAAACCAGAGCAAACATTAACATCTCGTGGTGCGGATGAAGGTATTGAGTTGTTAATTCGTGCATTCTGTGAGCCGGGTGAAGATGCGATTCTTTACTGCCCACCGACTTACGGTATGTACGCCATCAGTGCAGAAACCATCGGTGTAGAGCGCAAAACCGTGCCGCTAACGTCAGATTGGCAACTAGACCTTGCAGGCATCGAAGCTAATCTGGATAACGTGAAACTGGTTTTTGTATGTTCGCCAAACAACCCAACAGGTAACTTGGTTAAGCGTGAGGACATTGTGTCTCTGCTTGAGATGACAAAAGACCGTGCAATCGTGGTGATGGATGAAGCGTACATCGATTTTTGTCCAGAAGCGTCAACGGTAGACCTACTGGCGCAATACCCGAACCTTGCAATTCTGCGTACTCTGTCGAAAGCTTTTGCGCTTGCAGGTCTACGTTGTGGATTTACGCTTGCGAACGAAGAGCTGATTAATGTACTTCTTAAAGTTATCGCACCTTACCCAGTCCCAGTTCCAGTGGCAGAAATTGCGACTCAGGCGCTTTCGGAAGCTGGTTTAGCGCGAGCGAAGTTTCAAGTTCTCGATTTGAATGCAAACCGTGCTTACTTGCAAGTTGGCCTTTCAATGATTCCGGACTTGGAAGTGTTTGAAGGGTGGGGGAACTACCTATTGGTGAAATTCCCAGATGGCGATGACCTTTTCAAAGCGGCTTGGGATACGGGCATTATTTTGCGTAACTCGCCAATTGAAAACTGTGTGCGTATCAGTGTGGGTAACCGTGACGAGTGCGAAAAAACGCTTGGATTTATCAGAAACTACTACGCATAAATAGAGACAGAATTTATCGCTCTCGCTCAATAGCGGGAGCGCCAAAAGAATAGCAATAAGGAAGTTCGAGTGAGCAAACAACAAAAAATCCTTTTTATCGACCGTGATGGCACCTTAATTGTTGAGCCGCCGATTGATTTTCAAGTAGACCGTTTAGATAAGCTAAAACTAGAACCATTTGTTATCCCAAGCCTGCTGTCGTTGCAGGATGCAGGATACCGCCTAGTGATGGTCACGAACCAAGATGGTTTGGGTACCGACAGCTACCCACAAGCTGATTTTGATGCACCACACAACATGATGATGGAGATCTTTGAATCTCAAGGTGTGAAGTTTGATGATGTGCTGATTTGTCCTCACTTCGATGAAGATAACTGCTCTTGCCGTAAGCCTAAATTGGGCTTGGTAAAAGAGTACCTTCAAGGTGGCAAAGTGGATTTTCAAAACTCTGTTGTGATTGGCGATCGTCAAACCGATCTTCAACTTGCAGAAAACATGGCAATTCGTGGCATTCAATACAACCCAGAAACCATGGGTTGGAAACAGATCCTAAAAGATCTCACGGTGAAGGCTCGCGTTGCTGAAGTGGTTCGCACCACAAAAGAAACAGACATTAAAGTATTCGTTAATCTTGACGAGCAAGGCGGTAACGATATTTCTACAGGTCTTGGCTTTTTTGACCACATGCTGGATCAAATTGCGACGCACGGTGGATTCCAAATGGTGTGCAAAGTGGAAGGTGACCTGCACATTGATGATCACCACACAGTAGAAGATACCGCTCTTGCGTTGGGTCAAGCGTTGAAAGAAGCACTGGGTGACAAGCGTGGTATTGGTCGCTTTGGCTTTAGCTTGCCAATGGATGAGTGTTTGGCGCAATGCGCACTAGACCTATCAGGTCGTCCTTACCTTAAGTTCGACGCGCAATTCAGCCGTGAGCAAGTGGGTGATCTTTCAACAGAGATGGTGGTTCACTTCTTCCGTTCTCTGACTGACACATTAGCGTGTACGCTGCACCTGTCTTCTGCGGGCAACAATGATCACCACATCATTGAAAGCCTATTTAAAGCGTTTGGTCGTACGTTACGCCAAGCAATCAAAGTAGAAGGCACTGAGCTACCAAGTAGTAAAGGCGTGCTTTAAGGCTAACGTTAGCAAGGAGAAAAACAGTGACAGAACAGAAAGTTGTCATTATCGATACTGGCTGTGCCAACGTTTCTTCGGTGAAGTTTGCCATTGAACGCCTAGGCTATGACGTAACGATTTCAAAAGATCCGCAAGTCGTATTATCCGCAGATAAGCTATTCCTACCGGGTGTGGGAACCGCCAGCGAAGCGATGAAGAACCTAGAAGAGCGCGATCTGATCAGCTTGGTAAAACAGGTAGAAAAGCCATTACTAGGTATCTGTTTAGGCATGCAACTGTTGGGCAAAGTGTCTCAAGAGAAAGGGCAGAAAGCCGACGAGTTAGTTGAGTGTCTTGGACTTTGTGATGGCGAAGTGAAGCTACTACAAACTGGCGATTTGCCGTTGCCGCATATGGGGTGGAACACGGTCTCTGCAAAAGCAGGTAATCCACTTTTCAAAGATATTGAAGAAGGAGAGTATTTCTACTTCGTGCACAGCTTTGCGATGCCTGTTGGGGATTACACGATTGCGGAATGTGAATACGGCAACCCGTTCACAGCAGCAGTACAAAGCGGTAACTATTACGGCGTGCAATTCCACCCTGAGCGTTCTTCAAAAGCGGGCGCGAAGCTTATTCAAAACTTCTTAGAATTATAAAAGGGATTTAGTGTGATTATTCCAGCTCTTGATTTAATTGAAGGACAGGTGGTTCGCCTTTATCAAGGTGATTACGGCCAAGTAACTGAGTACAAAGTCGACCCAGCAGAGCAGTTCAACTTGTACCACCAAGCTGGTGCTAACTGGCTGCACTTGGTGGATTTAACTGGCGCGAAAGACACGACAGCACGTCAACTTGATTTAATTGCAAAGCTACTAGCAAGCACGCCAGCGAACATCCAAATCGGTGGCGGAGTGCGCACAGAGCAAGACGTGATTGATCTGCTAGAAGCGGGGGCTCAGCGTGTTGTCGTTGGCTCAACAGCAGTAAAACAGCCAGAGCTTGTGAAAGGTTGGATGGAAAAATACGGTGCAGAGAAAATCGTTCTCGCGCTAGACATCAACATCGACCAAGACGGCACGCGTAAAGTAGCGATCTCTGGTTGGCAAGAAGATTCAGGCGTGACTATCGAAGCTCTGATCAACGATTACCTGACGGTAGGTTTGCAGCACGTGCTTTGTACGGACATTTCTCGTGACGGTACGCTAGAAGGCTCAAATGTAGAGCTTTACGTTGACCTATGTAAACAGTACCCACAAGTGCAGTTTCAATCTTCAGGTGGCATTGGCTCATTAGCAGATATCGAAGCGCTAAAAGGCAGCGGTGTGGCTGGCGTGATTGTTGGTCGTGCGCTGTTAGATGGTAAGTTCACAGCAGAGGAGGCGTTTGCATGTTGGCAAAGCGAATAATTCCATGTCTTGATGTCCGTGATGGACAAGTGGTGAAGGGCGTTCAGTTCCGCAATCACGAGATCATTGGCGACATCGTTCCTCTGGCACAGCGTTATGCGGAAGAAGGCGCTGACGAGCTCGTGTTCTACGATATTACCGCTTCAAGTGATGGGCGTGTCGTCGATAAAAGTTGGGTCGCTCGCGTTGCAGAAGTTATTGATATTCCTTTCTGTGTGGCTGGTGGTATTAAATCAGCGGAAGACGCAGCGCGCATTCTTGAGTTTGGTGCAGACAAAGTGTCTATCAACTCACCTGCATTAGCGAACCCACAGCTGATTACTGACCTTGCTGATAAGTTTGGTGTGCAATGTATCGTCGTTGGTATCGATTCATACTACGACAAAGAGACGGGCAAGTATCAGGTTTACCAGTTTACTGGTGATGAAGAACGAACCAAAGCAACGCAATGGGAAACACGTGATTGGGTGCAAGAAGTACAAAGGCGTGGCGCTGGTGAAATCGTACTGAACATGATGAACCAAGACGGCGTACGTAACGGTTACGATATTGAACAACTTAACATGGTGCGTGAAGTGTGTAACGTGCCATTGATTGCATCGGGTGGGGCAGGTGCTATGGAGCATTTCGCAGAAGCCTACCAAAAAGCAAATGTGGATGGCGCGCTTGCCGCATCGGTATTCCACAAACAAGTCATCAATATTGGTGAACTAAAGCAGTATTTGAAACAACAAGGCATTGAGGTACGACTATGAGTGTGAAAGCCGCCGAAGTAAGTTCGCTAGTTGAGCGAATCAACTGGGAAAAGGTGGATGGTCTGGTACCTGCTATCGTACAAGATTTCCAATCAAGCCAAGTGCTGATGATGGGTTATATGAACCAAGATGCGTTGGCAAAAACGGGCGAAACAGGTCAAGTGACGTTTTTCTCTCGTACCAAGCAGCGTCTTTGGACGAAAGGTGAGACCTCCGGCAACGTATTGCAACTAGTGAACATGCAGCTCGATTGCGACAACGATACGCTACTGGTGAAAGTGAATCCCATTGGTCCTACGTGTCACTTGGGTAACACAACTTGCTGGGATGTGGACCCTCAAGAGGAGTCACAAATGGTGTGGCTTCATCAACTTGAGCAGCTATTGGCTGCCCGCAAGAGTGCCGACCCAGATTCCTCTTATACTGCCAGTCTTTATGCCCGTGGCACCAAGCGTATTTCGCAAAAAGTGGGCGAAGAAGGCGTTGAAGTCGCGCTTGCGGCGACGTCGGGCGATAAGGCGGAGTTAGTGTGTGAATCAGCAGACTTGATTTACCACTTGCTGGTATTGCTTCAGGACCAAGGTCTATCGATGAATGACGTGGTGAATAAACTGAAAGAGCGTCATAAATAAGCCTGCTATAGATAAATGAAAGCCCCTATGACTCGGGAGTCTAGGGGCTTTTTTAATTTAGTGTTCTTGGTTCGGGGTAAACCTCGGCGACAGTGCGAGTGGCGATTGGATTCTGAATCACGCTCGTCCCTCGCTGTTCAGAATGACGGTATATTTTCTAATGGTGCTTGCAGTAGAGTTATCTACTTCAAATAGGTACATATATTCACATCATTTCGACAAGCCTAAGCGATGTCAAGAATCCAATTAAATCGAGTTTAATAAGCTAGGTATGGATGCTTTACCCACAACACTTTTTAAACTTTTTACCGCTTCCACAGATACACGGGTCGTTGCGACCTACTTTTAGGCTACTCACTGGTTGGTTTAGGCGAGGATCTTGTTCTGGTTCTTCTTCTAGCTCTTTTTCTGGAAACGTGCCGTCAATGTAGTACCAAAGCCCATTTTCTTTTACAAAGCGGGAACGCTCTGTCATACAGTAGCGTTTGCCGTCTTCATCAAAATAAGCGCTAAACTCTACAAAGCCTTCATTGTCATTACTGCCAGCTTCTGTTTTTACAACTTCAAGTTTGCACCAATCGCTGTCGATAGATTGGGCAATGCCTTCACGTTGCTCTTCTGCATTACAGATTGGATGATAAGTGTTGACCACGTAATCGACTAGACCTAACACATGCGCACTGTAACGAGAGCGCATTAACTGCTCTGGAGTGGTGACGTCAGCATGGTTGTTGTGGGCGATTTCACAACACTGTGAGTAGGTGCGGTTAGATCCGCAAGGGCAAGAAGAAGCCATAAAATGAAATCTCGATTAATTAAGCGGTAAAAACAAACAACCTCACAATTGCGAGGCTGGAGGTGAGGCATTATAGCGATTTAGGGCGTTTGAGACAGCAGTTCTTGAGCCCACTCGGTAGATTGATTAAAAGCGTCTGCTAATTGAGGTTCGGTTAATTTAAGAACGGTGCAATATCGCTCGGCTAACTCCCAGTCCGCTTGTTCATAGGCGATCGTCATCGAAAGTAAGTGACCAAGTACGCCTTTTCGACTGGTTAATGCGAGTTTTATATCTTCGTCAACGGGGATATCTTCAATGACATCCGAGAGCGGTTGATCGAGCAAAGATCCGAGTAAAGAAAACATGCCTGTCAAAAAAGCCTGCCCAGGGTCATACCTAGTGTTCATTTGACTAAGTAACAGTTCACACATTCGTGCACGCTGAATCGCTAAAGAGTAAAGAGAGTCAGGTTTATCTTCTTGAACAGACGCAATTGCAACTAAGGAAATAAAGCGTCGTAGTCGCTCTTCACCCAGATAAATAAGCGCCTGTCTGAACGATTTGATCTTAGTCGTTAATGTATATCCTGAATTTACGTAAGTAAGCAGCTTGTATGACAGCGTCACATCAATCGAAAACAGACGTTCAACCTCATTGAAGTCGATGGGCTTATCTGCAATCTCTTTACAAAGTTGGATGACGGTAAGAAACGCGGGGTTCAACCGTTTTTTCTGGATCATCTCAGGTTTGCTAAAAAAATACCCTTGAAAATAGTTAAAACCGGCTTCTAGGGCTTGCTCAAACTCTTCATAGGTCTCTACCTTCTCCGCAAGAAAGTCGATTTTAAATGGGCTCAACGCCTGAATAAAAATGGCAGCTTTCTTGATCGGCACAAGTCTAATATCAAACTTGATCATGGAAACGTATGGAAGAAAACGCTTCCAAGCTTTCGTCGGAACAAAATCATCCAGAGCAATTTTGTACCCGCACTCATGAAGGTGCTTGATGGCTTCTAACAGTTCTTCTGTCGGTTGGCAGTCTTCAAGGACTTCAATGACGAGAGATTCTTTAGGAAACAAAGTTGGGACCAAGTTCACCAAGCTTTGATGCGGAAAGTTAACAAAGCCAAGTTTGTTTCCTAATGTATTGTAATGCGTCGACAAAAAATGATCGGATAGCAGTCGACTAGTAGCCAGCTCTGGTTCTACTTCAGGGAAGGTATTTTTAGGGCCGTCTCGAAAGAGGAGTTCGTAACCTATGGTTCGTTTTTCTCTATCCAGAATCGGTTGGCGAGCTACGTAAGAATACTTCAATTAGGTACTTCGTTCTGTTTAACTTAGTATTATGATAATAGCGATTTTTTACAAAATATCTACGACTTGAGCGTGAATCTTCTACACGCTCTACATGCTTAACGCAAATTCTGTATGAACGGTCTCGTTTGCAGGTCAAAACTATCAGAATTTACTTTTAAAACTGAGCCTTGCGTATACCAATCCCCTAAAACAATTCGGGTCTTTTTAATGCCATCGACGTCAAAAAAATGTGTGTTCGGGCGATGTGTGTGACCATGAATCATTATGTTGACGCAGTTCTGAGACATCACTTTCTCGACCTCATTTTGGTTAACGTCCATGATATCTAATGACTTGCTCATTTTATCATCACGAATATCGGATTGAACTTTTGAGACAATTTTCTTCTTAATGAACCAAGGAATACGGTTAAACAACCATTGTAGCCATGGCTTGTGAACGGTTTTTCTAAACTCTTGGTATTTCACATCGTCAATGCAGAGCGTATCGCCATGTAGGATTACGGCTTTTTGACCATAAAGATCAATCGTGCAGACATCGTCGAGTAATGTCATACCGGTTTCTTTGCAAAAGCGTTTGCCGAGTAAAAAATCTCGATTGCCTTGGATGAAAAAAGTTGGCACACCCGCATCCGTCAGTGCTTTAAATTCTGCACGGATTTGGTCTGCAAAAGGGGTGTTGTCATCGTCACCAATCCAGAACTCAAACAGATCGCCGAGTACATAAAGTGCATCAGCTTTTGTTGCTTCTGTTCGTATGAACGTCACAAAACATTCCGTGATATCAGGACGTGATGGGGTAAGGTGAAGATCGGAAATAAATAATGTCGTCATAGAAATAAGGGGAAGCTATGCCTCCCCATTAACTTATCTTTTAAAAATAATTCCTAAGAATTACTCTTCAATTGTTGTACCAGTGATTACTACGTCTTCTAGAGGTACGTCTTGGTGCATGCCGTAAGAACCAGTGCTAACGCCTTTGATCTTATTTACGATGTCCATGCCTTCGATTACTTCACCGAACACACAGTAACCCCAACCGTCTAGGCTTTCGCTACGGAAGTCTAGGAATGTGTTGTTGTTTACGTTGATGAAGAACTGAGAGCTTGCTGAATGCGGCTCCATAGTACGTGCCATAGCAAGTGTACCCACTTTGTTGCTTAGGCCGTTGTTTGCTTCGTTCTTGATAGGTGCACGAGTCGCTTTTTCACGTAGACCAGACTCCATACCACCACCTTGGATCATGAAGCCGTCAATAACACGGTGGAAAAGCGTGTTGTCGTAGAAACCGTCGCGGCAGTACTGAAGGAAGTTTGCGCTTGTCTCTGGCGCTTTCTCTTCGTTTAGTTGAATCTTGATGTCACCAAAATTAGTGTGAAGGGTGATCATGCTACTTTCCTTTACTGTGTTGTGTTGAGCCCGAGATTCTAGCCTAAGTTCTAGTGCTTTAAAAACTCAGGAAGAGGAAATTCTTCGTTTTGTGCTTGAAGTTTAGCCGATTATCGTTTTATCGGTTAATTGCTATTACCTAACTAGGTTGGAGTTGATATACTCATCTTCTTTTATTCATTCACAATCATAGATAGAGATCATGTTAAAGATATATAACACACTCACAAGACAGAAAGAGGAATTCAAACCAATTACAGCTGGCAAAGTCGGTATGTATGTCTGTGGAGTTACCATCTACGATCTCTGTCACATTGGTCACGGTCGTACTTTCGTCTCTTTTGACGTTGTATCACGTTACCTTCGCTACTTGGGCTATGATCTGACGTTTGTACGTAACATCACAGATATCGACGATAAGATCATCAAACGTGCCGCAGAAAATGGTGAGTCTTGCGATTCATTGACTGAGCGTTTGATTGGTGAAATGCACGCTGATTTTGATGCTCTGAACATGAAACGTCCGGACGTTGAACCTCGTGCGACACAGTTTATTGCTGAAATCATCGAATTGGTTGAGAAGCTAATCGAGCGCGGTTTTGCATACGTTGCAGATAACGGTGACGTAATGTTTGAAGTGGGTAAGTTCAACGAATACGGCAAGCTTTCTAAGCAAGACCTTGATCAGCTTCAAGCTGGCGCGCGCGTTGATATCGAAACAGCAAAACGCAGCCCTCTAGACTTTGTACTTTGGAAGATGTCTAAGCCGGGTGAACCAACGTGGGAGTCACCATGGGGTCCTGGTCGTCCAGGTTGGCACATTGAGTGTTCAGCAATGAACTCTTCAATCCTAGGTAACCACTTCGACATTCACGGCGGCGGTTCTGACCTTCAGTTCCCACACCATGAAAATGAAATCGCGCAATCATGCTGTGCACACGATTCACAATACGTGAACACATGGATGCACAGCGGCATGGTAATGGTAGACCGTGAGAAGATGTCTAAATCTCTAGGTAACTTCTTTACTATCCGTGACGTTCTTGGTCACTACGATGCTGAAACAGTGCGTTACTTCCTAATGTCTGGTCACTACCGTAGCCAGTTAAACTACAGCGAAGATAACCTAAACCAAGCACGTGCTTCGCTTGAGCGCCTGTACACATCTCTACGTGGTTTAGACCTAAACGCGGCGCCTGCTGGTGGTGAAGAATACGTATCTCGCTTCACTGCAGCGATGAACGATGACTTCAACACACCAGAAGCGTACTCAGTTCTGTTCGACATGGCGCGCGAAGTTAACCGCCTGAAGACAGAAAACCTAGAGAAAGCGAGCGAACTCGGTGCGCTAATGCGTGAACTAGCTGACGTGATCGGTATTCTTCACCAAGATCCTGAAGCCTTCCTAAAAGGTGATGCGGGTAACGATGATGAAGTGGCTGAAATCGAAGCTCTGATCAAGCTGCGTAACGACTCTCGTGCTGCGAAAGATTGGGCGAATGCAGATATGGCTCGTGACAAGCTGACCGAAATGGGCATTGTTCTGGAAGATGGTCCAGAAGGTACAACGTGGCGTCGTAAGTAATTGAATTTTCATTTTTAAAGGGCTGATAATTCAGCCCTTTTATTTTCCATTTCCATAAATTAAAACTTTAACTTTAGGTAATGCTCTGTGGCTCAGATGTATTTCTATTACTCAGCAATGAATGCGGGTAAATCAACAACGCTTCTTCAATCCTCTTTCAACTATCAAGAACGCGGCATGACGCCAGTTATTTTTACGGCTGCGCTAGATGATCGTTTTGGTGTCGGTAAAGTGAGCTCTCGTATTGGTCTTCAATCTGACGCACATTTATTTCGTCAGGATACCAATTTGTATCAGGAGATCGCAGCTCTGAATGAGGTTGAAAAACGTCACTGTATTCTTGTTGATGAGTGTCAGTTCTTGTCGAAAGAACAAGTTTATCAACTTACTGAAGTCGTTGATAAGTTGCATATTCCAGTATTGTGTTACGGCCTTCGCACCGATTTTCTAGGCGAACTTTTTGAAGGCAGTAAGTATCTATTATCTTGGGCAGACAAGCTGGTTGAGCTCAAAACAATCTGCCATTGCGGCCGCAAAGCGAATATGGTTATTCGTACCGATGAACACGGCGTGGCAATTAAAGAAGGCGATCAAGTTGCGATCGGCGGTAACGATAAGTATGTCTCCGTATGCCGCCAACATTACAAAGAAGCGCTCGGTAAATAAGCCGTATTGATACATAAAAGCCACCGAACTTGGTGGCTTTTTGTTGTCGGTTAGAAAAAGTTAGACTAAGTCAAAACCAAATCGCTCGAGTAAAACCTGGTAAGAAGATTCGACTTGCTGAGGGATGTTCTGCTCGGTTTGAAATCCTTTCTCTGGATAGCTTTTTACGCGAGAGAAATCTTCCATTAGTGCTTCTAGCACCATCATTAATGGCATGTCTTCATTAATGTATTCAAAAAATGGAAGAGCCGCAGAGCTTACTTGGAGCTGAGTGTAGGGTGACTGCCACTGTTTTTCAAATGTCGCGATTGCTCTACGCTCCATAAACGGTTTTTGTACCAGAATAAACGAGGAACATTGTTTTCCTTCCTCTTTTAATCGTTGCTCAGTAAAGCGGACGTTTTCTCCGCTGTTTGTGGATTTAGTCTCGAGCAAAATTGCTTTGCTTGGAACGCCCGACAACTTTGCAATCTCGGCAAAGGTTTCTGCTTCGCTTTTTTCAAACAGTCCATCTGTGAAGCGACCTTCACCCCCTGAAAATACAATCAAAGGTGCCAACTTTTGGTGGTAGAGCTTGGCAGCGTGCTCCGCTACACGCACATCATTACTGCACATCACAAACAAACAGTCCGCAGGCTTCAGTTCATGTTTAAGTTGCATGTAATCCCAAAGCGTTTCTATATGTCTATAGAGTCTCATAGCGCATCCAAAGTTGAATTGAAGTGAAATCGATAACCAAGTGAGAGTAGTTTGTCAGCAAGAATACGCTTGTCAGCTTGCTCTGTGACGGGTGGAAGAGGTATCTCACTTCCGATTTTGTTTATGGCAGCTTGGTAGAACTCAGCCTTGCTGACAGTATGAGGTGTCGTAACATTAATGACTTGGTTGCTTAAGTTGCCTAAGGCAAATTTCGCAGCCGAGACAGCATCATCTTGATGAAGCATATTAGCTGGTGCTTTACGACTAACTTGTTGAAGCCTTGCTGCAAAGCGAGATGGGTGTCTATCTGGCCCGATTAATCCGCTACAACGTAGAATAACAAAGCTAATATTCGAGTCGATAACATGCTGCTCTGCTTGAAGCATAATACGTGCATTGTCAGAGAAATAAGGGCTTTCGGCTGCTAAAGAGATTGACGCGTCAGCTTCTTCCATATCGGAAGCAAGGTTAGGGTAAACCGTTGTAGAGCTGATCATGAGAAGTTTTTCAACGTTGTTTTGCTTAGCTGCGTTGGCAAGTATTTGCCATTGCTGTGCATATTCTTGACCGCGTCCTTTACGAAATCCTGGAGGAAAAGCACCGATAACGTGCGTAATTTGATGCTGTTTGAGCAGCTCATCTAGCCGTGCTGTGGCGTTCAATTGATTGAAATCGAACAATGCGGAGTGAGTTAATGAGGTGGGTAACTCTTTTAATCGAGTTTGGCTACGACGAGTGACAACAACATAGTGTCCATCTTTCATCAATGTTTCTGCTAGCGGAGTTCCGAGCCAGCCTGCACCTACGATCAATGTATTTGCCATTTGGGTCTTCCTACTTACTTATGTCTGCCCGAATAGGTTGAGCAGTTCTGCTTTGGCTTGTTGATGGAGGGGATCTGAATGCCATTTCTGGTGCTGAATAAGGTCAACATTGACTTGCCAAGCCAGTTTTGTGAAATCATCCCCAACTTTTTTTAATGTATTAGGTGAATACGCGACTAAATGCTGTGGTAGAAAGCACCAACCAAACCCTTTATTCGCCAATTCCAACAAAATATAGTAGTTATCAGCGTACCAGATATCTGGGCTAAATGCTTGATTGAGACCACATGGCTCTGCACTTTTGGATCGTATGACCAATTGACGATGTTGTTTTAGTTGATCAATGTGAGTGATTTGCTGCTTTGCTAAAGGATGTGTTGAAGAGACATAGACATCAAATGCAATATTGCCAAGATTGGTGAAATCGATGTGCCTTGGCATTTGTAAATCACTCAAAATAATCCCAGTCGTGGCGCGTTCCGACTTAACCAATTCAATGATATCAGGGCTTGATGCCGTTAAGCATTCAACTTGTAAGTGTGGAAAGCGTTGCTCTAACTTCTTTAGCACATCCGGCAAGCGAGTCAGAGGAATCCCTTCATCAATAGCTAAGACTAATTTGTTCGTTGGCGTGGAAAAGAGCTGCGATGCCCTATTGTTTAGGCGGTCGAGTTGGCTGATTGTTGCTTGTGCATAAGGTACGAGCGCGAGGCCATTCTCAGTTAATTTAGGGTACCTGCCTGATCGATCAAAAAGCTCAACGCCACAGTCGATCTCCATATTCATGATGTGCTGGCTCACTACAGATTGAGCTCGCCCCAGTTTTCTAGCTGCTCCTGAAAATGATCCTGCTTCTGATGTAGCAATAAAAGCTTGCAGTTGTTCGATGGTAAACATATCGCTTAAACCGATGGTATCTAACTTTTGGTTATCTAAATAATAGATAAAATTCTAAGCATTGAGTAGAACTATTTGGACAGAGAAATATGACTCGTAACGAACGAATTTTTCATGCAGTACTTTTTGAGTTAATCGCACTCGCGATTATTGTACCAGCGGCTTCATTGATCACTGGAAAGGGCTCTAGTGATCTTGCGTTGGTTGGGGTCGGGTTGAGCATGTATACCGTGATATGGAACTACATCTACAACTTGTACTTTGATAAGTGGTTTGGTGGCAATCGAGCTGAGCGAAGTTTAGCGATGCGGCTTGGACACACTGTTGGTTTCGAGGGAGGATTGATCTTTATCTCTCTACCTGTGATTGCCTGGTTCTTAGAAATTACGCTTCTTCAAGCTCTGATGCTGGAAGCCGGCTTCCTCGTTTTCTTCCTATTTTATGCTACTGGTTTTAACTGGTTGTATGACAAGGTTCAACCATTTAGCAAAATGAAAAAGCGATTATTGCCGCAGGCATCGACAGGAAAAATATAGGACTAAAAAACGCCACCGAGTTCGGTGGCGTTTTTTGTTCAAATTACACAGACAAAACTCTTAAAATCTTATCTGCATGTTCTGCAACTTCAATGCCTTCGTCTGTTAGATAACCACCGTCAGGCTGTGTACAAAGTTGCTTCTCATATAGACGAGCAACGGCTGCCTGCATTTCTTCTGACGCGTCTGTATGAACTTTAATACCAGTTGCAGCACTACTTAGGTCGAACTGAAGAAGTAGATTCAATTCGGCGATATGTTCAGCTGAATATTTCATAAATGATTCCTTTGCGCTTTTTTTACCAAGCTAGTCTGAAAAGTAGCGTTGGGCAACATTCAACGACAAGAAGTGTTAAGTATGGCGCTATCAGGCTGATATAACGCAGGATCTTTGTTCGAAAGGCCGAATACTTGTTAAGTATCAATGATACTTACGGTAGCGAATGATAGGCGCTATTTATTGCTTGATCTCCCAATAACAACGATTTTAGTAAACACGCCAAATAGAACTTGAAAAAATAGGGAAATAGAGCGATTATCCGCGCCTCTTTAAATGTTTCTAAATGTTACACCAGAATGAACTTTAATCAGTTTGACTCACTATTACCGCCACAAGCTGCGGAACGCGCGGCTGAAGTGGGGGTAGGCAAAGCAACGAAAGCTCCAATCAAATCTTTTCTGCTCGCCATTTCTGCGGGGCTTCATATTGGTATTGCTTTCATCTTCTATACCACAGTAACGACAGGCGCAGGCGAGCTGCCTTGGGGCATTACACGACTCATTGGTGGTCTGGCATTTAGCCTTGGTTTGATTTTGGTGGTGGTTACTGGCGGCGAGCTTTTCACTAGCTCTGTGCTAACACTAGTTGCGCGTGCGAGTGGAAAAATCTCTTGGCAAGCACTTATCAAAAACTGGTTGGTGGTTTACTTTGGCAATATGGTTGGGGCCATTTTGCTCGTGGCCTGTATGCTAGTTACCAAGCAATATATGTTTGATCATGGCCAAGTTGGTCTTAACGCGATGGCGATCTCCCAACACAAATTACATCATGGTTTCTTTGCTGCTGTTGCGCTTGGCATTATGTGTAACGTATTAGTTTGTATTGCAGTTTGGATGACGTTTAGTGGGCGAACATTGACAGATAAAATAGCGGTCATGATTTTGCCTGTGGCTATGTTCGTGTCGGCAGGTTTTGAGCACTGTATTGCGAACATGTTCCAAGTACCTATGGCGATTGGTATTAAGTACTTTGCGCCAGAAGCGTTTTGGCAAATGACAGGGGCAGATATTGCAAACTACGCGGACTTAAACATGATGGGGTTCATCGTAAACAACCTAATTCCTGTTACGATAGGAAACATTATTGGTGGTGGCGTATTTGTTGGCATGTGGTATTGGATGATTTATCTACGCGATGAAGATAACCATTTGCGATAAGTTTAGAAGATCACAAGAAAGGCGAACCAGATGGTTCGCCTTTCTTTTTATTTGTCTCTGCAAATGTCAAATAAGTCGAGTCATGCTAAATCAACTCTTCGTTGATGCCAAAATCGGTTGGGAGCCAATGAGAAGTTACTTCCTTTGGTTCTTGAACGAGCCAATCCAGAGGTGCATCGGACAGGAGTTCATCGTAATTTTCTTTGATCATTAAGACATCCATGTACGTCTCTCCAAGTTTGTGGTCACTGCCTTTACTATAAAATTAGAACATGTCAGTCACGTGATCAATGCATGACGATTCGATTGATCACTTATGTTGCTATGTTTCTGGTTGCGTATGGGTTTTGGGGGCTTATCCACATTTTCTGTGGATAACCTGTATCAAAGGTCGTGCGTATCTAAACTTGCAAAGAAAATTTCATAAAATTAGAGGCTTATATCAAAAAGAATTCTGCCTGACTTTTCATCTGAAAGCGTCTTGATGAGTGCTCGAAGAATAGTTGAGTTATTCAGTTATAAGTACGTTCGACTTGGCACCATAAGTTGTTTAACGGGCTTTACCCACAAGCGCCAACTAACCGTGAGTTTTGGTCGATTCGGGTTGCTCGATTTTTATCTTGATTCGGCCTTCTTTGGTTTGTACCCAGCGCAATGTCATTTCTAACGTTATGGTTACGGAGGCACTCAACATGACGAAAATAGCCAGCATAATTACTAACTGGTATTTAATCGCAACCATCGGGCTCGCGCCACCTAGAATTTGACCGGTCATCATACCCGGTAAGGTAACCAGTCCTGTAGTGGCCATAGAAGCTAAAGTCGGGGCAAGGGACTTTCTAAGAGCCTCTTGAATGAAGGGGAAGGATGCGTAGCGAGGAGAGGCTCCAAGTGAGATTGCAGCCTCATATTCTGCTTGTCTCTGCTCAAAAGCCGTAAACAAATTCTGAAGAGCGATGATATTACTACTCAAGCTGTTACCCAATAACATACCAGCAAGTGGGATCATGTACTGCGCATTGTAAATAGGGGATGGTTGCACTAGGCCTGCTGTAATTGCTATCAGAAGTGGTATTAGACCACAGGTAAGGCCCGTTAGTAGCGGAAGCATAAGTGGCTTTTTAGGTAAGTGAGCTTTTCCCGCAATTGAGCTGGCACCAATCAGTAGCATGATGGCAAGCCAAAGTATATTGACAAGTAAGCTGTTTAATTGAAAAAGATATTCTAAATACACGCCAATCAATATGAGCTGAAGTGTCATTCGGATAACACTGATTATGGTGTCTTTTGCTATCCCTAATTTGTAGCGGGCATTGATAAAGAAGGGGACCAATAAAATCAAACCAAACAGTGCCAGTTTGACCCAGCTTATATCCACCACGTTATCCATAATCGCTCCTTGAAAATACGCGAATAATTGTATCTAAGCCTCCCCTTTATATGAACCACTATGTGCACTTTTTGCTGTTCTTAAAGTAAACCTTGAGTGCTATTTTAGACATTAATACGCAGCATTCTGTTTACAAGTGGATATCTTTTTCGGAGTTTTTAAGTCGATTTATGGCATGGTAATTACGATTTAAATGTGATCGATGTTTCTTAAATGTTGGTTATTTAACAACTCCTTAAAAGACTTATTTTGTCACATCTGTTCATGTTTTTTAATAAATAACATCAATCCATCATATCTCTGGATGAGCTCAAAAAAGTGTTGAATTACAAGGTCTGAGGTCGCTTATTTGATTGAACCCTACTATTAGTATGGTCTAACATTTTCCATTAGAGATTGTAAAAAACTTAAGCTTGGTTACGCGGGCTTTTCAATAACACTAGATACAAAATAGGCAAATGTATGAGTGATGTTAATAAAATTGAGAGTGGTGAAAAACGCTCCCTGGAGTGGAAGTCGTTCCTCTTCATTGCAGTTGTTCTCTTCCCAATTCTGAGTGTGGCCTTTGTTGGCGGCTACGGGTTCATCGTTTGGATGTTGCAAGTCTTCTTCTTTGGACCTCCAGGCGCGCACGGCATGTAAGCCAGTGAGCTCATAACCACACTTTTGAAAAGATTTTAAGAGAGCAAATAATGAAATCATTAATCATTAAACTGTGGCGTACCATGACGCGCCCAGCTGTACATATCAGCCTAGGTGTGCTGACTATGGGCGGCTTTATTGCTGGTGTTATCTTTTGGGGTGGCTTTAACACCGCTCTAGAAGCAACCAACACAGAAGAATTCTGTATTAGTTGTCACACAATGCGTGACAACGTGTACGTTGAGCTACAAGAAACGGTGCACTGGAAAAACCACTCTGGTGTTCGTGCTACCTGTCCTGATTGTCACGTTCCACATAACTGGACAGATAAGATCGCTCGTAAGATGCAAGCTTCTAAAGAAGTATTTGCACAAGTATTTGGCAACTACGACGAACCGGGTGTGTTCGAAGAGCGTCGTATCGAACTTGCTAAACACGAATGGGATCGTTTCTCGGCAAACAAATCTCTGGAGTGTAAAAACTGTCACAACTACGAATCGATGGATTTCGAGCAAATGTCTCCTACGGCTCGTATCCAAATGAAGCAAGCCGCTGAGAAAGATCAAAGCTGTGTTGACTGTCACAAGGGTATTGCGCACAACCTACCAGCAGGCATGGACAGCATTGGCGGTATCGTGGGTGATCTAGAGGGTATGACTTCTAACACGGATTACGGCGTTGGTCAGCAACTCGTGAGCGTTCGTCACCTACCAATTTACTTTGATGCGCAAGGCAGTAAAGAAGCTGGTCTTCTTAATCCTGCATCGACCGTTAAAGTTCTTGAAGACAAAGGCGAGTTTGTTGAGATCGAAATTGACGGTTGGCGCAAAGCAAAAGGTTTTGGTCGTGTAATTCAAGAAGACTTCGGTAAGAACATTGCGACTGCGTCTCTGATGAAAGAAGCAGCAACAGACAGCAACATTGTGACGACTGGTGAGAAAAAAGTGGATGAGCTAACAGGCCTTCCTTGGGAAAAAGTAGCGGCGAAAGTATGGATTAAGAAAGAGTCTATGCTGAACGACATCAATCCTGTTTGGGAAAAATCTCGTGAAGCCTACAAGACCAATTGTTCTGTATGTCACACTCAACCTGCGGAAGCGCACTTCGACGCGAACACCTGGCCAGGTATGTTCGACGGTATGTTGGCGTTCGTTAACCTAGATACAGACAGTGAAGCACTGATCTTGAAGTATCTACAGAAACACTCTTCAGATTATGCTGAAGGTCACCACTAATAAGCGTCGGATTGGAGTAATTTTAAATGGCTATTACACGAAGAAGTTTTCTTAAAGGTGTAGCAACCACAAGTGCAGCGTCAGTAATTGGTCCTAGCTTATTGGCGTCCGCCTCTGCAAATGCCGTTGAGACGACAGGTACTTGGAAAGTAACCGGTTCTCACTGGGGCGCGTTTCGCGCCCACATCTACGCGGGTAAAGTTCAAGAGATCAAGCCGCTAGAGCTAGACAAAAACCCAACAGAAATGTTGAACGGCATTAAGGGTATTATCTACAGCCCTTCACGTGTTCGTTACCCAATGGTTCGTCTAGATTGGTTGAAGAAACATAAATACAGCGCAGATACTCGCGGTAACAACCGTTTCATCCGAGTAACTTGGGATGAAGCGCTAGATTTGTTTTATCGCGAACTAGAACGTATTCAAAAAGACTACGGCCCATGGGCGCTGCATGCAGGTCAAACAGGTTGGAACCAAACGGGTTCATTTAACAACTGTACTGCGCACATGCAACGTGCAGTAGGTATGCATGGCAACTTCATCACTAAAGTAGGTGACTACTCGACGGGTGCAGGTCAAACCATTATGCCGTACGTGCTAGGCTCAACCGAAGTTTATGCACAAGGTACGTCTTGGTCTGAGATCCTAGAAAACTCTGACAACATCGTTCTTTGGGCTAACGACCCAGTGAAAAACCTTCAAGTAGGTTGGAACTGTGAAACGCATGAGTCGTTTAAGTACCTTGCACAACTAAAAGAAAAAGTGGCAAAAGGTGAGATCAACGTTCTATCTGTAGACCCAGTGAAGAACAAAACTCAGCGCTACTTAGAGAACGATCACTTGTACATCAACCCGCTGACAGACGTAGCGTTCATGCTCGCTGTGGCACACGTGTTGTACAACGGAAACCTGTACGATAAGAAATTCATTGATACTTACTGTCTAGGCTTTGAAGAGTTCATTCAATACGTTCAAGGTAAGACAAAAGACAAAGTAGAGAAGACGCCCGAATGGGCAGCAGCGATTTGTGGCGTGAAAGCGGACAAGATCCGTGAATTCGCACGCATGCTAGTCAGCGGTCGTACACAGATCCTGATGGGTTGGTGTATCCAGCGTCAAGAGCACGGTGAGCAGCCATACTGGGCAGCGGCTGTGGTTGCTGCAATGGTTGGTCAAATCGGTCTACCTGGCGGTGGTATCTCTTACGGTCACCACTATTCAAGTATCGGTGTGCCTTCTACTGGTTTCGCGGGCCCTGGTGGTTTCCCTCGTAACCTTGACCAAGGTATGAAACCGAAGTGGGACAACAACGACTTTAACGGCTACAGTCGTACTATCCCAGTTGCACGTTGGATCGACTGTCTGCTAGAACCTGGCAAAGAGATCAACTACAACGGCGGTAAAGTGAAACTGCCAGACTTCAAGATGATGGTTATCTCGGGTTGTAACCCATGGCACCACCATCAAGATCGTAACCGCATGAAGAAAGCGTTCCGCAAACTTCAAACGGTTGTAACGATCGAGTTTGCTTGGACTGCGACATGTCGTTTCTCAGATATCGTTCTACCGGCGTGTACGCAATGGGAACGTAACGACATCGACGTATACGGTTCATACTCGAACAAAGGTCTGATTGCGATGCATCGTCTCGTTGATCCATTGTTCCAATCTAAGCCTGACTTCCAAATCATGAGTGAACTCACTCAGCGTTTTGGTCGCCGCGAAGAATACACTCGTGGTATGAGCGAGATGGAATGGATCGAAAGCCTTTACAACGATTGTAAAAAAGCGAACGAAGGTAAGTTTGAAATGCCAGAATTCAACGAGTTCTGGGAGAAGAGCGTACTAGACTTCGGTGAAGGTAAACCTTGGGTTCGTCATGCGGACTTCCGTAAAGACCCTGAGCTTAACCCACTAGGTACGCCGTCTGGCTTCATCGAGATCACGTCTCGTAAGATCGGCCGTTACGGTTACGAACACTGTCAAGAGCACCCAATGTGGTTCGAAAAATCAGAGCGTTCACACGGTGGTCCTGGTTCAGATAAATACCCATTCTGGTTGCAGTCTTGCCACCCAGATAAGCGTCTTCACTCTCAAATGTGTGAGTCTGAAGAGTTCCGCGCGACTTACGCGGTACAAGGTCGTGAGCCGGTTTACATCAACCCAGCGGATGCCAAAGCAAAAGGCATCAAAGATGGTGATTTGGTACGTGTATTCAACGGTCGTGGTCAGCTGTTAGCTGGTGCTGTTTTGACTGACAGCTACCCACGTGGCGTTATTCGTATCGAAGAAGGTGCATGGTACGGTCCTCTAAACGAGAAAGAGGGCGCAATCTGTACCTACGGTGATCCTAACACGCTGACGCAAGACATCGGTTCTTCTGAGCTTGCACAGGCGACTTCTGCGAACACATGTATCGTAGACTTCGAGAAGTTCACAGGTAAAGTGCCACCAGTCACTTCATTTGGTGGTCCGATCGAAGTTGCTTAATTAGTGCAGTTTGCATAAATCGAAATACCAGCCTCAGGGCTGGTATTTTTTTATCAAAATTTCAGTGAGCGTTGTCTCAATAGTAACTTCATAACGTTAAACGAGACTGGTATTCGTGATGATGGTAACGAATTGGGTGAGACAAGCAGGAGATAATGCGCCAAGCTAAACAATAATAATTAAGTGAGTAGACCCATTATGGCTCAGAGCATTCAATTGGCAAATCACACTGAGATCACTGTGAATAACAATGACTTCCAAGTTGAAGTCAAGGGTAATCAATTACATTTTTCTTTTGCCGGTCTTCACAATAAAACCTTTACCGACCGTGAAGTGTTATTCGAAATGCCGTTTTTGTACGAGCACGAGGCCAACGTAATTGGGGATGGTTTTCAAATGTTGGCGCAAACGGCGGGAACGATCAATCACCCCGTTGATATTGGTCGCTGCCCAGACAATAATCCTTCTTATCGAATCTACCCTAAAGATGCCCCTAAGCGTTATTACAACTATTTAGTGGTGGAAGGTTCAGCGGGCTACACATTATTTGGCTTCACATCATGTCATCGCTTTGCAGGCTATTTTGATGTTGTGCTGCGTGATGGGCATTGGGTTTTATCAGCCGCAATTGATGGTGAGTTGACTCAAGTGGCGGATTGGGAAAGTAATCAACTTGAGTCCGTGGCGGTACTCTGTGGTCAATCGCTGTCCGAGCTTTATCAAACCTATGGCGAGATGATTGCAAAGCATCATCCTGTTCGCCAAGGTGTGACACAAGATGCGCCTGTTGGTTGGTGTTCGTGGTACGCGTACTACGCGGACGTGACAGAGCAAAACATCATGCAGAACGTGGATTGCATGCAAGATAAGCTCGAAGACCTAGAGTGGCTACTTCTGGATGATGGCTATCAAGCCTTTATGGGCGATTGGTTAACCCCATCAGATAAGTTTTCTGGTGGCGTAAAAGAGCTCATTCATAATATCCGTGCAAAAGGAAAAAAGCCGGCAATTTGGATGGCGCCTTTCATTGCACAGCCTGAGTCGGAGATCTTCAAACAGCATCCAGATTGGTTTGTTCGCCACAAGGGTGGTGGCTTACTTAAAGCAGAAGATGTCACATACGGTGGTTGGCGATGCACGCCTTGGTACATACTCGATACCTCAAACCCAGAAGTGCAAGACCATCTGACGCATGTAGTCTCTGTCATGAGACAAGAGTGGGGCGTTGAGTTGTTCAAGCTAGACGCGAACTATTGGGGCACCTTAAAAGGTGTCCGTAAACAATCTGGTATTACAGGCGTTGAGGCGTATCGCTTAGGAATGGAAGCGATTGCCAAAGGCGCTGGTGATGCGTGGCTTTTAGGTTGCAACGCGCCAATGTGGCCATCTCTGGGGCTTGTGGATGCAATGCGTGTTTCTGACGATGTAGAGCGTCATAGTCGTCGATTCGAACAGATAGCCAAAGAAACCTTTTACCGTAGTTGGCAGCATCGAAAATTGTGGCAAATTGACCCGGATTGCGCCACGTTCACTTCATTAGCTAATCAATCTGCATCCAGAGAAGAGTATGAATTTCATCGCACGGTGTTATTAGCGAGTGGTGGTTTGCTGCTGTCTGGTGACCCGCTCCCTGAGATTACACCGTTTGCTAAGAAGACACTGTCTAAGCTCATGTTACGTCAACAACGTAACCAACAATCTGCAAAGTTTACCGCTTTGAGTTTAAATCACGCGTTTTTAAAACTAACGACGAAGAATGACCTCCATTGTTTGTTTAATTATGCGAGTTACGGAGCGATGGAATTTACGCTGACGTCTGATCAACCGGTGGACTGGTATGATTACTGGACAGGGGAAAAGCTAAACCAAGAACCTTGCCAGTTGTTAATGGTGAGCGTGGATAAAGGGCTCAATGCGAAAGCGATCGTTACAGCATAAAACGTGAAGTAAATCGCCTAATACCAAGATCAAGAAAGGAGCCTATTGCGGCTCCTTTCTCGTTTGATGCTCTGAGCGTTAGAACTCGAATAAAAAGTAATACCCGTATCCAACAATAAACGCAGGAATGGACGAGTAAATAGTCGCGACCAAAGCAGCTTTCGGTGCCATTGCAATAGCGGGGAATAGGGCGTCACCATCGTTAGAAATCGCATTGGCCAGTTGCGCAGAAAGTGGCGCTGCACCAGAAATGTATAGGCTAGTGACTAAAATTTGCGGTCCACAACCAGGCAACATACCAATGGCTAGGCCAGCTAATGGCATCCAAATTCCCCAATGAGAAAAGGTTTCTACAAGGTCGAGTCCAGAAAAATAGGTCGTCAGTTCAAACGCCAGAAACGCCACGATCACCCAAGCACTGACGAAATTCGTATCTTGTGCTGCTTTTTGAATCGGGTGTGAGTCCACGATTTTTTCATCTTCAGAGACCGTTGACTGATAATCGCCGAGCTCTTTTGTCATAGCCCACAACGACATTGTGATCACCGCGAAGATAGCGCCTAGCCATTCAATGGTATTGGCCTGCAAAGACAACAGCTGATTAATATCGATTTGGAAAGACATTAACACAGCAACGACACTAGCAGGCACAATAAGCCATTTCCAAAATGCGCCTTGTAGATTGATTGCACGTTGTTCAAGGGGTGTGTGTCGGTCTGTCTGGTGTTGGCAACAAGCATGTGTCTGAGGTGCTTCTTTTGGTTCTGGTCGCAGAAAGTTATCAGCATGAAAAGCATTAACGACTAACCCTGAAAGAGTACCCACGATAATGCCTAATCCAACCACGCCTAATCCAACACTTGGTTTGGCGGCCAGAAGTAAAAAGGCAGCGTCACCCATTGTTGAAGTAAGTACCGCGACAATCGCACCAAATCCTACTCGGCCACTAATAAATTGCGTTGTCACAACAATAGCGCCACCACAGCCAGGCAAAGCACCCAACAAAGAAGCAAAGAAAACCTGATGATTACGCGAGCGATGATATAGCTCGGTAATTCGATTGGTTTTCGACATAAAGTTTGAAAGATAATGATAAATAGCCAATGTGGCAGCAACATAGCATGACACCGCCCAGAATGAGTCGGATAGCGTCTGTACGGCTACGTCACGTGTATTTTCATTGCCTAGCAAAATGAGCATGACGATAGGGATCAGCAATCGCTTATAAGCTAAACGAAACTGAGTAGGCTGAAACAACTGTTGTGCAGAGTGTAATAATTGGGTCGCGTTCATCGTTTACTCAAATGCAAATAGGAATAATTATCATTATATGTAAATGAGATTTATTCGCAATAGCATTGTGAACTTTTCTTCGTGTCAAACTCTCTGAAATCAGGTAAAGTATCGGCCTTTGTGAGCAAACACGCCCTAATTAACTGTATTAGGCGGCGTATAAAATTGACTTGAATAGGAAGAAACATGATTCTAGTTGTAGGTCATAAGAACCCAGACAGCGACAGTATTTGTAGTGCACTCGTTGCAACTGAACTTCTAAAAGCGCGTGGCGTTGAAGCTATGCCAATTCGCCAAGGCGAAATCAACCGTGAAACTCAGCACATCCTAGAAGTTGCTGGCGCTGAAGTTCCTGAGCTTCGCACATCAGTTGCGGGTGAGACCGTTTGGCTAGTAGATTACTCAGATCTAGCACAAGCACCAGACGATATCGCAGAAGCTGAAATTGCGGGTATTGTTGACCACCACCGTCTAGGTGACGTGATGACAGTAAACCCAATGGAAGCATGGATCTGGCCTGTTGGTTGTACCAACACTGTTCTATTCAACATGTTCAAGATTGAAGGTCACGCGATTACTCCACAAATTGCTAAGCTAATGATGTCAGCAATTCTATCTGACACAGTAGGTTTTGCTTCTCCAACTTGTACACAAAAAGACAAAGATGCCGTTGCTGAACTAGCGGCAATCGCAGACGTACAAGATGTTGACGCGTTCACTAAAGATCTTCTAATTGCTAAAACAAACATCGAAGGTCTATCAGCGGCTGAGCTTGTTGAGAAAGACCTTAAAGGTTACCCATTCAACGGTCGTGACGTAGTGGTTGGTCAGGTTGAACTTGCAACTCTTGAGCAAGTTGACGGTATGATCGAAGCACTAGAAGCAGACCTAGAATCTCGTTGTGAGAAAGATAACCTAGCGTTCGCTGCTGTAATGCTAACAGACATCACGACTGCTCAAACTCGTCTTCTATACAAAGGTGAGTGGGCTGAGAAGCTTGTTAAGCACGAAAAAGACGGCATGCTAATGATGGAAAACACGCTAAGCCGTAAGAAGCAAGGTTGGCCTTGGCTTCAAACTGAGCTAGCTTAATTTTCTAGCATATACTTTAAATGCCCGCCTAGCTGCGGGCATTTTTCTATGGGAAATAGGAGACGAATATGTCTGAGCAACTGACCCAAGAGCAGATGGATACCATTAATCGCTACAACGAAGAGCAACGTTTAAAGTACTGCGTAAAAGAGATTGTGGCGAATCGTAAGGTTTGGATTCTGAAAGACGAACATGGCTGTGTCATGTTAAATACAGAAGATGATGATTGTGTACCAGTATGGCCAAACGAAGAATTTGCTTTGCAATGGGCGAATGGTGATTGGGAAGATTGCGAGCCTGAGGCGATCTCTTTAAACAAGTGGCACAGCCGTTGGACCTCTGGTCTAGAGGATGACGAGCTATCGATTGTTGTATTCCCAAATCAAAATGAAGAAGGGGTCGTATTGTTTCCTGACGAGTTTGATTTTGAACTGCGCAAACAAGCGAGCCGCCGTTAGTTTTTTGATTAGTACCCATGCAATAAAGAAGCCTGCGTTAAAGCAGGCTTCTTTACATTTGCACGATTACATCTTTGATAAGCTATTTTGTTTGATGGCTTGGCGCTTTATAAAAGTGGCTTTCGACTAGTCGTTGAGTAATAGGATGCTCGGGATGAGTCAATACTTGGTTGGTCTCGCCAAACTCGACCACTTCACCTTCATGCATCACCATCACTTTATCAGTAATATGCTTAACAATGCCAATATGCTGAGACACGTACACAAATGACAATCCCATCTCTTCTTGCAACTCGAGGAATAAGTTAATGATCTGCGAGCGCATTGCCATATCCAAACCGTTTAACGCCTCATCAGCGACAATGATGGAAGGTTGAAGAATAAGTGCACGAGCCAAACACACGCGCTGTTTTTGACCGGCAGCTAGCATTTGTGGATAAAAATAGGCGTGCTCAGGCAGCAATCCTACGCGGAGCAGGGTGTTCTTTACACGCTGCATGCGCGCATCTGGCGGCATGTTGGTATTTCGCTTTAGCGGACCTTCTAAAATACGACCAATCTGGATTCGTGGGTTTAACGATGTGTTTGGATCTTGGAAAATCATGCGGATGAGCTTGCAGCGTGTCGCGTAATCTTTGTGCTCCAATCGTTCGCCATTCACACGGATCTCTCCGGAGCTTGGTTCAACAACGCCAGCAAGCATACGAGCTAGTGTGGATTTTCCTGACCCGTTTTGACCAATAAAACCAATAGTTTGTCCTGGCTCTAAAGTAAAGCTTACCGGTTTAACTGCCTCATTAACCTGACGTTTGAACAGACGGGAGCGCGTAACAAATTGCTTCGATAAATTATCGACTTCAAGTAACGCACTCATGACTTTTTCTCCGTGTTCAATGGAAAGTGGCAGTTAAATTTATGATTCTTAATTCGTCTGGTGTGTGGAATTTCTACACATTGTTTCTGCGCATATGGGCAACGTGGTCCGAGGCGACAACCGATAGGCAGATGCTGCAATGGCGGAATCGAGCCCGGTAGGGATTGGAGTTTTTGCTTGTGTGGTACCCAATCATTAAAGTCAGGCATCGCTTTAAGCAAGGCATCGGTGTACGGGTGCTTGGGTGCCGCAATGATTTTACTGGTATCGGCAGACTCCACCGACTGACCACAATACATTACCGTAATACGTCCTGCCCACTGTGTTATGGTCGCTAAGTCGTGGCCGATAAGCAGAATGGTTGTGTTATTAAGTTGGTTCATGCGGCTCAACAGACGCAAAATTTGCGATTGGGTAATCGGGTCTAAGTCGTTGGTTGGTTCATCTGCTATCAGCAATTTAGGTTTGGTCGCAATCGCCATGGCAATCATGACCTTTTGACACTCACCATCAGTCAGTTCATAAGGGTAGCTACCCATTAAACGCTTGTGATCTTTAATACCCACTTTATGCAAAAGCGCGATGGCCTGTTTTTTACGCCATTTAAATCGCTCCCACCATTTCCCTTCAAATGCGCGAGATGGAATGGATTCAATCAATTGACGCCCGACTTCCTCTGAAGGGTCAAGACAAGTTGAAGGCTCTTGGAAAATCATCGCAATATCACGAGCAATGACGCGCCGACGCTCTTTTGGCGTAAGCTGAAGCAAGTCAATATTGCCAAGGCGCATACGGTCAGCGGTGATGCGCCAGTTATCTTTACTCACACCGACAATCGCTTTTGCAACTAAGCTTTTTCCAGAGCCAGACTCACCTACAAGACCACGAATTTCGCCTTCGTTCAAAGTTAGGCTCATTCGGTCAACGGCTTTGACCAACCCTTGAGGTGTTTCGATCTCAATGGTCAAATGTCGAATATCTAACAACGGCATTATTCGATCCCCGCATTAAGCGCTTGACGTACACCTTCACCTACTAAGTTTAGGGTAATAACAGTAAACATGATGGTCAGGCCGGGTAGGGTCACTGTCCAAGGTGCAATATAAATAAGCTCGACAGAGTCACCTAATATTGCTCCCCACTCGGTGCTTGGTGCCTGTGCGCCTAGGCCAAGAAAACCCAGTGCCGTAATATCTAAAATCGCAGCAGAGAGCGCGAGTGTGATTTCAGCGGCAATGACCGTCAGAATGTTAGGAAGAATTGAACTCCACAGTAAGTAGAAATCATTAGCGCCATCAAGGCGTGCTGCCATTATGTAGTCTTTTTCAACTTCGGTGTGGACTGCGATATAAACGGAGCGAATAAAACGCGGAATCAAAGCCAAGCAGATTGCGAGTAAAATATTGAACCCACCAAAGCCTAGAAATGCCACAAAAATGATTGCTAATAAGAGCGACGGGATCGACATGACGGTATCGAGCAAGTGGTTGAGAGTACTCGACAGTAAGCCTTTCGTCATACCTGCCAATACGCCAATTAAACAGCCTACAACGGCAGCAATTGCGGTGATGGCGACAGCAGCGCCAAATGTCAGCTGAGAGCCCATAATCAGGCGCGAAAGAATATCTCTACCTAAGTCATCGGTCCCCAAAAAGTAATCAACCGTTCCTGCTGGAGCCCATGATGGCGGCACAAGCAACTCACCTGACTGTGCTTGGGCGTCAAATGGTGCAAGTAGGGGGGCAAAAATGGTAATAAGGACGATAAACACCAAGCACCACAAGCCAAACATGGCTAGTCCGTTGGCGCGGTAGCTTCGCCAAAAACGCTCAAACTGTGTTGGAATGCGCTCTTCCTGATAAACGTTATTTGTTAGCATACCATTCCTTTCGAACTAAAGGGTTAATCATCGCGCCAATCAAATCCGAGAGTATGTTAGCGGTAAGAACCAAAGTCGCAAGTACCATCACGCCAGCTTGGATAGATGCATAGTCTTGGCTTGCTAGCGCATCTAAAAGCCAACGACCAATACCTGGCCAGTTAAAAATAGACTCCGTGATGATAGCTAAGGTAATCATACTCGAAAGTTGAACACCAACCTTGGGAATGATAGGCGGTATCGCATTCCGCAATACATGTTGAGTTACGATTTCGCGGTTAGAAAGACCTTTGATTCTCGCTGCACGGATGTAGTTTTGGCTCATCACTTCCGCTACCGAGGAGCGCATTAGTCCGACAACCTGGGTGGTTGGAGCCAAAGCAAGCACCAAACATGGCAGCACCATATGCTCAATGACGCTTTGCAGTGCGTGAGCGCGGTATTCACCTTTCGCCATGAATGCGTCGATAATGGCAAATCCGGTTACATGATCAATTTCGTAAAGCAGGTCATATCGTCCTGCCACGGGAAAGAGTTGGTACTCTAATGAAAAAACCATGATAAGTAACAGAGCCACCCAAAAAATTGGGGCGGAATAACCAGACATCGACATGAATGAAATGCTGGTGTCGAGCCATTTACCTTGCTTCATCCCAGCCACGGTTCCAAGTGGAATACCGATCAAAAGGGACACCAAAAAGGCAAAAAAGCACAGTTCCAAAGTGGCAGGGAATACGACGGCGAGCTCGTCATAAATCGCGTTGCCGTTTTTACTTATGCCAAAATCAAGCTGAGAAAGGTTGATTAAGTAAGTTTGCCAACCAGACCAAAAATCAACGTTTGCCCAGTGCGAGAGAGGGTCAAGGCGAAGCAGAGAAAAACCCACTAATGTAAGGATCATCAAAGTGATGATAAATAGGTTAAAGCGTCGAACGGTATACCAAAACATCAGTGAATTCTCTCAACTCTATCAAACGGTTGGGCATTGAAAGGGCTTGATTTGAAGCCTGTCAGCGATTTGTCGTGCACACGGAACTGCACGCCATGCGCCAGAGGAATAACCGGGAACTCTTGATTCAAAATGTTCTGTGCTTGGCGATATAGGTTCAAACGGTAACGCGGTTCTTGAGTTTCTAACGCCAAATCGAGCAAGAAATCGAAGTCATCGTTACACCACATGGACACGTTAAGGCCAACGCGGTCAGACTCGCAAGATAATAAAGGGCGGAAAAAGTTGTCAGGATCCCCGGTATCACCAATCCAACCTGTTAAAAGTAAATCGATATCGTTGATGTTCTCCAAATCCACACGTTCAAACCTATCATCGGTCAGTAGCGTTAATTTAACCCCAATATCGGCAAAATTCGCTTGGATTAACTCCGCAGTCTTGCGAGGGCTTGGGTTAAAAGCACGTGGTTCAAGTGGTACCCACATGGTCAATTCTAGGCCGTCTTCGTAGCCTGCATCTCGAAGTAGTGCCAATGCATAATTCCGGTCATAACGAATTTTTACGCTGTCTTTTTGATAAGCCCATGAATTTGGTGGTAGCAAGGTATAAGCTTGGGAGCCAGTTCCGTAGTAAACCGAATCTAAAATATTTTGACGGTTGATCGCTAAGTTAAGAGCTTGGCGAACTCGAGCATCACTCAGCGCGGTGGTTTCTGTGTTTATCGCAATAAAGGAAACGTTGTTAGCTGGTGTAGCCGTCAGCTCAAGGTTGTCATTTTCTTGAATGACAGGTATTTGGCTCGAAATAGGTGAAGAGAGTACGTCACACTCGTTTCTTAAAAGTTTAGCTAATGTACCCGTGCCTCTGTGAGAGATATCGAACACCACTTGTTCCATTTTTGCTGGTGACTTCCAGTAATTAGAATGACGCTCTAATCGAATCAAATCGTTCACTTGGTACTCTTTTAATTGATAAGGGCCGGTACCGATAGGAAGTTGGTCGATTTCTTCTTTATGATCTTTTGCTGCCAATTGCTGTCCATACTCCGCAGACAAGATAACCGCATGGCTGGTGGCAATATTGGCCAAGAAAGAAAAGTTTGGCTGAGATAACGTAAACCTTACCGTATGCTCATCTATTGCAACCACGTCTTGGAGTAGGTTTTGAAAATCTAACCCTGCAAACCATGGATAAAAACCACCACCTACTTGGTGAAAAGGATGGTCTACATCGATGATTCGCTTGAAGCTAAATACCACATCTTTTGCATTCAATGGGCGAGTGGGTGTGAACCAAGGCGTGGTTTGGAATTTAACACCACGTTTAAGCTTAAACGTGTATTCCGTCCCTGATTCATTTACTGACCAACTCTCGGCGATGCTTGCCACGGGCTGATGTGATTTAGGATCGAGCGTGAGCAGCGTATCGTACAGCTGCGGGCTCAGAGCCTCTGCGGTAATACCGCTATCAATAAGCTGAGGGTTAAACGTGGTCGGCTTACCCTGTCCGCAAAACACAAAGCCAGCTTTGCGAATATCATTGTGGTCAATTTCATCGCCACAAGCGGTAAGTAGGCTAATCCCAATAAGGCTCAGCGATAATCTTATAAAAGCATTCATAATATGAAATGTTCATTGGATCTTGCTCGTTTCGTTTGATCTTACTCTTTCAAAGCTAACAAGCGAAAATGATCTCGCTAATTTATCACCTTTGTGAACTCGCTCCAAACATAAAATCCATACACTGTAAGGTGTTATGCCATAAATGCATGCGAATTAGAGCGCAGTCACGAGCTCGTGTATTGATTGAGTTCTCTCGGTCAAGTTAGCTTTGTCCGACCAAACCATATTTTCTAACCATCCCTCGTAATTGGTGATAGCTCAAGCCAAGTAGCTCGGCTGCTTGTCGTTGATTAAACTTGGCTTCTTCCAATGCACGATTGAGTAAATGGATATCTTGTTCCTCTTGCCATTGTTTATAGTCTAGAGGGAATTGGATGGTGTTGCTTGATGCTTCCTCTTCTTGTTGTTCTGCTTGTTTTGCACTATGGCCAAGCGCGCTGTGCCAAACCGTTTCAAAGGGATTGAAAACCAGTTCATCAATTGGGTGAGCATTCAGACCATGTTGGTAAATCGCACGTTCAATCACGTTTTTTAGTTCGCGGACGTTACCGGGCCATTCATATTCAATAAGCGACTGCTGCGCTTTTGGGGTAAAACCGACAAAGTATTCCAGTTGCAGTTCACGACACATTTTCATCGCGTAGTGCTCTGCTAAAGAGAGAATGTCTTCTTTGCGCTCGCGAAGAGGCGGTAACATAATGACATCGAAGGCTAGCCTGTCGAGCAGATCTGCACGAAAATCACCTTGCTCTGCCAATTTTGGTAGGTCGGCATTGGTTGCACAAACAAGTCGAACATCCGCATTGAGAGCGGTATGACCGCCAACTCGCTCATATTCACCATATTCAATGACACGTAATAGCTTTTCTTGAACTAAAAGTGGTGCGGTTGCCAGTTCGTCAAGGAACAAAGTACCGCCCTCGGCACGCTCGAAACGCCCTTTATGCTTACCTTTAGAGCCCGTGAAGGAGCCGGATTCATGTCCAAACAATTCGGAATCTATTAGCCCTTCGCTTAATGTCGCACAGTTGAGTGATAGTAGTGGTTTATCCCAACGTCTTGATAAATAATGCAAACGCTGAGCGATGAGTTCTTTACCCGTACCTCGCTCACCAATGATGAGGACAGGGCGCTCAATGGGTGCAAGTTGTGATACTTTATCTAGTACAGCGAGAAAAGCAGGTGATTCACCAATCAGGTTTTGCTTCATAAAATCCTTCTTATTTAACAGCCGAGCCATGATTCAGGGATAGAGTTGGTAAATTTCACCAACAGTTGGTGAAAAACATCATAGCACAATAGTGTGTAACGACAACAAAATGAATAACGCTCTGATTTAAAAGAAAATTATAAGTTGGCACGTTACTTGTTATATATTCAGGGAGACACAAGGTTAATCACCACCTTGTCGAGTTTTAATAGGAAAAAAGAGGAGTTCCGTTATGGGTATTTTTTCTCGATTTGCAGATATCGTTAACTCAAACATCAGTGCATTACTGGACAAGGCGGAAGATCCTGAAAAAATGATCCGTCTTATCATTCAAGAAATGGAAGACACACTTGTTGAAGTGCGTACTAACTCGGCTAAAGCGATTGCAGACAAGAAAGAGTTGGCTCGTAAGGTTGAAACGTTAGAAGAGCAAATTGGCGAATGGGGCCAAAAAGCGAGCTTAGCATTAGTGAAAGAGCGTGAAGATCTAGCTCGTGCAGCGTTAATTGAAAAGCAAAAGCTAGAGCAAGTGATTAAAGGCCTCCACACTGAGCAAACCTTAGTGGAAGAAACGATCGATAAGCTTACTGGCGAGATTGGTAAGTTGGAAAGCAAAATTGCCGAAACGCGCGCAAAACAGCAAGCACTAGCAATTCGTAACCAAACTGCATCTAACCGTCGTGATGTGCAAAAACACCTGCACACTAGCCGTACTAATGAAGCGATGGCGAAATTTGAGCAGTACTCACGTAAAGTGGATGAAATGGAAGCGGAAGCAGACTTGTATGCTCAAACTGGTAATGCTAAATCGCTAGAACAAGAGTTTGCAGAGTTGCAGGCACAAGACGAAATTGAAAAAGAGTTGGCAAAACTGAAAGAACAGATGTCATCGAAAGATAAATAAGAAAGGAGCCATTTATGTCGGCATTTTTTATAGCAGGACCAGTGATTGTCTTTTTAATCTTTGTCGCTCCACTATGGCTCTTCTTACACTATCGCAGCAAACGCAAAACAGATAGTGCACTGTCGAGCCAAGATTTAGAGCGCCTTCAGGTACTATCTGAAAAAGCGGAAGCGATGCAGTCCCGAGTTGATACATTGGAGCGCATCTTGGATGCTGAGTCACCAACATGGAGACGAAAGTATGAATAATCGAGAACTGTATCGTGACCCAGTAAATGGCAAAATCTCCGGTGTTTGCGCCGGAATTGCCAACTACTTTGGTGCAGAAGTTTGGTTGATTCGTATTGTAGTGATTTCTGCAGCGCTGTTAGGTGGTACGTTTTTGGTATTGCTAGCGTACATCGCGATGGCGTTTATGTTAGAAAAGCAACCAGTAACGTATTCTGAAAATATCAGAGCGCAGCAAGAGCATACGCTCAAAAGTAAGCCTTGGCAGAAAGGGCAAAGCCCTGATCAACTGCTCAGTGTGTTGGAAAGGGATTTTGACCGTCTTGATGTCAAAATTCGTAACATGGAAGCTTATGTTACGTCTGATACATATAGGGTGAACAGAGAATTCAGTAAGCTCTAGGCATTTTATATCCAAAGAAGATTTAACTGAAGCAGGCATAAAGCCTGCTTTTTTATCACAAATTACTAATTTTAAAGCACTATTAATCTTTTCTGCTCTGGAAGTTCGTTCAAAATTCATCTACTTTAAAAATAATCCCCCAATTTTTATGGATGAATGTAATGAGAAGATTGCTCATTCCTATTGCCATCTCGGCTGTCTTGTCGGGGTGCGGTAAAGAACTTCCTCCTGTTCCTGAACCTGAATCGCGCCCTGCGAAGCTATTTACAGTATCTGTTGGCAATGCCCAGTTTGAGCGACATTTTCCTGCCACGACGGAAGCTGGCGATAGAGCAGTACTGACATTTCGAGTTCCTGGGCTTCTTCAAACGATAGAAGTGAATGAAGGTCAAGTCGTCAGTAAAGGTGATGTTTTGGCGTCATTAAACCCAGATGAATATTCTCTGCTCGAACAGCAAGCTCGGGCAAATTTTTTGCTCGCAGATGTGCAATACAAGCGATACCAAAAGCTACGTAAAGACCAAGTAGTATCTGAGCAAGATTTTGATGAGGCAAAAGCGAATCACAACTCAGCAAAAGCTCAATGGAATCAAGCAAAGGCAAACTTAAGATATACCAAACTTGTCGCGCCATATGATGGCACTATTTCGTACATTCCAGCAGAAAACCATGAATATGTTGCCGCGAAAGAAGGGGTGATGAATATTCAGTCCAACCAACTCCTCAAAGTGATATTCCAAATCCCAGACTATCTTCTAAATCGTTACACGCAGGGGAGCGATGTCTCTGCCAGAATGATATTTGATGCGTTCCCCGAGCAAGCCTTTGACTTAACCTTTCAGGAAATCGATACAGAAGCCGACCCTAAAACGGGCAGTTACAAAGTCACGATGGTCATGGAGCGACCAGCAGAAATAGGCCTTTTGCCGGGAATGTCTGGCAATGCTTACCTCCTGTCCAAAAGTGCAGGAGCGACAAAGATTCCTAACTCCGCGTTGCTAGAAGAGAACGGCAAAACATACGTTTGGCGTGTCGATGAGCA
This sequence comes from Vibrio alginolyticus NBRC 15630 = ATCC 17749, assembly GCF_000354175.2. Lineage (NCBI taxonomy): Bacteria > Pseudomonadati > Pseudomonadota > Gammaproteobacteria > Vibrionales > Vibrionaceae > Vibrio > Vibrio alginolyticus. The sequence goes on from NC_022349.1 coordinate 248,054, forward strand.
AGGCATTGTGTCCAAAGCCGCAATTGAGATGAATGACAAAAATCAAGTGTTAGCCGGGCTTAGCGATGGCGACCAAATCATTATCTCGGGTGTCAGTGTAATTGAACCCGGAATTAAGGTAAGAGCGTGGATTAAGGAAAGAGGGTTGTAATATGAAAGGAATCATCTCTCTAGCGACTTTACTTTCAACGCTTTTTCTCGTCGGCTGTGTGGATAATGCGCCAGAAAAAGAGCTCGAAACGCCACGAGTTAGGGTTACGTCATTAGCGGGAAACAAGGTGGACGACAACTTGTACTTCCCTGCGGTTGCGAATGCAGCGGATCGCTCTCATTTGAGCTTCAGAGTGACAGGAGAAGTCAGCCGCATCATGGTAAAAGAGGGCGACAAAGTCACGAAGGGTGATGTTATTGCAACGCTAGATCCCACGGACTATGAGTTGGATGTAGATAATGCGAGTGCGCGTTTTTCTGTTGTCGACAGTCAGTATCGCCGCTCACGCCCTTTGGTTGATAAAGGCCTATTAGCTAAGTCTCAGTTTGATGAAATTGCAGCACAACGACAAATCGCCTTAGCTGAGCTTCAGTTAGCCAAACTTCGTCTATCATTTACTGCCTTAAAAGCGCCCGTGGATGGGATTATTTCGCGAGTTAATATCGACCAATTCGAAAATGTTCAAGTCGGACAGCATATCGTTAATATTCACAGCTTGGAGCGAGTCGAAGTGTTGATTCAGCTTCCAGACCGCCTCTATGTGAACCAACCGCCAACGGAAGAAAGGCTTACCGCGATCAAAGCATTAGTGCGCGTGCCCAGCGGTAACGAATATAACGCGACGGTAAAAGAATTTACGACTGAGCCCGATCCAACAACAGGTACGTTTACTGTCACACTGTCGCTTCCTATGCCGGAAGAAGAGTACATCCTAGATGGGATGGCTGTTGAAGTAACGTCTAAAGACGAGAATGTTGGGCTTGATCTCAACCTAGGAATTAATGTCCCTATCGAAGCCATTTTTAATGCGGATGGTGACGAGCTGGGGCGCGAAAACAAATTTGTTTGGGTACTGAATGACGACAATACGGTATCGCGCAAACAGGTGCGAGCAGGTAAGGCATCTAAAACGTCCATTCAAATCCTTGATGGTCTCATGCTCAAAGACAAAGTTGTGATTGCCGGTGTTTCTCGATTAAGGGATGGCATGAAAGTGGAAGTGATACAGGAAATGGCTACGCAGGAGGCCGGTCTATGAGCGATCTTAATAAATCAGTGCCTCAAAGTGATGATGATGTGACCGGTATTGCTGCGTACTTCATCCGAAATCGCGTCATCAGTTGGATGGTCGCACTGATATTTTTGATTGGTGGTATCGCCGCATTCTTTGGTTTAGGGCGTCTTGAGGACCCTGCTTTTACTATTAAAGATGCGATGGTAGTGACCTCTTACCCTGGTGCGACACCGCAACAAGTCGAAGAAGAAGTGACGTACCCAATCGAAAAAGCGATTCAGCAGCTTACTTATGTTGATGAAGTAAATTCGATTTCTAGCCGAGGCTTATCTCAAATCACGGTCACGATGAAGAACAATTATGGCCCTGATGATCTACCACAAATTTGGGATGAGTTGCGCCGTAAAGTGAACGACCTTAAAGGGACGTTGCCTCCAGGTGTGAATGAACCTCAAGTGATCGATGATTTTGGTGATGTTTACGGGATTTTGTTAGCGGTGACTGGCGACGGTTATAGCTATAAAGAGCTACTAGATTACGTCGATTACTTACGCCGAGAGCTCGAACTGGTTGATGGCGTGAGTAAAGTTTCGGTATCCGGGCAACAGCAAGAGCAAGTTTTCATCGAAGTATCGATGAAAAAGCTGAGCAGTATAGGTCTTGCTCCGGATACCGTGTTTAATCTTCTTTCGACGCAAAACGTGGTTTCTGACGCAGGAGCGATCAGAATTGGTGACGAGTACATCAGAATTCAGCCGACTGGCGAGTTCCAGAGTGTGGAGGAGCTGGGTGATTTGTTAATTACTGAGTCGGGCGCTCAGGGGCTCATTTTCTTGAAAGATGTGGCGGAAATAAAACGCGGGTATGTAGAAGTACCGAGTAATGTTATTAATTTTAACGGCAGCCTTGCACTGAACGTGGGTGTTTCTTTTGCTGAAGGCGTCAATGTGGTTGAAGTCGGAAAAGCGTTTGATCATCGCCTTGCCGAGCTAAAGTACCAACAACCTGTCGGTATCGAAATCTCGGAAATTTACAGTCAGCCTAAAGAGGTGGATAAATCGGTTAGCGGTTTTGTTGTCAGCTTGGCTCAAGCTGTCGGTATCGTCATTATCGTACTTCTGTTCTTTATGGGGCTACGTTCTGGGCTACTTATCGGTTTAATCTTGCTGCTGACGGTGCTGGGTACGTTCATTTTCATGAAGTATCTCGCGATAGATTTACAGCGGATTTCATTAGGTGCCTTGGTTATCGCATTGGGTATGTTGGTGGACAATGCCATCGTTGTGGTTGAGGGGATTTTGATTGGTACTCAAAAAGGGCGAACTCGACTCCAAGCAGCGACCGACATTGTTACCCAAACCAAGTGGCCATTACTTGGGGCAACTGTGATTGCGGTAACTGCATTTGCGCCAATTGGACTGTCTGAAGACTCGACGGGCGAATACTGTGGCACTTTATTTACGGTTCTGCTGATCTCTTTAATGTTGAGCTGGTTTACCGCTATCTCGTTGACACCATTCTTTGCTGACATCTTCTTTAAAGGCCAGAAGATTAAACAAGGTGAAGGGGAAGAAAATGATCCATATAACGGGGTTATTTTCGTTATTTATAAAAAGTTTCTTCAGTTTTGTATGCGTCGTGCTTGGTTTACCGTTGTGGTGCTGATTGCGGGATTAGCGGCAAGTGTTTACGGGTTCACCTTTGTGAAGCAAGCGTTTTTCCCATCGTCGACAACGCCTATTTTTCAGTTAGATGTATGGATGCCAGAAGGAACTGATATTCGAGCAACCAACACAACGCTTAAAGAGTTAGAAAGTTGGTTAGCTAAGCAAGAGCATGTTGACCATATCACGACGACCGCGGGTAAAGGCTTACAGCGCTTCATGTTAACGTACGCGCCAGAGAAAAGTTATGCGGCTTATGGTGAGATAACCACTCGCATGGAAAACTACGAAGCGTTAAAACCATTAATGGCGAAGTTTCGAGAGTATTTAAAAGCCAACTACCCAGAAATCAATTACAAGCTCAAACAGATTGAGTTAGGCCCTGGTGGTGGTGCAAAAATTGAAGCTCGCATTATTGGCTCAGATCCAACCGTCCTTCGTACGATAGCCGCTCAGGTCAAGGACATCATGTACGCCGACCCTCAGGCAACAAATATCAGGCATGATTGGCGTGAACGAACCCAAGTTCTTGAACCTCAGTTTAACGAGAGTCAGGCACGTCGCTATGGCATTACCAAATCAGATGTCGATGACTTCTTGTCCATGTCATTCTCTGGAATGACGATAGGCCTTTACCGAGACGGCACGACGCTCATGCCTATCGTGGCTCGTTTACCTGAAGATGAACGTATTGATATTCGTAACATTGAAGGCATGAAAATATGGAGTCCAGCACAGAGTGAGTTTATCCCACTTCAACAAGTCACAATGGGTTACGACATGCGTTGGGAGGATCCTATCATCGTACGTAAGAACCGTAAGCGTATGCTCACTGTGATGGCAGACCCTGATATTCTAGGTGAAGAAACCGCATCGACATTGCAAAAACGCTTACAGCCCCAAATCGAAGCGATTCAATTACCACCAGGTTATTCCTTAGAGTGGGGTGGTGAATACGAATCTTCAGGTGATGCTCAAGAGTCACTGTTTACTACTATGCCAATGGGGTACTTGTTCATGTTCTTGATCACTGTATTCCTATTTTACTCTATCAAAGAGCCACTCATTGTTTGGCTTACCGTACCGCTGGCGTTAATTGGCGTCACCACTGGTTTGTTGGCACTCAACACGCCGTTTGGTTTTATGGCATTGCTCGGCTTCTTAAGCTTATCGGGAATGGTGCTCAAAAATGGCATCGTATTACTGGACCAAATTGAAATTGAAATGAAGTCCGGTAAAGAGGCTTATGACGCGGTCGTTGATGCTGCGGTAAGTCGCGTCCGTCCCGTTTGTATGGCTGCTATCACGACGATCCTTGGTATGATCCCACTGTTGCCAGATATTTTCTTCAAACCAATGGCGGTTACGATTATGTTTGGTTTGGGTTTTGCGACAGTCCTGACACTGATTGTCGTGCCAGTGTTGTATCGTTTGTTCCATAAAGTGGCAGTACCGAAACAGGCTTAGTGCTACTGATATAACGATAAAAAATATCGCGCCTCTAGCTCATCAGTTAGAGGCGCTTTTTAAGGAAGAATAATGACAGAACAAAAAACGTGTGCGTGGGCGATGAATCACCCATTAGAGCGCGAATATCATGATTCCGAATGGGGCGTGCCAGTATATGACGACCAAGTCCTGTTTGAATTTATTACTTTGGAAGGTGCGCAAGCTGGTCTTAGTTGGATCACCATCCTTAAAAAGCGCGAAGGTTACAGAGAAGCGTTCGAGAATTACGATCTAGATGCGTTGGAACAAAGAAATGAAGAACGCGCTGAATACATCGTGGAAAACTTCGATGTTGTAAGGCATCGCGGAAAGATTAACTCGGTTTTCAGTAATGCCAAAGCGGCCAAAGCGTTAATTGCTGAATACGGAAGTTTATCAGACGCGTTGTGGCAGTTCGTGGACGGCGAACCAATCATTAATCAATGGCAACATATGAGTGACGTGCCAGTTTCGACAGAGCAATCCAAAGCCATGAGTAAATTCCTAAAAAAGAAAGGCTTCAAGTTTGTCGGTGAAACCATCTGTTATGCTTTCATGCAAGCCGTCGGCATGGTGGATGACCATATCGTTGGATGTCCTAAAAAGCAGAATAAGTAACGTTTGGCTATTAAGCTAATGTTGTTAGTTCTGGCTATCATGAATACGTTCCAAAGCTTCGATTCGACGCCATTGAGTGGCATCGAAGCTTTGTTTTCTTAAAGCAATGATTTCTGACTGTTTTTCGTCTTGCCCTAGAAAATCTCTATTCAGAATATTTTGACGCTGCTTTAAGTAAGTGGCGAGTTGAGTCTCAAATGATTCTCTTTGCTCATCAAGTTTTTGCAGCCTCTGCGCTCCGGCATCTCCTACCAGAGCAACACGGGCGATGTACTTGTCTTGTGAATCAAGCTGAGAAGCTTGCTCGAGCTGCTTTGCTAATGCGTTATTGCGTTCACTTTCTCGTATGTAATCCGGTTGTTCTGATAACGCTTGATTGAGAAGGTGTTCTTGACTCTCGATATCCGATGCCTGTGTTTTAATCGTCAGCTTTTCTAAAGCAAGTTGGCGAAGTCGGTTTTCTTCGTCAAACAATTGGGTTATCTGCGCCTCGCTAAAGTATTGAAGCTGTAAGTTCAGTATTGCTTCATTCAGCATGGTTAACTGTTCAAGCGTTAGGTGATTGTGCTCAAAAGGCTCTAATGCAGAGAGTGCTTGCTTGTAGGAAAGGTAGGTTTGAAAAAGTTTGGCATCAATATTCAGAGTTTGCTTTGCTAAAGTGTCATCATTGACTTCCGCTTTGATCGTATCGAGATCTTCTTCGCCCAGCCGGCTAAGAGAATATTCGAAGAAGTCTTTTGGGGAAGAGACATCGGCGGCTATATCTTGCTGAGATGGCGAATGGTTAGAGGTTATCTCTTGTTGTTTGTCGCTTTGTAACAGAGAAAGCGCTCCCACGCCAAATATCGAGAGCAGGATAAAAGTGGTGAGAGCGACTTTCTTCATTGTGATGACCTCTTATAAACCTTGAAGTTTGAGACGATTTGCATGTTGGCGATAAAGCGTGACTGGATCGGTTTCAAAAAGATGATGAATACCGAGTAGGCCGTTAATTTCATCCAAATGGTTCATTTGATAATCATCACGTATGACTTTGCCCAAATGTGTGCTGCACGCACCAACTAAGCCATCATTTGGCCCATCAAAGGCTAAGCCAAGTACCATCATGGCAGCGTCGGTCGGATCGAAAACGTTTGTAAAAGTGGATGATCCGGTCCATGAGTAGTAATAAACGCCATTTGAAGCCAGCAAGTCACCATTACCACATTCACTGGTAGGGACTCCTTCCGGGTAGTGTTGGTTAAACGCTAATGATCCTTCCGTGGTTAATGCTGCTAGTGAGGCTAAAGGGTCTTGGTCGAGATCAGAACCACCTGATAGAAGATTAATAAGAGTAGTTAAGCCTTGCGCCAGTTTTACCGCGAGCTGCTCACTACCCGAACCCTCGGATACGGTGCCACGAACTAGATCTGCCACTTTAGACCCTTTATTAACGCCTCCTATACTCGTAACTGATGCGACTAGGTCAGGACGGACAGAGGCAACATAGCGCGTTGTTGGACCACCATGACTGTGACCAATGAGATTGACTTTCTCTGCGCCTGTTGCTGCAAGTAAGGTTTCGACTTGAGCAAGCAGTTGCTCCCCTCGAACTTCGCTGCTATTGGTCGCGGATACCTGTGCAACATAAACCGTAGCGCCATCTTTTGTTAAGGAATGTGGTATTCCGAAAAAGTAATCAACGCCTGCCAGGGTATCAAAACCAAACAAACCGTGAACCAGAACAATCGGATACTTGGTTTGGGTATAACCTGTTGCAGCGTATACGGAGGTTATTGGGACGGTAACTAAGGTAAAAAGCATTAGCGCTATAAATTTGAGTTTCAAAACTATCTCCTTGTGGTATGACCTCTTATGAATGATAAAAAGTAGGAGAGAAACTCTAAATTTGGAAAGCCTATTTGTGGCACATTATTTCATTCTGTGACTGCTCAATTGAAAAACAACACAAATGATTAACATTAATTAATAGTTCTGGTGAATGTTAGTTAATTCTAATTAAGTCAGGGAGTTATAAAAACGCCCCGCAATGCAGGGCGATTCAATCATTGTTATAGGGAGACTTCTTTTTCAAGCATTAAGGCATTATAACGCGCAAAACCAGCCTCTAAATCAGCGATCAAGTCATTTACGTCTTCTAAGCCAATATGAATACGAACCAAAGTACCTTCAAAGTGTGGGTGAGCTACGGTTCTCAGACTGTTAAAGCTCTTAGGTTCGTTAGCTAGAATGAGGCTTTCATAACCGCCCCAAGAGTAACCCATACTGAAGTGTTTCATGCCATCAAGCAGAGCCGTCGTCGCTTTTGGATAAGACGTTTTGAGAACAAATGAAAACAAGCCGTTTCCCCCTGTGAAGTCTCGTTTGAAAAACTCATGGCCAGGGCTTGTTTCTAAAGCTGGATGGCGGACATGATCAACTTCTGGGCGAGAAGCGAGCCACTGAGCGACTTTTAAACTGCTTTCTGCGTGCTGTCTTAGGCGAACATCCAACGTGCGAATACCTCGAAGACCTAGGTATGCGTCGTCAGGAGAAACGCACTGACCCATCAGGTAGCTTTGTTCACGAAGCTGATCCCAATACTTTTCAGAAGCCACAGCAGTACCTAGCATGACATCTGAATGTCCAACGATATACTTAGTCGCCGCTTGAATGGAAATGTCTACGCCATGCTCGAAAGGAGAGAAGTTCACGCCAGCTCCCCATGTATTGTCTAGCATCACGATGATATCTTGCTCATGGGCAATGCGTGCTAATGTAGGTACATCTTGGACTTCCATGGTTATTGAACCAGGAGACTCCAAGAAAAGGACTTTGGTATTCGGCTGAATCAAGTCTCGGATACCTTCACCGATCATTGGGTCATAATAGGTGGTTTCGATGCCCATTTTCTTCATTATGGTGTTACAAAAGTCACGAGTTGGTTCGTAACAAGTGTCCACCATTAGAATGTGATCGCCAGTTTCAACGAAAGAGAGGATGGCGTTTGAAATTGCTGCCGTTCCACAAGGGTAAAGCGCGCAACCAGCTCCACCTTCAATCTCAACCATTGCGTCTTGGAAAGCAAAGTGCGTGTTGGTGCCTCGGCGACCATAAAACAATGTTTTGTTTGCACGATTAATGGTGGCTTGGTTCTTTTCTGCAACGGTATTGAATACCACGGTTGAAGCGCGTTGAACGGGTGGGTTTACAACACCATTTGTCCACTTTTTATCGCGGCCAGCGGTAATGAGTTTGGTTTTTTTTCCCTCTGACATAAAAGTTCCCTGTCTTAAATATTGCGGTTTTGAATATTTAAAACATGGACGACGTAGGTTATGCAAGGGAAAAGTCAACTATCAGCCAATAACAGCGAAGATGAACAGGTAATGATGTCGAGAGGTATCGTGTAGATAGGGAGCTAAAAGAACAAACCTCCAGCAGGATGCATGTAGCGCTGGAGGTTTTTTAGCCTGTGTATTTGAGGTATTAGAGGAGTGGGTTGAAGAGATAGAACACTCGCTCTAAGAACCGAGAAAATAGGCTCCTTTTCTCCCATTCTTCCAATACAACAGTGTGAGATTGCTTAATATAGCTATCTTGTAACCAAGACATTTGCTTGGTGAACTCTTCGTCATCAACGGCGAGGGTCACTTCGAAGTTCAGCCACAAGCTGCGCATATCCATGTTTACGGTGCCAACTAAACAGAATTGGTCGTCAATTACGACAGATTTTGTATGCAGCAAACCACCATAAAACTCATAAATCTTGACCCCTGCACTCAAGAGCTCACTATAAAAAGCGCGTGAAGCCCATTGCACCATCATAGAGTCATTTTTATGGGGAATAATGAGTTCAACGTTAATGCCTCGTTGTGCTGTCATCTTTAACGTTTCGAGTAAATCAGCATTGGGCACGAAATATGGTGTTGTGATTCGTACCGAGCGATTGGCTTGGTTTATTGCCAATGTTAATACTTGATAGATCAGATATTCCGGCATACCTGGGCCAGAAGGCACAACCTGAATAGGGTGTTGGAATTCACTCTCATCGATCTTGCATTCAGGTAGTCTTGGTAAATGACGTTCGCCAGTTTCGACTTCCCAATCCCAACAGTGGATGGCACTCAATACGTTTACCGTTGGTCCCGTAATGCGAACCATGATGTCCACCCAATGCCCGACGCCACTGTTTTGCTTGAAGTAAGCCGGGTCAACCAGGTTCATTGAACCGGTATAAGCAATTTCATCATCAATTACGATGATCTTGCGATGTTGGCGAAGATCAAGACGACGTAAGAAAATACGCCACATCTTCACTTCTAGCGCTTGAATAACTTCAATTCCAGCATCCTGCATCATTCGATACCAAGGACTTCTGAAAAAACGTGGACTACCTGCTGAATCGAGCAATAGCTTGACATCTACGCCGCGTTTAGCCGCTTGAATAAGCGCAGAAGCGACAGAGTCAGCCAAACCACCCGGATGCCAAATGTAGAATACCATTCGAATACTGCTCTGCGCGTTTTCGATGTCTTCAATAATGGAATGCAAAATCTCATTAGGTGACTGTTGCAGCGACAATGTATTACCGCTCAATGCGGGAAGACCAAGGCGGTTGTTACAAAGTTCATCAATTCGGTAGATGTGCCTTCCCATCGTTTCTGGGTTGTGCGCGTTACAGTCGTTAAGCTGACTGAACCACTTCTCGAATGGTGTAAACATCTCTTTCGCACGTTCGGCTCGCTTTCTGCCTAAGTTCAGTTCACCGAAGAGGAAATAACATGCGACACCCAGAACGGGAAGGATATAAATGATCATTAGCCAAGCTAAAGACACGCTCACTGCACGGCGCTTTAAAACGACACGAATGGTCACACCTGCGACCAGTAACCAATATAGCCCGATGCCAGCTAAAGTAAGAAAGTGATAAAACTTGTCCATATACGCTCAGAGTAATATGCCCTTCTAGGATATTAAGCATAAAAGTGGGTTGGGGGAATAGATTTCCCATTTAGACGTGGGATTGACCTTATATGAGGAACGAATTTCATAACAGCTGATTCTGTTATTTTAATGTGAAAAATAAGGTCATTCTTTAACTTTTGAACAAAAAAGCAGCATTTAACCTGCGTAACTCGACACTTGTGCGATAAATGTACTTTTTTGGGGTTCCAATTTTAAAGGGGAGCTGCTTTACTTTCTAGACATAGTGCGTCGAACGCTTATTTTATAAGTGTACAATAATTTTTACATAAACTTTTTAGACGCCTATCTCTATGCATACACAACAAACTAATTTTGGAGAAAAAGCGTGGCTACAACTAATACAGCAGCACCACGTGATACGTGGGGGTCTAAACTAGGCTTCGTAATGGCAGCAGCGGGTTCCGCTGTCGGTTTAGGCAATATATGGAAATTCCCTTACACAGCAGGTGAGAGTGGCGGCGGTGCATTCGTTGCTATCTATCTTATCTTTGTAATTTTTATCGGCTTTAGCGTGATGCTGACAGAGTTCGCTATTGGTCGTAAGACAGGTCTTTCTGCCGTAGGTGCATTCAAAACAACTGACCGACGCTGGACGTTCACTGGCGTTATGGGAGTCTTCAGTGGTCTTTTGATCATGGGCTTCTACCCAGTGGTTGGTGGTTGGGCATTGGCCTACATCTTTAAAGTGGGCGGTGGTCTACTCAGCGCGCCAGAAGCAATTGGCGACAGCTTTGGCGGTTTCATCTCAGATCCGATTCAACCTTTGATGTGGATGGGTGTTTACCTGTTCCTTAACGTCATGATCGTGATGAAAGGGATTTCGGGTGGTATTGAGAAAGCCGGTAAGGTTCTGATGCCGCTTCTGTTCTTAATCCTAATCGTTGTTTCTGTTAAAGGCTTGATGCTGCCAGGTGCAATGGCTGGCCTTGAGTTCTTATTCATGCCGGACTTTTCTAAAGTCGACAGCAATGTGGTTCTTGCTGCACTAGGGCAGGCGTTCTTCTCACTTAGCTTAGGTATGGGTTGTATGATGACGTACGGTTCTTACCTGAAAAAGAAAGAGAACCTAGTTCAAACAACCGGTATGGTTACAGCGATGGATACAGGTGTCGCGATTCTTGCTGGTGTTGCTATGTTCCCAGCTATGTTTGCCTTTGGCATGGAGCCTGCGGCAGGCCCTGGTCTTGTATTCGTTGTCGTTCCTCAGCTATTTGCTGAAATGGGCGGTGTGATTGGGTTGCTATTCGCGTTGCTATTTTTCATCGGTTTGACGGTGGCGGCATTAACTTCTTCAGTATCACTATTGGAAGTTGTCGTGTCTTACCTAATCGACGAGAAAGGCATGAAGCGCTCTAACGCAGTTCTGTCTGCAAGTGCAGTTATGGCGGCATTATGTATTTTTGCGTCACTATCGTTAGGTGGAATGGGACCAACGCTGTTCGGTACCGGTGCCTTTGATATCTTCGACTTGCTAACGGACAAAATCTTCTTAGCGGTTGGTGGTATGTTGGTTTGTATCTTTGCTGGATGGCGCCTAAGCCGTGCTGAGCTAGAAAAAGAGATCACTAATGACGGCGAAGTATCCTTCCCGCTATTTGGATTGTGGTACAACCTAGTTAAATACCTGATTCCTGTTGCGATTGCTATTGTTGCCTTCATGGGGATTAAGTCTGGCTTTGATAGTGGCAAAGGTGAAATCATGCTGCTGGGTATCGCAATCATTGGTCTTGCTGGCATTTTCTCGAAGAAGCTTTAGAAAAGACCTTAGGGGCAAGCCTCGATAGCTTTGTCCGGTAACTTATGTATACTGCTGGCTCCAAACGTGGAGCCAGTTTTTTATGTTCGATATTCTACATACCCATCCCGATTTTCTGATCATCAATAAGCATCCCAACGTCTCTGTTCATAAAGACGATGGCGACACAATGCTGCTGCAAGAAGTGGCTAAGCAGAGTGGTGATGAGCAGCTCTATCTTATCCATCGCTTGGATAAAATGACATCGGGTATTCTGCTCCTCGGACGCAACGCCAAAGCGGCTAGTGCGTTATCACAAGCTTTTGCTGACCGCCAAGTGGAAAAGTTCTATCTGGCGATTGGCTCTAAAAAGCCGAAAAAGAAACAAGGTTTGGTCGTTGGTGATATGGAGCGTTCGCGCCGTTCATCATGGAAGCTGGTCAACAGCAAAAACAACCCAGCCGTCACCCAGTTTTTCTCTCTTGCGGCAGAGCCCGGAGAGCGCCTATTTTTATGTAAGCCACACACTGGTAAAACGCATCAAATCCGCGTGGCATTAAAATCGGTTGGCTCAGGTATTGTTGGCGACCCGATTTACAATGCAGGCAATGAGGCTGATCGCGGTTACCTGCATGCATTTTCACTTTGCTTCCAATACCGAGATGAGCAATATCGCTTTGTTTGCGATCCACGAGAATACAAAGTGCTGGGTAGCAAATGGCACAGTGAAATCGTCTCTCAGGGCTTGGATACTTGGCTTTCCCCTTGGGAGCTGAACTGGCCTACGATCAAATAACCGTCACAAAGAAAACTAATAAGAGAACTCGATGCAAGCATCACAACTTCCGCTGTTCTTTCAGCATCTAGAAACCGAGCTCGCGCAAGCTCCTAACGAAATTCGTCGACTGTTTCATGGTCGTGGCCGTCGTTTTGAGGGCCTAGAGCAAATCACCTGTGATTGGTTACAAGGTCAGTTGATTATCAACTTGTTTAAAGAAGTCGACGACGCGTTTCTCGCTGAGCTGAAAAGCGGCCTGAATGCGTTGGCACAATCACAACTGTGGGCAGACAAGCAAGGTCGCACTATGGTTCTTCAGCACCGTTATGCCGATGGTGCGCCTTCAGAAGTGCTTGTCGGTGAATTAGACGCTCGCTCTGTCGTTGAAGAAAGCGGTTTGAAATACCAATTGGATATTGGCCGCAACCAAAACTTCGGTCTGTTTTTGGACATGCGCTACGGTCGTGATTGGGTTCGCGAAAATGCGAAGCAAAAAAACGTGCTTAACTTGTTTGCTTACACCTGTGGCTTTTCTGTCGCTGCCATTGCGGGTGGCGCAGATAAAGTGGTTAACGTCGACATGGCAAAAGCGTCGCTGTCTAAAGGTCGTGAGAACCACAAGCTAAATGGTCATAACATCAACCAGGTAAGCTTTATGGGGCACGATATCTTTAAATCGTGGGGTAAGATTAAAAAATCTGGTCAGTATGACTTGATTATCATCGATCCGCCTTCATTCCAGAAAGGCAGCTTTGCGCTGACGAAAGATTACAAAAAGATTCTACGTCGATTGCCGGATTTGTTGGCAGAAGGCGGTCAAGTGATGGCATGTGTGAACTCGCCATCTGTGACAAGCGACTTCTTGATTGAAAGCATGAAAGAAGAAGCGCCAGAGTTGACATTCCGTGAGCGTCTGGATAACCCACCAGAGTTTATGGACGTAGACAGCGAAGCAGCATTGAAAGTGTTGTTGTTTAGCGAGAAGCAATGACGACGAAACGAAAGTTGTACCTATCTATAGTACCAGCCGTTTGAGTACGGCTGGCATTTCCGCGATACCCCGTCAATCTGAATAGCGAGACGCGAGTGTGATTCAGAGTCTATTATCAGAATAAGTTATTCCTAACACGCTGATATTAGGTTCCTGATCTCGCCTAGGCTCGCCGGAATGACGGGAAACAATAAAAGATCGATACCAGCAGCATTAACCGATCTGCACTTCAAGATCCGCTTCGATGATTGATGAGCAGGCGAGCACATAGCCTTGTTCAATTTCTTCTGGCGTCAATGTTTCTAGGCTAGTGGAAGATACGTTGCCTTTACGAACCTTGCATTTGCACGAGCCACAAATTCCGCTTCGACAAGCGACGATTAATGGTAAACCTGCGCCTTCGAGCACATCGGCCAGTACCTGACCTTTTTGCGCATCGATGCTTTGAGCAAAATCAGGAACAGAAACGTTAACCGTCTCATCGGAGACCGATGATTCTGCGCCAGTCGCTGGCGTAAAACTCTCTTGGTAGAAGTTCGTCATGTCAAAACCAAGGTCATTCAAATAGCCGTGAACATCTTGCATAAACTGGCTTGGACCACACAGGTAAACGGTGCGCTGTTTGAAATCAGGAACAAGCTCTTTAAGCCAGTCGGCATTCAAACGACCTTGTGGATGCGATGTTCCTTCGCGGTTTTTCAGCAACAACTTTAAATTGAAGTTGGGATACACAGCGTCTAACGTTTCTAGCTGATCGTAGTAAATCGTCTCTTCTGGGCTGCGTGCAATATGAAGAAATGCGATGTCCACATCGTTGTCGTTTTCATCTTGATTACTCAGCCAGTGTTTTGCCATCGAAAATACGGGCGTGACGCCGCAACCTGCACTGATAAGCAAGGCTTTTGTTTCGCCATCACGTAAAACGGGTGGATGGTCAATGCAGTTAAATTCGCCCGCTGGTGGTAATGCTTGAACGGTATCACCAAGCAGCAGCGAGTCAACGATGTAGTTCGATACTTTACCGCCAGATACTCGTTTGATGGTGAGTTGAAGGTGATCGTCTTCATTGATCGAGCTGATTGAATAGGCACGAAACTCCATTTTTCCATCAATTTCCACGCCTAAGTTAATAAACTGGCCAGGCTTAAACTGAAACAGAAGTGACTCGGTTAGTTCAGCCAATTTGATGCTGACGGTGTCGTGTGTTTCGAAGTATTTGTCGATGCAACGGAGTGTGACGGGTTGGTTACCTTGCCATTCAAAAAACATAACAATCTCTTTGGTTGTGGCTATTTTTGGTTCGAAATAGATAGCGCCTCCGCGTAAGGAGGCGCGTAACAAGCAAGTTTATTAAGCTGCTAGGATGGCTTTTAGATCATCCTGAACATTGCCAATACTGCGCATATCGAACTTCTCTTGGATGATGGCGATTAGGTTTGGCGTTAGGAATGCCGGTGCAGTAGGGCCTGTGTAAATGCCTTTCACGCCCAATGCAAATAGCGTTAGCAAGATAACGATCGCTTTTTGCTCGAACCAAGAAAGCACAAGCGTGAGTGGTAGTTCATTGATATCACAGTCAAACTCTTTCGCCAGTGCAAGTGCAAGCTGGATTGCAGAGTAAGCATCGTTACATTGGCCCACATCCAATAGGCGAGGGATGCCGTTGATATCTCCGAACGTATTCTTGTTGAAGCGGAACTTACCACACGCCAAGGTCAGGATTAGCGTGTCTTCTGGCGCTTCAGCCGTAAAATCGGTGTAGTAGCTGCGTTCCGCTTTATCACCATCACAACCGCCGACTAGGAAGAAGTGTTTGATGTTGCCTTGCTTCACTTGGTCGATAACCGCAGGGGCGGCGTTCATCAGTGCATTGCGACCAAAACCAACCGTGATGTGGTGTTCGATTTCATCGTGTTGGAAACCGTCTTGCGCTAGAGCACATTCAATCACTTGGCTAAAATCATCGCCTTCGATGTGAGCCACACCAGGCCAGCCAACAATACTACGAGTGAATAAACGGTCTGCGTATTGACCCACATTTGGATTCAACAAGCAGTTTGACGTCATTACGATTGCGCCAGGGAAGTTTGCGAATTCTTTCTGTTGGTTTTGCCATGCGCTGCCGTAGTTGCCGACAAGATGAGGATATTTCTTCAGCTCAGGGTAGCCGTGTGCAGGCAGCATTTCACCGTTGGTATAAACGTTAATGCCTTTGCCTTCAGTCTGTTGCAGGATTTTTTCTAGGTCATGCAAATCATGGCCAGAAACAAGAATACATTTGCCTTTTACTGGCTTGACGTTCACCGAGGTTGGTTCTGGATGGCCGAAGGTCATTGTTTCACCTTGGTCGAGCATTTCCATCACTTTGTAGTTCATCAGGCCGATGCGCATTGAGCAATCAAGTAGTTCACCAAGATCTTCAGGGTCTGTACCCAACCACGCCATGATTTCATGGTATTCGGCATAGATATCGTTGTTGGTTTGCTCAAGAACACGTGCGTGCTCCATGTATGCTGCGGCACCCTTAAGGCCGTATAGGCAAAGTAAGCGTAGGCCAATAACATCTTCATGTACTTGGTCCTTACCACGGTTAACCGCGACTTGAGGAGCAAAAGCTAAGATTGCTTCTGCGCTATTTGGTAGCTCAAAGTGAGCAACAACAGGGATGTCAGCAACTTCGGTATCGGCGAGTGTTGCAGCAGACATTACTTGCTCTTTTAGCAATGCTTTGTACGTTGCCGCTTGAGAAGTTAGCTCTAGGACACGTTCAGGGTCAAAGTTTACGTTCGTCAATGTAGAGAAAAATGCCTTTGGTGCCCATTGGTTGATTTCATCGTTAATGATGTTGAATTCAAGTGCTTTTGATGCCCAAAAAGAAACCCCTTGCAGTGTGTAAACCAACACGTCTTGAAGGTCAGATACTTCAGAAGTTTTACCACACATACCTTGTGCAAAAGAACAACCTTTAACAGTAGGGGTTTGAATTGTCTGTTCACATTGAATACAGAACATATTGGGTTCTCCAGTGATTGTTTTAATAGTCGTGATGTTGACCACTAGAGAGCAGAATGTGTGCCAATTATTATCTTGTTGATTTGTATTGAATTTTATCAGATTTAGGAGAGTGGTTGATGTAATTAAGACAACGCAGTTGATGTCTTAATCACATCGACTTCTTGTGGTCGGTTATTTATTGATCCCGAGCTTTTTACCCATTCGATATAAGTTCCCGCGATCCATTTGCAAAAACTCCGCTGCTTTTGCCCAAACGCCACCAGTTTGGCTTAAAGCATGTTCAATTAAATCACGTTGATAGCTTTCTATCAGTTCTCGCATTGGTTGGCTTTCTTTGGGTAAATAATGCGATGTGTTTTTTACATCACCGAGAGCCAATAAGGTGTCGAAATGGTTAAGCATGATCGTGCTTGCGCCTTGTTGAATGGCGTGCAAAGCCGCGCGAGTTAAAGTATGTTCGAGCTCGCGCACGTTTCCGTACCAAGGTGAAGATTCCAATTGAGTCAACACTTTAGGATGAACGTGCAGATTGGGTGCATTGAATTGTTGGCGTACTTTTTCCAACAAATATCCTGCTAAAACGGGAATATCCCCGTCACGGGCACGCAGTGGGGGGACTTGGATTGGGAACACGTTCAAACGGTGGAAAAGGTCAGCTCGAAACGTGCCAGATTCGACCTCTTTTTCTAATTGTCGATTGGTCGCGGCGATGATGCGCACATTGACCATCAAATGCTGATCGCTACCTACACGTTGCAGCTCGCCTTGCTGAATTACGCGCAGCAATTTTGCTTGCAAAATCAAAGGCAGTTCGCCCACTTCATCAAGGAAAATCGTTCCACCGTCTGCCAGTTCAAACTTACCGGCACGGTGGCTATTAGCACCTGTAAATGCGCCTTTGACATGGCCAAACAGTTCACTCTCAGCCAGACCTTCAGGCAGGGCCGCACAGTTGACGTAAATCATCGGCTTATCGCTACGATGAGATTGCGCGTGTACCGAGTGCGCGACCAGTTCTTTACCAGTTCCGGTTTCTCCTAAGATAAGTACCGCGTAATCTGATTGAGCAACAGTCGCAATGTTGTTTCGTAACTGGTTGATCTGCGGACTCAAACCCACCATTTCACCATGTTGAGAACGGGCTTGCTGGATAAGGGTTTGAGTGACGCTTTTTTGCTTCTGGTTTTGCGCTTTGAGCGCTTTTAATTGAGCTATGTTACGCAATGTCGCAGCGGTCAAAGCCGCAAAGGTTTCGATAGCGACAGGATCGATGCCATCAAACGCGCCCACTGTTAGTGCATCCATCGTTAGTGCGCCAACAAGTTGGCCTTCGACATACAAGCTAAAGCCCATGCAATCGTGAACATCAATGCATTGGTCTTCAGTTAATAGTGTGCCGTCGAAAGGATCCGGCAGTGAACAATCGGCATCGAAACGCACCGGTTCACGGCTATGAATAATGGCATCTAAGCGAGGGTGCGCCTTGGGGAAATAGCGACGACCTAAGACCGAGCTGGATAAGCCTTTTACCGCGACAGGAGTTAGAAACCCATCCTCATCGAAGATAAACAGGCAGCTCGCATCACATGGGAATACTTGCGCGACCCCATCAATGAGATTTTGATATTGCTGCTCGTGAGAGCGATTTGAGCTGAGGTTTAGCGCAATATTAAGGAGTACGTGGTCAACAGTCGGAGTCATAACAAGCCCAAAGTTATCTGGAATGGGCTCATGCTAGCAACTTGATGTCATTTGAACATCGAAAGGTGTGGGAGATTGATGTTCCATTGACGACGATCAAGTTTGATACGAAAAGAAACGCGCAAGTTAACAAGCCAGTGATGTAAGCTTGCGCGGGTTAGGTGTTTGAATCAAAGCAGGCCAAAGGTTTGGTTCGTCCGAATTAACGAGGAACGACTCTGGCGTCATTACCAGAAACATTGATTTGGACCGCTTGGCCTGGTTGGAAAATCATGTTTGGATTTGCTTCTTGAACAATAGAGATAATCTTTCCGTCCTCTAAACGAATGGTCAGATTCACGCCATTTCTTTTCGCGGTTGCTTCAGCCGCTTTGCTGCCTGCATAGCCACCCAATAGACCACCACCAATGGCAGCGATATCCGAGCCAGAACCGCCCCCAACTTTTGAGCCTAAGATCCCGCCCACGGCAGCACCAGCGATGGTGCCAATGGCATTGGATTGGGTAGAGGCATCAATGGTTACGGGTTCTACTTTTTCTACTGTGCCGTAGTAAACCTGCTGAACTTTGCGAGTGTCGGATGAGCCGTATGCATCTCCGTACGGGTTAGGTGAGCTACAGCCGCCAAGCACGAGCGCACAAGTAATGGTGAGCAACATGCCTAAATTGATCTGTTTTTTCATATAGCCTCCGAATGGTTTCTTCATTCAAAGAGTATATACCCCAATTTAACCTGCGTTTTGGTGCTTTATAAAACAGTGGCTTAGCGGCCTGTCCCTTAAGGAAACGCGATTGTCTAAGCAGTATTAATGATCGTTAAGCGTATGAAACCCTGAATAAATACGTGTAAAAGTAGTAAACCAGCATGCCGCGCCAAAGATATACGCGATGACGGCAAAGTGTTGCGGTAGCAAACAAAATAAAATCAAGCAGCCAATGGTTTCTGTACCTTCGGTTAAGCCGCTCATGTAGTAAAGCGATTTGTTTTTATATACCGGATTATCGATGCCTTGTTTTCCTGCCATGATGGCAAAAGCCAAAAAGCTACTACCAGTGCCGATGAAGGAAAAAATCAAAAATGCGCCTGCAACGGCATTGTGCTCTGGGTTGGCAAGCACAAAGCCAAAAGGAATCAACGAATAGAACAAAAAATCTAAGCTGATATCAAGAAAACCACCCGCATCGGTAATGCCCTGAATCCTTGCCAGTGCTCCGTCTAACCCATCACAGATTCTGTTCAGCAAAATAAACAGCAACGCCAACAAGTACTGTTCGGCGATCAAAGCAGGCAGGGCAAAACAGCCAAGCACAAAACCAAATACTGTCGTCTGATTTGCAGTGATACCACATTTATCGATATATGTCGCACTGAGTGCCAGCGGTTTGCGGATGAGCTTTATACTCAGGCTATCAAGCATGATTTGTCTCCCACGGCCAGTTTATGCAGCGGCTGCCATCAGGAATATCGTCTTCATCGTGCGTTACCATCAAAGTAGGGATGTTCGCTTGCTGCAATTGTTCGACCACCCAATTGCGAAATTGTACACGCAGGTCTTTATCCAACTTGCTATAGGGCTCATCAAGTAGCGCAACTTTCGGCTTTGCTAGCAGCATACGAGTCAATGAGATACGGGCGCGTTGCCCTCCCGAGATTTGGTCAGGAAAGGACTCTGCTAGCTTGGTCAATGAAATGTTCTTCAGTGCTTGCATGGCGTGAGCTTTACGCTCTTCACCTTTGATTGAGTTTGGTAGCGCGAAGGCAAGGTTCTCCCACACCGTTAAATGAGGGAAGAGCAAATCTTCTTGGAACAGAATACCGACCTGACGCTTATGGGCAGGGAGGGCATCCAACTTTTCGTTATCAAGCGTAATGGCTCCAGAGTAATTGAACTCGGCGGATAGGTGCCCGGCAATGGCATCCAACAAAGTGGATTTACCACAACCGCTAGGCCCCATCAGGGTAACGATTTCACCTTTTTCTACGGTCATATTAAACGCCGAGAAAAGCGCGTCGCCATTGGTTTTACGGATGGCGAGGTTTTCGAGACAAAGACTCATTCAGTAGTAAACCTTTTATAGACAAGCGGCGATACGTCCTGTGCAAGTGGCTAAGCAGTATCGCAAAAGAGAAGAACATGAATGGCAGCAGAGCTTGCCAAATGGCGTAAATAGCGGTGACACGTCGGTCAAAACCACTGGATAGTGCAACGGCTTCGGTTGTGATGGTGCTAATGCGCCCAGCCCCTAGCACTAATGTAGGTAGGTATTGCGCTAGGCTGACACTAATACCGACAGCCCACGCGAATGCAATCGCAGGTAGGAGGATTGGCAGTTTCACTTTTAACCAAGCTTGCATCGGTGTTTTACCCAAGCTGAGTGCGACGCGAGTTAAGCTGTTATCGAAGCTGCGCCACGGCCCGTCTAGCGAGAGGTAAATAAATGGGAATGCGAAGAACACATGCGCCCAGCATACCCAAAAGAAATACGCGTTACTGTTTAAGTACAGTGTTACCACTTGCATACCGAATAGCACCGATAATTGAGGAATCAGCATCGGGATGGCGATGATGTAACCGGGTATCTGCCAGCGATAACGAAGGCGATACTCATGTGCTATTAAAGCAAGAACTAGCGCGATAGTCGCGCTGATCAGGGCGATTGACATACTTTGCTCTAGAGTCCCTAGAATACTGTGCCATTCGTATTCCCAAAAACGCAGGCTGTAACGGCTTGGGAGCAAATCTGGAAAGCGCCAACGTTGAGCAAAGCTCCACAGCACCATGAGTGGAATCATTAGAAGTGCAAGTAGCGCAATCAGTGAAAATAGGGTTTTACCGGGTAAACGAAACCCGTTTCGACCAGAGTACTGCCAGCGTTTGAAGCCTTTGGTCGTTAACCATTCCACCAATCGAGCGAAACCAATCAAAAGACTAGCCATCACAAACAGTATTACTGCGCCAGCGGCCGCTCTTGGTAGGAGCGATAAATCTGGATCGTTAAACCATTGCCATACCAAAACCGCAAACGTCGGCGGGTTGGTAGGGCCAATAATCAGGGCGACATCGACAACGGACAAACTGTAAGCCAATACCGCCAGCATTGGGAAACGAAGTTTTGCTAACCATTGCGGAAATACGCATTTCCACCACGCTTGCGCCGAACTATAGCCCATCGAGTGACTGACTTTTTCAACCTTATCGACTTTCAATTGCTGAAGGATCGGAATACTCATCAACAATAAAAACGGCACTTCTTTAATCGCAAGCATGATGACCAAACCGAGTGCATGTGGGTCTTTAATCAACAATGCTAAGTCATTCACCGTTTGTGCATTCGGGTCGTAACCAAACAGTTGGTTGAGAACACGAACGCCCATACCAGTTGGGGCAAACAAGAACGCAAAGCCAATTGCAAACGCGACGTGCGGCATCGCGAGAAGTGGGGAAAGGCTAACTTCAATTTTTCGCCAAAACTTGCTGCCCCAAGACGCCTGTAGAATGGCAAACGTGATGAAGCAAGCCAAGTAGCTACTGAAAATGGCGGAGTAGAAAGTAAGCCCGATGGATGTCCAAACACCTTCCCAATCAAAGACGGCATTGAAGCCATCAAAAGAAAAGTGGTGTAGACCGATAGGAGGTACATAACCGAGCGCAGAGACCACCACTCCAAGTAGTCCCGGAATGGTAGGCAAAATACAAACTGCGATAATGACTAAATACAGCGCTCTTAACATGGATTCTTACTAATTCCCGTAGCGTTTCAACCATTCTTTTTCCAACGCCGCTTGCCAACTTGGATGTGGCTCAGCGATGGATTTGAATTGTTGAGTGTTTTTGGCCGAACCAGTTAGGTATTGGTTGCTTAGTACCGAAGGGTCGCCCCAGATGTTTAGGTTACCTTTGCGAGACTGTGCTTCAGGGCTCAATAAAAAGTTTATCGCAACTTGTGCACCAGCACTGGCATTTGCGTTCCAAGGAATCGCTAAAAAGTGGATATTTGAGAGTGCTCCTGCGTCCATTGCGTACGCTTTGGTGCTCTCTGCAAGATTACCGCTCGACTGCGCAGAGAAAACCGCGTTCGGGTTAAAGGTAATCGCCAGGTCAGTCTGACCATCATCTAGTAGCTGAAGGGTTTCTGCTGTACCGCCTGGAAACTGCTTACCACCGCGCCAAGCGACTTTATGGAACTCATCTAGATAAGACCACAGCGGTTGAGTGACTTGTTCAAACGTGTCATCGGTAATTGGTTGTTGCAGCTCAGGGGCGTTGTTAGACAGTTCAATGAGTAATGCTTTGATAAAGCTTGTGCCATGAAACTCTGGTGGTCGAGGGTAAGTCAGGCGATTCGGGAACGCTTTTGCATAGCTCAGCATTTCTGAGAATGATTTTGGAGGGTTATGGAGGGTTTGCTCGTCATGGATAAACACTAATTGTCCTACTCCCCAAGGTGCTTCTAGACCTTCTGTTGGCTCGGAGAAGTCCACATCAATTGGTAGAGATTTATCCACATATTGCCAGCTTGGCAAACCTTCGACAAAAGGACCAAATAGCAATTGGTTATCCTTCATTGATTTGAAGTTTTCGCCATTGATCCAAACCATATCAACACTACCACCGCTGTTTTTGCCTGCCGCTTTTTCTGCGATAAGTCGAGTAGTGGTCTCAGAAATATCAGTTACTTTAACGTGGTTTAGCGTCACGTTATAACGTGATTTTAGCTCTCTACTCGCCCACTGTATGTAGCGATTAATTTCTTGGCTCCCGCCCCAAGCATGAAAGTAGACGGATTGCCCGTCGGCTTGCTGTTCGATTTTTTGCCATTCGCTATTCACTGATGAATCGGCAAAAGAAGGTGTCGCAAAAGTCGTGGCTAAAATGCCAATGCTGCTGAGTAGCTTTTTCATATCTATTCCGTGTTATGTCTTTTGGTTCTTGCTTTCGTTTCTATTGACGTTTTCGCAAGTCGTTCCGCTCTGTTACAAGGATAGTAATTCATCTCTCTCTATTATCAATGCCAATCCCAAACGGAATCACTCATTGATTCAAAGAATTACTCTCAATGTGAAGCAAAACGAATAAAGGACAAATTTGGTGTCATTTTAGGAGCGGACCGTTTGTTTAAGGATATTCTTTCAAGTAATTGAAAATTATTGTCCCCAGAGATATGAATAGGTTGTTTTACAGAGCAAAATTGATGTCTAAAGCATGGAATTGAGGGCGAAAAGAGAAAGAAAGTTGGCCATTTAAATGACTTTAGCATGCATGACTAACGATTCATCGATATAAAAAAAGCAGCCGTTTGGCTGCTTTAAGATACTATCTGGTTTACTTAGTTGGGATTAGTTTACCCAGTCACGTAGTGTAAACGTCAATTCGTGATCGGCACTTTTCAGAACAAGACCATCTTTAGTTAGCGTGATATCGCTCCAGTTAGATAGTGTTTGTGTCATTGCGTTTTCGATCTTCATTTGATCTTCCATACACATCTTCATGGTCATGCCCATTTTTTCGATGCGTAGTTGGTTGTTTTTCAGCTCGGCTTGACCGAAGAAGTTGTTACAACCTGCGTTGCCGTTTGCGGTTAGATTTTCACCGATTTCTAGGCGAGCCGCTTTTTGGTGTTCGTCTAGAACGATATTTTTGCCATCAACTTGAACAAGTTCCCAGTTGTGGTGCTGCAAATCTTGAGCCGTTATTTCTTTCACATCATCACCGTTGCTAGCACAAGCAGTCATAAGAACAGGGAGAGAGATTGCTGTAACTAACGTTTTTAGGCTAAGCTTCATTTTATAGACTCCGTTTTTATAAACGCGGTAAGTATAAGTAATAAAACACTGTTTTTGTCAGCATAAGGTTATGGTTTCGTATGTTTTTGACATAACGAAGTATATAGCAAGTTTTGTTGCTGACTAATCTTCTCATTATTTAAACTAGGCCAATACGCCCTAATATGGAAAGAGCGGTTTTAGTATGGAGCAACTGGAGTTTTTTACTGTCCCAAGCCCTTGTGTTGGAGTATGTACCTCCGATGAAAAAGGGTATTGCAAGGGGTGTATGAGAAAGAGAGAGGAAAGGTTTAATTGGCTTAACTTAACCCCCGCTCAGCAGTTGCACGTTATTAAGTTGTGTCGTCAAAGGTACAGAAGAAAGATGTTGGCAGGGAAGACGAAGCCAGAACAGCTTCAAGATGAGT
Source organism: Vibrio alginolyticus NBRC 15630 = ATCC 17749 (assembly GCF_000354175.2). NCBI lineage: Bacteria > Pseudomonadati > Pseudomonadota > Gammaproteobacteria > Vibrionales > Vibrionaceae > Vibrio > Vibrio alginolyticus. The sequence goes on from NC_022349.1 coordinate 272,429, forward strand.
CATCGCCTCAACAAGACTTATTCTAGAACTCTTGTTCAGTCTGTGGGTTACGCCTTCGCTTTCGGTTCTGATTAGGCTTTTACATATTCCCGGTCCGGCAAGGTGTCCTTTAAGAACCGGGAATCTCCTATCCATTTTCCCTATAAAGCGGTAATTGGCGTTATTTCATCGACCAACGGTCGCTAACCCAGCCTCCCGCTTGTTCGTCGAAGTGATTTCCTGAAAATCGATGATTGAATTCAACATCTAATTTACTTGTTGGGCGTTCATCCATGAGTTGATGAATGTATCTCGCCATAGGATCCGTACAAGCTTCACGCTCTCTACGGGTAACTACTTCTTTGATCATTTGGAGTCTGTAGCTATTGCTGGCTCGTTTCATTTTTGACCTCCAGAACTCGATGGCAGCAGTTTGAACACATTGACGTCCAGATCGCTGCTCATTAGTGTGCGCGTGGAGGCACATCACCATCGTTTGAAGTCCAAAGACAAATTGTTTGAGAGCAGTGTTTGTAACGCCATTCACATCTTTCTCAGAATCATTGACTGTGCGATTGAAAATGTTTCGCGAAATTTAGCCGATGAACCTGCATATTTAAAAGACCTTATCAAACATAGAAGCCCAACACAGGGGCGTCAATAACACAAATGAACAATTTTTGAACATATTGTGAAGGTGGAGAGTTTTCAGTAATTTATCGAAAATAAAAAACCGAAGCACAAAGCTTCGGTTTTAAGGAAAGCCCTGACGAAATTGCTTGTAAAAGCTCTTAGCGCCAGGGGTAAGGTGTTGAGTATTAGCTACCAGTTGCAGGACAACCTTTTACTGGTTGGCCATTACTGAAGTACTTGACGTTCTCTAAGTTCTTGTTGTAGTTATCCGCAGAGATTTGTGGGTTGTTTACGAAGAACTCGCGCAAAACGTATGCATCGGTTAGCTGTGTAGATTGAACATCGATGATTGGATAGTTATCGCCACCAGCAGCACTGAAGCTGATTACAGAGAATGTGTACGTTTCGTTTAGATCGAAGCCTTTATTGTTAATATCGGTAATGGTTACTGAGCCAGCATCACAGTTTACATCTAAAGTGATGTTATCTAGTTGAGCGTAAGCACCAGACCCTGCAGATTTCGTCGCAACCACGTCTAGGTATTCTTTAACTTCTTTACCTGTCATAGTTGCTTTAGTCACGAAGTTACCAAATGGCTGAACCGTTAGTACGTCACGGTAAGTGATATCACCATCTTGGATTGAATCACGCACGCCGCCAGAGTTCATCACACCAAAGTCAGCATTTACCGTTTTGTAAGTACGGTATGCCTCGCCGAGTAGGTGACCTAGGTTAGTTTGTTGAGAGCGAACTACGTTACGATCACCTTCTAACTTACCCGTCGTATTAGAAATCTTCTCATCTAATAACTCTTGACCTTGTTGTTGGTATGGCAGTAGTAACGCTTTTACTGTTGCATCTTGTTGAATTCGTTCACCGATAACTTCATCGTTTTCGTCTAGAAGGTTTACAGGAATCAGTGCGTAGTTCGCTAAGTGAAGCTTGCCGTCGTAGTATTCGAAGTCTGCACGACCCACATATTTACCCCACTCATGCGCTTGCATAATCCAAGTGCCTTTTTGTTGGTCTGGGGCACAATCATCCCCAGGTTTGAAATCAGCATACTCATTGGTACCTGGTTCCATACATACAGGGTTTTGCGAGTGACCACCGATGATAGCGTTTAGCTGTCCTTCTTCAAGAGAGCGAGCGAGTTTAACGTCACCTGGTGCTTCACTACCGTTTTTGCCGTCTTCGTAGTGACCCATGTGCGTCGTTGCAAATACTAGGTCTACCTTTTCGTTCTCTTCGATTTCCTTCAGTACCTTTTTGATTTCTACTTGAGGGTCTTCGAAGTGGATGTTTGATACGTTGTCTGGATTGACTAGCTTCGCAGTGTCTTGCGTTGTTAGACCAATAACAGCGATCTTAAGGCCGTTGATAGTAAATACTTTGTAAGGGTCGAAGTAACGCTCGTTTGTATCTTTTTTATAGATATTCGCAGCCAGCATAGGGAAGTCAGCTAGCTCGGCTTGCATATCGAGAATATCTAGTGAGTTATCAAATTCGTGGTTACCGACAGCCATTGCATCGTAACCAAGTAGGTTCATCCCTACGAAGTCTGGAACCGCATCTTGCATGTCTGATTCTGGTACACCGGTATTAATATCACCGCCAGATAGCAGAATGGTTTCACCGCCTTTTGCTTCGACTTCTGCGCGGATAGATTCGATTAAAGTGTGACGCGCAGCCATGCCGTATTCGCCGTCGCTGTTATGCCAAAAGCGACCATGGTTATCGTTAGTGTGGAGAACGGTGAACTTTGTACAAGAATCTGCAGTCTCGCAGGTTACTGGAGAATTGTCGCTGTCTGAGCCGCATCCTGCTAGCGCAGCGCCCACTGCCACTACCAAAAGAGATTTGGAAAACTTCATAAGGGATCCTTTCTTTGTGATTTTGTTATTGTTACGGCGTGAAATATACGGAATTAATGTGAAACTTTAGTGATCTATCTCTTATTTATACTTCTATCGGAGAAATGAATTAATAAGCCTGCAAACTACGTCTATAAATAAACAGAATTGGTATTTAGTATTTATTTTATATAGCTAGCTCTATTTTTTGTGAGGTAGTTAATTGAATGTGTGTTGTTTGTGTGAATCAATGCGCATTTTTGCGAAGTATTACGCTGATTTTGGTGATTATTTTGCCAAGTTTATGTTTTTCCTAATAGGTATGACACAAATCGTTATAAATTTTCGCTCTGATGATGAGGGGTGGCGGTTTGTATGCATAATGAACAGCACAGAGCTTAAACTCATTTGATCATGGCTTTATTCTGCCAAACTCTATCAAAAATTGTATTTATCTCTTTACTATAATTGCGATCGTTTAGAAACCTTATGCTTTAGGCATCGTTTATTTATCCTCATCGATACCTTATCGTGCTTATTCCGCATTTGACACTCGAGTGTTTAAACAAATAGATTCAACCTAATGAGTCAAAATGAAAAGTAAATAATGGATCGTTCTTCTTCGAATATTATGATGTGAACTATCATTTAATTAATGAAAATGAAATGGATTAATGTAAAGCGTTGCGACTGTAGCTGTTATCTTTGAGCTTTGGTTTAAAGGGTAGGGTTAAAAGAATTTGTAAGTGGTGAACGCTAATAAAGGATGCTTATGAGATACACAGTAAGGGACGCACTCAAAAAGGAAGCAGCCCAAATCGCCAAGATACACGTTGACTCTTGGCAGGTGGCGTATAAAGGATTAATGCCAAAGAGCTACATAGAGCAGTTTACGATTGAGCGTCGAGAAAGGATGTGGGCACGAGTGATGACGGAGCAACTGGCCCAATTGATCGTAGTTGAGAGGCAAGGAGAAATTGTTGGCTTTTTAAGTTACGAGTTACCTAACCACACCAGCGAAGATAAAACGGCATTAGTGACATGTTGCTACGTTACGCCGCTACATTATGGGCAAGGAGCAGGAAGTGCACTGTTAGATGAGTTAGAGACACGTTTGCTCTCTACGTCAGTTATGCAGATCAGTTTGAAAGCACTGGATACTAATCAACAGGGGCTTAACTTTTACAAGAAGTGTGGTTTTGTGCGTACTGGAGAGGAAGAGTCGGAAGTGATTGAGAGTATGACGCTGACCGATCTCACTTTAGTGAAGTATATTGCCCGTTCATAAATCAAATGCTATATGCCAAACATAGTAAAACCCCGGAGGTGGTAAGACTCCGGGGTTTTGAAATTTTGTAGATGTCTCGGTTGGTAAATCCGATTATCTTTTATGCAAAAGGTTTGGATTTAATCCGATTAATTCCTTGGTAGGGAATTAGATACGGATGAAGTCCATGTGTTCAACTTTTGGCTTGAACGCGTGACGTTGAACGTCTTGTGGCTTAACTTTAACTTCTTTGCCATCGATAACTAGAACGATGCCTTCGTAGAATTCAGGCTTGTCCATTTGGTTTACGATGTCGTCGTGGTTAAGAACGATAGCTACTGCTGCTTCTTCACCGCCGTATACAACTGCAGGGAATTTGCCAGCGTGACGTAGGCGGCGGCTCGCACCTTTACCTAGTTCAGTACGTACTACTGCTTCGAATTTCATAGTATTTACTCTCAAATTAGTAAAAATCAAATGTTCACAATCAACAATGCGACCTTGTTGTTCGTGGTAAAGCTTGAAACAGGAACTGTTCAAGCGAGCGCGGATACTATCATTCCACTTATAAATGGGCAACCCAAATCGTATCCAAATCAACAAAAAGGTATGATTTAGCGGGGTGGAAGGCTATCCCTTTTAACGCTTTGCTTGGATTTTGTTCACATCGACTTCATTTTCATCGGTTTACTGATCATGGTCCGAAAAACAAAGTTTATGTGTTATATGCTTTATGTTCGGCTGAGATGTAAGACTAAAGATGCTTTTAATCCACCTAAAGCGCTTGTATCCAATGTTAATTGACCTCGGTAACTGTGTGCCATTTCACTGACTATGTTTAGACCAAGACCTGAGCCAGGGGTTGTTTCATCCAATCTAACTCCTCTCTTGATTACTTGACTCAGTTTCTCTTTAGGGATGCCTGGCCCATCATCTTCAATAATGATGTGTATATTTTCCTTATCCTGAGAGGAGTGCACACGAATCATGCTGTTGGCCCACTTATAGCCATTTTCTAGCAAGTTACCTAGCATTTCATCGAGATCGGTCTGCTCTACTGCTACATTCAGCTCTGAATCAAGTTCATTAATTAAGGTAATGCTTCGGCTCGCATACACTTTATCAAACGCCATTGAGATAGCATCCACACGATCTGCTGGGTTCGACTTCACTGATAATATGTTCATCGATCCGGCCATACGGGCACGACCCAAATGGTAATCGATATGGTCTTGTATTTGATTGATTGGAGCTCGGAGACGGGATTGTGCCTCAGGTTCTAACGTCTGAACTTCATTTTTTAGAACAGAAAGTGGCGTTTTAAGTGCATGAGATAGGTTACCTGCATGATTGCGAGCTCTCTCTAGTAATTCTTGGTAATGGAACAGCAGAGCGTTGAGGTCGAAGATTAGAGGAGAAATCTCTTTTGGGTAGGTTTCTTCTAGACTCTTTTTATTACCAGACTTCAGCTCGGCTAATTCTTTTTGTAGCTTTGTAAGCGGACTCAATGACCAAGCAATTTGCAGTAAAATGACGGTAAGTACGCCCGCGAATAATAAACCCAAAATAAGCCAAAGTTGGCCGATTAACGTTTGAAGGGTATTTTTAATGGGCTCTTCGTCAATACCAATAATAATGTGAATAGGACCATCGTAATCAGGAAGATACAGCGCTTTTTCTAGCGTAATTAGTTTTTCGCCTCTTGCTCCATACGCATCTTTATCCAAACCTTTGTATTCGATTTTTTTGTCCCACAACGAACGAGAACGTTCGAGGCTTGCCTCTGTAGAGGCGCTCCAATACAAACCACTGTAAGGTCGGTTAAATCGAGGGTCTGATAGCTGAGCTGCGAGTGAAAGATGCCCGGTGTTATCGACTTCTAACTGTGCGGCGACTTCATCCATAAAAATGCTGAGCTGTGAGCGAGTGTCATCAACCATATAGTTATAGACCTGCGTCGGTATCGTCACACCAGCGGCGAGGATCATTGCCGTTAACCAAACGATCGCCGCTAAAACGAGGCGACTTTTGATACTCAGTCGTTTTATTGCGTTCAACGGTAGCCTGTTTCTATTCGGCATTTAATTGGTATCCCAACCCTCGGACAGTTTTGATGATCTTTGGTGCGATTTTTTTGCGAATTCGGCCGATAAAAACTTCGATTGTGTTGGAGTCACGATCAAAGTCTTGTTTGTAAATGTGCTCGACGAGTTCGGTTCGAGAAATCACTTTTTCCGGGTTATGCATAAAGTAAGCGACCACTTTATACTCTAGCGCCGTCAAGCTTACCGCTTGCCCTTGCCACATGACTTTAGAAGTGCGTGTATCCAAGCTCAAGTCGCCAATTTGCATCACAGGAGAGGCATTACCAGAGGCTCTTCGTAGCTGTGCACGAATACGAGCGATAAGCTCAACCATTTCAAATGGTTTAGTTAGGTAATCGTCTGCACCTGCGTTTAAGCCTTCAACTCGCTGCGTTAGGGTGTCGCGAGCGCTTAGAATCACGACAGGAGTATTAATGTTTTCATCTCGGATGCCTTTTAGGACGGTAAGACCATCCAGTTTTGGCAAGCCGAGGTCAAGAACAATGGCGTCCCATTCTTCCGAAGTCGCGCGATACAGAGCGTCTATGCCATCTTGGGACAGTTCTGGTACCCAGCCGGTACTTTCTAATGTTTCGATGATTTGCTCGCCTAAACGAGGATCATCTTCAACAACAAGTATTTTCATATTGATGATTCTTATTATGTTTGGATTTTTATCGAAGTAAGCTACGCATCGCGTCTGGATTACGCATTAGACAAGTTTAGTTGTTTTGCGGCTTTAACGCTTTGTTAAAGCTGCGACCTTTGATCTCAAGCATTTCCAGCGTGGCGGCGTCGTACTCAACTTTCAGGACGCTATTGTTGTACAGAATTTTCAATTCATACACCCAAGCATCATCATCTTCTTCAAGCTCGACCTTGATGATGCGGCCGTATAGGTCGTTTTCTACTGCGGCGTAAAGTTCCGAAAATGGTCGTATATATCCTTGTTGAACCGCGCGATAGACCTCATCTTGATCTTCATCGAATTCGATGCGTGTTCCTGGCTTTTCGACATCTTGCACGATGGCGTGGCCATTTTGTGATGTGTACTCGTTGCCATGCTTGGCAAAACTTGGTGCACACATGAATGTCGTGATAAGGCCGAAAAGTAACGCAGAATGTAGAGAAGTCGTTGCTTTATACATAGTCAAACCTTTTCTGGAGCGTTAGCCGCAGTATATCGGATATAGATGAACAGAGAGTGAATCAGCTAATTGAGTTTTGCCATGTGTTGTCGATGTTATTTCAACTCATCTTCAAAAATCTTATCCCGCAGCTTCCAAAAGCGACCAGATTTTCTAGCAATAACAAACTGAGGCAAACGGAAACGATGTTGATTAGCTACAACGCGTGTCGGTGAAGCCTCTTCAAAAGGGCGATGCTTGTCTGCTAAGTGGGGGCGTACGAACTGATCTTTAAACGTTTGTTTTGTTTTTGGTACTCAATGACCAAAACTCATGAACTAACGCATTGCCTTCGCCTTGGTATGGTTCACCAGAATACGTCACCTTTAGCTGAGATTTACCATCACTGGACTTAAATACAGATAGGTCCATTTCTGTGCATTCAAAGATTAATGCATCTTTGAGATTAAGGGCTTCTTTTAGCTTTTTATCTGGGTCAACGAGCGTCGCGTCACACTCATGACAAATTCGTGCAGCAATATCGTTGTCCGCACCACATTCACCACAGTATTTGGCACGAAAACGGTAGCCACAGTGTTCACGTTCGCCTGTGTCTTCATCTTCAAAGTAACCTTGGCAACGTCTGCCAAAGTGTTCAACCAAGAAACCGTTACTATCCAACTTACCCCAGAAGTTGTTATTGAATCCGCAAGCCGGGCAAGGAATCGTGATAATTTCACTGTCAGAGTCTGGTTTGGGATCACCGACTTCTGGTTGGTATAAATCGTAGCTGTTGCCTGCGTAATCAAGCACTAAACATTCTGATTTTCCGTCTGATAAGCGTAATCCTCGTCCTACTATCTGTTGGTACAGACTGACTGACTCTGTTGGTCGCAAAATCGCGATTAAATCGACATGCGGCGCATCAAACCCGGTTGTCAGTACCGAAACATTGACTAAGTATTTTATTTGACGATTCTTGAACGCTTGGATGATCGCATCGCGCTCCGGCGTAGGTGTATCACCAATGACGATTTCAGTTTCGCCTTCTGGCAATAAACTGTGTATCTCTTGTGCGTGTCGAACAGTTGCAGCGAAGATCATGACACCTTGACGCTCTTTCGCATATTGCATGATTTGCTCAACAATTTGCGGAGTCGCACGTTTGGCTTTATCGATCACCATGTCCATTTCTGCTTCTTTGTAGCGTCCGGTGTTAGCGGGCTTCAGCTGAGAGAAGTCGTAAGACAAAACGGGGGCATCCATCATGCGGGCTGGAGTGAGGAAGTTTTCGTCGAGCAAGTAACGGATCGGCAGTTCGAAAATACAATCGCGGAAGAATCGAGGCTCTTCGGTTCGCACTTGACCTCGGGTGTGATACTGATAAATCCAGCCCATTCCTAAACGATAGGGCGTTGCAGTTAGTCCCAGCACCTTAATGCCAGGGTTCAGTTCTCGTAAGTGAGTAATAACTTTTTGGTAGCTGCTGTTTTTGTCATCTGGCACACGATGGCACTCATCAATAACGAGCAGAGAAAACTGGTTTTTGAACGAATCTAAGTTACGTACGACCGATTGAACCGAAGCAAACACGACTTGCTGGTCAGTTTCTTTTCGTCCCAATCCTGCTGAGAAGATAGAACCTTTTAAACCATAACCTTCATACTTTGCGTGGTTTTGCTCGACCAGTTCTTTTACGTGGGCGAGGACTAACACTCGTCCTTTCGCAAGGCGAGCAAGTTCTGCGATCACCAAGCTTTTTCCTGCACCGGTTGGCAGCACGATCACTGCTGGTGTCGAGTGTTTACGAAAGTAATGAATAACGGCTTTAACCGAGTCGGCTTGATAAGGACGAAGTGTGTACATGAAAATATGTGAAATTGCTCAACTATTCGAACGAGGAACGCTATAATACCTGACTTTTATACCCAAGTGACCTTTAAACCAAGATTTAGAGATCACTTGGGTATAATTCAATGAGGTATTCATGCGTTTAGATAAATATTTGTGTGACGCTCTGGGTGCAACACGCAAACAGGCAACAAAGATCATCAAAAGTGGAGACATCACCGTTGACGGTGAGGTTCAAAAAAGTGGTGCATTTAAAGTACCTAAAGGTGCGGAAGTGATGTGGGAAGACCGTGTTATTGGTGCTCCTGGTCCTCGTTACATTATGTTGTATAAGCCTGCTGACTTTGTTTGTTCACATGAAGATGGCTACAACCAAACTGCATTCGCATTGCTTGATGAGCCTAAAATTGAAAACCTTCACTTTGCGGGCCGATTAGATGTCGACACAACTGGTTTAGTATTGATTACGGATGATGGTAAGTGGTCTCATCGTATTACCTCACCTAAGCATAAGTGTGAGAAAACGTACCGTGTTTGGCTCGTCGATGCTATTCAGCCAGATTACGAGGAAAAGCTCGAACAAGGCATCATTTTGCGCAATGAATCAGAAGCAACATTGCCTGCTCGTTTGGAAATCGTGAACGAGGCTGAGAATGAAGTATTGTTAACTATCGTGGAAGGTAAGTATCACCAAGTGAAACGTATGTTCGCGGCGTTAGGAAATAAAGTTGAGTACTTACATCGTGAGCGTATTGGTTCTATCGAACTTGATGAGGCACTAGAACCAGGTGATTATCGCTACCTCACGCAAGAAGAAATTGATTCTATTTGGAATTAATTGTCGGCATGGGAAATTCTTTAGTTCCTAATAGGAACTAGCCTTTTGGTAGGAATTGGCTCAAAATAAATTTTCCTACCAAAATTAGTGCCTAGACAATTCCGGTGTGCTTACTCATCTCAGTGATATGCCTTTGCATTTAGCTGATGCATGCATACTCTTATTGCAAAGCCTTCGGCTACGGTGAATGGAATGATGGTGTCAACGCCATCATTTTTACTGCATTGTGTTTGTTTCCCATAAACACATTTCGCTTTCACATGCTTTTCTATGTCGAGTTCGTCAAGGTCACACCTTGGTACATATTTGCCCTTATGATTCTCGAACGTTGGATAGAACAGGTTTTTGGCTTCTACATTCAGCGATATGAGAACTTCCGTTATTTTCACTTTGTTCTGCAAGTATTGACGGTAGGGCTCCAACAAGAGGTAAAAGAATGACAGAAAAAGCTCAAAGTGCTCCGCAATCCCAAATCAGTTTTCTATTGTTTCTGGTACTAGGAGCGATTGGTGCTTTGACGCCTTTGGCGATCGATATGTATTTGCCTGCGATGCCGACAATAGCGAAAGATTTGGGGGTCGCGCCTGGCGCGGTTCAGATTACGTTGACGGCTTATACCGCGGGTTTTGCGATCGGCCAGTTAATTCACGGGCCGCTTGCCGATAGCTTTGGTCGCAGACCTGTGTTGATTTTAGGCGTACTTTTCTTCGGCTTGGCTGCTGTTGTGAGTGCGACAACAAATGGCATTGATGCGCTGACCTATGTACGTACGGCACAAGGTTTTGCTGGCGCGGCAGCGGCGGTCATTATCCAAGCCGTCGTGCGTGACATGTTTGACCGTGAAGACTTTGCACGCGCAATGTCCTTCGTTACTCTGGTCATTACTATTGCGCCGTTGGTGGCACCGATGATCGGTGGCCATCTCGCGATTTGGTTTGGTTGGCGTTCCATTTTTTGGGTACTAGCTATTTTCGCTGTAGTTGTGATTTTTCTCGTACTTTGGAAAATCCCTGAAACGTTACAGCCTGAAAATCGTCAGCCTCTTCGTTTCCGCACGACGCTGAGAAACTACGCCAGATTATGCTCCAATCCTGAAGCGATCGGTTTGATGCTCTCAGGTGCGTTTTCATTTTCCGGAATGTTTGCATTTTTGACGGCGGGTTCGTTTGTTTATATTGATTTATATGGTGTTCGACCAGACCACTTTGGTTACCTATTTGGTTTGAACATTGTGGCGATGATCATCATGACCAGTATTAATGGTCGCTTGGTGAAGAAAGTGGGTTCCCATGCCATGCTTCGTTTTGGGTTGTTCGTGCAACTTTTGGCGGGGATTGGTTTATTCGTAAGTTGGTTAATGGACTTCGGATTATGGGGCATTGTGCCTTTTGTTGTGCTGTTTATCGGTACATTGTCGACGATAGGTAGTAACGCGATGGCGCTGCTTTTAAGTGGTTACCCATCAATGGCGGGTACGGCGTCGTCTCTAGCGGGGACATTAAGATTCGGTATCGGTTCATTGGTTGGTGCGCTGGTGGCATCACTGCCCGGGAATGTTGCTTGGCCGATGATCATCGTGATGTTTGCTTGTTCTGTGCTTTCAGCACTGTTTTATTGGACTTTAGGAAGAAAGGCGTAATGTCGAATTACACCAAAGAAATTCAAAACTTGGTTAACTCAGCACTTGAAGAGTTAGATCAAGAGCATCGCTCAGGTAAGTTAGCCAATGCCCCTGTTGCGAATAACCATTATTTAGTGCGTTGGGTAACAAAGGCGCTAAAATCACAACGTTTCGGACGTACGGTAGGCGATGACTTAACGCGTTGGCAAAAAGCAGGTCGCTCAAAGGGGAACGATGCTGGTTTGTTGTTTATCTTTAAACGTATTTCTTCTTTTTATGCGCAATTCTTCCCTGAAGGTGAAGACTCCAAAGTGTTCAAAGATTCAGATATTGAGTCTTTTCTTGATTTGATGGAGCAAGCAGGCTGGGAAGTCTCAACATCTGAGCAACTGATTGGGTGCGGCAAAGTACAAATCTTCACTGAAGGTCAAAACTCTTTAGCGTTATGTGCAGACCAATGCGAAAGCTGTTTTGATGGCGAGTTGCTCGTAAAGCCAATGAGTTGGTTTGTGCGTGGCAATCATGCTGAGTTTGTTGAGAAAGCAGCGCAAGCGGGCTTTATGGTTCATAAGGTAACAGACTACAAATCGATGGTGAAATACCATGGCGAGTACCTTATTTTTCCAGCAAACGAAGGCAACCAGTTAGCCGAAATTCCACTCTCGTTCAAAGCTGACTAAAGTGACATTTTGAGTGTTTAGAAGCCCCTGTTATTGGGGCTTTTTGTTTTCTAAACGGTTTGCTTCTTTCGCGATGGCTTTGACCATGCCTTTAAATATGAAAAGATGGGCTGGCATCATTGCAAACCAATAAAGCAGCCCAAGAAACCCTTGCGGGTGCCACCAGGCGGTAATATCCAGCTCTCGTTCGTCACCGAGATCTTTGATGGTAATTTCTAAACGCCCAAGGCCTGGGCCTTTCATACCAAAAAACAGTGAAAGAAACTGATTATTATCGCAGCGAATCACTTTCCAAGAGTCAATAAAATCACCGACTTTAAGCTCTGGTCCAGGAGGAGAAACGCGAATCGGTTTTCCGCCACCAAAAAAGATATCGAGCCATTCACGTGTACGCCACAAGATGTTGGCAAAGTAATAGCCTTTTTCGCGACTCCCGATCTTTTGCGCCACTTTCCATAATGCCGCAGCGGAGGCATGAGTTTTAATGCTCGCTCCAGCTTGTTTTGGGTAATAACCATATCCTGGTTGCCATCGACGAAGCGCTGCGGGTTCAAACCCCCAGACATTACTGCGTACAAATGTGCCTTCATCTTGAATGGTATCAGTTACCGCTTGCTCGTAGCTGATCAGCGTTTGAGGAAATCGTTCTTCAATCGCTTTGGAGTTTGCAATGTAGTCGTGCTCTAAGCCAGCAAGTAATGCTTTACCGATACTAGTTGGCACTGAGGTAACTAAACCTAGCCAGTACGATGCCATTTTCGGAGTAAGTAGCGGGGTCGACCACAGTCGATACGGCTTGTTCGTGATTCGGCAAATGACTTTGAACTGTTCGCGGTAGCTAAGTGTATCTGGCCCACCAACTTCATAAATTTGACTTTCTTCTGGAGAGGGAGCTTCTGCTAACTTCAACAAATAGTGGTTGAGATTGGGCAAGGCAATAGGGTTCGCTTTTGAGTCGACCCATTTAGGCGCGATCAAAATAGGTAAGTTGTAGACAAAGTCACGCATGATTTCGAAAGCGGCAGAGCCGGGGCCGATGATAACGCCAGCACGCAATTCAGTTACTGGAACACCAGACTGTCGAATTATTTTTCCCGTGGCTTTACGAGCGGCTAAATGGCGAGAGTTTCCGGTTTGAGGTTGAATGGCACTCAAATATACAACATGCTCGACGGAGCTTTGTTCCAACGCATATTTGAAGTTCAAAGCAAGGTTTAGTTCGTACTCAACAAAGTCATCACCTTGAGCCATCCCGTGCACGAGAAAAAAGACTAAATCAAAATCGTTCACTACAGCCTTCGTGGTCTCTGCGTCAGCCAAGTCGAGATACCTTAACGTTAAATTAGGGTGAGGCTGAGTTCTTGACTCTAAATAATCAATATGTCGCGCCGCTGCTGTGACGGCGTAACCTTTATCTAAAAGTAACGGAAGAAGTTGAGAGCCAATGTAACCCGAGGCGCCTAGCACCAACACCTTTTTCATTATCTGTCCTTTTATCGTTGGTGGAATAAACACCACAGAGTATAATCATGAGACACTTTCCCCATTCTATCAATAAGTTGTCGTTGGAGCGCTTGTGACTTTTCTTTCTCAACTCTCAATACACGCAGATAAAGCATTCTTACGTCGTTTATTTGCAATCGCGTTACCAATTACACTGCAAAGCATGATGTTTTCTAGCCGAAGCCTCGTCGATGTTCTTATGCTTGGTCAGCTTGGTGAAGCAGAAATTGCCGCTGTTGGAGTTGCTGCGCGCGCGACTTTCGTCACCACCATCATGTTAGTTGGGGTGACAACGGGCGGTGCGTTGTTAACCGCTCAATATTGGGGGGCTGGCGATAAAGTTGGGGTGCGTCGCAGTACCGCTTTGACATGGATGATCGCAATGATGTTTGCTGCGATTGCTGTTGCTTTGTTTGTTGTTTTTCCACAACTCATCATGAGCTTGACTACCGATTCACAAGAAGTGATTGAATTAGGGGCCAGCTATCTCATTATTTCGTCGGTTAGCATGTTTGCTGTTGCATGTGTGGCCAGTATGTCGGTGGGCCTAAGGGCGATGCACCAACCAGGCCTAAGCACTTTTTTTAGTGGTATAGGCATTTTATCTAATGTGTTTCTTAACTGGGTTTTAATTTTTGGTCAATTAGGCTTTCCTGCTCTGGGTATTACGGGAGCAGCGATCGCAACGGTAATCAGTGGCGCGATCGAAGTAGGTTGCTTGTTTGGTTATCTATGGTTGAAAAAACACATAATCGCATTTGGTTGGGATGATATACGCGCAGGATTGGTCTTAGATAAAATTACGCGTTTCTTGAGCCTCTCTTTGCCAACCACATTTAACTTCTTGGCGTGGGCTGGTGGGCTGTTTGCTTATCACGCCATCATGGGGCAAGCAGGTGTACAAGGTTTGGCGGCACTTTCCGTAATGACACCTGTTGAGTCGATCGCATTGGCGATGATGATTGGTTTATCGAATGCGGCTGCAGTTCTAGTCGGGAACCAGCTCGGCGCTCGTAATTTTGAACCCGTTTATTATCAAGCATGGGCTACGGTCATTTTGAATGTGCTTATCGCATTTGTGGTCGCCGTCTTGTTGATAGTGTCAAATCAATGGATCCTTAATGCGTTTAGTGCACTGACAACAGACACTCGCGAGCTAGCTGAACAGTTTATGGTGATTCTTGCGTTGGGTGTCGTGCTACGCTCGGTGCCGATGATGGCGATTGTTGGTGTATTACGTGCGGGCGGTGATGTTAAGTTTTGTTTGTATCAAGACATCTTGGCGCAGTGGGTGATCGGGATTCCACTCGCAGCATTTGCAGCGATTTATCTCAATTGGGACCCACAATGGGTTTACTTACTCTTTTTGACGGAAGAAGTTGTGAAGTGGGCGATTTGCTTGCCAAGAATGGTTAGCCGAAAATGGATGAAAAACCTGATTGGCCAGTAAGGAGGAACAGAGTTTATTTTGGCTGCAAAAATCTGCTCAAAACGTCAACAAAATTAGCAACAGAAAGTGAATCGAGTTGCATTTGTACTTCCATAGTGTGATCAAGCATTCAAAATACTTTCTACTAACAGGATTTTAGTGTAGATTCTGATCCCAATTTTTAAACACCATCCGAGCGGCATAATCAATGTTAAAACTGTCAGACCTATGTAAAGGCTATGTAGACGGGGGAGAGTTTCACCCTGTATTACAAGGGGCAGAATTAACATTGCAGCAAGGCGACCAAGTTGCTCTGATGGGGGAAAGTGGTTCGGGTAAAAGTACTCTGCTGAATTTAATCGCCGGATTAGATACTGCTGACTCTGGTGAAGTGCAGTTTCCAAATTTTGCTATGCATGAAGCACCGGAGCATTTAAGAACCCTTTATCGCCGCAACAATATTGGTAATATCTTCCAACAATTCAACCTGCTTCCTACACTTAATATTGCCGACAATATTCGTTTTTGTCGTCAGTTAAAAGGTCTGCCGGAAGATAAAGAGTTGTGGCGTCAAATTCTTTCTGCTTTGGACTTAATGCCATTGCTAGGACGTTATCCGGAAGAGGCGTCTGGTGGTCAGCAACAACGTGCGGCGATTGCTCGTGCACTCTATATGGAACCCAAAATCCTGCTTGCTGATGAGCCAACTGGTAGCCTAGATGAGCGAAACGCAGAAGCAGTAATGCGCTTACTAACGAGTCTCGCTCGCCAACTGGAGTGTACTTTGCTGTTAGTGACGCACAGTGAAAAAGTGGCCGCCCATATGGAAGGAAAGATTCGACTTCAAGGAGGGCAGCTACATGTTATGGCCCGTAGTTAAGGCACTACTCGGTCATTACCGTCGTTACCCTCTACAAATTATTCTTGTCTGGCTGGGATTAACTTTAGGCGTGTCCCTCCTTGTTGGTGTTACTTCTATCAACCAGCATGCAAAACAAAGTTATGCCACTGGGGAAAAGCTTTTCTCTAATCCTTTGCCATACCGAATCCGAACGAAGCACTCTGCCAATAAAATTCCTCAAGGTTTCTATATTCAGTTACGTCGAGCTGGGTTTAACCAATGTGCACCGTTTGACGTGCTTCATCTAGATGCCAAGACCGATATGAGCCTGATGTTGGTGGGGATAGATCCTGTCGCGATGATCCCACTACAACAAGGAAAATCGCTAGGTGAGATGCCGGTTTTATCACTAATGAAGCCTCCTTATCCTATTCTCGTTAGTCAAGATTTGGCCGCTTACATGGGTTGGCAAGATGGGGACTTCATTGAGATGAATGACGGAAGCCGTCTTGGGCCTATTCAAGTAGATAAGGACAAGATGCTTTCGGGTACTCGGCTGGTTACTGATATATCGTTGTTGCGTATGCTCAAGCGGAGCTCAGGTTTGTCTGCGATTTCTTGTGGTGAAATGCCAGAGGAAAAGCTAATAGCACTGAAAAACATGCTGCCAAATGGAATGACGCTTGTTAGGAATACGCGTACTGAGCTTGAGTCGCTAACTAACGCATTCCATATGAATCTCACCGCGATGGGAATGCTGTCGTTTTTGGTTGGGTTGTTTATTTTTTATCAAGCGATGTCTCTGTCTTTCATTCAGCGACAACGTTTGGTCGGTATTTTGAGACAGACTGGTGTTAACGGAACACAGTTAGCGCAAGCCTTATTGCTAGAGTTGTCTTTGCTCGTCTTTATTGCGTGGGCGTGTGGTAACTTTTTTGGCTTGATCTTAGCGAATGAACTTATCCCAGCAGTGTCTTCGAGCCTGAGTGATTTGTATGATGCCAACGTAGGTTTAACCATAGGATGGTCATGGCAATCTAGCTTATATAGCCTAATCATGGCAGCGATGGGTGCGTTGATATCGTGTCTGTGGCCATTAATCCGTTTGCTGAAGTCACAACCAATCCGCCTTTCTTCTCGACTGTCGCTAATGCGATTTGCTGGAAGAGAGTTCTCTTGGCAGGCGCTTGCGGCGTGTGCGTTTTGTGTCGCTGCAATAGCGGTATATCAGGCCCCGAAAACACAAGAAACCGGCTTTGCTATTATTGCTCTGATGTTGGTTAGTGTGGCGTTGTTTATGCCATTTATTATGTGGCATATGTTCCAAAGTTTTTCTTATACCATGCGATGGGTTCGTGTCCGTTGGTTTTTTGCTGATGCAGCAGCGAGCATGAGCTATCGCGGTGTGGCTACGATGGCGTTTATGTTAGCGCTGGCGGCAAACATTGGTGTAGAAACAATGGTCGGAAGCTTTCGAGATACAACCGATAAGTGGCTAAATCAGCGATTAGCGGCTGATGTGTACATCTATCCGACCAACAATTCAGCCGCTAGGATGAGCGCATGGCTCCAGAATCAGCCAGAGGTGAACTCGGTTTGGTGGCGCTGGGAAAAAGATATGCCGACCGAGCATGGTGCTCTGCAAGTTGTGAGTACGGGCTCTTCTGAAGGTGAGTTAGACTCACTTACCGTCAAGTTAGGTGTCCCAAATTACTGGTATCAACTGCACGCTACCAAGAGCTTAATGGTCAGTGAGTCGATGGCCTTGAAGTTGGATATCCGCCCTGGCGATTTCATTAACTTGCAAGAACCGCTTGGTGGTGATTGGCAAGTCGTAGGCGTTTACTACGATTATGGAAACCCATATAACCAGGTGATGATGTCGCACCGGAATTGGCTGTATGCATTTGCAGGTACGGGTAATGTTGGTCTTGGCGTAGTATTAAAAGATAACGTCAATGGAGAAGGGCTGAAAAATCGCTTAGAGAATGTATTCCGTCTCCCGCAAGATCGTGTGTTTGATAACGGTAATATTTATAGCCAAGCAATGAGAGTGTTTGATCATACCTTTGCGATAGCGGGAACCTTGGGCAATATCACGCTGATTATTGCCGTGTTTGGTTTATTCTTTGCGACGTTGGCAGGAGAGCTTTCACGGCAGCGGCATTTTTCCTTATTAAGGTGCATGGGTGTGTCCGGAAAAGAACTTGTCGTATTAGGTGGTTTGCAGCTATTCGTCTTCGGAGCCATTTCTGCGATTATTGCAGTGCCGCTCGGCTTGGCGCTCGCACATTTGATCGTTGATATTATCATTAAGCAATCATTTGGCTGGTCTCTAGAGCTTCAAACGATTCCATGGGAGTATGCTCAAACCATTGCTTGGGCGATGCTTGCCATTATGGTTGCTGGCGCATTGCCAGTTATTAGAATGATCAAAAGTACACCGATGAAGTCATTAAGGGACGCGTTGTAATGAAAAAAATGGGCTCTAAAAAACGCTTGTTGGTTTCAACGCTCATTGTTGTTACGTTCGCGTTTCTGACTGGGGCTGCTTTTTACTCAACTTTTTGGTTAGAGGCGACAGCAATACGAGAAAGCGAACTTGATTCTATCTTAACGCGTGAAAATCAAACGATTTTCGAGCCTGTACTACCTAATGAGCATGTCTCTTTACCCTCAGACTTTCGCTTTCATCCCGAGTATCAGCATGAATGGTGGCACTACTTTGCGAAATTAAAAGATGAGCAAGGCAAGATCTACAATGTTCAATGGAGCTATTTCAGGGTTGCGACGGACGAGCGAGAAACCAGCGGTTGGCAGAACCCTCAATTGTACATTTCACATGTTGTCGTCAGTCATGGTTCGCATGTATGGAAAGAGCAACGGGTAGCTAGAGGCGGGATAGGCCAAGCTGGTATGATCAATCGTCCTTTCAGGTTATGGATTGATAATTGGACTTGGCGATCACTCGGTGCGACGCCTTTCCCGGGCAACTTGAATGTGAATACTGATACGTTTGGGCTTGAGCTCAATACCATGACAAGCGGCCCCTTTGTGGTGAATGGAGACAAAGGTTTCCAAGTTAAACATGCGTTGCAATCTGTTGCTTCTTTCAGCTTCAGTGCTCCATTTTTAAAAGTAAAAGGCAGCTTAAGCTTAAATGGTAAGCGATTCTCAGTGACGGGTTCTGCATGGGCGCAAAAAGAATGGGGCAGCGGCTTAATTGGTGAGGGGCAACAAGGCTGGGATTGGTTTGTTTTCAATTTAGATGATGGTCGAGCATTAACTGTTAGCCGTTATCGTCACCATGGGCAAACACCGCACGTGTTTGGCACGTTGTCGACACGCTCAGGTAAAGTCATCAACCTCTCAGACGATGATATCAGTATTAAACCAATGCAAGTGACCAGTTTATCCAATGGAAAAAGGTTACCTTTGCAATGGATTATCAATATTCCGAAGCATCAAATTAATTTGACTACCCGCATTATCAAGTCAGATATGTGGCTACCCTTTGTAATACCTTACTGGGAAGGGCCTACTTTAGCTTCCGGCTCCAATGAGGCTTGGGGCTTTATGCAGCTGACAGGCTATTGAGTTGTGAAGAAAACCACCCCCTACGGGTGGTTTTTTAGTGCGCGAAGCTTCCTAGCTTTTTCTCAAAAGTACGGGGTTATCATGATGGTACAAGCCGTGTTATGCTGATTTTCTCATCATCTTGATAAATATTTGGTGCGACAAGTACAAATACGATCTCCGATCAAAATTGAGTGTCATGTTGGAAAATACGATGTATAGTAAACTTAACATCGAAAAAACCGAAGTTTATACTCTGAAGAAGCGATTATTCTAAAGTTTTCGACAGCTATACACTCTTATCACTCTTTGTTAATCGTTTATTAAGATAATAAATATAAGGACGAAACCATGAACGATGTCATTCGTGACTTTTTCAAAATGGAATCAGCAGGTGGTATTCTTCTCGTAATTGCAGCGGCAATTGCGATGACCATTGCTAACTCACCGCTGGGCGAAACTTATCAATCTGTACTGCATACTTATGTATTCGGTATGTCAGTTTCTCACTGGATTAATGACGGCCTAATGGCTGTTTTCTTCTTACTTATTGGCCTTGAAGTGAAGCGAGAGCTACTTGAAGGAGCGCTAAAATCAAAAGAAACCGCAATTTTCCCTGCGATTGCAGCGGTTGGTGGTATGTTAGCCCCTGCTCTTATTTACGTTGCGTTTAATGCTAACGACCCAGAGGCGGTTTCTGGCTGGGCCATTCCAGCTGCGACGGATATTGCATTTGCTCTAGGTATCATGGCGCTACTAGGTAAGCGCGTACCAGTAAGCCTTAAAGTGTTTTTGTTAGCTCTCGCTATCATCGACGATTTAGGCGTGGTTGTTATTATTGCACTGTTTTACACAGGTGATCTTTCTAGCATGGCGCTGCTTGTTGGCTTCATCATGACTGGTGTCCTGTTCATGTTGAATGCGAAGGAAGTAACGAAACTGACGCCATACATGATAGTCGGCGCGATCTTATGGTTTGCGGTACTTAAATCTGGTGTTCACGCAACACTTGCAGGCGTAGTGATCGGCTTTGCTATTCCTCTTAAGGGTAAACAGGGCGAACATTCCCCACTTAAGCACATGGAGCACGCACTTCATCCATACGTGGCATTTGGTATCTTACCTCTATTCGCATTTGCAAATGCGGGGATTTCGCTAGAAGGCGTATCGATGTCAGGCCTAACTTCAATGCTGCCATTAGGTATTGCTTTGGGGCTACTGGTTGGTAAGCCTCTAGGTATCTTCACCTTTAGTTGGGCAGCTGTGAAAATGGGTGTAGCTAAGTTACCTGAAGGCATTAACTTCAAGCATATCTTTGCGGTCTCTGTGTTGTGTGGTATCGGTTTTACAATGTCTATATTCATTTCCTCTTTAGCGTTTGGAAATGTAAGCCCTGAGTTTGATACCTATGCTCGACTAGGTATCTTAATGGGCTCGACGACAGCCGCGTTACTTGGCTACGCGTTACTGCACTTTTCTTTGCCTAAGAAAGCGCAAGCGTAAGATACACACTGTTTAGTAAAGCCTCCCATTCGGGAGGCTTTTTTATGTCTGCAGATTGGCACATCAACCACTTCAGGGTGGTTACTTTTGTGACCAACTAAGGTCTAGCTTATGGAGTTGGGGCAAATCATCGAAAGAGGCGCTTGGTAAATCTATAGGCGAAAAAAAGCCCAGCCTAAAATTTGACTGGGCGGATACAAACATAGGAGTTAATAAGAAAAAAGCAGCAACGTAACAATTAGATGGAAACAAGTTTGACGGCCAGTGAAACTTCAAATGCCCTAACTGTTACGTATATTCAGACCGAGCCTTTTCCAAACAGTTCCATTTTTTTTCAAAAAATTTCTACTTAATGCTTTCTAGCTTCTTACACATCCGAAAGTAATAGAAAAATCGAGATGGATTACCAACTTGGCGAAGTTACTAACTTCTGTGTTTCTCATTTTATCTCCCCTAGAACCGAAGATGTATTTCATACTCTCGTCGCTCACTCCGAGCCGCCAAGGCTATTGTTAGCGTTTCAATTGCGCTGGACTGAGAAATTTGATCTTTTTCTTCTGGCAAGCTTCACTGGAGTATTCGATTGAATTTCAAAAGATTAGATCACACCTTTTACTGTCTGGTCAGACCAATTGGTTAAAGTGTGATGTTAATCATTTGTTAATCTTAAGTTTCGGGAGTATATTTTCAAACAGTTGTTTAATACGAGTGATTAAAATGGCCCCGAGAACATCAACAAAAGAAAAAATACTCGATGTCGCAGAAGGACTCTTTGCTGAACATGGCTTTAATGATACTTCGCTAAGAACGATAACAGGTAAAGCTAACGTTAACTTAGCATCGGTAAACTATCACTTTGGCGATAAAAAAACGCTGGTTAGAGCGGTTTTAGATAGGTATTTAGAAGCACTAATGCCGAGCATTAAGACTTCATTAATTGAGTTAAACACGCGCGATAGCTACAACATGGACGATGTCTTTGAGTCATTGCGATTACCTTTACGTACATTAAATGATGTACGCCCAAATGGTACTGCGCTATTTATGTTGTTAATTGGCCGCGGTTATACAGACGTTCAAGGTCATCTACGCTGGTTCATTACCACCAGATACGAAGAGGTACTGAACCTTTTCACTTTCTCGATAATGAAAGCGAACCCGGAACTATGTGAAGAACAGTTGTTTTGGCGACTGCACTTCACGTTAGGAACCTGTGTATTTACGATGGCTTCAAGCCAAGCTCTTTCGGAGCTGGCAGAAAGTAAGTTTGAAAAGGAAGTCGATGTGAAATCTGTCGTCGATTTACTGATTCCATATTTGTCAGCAGGAATGTCAGCAAAGCAGTTGGCATAAGACAAATAAGAAAGTTAAACCAATAATAAGATTATACCCCGAGCGGTTACGTGAACAAAAGGATCTGAACTATGAGCTCTCTACGAAGAAAATGGATTAGTGACCCGGCTTTTAAAGTGTTCAAAAAAGTATTGCCACCTCTGTCTAGCACCGAAAAAGAGGCGATGGAAGCGGGTAGTGTATGGTGGGATGCCGAACTATTCTCAGGCAAGCCAAACTTCACAACATTGCATCATTATCCAACGCCTACACTGACGGCAGAAGAGCAGTCATTTATGGATAATGAGCTTGAAACCCTGCTAGAAATTCTTGATGACCAGAAGATTGTCAAAGAAGACAGGGATTTACCGCCTGAAGTATGGGAATACCTACGTAAAGAGCGATTTTTCTCTTTGATCATCTCGAAAGCTTATGGTGGTCGTGAATTTTCCGCTTTGGCGAACTCAACTATTGTTTCTCGTATTGCGACTCGAAGTATCAGTACCGCGGTATCGGTAATGGTACCGAACTCTCTTGGCCCTGGTGAGCTGCTATCGCACTATGGTACGCAAGAGCAAAAAGATTACTGGTTGCCTCGTTTAGCTGATGGTACAGACATCCCTTGTTTCGCCCTAACTGGCCCTGAAGCGGGTTCTGATGCGGGTGGCATACCTGATCAAGGCGTAGTTTGTTACGGCACCCATGAAGGCAAAGAAGTGCTTGGCGTGCGAGTTAGTTGGAATAAACGCTACATCACGCTTGCGCCAGTTGCGACAGTGCTCGGGTTAGCATTTAAACTGCAAGATCCTGAAGGGCTACTTGGAGACAAGAAAGAGGTTGGCATTACATGTGCGTTGATTCCCGCTGACCATGAAGGTGTCGAGATAGGTGAACGCCATGATCCTCTGGGGTCTGCGTTCATGAATGGTCCAACTCGTGGTGAAGATGTCTTCATCCCTATGGACTGGTTGATCGGTGGCGCTGATTACGCAGGTAAAGGTTGGCGTATGCTGGTTGAGTGTCTTTCTGCGGGGCGTGGTATCTCTCTCCCAGCGCTTGGCACTGCGATTGGTCACCTTACTACACGTACAACAGGTGCTTATGCTTACGTGCGTAAACAGTTTGGAATGTCGATCGGTAAGTTTGAAGGCGTCGCAGAAGCGATGGGGCGCATTGGTGGTCTTACTTACCTACTAGAAGCGACGCGTACGCTAACGACGACTTCTCTCGATATGAAAGAAAAACCTGGGATTGTAACCGCGATTGCCAAGTACCACATGACGGAAATCGCGCGTACCATTCTAAATGATTCGTTTGATATCCATGCGGGTCGTGCGATTCAAGATGGCCCAATGAACTATCTTGCTAAACATTACCTTGGTATCCCGGTTGCTATTACCGTTGAAGGCGCTAATATTCTGACTCGTAACCTGATGATTTTTGGTCAAGGTGCGACTCGATGTCACCCATATGTTCTAAAAGAGATGGAAGCCGCGGCGAATCCAGATTCTGAACAAGGTGCGAAAGAATTTGACAACTTACTCTTTAAACACATCAAGCACGCGCTCGGTAATACATTCGGTGCATTTGGTGCAGCACTAACTGGTTCTCGATTTGTTAACGCGCACATGAGTGGCCCAACGCAGCAATACTACAAAGACATTACTCGTCTCAGTCGTGCACTTGCAGTAAGTGCAGACTTTGCGATGTTAACCTTAGGTGGAGACTTGAAGCGTAAAGAAATGATCTCCGCACGTTTGGGTGATGGATTAAGCTATCTATACATGGCATCTGCTGCCTTGAAAAAGTATGAAGATGAAGGCCGTCAACAAGGCGATCTAGACTTCGTTCATTACGCTGTTCAACACTGTTTGTATAACGCTTCTAAGTCATTAAATGAGGCTTACACCAACTTCCCTGTGAAATACGTTGGCGGTGTGCTTAAGGGGCTATTGTTCCCGCTTGGTAATCATTTCAATAAGCCAAGTGATGAGCTGTGTGTGAATTTGGCTGAAGCGATGATGACGCCAGGCGTGCAACGTGATCGCCTCACGCATCTGTGCTACATCGGAAAATCAGAGGATGACAGCGTAGGCTTAATGGAGAATGCATTCCTTGCAATGTACGACATTAAACCTTTGGAGCGTAAACTTATGAAGGCTGCGAAGGATGGTAAAGTGGCTCGTAAAGGTCTGCTACATGATCGTTTGCAGCAAGCATTTGAAGCAGGCGTGTTAACTGAACAAGAAATTGATCAAATCATGGCTGCAGATAAATTGCGCTACAAGGCGATTCAAGTTGACCACTTTAGTCATGACTTTTCTGAAGTGCGAACTCATAGCCCAAAAAAGTCGCAGTTGAATCCGGCGGCATAATAGACAACTAATGTTAAGAAAAGCACCTCAATGAGGTGCTTTTTTGTATTCTTGGGGAGTGGATGGTGGGATAGTGCTCCAACCACTTGCCTTTTAAGAGCATTTTTACAGAAATTAGATGCGAAATCCCAACGAAACTTTTATCCTAACAAGGTTTTTTAAAGGAAGTTGAATATGATCATCAAACCTAGAATTCGTGGATTTATCTGTACTACAACGCACCCTGTTGGTTGTGAAGCTAACGTAAAAGAACAAATTGCGTACACCAAAGCGCAAGGTCCAATCAAAAACGCACCTAAGCGTGTTCTTGTTGTTGGTGCATCAAGTGGCTACGGTCTATCTTCTCGTATCGCTGCGGCATTTGGTGGCGGTGCATCAACTATCGGTGTTTTCTTCGAAAAAGAAGGTACTGAGAAGAAGCCAGGTACAGCAGGTTTTTACAATGCCGCTGCTTTTGAAAAGCTAGCGCGTGAAGAAGGTCTGTACGCAAAAAGCTTAAACGGCGACGCTTTCTCAAATGAAGCGAAACAGAAAACTATCGAGCTGATCAAAGAAGACTTAGGTCAAATCGATATGGTGGTTTACTCACTGGCATCTCCAGTACGTAAAATGCCAGAAACTGGTGAATTAGTTCGTTCATCTCTTAAACCTATCGGTGAAACTTACACATCAACGGCTGTTGATACCAACAAAGATGTGATCATCGAAGCTAGCGTTGAGCCTGCAACAGAAGAAGAAATCAAAGACACTGTCACGGTAATGGGCGGTGAAGATTGGGAACTTTGGATCAATGCGTTGTCTGATGCTGGTGTTCTTGCTGAAGGTTGTAAGACCGTCGCGTACAGCTACATTGGTACTGAGCTAACTTGGCCAATTTATTGGGATGGTGCACTAGGTAAAGCAAAAATGGACCTAGACCGTGCAGCGAAAGCGCTAAACGACAAGTTAGCAGCAACAGGCGGCAGTGCCAATGTTGCGGTACTTAAATCTGTTGTAACTCAGGCGAGTTCTGCAATTCCTGTTATGCCACTGTACATCGCAATGGTATTCAAGAAAATGCGCGAAGAAGGTGTACACGAAGGCTGTATGGAACAAATCTACCGTATGTTCAGCCAACGTCTATACAAAGAAGACGGTAGCGCGGCAGAAGTTGATGAGATGAACCGCCTACGTCTGGATGACTGGGAACTTCGTGACGACATTCAGCAGCACTGTCGTGAGCTATGGCCTCAAATTACGACTGAGAACCTAAAAGAGCTGACTGACTACGTTGAGTACAAAGAAGAGTTCTTGAAACTATTTGGTTTCGGCGTTGAAGGCGTAGATTACGAAGCGGATGTGAATCCAGCAGTTGAAGCAGACTTCATTCAAATCTAATCGAATCACAGACTAGATAACCAATAAACAAAAGGCGCTCATTGAGCGCCTTTTTGTATTTCATAGTCAAAGTGAGTATTAACTTAGTATTATCAGAATCGTACCAGCTAGCGTCATTAAAATATTCGCAATCGCATAGGTACCCGCATAACCAAGGGCTGGGATGGTGGACTTAGCGTAGTCGTTAACGACATCCATAGCCGGAGCGCAAGTACGGGCGCCAATAATGGCACCGAAGAGCAGGGCACGGTTCATCTTGAGTACGTGTGCGCCAACTAAGTAAGCCAGAACTACAGGCACAACACTGACAATAAATGCCAAACCAATGACTTTTGGTCCTACTTGCGTTAGGTGCTCGAACATCTTTCCACCTGCACTTAGACCAATTCCGACCATAAAGAACATTAACCCTAGATCTTTGACCATATTCAGCGCCCCTTGTGGGACATAACCGAAAGTAGGGTGATTTGCTCGTAAGAAACCAAGCGTAATACCGGACAACAGAAGACCCACCGCATTACCCAAACTGAAAGACACCTGACCGAACGTCATTGTGATGAGGCCAAACAGAATACCCAAAATAAAGAAGCTACAAAAAGCGAGCAAATCGGCCATTTGACTGTGGATCGAGATGAAACCGATTTTTTCCGCCAGTCCATGTACTCGGCTTTTCTCGCCGCTCACTTGAAGGACGTCCCCTTTAGCGAGCACAATGTCTAAGTCCATAGGCATTTCAATCTGAGCGCGAACTACGCGGTTTAAGAAACAGCCAAACTCAGACAAATTCAAATCCGATAAACGCTTACCAGCGATTGCGTCACTTTTTACGACGATTTCTTCTTCAACGATGCGTAAATCAAGCAAGTTACGGTCGAATACTTCTTTACCATTACGGAAGCTAGGGTCTAAGCGAGCATGGCTGTCAGGGAAGCCAACCAGTGCAATTTCATCTCCCTCTTGCAAGATAGCATCACCATCTGGGTGGGCGAGAATACCATTGCGACGGATTCGTTCAATGTAACAGCCAGTTTGACGATAAATACCCAGTTCTCGCAAGTTTTTACCATCAGTCCAGTCAATTAGCTCTGGGCCCACTCGGTAAGCTCGAATAATGGGTAAATACACTTTTCTCTGGCTTGAATTTCCAAGGCCACGCTCTTGTGCGATTTGCTGCGCGGAATCAGAAAGGTTTTGTTTTTGCAGTTTTGGCAACAATTTAGCAAACATGATCATGCTAATTAAGCCGACCAGATAAGCCATCGCGTAGCCTACGGATAGATTTTCTAATACCAGAGAAAATTCCATATTCCGCGGTATAGTCGCAAGGCCAGAGTTAAGAGCATCTTGTGCACCAACCAGTACTGGCGTTGCGGTCAATGCGCCTGCCATCATACCGGCGGATAAGCCAAAATCGAGGCCGAAATAGTGACTCAAACCATACGTTAAGCTGACCGCAGACACGAGAACAGTCATGCTTAAAATAAAATAATGCTTACCATCTCTGAAGAATATACCAAAAAAGTTTGGTCCAGCTTCAATGCCAACGCAGTAGATAAACAGCATAAAGCCAATGGTTAAAGCTTCTGCATTAAATGAGAAACCAAGGTGGCCCATTACCAAAGAGGTAATAAGAACGCCAATAGAGTTGCCTAATTGTAATTTGCCAAATCGAATTTTTCCGATGGCAAGGCCAATGGCTAATACGACGAAGATTAGAAGGATAGGGTTTTGCTCGAGAAGGTATACGACGTCTATGTTCACTGTGTGGCTCGGTAGAGTGTGTGCCAAAAAAGATTAAGAACTGTGAATTGTAACTAAATATAGCAAAAAGATAAGTGAATTTTTTTAGGTTTTACCATTAGTTGACTTAACGTAATAACCAGCTGAAAAATAATAAAAAAGCCGCATGAAGCGGCTTTTTTGAAAACAGTCTTTATTACTCGTCAAATAGACCTAGGTGCTCTTTCGCGTATGCTTCGAACTCGTCGCAGCCACCGATGTGCTCTTGGTCGATAAAGATCTGAGGAACGGTTTCAACTGGTTTACCAACTGTTTTCTCAAGATCTGCTTTAGAAATACCTTCAGCGTGAATATCAACGTAACGGTAGTTGAAGTCATCACGTTTTGCTTTTAGCGTTTCTGCGTGCTCTTTTGCACGAACACAGAAAGGACATGCAGGGCGACCAAAGATAACAACGAACATAATCTTATTTCTCCTAAATCTATTCTTTTTTGAAAGCGTACAAAACATAGCGGCTGAGTGCGCTTTCTTTTGTTGGAGTAACTATGCCCGATCCAGATACGGAAATAAAGCGGCAATTACCTCTTGGTTCTATAGGTGAAATCTATCGAATAAAAACTAAACGCACGTGCTTATTTTACGACTCTGAAGTATGTGAAGTGACGCATAAAAAACATACATTCTAAAGGGTTAATGATGGCAAGGTGGAATTGGTCAATTTTTTTTGTTTAAAAAAATAGCAATCTATTTTGGCTATACGCAAATAACTTCAACTCTTACATAAGTGTTAAATCAGAGGGCGAGAGGTTATTTGGGTATATTCTTTTGGGAGGGTGTGTATGTTTCAGTTTATGACTGCAACAAGGATTATATTTGGTGAAGGTGCACTTCAATCTTCATTATCCGTTATTAACCAATTTGGCTACAGTGTTTTGCTGGTTACTGGGCAGGATACCCAACGAGCCGCCCCCATTATCCAATATCTTAAAGCTCAAAATATGCGTTACCAGCACGTAGCTATCGTTGGTGAACCATACATCACGATGGTAGAAGAGACCGCAGTGCTCGGTAGAAAATTCCAACCTGATATGGTGGTTGCGATAGGTGGTGGCAGCGTCATCGATATGGGCAAAGCCTTAGCTGCCATTATTCCCAATCAAGGCAATGTTTACGATTACGTAGAAGTGGTAGGAAGAAGCGTCCCTTTAAAAGCAAAGCCTCTTCATTTTATTGCAATTCCTACGACAGCAAGCACCGGTTCAGAAGTGACCAGAAATGCTGTGCTGAAATCTGGACAAGATAAAGTGAAAGTGAGTCTTCGAAGCCCTGATATGCTCGCAGACGTTGCCATTGTAGACCCGACACTTACTTACGGGACCGACCAATACACATCTGGACGTGGCGCAATGGATGCGTTCACTCATTTAATGGAAGCGTATGTGTGTGGTGAGCCAAACCCTCTTACTGATATGGTCTGCGAAGAGGGGCTACGCCGTTTAAGCCGTTCAGTGATTGCCGCTTGTAAGCAAGATAATCATAAGGCGCGCTCTGATTTATCGTTCGCTGCATTGCTTGGTGGTATGGCGATTACTAATGCCAAATTAGGTGCCGCTCATGGGTTAGCATCGGCGTTAGGAGGCAAGTTAGACGCCCCCCATAGCGTTATTACGGCTCGCCTAGCTCCGCACGTGATGCAGGAGAACATTAACGCCGCTAAACTCGCGGGTAGGAATGATGTGATAAGTCGTTATCGCAAGCTGGCCCAATTAGTCACTGAGCGAGTAAATGCTAACGAACACGATGGAATTCTTTGGGTAAATATGGTGCTAGATAAGTTAGCGTTACCGCTACTGGCTCAATTTGGAGTATGCCAAACCTCTTTTGAGCAAGTGGCGAATGATGCGCTTAAATCAATGGCAATCAAAGGGAATCCTTTACCTCTTAATCAGGAACGTTTGATACACATATTGCAGCAAGTCTGTGATTGTAGCGGAGAGTGCGCAGCTGAGAGTGCACAACATGTCAGTTCTGTTGAAGTACTGGAATCAAGAACGGACTTATCGAGTGTCAACGACTTAGGGTGATTGCTCCCTTAGCAGCATTAAAACAAAAGGGGAGCCTTGAGCTCCCCTAGATAAAGTATTGACTAAGCTTTAGTGCTTAGTACTGGCTTAATTTGTCATAGCGACTGTCTTTCAACGCATCTTTTACGCGTTTTAGGTTCTCACGGAAACCTGTACCACGGCGAAGAGTGAAGCCAGTTGCTAGCACATCAATCACTGTCATTTGTACAACTCGGCTTGCCATTGGCATGTAAACGTCGGTATCTTCTGGAATATCGAGCGTGATGGCCAGCGAGCTTGCCTTTTCTAGAGGAGAATCCTTCGCTGTAATCGCAATAACCGTTGCGCCATTTTCACGAGCAAGGTTCGCTATTTCTACCTGACTCTTTGTTCGACCGGTATGAGAAATAAGAACCACAACATCATTATCACTGCAGTTGATACAACTCATGCGCTGCATAACAATATCTTCAAAACAAGTAATTGGAATATTAAAGCGAATAAACTTGTTTTGTGCGTCTCGGGCAACAGAAGATGATGCACCAAGGCCAAAGAATGAAATGCGCTTCGCTTGCGTTAGCAAATCGACCGCACGGTTCACTTGCATTGGATCTAGGCTATTTTTCGCGACATCTAAACACGCCATCGTCGATTCGAAAATCTTATGGGTGTACGCGTCTGGGCCATCGTCTTCTTCCACATTACGGTTAACGTAAGGGGTGCCGTTGGCTAGGCTCTGTGCCAAGTGAAGCTTAAAATCTGGAAAGCCCTTGGTGTCCAGACGACGACAGAAGCGGTTTACAGTGGGCTCACTAACGTCGGCCATTTTAGCCAGCGTTGCAATGCTTGAATGAATTGCAGTTTGTGGAGACGCCATAATTACTTCCGCAACTTTGCGCTCTGACTTACTGAAATTCTCCAGGTTTTTTTGAATTTTTTCTAATGTATTCATAGTGTTCACGAGGGTATAGAGAACAACTCGCTGGCTCTGCTAACGAAAGGAAACACGAAGATTCCGGAGTAGAGTGGGGCGTTAACGAAAACAACCAGCGCCATAGAATCAGTATAAACCTGATCTTCAATCAGTCTAAACCAATAACGGGTACTATTTAGTGAGAATTTGACAGGCCTCAAACAAAATGTTGTAAAAACTACAGAATTGGATGTGTAAACGAAGTTTTGTTGCGCTAGTCGCACGATAATGATGTTTGAGTTACATCAAAACGAAAAAAAATTTCAAATTGATGTAACTCGATCTGGCTGTTAAGACGATTGAATATCGACAACCAGCTGTTGAATTCTTTTCATCAAATTTGGTGCTTGCTTGGCGATTTCGCGTTGTTCATCAAGCACTGAGCTCAAAATTTCTTTTGTGGTCAGTGGATTTGCCAAAACCACTCTAAACACTATCGTATTCATGCGTTGCCATTGGTCTGGGTTCAGTCTTGTACGTGAAACGAACGATTTGCCCGTTTCGCGCTGACGCTTTTGAATAAACTGTGTTAACTCATTGATCAGCTCATTCAGTTGTTCTTTTTGTGAGCCTTCTGCTTGTGCTAATGCTTCACGGATGAATGGCGGCAAATAACGGTATGTGAGCAGACAAAGCTCTGGTTCAGAAACTAACTCGAAATCATCTTGCTGTTTGATTAAATCCGCAAAGTATCGAGCTTTTTCAATGCTTTGGTCAATCAGAAGCTCGTAACCTGGGCGACTTATGATGTGCATTGCGGCGTAGACCAACATCGCCATACCCGAACGTGAACCTTCTAATGTATGGCTGCCTAGGTCTTTTGAACCTTTGCGCAATATATATTGAGCGTGATGCTCTATGGATTTCATTGCGTCAGGGTCTTTGAACAGAACCATACCAGCGCCCATCGGGATGTAGAGCTGCTTATGCGCATCAATAGTTACTGAGTCTGCCATTTCCACACCTTTGAGAAGGTGACGGTGATGGTTAGACATAAGTGTTGCGCCACCCCATGCGGCATCCACATGGAAGTGACAGCCGTGAGCTTGGCAGACTTCAGCGATTTCAGGCAATGGATCAACATTACCTGTCTCTGTTGTGCCAGCCACACCAATAACAGCAATAGGCTTGATATTTTGTTTTTCGAGCTCAACAATTTTCGCTTTCAGGTCGTTGACAATAATACGGTTGTTGGCATCGGTTTTAACCGCAACCAAGCCCTCTTGGCCTAGCCCTAATACATCGGCTGCTTTCTTAAGGGAGTAGTGACCACGCTCAGACACTAGCACCGCTAAGCCATCATATCCATAGTGCATCATGGCTTTAAAAAGGCCTTCCTTCTCAACGCCTTTAAATGAGCCATTGGCTCTTAACGCTTTGTTACGTGCTACCCAAAGCGCAGTGATATTGGCAATGGTGCCGCCGGAACAAAATGCGCCTAATGAGTGGTTTGCACTGTGCATCCACTGATTGTAAAACGTATCATTCTGACCATATATTAAGCGATGCAGCATACCCAAAACTTGACGCTCAAGTGGCGTAAAGGCTTTGGAAGTCTCTATTTTTACCAGGTTTTGGTTTAAGGCGATCATGATCTTTGACAGTGGCATCAAGAAATAAGGCAGTGCCGATGTCATATGACCAATGAAGCTTGGTGAAGATGTGTGAACTGAGTGCGACACCAAAGTGTCGAGTAAGTGCTCTGTATGATCTGACACGAACTCTGGCTGCTCAGGAATCTGAGCAGAAGAAAAGTCTTTTTCGATTTCGCGTAAAGGCTTTTCTTCTGCCACGATGTGTTCACGAAGAAATTGATTTAGATTTCGCGAGAGGCTCTCGTCAATTTTAGTTAACGTTGAGTCCGGACCTTCTGGGACAGTGAAGATCTTTAGCAAGCTCTCAAAGCTAACATCAGCGGTTTTTTGTTCCTTAACCATAGCAAAGAATCTTTGTAGTTATTTTGGTAATGCGAGCGGCACAATCTAAACTAAAACGGGCGCAAAGTCCCGTTTTAATTGTTGAAACCCAAGTTGTAGAAATGAAAATTTTAGGTGAAGGTTACGATATTCACATTAAAAAATTCTAGATTGAGTACGTTAAAACATTCTAGTGTTTTCGAATGCTAATCAACGACTAATGCGAGCAATCTTAGTCACATTTCTGCTTTTCAATCTTTTCTATTGACTGATTGTACTTATTAAGTGCGGTATCAATTTGTTGGGGATGACTAAGCAGATCAGCGAATGCTGAACGAAGCTCGTAGTTTTTTGGGTGGTTAGTTGATTGACGGTCGCTAAATGTCTGTTTTGCAACTTCACCTAACTTATCGCTTCGGGTCGCTAACTGCTTAACGTCATGTTGCTCTAGTTTTAACCATGCTTCGATTGGCTGTTCCGTCGCAACGCGGCTAGGGTCGTTCTCTAGAAAGTAGTGAACCGCTTCGCGGTTTAATTCAAAGTGATGTTTACGTCCATCCAAGAACCATTGACTAACTTCTTTCAGATCTGGATATTGGGTAACCGTCAAATCAACAAGATCTTGATACCACTGTAGTGAGGCATCGACGTAGCCATCGTATTTGCTAGCAAGACATTGTTGATCTGCGGCAAGCGTAAAAGTTGAGCTTGTAGCGAGGAGCGCTGCAACGACAAAGCGTTTCATTCTTCTTCCTTCTGGTTGTTATCCCTTTATTAACGCAATGCACATCAGTTGATGTTTCTCCCTTCTTTCTATTTGGTCGTGACAAATCGTTGGGCTGAATGACGAAAAGAAAGAGGGGTCTTGCCAAAAAATATTGACCACTTTGACGTTAACTGGGTATTTAAATTTTTGCCGTATTGTAATGGATGTTAAAGCGAAAACCTGAGATCTAGCTAGCAAGTGATACAAAGAAAAGCATCATAACTGGTACCAATAAACTCAAAATAAAGCCGCTAACGATAGCAACAGGAACACAACGCACACCACCGGTAGTTTGAATAACGGGTAGGGTGAAGTCCATTGCTGTTGCACCGGCATAACCAATTGCGGTGCACGGATAGCTACGAATAAAGAGAGGAATGGCAACCAGTGCGACTAACTCTCTCATCAATTCAATCAAGAACGACGCGCCACCAAATACCGGACCAAAAGCGTCACCCATTAAAATACCTGCGAGTGAATACCAGCCAAAACCTGAAGCCATTGCGAGTGCTTGATAAAGAGGAAGATCCAAAAGCACCGCTGCAAGAACGCCACCAAGCATACATGTTGCGATGACAACAGCCGCAATGGCCATTCCTTGTTTATTTAATAGGATTTGACGCAGAGTAAGTCCACTATTGCGCAGCTGAATACCAATAAAAAATAGAAGTAGAAAGAGTATCCATTCGCTTGCTGTATCTACCCAACTCAAATCAATGGGTAACAGCAGGCCAACCACTAACCCTCCGCCAACGACCACAATAAGCTTAACAGACTCTAAAGCCATCGAAGATAACGGTAGCTTCTTTTGATTCTGATTGGTCTGGAGTGGAATAATTTTATCAATAATAGGCAGAGCCAACAGGTTGCAGGCACTTAGACACAAAAAAAACGTACTCGCATAGAGGAGAATACTTTGTAAGTTGCTGCTTAAATTATCGAGCGCCGCCAAACTAAGACCCATCAACGACAAAATGACGTAAATAAGGTAGGACGTTGACTGATTGATCTTCTCCAATAACGAAGATCGAGATATAGGAATTAGATACCCCACCACAAGCGGAGCGAAAATAAATAGCATCCCTGAAAACATAAAGCTCAATGATTCCTTTTTGAGATAACATCAACACGCATAAATCAAATTATCTATCGGTTGAAATTAGAGATATTTCACCACACACAGCTCAGCCTTGAGCGAATCGTTTTATCACGTATAAGGTATTATCAGAAAGCGATAAATTACAAACCGCTAGCATTGAGTACAGCACGGATTTGATCATTGAAGTCAGTATCACTCATGTTACTAAGTTCATACAAGACTTCTGCACCAGTTAAGTTGAATTCAACTTCGTGTTCGTCAATGCGTTCATCGTGATTGCGAAACATCAATAAATGATGCGCAATTCTAGCGATGTCGAGATAACTCACTTCTGGTCGCGTTAATTCGTATTTTTCGTTTGAGGATACTTCTCTGAAGTCGTTGTCAAATCCCCAACGCTCAAGCACTAGTTTACTTGTGGCAGAACAACGTGTTTGGAAGATTTGCAATGCAATATCTGGGTCTAAGTAATTGCCCCTATCTAAGTACAAGTGGTACTCATTAATTAGGCAAAATAACCCAATATCGGCTAATAGACCGACCAATAACGCCTTTTCTTGCTCTAGATGACCATAAGTGCCTGGCTCGTGGCTACGAAACGATTGAACCAACATCACCATGACGGCACCGAGCTCACGCGATATCGCTGCACTCTTCACCAAGATGGCATTGCATTCTTTAGTGAGATTAACTGAGTGTTTAAGTTGCTCGATCGCTTGTGCGGTAACAATATCACGTACACGAAGTATTCCGAGACGAGATACCGCTGTAGTTAAGTCGTTGCAGGTGATATTTCTGCGATTAAAAATCACAGAGTTAGCGACTCGTAAAACGACCGCTGCTAATCCGGGATCTTCCAATAAACAGTTAGCAACATCGGCAATCGTGGTGTGTTCTTCGACACATAACTGCTGAATTTTAAGCACGACATCAGGAATAGGAGGTAACGAAATCTTACCCGTGGCGATGGACTGTTCTACCAGCTGAGCAAACTCGGATTCCAGTGCGTTTATAAGCTTATCTTTATTATTTGGCAGCCAAAAAAATGATAAATGTTCCATTGTGACGCTGTACTTGAGATCTTTCGTACAGTGTACCCTTACAGCGTATTCTTTATCAATTAAATGCGTATTATGTGCCCGTAATTGCCAGCGAGATCATAATGATGGCGTGTTTTAGGCATGCTATGCGTCAAAAAAATATCACCACACAAACAATAAGTGTGAAACTAATCACGTATGCAGAATTTATACTTTTTTATATGTGACCTATGTCCTAACTTATTTTTCAACGTTAAGTATGATTAAGCAAGTTGGTGAGCACAACTCACAAAAATATCGCCAACAAATCGACATTTATA
This sequence comes from Vibrio alginolyticus NBRC 15630 = ATCC 17749, assembly GCF_000354175.2. Taxonomy (NCBI): domain Bacteria; kingdom Pseudomonadati; phylum Pseudomonadota; class Gammaproteobacteria; order Vibrionales; family Vibrionaceae; genus Vibrio; species Vibrio alginolyticus. Next base: position 308,216 of record NC_022349.1, read on the forward strand.
ATTCGCTATAAGCTGCTGTTTATCTGGTGACATCGCTAATCGGGGTAATTTATTCAGATTAAAGAGGTCAATGGACATGACAGACCAAGCTTTTTTTAAATATGTACGCACCTTCAGTGAGTACCAAAAACGTTCTATGTTCGGTGGTATTGGTTTATTCACCGATGATGCTATGTTTGCGCTTGTCAGCAATGATTGCTGCTACTTACGTGGTGGTAATGGGCTAGATGAAGTGTTTACTCAACTGAGCTGTGAGAAGTATAAGCACGTCAAAAAACAGACGACGGCAACCGTAAATTATTATGATGTAACCGATTTATTCGAATCCGGATATGTAGGGCTTGATGAACTGGTACAGAAATCAATTGAATACTCAATTAAGGAACGGAAATATCAAAAGTCCTCTGCCAGTAGACGCTTAAGAGACTTACCCAACATGCAACTAACCCTTGAACGTATGGTCAAGAAAGCCGGTGTTGATGACGTAGAAACCTTTTTAGAACTTGGACCTGTAAAAGTCTTCAACAAAGTTAAAACGGCTTACGGTAATGATGTTGATGTAAAGCTACTGTGGAAATTTGCTGGTGCAACTGATGGCGTACATTGGAAACTGATCCAAGAGCCGCGTAAAAAACAGTTATTGGCACTGTGTGACTAAGCGAAGCTGATCGCACAATGATTGACTCGTTTCGATGGAGTTAGCGGGTCGTAAAGGCAAGTGTGAAAAGCGGAAAAAGGACGTTGAAGTTTTTTACCACTTCATTGAGTTAGTCATTAAATTAGACAAAAAAACCGAGGCAGAGACCTCGGTTTTTGTTTTTTAATTTGCTCTTTTCTTATAGCACAAATCTTAAAACTTAAAACGCGTAGTGAACATTACCTGATCACCGTAAAAATCGTTGATACGTGCTTCAGCACCCAAAGAGAAAAGCTCTGTTGAGTGGAATCGAGCGTAGGCAGAGCCAGTCCAATCGTCATCGTTATCGATAGAAACGTAGCCGACTTTGCCGCCTACTTCTAATTGAGGGCCCAACCATTGGCGAACACCTAAGTTAAGCTCCATACCAACATCTGTGCTGCTCTCATTCGAAGGTTGCACAACGCGCATTAGCATTTCACCAGTAAGATCTGCCCAGTTGTTTAGCGGAGAATGGAAGCCAAAGCCTGCAGCTGAGTCAAAATCACTTTCAAACTCAGAGTCAATACGAGCAATAACATGCGCGTTCGGGTGAATTGATTTGCTGAATCCAGCACCAAATGTCACAGGACTTGCGCCAATACGTGCTTCGAAATAGTCGTAGCTAAAGTTGCTCATAGTTGCTGGCGCATTGCGATCGTTTGCAGCTAGGGCATGGCTTGATGCCACTAGTAAGGCAGCGGCTAATAGTGTTTTACGCATAACTAACGATAAACCTTGTTCATTATTTCCATGGATTCAAGCAACCACTTGAACCGTAATCTGATTTGTCCGACATCATAATAAAAAGGAAGGTCGACGACCAACAAAAATGTGTCGATGTTTTGTCAATTAACTTAATAGTTCCTTGGTTTAAGCAAAAACTACGCCATATACGTAGTGTCCGAGAATTTCACTCGGACAAGTAACGATGTTTTTCTAACCTCATTCGACTATGCGAGGTTAGGTGGTGCAATGAGCATCGTTGAGTTCAAGTTAGAACCAAACACTTTATTACTCGCCAAAGCTTGCTCTTCTATCTGCCATGGCGTTGAGGATTGCCTCAGAATCAAGGATTTGAGTCCAGGATAGCAGGTTATCATCATTCTCAATCACAAACGCGGTAAGCTGAGACACGATTGCTTTTCTCAATGCTTCGCCTTTCCAAGGTTTGGCAATGTAATAATCGAGACTCGCGTTATTTACGGCTTCTACGGTGTCTTCCAAACCAGCTTGTCCTGTGAGTAAAACTTTCCGCGCTGCTTTTGTGTCACCATTTTGACTGAGTTCGATTAAGAAGCTGATCCCAGTTTGTTCCGGCATAATGTGGTCACATAAAATGAGAGCAAGCTGAACTTCTTCTTCCGCCATCTCCTCAATCACTTGTCGTGCTTCAGTCACTGATTCCGCTCCTTCGACAACAAAGTTCTCCTCGAAGGGAGCAAGATCTTGGAGCACGCTATCCAAGACTTCTCGTTCGTCATCGACACATAAAATTAGATACTTGGTCATGTTTCATCTCCTTCTTCGATGACTGGTAACCAGACGGTCATTCGTGTGAACTGGCCGATCTCTGATTCGACGTCAATCCACCCTCTGTGTGCTGTTACGATTTGCTGGCAGATGGACAGCCCGATGCCTAAGCCAAAATTACCTTCTTTTTTTGTGGTGAAGTTTAGCTCGAAAATGGCGTCTCTTTGCGACTCAGGAATGCCACATCCATTATCTTCAAATGAGATAACGGCATAATTTGTGTGCTCTTTTTCTACAAGGCGTGTTTGTATGTTTAACACCCCTTTTTCTGGAAATGCGTCAATGGCGTTAGAGACCAAATTCGTCCACACCTGTTGGAGTGCGATCGGTTGACAAAGGATAGAAGGCAAGTTTGCATAGTCGGTTGAAATTTGGTGCATTTTTAATTTGTTCTCGAAAATCACCAAGGTGTCTTCAATGCCCTCATGAATATCGGCATAGTGCAGGGTCTCATCATCTGACCGAGCATATCCTTTCAGGCTTTTTACCATATCAGCAATTCGTGCTGCACAGACATTAATTGAGCGAAGTGTAGAACCTGCTTTGTGGTATTGCTCTAGTGTATTGAGAGCATGATAAGACGCTTGCTGCTTTCTCGCTAGTTGGGTAAGTAGCTCTTGATCGGACTCTAATCCAAGGCTCACCACTTTTTTTGCCAATGCTCGGTCTGGAAGAGTATGGCTAAGCGCTTTTACGCGTGATCTGAGCTCGGCGGTTGAAGCGGGTTTTGAGGTTTGCGCTTTGCTCAGTAATTCAATGCCTTTGGTTTGTATATCGGAACTTGGCGCATCGTTAAGTAATCGTTCTAGCGTATGCGTTAAATTCTCTACGCCCCTCAATATCGCGGCTACTGGATTGTTTAGTTCGTGGGCCACTCCCGCAACCAATTGACCAAGCATCGCCATTTTTTCTCTTTCAATGAGCTGCTGGTGGGCTGATTCTAAAGATTCGAGCGTTTTTTGAAGTTGCAGTTTGGTGTTGATGCTTCTTTGCAATCGGCGGTTGAAGTGGCGTAAAAGCAAGTTTGTAAAAAGAGGCAGTAAGTTTGAGTCGCTTTGCATCACTTTATTGAATACGTTGCGATCGAGTTTGATAACTTCTGTTTTGGTTAGTGTTAGAGCTGTCGAGAAAGAACATTCCCCAGTAACAAACGACATGCCTCCGACAATATTCCCTTTGTTATGGCGTACAACCTCTCGCTGCATGCCTTGCTCATCGCGCTTGTACAGAGCCACTTCACCTTCGGTGATAAACCACAAAAAGCAATTTGGCTCGCCTTCCACGGTTAATAAGTGTTCAGGTGAGTATGTACGGCACGCTCTTGTTTCGTCATTATCTTTGAAAAATTGCTGGAGAGCGGAGATCACTTGCTCGGCTAACTCGGCATCAGACATCGAGTGGTAGTCGTGTAAGAATCCGGCTTGATAATGGCTCATCTGGTTATTGATGTGCGCTCGCAACAAGCTGTGATGATCCAATATCTGACTGTAACTTAGCAGGTCTTCTTTGCCATTTCGCAAGATAAATTGGGTCAGCTCTTTTTGCACTGTGTTAAATAAGACGTGATCTGGCAAAGGTTTAGTGAGGCAGTGGTCGAGCCTGCCCTCATTAACGGCAGTGAGAATTGCCTCTATATCAGACGAGCAGCTAATAAGAATTTTTCTTGCTTGCTCGGTATGTGGCATCCGGTCTAAACCAATAAGAAAATCCACGCCGTTAAAATGAGCGTGATGGCTCGCTATAACTAAAGCAACAGTCTGTTCTCTTTCTTCTAGATACTCTAAAGCGCTTTGAGCCTCTTCTATCGATTCGACAGAAAAAATATCAAACTTACTTGAGAAGGCAGACAGCTCCAATCGAAACTGTTCAGCACTGATTGGGTTGTTGTCGAGACACAACACAGCATAACGATTCACAGATGTTTTAGCTCCGGTTAAAACTTCGCCACGCAAACTTTAACAATAAAAGGACATGATGAGTGGGAGCCAAGTATGATTCCTGATTAATGGACTAGAATAAGCATCAATAGTCTGATTTGTCTCAATGTTTTCTCCGCAGGTGGTTTGGGGTAGACTGACCGAAAATATCTAATAAGTGACGTTATGCAAAATCTTAAAAAAATCGGCGCCATTGGTGGTGCTATCTCATTAGCACTGTGTTGGCCATTGGCTGTCGGACAAATTGGTCAGTCCATCATTGAAGATGGTATTACCAATATGAATGATGAAATGATTAAAGGTGAAGTGGTCGAGTATCAGCGTGGCTACTTGTCTTCAGTCGTGCTGACTCGTTATTCAGTTGTTGATCCTGAGCTTAAAACTCAGCTAGAGCGTGATGGTATGCCAACGACGTTTGACGTAACCAGTGATGTTAGCCACGGTCTAACAAGCCTAACAGCAGATTCAAAATTGGTGGACAATGACTTTTTGCCTCTCACGATGCATAGCCAGACTCAACTAAATGGCAATACAGCATTTATCCTCGACCTAGACAGTTGGCATTATCGTAACGAAGCGCAAGGTGTTTCTGTTTCTACAAGCCCTGCAAAAGTAACAGGTGATGTGACGGTATTGGGTGATCTCAATTACCAAGTTTCCGTTCCTTCTGTTCAAGTGGATTTTGAAAACGGTGAAGAGCTTCATCTGAATGCATTGACAGGGCAAGGTAAAGGAAAGCAAGCAAAAGGCTACTGGTTAGGCGAGCAATCTTTCTCTCTAGAGAAGCTAGATGTGGTTGATGCGAACTTAACGCCTGTCTTTTTGATTGAAAATGCGAGCTACCGTGGTAACACTACGATGAGTGAGTCTGGTGATAAGCTGAACAGTCAATTAAACCTAGATGCTAAGAAACTGCGTTTAACTGATGGGACGGATGTCGATAACTTTAAGTTGGATTTCTCAATTGCAGATGTGGATAGCCAGTCTTTTGATCAAATTATGTCTATCTATCAAAGCTCTCCTATGATAGATGAGCAGGAAATTGCGAATTTATTGCCGCATGTCGATACGCTGTTTAGCAAAGGTTTTGATTTATCCGTGAACGAGCTTTCACTCGCGTTCGGTGACGGCAAGTTCCACAATGAGTGGCAACTATCCATCCCTGAAGGTACTGAGCATATTACTCAAGATCCAATGAAGTTGGTGACGGCCACTACTGGTGAACTTAGCACTTACTTCTCCGATGAATTAGTAACGCATTACCCATTTATTCAAGAAGGGATTGATGAGCTCCTTATTATGGAGTTGATCGAAAAAGTAGAGGGCGGTTATCAATTAAAAGCAGAAATTGGTGAAGGCAAATTGAAGTTCGAAAATGGGCATGAGTTCCCATTGGTGGCTCTACTTATGCCTGCTTTGATGCAACAACAGTAATTCGTGTTGTTGCGAATTTGTTCCAATTCAACGCTTAGTCTTTAAAAAGAGGTCGTAAGACCTCTTTTCTTGTTTTTATCACTGCGAAAACGTGATATTAATTTCGTAATATTTACATAGCAGGAGCAATGAGCATCATGGAACAAAATACGGACAACGTATTTAACTTCAGTGCAGGGCCAGCAGGTCTGCCTAAAGCAGTTATGCAGCAAGCACAACAGGAACTAATCGATTGGCAAGGCCTTGGTACTTCGGTCATGGAAATCAGCCACCGAAGCAAAGAGTTCATCAAAGTTGCAGAAGAAGCCGAGCAGGATTTACGTGATCTTCTGAATATTCCGGACAACTATAAAGTGCTGTTCTGCCAAGGTGGTGCTCGTGCTCAGTTTGCTGCTGTTCCTCTAAACTTACTTGGTGATGCCGATACGGCAACTTACATCGATGGTGGTTATTGGGCTGAAAGCGCGGTAGCTGAAGCGAAAAAATACTGCGAACCAGACGTGTTTGATGCAAAAACAGAAATCAACGGGAAAGTCGCGGTTCTACCTGCAAGTGAATGGAAAATTGCTCCAGAAGCGGCTTACGTTCACTTCTGTCCAAATGAGACCATTGATGGTATTGAGATTAACGATCTTCCTATCACCGATAAACCGATTGTTGCTGACATGTCTTCGACAATTCTTTCTCGTGAAATCGATGTGTCTAAATACGGTGTAATTTACGCGGGCGCTCAGAAAAATATTGGTCCTTCCGGCATTGCTATTGCTATCGTGCGCGATGATTTATTAGGTATGGCGAAGCAGGTACTACCAAGTATCTTGGATTACACTGTTTTGGCAGAAAAAGAATCAATGTTCAACACGCCACCAACCTTTGCATGGTACCTGTCTGGTCTTGTTTTCAAATGGCTGAAGGCACAGGGTGGAGTAAAATCGATTGAGCAAGTGAACCGCGCTAAAGCCGCGCTACTGTATGATTACATCGATCAGTCTGATTTCTACCGTAATGGCGTGCACTCAGCAAACCGCTCTTTGATGAACGTGCCATTTCAACTTGCTAAGCCTGAACTGGATGCAACCTTCCTTGAGCTAGCAGACTCTAAAGGGCTGAAAGCGCTAAAAGGTCACCGAGCAGTTGGTGGTATGCGAGCATCCATTTATAACGCAATGCCGCTAGAAGGTGTTCAAGCGTTAGTAGACTTCATGCAAGAGTTTGAGAAAAACTACGCGTAAGCTCAAACTGATAGTTATTCTCCAAAGCGTCGCTATTGCGGCGCTTTTGTTTATCTCAACTCACATCATTCCAGGAAGGTAAAATGACCAAGGCAAATATTGAAGCGCTGACTAAGCAGTTCCCACTCTTGGCAGCACTTATTGATCTTGAAGAGGTTTGTTGGTTTAACCCCCATATCACTTCCTTGGAGGAAGGCTTACCTCATGTCGGGTTAGATGAAAAAGATATTCAAGCGGCGAGTGAACGGCTAACACGATTTGCGCCTTATTTGATGAAAGCGTTTCCCGAAACGGAAACGTCGCGTGGCGTTATTGAGTCCGCAGTGGTGGATATTCCCAATATGAAAGTGCGTTTGGAGCAGCAATACGGCACGCCAATATTGGGCCATTTAATGCTCAAAAAAGACAGTCATTTGCCAATTTCTGGTTCGATCAAAGCGAGAGGTGGTATTTATGAAGTGCTCACTCATGCAGAAAAGTTGGCGTTTGATGCCGGCTTGCTCTGTGAAAGCGATGATTACAGCAAATTGTTCAGCAATGAGTTTCGGCAGTTTTTTAAGCAGTACAGTATTGCGGTTGGCTCAACCGGCAATCTTGGTATGTCCATCGGCATCATGAGTGCGAAGCTGGGTTTTTCAGTTTCAGTCCACATGTCTGCGGATGCGCGGGAATGGAAGAAAAATAAGCTCCGGTCACATGGTGTTAATGTCGTAGAGCACCAAGAAGATTATGGTATTGCTGTCGAGCAAGGTCGTAAAGAGGCAGAAAAAGATCCCAACTGTTTCTTTATCGATGATGAAAACTCACGGACGCTGTTTCTAGGTTACTCTGTTGCGGGTGAGCGTCTTAAGCAGCAGTTTGATGACTTGGGAATCGTTGTTGATGAGCATCATCCATTGTTTGTTTATCTTCCTTGTGGTGTTGGCGGTGGACCTGGTGGGGTGGCATTTGGCTTGAAGGTAGCATTTGGCGAGCATGTCCACTGTATTTTCGCAGAGCCAACGCACTCACCGTGCATGCTGTTGGGCGTACATACAGGCTTGCATGACGATATTTCGGTACAAGATTTGGGTATCGATAACATCACCGCCGCTGATGGTTTGGCAGTCGGGCGTGCCTCGGGATTTGTCGGAAGAGCGATGGAAAGGCTACTTGATGGTTTTTACACCATTGATGACGCTCGTATGTATCACCACTTGGGTCAGTTAAGTGAACTGGAAGGTATTAATCTAGAGCCTTCTGCATTAGCCGGTATGATTGGTGCAGTGCACGTCTCGAATAACCATGCTTACCAGTCTCGAATGAAATTTGACGAAGAAAAACTCAAAAACGCAACACATCTTGTTTGGGCAACAGGTGGGGGCATGGTTCCGAAAGATGAAATGGCGGCTTATCTCAAAAAATCTGGTCGGTAAATCAGCACTGTATACGTGCTTAATTAGGTAACTAATAATACAGGAATAACAAAAGGGCTCATCGTTTGATGAGCCCTTCTCGTCACTGAAAATCGAATTATAGAGATTGTAATAGCTGGTAGTAACGACCTTTTTGAGCGAGTAGCGTTGGATGGTCGCCTTGTTCGATGATCTCACCTTGTTCCATCAAACAGATGCTATCCATACTTTCTAGCTCTATCAGTCGGTGTGTAATGAATACTACTGTCTTATTAGCAAAGTGTTCATTGAAAAGCGCCATCACTTTTTGTTCCGTACGCTTATCGAGGCCTTCAGTCGGTTCATCTAAGAGTAGGATTGGGGCATCACGTAGCAATGCTCGAGCAATACCGATTCGACGTTTCTCACCACCAGATAACTGACGACCGCCGTCGCCTAACCAAGCGTCTAACCCCGGCTCTTCAAGAAGCCCGCCAAGCTCGACTTTTTGTAAAATAGTAGACAGTTGCTCATCACTTGCATCCGGAGCGGCCATGAGTAAGTTGTCACGTAGTGTCCCGTTTAGTACATCTACGCGTTGACTGACCACAGTCATTGCTGATCGCAGGTCCGACTCGCTCCAATCTTGCAGTTTTGTACCACCGATTCGAACTTCACCTTGGTTAACATCCCAGTAGCGGCAAAGAAGCTGAATCAGTGTTGATTTACCTGAACCTGTTTGACCTACAATTGCAGTTTTAGTGCCCAACGGTAGTGAGAGTGACAAGTCTTTCAGCACCTTTTGCTGACCGTCAGGGTAAGTAAAATCTATGTTGTCGAATTCAATGTCTAACGTTGTGTCTTTATGTTTCGACTGCTCAGGGAAGACAACGTCAGGTTCAGCCAAAATTACTTCATTTAAACGACGAGCAGAGGTCAACGTTTGACCGAGATACTGGAATGCGCCTGCGATAGGCATCAGAATCTCAAAGCTCGCCATGGTTGCAAACGCAAACAGCGCAATCCAAGGATCAGGAGCACGACCACCTACGCCGTCTGCAGCAAACCAAAGCATCACAACCAGTGTAATGCCGTTCACCAGCATAAGCAGGCCTGAAGCCATGCCCGTTAAGTTCGCGTTCACAAATTGGTTAGACAGCAACTGCTTCTGCTTCTCTAGAATGAGATTACGATAACGTTCTTCTGCTCCAAAGATACTCAGTTCGCTGTAGCCTTGAAGCCAGTCCAGTGTCGCCACTCGCAATTGCGCTTTATGATGAGTGAGATTCTCGCCATTATTTTTACCCAGTTTATAGAACAGCACTGGCCATACAAACAACATGACGGTAAGAATCGAGCCAAGCAGTAGGGCGAGATGCCAATCAAAGAACGCCAGGACAGCCGTTAAACTCAATATGCCAAAAATACCAATCACGACAGGGCTGATAAGTCGAAGGTATACGTGATCCATCGCATCTACGTCCGCTACTAAGCGGTTGAGCAGATCGGCATCACGCATCGTAGAAACACGACCCGGAATCAGTGGTGCAAGTTTCTTAAAGAAGAAGATACGTAGATCGGTAAGCAGCTTGAACGTTGCATTGTGGCTAACGACACGTTCTCCCCATCGACCTGCGGTTCGAGCCATTGCAGCGCCGCGTACCCCGGCACCTGGTAACATGTAGTTGAAGGTCTCACGAGCAACCGTCAAGCCTGCCACCGCTGCGGCTGAAATAAACCAACCTGATAGCGTTAATAAGCCAATAGACGCCGCTAAGGTCAGAAATGCCAGTAGCATACCTAGCGAAAGACCAAACCAGTGTTTTTTATAGAGTTTTAGATAAGGGAGTAAATCACGCATCTAAGTTCCCCTTGTCTGTTTCACGTTGTGCGAGGTTCGCTTCCAACATGTCTTTAAATAAGCCATCTTCTGTCGACAGTGTGGCGTAATCACCACGTTGAACAATCTGGCCGTCCTGCATAACAAGAATTTGCGATACGTTTTGTAAAGGCGCAAGTTGGTGAGTAATCATCAAATTCGTTGTGGCATGCGCATACTTGTTAATGCCTTCCATCACGAGTTTTTCACTGCGAGCATCTAAGCTTGCGGTTGGTTCATCTAATAACCAAAAACGACCATTTTGTAGCATGGCGCGAGCCAGTGCTAAACGCTGCGCTTGGCCGACAGATAAACCACCAGAACGATCAGATATCGGATAATCCAACCCATGCATTTCAACAAATTCAGCAGCGTGAGAGTCATTCAACACAGAATGTACGTCTGCATCCTGAATATTGTGCTTACCTAGTGTGATGTTATCTCGAATGCTACCGTGTAATAGCATCGGGTTTTGACCAATCCAGCTTACTGCCTCTCGCCATGTGGCTAGATCCAGTTGCGACAATTCACAACCATTAATCTTCAAGCTACCTTGATAAGGCATGAAACCGAGGATGGTGTTTACCAAGCTTGTTTTACCTGCGCCACTTGGTCCAACTAAAGCCGTACTTTTGTTGGCTTCAAGAGAGAAGGATAGGGGACCTGCGAGCTGCTTACCTTCCGGACTAAAAATGGTTAACTGGTCCGCTTCAATATGGATAGGGCTGTTTTTATCTAACGCTTGGGTACCATCTTTGATTTGATCGACTTCCAAACCCAGAAACTCGACAATGCTTTCTGCTGCCCCAACCGCTTGCTGTTTCGCATGATAGAACGTGCCCAAATCACGTAATGGCTGATAAAACTCTGGAGCAAGAATCAGAATGAACAAACCAGCAAAGAGCGTAACACCTGTGCCGTAGTAGCCGAAGTCCAGCTCCCCGATATAACTAAAGCCAAAGTAGACAGCGGTAATTGCGATAGAAATGGAAGTGAAAAACTCTAACACCGCAGAAGACAGAAACGCGATTTTCAGAACGTCCATGGTACGAGTACGAAAGACTTCTGAAGCACCCTTTAGCGTCTCAGTTTCAGATTTTGTTCTATCGAATAAGCGAATGGTTGTCATTGCTTGCAAGCGGTCATAAAAGTGACCCGACAAACGCTGCATCGCTTTAAAGTTTTTACGGTTTGCTTCTGCGGCTTTCATCCCAACCAGTGCCATGAAAATAGGCACTAGTGGTGCAGTGACCAGGAAGATCAAGCCTGCTGCCCAGTTTACTGGGAATACGACAACCAAAATGATGAAAGGCACTAGTACCGATAATGACATTTGAGGCAAGTAGCGTGAGAAGAAATCTTGCATATCTTCTACTTGCTCTAAGATGAGCGTTGCCCAACTGCCAGCAGGTTTGCCTTTGATGTAAGCTGGCCCAAGTTTATGAACTTTATCTAAAATGAGTTGGCGAATATAAACTCGAATTTGCTCCCCGCAACGGTAACCGGCAAGCTCTCGACCCCAGGTACAAGCAGCTCGACCGATAACCGTGCCACCGAGCCCAACAAAATGCCAAATGAGGTCGGCTTTGTCGACTTGGTCAATGATTAACTGGTGCAGAATGGAGGCGAGCAGGGCTGCTTGAGCCAATAAAAACACGCTTGAAAGTACGCCTAGGCCTATCGCAATCATAAGCCAGCGCTTGGCTAACTTACTTTGTTGCTTCAGCCACTTATTCAAGCTGCTTTGCTTTTTCTTATCCATCGTGAAGGCTTAATGATAATTGTTTTAATGAGGCGGTAGTATACAAAAGAAAACCCAGCGGGAATACCGCTGGGCTTTAAGGATATGACACAAATGTGAAAAGTTATTTGTCACCAAGTGAGTCTAAGAAACGTTCAGCATCTAATGCAGCCATACAACCTGTACCTGCAGAGGTGATCGCTTGACGGTAGTTGTGGTCCATTACGTCGCCAGCTGCAAATACACCTTCGATACTAGTTTGTGTTGCGTTGCCTTCAAGACCTGATTGAACGATGATGTAGCCATCTTTCATGTCTACTTGGCCTTCAAAGATTTGTGTGTTTGGCTGGTGGCCAATTGCGATGAATGCACCCATTACATCGATATCTTCTGTCGCACCGCTGTTCACGTCTTTAATGCGGACGCCCGTTACGCCCATATCGTCACCCAGTACTTCATCGAGAGTGCGATCGGTATGAAGAACGATATTACCGCTTTCAACTTTATCCATCAGACGTTTCACAAGGATCTTCTCTGCGCGGAATGAATCGCGGCGGTGGATCAGGTGAACTTCTGACGCAATGTTAGATAGGTATAGCGCTTCTTCAACAGCCGTGTTACCACCGCCCACAACTGCAACTTTCTGATTACGGTAGAAGAAACCGTCACAGGTTGCACAAGCAGAAACGCCGCGACCTTTAAATGCTTCTTCAGACTCAAGGCCAAGGTATTTTGCTGATGCGCCGGTAGATATGATTAAGGCATCACAAGTGTACTCACCTGAGTCGCCTTTTAAATGAAATGGGCGTTGTGATAGCTCTACTTCATTGATGTGATCAAATACGATTTCAGTTTCAAAACGCTCGGCGTGTTCTTTCATGCGATCCATCAATGCTGGACCTGTCAGTCCCTCAGCATCGCCTGGCCAGTTTTCAACTTCAGTTGTGGTGGTTAGCTGACCACCTTGTTGCATTCCCGTCACAAGCACAGGGTTTAAGTTTGCACGCGCTGCGTAGACGGCAGCTGTGTATCCTGCAGGACCAGAACCAAGAATTAATAATTTACAGTGTTTTACGTCGCTCATTATGGCTCCAAAAAGGGCGTAACATTTCCCTCGATTGTATGGAAATTCTTAGTGCTTTAAAAGCATAAACAACGATTGTGATCGAATAATTGGTTATAGATTAGAACCCACTAAATATTGATTGAGAACGTTGACTTCTAGCATAAAATTCTATTCGTAGTAGAGAAGTCTAGTTTCAAATATTGTCAAAGCGTAAAACTGAAACATGGCTCTGTTTTTGTGGTTTGGTTTGGTTTGTTATGTTGTTTTCGTCGTTTTGTTGAAGCTATCAACGTTAAAAGCTGGTAATTGCAGAATATTTGCGTAACCTAGTGTGTAAATTAAATGTTAATTAATGTGCCTCATTAAAGGAGCAAATGATGTTACATTCACGTGAGAATACTCTACATTTAACACAGCTCAGCATGGCAGCAATTGAGCAGCTTTCCCCATCGTTTGAAGAACTGCCTCGTACCGAACATGCAGATGGTCAGTATCGACTACGACGTTATTCTGTGGTTGGCTTTGATAACGGCAAAGTCATCGACTTAAATAAAAATAGCTTTGTTCAATCCTCTGATATCAACCGATTTCAAGGTGATGTAGTAAGACAATTCGAGCCAATTGAGAAGGATATTCTTACCAGCGATGGATTTCGAGAAATGTGTGAATTGTTTGTCAATGCGAATCATCTGCCAAACGGTCAAGAAATAGAAATTCACCAAATCCGTATCAGGGCACTGGAAGAAGAAACCCAAGTAGCACCTGAAGGTGTGCACCAAGACGGTTTTGATCATATTGCAATGGTTGGTGTGGGACGCCATAACATCATCGGTGGCGACATCATGCTGTACAGCAGCCATAACCAAGCCCCATTTTTCCGTAAAGTGCTAGAAACCGGAGAGGTCGCAATCTTGGCTGATAGCAAGCTGTGGCATAACGCGTGCCCAATCCGCTCTGTTATTGATGACGAAGCGGGCCATATGGATGTATTTGTACTTACTGCTACGGATAAGCGTAATGAACTTCAATCTTAATCAGATCAGAGAGCAATTTCCGGCGTTGGCTCAATACCACAACGACAAGCCCGTGACGTTTTTTGATGGTCCAGGTGGCTCACAAGTGCCTCAACCAGTACTAGACAGCATGGTTGGGTATTTAGGTCGTTTCAACGCTAACTTAGGCGGGCATTATTTTTCTAGCCAAGTGACCGTTGACGTAATGCAAAATGCGCGTGAGTCGGCTCAGGCTCTACTTAATGCCCCTTCATCTGGCAATATTGTCTTCGGTGCCAATATGACCTCACTAACCTTTCAGCTTAGTCGCGCGATTAGTCGAGATTGGCAAGCAGGAGATGAGATCATTGTCTCCGCTTTGGATCACTATTCAAATGTATCCAGCTGGCAGCAAGCGGCAGAAGATAAAGGCGTTACGGTTCATCAAGTTCGTATCAACGAAGAAGATTGTACGCTTGATATGGAGCATTTAAGCCGCCTTCTTTCTGATAAAACGCGCCTTGTCGCTGTGACTTATGCATCGAACACGACGGGCTCTATTGTGGATGTACAGCAAGTAGTCAGCATGGCGCACAATGTTGGGGCACAAGTTTATGTGGATGCCGTCCATTATGCGCCTCATCATTTGGTTGATGTTCAAGCGTTAGGTTGTGACTTTTTAGCTTGCTCAGCTTACAAGTTTTTCGGACCACACGTTGGTATTGCTTACATAGCCGATCAGTGGCTCCACAGTATTCTCCCTTACAAAGTCGAGCCTGCCACTAATATAGGCCCTGGTCGATTTGAAACAGGAACGCAAAGTTTTGAAGGTCTTGCTGGTGTCGTTTCTGCGGTTGAGTATCTGGCTCAATTTGGTGAAGTCGGTTTACCTCTTCGCCAACGATTGGAGCAAAGCTACCAACTGTATGAACAACATGAGCAGCGCTTGAGTGAGCGTTTCTTGCAGCGTTTGAATGCATTAGATGGTGTCAATCTATTCGGTATCGCAAAGGAAGATAGCCAACTCCGCACGCCAACTTTTGCGCTAACGTTTGACCGATATTCTCCAGAGTTCATCGCGAAAACACTGGGTGAACATAACATTTGTGTATGGAATGGTCACTTTTATGCGTTGGGCTTAGTTCGTCAACTTGGTTTAGAAGAATCGGGTGGTGTAGTGCGAATTGGTTGTATGCATTACAACACAATAGAAGAAGTCGATATGTTATTCGATGTGCTAGAAAGCATCCTTGACGCATAACTAACGATTTCTTCCTAATAGAAAAACAAAAGCTCGAGTCAAACTCGAGCTTTTTTCATTTTTATTTGAATCAACGCGTTCTGCAAGCGATTACTCACTAACTTCAACTTCATAGGAAGTGAATTTTCTTACATTAATAACGCCGGTATCAAAGATGAGGTATTGACCTTTGATGCCTTGCAAAGTGCCAGTAACAACCGGGTTTTTATCGAAGTTATGCGAAGTGATCTTCGTTGGGTGCTGTTGTACCGGGTAGCTAAGGTCGGTAATGCTTTCGTTTAATACTTCAATGGCATCTTCGCCGAATTGCTGTTTTATCTCGGCAATTTTCTCTTCGACTAAAGGCAATAGCTCAGCAAAACGGTCCTGCAATGCCATAGGTTCACCGTCACCTTTTAGCAGTGTGCGCCAATTGGTCTTGTCTGCGATATGTTTCGCCAGTTCAACTTCAATTAAACCGGAGATATGGCGAGTTTTTACTTTAAAAATTGGCAAGCCCTGAGTCGCGCCTTGGTCAATCCAACGAGTCGGGATTTGAGTATGACGAGTAATACCAACTTTTAAGCTGGATGTGTTGGACAGGTAGACAAAGTGATCCACCATGCAATTCTCTTCACCCCATTGTGGTTCGCGACAAGTCCCTTGATCGTAGTGGCAGGTCTCTGGCTTCATGATACACATGTCGCAGCTTGCTAGCTTTTTCATGCATACAAAACAGTGGCCTTGCGAATAACTCTTTTTCGTTTTCTTTCCACATGAGCAACAAAAAATATTGCCAGTGTGAGTCAGTGTGAGCGTTTTACCCAGAAAAGGAGTTAAGTCGATTTCTTCCTCACCGACAGGAAGACGGTAGTTGACGGCACCGTCCAGAGAAGCACGCATTTTGTTTAGCGTGCCAGTTGCAATTAATGACATGACATTACTCATTATTGTGTTTTTGCACAGTATATACTGAAGTGGAGAAGAGATGCAGGGTTGACAGGAGCTTTAAAGTAAATGTCTTGCACTAAATTATTATGCATCGTGTTTTATTTTCTAAAAATTATGGCTGTGAAATGCTTCGCAAATAGAAGTTGGGCTGCACTTTTTAGAAATTTTAAAACGTGATAACGGTTCAAAATCCGTTACCATGTGTCGAAACTAAGAATTGAATGAAAAAGCGATTTTATTTCTTGATAAATCACCTTGATTTCATTTTTGAAATTATTGAACCCCACGTATTGTATAATCTCAGCAGGTCACTTGCCCATGAAGTGGATCCATAACTTTATCTTTGCTCTTTCTATTTGCACTATCAGTTTGGTTGCCCTTTATAGTGTGCTTGGCGATACGCGAAAGCTGACCATTACACCTGAGTATTTCAATATCTATGCAACTAAAGATGCCAGTGAAGGAGGTGTGAGTGAGGCAGATATCACATACGATCGGCAAAGCCTAGTCCTTAGCTGTGAACTAAAGCAGAGCTCGTATGCTTGGCCTTATTGCGGAATCTCGGTTTATACCGATTCAGCAACGCCAACACAGGGTATTGACCTTTCCAACTACCATACGATTCGATTGAAGGTGCGATATGAAGAGGCAGGAATAGGGGCTAACCCTAGCCACGACCTACGTTTGTATCTTCGCAATTATAATTCTGAGTATTCCAAACCGGACGACGAGTACACCATTAAATATAATGGCATGCAGTTTTCTCCGTCGGGTTCGATCGATATTGTCGAAATTCCGATTAAAAATCTTCAGGTGATGACCTGGTGGTTAGCAGATAACGGAGTCGCGATTGAACACTCTGCACCTGAATTTTCAAACATCACACGTATTGATATTGCAACTGGGTCTGGTGCGGCACTTGGTAAACATAGAATTGTGATTGATAAAATTGAGTTTGAAGGCGCTTACCTTGCGCAAGAAACATTGTTGTATGCATTATTACTCTCTTGGATGGCGCTTGGACTGGCTTTTTCACTGCATGAGTTACGAAAAAATAGAGTGGCTTATGAAAAAGCGCAAAAGCGTCACCGTCATTTGGAAAAGGTGAATGATACTTTGCGAGCTCAAAACTATGAGTTTGCAGAGTTAGCGCATCGAGATGCTTTGACGGGCGCGATGAACCGATATGCTGTGCAACACTGGCTGGAACAACAATCTCGTCAGGTTCGCTGGGGGCATAACACCTTCAGTATTCTCTATTTGGACTTGGATAAGTTTAAAAAGGTGAACGACAAATTTGGGCACCAAATGGGGGATGACATATTGCGCGAATTTGTCATGGTGGTAGCGACTTCTATTTACTCAGACGATCGACTCGTTCGTTGGGGCGGCGAAGAGTTTGTCGTATTTTGCCCTGATACCAATATTGAACAAGCGCTAGAGAAGGCAGAAATGATTCGCAAAAATGTGGAGGATCATTTGTGGGTGCACGGTGAATCATTAACTTGCAGTATTGGCATTGCCCAAATGCAGAATGAACGCGTCTCAGAAACCATGGCGAGAGCTGACGAAGTGTTGTATCAGGCGAAGCGCAATGGTCGCAACCGAGTGGAAGCTCATTATGGTTTACTTGCTTGCGAAAAGAAGCAAGCCTGATAGCCGTTCACTAAAAGGAAAGAAAAAAGGTGGCCAACTGGCCACCAAGAGGGAAACTGCTGAACACCACTTAGGGGGGAAGTTTGGGTTATCGATACGATTACCGTGAGCAGCAGTGTAGTGCTAATCGAACTTGCTATTTTTACCAGAACAACCAAGCGAAAAGCGTTAGTGCAGCAATACAGGCAATGTTTAATACGAAACCAATTCGCATCATTTCTTTTTGCTTGATATGACCCGTACCGAACACAATCGCGTTTGGAGGTGTTGCAACAGGTAACATAAATGCACAAGATGCAGCGACGGCAATCAGTGCAGAGAGAATAACCGGAGACATGCCTAAGGCTTCTGCAATGGTCGCAAATACAGGGACAAGTAGCGCAGCACTGGCGGTGTTACTCGCAAACTCAGTTAAGAAGACAACAAAAGCAACCACTGCAAGAATCGTTAAGAGAATACCGGCTTGCTCAAGGAAGCCTGACAAGCTATGAGCCAAAAATACGCTTGTTCCGGTTGCTTTTAGGACGTTACTCAGACAGATACCACCACCAAATAGGATTAACACACCCCAGTCGGTTGTTTTCTCAATATCTTTCCACTCGACGGCGCGAGAAGCACCAAGTAGAAGGATGGCGCCAATAGCTACAAGAGTATCGAACTTCGCGAAGCCACCCAGCATAGCGTTAATAGGCTTACTGAATATCCACAAAGTTACGGTCAGTAAGAAAATCGCCAACGTAATCATTTTGCCGTTTGTCCATTCGACTGGTTGATGGTCAAGGTCAAACTTGTGGCTAAGGTCAGGCTTAGTCATCGTGTACAATACGAGGATAGCGATTGGCATTAATACTAGGGAAATAGGTACACCAAACTTCATCCATTCAGTGAAGCTTAGGCCAACTTCAGCGGCTGCAATTGCGTTTGGTGGGCTACCAACCAGTGTTGCAATACCACCAATTGAAGCACTGTAAGCGATACCGAGTAGAACAAACAAAAAGGTGTTGTGGTTTTTCTTGGCGTCTAGCTTTGTCATCACACCCAGCACAAGCGGTAACATCATCGCGGCGGTGGCGGTGTTTGAAATCCACATTGACAGGCCAGCACTCACACCAAATAGCATGAATACAGCGACAGACATTTTTCCTCTTGCCAGCAATAGTACTTTATCTGCAATCGCTTGATCTAACTTTTGTTTATGTAGAGCCGCAGCTAGTGCAAAACCACCCAAAAATAGAAAAATGATGGAGTTGGAAAAGTTATTCAGTGCGGCTTGAGTGTTGAACACACCCAAAAATACCGCAAGTAGTGGTATGAGCAGCGCAGTAATGCTGACGTGAATCGCTTCGGTTAGCCACAGAATAGCAACAAAAACTAAGATGCTCAGGCCGGTTACTACTTGTGGTTCAAAGGGTAAGGTATTAAACAAGATAATGAACAATAGGATATTCGCGTTCAAAATCATGCTGTTGCGAGTGAAGAACCAATTCTTCAATGTCACAGCGAGTGCGGTCATGGGTAGTGCTCCTTTTGCATTGCCTTTTGTCGGTTTTTTTATGGCAAAGTAACTGACTTGTAGTTATTTATTGATGAAATGTTACTTTGAATGCGAAAAAGAGTTTTGCCTGAATCGTAGAGCAAATTAGAAAGTGTGATGTTGAGAATTGGAAATGGGTAGAAAACTACCCATTTGTTTTATAGAAATGTTACTAGGCTTGTGAGCCACGTTATTCCTCTATTCGACGGGGACTTGAAGAGGCTCGTTAGCTGCTTTATTTGGCTCTTTTACTGCGACGATAGGTTCTTGAGGGCCAAGAAACTTAGGCTGCGTATTGATAATATACAGGTCTAAAAACGCTTTCACACGGGCTAGCAGTTCTCGAACACGCATCGATGTTTTTTGCTTGTTGGCCGTCGGCCCTGCTACCGCGAGACACTGCGCATCAATGCTGTAAGCATCAGCGATGAACAGTGCGCGTTCGCAGTGAAAGCGTTGAGTCACAATCAGAAATCGCTCCGAAGCAAAAATTTTTTTTGCTCGTACAATCGAATCTAAGGTACGAAAGCCAGCATAATCAAGGTGAATCACTTCTTCAGGCACGCCTGCTTTAAGTAAGTCGCGTTTCATTGTCCACGGTTCGTTATATGAACGGTGGGCGTTATCACCACTCAATAAAAACTGTTTTACTTTGCCTTGGTTGTAAAGCTCAATCGCCGCATTAATGCGATGAGTGTAGTAAGTGTTGAGGATCTTTCCGATGTATTTACTGGTACCAAGAACTACGGCAACCTCATGTTGAGGGATTTGCTCGTATTCAGTGAAAATGCTCTCTTTGGCTTGTAAAACCACCCATCGGTCGATGGCAATAACAGAAACAAGCAGACTAAGTGCAGAGATCGACAAAATCAAAGCAAATCGCTTCCAGGAAAATTTCAGCTTCCACTTTGATCTTATGCGAGAAAACAACAAAACGTTTTATATCCTTAACTAAAAATGTAGTTCTCATCATATCTGATAGAAACAAAAAGAGAGAAGCCCATTTATGCCAAAATCTGGTTAGGATGATAAAAAATAAAAGCCCCTACATGGTAGGGGCTAATTATTAAACGAATTGTCTCAAGCTTAGAACGCAGTGCGTTTGTAGCGGCGGTAAACAGGTTGCCAGAACGACTGTTCAATTGCCACGTTCAATGCTTCATCAGTAATTTCTAATGCGACACCTTGTTCAATTGCCTTTTTACCAACGGCAAATGCGATTTTTTTCGACACTAAGTGGATCTCTTCCAGTGGTGGAAGTAGTGCACCACGACCATTGATTGCTAGAGGAGAACATGTTGCTAGCGCGCGACTTGATTCCATTAGCATCTCGTCAGTGACACGTTTTGCATTGACAGCAAGTACACCAAGGCCAATGCCTGGGAAGATGTAGCTGTTGTTACATTGTGCAATAGGGTAAGTGCGACCTTCATGAACCACTGGCTCAAATGGGCTACCTGTTGCAACCAGTGCTTCACCATTTGTCCAACGAATGATGTCGTTCGGTGTCGCTTCCACGCGGCTTGTTGGGTTCGACAGAGGGAAGACAATCGGACGCTTACAGTGTTTATGCATTTCTTCGATGACTTCTTGGCTAAATAGGCCAGGCGCACCAGAAACACCAATTAGTACCGTTGGCTTGGCGTTACGCATAACATCGAGTAGTGAGAAGCCATTTCCTTCATTTTCCCACTCTTTCGTATTGGTATGCTTTTGCACCAAGCGTTGTTGGAAATCAAGAAGGTTAGGCATGCCTTCTTGTAACAGACCCCAACGGTCAACCATGTAAACTTGTGAGCGAGCTTGCTCGTCAGAAATTCCTTCCGATACCATTTGTGCGATGATCGCTTCTGCGATACCACAACCAGCAGACCCTGCGCCTAGGAAGGTAATACGTTGTTTAGAAAGCTGAGTTCCTGCTGCTTTACAGGCGGCAAGTAGAGAGCCAACAGTAACAGCTGCAGTACCCTGAATATCATCATTGAAGCAACACACGCGGTCTTTGTAACGCTCTAGAAGAGGCATCGCATTTTTCTGAGCAAAGTCTTCGAACTGGATCAAAGCATCAGGCCAACGGCGCTGTACCGCTTGGATAAACTCTTCTACAAATGCATCGTATTCTGCACCCGTAATACGAGGATGACGCCAACCCATGTACATCGGATCAGCTAAGCGTTGCGGGTTATTGGTACCCACATCAAGCACGATTGGTAGCGTGTAAGCAGGGCTGATACCACCACACGCGGTATATAGTGACAGTTTACCGATAGGAATACCCATGCCGCCGATACCTTGGTCACCCAAGCCAAGGATACGTTCGCCATCTGTCACAACAATCACTTTAACGTTGTGGTTTGCTGCGTTGTTCAGCAAGTCGTCAATACGGTCACGGTTTGGGTATGAAATGAACAGACCACGACCACGACGGTAAATGTTAGAGAAGTTTTCACATGCTGCGCCAACAGTCGGTGTGTAGATGATAGGCATCATCTCAGAAATGTGATTTTGCACTAGGCGGTAATACAATGTTTCGTTGGTGTCTTGGATATTACGCAGATAAATGTGTTTATCCATATCGCTTTCGAAACTTTTGTATTGCTGGTAGGCACGTTCCACCTGCTCTTGGATAGTTTCGGTCGACTCTGGAAGCAGACCTTCTAAGTTGAATGAACTACGTTCTTCAGCAGAGAATGCACTGCCTTTGTTCAAAAGAGGGGTTGCTAAAAGAGCCGGACCCGCATATGGAATATATAGTGGGCGTTTATCGTTGTTCATTGGGTGCCTTATGTAGGGTTGAAGGATGCGCACCAAATTTTAACGGGTTCACTATTTAGTTGTAAACATGCGTTGATGCACATCAATGTAATGTCGCAAAAAAATTCAGATACCGACGAAAATATCGGCAATATTGGTTGTTTAGAGATACCTAAAGCAGGATTTTTTTACTTGGGTATAATGTTTTGCATCATCAAATCAAATCCAATTTCTATGTTTCAACTACCTATCGACAGCCTGCAAGCCGAGTTTGACCATCATGTAAGCCTTAACCATCTTGTGGTGGAAGCCGAAACCGGGTCGGGTAAATCTACCCGCTTGCCCATGTGGGCGGCAAAACACGGACGCGTTCTGGTTATTGAACCACGTCGAATTGCTTGTACCTCGCTGGCTGAATTTCTTGCGGAGCAATCTGGAGAGCCAATAGGTCGCAAAGTCGGTTACGCGATCAAGCTTCATGCCTATTTTGATGAAAAAACCGAAGTTGTATTTGTCACTCCGGGGGTTGCACTGCGTTGGTTTTCGGAAAACAAGCTAGCAGACTTTGATGTCGTGATAGTGGACGAATTTCACGAGCGACGCTGGGATATTGATCTATTAACCGCCATTTTGAAGCAAGAAAATCAACATCGATTGATCGTCACTTCCGCTACCTTAGAAGGCGAAAAGCTTGCTCGTTACCTGAATGCTAAGCGCCTGAGTTCGGAGGGACGTTGCTTTCCAGTCACGGTGACACATCGTTCTACAGACAGCCGCTATTTACCGAACAAAAAGGGATGTGAACAGGAGGTTGTCGGAGCGGTAAAAGAAGCACTGGAAGATGAAGATGGCGATATTCTTGTTTTTCTCCCAGGACGTAAAGAGATCGCCCAATGCGCGCAGATGCTACAAAGCAGCAGTGATGTCATGGTGGTTAAACTTCATGCCTCGGTCAGTGATGCAGAACGACATCGTGCGCTGACGGTACAAAAGCAACGGAAAGTCGTATTGGCAACCAACGTCGCGGAAACCTCTCTGACCATTCCTAATATCCGGGTGGTAATCGATAGCGGCTTAGAGCGCAGAACTGTACAACGAAATGGACGTACAGCACTGACGTTAACCAACATTTCTAAGGCCAGTGCCGCGCAGCGAATGGGGCGAGCAGGTCGCGTTACCGAAGGGGCTTGTATTCGTCTATATGGTGAGCACGCGCCTTTAGAGTTGGTGACACCTCCAGAATTACACAGAGAAGAGCTCGTCGAGCCCATGCTGGCAGCGGCTTGTTGTGGGTACCGTCTCTCAACACTCGATTTTCTCGACTCAATTCCCCCAAAGTCGCTAGAGGCATCTCATTCGACGTTGTTATCCATGGAAGCGATTGATGAGGATGGCAATGTCACGCAGCACGGGAGAAAAGTATATCCACTACCCATTGATGCACTGTTTGCCGATCTCGTTACCAGAATTCAAGCGAAGACAGAGAAGGAAGCAATGATTGACTTGGCAGCAGCATTATCTGTGCCTGCTCAACTCTATCAGCGACAAAGTGGTGAAGTCGCTGAGCTTCTATCTCAAGAGGAACCATACGGGTGTGATGCCTCTTTGCTTATCCGTTTGGTTCGGGGGGAGCGACTTCCGGGCATTGTCATTGATGCCAGCGCACTCGAAGAGGCGCAAGGTTTAGCGAAACAAATGCGAGAAGCATTTGAATTGCCGGAACTTGACGTTGCCTCTCGATATAAACGTGAAGCGCTCTTTTTCTCCATCGCCTCATTGCACCCTGAGCTTGTGTTTGTCCGACGAGCTCGTCGAAGGGATGCTCTAGGAAATGGCGTAGTCGAGATGCTGGTTGGGCGTAACAGCCGCTTTCCTGATAAAGAAGAAGCGGCCATCGTGCTAGATAGCCATAGCGTGCCAGGACGAGGCGTTAAGCAAACACTGAACCTCGCATCAGTTATGATGCCTATCCCGCTGACATTATTACGCGAACTTGAATTTGGGGAGTGGCAACAAGGTGAGACGAATTATGAAGAGGAGACCCCAAGAGCAACAATGCACCTGGTCTACGCCGGGCGAACAATCTGTACTGAACATCAAGCGTTAAAAGGTGATGTTGCTGTTCAGTCTATTGTCGAAATGATAGAAGACGAGACACTGTTACCAGGTTTTGCTTCTCAAAGAAAACAGCAAATCCAACACTGGAAACTCTACAACGCATTGGGCCTTAATGCCGAAGGAGAAGAGGTTAACGACTTGGCCTCCTTGACATTTTCTAGCTGGTTAAAGGATCAGTTGGAAACATTAGGCGTTGAAAACATCGATGATATGGCGTTGTTTGAACCAGAAGACTTAACATTTAACGGTGTTCCAGAATGGGAATACGACGATTTCACGGAGCAGTACCCTTTAGAACTTTCGCTGCCAGAACTCCAACTAGATGTCGAGTATTACGCGTCTCGCAAGCTGGTACAGGTCGTTTATCGAGAGGGAAACCGTAAGGGAGACCCGAAGCGTTGGGAGCTGCCACGTTGGGCTGGTTGGAAGATACAGTATAAAAAGGCCAGTCGAGTGATTGATGTAAAGTAGGTCGACGGATGACGTTGTGACAAGAATTGATATTTTCTTGGTGAATCTATAATGATTTCATATTGATAGCGTTACTTGAGTGTTGTTTTTAGTTTCTTAATTGAAATATTAATCAATTGAATGCTTATATATGGCGAAGCTGTACATCAGTTGTTACAAAGCTGGTTTTAATATTTCCTTTTGTATGTAAATTAGGGCATAAAAGACGAATGTTTTATATCCCATTGCTATATCAAAACAGTTGAACGATATTTGGTATATCTCATTTTCGAGTGTCGGGGGCATAGAATGGATCAACAAGGAAAGACGTGCATTGAATTCGACTACACTAGCTTTTTAGGAGCGACAGGTAGTAAAAAATGGACCTTTTTAGAGGCATTTGCCACCATCGCGCCTATTTTCGGTTTGATGTGGAAACAGAACATTGCGGAATTGAGCAAGCCTGAAGATCGGTTGTGGGATGCCGCATTAAAATCGATGTCTTCTCGTAAAAGTGATGAATCCAATTTGGTCCGCTTAACCCAGTTAGCTAAACATGAAGGGATCAATGAATTGCGAGTCGTTATGCCATATTCGCTCGATGTTCAGCAAATCGAGTACATAGAATCTCGCAGTCAGTTGAAGGTGGATACGTCAGAACAAGATGTCCTTAACATCAAGTTTTAGGCTGAGCATTTCCACTTCATCGATGTACCACTTAACAATAGTGCAATGAAAAGCGACCTCAAAGTAGGTCGCTTTTTTATTTTGAGGTTTTTGTCACAGGTCTTAGGAAGTGTGATGAATATAGAGTATTTGCACTTAAATTAACAAAAATGTAACGTTTGGAAATGCAATTGTCATAACTAGCTTCTAACTTTGTGTTTTTAGGACAAATTATCGACTAAGTGGTTGGTACTGTAAGTTCGAATTAACGTCCCTTATTGGCATACAAGGATGATCGAGTCACCACGTCATTTGGGCATAAAAACAAACACAATAAGAAAGGAAGTCAATATGTCTTTGTCTCGTCGAGACTTTATGAAAGCTGCCTCTTCAACGGCGATTGTTACCGGGCTGGTGGGCTGTGGTAGCGATGCTAGTGAATCTGTTGCGGTTACCTTTGAGCACGGAGTGGCGAGTGGAGATCCTACTCAAACACAAGTAATCATTTGGACTCGTGTTACAACCTCAGCGAGCTACGCAGATGTAAGCTGGCAAGTTTCTTCTAATGAAAATTTTACTGATATCGTACAAAGTGGCACTTTTGCCACGGACACGAGCCGAGATTTCACGGTAAAAGTCGATGTTCAAAATCTCAACGCAAATTCTCGTTACTACTATCGATTCATGGTTGGAGATGTCACTAGCGAAGTCGGGCAAACTCAAACATTACCAGAGGATGGTGTAGAAAAGGCATCCATGGCGGTTGTTTCTTGCGCAAACTATCCTGCTGGTTACTTCCATGTGTATCGAGAGATCTTAAATCAACATGAGCAAGAACCGTTTGATGTGGTACTTCATCTCGGTGATTACATTTATGAGTATGGTGCTGGTGGCTACGCTAGTGAAGATGCTGAGGCACTAGGGCGAGAACCAAGCAAAGGCACTGAATGCATTACCTTAGATGATTACCGAAAACGGTATGCGCAATATCGCCAAGATGCTGATCTGCAAGCGTTACATGCGAGCCTACCAATGATTGCTGTCTGGGATGACCATGAGCTTGCAAATGATACTTGGAAAAATGGTGCGGAAAACCATCAAGAAGAGGAAGGCAGCTTTAATGATCGTCGTGCAGCTGCGGCTGCCGCGTGGACAGAATGGTTGCCCGTTCGTGAAAACACTTTCTCAAACATGCTGATTTACCGTCAGTTTTCGTTTGGAAGTTTAGTCAATTTGATGATGCTCGACACGCGACTTGTGGGGCGTGATAAACCGTTGGATTATTTCTCGCTCAGCTCACCAACGATGGAAGCTATTGGCGGTTTAGTTGCTCAGTCGCGCAGTCAAGACCGAGAGCTGTTAGGCGCTGACCAACTCGCTTGGCTGATGGATGCGTTCAGTACGCACGACGCAACTTGGAATGTGCTAGGGCAACAAGTGTTAATGTCTCGTATGGAGTTGCCAAGTTCGGTTATGACCGCGATGTTTCAATTGTTTACTGTCACTGAAGAACAAAAAACAGAGGCGTTATTAGCGGTAAACTCTGCGATTACGGGTTATCTCTCTGACCCAAGTTTAGATACCATTGCTTTGCCATATAACCTAGATGCATGGGATGGTTACTACGTTGAGCGAGAGAAAGTTTATCAACTGGCCAAAGCCAGCAGTGGTAACTTTGTCTGCTTGGCAGGAGATACGCACAACGCATGGGCAAGTGAGCTTAAAGACATATCTAAGCATCCTATCGGGGTAGAGTTTGCGACTAGCTCTGTGAGTTCCCCTGGGTTAGAGGCCTACCTCGCGTTAGACCCTGTCGCGATCGCTCAAATGGAATACACGCTGCCGCACTTAGTGTCAGAATTACAGTGGGCAGACATCAAACAGCGTGGCTTTATGCGCGTTACTTTTACGCCCGACAAGGCAGAGTCGACCTGGTATTTTGTATCAACGATTAAAGACAAAACATATCAGGTGACGACCAAGTCAGCCTCTACAACAGATGGCACTACGTTAAATATCGGCTAAGGTGAGCCTAATACGAAAAAAGTCCGCAGGCTAGTGCGGACTTTTTATTGGAAAGCGTTTAGCAATCTAGCGACAGTGCTAGTCAATCAATCCGTATTCTTTGCTCAGAACCTCGATGATTTCCGCTTTCGGATTCTCACTCAAATGAATCGGCTTGCCTGTAATCTTCTCGGCAATACCAATGTAAGTGCTCGAAATCGCCATCAAAGATTCGACGGGTAAAGCATTATCACGAGCGAGAGCTTCGCGCTCAGGCATACGTTCTTTGTTTAGCAAGATATCTGGGTCAGGGAAGTGGTTAAGTAGGAACTGGCGGAAACCTTCTTTTGAGTTCTCTACGATGTGACCTGCTTGGTACTCTTTAGCATCCCATATACGAGACGAGTCTGGTGTACCCACTTCATCCATGTAAATCAGCTTTTCATTGCCAGCAGCATCATGAACATAACCAAATTCGAATTTGGTATCGACAAAGATTTGGTCGATTTCTTCTAACGCTTGGCTGATAACGTTAAAGCCTTCTTTCAGCAATTTTTCGTAGAGTGCGATATCGTCAGCGCTTGAGAAGTTAAATGCTTCGTAGTTGTCTACGATGTTTTGACGAGTAATATTTACGTCATCCGCTTCTGGCACACCGGGAATGCCTTTTAGAATGCCTTTTGTGGATGGGGTCATTAGCAACTCTGGCAGTGCTTTGTCTTTTCCTAACCCTTCAGGAAGTTGGATTCCACAAAACTCGCGCTCGCCATTTGCGTAAGCGCGCCACATCGAACCCGTGATGTATTTGCGGCAGATGGCTTCGATTTTTACCGGTTTGGCTTTTTGTACAATCCAAACAAAAGGGTGAGGAATGTCTAGAATATGGCTATCTGCTAAGCCATTTTCTTTGAACAGTTTGAACCAGTGATTAGAAATCGCATTAAGCGCAGCCCCTTTACCCGGGACACCATTAAGACCACCTTCAGCATGCCAAATACAATCGAATGCAGAGATTCGGTCGCTAATCACCATGATAGCCAAAGGCGCATCTGGAGCGACATTGTATCCTTTTTCTTTGATCAGTCGGGCGCTGTCTTCTTCAGTTAACCAGTAAACTGAACGAACTTTTCCACTATGAACGGGTTTATGGGTGCGAATTGGCAGGTCGTCATTGACGGCAAGTACTTGATTAGCAAGGCTCATTGCGACATTCCTATCATCTTAATCAAACGTCAGAAAGAGAAGATATTCAGCAAAATGTGGGCGCTGAATAAATCGAATGTGGGCATCATACCAGAACTATTTTAACTCGCCAGAGAAAAAAGCAAACGTTTGCCTGTTTTCTTTAATACAAAAAAATGCCCCCTTAAAAAGGAGGCGAGATGCAGGATAGATAACGTCGAACTTATTAGTGGTACTTATTAACTCTGCCTTCGACGAAAAAGACTTCACACTGATAGCGCTGCGCCACGTCGCGCAACATAGATTGATTCATAAGTGCAATTTTATTGGATGCGACAACAGCACTGGCATTACCTGATCGGATGGCTTTTATCACGATCTCGACTTCTGAAAGCTGTTGAGAGGGCTTCATTTGAATAACGTTTTTACAGCAAATATTAGAAGCAGTGAGTTGTTCAAAGTCTGGACGAGGGCAGTCTGCTGTAAACAAAATCCATTGTTTCTGCTGCGATAAAACAGCCAGCTTAGATAGAAGCTGATCCGAAACGGCCATGGGCTTAGTTGCTTGTGCCAATACGTTGTAGCGAGAGTATGTATGAGATTGACTTTGTAACTGCATCTTACTGTTCCTTTATACATGCTGTATGTGTATACAGTAGTTTGTTTTGGCGACCTGATCAACAAGTTTCTCAAAAGTTATTTGCGGTTTTTTGAGAAGGAAATAAAAGGATTTTACTTTAAGTAATTGAATTCATTTGTTTATTTTTCATTTCTGATATGTCTAACATCAATTTAAAAATGTGAGGTGAGTAGAAAGTTGGACGAGAGACATACAGGGGTTTACTACTGTATATACAGGTGTTTTTCACGGACAGTGGTTTGTATACAGTGGAAGAGGGCTGATAACCGATGCGACATGCTATGTAGGATAGGAGGGAATACGAGATAGAGATTGGAAATAGGCTTGGGCGATCAAAAAAGCGCCTTATAAAAGGCGCTTTTGAAAATCAGTTCCATTGATTCCGTCTTGCTTAGCTCGCTCGTTGCAAACGTTCACGCATTTGCAATTCGCCTTGGTTAAATAGGCGCACGTCGATTTTCGCCATATCGTAACAAGCTTTACATGAGTAGTGGTGCTTGCCATCTAAATAATCGTGACGAGTTACAAGACTAGGTTTTTTACACCAATCACAGGTGCCTTCTTCAGTGAACATTGATTTTCTCCCCACCTAGATTAATTTGAGTCGTTAGGTGTTATTTTGCGCCGGGCATTATGGCATAAAAGCGCGACTTAAGTTAAATGTCTGTTAATTTCTTTGAGAGGGAGATCGATTGCGGTGCTTGATTATATGGGAATAAAAGCATGGCAGCCAAAGTATCCTGACCTATTTTTACTGTTTTGTAACATTTTGTGAGACGAGCTTAAAGGCATGATTGAGTCGCTTCATTTCTTCTTCACTGCCCCTTGTGTCAGGATGATAAAGCTTTGATAACTGTCTATAGCGTAGCTTGATTGCCTGTAAATCAGGGATGGTTTGTGGTGTGTAGCCAAGCATGGCGCATGCGACGCTTAGCTTATGGTTTTCTGCCTGAGTTTTGGATTTCTTAAACTCTCTGAATACTTTCTCTAACTGACGCTTCAGTTGCTTGTTCGTAAACTCTAGCTCTTTTATTTTTTTCGCCATTCGTTGATTTTGGCTTTCCTCTTTGGCTTCACGCGCTTTTCTATTCTGCTTGAGTTTCTTGATTACGAGAAAACTTAAGCCGCTGATGATGAGTATCGCCGCTAGCCAGATCAGCCATAAAAACGGCGAGTGTTCTACTTTGGGGTTTGCAACTGTGCTTTTCTCTTCCTGTGCTTGCTCAGCCTTTTTATCGAGCGACTTTATTTGCGAGACTTGTTTAGCTCGCAGTTGGTTGAAGCGCTGCTCTAACAGTTGATTATAAGCTTGTTCTGCTGCTGGATTATGCTGAGAAGCCATTTGATACAAGGCTTCAGTCAATTGAGAAGTTGTGACCTTATCTGGATTGCGCTGAATAAAATCGGCGAGAAGAAAGCCACGATCGGTTGGGTCATTGAGTGCGATAGAGGTTAGCCAATATAACGCTTGTGTTTCATTTTTTTCGCCATTTATCCCTTTAGCAAAGTCGTTCGCGAGCTGTTTTTGTGCAGGGAGGTAACCTTGGTTGGCGGATTGCTCTAGCCAGTAGCGCGTTTCTGGTGAGGCTTCAGCTTCGTTTGATGCCAATAATTGTTGTGCGTACTCGTATTGTTCGACGGGGTCATTTGGAGCTTGAGAGGCAAGTGAGTAGCCAGAAAAACTGAGGCTAAATAAGCAGAGTAGGGCAGACGTTTTGACAGACATTAATATGTCAGGCCTAACGATAATGGTTAGGCCTGCTCCGGTAATTTTTTATTATTACCGTTATGGTGCAACCAAATTACTTCAGTGGCAAGATCTGGATTTCAACACGACGGTTGCACGCACGACCTTCAGAAGTTTGGTTTGAGCAAATTGGGTTACGTTCGCCGTAGCCGCGTGCAATTGCACGACCAGGTGCAACGTTTTGAGATACTAGGAATTGACGTACGGACTCTGCACGGCGCTCTGACAACTTTTGGTTGTATGACTCACTACCTGTGCTATCCGTGTAACCGTCAATAACGAGACTGGTATCTGGGTACTCAACTAGGATGCGAGCAACACCGCGTAGAGTATTATGGATACTAGCATCAAGCTGGTAAGAGCTTGAAGAGAAGCCGATACCGTTTTCCATACGCAGTAAAAGCTGATTTTCACCAACACGCTGAACTTGTACGCCAGAGTTTAGCAAAGCGCGACGTAATTCCGCTTCTTGTTGGTCAAAGTAGTAACCAACGCCAGCGCCAGTCGCTCCGCCTGCGGCTGCACCAATGAGTGCATGCTGACGACGTTCTTTAGCATCATCACCCGTTGCTAGACCGATTGCTGCGCCAGCGATCGCACCAATAAGCGCGCCTTGCGTGGTGGAGTTAGTTTCGTATTCACCCGTTGTTGCATTTTGGCGTTGAGTGGCTTGACAGCCAGTAAGAGCTAGCACTAGAGCTAGTGCAATAGGCATCTTTTTCAAGGGAAAATCTCCGTATAAAACTGAGGCGAAACCATGCCTCATAATGGGATGCGAATTATGAATAAACAAGCATTGATATTTGTTATGAGAAAGTAAGATTGATAAGAGTTTCTGTAAGAAAATTCCTATCAATACTGCTAAAGCTCTCAAAGTAAGCCCCATCGACATCGAAGTCATTGCTGCTTATGTGAATCCTTTACTATTCTGGCTATTTCGATGAATCGCCCAACATTTTGCGTGCTTGTTCGCCGCCCACTCCACGGTTAACTGAAACCTTTCTACCTTTCTTTAAGCCCACTTCGTAGTCTTAAGTTAGGTTTTTCATCGCTTCTTTCAATTGCTTCTTGAACGTTTCGCGGTCAATGTTTTGGAATTCTTTATCAATATAGTCATTAATTTTATTGGCCGACTCTTCATCTGGAGAAATAATTGGCAATTTTTCAATCGCGCCTTCCACCCAGCCAGATACAAATGAGTTCACACGGCGAGTCACTTCCTGAGAAGAGGTGCCGGTGCCAGCAAAGC
The DNA here is from genome assembly GCF_000354175.2 of Vibrio alginolyticus NBRC 15630 = ATCC 17749. NCBI lineage: Bacteria > Pseudomonadati > Pseudomonadota > Gammaproteobacteria > Vibrionales > Vibrionaceae > Vibrio > Vibrio alginolyticus. Next base: position 340,270 of record NC_022349.1, read on the forward strand.
TGTTTCGGAATTGTCCGGTACTTTCGTTCATCTCGCGATAAACAATATCGAAAGCAAATGCAGCAAAAATAGCGCGATCTGCTTCACCGATAAATTCGACACGTTTGAGCCCTTTGTGATTCAACAATACTGCTTCGACACCGAATTTTGTGTTAATGCCGCGAATCACTCGCAATATGGTAGAACTGATGTTCGCTGGTAGCAGATGAGAAGATTGTGTTTTTCCCATTCTGATGAACTCAATATCGTCTTTATCGAGACCATATTTAAGCATGAGGCGATGTGCCATTTTGATAGCATTGGCAGCCTCATTAACATTAGCGGAATTGCCCAGTTCTAAGCACTTGGCGATTTTTTTCAGAGCTTTTTGTTTATCCATCGACAACCAGTAACGAAAGCAGAAAATTTATGAAGTCAGACATATTACCTTTTTTGACATAAAAACGAAATACAAGGTGGGACTGAAGATAATTTCTGCACATAAAAAGAAGCCTCGCATTAAGCGAGGCTGGCGTTTTAGTTCGTCGTAATCAGTATGAAGCCGTACTTGTGTCTAAGAAGCCATTCTTCATTAAGATTCGTTAGAATTACAACCCGAGCTGGTTGAGCAAGTCATCGGCATCATCGTTTGATCCCGACGATTTAGATTCTTTCTCAGCCAACTGTTTACGTGTTGCCTCTAAAATGTCGTCTGGGTTTTCGTCTTCAGCAACTTCAAACTCTTCCAGTTGGATGAACTCAGTTTTATCCATTGCTAGTTCGAGATAGAAAATATTGTTGTTTTCGGTGGAGAACGTCACTCTGCGCGCTTGAGGGCGGTCAAGGTTGGTATCAACTTGTAAGATAACTTGCTTATTCAACGCCAGCATTTTTGGTTGGTTTTGTGTGATGTTCGTTTGCAGGTCTTTACGAATTTTATTAGTGAAGTCTCCGACCAGTTGATTCATGAGTTCACCCAGAACATCGCCTACCTCGTCAGAAGTATGAGATATTGCCAGTTCTTCTTCTGGCATGCCCATATTACGCATGTAGTTGGTGTAGATCTCCAGTGCGGCTTTTGCCGTAAAATTAATCACAACTAGCCCGGTAAATCCGCCATCAAACAGAACAAAACAGCCAAAATCTGGTTTGAGGCTAGTCTTGTGGATTTTTTGCACCATTGCTGAATAATTTACTTGAGAAGATGTCGCCGAAGTAAGTACGCCAGAAACAGACTGGCAAAGTTTGAGAAGGATATCTTCAGTGGTCACAATTTTATTTTTTTTCATTCTGAAAACTCATCTAGAAACGCGATTCGTTCCCCAATGTAAGGCATCAAGCGTGAAAAAATAAAGCATAAGTTTAATTATTGTATCGAGATTCTGATTTGCTCGTCTTTTTAAATGTTGTAAAGTGACGAAATTCAAAGAATATTACTTCACTAACTCTTTTGTGGTGTTTTGTTTCGCTTAGCGCCAATTTGTATGAGAAGTGAGCAAATAATTACACAACCCGCAGCTGATCGGATCAGCGTCGTAGGGGCAGGAAGCAAATGTTACCAAGATTACACTCGCAAACTGATGTCGATCCTCTTGTTCTTAGTTTTCTGAAAGAGCTTGAGCACGCCGGATTCACTGGTGATATCGAAAGCCAATATTCAAGCCGACTAGCGGTTGCCACTGACAACAGTGTTTACCAGCAACTTCCTCAGTCTGTCGTTCATCCCAAAACGACAGAAGATGTTTCTCTCCTCGGTAAACTGAGCAATAAAGAAAAGTACGAACGAATTACCTTTTCACCTCGTGGCGGCGGCACAGGGACCAATGGTCAGTCGCTAACCAAAGGTATTGTGGTGGATATGTCTCGTCACATGAACAAAGTGCTTGAGATTAATGAGAAAGAAGGCTGGGTTCGTGTACAAACTGGTGTAGTGAAAGACCAGTTAAATGACGCTGTTCGCCCTTATGGCTACTTCTTCTCTCCAGACTTATCTACCAGTAACCGTGCAACGATTGGCGGCATGGTCAACACCGATGCTTCTGGTCAAGGTTCTCTGAAATACGGAAAAACATCCGATCATGTTTTGTCGCTACAAGCGGTGTTTGCTGATGGTTCAATTTTAGAGTCGGACTTGTCTCATGGTTACCCAAAAGAAGGCGAGTTTGCTGCCAAGGCGCTACGTGTAACGGAATCCGTATGTCGTGAAAAACGCCAGCAGATCGTAGATAAGTTTCCTCCTCTTAACCGATTTTTAACGGGCTACGATTTAAAAAATGCCTTGAATGAAGAAGGTGACCGTTTCGATATCACACGAGTACTGTGCGGCGCTGAAGGTTCATTGGCATTCATTACCGAAGCGAAGCTTAACCTGACGCCAATTCCGAAAGCGCGTACGTTGGTTAACGTTAAATACAACAGCTTTGATTCTGCACTGCGTAATGCACCGTTTATGGTAGAAGCGAAGGCGCTGTCTGTAGAAACCGTTGACTCAAAAGTGCTTAATCTCGCGAAGCAAGATATCGTTTGGCACACCGTGAGCGATTTACTTACCGATGTTCCAAATAAAGAGATGCTTGGTATCAATATGGTGGAATACGCAGGTCAGGACGAAGAGGAAGTTGCTGCTCAGGTTGCAGCATTGACCGCCAAGCTCGATACCATGTTGGAAACAGAAGAAGCGGGCATTATCGGCTACCAAGTTTGTAACGATGTAGCGAGCATTGGGCGTATTTACAACATGCGTAAAAAAGCGGTGGGTTTGTTAGGCGCAGCAAAAGGTCGTGCTAAACCGGTCGCATTCGCTGAAGATACCTGTGTGCCACCAGAAAACCTGGCGGACTTCATTGTAGAGTTTCGAGAACTGTTAGACAGCAAGTCTCTGAATTACGGCATGTTTGGTCACGTCGATGCTGGGGTGCTTCACGTACGTCCTGCGTTGGATTTGTGTGACCCGCACCAAGAAGCATTGATGCACGAAGTTTCTGATGAAGTGGTCAAGCTGGTGGCGAAATACGGTGGTTTGATGTGGGGTGAACACGGCAAAGGTTTCCGTTCAGAATATGGCCCTGAGTTTTTCGGCGACGAGTTGTTTACTGAACTGAGACGTGTGAAAGCGGCATTCGATCCACACAACAAAATGAACCCGGGCAAAATCTGTACACCGCTGGATAGTGATGCAGAGCTTGTCAAAGTTACCGATACCAAACGTGGTTACTATGACCGTCAGATTGACGTTCAAGTACGTGACAGCTTTAAACAAGCGATGGAATGTAACGGTAACGGTTTGTGTTTTAACTACGATACTAGCTCGCCAATGTGTCCATCGATGAAAGTAACAGCCGATCGTCGTCATTCACCGAAAGGTCGTGCGGGTTTGGTTCGCGAGTGGTTGCGTCAGCTCACTGAACAAGGCATTGATATCCTTGACTTAGAAAAGCAAACACTAGAAAACAAAACATCAATCAAAACCATGATTGACCGCGTACGTCATTCTATCAATCGTCGTCACGAGTATGACTTCTCTCACGAAGTGTATGAAGCGATGAATGGTTGTTTGGCGTGTAAAGCGTGTGCGAGTCAGTGTCCGATTAAAGTCGATGTTCCGAGCTTTCGCTCGCGCTTTTTAAACATCTATCACTCTCGTTACCAACGTCCTGCAAAAGACTATCTGGTTGCCAACATTGAGACTATGCTGCCGATGATGGCGAAAGCGCCAGGTGTCGTAAATGGTGTTTTGAAGCAGTCGTGGGTGAAAAGTTTAACGGCATCTACGGTCGGGTATGTCGATGCGCCGTTGTTATCAGTACCCACCTTGAAACAACGAGTAGAGTCGCTGACAACGCCTTATGATCTGCAAGCGCTCAGTGGTTTGTCTTCGTCTGAAAAGAGCAAGCATGTTTTAATTGTTCAAGACCCATTCACTAGCTACTACGACGCTGATGTCGTTGAAGACTTCGTTAAGTTATTGAAAAAGCTGGGTATGCATCCGGTACTTCTGCCGTTTAAGCCGAATGGTAAAGCACAACACATTAAAGGGTTTTTACGTCAGTTTAAGGACACAGCAGCCGACACAGCGAAGTTCTTGGCGATGGTAGCGGATTTGGATATCCCATTAGTTGGCGTCGATCCTGCTTTGGTGCTGTGTTATCGAGATGAATACGCTGAAGTGCTTGGCAGTAAGCGAGGTAATTTCGATGTACTAACAGCCCACGAATGGCTTTACCCAAGACTAGAAGCGTTTGAAAGCGGAGAGCATAAGGCGCAGGAACCTTGGTATCTGTTTGCGCACTGTACTGAAAAAACCAAAATGCCCAATGCGGAAAAAGAGTGGGGCGCTATTTTTGCTCACTTTGGTGCAGTTTTGAATACGGTACCTGTTGGTTGTTGTGGTATGGCGGGTACGTTTGGTCATGAGGTTGATAAGTTGTCGATGTCGAAAGACATTTACAATTTAAGCTGGAAGCCGAGCTTAGATAAGTTGGATAACGAGAGATGTTTGATTACAGGCTATTCTTGCCGCAGCCAAGTTAAACGCTTTGAAGGAACGAAGCCCAAGCATCCCGTTCAGGCATTGTTAACTTTGTTGTAATCGGACTAGATCAAGCCCAGTTTTACTGGGCTTTTTAGAAACCGTATTTAGACCCTTTCAAAGGATATGAATCTTGAGAAAACTTGAACTCAAAGTCCCACCTGTTGTGGTGTTTTTGCTAGTCATACTTTTGATGTACGGACTTAAAGTTTTGACGCCGAGCATGAACATTCGAGTACCCTTTGTTGAATTTGTAGTAGGTGTATTAACTTTGTTGTCTGGCTACATGGGCATTGCTGGCGTGTATGAATTTCGCAAAGTAAAAACCACAGTAAACCCAGTAAAACCTGAAGCGGCATCTTCTGTTGTAAGAACAGGTGTGTTTGCCTTTTCACGCAACCCTATGTACACGGCATTATTGCTTCTAATCATAGCAACTGGTTTGTGGTGGCAGCACTTGAGTGTGGTGCTTTGTGGCGTGATATTTGTCAGTTATATGAATCGGTTTCAAATCAAGCCTGAGGAACGCGTTTTAGAGCGATTGTTTGGTGAAGAGTATGTGGATTATAAAAACCATGTTCGTCGTTGGCTCTAAGCATTGCGTTTAGTTTTGTTTGGATGAGACATAAAAAGAAAGCCCAACGGTCGACGTTGGGCTTTCTTTTAGTAAACACTTTTTTTGTGCGCTTCTGATAGGGCAGTCGACTAGGCTGCCTTAACGAACTTTGCTAGGAATGCATCCTTACGTTCATTAAAGCGGCGTACAAGGTCGTCAACCGCTTCTTGGTCATATGGCTTCAAGCCACTTGCAACCATGCGCTTAATACCTTTACCAACGACTTCACCGTCTTCTTTAAACGCAAAGTTTAAGGTGACTACACCTCGTTTTCCTTCTACGTCGAATGTTGCGCCAGTGAAATCCACCTCTGGATGCGTAAGGTCTAAGCGTGAAAATTCGACTTCCATGCTTTCATAAATAACTAATGGACGCTGGCAGTTAATCATCATTTGCTTCTCTTCCATAAGAGGAACCATGATGTGAGGGAAGTTCATACCAGAAAATTGCACGTAATTTGTCACTACATGCTCAATAAATGCCGGATCGTGGTTAGTTTCACCTTCACGGGACATGTGTAAGTATTCTTTACCTGCCTCGTCAACAACAGCGCTTTCTTTGTCACACTTATTTTCAATATGAAGTGCTACACCATCGTTTACCATGCCAGAGAAGTTAAAACGCATCTTTTGGCTAACGCCTTCTTTACTAAGAAGCACAGCGAAAAGTAAATCTCCAGGGACACAAAAGCGTTTGTTGTCTTCATCATGAATTGGGTTGTAGTCACCTGCGACACGTTTTGCAAAGTGGCTTGCTTGTTCGCGAGTGAACTGAAACTGGTGATTAGTGTTTGAAAAATAAGGTGTTAGAAACATAATTTTTACGTAGTAACCAAAACTGTGTGGGATTATATGCGAATATCTGCGTAGCAATGGTCCATCCAGTGAAAACTTCACCGTATCCTAACAATAAGACACTATTTCGGCGGATAAACCGTTAAAAACGCATACTTTAGCAACGCTTTTATTTGTGAAAACAATAAACAACGACCTTTTCGCTCGCCTATCTTTTAAAGTATAGCCATCAAAGTAGACAGGCGTTCATAAATAGTGCCATCAACATGTTTAATCGTATGTAAAAAGGCTCCACGCTGAACGTAGAGCCTTCAAGTCATTATCTGTTTATTCGATGAAATGCCAGTTATGCTTGGTTATTGAACACTTGGTAACAAGCTCTCTGGCATGAGCGTGTTGTGGATAGCCAGCTTAAGCAGAGTATTTGCCTGTTCAATGTCTGGAGCAAAGTAGCGATCTTTATCGTAGAACGATACTTTTTCACGCAACATTTGTTTCGCAATCTCAATACGCTCAGAGGACTTGTTTGGCGCTCTAAAGTCTAGGCCTTGTGCTGCTGAGAGGTACTCGACAGCCAGAATACCGCGAGTGTTTTCGCCCATTTCTTTCAATCTGCGAGCCGCGAATGTTGCCATTGACACGTGATCTTCTTGGTTTGCAGATGTTGGCAAGCTGTCTACTGACGCTGGGTGAGCGAGCGTTTTGTTTTCACTTGCTAACGCAGCAGAGGTCACCTGAGCGATCATGAAACCAGAGTTCACACCACCATTGTCGACTAAGAACGGTGGCAGTTTTGATAGCGCGCTATCGATAAGTAATGCCATACGACGTTCAGACAAGCTGCCGATCTCGGCAATCGCAAGTGCTAGGTTGTCGGCTGCCATTGCAACAGGCTCCGCGTGGAAGTTACCGCCAGAGATGATGTCACCATCTTCAGCAAACACCAACGGATTATCTGATACGGAGTTCGCTTCTACTTGTAATACTTCCGCCGCATTGCGGATTTGCTGTAAACACGCGCCCATCACTTGAGGCTGACAGCGCAAAGAATACGGGTCTTGTACTTTTTCACAGTTAGTGTGCGAATCACCTATTTCACTCGATGTGTCTAACAAATGACGGTATGCGAGTGCTGCGTCCATTTGGCTGCGATGACCACGTACACGGTGAATGCGCGGATCGAATGGACGTCGGCTGCCGAGAGCGGCTTCAACAGACATTGCACCACAAACGGTTGCTGACGCGAAAAGGTCTTCCGCGATAAACAGGCCTTCCAATGCGAACGCTGTGGATGCCTGAGTCCCATTTAGTAGCGCTAAGCCTTCTTTTGGCGCCAGAGTGATAGGCTCTAGACCTGCGATTTTTAATGCTTCTTGCCCGGAAATGATTTTACCGTTGTGGCGAGCTTGTCCTTCTCCCAGTAATACAGTGCTCATATGGGCTAGAGGAGCTAAGTCACCTGATGCGCCAACAGAGCCCTTTTTAGGTACGCAAGGGTAAACTTGTGCGTTGACTAGGTCGGTCAGCATATTAATGACTTTTAGGCGAATCCCAGAAAAGCCACGAGACAGACTATTGATTTTTAATACCATCATCAGACGAACCGTTTCATCTGACATAAACTCACCGATACCTGCCGCATGAGAAAGAACGATACTGCGTTGCAGTGTTTCTAAATCTTCTGGTGCTATTCGTGTGTTAGCCAATAGCCCAAAACCAGTGTTAATTCCGTAAACCGTTCTATCTTCCGCGATGACTCGGTCTACGACCTGTGTGCTTTCTTCAATGGCCGGAATGGCTTCAGGATCCAAAGTAAGGTTGACTGGTGAACGGCTCACTTGGCGTAGTTCGTTTAAGCTAATATGACCTGGCTTTAGCGTTAAATTTAACATCTCTTTCATCCTTACTTGAGCTTCTTCAGTTCTTCGTTGAGCATTGGCAAATCTAGCCCTTGCTCTGCTGCACATTGTTTAGCGATATCGTATCCCGCATCAGCATGACGCATCACGCCTGTTGCTGGGTCGTTATGCAGCACGCGGGCAATACGTTCTGAGGCATCTTCACTGCCGTCACAGCAGATAACCATACCTGAGTGTTGCGAGAAGCCCATACCTACGCCACCACCGTGGTGCAGTGAAACCCAAGTTGCGCCGCCCGCCGTGTTGAGTAGCGCGTTTAATAATGGCCAGTCTGATACGGCGTCAGAACCGTCCATCATACCTTCGGTTTCACGGTTCGGGCTTGCTACAGAGCCAGAATCTAAGTGATCTCGACCAATGACAACGGGCGCTTTAAGTTCGCCATTTTTCACCATTTCGTTGAATGCTTGACCAAGACGCTCACGATCTTTAAGACCAACCCAGCAAATACGCGCAGGTAAACCTTGGAACTGGATGCGTTCGCGAGCCATATCTAGCCAGTTATGTAAGTGCGGATTATCTGGAATTAGCTCTTTTACTTTTTGGTCGGTTTTATAAATGTCCTCAGGATCGCCAGAGAGAGCAGCCCAACGGAAAGGACCGATACCTTCACAGAATAGAGGACGAATGTAGGCTGGAACGAAGCCAGGAAAATCGAATGCGTTTTCTACGCCTTCTTCCAAGGCCATCTGGCGGATGTTGTTACCGTAGTCGAGTGTTGCGGCGCCGCGATTTTGCAGCTCTAACATCGCTTGAACTTGCACAGCCATGGATTTTTTCGCTGCTTTTACGACCATTGCTTCATCTTGCAAACGCATTTCTGCTGCGTGAGACATGCTCCAGCCTTGTGGTAAATAGCCATTGAGCGGGTCGTGTGCAGACGTTTGGTCTGTTACGACATCAGGCGTGATATTACGTTCTACCAGCTCAGAGAAAACGTCTGCTGCATTACCTAGTAGACCAACCGATACTGGTGTGTCTGACTCTTTAATGATAGCTAGCGCTTCATCTAAAGAAGTCGCTTTCTTATCGACATAGCCTGTACGTAGGCGGTAATCGATACGTGATTCATCACACTCTACTGCAATCATGGAGAAGCCCGCCATTGTACCAGCGAGAGGTTGAGCACCACCCATGCCACCAAGACCACCTGTTAGAATCCAACGGCCCTTTGCTTCGCCGCCAAAGTGTTTTTTTGCAACAGATACGAACGTTTCGTATGTGCCTTGTACGATACCTTGCGAGCCAATGTATATCCAGCTGCCAGCGGTCATTTGGCCGTACATCATCAAGCCTTGTTTATCGAGCTCGTTGAAGTGTTCCCAGTTTGCCCAATGCGGAACAAGGTTTGAGTTTGCGATAAGCACGCGTGGAGCATTTTTATGAGTAGGGAAAACACCAACAGGCTTGCCTGATTGAACTAAAAGCGTTTGGTCATCTTCGAGTCTTTCAAGTACTTCAACAATCTTGTCGTAACATTCCCAGTTTCGCGCTGCTCGGCCAATGCCGCCATATACAACCAGTGAATGTGGATGTTCTGCAACATCAGGATCAAGGTTGTTCATCAGCATACGAAGAGGGGCTTCGGTTAGCCAAGATTTTGCGCGCAGTTTATCTCCGTGAGGTGCACGAATTGTTCTGCTTGTATCAAGTCGTGGATCTTGTCCCTGGCGCTGTGTCATTTCAGACTCCTTTAGTTTCTCGTGATGACCAAGTACTTGCTTGGTCGTAATAATCAGTGGCATCTGGGATGCATTATGGTTTGTGCTGTTTTTCCGCCATTGCGTTGGCGATATCCCAACACAAACGGGCAGCTAATCGTGCTGTTTGACTATCGACGTCATAATTTGGGTTGTATTCGGCGATATCAGCCAGCATTAACTTATTTTTGTAATGAAGAATTCGATCTAAAAAGGGGGCAATTGTGTCGTAACTCACTCCCCGAGCTGCTGGTGCGCTGACTCCAGGTGCGGTTGCAGCAGGGAATACATCCAGATCAATAGTCAAATAGAGGTAGTCACAGTCGTCAATAAAATGCTGAAGCTGAGTTAAGTGATAACTGTGGTTTAAGTAGCAGAGCTGATTGTCCTCTACATACCAAACATTTAACGCATCTGCTTTTTCAAATAGCGCTTTAGTGTTGCTACTGCGGCTTACACCAATACAAGCGTAATGAAAGTCCCAATCGTTACGTTGACAAAAATGGTAAATTTGGTTGAAGGGTGTACCAGAGCTCGGTCTTATGTCGGCGAGGTTACTCTCGAATGCGCGCAAATCGAAATGCGCATCGAAATTGATAATGCCGATTTTAGGCTTCTTCTCTGGATGGTGCGCTTTAAAATATTCCGCTAAGCCGGAAAACGAGGCCCACGCAATCTCATGCCCACCACCCAGCACGATGACTGGTGTATGGGGCAGTGCGCTTGAAATGGTTGCTGCACATAGAGCTTGGCTCTCTTCCAGTAAGTCGTCTTCACACACCACAGTACCTAAGTCATATAGTGGGGCGTCTTGGTGCCATGCTAAATTAGCGAGTGCTCGTCGGATTAAGTCTGGCGCTTTTTTCGCGCCAATGCGTCCTTTGTTTCTCGCAACGCCAGCGTCGGTAGCAAAACCGAGTAATGAGACGCCATGCGCAACGGCACTCAACTCATCTGCTTTTTGGCGTTGAACAACGTGATGAATTCGCTGACCAAGCTTGCCGTCCTCGGCATCATGACGGCCTTGCCAATGAAATAGGGGAGAGTGTAGGTCGAATTGAGACATATTATTGGCCTCCGTGTGAAATGTATTCACCATTTACTATACGACCTACCAGACGTTTTGCTCCGACTTGATAGCTTAAATCCGCAGGGCTTTCGATATCCCATATAGAGAAGTCCGCATCAAACCCTACTTTGATTTCGCCACGTGAGTTTTGATAACCCAGAGCTTTGGCTGCATGTTGCGTTACACCACGCAGTGCTTCTTGCGGTGTAAGGCGAAATAGCGTGCACGCCATATTCAGCATGAGTGTGAGATCAGAAAATGGTGATGTACCTGGGTTGACGTCCGTAGCAATTGCCATCGGCACGTTATGCTCTCTCAACAACTCAATCGGTGGTAACTGAGTTTCTCTTAGAAAATAAAAAGCGCCAGGCAATAGAGTGGCGACGGTGTTTGATCGAGCAAGTGCTTTAACACCTTGCTCATCTAAAAACTCGATGTGATCCGCTGACAGACCTTTGTATTGCGCAGTGAGGGCTGTACCACCGAGATTAGAAAGTTGCTCAGTATGCCCTTTAACCTTTAAGCCGTGGCGTTTTGCAGCTACAAACACTTTTTCTGTTTGTTCAAGATTGAAACCAATCGATTCACAAAAAACATCGACACTCGTAGCTAATTCTTCCTTTGCGACAACAGGGATTATGTCCTGACAAATGTGCTCAATATAATCATCTGCACGACCTTGGAACTCTGGCGGAATGGCGTGAGCGGCGAGAAGTGTAGTGGTGATTTTAACTTTGCGCTCTTGCTCCAGCATTTTGGCGGCACGGAGCATTTTTATTTCATCATTCAGTGTCAATCCATAGCCAGATTTCACCTCGACAGAAGTGACGCCACTCGCGAGTAACCCATCTAAACGTGGTAACGCTAACTCAACTAATTGCGCTTCGGTTGCTGAACGCGTCGCATGCACCGTTGAAAGTATCCCACCGCCTTGTTTGGAAATTTCTTGATATGGCACGCCGTTTAAGCGCATTTCAAATTCGTTGGCACGATTGCCCGCGTAAACAAGATGAGTGTGGCAGTCGATCAAACCTGGCAGAACTAACTTGCCTTGAAGGTCGATACTCTGAGCGTAATGTTGGGCAGACAGCAGAGACTCGGTTTGCGGTGCGTCTTCACCAATGGCACAAGTACTGATCGCAACGATTTTTCCAGATTTAATACCAATGCGCGCTGGAGGCGTTGGAAGGTATCCGCATTCTCCCGATTGCATGGTAACTAGACGTGCGTTTTCAATCAGCAAATCCATGTTTGTGTCCCTGTGTTTATTTGTATCATTAAATGTATATACAAATAAATAGAGCAAAATAAGAACACTGACAAGATTGATGTTGCTAAAATGTGATCAAAACGTAGATCTAGAGGGCAAATCTTGTCCTTAAATGAGCACTTTTGAGCTCAGCTTATATTTGTTACCAGGGTGATAAAGTAGGGCGGTACTGACTAACTTATCTTGGCTCCACGTTCTGCGATTCAAGAGAAGGCAAGGTTCATTGGCTTGCATTTTTAAGTCTTGCTTAATACGGCTTTCAGGCACAATTGCCTCTACAGTATGTTCTATCGCGCTGAGTGGGCAATTATCTGACAGGTATTGATTTGGAGTGATTTGTGTGAAGTCTTGATTTAAATAACTCGGGGCATATTGGCTATTCACCCAGCGGAGCTCCAATTGAATCGGCGTTTGGTCTTCATAGTGAATAATTTCACTGTAAAACACTGTCGTGCCTAGCATAACGCCGAGTTTTGTCGCAATGTTGTCATCTGCTTTTATGGCAATCTGTTTGAGCACTTTACTGCCATACTTTCGCCCTCTATCGCTGACTTCTTCGGCAATGTTTCGAATGTCTAGCAGGGGGGATTCTGACTTTTCACCAGGATCACACACGAACGTGCCTAAGCGTGGGCGACGTTGTAATCGGCCCTCATTTACTAAATCCCGAATTGCTTTGTTCACTGTCATTCTACTGACACCAAATTGCTCGGTAAGCTCAATCTCGGTGGCGATGCGATGACCAACTACCCACTCTCCAGCATCAATTTTATCCAGGATAAATTGTTTAATTTGAATGTAGAGCGGTGCAGACATAATGATTTCCCTTTATTTGACTATACAAATACTGCTGAATTTAGGTACAAATTGCAAACATTTCTCGACGAATGTACCGCTTAGTGACCGAACAATCCTATTGCAGGGCTGAATGACTCTTGCTGCTGAGCATTATTTGGCTTGATGATTGAATTCAAGCATTTTCTTGTGGTCTATTGCTTGCACAGCAGAAAACAATTGTGTAAACAAACGATTATTAGAAGAAAAGTCGCTAAAAAAGGAAAAATATGTTTAAAAAATTGAAAGCATCACTGGGGATCGGCTCTGCAAAAGTAGATACCATTTTGGACGAAATGAGCGTGTTTCAAGGAGCGACGCTGAAAGGGCATGTTCATATCAAAGGCGGAGATGTCGAACAACAAATTGATGCTATTACGATTAAATTGAACACGGAAATGAAAGTCGAAGTGGATGATAGCGTAAGTTACCAAACCTTCACTATTGATCAATTGAAAGCAGTTGACCCTTTTGTGATTCAACCTAATGAAGAAAAGCAGGTTCCGTTTGAGCTAAAACTGCATGATGAAACACCAATTACTGCGGTTAGCGCACTTAAGAATCAATGTCATGTTTGGGTCGAGACGACGTTAGATATTGATTTTGCAATTGATCCGCGTGACCGTGACTATATTGAAGTGAAACCTTTACCAGTAGCATCTCGGGTTATTCAAGCGATCGAGCAAGCTGGTTTCACTATGGTTAAAGCCGATGTTGAAAAAGGCTTTTTGCGCGGTGGCTCGTTTGCTTCTCGCTCTGGTATTTATCAAGAGCTAGAGTTCCGTAACAGCGGCTTTATCTCATCAAAAGAAATTGAGCTCTCTTTTATTCTGGAAGGGCAGGTCATGCATTGTTTGGCAGAGATTGACCGTTCGCTCAGTTTGGCTGGTGACCAATATCGCTCGTTTACGTTGCCGATCAATGCAACCGATGCTCAAGTCGCAGCCGCAGTGGCACCAACGCTAAATCTATAGCTCTCATCACCTTGATGAAAATATGTACCGATATCCTATTGTGAAAGCGATATCGGTACTGTTATCCATGTTTCTTGCGTTCTCTACGGCTAAAAACTCAAGCGCTGAATTTTCCATTAGATATCGATAGCCCAATACCAGTTCATTAGAGGCATCAGCAAACTCTGTGGGCCCTTCTGTTGAGCCTTGATACCAATGATATTCCAACATCAGGTGATGGTTATCTTCTAAGGCATAACGGTACCCACCCGCAATGGCAATCGTATTATGTCGATAGGGCAGATCGAGCAAGGCACGGTCATCCGAGCGAAAAGTCATGCCAATCATCGAATAAAATGCATGAGCATCACTTAAGTAGCTGTAGTTTAATTGGAAGCCTTGCTCGAAACTGCTACCTTGAAAAGTACCGTGAGCCACATCGTTAAAATACAAACTGCCGCCAATCGATAGGCCGTGATGTTCATTTTGGAACACTTGATACTGTAAGTAAGTAGATAGGTTATTGGCCAGTGTTTGTCCTTCGAAATCATCTTCAAGCACATTATATTGCGGCATTGAAATGTAAAAACGATCTCTGTCTACTTTATCCCGCCCATTTTGTCCGATACCGAAAAGTTTATGGAAGCTTTTCGTCAGTCCATCTAAATGGTTGTCAGCGGCAAAGACCCATCGATAGTTGAGCTCCCACTGCCAACGGTTGCTGACTTGCCATTTGCTGCCTAATTCGATTTGATTGTGGTAATAATCCAGTGCGTATTCATCAGTATGAGCCCAAACACTTGCCACGGTTCCCGAACCATAGGCTTCGACAAAACCAGAGGGCAGACTATGCCCTGAACGCAGTATGTTGGTGTGACTAACCACTTGCATTGGGGATTGTGCGTAAGAACGCAGCGGGCCATATAAGTCATTTGATGCGAAGGCTTGCAAAGAACATATCGAGGTGCTTAGAAGTACCATAAAGCGCGATTTGAAATAGACCATGATGAATACCTACATACAAACTACTCTATAAAACAACTATATACCTAAATCGCACGTTGAGCTCTCGCCAAGCGTGTTAAGCTTTGTATCGGTTCAAACGTAATAGGCGATATTGTAATTTGTTGTGTAAGTTCATTGGGGGGCAATTCCGTTTACAAGTTATGCGGTCTCTTAAAAAGCATGATCAGATTGTCGTGACGGGTCTGCGGTTAAGTTCTTATGACAAAACAAAATCGCGCTTTGCATTCTAAATGTGAGCTAGGTACAATCCCATTTTCGATAACGGTCCGGTATTCGTGTTACCGAGAGGCCTTTATTGACTCTCAACTATTTTCAACAAATAGCTTCTAATTTGAATAACATGTGTTGCTTGGTGTGCAACACCACTGTAAAGGACATAGCATGCCTATTATTACTCTTCCTGACGGCAGTCAGCGTCAATTTGACAACCCAGTTTCTACTATGGAAGTTGCGCAATCGATCGGTCCTGGTCTTGCAAAAGCAACTATCGCTGGTCGTGTAAACGGTAACCGCGTTGATGCGTGTGATCTAATTGAAGAAGACGCAAGCCTTGAAATCATCACAGTTAAAGATGAAGTAGACGGTCTAGAAATCGTTCGTCACTCTTGTGCTCACCTTCTGGGTCACGCTCTTAAGCAGCTTTACCCTCAAGCTAAAATGGCGATCGGTCCAACCATCGACAATGGCTTCTACTACGATATCGACCTAGACGAATCTCTAACGCAAGAAGATCTTGAAAAGATTGAAAAGCGTATGAAAGAGCTAGCGAAAACCAAGTACGAAGTGGTTAAGAAAAAAGTAAGCTGGCAGGAAGCGCGTGATACGTTTGAATCACGTGGCGAACCATACAAAGTGGAAATCCTAGACGAAAACGTATCTCGTGATGATCGTCCAGGTCTTTACCACCATGAAGAATACATCGACATGTGTCGTGGTCCACACGTACCTAACATGAGCTTCTGTCAACATTTCACACTATTAAATGTGGCAGGCGCATACTGGCGTGGTAACAGCGACAACAAAATGCTTCAACGTATCTACGGTACAGCATTCCACGATAAGAAAGCTCTGAAAGCGCACCTAACTCGCCTAGAAGAAGCGGCGAAGCGCGACCACCGTAAGATTGGTAAGCAACTAGACCTATTCCACATGCAGCAAGAAGCGCCGGGTATGGTGTTCTGGCATCACAATGGTTGGTCTATCTTCCGTGATCTAGAAGTATTCATTCGCGCTAAGCTAGATGAGTACGGTTACCAAGAAGTAAAAGGTCCGCTAATGATGGACCGTGTTCTTTGGGAACGCTCAGGTCACTGGGATAAATACGCTGATGCAATGTTCACAACTTCTTCTGAGAACCGTGAATACGCGATTAAGCCAATGAACTGTCCAGGTCACGTACAGATCTTCAACCAAGGTCTAAAATCGTACCGCGACCTACCGCTACGTATGGCTGAGTTTGGCTCATGTCACCGTAACGAACCATCTGGTGCACTACACGGTATTATGCGTGTACGTGGCTTTACTCAGGATGACGCTCACATTTTCTGTACTGAGAGCCAAATTCAAGAAGAAGTAACAAACTGTATCAAGATGGTGTACGATACGTACCAAACATTTGGTTTCGACAACATCGTAGTGAAACTGTCTACTCGTCCAGAGAAACGTGTAGGTTCAGATGAAATCTGGGATCAATCTGAAGAAGCATTGAAGCAGTCTCTTGAATCGATGGATATCCCATACGAAATTCAAGAAGGCGAGGGTGCGTTCTACGGTCCTAAGATTGAATTCACACTATACGATTGTCTAGACCGTGCGTGGCAGTGTGGTACTGTCCAGCTAGACTTCAACCTACCAGGTCGCTTAGGTGCAACTTATGTAGGTGAAAACAATGAACGTCTTGTACCGGTAATGATTCACCGTGCGATTCTAGGTTCACTAGAGCGCTTCATCGGTATCCTTATCGAAGAATATGCTGGTTTCTTCCCAACTTGGTTGGCGCCAGAACAAGCAGTTCTTATGAACATTACTGATAAACAGTCAGGTTATGTTCAAGAAATAGTACAAAAACTACAAAAAAGTGGAATTAGAGCTAAAGCGGACTTGAGAAATGAGAAGATTGGCTTTAAAATCCGCGAACATACTTTGAAGCGTGTACCGTATATGCTTGTTGTTGGTGACCAAGAAATGGAAGCTGGCGAAATTGCAGTGCGTACTCGTAAAGGTAAAGATCTTGGTAAATTTAAAGTGGATGATTTTATTGCATACATCCAAGACGAGATCTCTAGCCGTAAGCTCAATCTGGAGGAATAAGCTATTAAAGGCGGAAGACGTGGCCAACAGCCGGTAAAACAAAACCCGCACCGTATCAACGGTGAAATTCGTGGTATTCGTGAAGTTCGACTAACAGGCGCTGACGGTGAATCAGTTGGTGTTGTATCGATTCAAGAAGCCATTGCAGCTGCTGAAGAAGCTGGTATGGATCTCGTTGAGATCAGTCCTAACGCCGAGCCACCTGTTTGTCGTGTGATGGACTATGGTAAGTTCCTCTTCGAGAAGAGCAAAACTGCTAAAGAGCAGAAGAAGAAGCAAAAGCAGGTCCAGATCAAGGAAGTAAAATTCCGTCCTGGAACTGATATTGGAGACTATCAGGTAAAACTACGCAACCTGACGCGTTTCCTTGAAGAAGGCAACAAAGTGAAAGTAACAATTCGCTTCCGTGGCCGAGAGATGGCACACCAAGACATCGGTGTTGACGTTCTAAATCGTCTTAAGGAAGATACTGCAGAAATTGCTGTAGTTGAATCTTTCCCTAAGAAGATTGAAGGTCGCCAGATGATCATGGTGCTAGCCCCTAAAAAGAAGTAATTAACGGCTCATCAAGTAATTAAAACCTAGCCGCTTTCCTTTCGATAAAGGCATAACGGCTGGGTTTTGTTCGCCCTAATTACGTTGTTTATTAAACCTACTCAATGCGGAGTTATTCATCATGCCTAAGATGAAAACCAACAAAGGTGCTGCTAAGCGTTTTAAGAAAACTGCTGGTGGTATTAAGTACAAGCACGCTACAAAACGTCACATCCTGACTAAGCGTACTACTAAGAACAAGCGTCAACTACGTCCGAATGCAATCCTTCCAAAATGTGAAGTGGCTGCAGTAATCCGTATGTTGCCATACGCTTAATTCTTTTTAGTTATCAATCGTTTAGTTTAGGAGAAGCATAATGCCTCGCGTAAAACGTGGTGTACAAGCTCGTGCACGTCATAAGAAAGTTCTAAAACAAGCTAAAGGTTACTACGGTGCGCGTTCACGTGTTTACCGCGTAGCTTTCCAAGCAGTTACTAAAGCTGGTCAATACGCTTACCGTGACCGTCGCGCTAAGAAACGTCAATTCCGTCAACTATGGATTGCACGTATCAATGCGGCATCTCGTCAAAATGGTCTATCTTACAGCCGTTTCATCAACGGTCTTAAGAAAGCATCTATCGAGATCGACCGTAAGATCCTTGCGGACATCGCAGTATTCGACAAAGCTGCATTTGCAGTTCTAGTTGAAAAAGCGAAAGCTGCTCTTTAATTAGCAGTTTAGGATTAAGAGAAGGAGAGCATTAGCTCTCCTTTTTTATTGCTAAAATTTATACCCAAATGACTTTTAGCTTGGCTATTTAGAGTATTGTTTATCAGTCTTCTCAATTTATTGGTTAGCATCTTATGTTAGTTATAAGGTAGCTTGGGTATAAATTTTTACGTTTATAAGGGATTAAAAATGATTTACACAACGACCGAAAGCATTCCTGGCAAGCAGATCTCTGAAATCAGAGGGGTTGTAACTGGTAATGTTGTTCAATCAAAGCATATTGGCCGTGACCTCATGGCGGGTATCAAGAGCATTGTTGGCGGCGAAATTCGTGGTTACACGGAAATGATGACCGACGCGCGTGATATTGCTATACAGCGCATGGTGGCGGACGCTGAATCTAAAGGTGCCGATGCAATTGTAGGGATTCGATTTACCACAAGCTCAATCGTAGATGGTTCTTCGGAAATTTTGGCATTTGGTACTGCAGTGAAACTAGCGGACTAGTCTACTTGAATAGCATTGCAAAAATGCTAATAGAGAGCGGTGAATTATTATGCATTTACCGTTCTGTTCCTTTTAGGTTAATTATTCTAGATTTTTGCAGAGCGAATAGATTTATATTCTCAACTTTACGTTACTATTAAAATTAATCACGATAATTTAGAGTGATTGCTTTACTTTTGTTTTGCATATTATTTTATACCTATAATGAAATTGAATTCATATTGAATTTTTCATTTGTTGTGTGAATTCTCCTTTCAGTATATTAATTCATGTTTTTCTTATAAAAATATGAACTTATACCTTGCCAAGCGGTTCTAAATTGTTACAAATACTATACAGCTGTAACATTGCCAAAAGGAATTGTAGATGAGAGATCTGACTCCCGAATACTTGCTAGCCGCATTACGCCAAGCGATTAAAACAAAAGGGCTAACATATCGAGAGCTATCTGAGAAAATGGGTATGCCACTATCTACTTTTAAGAGACATCTTACAAGCACGAATCTCGCTTTAGATAAGTTGCTGGAATATTGTAGAGCGGTTGATTGCACGTTAGATGAACTACAAAAGCTCGCAAATCAATTGCAAGGTGAAGACGAGGATTACTTTAGTCGCACACAGGATGAAGTATTCTTTCAATTCCCTCACCTTTACGACTTTTATCGTGAATTGAGAATGTTACGAGGTAAAGACGGCTATTCTATTTTAAAGAAAAAGTATGACTTGTCTGAGCAGAGCATGTCCGATTACTTAAAAGCATTAGAGTTGTTGGATCTCGTTTACGTTGATGAAGATAAAAATATAACGCTGCACGGACCTTTATATTATAGCTATGCAGAGAACTCCAAGCTCAACGACAAATATACCGAAATCATAAAAGAGCAGACGACTACCCACGATAAGTGTGTTCGCGTTGCTTTGGCGCGTATGAAAATTACCGAAGAACAGCTTTTGTTACTGGAAGATCAAGTCGCAAAGACCGTCATCGATTTTCATTCCAAAAATGTTGTAGCAGAGAACTTTAATGTCTCTGATTTTACTAATATTGTTCTACTTGCTGGGCCACATCAGCCAGTCACATTCTCTGACGGCATTATTGAGACAGAGGGGCGATTTATTGATGATATTCGTTATGCCATCGCATCTGCAGGTGATAAGCCAAGCCTATCTATATAGATTTTGAGCCTTTTTTGAAGAGAGTTTCTGAAAGGGCGTTGCAAAAGAAAAAGCCTAAGACAGCAAATACTTTGTAAGTAGGGCATTCAGCGGTGTTTGCTCTTAATTCAGACTTAAAGTGTTTTGGGCTTATTTCGAATAATACCTGTTCAGTATCTACTTTCGTCATTTTTAACATGCTGATTTCCTTCGTTGTTCCTCCCAAAGCCACTCTCGCTTCCTCTACAAAGAAACCATTCTCGTTGAACCAAGCATCCTGTAGCTACTTGGGTATGCATAATTGGTAGCTATTTATCTTCTAATTATAAATTCATACTTGAAATGTTTGTTTTTTGATCTATTATGACGAAGTGTCATTCATGACGGTTCGTCAACTTTAGTTGCGTTCCTGTATTAAAGAATCGTGTTACAATTATGGGAGTGTGTTGGTATACGGATCAAAGGATTATGTTTAACTTTCGCTGTAAAAAATATAGCAAGCAAGACGGATGTCGCGTGTCTTCAGGGCTAACAAAAAAGCAACAGGCGATTGCTGATCGTGAGATAGAGCTTATTCAATTGGCTAAGTCTTTAGTTCAAGAGCAAGGCTTTGCCAACTTAACGATGGACAAGCTTACAGCGTCAAGCCCTTATTCTAAAGGGACGATCTACAATCATTTTTGCAGCAAAGAAGATGTGATTCTTGCGCTTTGTATTCATTCGCTGAAAAGCGAAGCAATATTTTTCGAACGTACCGCCAAATTTAATGGCAATACCAGAGAAAAAATCATTGCGATGCATGTAGGTTATCGTATTTACGCTCGTATGGAGCCAGTACTATCAACCTGTGCGATTGTTGCAAAGACGCCTTGGGTTCTAGAGAAGGCTTCGCCTAAACGTGTGAATGAACTGAATAACTTGGAAGAACAAGTAATAGATGGTGCTGATGCGCTAGTGAACAATGCGGTAGAATGTGGTGATCTTAAGTTTTCTCCCGCAATAGGTTCTGATGCTATTGTATTCGCCAACTGGTCTATTGCATTCGGTTCAAACGCTTTGGCGCAAAATGCATCGAACAGTCGATGTATTCAGCGAATTCAAGACCCATTCTCAGTACTGCACAACGCGAATATGTTACTTGATGGTTTAGGTTGGTCGCCTTTATCTACAGAATGGGACTACCGTAAAACCTGGCGTCGAGTGGAGCAGGAGTTATTTAGTGAAGAGCTTGCTTATTTAGAGTCAGTGAATCGCTAATAAACTGGAAAGGCCAATCTGACGTTATGGTTGGCTTTTTTATCGCACTATTGTGACGAATCGTCATTAAATCTCGAAGGTTGGCGTTCAGCCAATGATCACGAGAAGCATAGGAAGTTACTAAAAACTAACTTATGTAGCCAAATTCATTCGATCTAAAGTTTGCATGTCGAGTTTGTCTGGTTATTTACAGCATTTGCTGTTTTTTTAGTTTTTAAATTTGACGAAACGTCACAAAAGGAGAGTGTGATGCCACATCACAACGTTCAACAATACGCCCGTTCAGGGTGGGGTAAGCTACCAACGAATTACAGTGTATTGGTGATGCTTGCTACCGTTTTATTGATTGTCATAGCAACTATTGGAGGAAAAAATCTTTACTTTAGAGGAGATTACGACATCTTCTTTGATGGAACAAATGAGCAGTTACTTGCGTTTGATGAAATTCAAACCACCTTTGCAAAATCTGACAGTCTTGCTTTGGTTATAGCGCCAAAGAGCGGCACTGTTTTTACTCCTAGCACATTATCTCTTATTCAGCAGATCACTGACGAGGCGTGGCAAGTTCCATACTCCACCCGCGTTGATTCCCTCGCCAACTACCAGCATACCGAAGCGTTTGAAGATGATCTTCTTGTCGAAGATTTACTGTATAGCGAATATGAATTGACACCTCAACGAATAGAGAAAGTCAAAAGTATTGCGTTGAGTGAGCCGGTTTTGAAAAGTTCACTGATTTCTGAAAAAGGAGATGTCACGGTCGTAAACGTTACGGTCCAACTCCCTGAAATAGATAAAACTGCTGAAGTACAAGAGGTGGTTGCTTACATAAACGGAATGATTGAGCGTTATCAGCAAGTGTACCCAGACACGGAATTCCACAAGGCTGGTATTATTGCAATGAACTACGCGTTTATGACCGCAGCCCAAGATGATAGCGCAACATTAGTGCCAACTATGTTACTAGTGATATTGGTGTTTCTGACCATCATGTTGCGCTCATTGCTTAGCGTCATCGCGACGCTCATCGTTATTATCGGCTCGGTTATGGTTACAATGGGCTTGTCAGGATGGGCTGGTATGTTCTTAAGCACGGCGACCGTTAATGTGCCTACCTTGGTGATGACGCTTGCCGTCGCAGACTGTGTACACATCATCGCGACAATGCGTCAGTCTATGCAAAACGGCTTTAGTAAAGCCCACTCTATTGAGCGAAGTATTGCGCTCAATTTCATGCCTATCTTGATTACCTCCATTACCACCGCGATCGGCTTTTTAATGATGAATATGTCGGATTCTCCAATCCTGAGAGATTTCGGCAACCTATCAGCCCTTGGCGTCATGGTTGCTTGTTTCCTTTCCATCACGTTACTTCCCGCCTTGCTTAATATCCTTCCGATTACGGTGAAGTTGGATACTTCTGATGAAAGAAAGCACTTTATGGATCATTTAGGAGATTTCGTGGTGTCAAAGCGACATGCGTTATTGCCGTTGTCGGTGCTTGTTATTGTCGCGAGTGCGAGCTTGATTCCGCTGAACAAAGTCAATGATGAATCCGTCGAGTACTTTGGCCATAGCAATGAATTTCGCCGAGCGGCTGATTTTATGGAAGAGCGAATCAGTGGCATGGCGAACATCAGTATCGCGATAAAAACTAACGAATCGCAGGGCATTGCCGATCCTAATTTTCTCAATTCCGTGGGTAAATTTACTGACTGGCTAAGGTTGCAGCCAGAAACGGACCATGTTGCGACCTTGAGCGATGTTTATAAGCGCCTAAACAAGAACATGCATGGAGATGATCAGGCTTATTACTCGCTCCCTCAAGACAGAGAATTAGCGGCTCAATATCTGCTGCTTTACGAAATGTCACTACCGTATGGTTTAGATTTGAACAACCAAATCAATGTAGATAAGTCGTCGATCAAGATGGTTCTCACCGTGGAGAACTTGGGCAGCGTCGAGCTTGTTGATTTGGAAAATCGTATTTACCAATGGTTTAACGAAAACGCGCCTCAATATGATGTTGTTGCGTCTAGTCCTTCACTGATGTTTGCGCATATTGGTGAAACGAATATGGCTAGCATGCTGTCAACCTTGCCCATTACTCTTGTCTTAATCTCTGCATTACTGATCTTTGCCTTGCGTTCGTTCAAGCTTGGCTTAATTAGTCTTGTCCCGAATATTGCTCCTGCGCTTATTGGTTTTGGTATTTGGGCGCTGGTTTCTGGCGAGATTAACTTGGGATTGTCTGTCGTTGTGACATTAACGCTTGGTGTTGTTGTTGATGACGCCGTTCACTTTCTTTCTAAATATCAACACGCTCGTAAAGATGGCCACAGTGCGGAGCAAGCGGTTCGCTACGCCTTTCGTACCGTGGGGCGCGCACTTTGGATTACGACGGTCGTGCTTGTTGCTGGTTTCTCTGTTCTGGCGATGTCGAGCTTCCGCTTAAATGCCGATATGGGACAGCTGAGTGCCATTGTCATCTTTATTGCCCTTGTTGTGGATTTCATCCTCCTACCGACTCTACTGATGTTGTTTGACAAAGGCGTTTACGACGAGGTGGAGCGCCGAAATAAGCTTAAATCAACTGACTCTCAAACCAAGACTGTTACTCAGTCATAACGAATTAAAGGATCGAACATGAATTTAGTAAAAAATGCCTTAAAAGTATCAGTACTTTCTGTCTCGCTTATTATGAGTCATGCGGTGTTGGCGGATGAAGCCAAAGGACTAGAAATTGCCCAAGAGCGCAAAGCCCGTGATGAAGGGTGGGGGGATTCTGTTGCTACGATGCAAATGATTCTTCGAAACGCGCAAGGAGAAAGCAGCACACGTTTAATGCGCTTACAATCACTCGAAGTTGATGGCGATGGTGACAAAGGGCTCACGATATTTGATGAACCGAGAGATGTAAAAGGCACGGCGTTTCTTAACCATTCTCATACGGTGGGTGCCGATGACCAATGGCTTTACCTTCCTGCACTGAAACGTGTGAAACGTATTTCCTCGCGTAACAAATCAGGTCCTTTTATGGGCAGTGAATTCGCGTATGAGGATCTCAGTTCCTTTGAGATTGAAAAATACCGTTTCAACTACCTAAAAGATGACAGCATAAACGGGCAAGATGTTTTCGTCGTAGAGCAAATTCCGACCGATAAGAACTCAGGTTATACCAAGCAAACGGTGTGGTTAGGTAAAGCGCATTATCGTCCACTTAAAGTTGAGTTTTACGACCGCAAAGGCTCTTTGTTAAAAACGCTTTCTTTTTCCGATTACAAGCAATATCTCAACCAATATTGGCGCGCGCACACTATGGCGATGACAAACCATCAAACAGGAAAAAGTACTGAGCTAACGACTAGCGAAATGCGTTTTAACACTGGATTACAAGACAATGACTTTCATAAGAATGTGTTGAAGCGAGTGAGGTAGTGGAGGAAAAATGAAGCGATTAAATGTTGGGTTGTTGTTTAGTGCAGCAGCTTTTTTTTACTCGATGCCTCTGACTGCCGTCGAGCTCGCAGGACAAGTCAATATTGAGCATCGTCAGTTTTTTGAAACGGGCTCTCAGGGTCAGAGCAAAGCGCAAACGTCATTGGTTTTGCAGCCAGAATTTTACTGGGAGATGCAAAATGGTGATGCAAACTTTACTTTCACACCTTTCTATCGTCTGGATGGTCTAGACGATGAGCGAAGTCATGGTGACATACGAGAGGCACTTTATCTGACTTATTGGGATGATTATGAGCTTCGAGTTGGGATTAGTAAGGTCTTTTGGGGAGTGACTGAATCAGCCCATTTAGTTGATGTAGTAAACCAAACAGATGCCATTGAAGCCGTCGATGGTGAAGATAAACTCGGTCAGCCGATGTTACATTTTACCTCTTTCAAAGACTGGGGCACCGTCCACGCAATGTTGTTACCTTACTTTAGGGAACGAACGTTTGCGGGTACAGATGGCCGCTTGAGAACCGACCCCGTTGTCTCTGATGATGCTATCTATGAATCAAGCAGAGAAGAGAAGCACGTAGATGTGGCTTTTCGATATTCGAAAATGCTTGGCGATTGGGACGTAGGCCTAAGCTATTTATATGGAACAAACCGGGATCCTTACTTTCGTTTAGAGTACGGAGAATTAAAGCCTTACTACGCTCTGATGAGTCATGTCGGTCTCGATGTGCAAGGAATTGTTGGCGATTGGTTATGGAAACTAGAAAGTGTTTATCGAGATAGCGCTGATAATCATGTCGGTCTTGTGACGGGTTTTGAGTATACCTTCGTCGGTGCATTTGACACGGTTTGGGATGTGGGGGTTATTGGTGAGTACCTCTATGACAGTCGTGGAAACAACGCACAAACTATCGGTCAAAATGATGTGTTTGCAGGTATTCGTTGGGCGCTCAATGATGAGGACGGAACGGAAGTATTGACGGGAATCACGAAGGATTTAGATAATGCTGATGTTTACAATGCTAAGTTAGAGGCGTCGAGCCGAATATCGAATCACGTTAAGTGGCAAATTGATGCTTGGTTGTTTAAAAATGAAACACCAAATGATTTGCTCTACTTCGCTAGAGATGACGATTTTATCGAGCTATCTATTCAATACTATTTCTAAAACAAAAGGGCACAACTAAACGGCAGATTAACTAAAGATGACATTTTTGACGTTTTTGTGCTCTTTTTATTCAATAACCTCTTCTTTTCGTAATTCAATTTGGCATTGGTGCCCGGTTTGGCTACTATGTACAGCTATCAAAAAACCAATCACTCCCTTATGGACACTACCTACAGGTAGATGAGGAAACGATGCAACATCTAGAAGAGATCATTGCTAGCGCGAGCACTGCAATTGAAGCTGCCGAATCGCTAGTCGCACTTGATGAAGTGCGTGTTCAGTATCTGGGTAAAAAAGGTGAGCTAACTGCTCAACTTCAAAGCCTAGGCAAACTACCACCAGAAGAACGCCGTGAAGCTGGTCAAGAGATCAACAAAGCGAAAGGCGTAGTTCAGCAAGCTATCGCAGCTCGTAAAGATGCACTACAACGTGCTGAGCTTGAAGCGAAACTAGCAGCAGAAACAATCGACGTAACACTACCAGGTCGTCGTATTGAAAACGGTGGTTTACACCCAGTAACTCGTACTGTAGAGCGTATTGAGAAGTTCTTTGGCGAACTTGGTTTTAACACCGAGGCTGGCCCAGAGATCGAAGATGCATTCCACAACTTCGATGCGCTAAACATCGCAGCTGATCACCCAGCGCGTACTGACCACGATACTTTCTTCTTCAACCCAGACTTGATGCTTCGTACTCATACGTCAGGCGTACAGATCCGTACGATGGAAAATGGTAAACCACCATTCCGTTTCATTGCACCAGGCCGTGTATACCGTAACGACTACGACCAAACGCACACGCCAATGTTCCACCAAGTGGAAGGCATGCTGGTTGATGAGAACGTAAACTTTGCTCAGCTGAAAGGCATCCTGCACGATTTCCTATGTAACTTCTTCGAAGAAGAAGTAGAAGTACGTTTCCGTCCATCTTACTTCCCATTCACTGAGCCTTCAGCTGAAGTAGACGTGAAAGGCAAAAACGGTAAATGGTTAGAAGTACTAGGCTGCGGTATGGTTCACCCGAACGTGCTACGTAGCGTAGGTATCGATCCTGAAAAATACTCTGGTTTCGCATTCGGTATGGGTGTTGAGCGTCTAACAATGCTTCGTTACGGCGTGAACGACCTACGTGCGTTCTTCGAGAACGATCTTCGTTTCCTAAAACAGTTCAAGTAATCCAGAGGGTTCATCAACATGAAATTCAGCGAATCATGGCTTCGTGAGTGGGTAAACCCTGCGGTTACTACTGACGAGCTAACTCACCAAATTACAATGGCCGGCCTAGAGGTAGACGAGGTTCTTCCTGTTGCTGGTTCTTTTACTGGCGTTAAAGTCGGTCACGTTGTTGAATGTGGCCAACACCCAGATGCAGACAAACTGCGCGTAACTAAAGTTGACGTGGGTGAAGAAGAGCTTCTAGACATTGTTTGTGGCGCACCTAACTGTCGCCAAGGTCTGAAAGTAGCAGTCGCAACAGTTGGTGCTGTTCTTCCAGGTGATTTCAAAATCAAAAAAGCGAAACTACGTGGCCAGCCATCTCACGGCATGCTTTGTTCGTTCACTGAACTAGGTATCGACGTTGAGTCAGACGGCATCATGGAACTAGCAGAAGACGCTGTAATCGGTACTGATTTCCGTGAATTCCTAGGTCTAGACGACGTAACAGTAGACGTAGATCTAACAGCAAACCGCGCTGACTGTTTCAGCATTCGTGGTCTAGCTCGTGAAGTTGGCGTACTAAACCGTGCTGACGTGACTGAGCCATCAGTAGAAGCAGTTGCCCCTTCAATCGACGATAAAGTGTCTATCGAAGTGAAAGCGCCAGCTGCGTGTCCTCGTTACCTAGGTCGTGTTATTAAGAACGTAAACGTTCAAGCTGAAACGCCACTATGGATGCAAGAGAAACTGCGTCGTTGTGGTATTCGCTCTATCGACCCTGTAGTAGACATCACTAACTACGTTCTTCTAGAGCAAGGCCAACCAATGCACGCATTCGATCTAGCGAAGATCGAAGGTGGCATCGTAGTTCGTATGGCAGAGCAAGGTGAGAAGCTAACGCTTCTTGACGGCAACGAAGCAGAACTAAACGCAGATACACTAGTAGTTGCTGACCACAACAAAGCACTTGCAATCGCAGGTATCTTTGGTGGTGAAGAGTCTGGTGTAACAACTGAGACTAAAGACGTTCTACTAGAGTGTGCATTCTTTGCACCTGACCACATCCGTGGTCGCGCACGCAGCTACGGTCTGCACACTGACTCTTCAATGCGTTTCGAGCGTGGTGTGGATTACGCACTACAAGTGAGCGCAATGGAGCGTGCAACACAGCTTCTTGTTGAAATTTGTGGCGGTGAAGTAGCACCTGTTGTTGCAGTAGAGTCTGAAGCAGACCTACCTAAGCCAAACAAAGTTGCTCTACGTCGTACTAAGCTAGACAACCTGCTAGGTCACCACATTGCAGATAGCGACGTAGTAGAAATCCTAGAGCGTCTAGGTTTGACTGTTGAAGCTTCAGAAGAAGGTTGGATGGCAGTAGCGCCAACATGGCGTTTCGATATCGCTATCGAGCAAGACCTGATTGAAGAAGTTGGCCGTATCTACGGTTATGACAACATTCCTAACCAACACCCAGCAGCAGCACTTAAGATGCACAACCACGTTGAAGCGGATCTTCCACTGAAACGCGTTCGTGATCTTCTTGTTGACCGTGGTTACCACGAAGCAATTACATACAGCTTCGTTGAGCCTGAGCAACAAAAGCTAGTTGTACCTGGTGTTGAGCCTCTAGTGCTTCCAAACCCAATTTCTGCAGACATGTCAGCAATGCGTCTTGGTCTTATCCAAGGTCTGCTGAACACGGTTGTTCACAACCAGAAGCGTCAACAGCCACGCGTTCGTCTATTCGAATACGGCCTACGTTTCATCCCATGTGAAACTGCAGAAAACGGCATGCGCCAAGAGCCTATGCTTGCAGGTGTTATTGCTGGTACTCGCGGTGAAGAACATTGGGATATCGAAACTAACACGGTTGATTTCTTCGACCTTAAGGGCGATCTAGAAGCGATTCTAGAGCTATCTGCGAACGAAAAAGCGTACTCTTTCGCTGCACTGTCACCTGAAAGCAAAAAAGCTAACCCAGCACTTCACCCAGGTCAATCTGCGGCAATCATCGTAGATGGCAAAGAAGTGGGCGTGATCGGTACCGTTCACCCTGAGCTTGAGCGTAAGTTCGGTCTAAATGGTCGTACTATCGTATTCGAAATCGAATGGTCTGCAATTAACAGCAAAGTGATCCCAGAAGCGGTAGCACTTTCTAAATTCCCTTCAAACCGTCGTGATATCGCGGTAGTAGTGGATGAAGCTGTTGCATCTGGTGACATTGTTAACGCTTGTCTAGAGCAAGGTGGCGAGTTCCTTAAAGATGCGAAACTGTTCGACGTTTACGTAGGTAAAGGCGTTGAAGATGGTAAGAAGAGCCTAGCAATCGCTCTGACTCTACAGTCACTTGAGCGTACGCTTGAAGATGCAGATATCGCTGGTGCGGTTGACGCTATCGTTGCTCACGTTTCTGAGAAGTTTGGTGCGTCTCTGCGTGACTAATCTCGCGTAACGTATCTTCTTAAGAAATGAAAACCCTGCCAGTTTGGCAGGGTTTTTTATTTTTAGGATTACCTTATCGTTGTTCAAGTTCCTTACTGCTCGCACCATCCCTCATTACTTTAAAATACTAGACCAAACTAGGGATGGCCCTTACCCGAGATTAGGAACGTATTGTTTTTCAGCTAATACACGCTAACGATAGCTTGTTGGCGGTTAGGCAGCGAGTGAGAGGGTATAGCTAAGCAGAAGAGGTAGCGTAAGAATGCTGAAAAAGTTGCCAAATAGTACCATTGACGCCACTTTCATGGGTTCTATATTCAGCCTTTCCGCAAATAGGTAATTCATGACGGCTGGCGGCAGCATTGTGAAGAGCACCATCATTTGCAATTGCATCGTTGGAAGGGGAATTAACCAATAAATAAGTGCAAAAGCGACAGCACCAGTTGCCAGTGACTGCACGGTACACAACACACCAATCTTTAAACCGTCCAACCTTAAATGACACATTTGTGCCCCCAGAGATAAAAGCATCACGGGTACGGCCGCTTGCCCAAGTAGAGCCGTGGCTTCGTATAAAGGCGCCCATGCACCCACATTTGACACGTTGAGAAACAGAGCCAACGACGCTGCTAAAAAGATTGGCATCTTGACTATTTGCTTAAAAGGGTTGCCATGACTAAGCAACATTACGCCTAAGCTGATATGCAAGCATGCTGACACGACAAATAAAAGCACTGCTGACGACAGCGCAATTTCTCCAAACGTATAGGTAAACAAAGGAATAGCTAGATTTCCGCTATTGCGAAACATATGTGGTGGCGCCCAGGTTTTAAACGAGAGTGACGTCCATCGACATACCGGGATCATGAGTAGTGCGGGAATTAAAACCGCGACAATTGCCGCCAAAAGAAGCGGCCCCTGATTTGAATCGAGCGGCATGCTAACGAGTGACGAAAATACCAGTGCTGGCGTAAATACCTCAATATTAATGCGGTTTATTGGGCGAAAGTCAGGCTTGATGTAACGACCGACCAAATAGCCAACTCCGACAAGAGCAAAAACAGGGAAAAGAATATTTATGATTTGATTAATCATGGTCGCCTAGAAGCAGTGTAAGAAGCTAATGAGGAAATACACGAACTTCCACATTATCAATCTTTATATATGGCGTCATCGTTAAACAGCGAGAAGCGTGGGTTTAATCAAGCTTTCTAAGCACAGTTGCAAAGTACAGGTGGTCATACCTTTTAATCTAATTGTTACGTATCGAGTTACATACAAATCACTGAATTTACGACAAGTTCTATGTCAAGTGTCTGTTAAATAACCAATATCTGATATTTTTATTAAATAGTGTTTAATGTTGATATTTAAACTACTTTTAGTTTTATAATCTGGATGTTTTTCCTGATAAAGATGAAACAAAAACAAAAATATCAAATTTCTGGCGTTTAACAATAATTTACGTAGTGCTATTCCTTTTGTTCGCCAAGAAAAAAGTTGGCGAAAATCATAAGCTTGTCATACACTTCCTGATGTAACCCCGATATGTTGTTGAATTGGTAGGGTAAAACTGCTCTGGCGCTACACTAACGTAGCATTGTTTAACATAGCTTTGAGGAAAGTTTTATGGCGCTCACAAAAGCCGAACTGGCAGAAAACCTGTTTGATAAATTAGGATTTAGTAAGCGGGACGCCAAGGAAACGGTGGAAGTGTTCTTTGAAGAGATTCGTAAGGCACTGGAAAGTGGCGAACAGGTAAAACTGTCAGGTTTTGGTAACTTTGATCTTCGTGACAAGAATGAACGACCTGGTCGTAACCCGAAAACTGGTGAAGATATTCCAATTACTGCTCGACGTGTAGTGACTTTTCGCCCGGGTCAGAAGTTAAAAGCTCGTGTAGAAAACCTGAAGAAAGTACAGTAAGCCGAATAAATGGATCACGCTAAGGCGTGGTCTTTTTTTGCGTAAAATTCGTGTGCATACAAATGAAAACCACCGCAATGCGGTGGTTTTTCTGTTTATGAGAGACGCTTAATGATATCGGTTACGCCGCTTCTAGATGCGTTGTTAAGTATGGTTGCCATGCTTGTTGGTACAAGTTCTTAGACTGTGTACGCATGTTGCGAATAGAGGCAAGCTCTATTTCGCTTAGCTCACGTTTTTCCAACATCGCTTGACGTTCTAGTTTCTGGATTTTTTCGTATAGGTCGTGTTCGGGACCGCTTTTTACATCTGCGATTGCTTTCAAGTGCAGTTGAACTTCGGCTACTAGGTTTGTTTTTGGTAAACGAACGAGCAAGTTCAAGTCTCTATATCCTGAAGGGCCAGGTTTTTTGAATCGATTTTTTACTTTCACAATCGTTGTTTCACGCTCTAACGTTTCATAAATGGAGACTAAGCTGGCGACGTCTTCAGCTACAATCGTTGCACGTGCTAGGTCAGTAATACGTTCAACTTTCCCACCTAATTCTAAAGCTATCTTTTCTTCTGCTCGTTGTTTGGATTTTACACCTGCGAAGTATGGCTGAGCGTCATTAAGAAGTGCGGTACTTTTACAGATAGTTTCAAGTTCAAATTGTGCTTGGTGTGCTTTGCTGTAAAGAATGTCGAAGTCAGAATATGGCTGAGTTGGCGTGGTGTCGATTGACTGAATGCCGTATAAACCGCTAAGGCTGTGTTTAAAAAGTTTCGAACAAACTTCGTTTTGGCTGGTTGAACGATTTTGTTCGCCACTAGGTGCAGGGGTAATTGGAAGTGCGGCAAATGCCGGTGCACGGCTAAGTACCAAAAGCATCAATGCTGTAGTACGAAGAAATAAGCTCATTCACTCTCCTTAACTTGCTTGTACTTAGAAAATAGGGAACATAAAGGTCGCTAAGTTCGGCAAATCAGGTACTAACTTATAAATGGGGCCATTACGAAAGATTCCAAGGTTTCAGTTTTATCTTGAAGTAGAATCGTGCGTTAGATCACCATTTCTCTTTTCTTTATTCTGATTATCAGATAAAGGCGCGTCTCCTATGAGACCGATTACATCCTATCACCGCAGTATTAACCAAAGATGAACGGCATAGACAAATTGAAAAAAAACGTTAGTCTTACCTCTCAAAATGAAAACAGCCGACAAGTAGAAAGTAAAATGAGAGACCAAGAATTTTGGCATAACAAATGGGCCAGCAATCAAATCGGATTTCACTTGGAAGATGTAAACCCGCTATTACCAGTATATTGGAAACACACTAATCCAAAGCGTGAAGATAAAGTGTTAGTTCCTTTATGTGGAAAGTCAGAAGACTTGATTTGGCTAGCGATGAAGCATGATTCGGTTGAAGGCGTTGAGCTAAGCCATATTGCTGTGCGTGCCTTTTTTGCTGAACATTTTTACACGCCAACGGTAACGCCTCTTAATGGCATGCACGAGCTTTATCAATTTGATGAGCTCTCTATTTATACTGGGGACTTTTTCACTGCACCAGTATCTCAAGCCGATATCATTTATGATCGCGCCGCGTTGGTTGCTTTACCGCAAGATATGCGAGAGGAGTATGTAGAGCGTCTCAAGCAACTTTTGAACCCAGGCGGTCGTATTTTGCTTGTTACACTCAACTATCCTCAAGAAGAGATGGCGGGGCCTCCATTTAGCGTGCCGGTCGAAGAGATTGAGCAGTTATTTTCAGGTTACAAAGTTACTTGTTTGAACGTAGATGAAGCTGACGAGAATCATCCTAAAATTGCGAAAAAAGGCTTAAGTCGCTTCTCTGAAGAAGTGTACTTAATCGAGAGTGAATAGGCTCTCTTCGGTTTGGAACACGAAATAGCGCAGCAATTTGAGCTGCGCTATTTTTGTATGAGTGGTTCGTATTTAATAAATGATATTCACTTTTGAAGCACTTTCAACAGCATCTTGAACGGCTTCTTCGGTGGTTTTTCGTCGCGTAAGGACAACACCTAAACGGCGGCGACCATCGATTTCTGGCTTACCGAATAGACGAACTTGTGTTTGAGGTTGAGCTAAAGCTTTGCTTAGGTTTTCAAAGCGAATGTTTGTGGAAGTCCCTTGTCCAAGAATAACAGCAGACGCAGATGGGCCATATTGCACAATATTATTAATTGGCATTCCGGTAAACGCGCGCACGTGGAGAGCAAACTCAGACATTTCCTGCGAAATCATTGTAACCATACCCGTATCGTGAGGGCGAGGAGAGACCTCATTGAAAATGACTTTATCGCCTTTGACAAACAGCTCTACACCAAAGATGCCGTAGCCACCGAGCGCGTTTACCACTTTCTCAGCCGTGTATTCAGCTGCTTTTACTGCGTTTTCTGACATAGCTTGCGGTTGCCATGATTCGCGGTAGTCGCCATCTTCCTGACGATGACCAATTGGAGCACAGAAATGCACACCGTCAACGGCTCTGATGGTCAATAAAGTGATTTCGTAATCGAAGTCGATAAAACCTTCCACGATAACGCGACCTGCACCCGTACGTCCGCCTTCCTGAGCGTAATCCCATGCTTTTGTAACGTCGTCTTCGGTCTTGATAACACTTTGCCCTTTACCGGAAGAGCTCATCACTGGCTTCACCACGCACGGAATACCCACATGTTCAACCGCGGCTTTGAAGTCTTCAAAGTTATCTGCAAAACGATAAGGTGAAGTCGTCAATTCCAGTTCTTCTGCTGCCAAACGTCGGATACCTTCACGATTCATTGTTAGCCTGGTTGCCTTAGCGGTTGGAACAACATTCAGTCCTTTTTCTTCAAGCTCTACCAGTTTGCCGGTTGCGATGGCTTCAATTTCTGGTACGACGTAAGTAGGTTGTTCCTTCGTAATAACTTCTTCTAAGGCGTTCCCATCTAACATGTCGATAACATAACTACGGTGAGCGACTTGCATCGCTGGAGCATTGGCATAGCGATCACAAGCAATCACTTCTAAACCAAGTCTCTGGCATTCAATGGCGACTTCTTTACCGAGTTCGCCAGAGCCTAAAAGTAATACACGGGTAGCATTTGCGCTAGTTGCAGTGCCAAACATAGTGTTCCCTTACAAAATAGAGTGATGAGACAGAAATTGCAGGAGATCATACTGAAGTTTTATGACAAAGCAAACGTTTGCTTTTGGTTTTTAGGTAATAAAAAAGCTCTACATGTTGTAGAGCTTTTTGTTGAATTTGTCGTTTATACGTTGACAAAACTAAGCGGAATATCTGGATTCAACGCTTCCAACGTTGATTGCGTATCGGCTAAGTGACTGATCTTACCTTCAGAGTTTTCTACCAATGCAGCGGCTTTGATGCTGTCAAAGGTTTCACCCGCAAGTAAAACTTGGATTAGCGCAACTTGTAGCGGTGGCAAGCTAGGATTAAACGCTGCATTTTCTGCATAAGCGCCTTGGAATACACGGCCGCTAGTCATCTCTAATGCTAAACCACTCAAGTTGTTGGTGTATGGAGAGTGGCTCATGTTCATCGCTTCAACTGCACTTTGGATGAGTGCGTCTTCATCATCACATGAGAATTGGTGTTTAACTTCTGCCATTAAGCCGGACTCGATACCGAGATCGTTTGGTCCAAAGGCTTCAGGCAGGTATTCATGAAGTGACTTTTCTTCACGTTCTGGGAGCTGGATTTTAAGCTCGTTTGCGGTAGATAACTCATTCATGAACTGGCGGCAGTGACCACATGGGCTGAAGTTGATAGTGATATCCTTAACACCACGTTCGCCTTTCATCCAAGCATGGCTAATCGCAGACTGCTCTGCGTGAACCGTTTGACCCAACTGTACACCAAAGAATTCCATGTTGGCACCGAAGTAAAGGCGACCTGAAAGACCACGAACGATAGCGCCGACATAAAAGTCAGAAAGGGGAGCATAGGAGTACGCTGCGGCAAAAGGAAGTAGCGCAACACGAAGCTCTTTGTCTGATAGACCGGTAGCTGAAAGCAACTGCTCAAATTGTTGAACTGAAAGCGTAGCATCAAAATCATCAGCTTGGATGATAGGAGCAAGTTGTTTGGAAAGTGCTTCTGGAGCGCCTGCTAGCGCCTGTTCAATGCGACTTTTCATGTTGAATCCTTGTTATTGCATGGACAGTTATTCTATGTGAAAGATAGAAATGTTCCGTGCGTTAGATCACGATAAATAATGCAATTGATAATTCTGTTACATAATTAGAGTGAGCTCACACATGTATTCGATTGCACAGGTGTGAAGCGTTATCTCCGTCTCACAATTAACCATATCAGTATATATTCATATGACCAAGGAGCAGGAGTATGTTACCAACGCGACTTTTACCGCTATGCTACTTTATACTTACGTAATCTAGAGCGAGTGGTAGCAGCTAGAATGCTAATGCTATGAATGTATATCTCAGTCAAGTCCCTTCACGATATTACTGGGTGAGTTTGATAGATAAGATAGGGTTTTGAAAAGGGATAAGTAAGAAACGTAAAGGCTACGGCCTGCCGGAAGGAGGGCAGACCGAGAGCGCTTAACTATTGATATAGCCAGACCGCCAAAGCAAAAAAACTTGGAGCCAAAATAGAAGTTATGATCCCACATAAAACCAATGCGAGTGATGAGAACGCGGCATCTATGGGCTGTTTCTCTGCACATGTCGCGGTGCCTAAGGCATGAGACACGGTACCCATTGTTAGGCCACGTGCAATCGGGTGTTTAATTCCAATTAAGTTGTAAATTGGGTATGCCAAAATCGCGCCCAATAAACCAACAATCAGAACCAAGATCGCCGCAACGGCTGCTTCACCACCGAGGTGACTCGAAATTTCCATTGCTATTGGCGTAGTGACGGATTTACCCACTAGACTTGCGATTAAACTGATATCCGCTTTGAAAGCGACTGCGAACAAGGTGGTTGTCATCATCGACATCACACTGCCTACTGTGCAAGCGAAAGTGATGATTCGCCAGTTTGCTTTAATTTGTGGTAGTTGTTCATATAGTGGATAAGCCAGAGCAACTACAGCAGGTTGAAGCAAAAAGCTAATTCCTTCGTTATCCGCATAATACGTTTCAAATGGCACATTTAAGTAAGTAAGCAAAGGAATGAGCACTGCGATACTGATCAGCAAAGGGTTTGCTAGAGGATTGTTCACTTTGATTGCGATTTGACGAGCGATAAGAAAAACCGCAATGGTAACAACTAACCACATATCAGTGTTTCTCCTGTAGCAAGTAATCTAGCAGCCAAGCGAGGCTGACCAGTACAATGAGTGAACCGCCAACCGCGCTAGCGATGATAGGGAGCGCATTGGCGAGTAGTAGGTCGAAATGCTGCATTAATCCGACGCTGATAGGAACGAACAATAAGATCATATAGCGGATAAATAGCGTGGCGCCCGGTTTGACCCAGTCGACTTTTACAAGCCCAAGAGTCATGGAGAAAAACAGTACGAGCATACCGATGACACTTCCTGGAACGGAAACGCCAGTGAACTTTTGAATGGTAATTCCGATGCCAAGTGCTCCCATGATGAGGAAGATTGAAATGAGCAGTTGGATCAGTTGTAAGAATCGTTCTTTAATCATTTTGACAGTATATAAACAACAAGCACACCATAAGGTGCGCTTGTATTAGGAGGAGTTAGGAAGCTAAGCTCTCTACATAACGGTACACGGATTTTAATATCGCAATCTTCTTTTCGTCACTTTCATGTTCGTGAACTAAGTTTTCTAAATTCAGCATGTACTCTTCAATTTGGCTTTCAAACACTTCTCGACAGTGTAGTGCCCAGCGTCTTTGTTCTTGCTCGTCTAATGTGCCTGGGAAGTTACGCGCACGATAGCGGAACAATAGAGGTTTAATACGCTTGTCATCAAATTCAATGTCTAATGCAGCAAGATTATTCGGGTCGGTTTCTCGAATGATATCCATAGCTGCGCGATCAGCCGGAGAAAAGAACCCGTCGTAAAGCTGTGTATCGACGTCATCACTTTTATCGAATTTACGCTCGACGGAAAAGAGGCTAATCAGCTTTTCTCTAATTTCAGGATGTTGGCGCAACAAAGCGAGATTGGCGAGACATTGTTGGCGATCAATGCCAATAGACTCTGCATTTTCAGCCGTTAACGTTTTTGCAGGGGCGAGAATAGGGCATTTGTTCAAATGAACTAGTTTAACTGGCACTGGTAGCAATTCACCAAGATCTTCGCGCTTCGTGTAGAGTCTTTCGTGCAGCTCTTCTGCGGATAGCTCAAGAATAGGTTGAGGGTCTTTCGCTAAATCGATGGTGATAACGGCGTTATTATTGGTTGGATGCCAAGCAACAGGCACAATCCAGCTAGTGTACTGACATTCGCGCCCTAGCATGCCTGAAACGTGCATCAACGGTGTCATGTTGACGATGTCGACTAAATCATTGAGCTTGCGCTTTTGGCGCATAGAAAAAAAGTAATCAAACAATTTTGGTTGCGCTGCTTTTACTTTCTTTGCCATTTCGATAGTCGCAACCACATCTGCCATGGCATCGTGCGCGTTACTATGTTCTATGCCGTTAGCCACAGACAAGTGTTCTAATTTAAAGCTAGTGAAGCCATCTTCGTTTTCTGGCCATTCTACGCCTTCTGGGCGAAGGGCATGGCAAGCGCGTAGTACATCGAGTAAATCCCAACGTGAGTTACCGTTTTGCCAACTCCATGCGTATGGATCGATAAAGTTGCGATAACAAGTATAACGGGTCACTTCGTCATCAAAGCGAATGCTGTTGTAGCCTAAACTGGTGGTATTTGGTCTCGCGAGTTCAGTGTGAATCTTAGCGATAAACTCTGGCTCAGAAAGGCCTTCTTGAACCGTTTTTTGCGGAGTAATACCAGTAATAAGCGCAGCTTCAGGAGACGGAAGATAATCAGCCGGTGGTTGACAGTACATGACTAAAGGCTCGCCGATGATATTAAAGTTTTCATCTGTACGAACACCAGCAAACTGGCTTGGGCGATCTTTCGCGGGGTTGGTTCCCCATGTCTCATAATCAAAGAAGAAAAAAGTGGGCTGATTATCTTGGTGCATTCTGCTTACCGTTTACAAAACCGATGACAGTATTAGACCATTCAACGCCTTGACTAGCAACGAAAGATGCAAGTTGAATTTTTGAAAATGAAAAAAGCCGATGGCGAACCATCGGCTTGATATTTTACGTTTTATCGCTTTGGAAGGAATTTGAGTTCTATGCTCGTGTTTCTTCCAATGTTGCTTCACTTTCTGGTGACTTCAGCACTCGGCTAGCAATTGTACCCGCAGTCATTGAGCCTGAAACGTTTAGTGCGGTACGTGCCATGTCAATCAGTGGTTCAATAGAGATAAGCAGTGCCGCGATGGTCACAGGTAAGCCCATTGCAGGAAGAACAATCAAGGCTGCAAACGTCGCACCGCCGCCGACACCTGCAATACCAAATGAGCTGATGGTGATAATCGCAATCAATGACAGGATAAAGTGTAGATCAAGTGGGTTGATACCCATTGTTGGAGCTACCATCACTGCAAGCATTGCAGGATAGATACCCGCACAGCCGTTTTGGCCGATAGTGGCACCAAACGATGCTGATAGGTTTGCAATCGCTGGTGGTACGTTAAGCTTGGTGATTTGCGCTTCTACGTTTAGTGGAATTGTTGCTGCTGAGCTACGAGATGTAAACGCGAAGGTCAGTACAGGCCAGATTTTCTTAAAGTATTCCGCAGGGCTAACGCCAACAAAAGAGACCAATACGCCATGAACAACAAACATCAGTGCGATAGCAACATAAGACGCCACAATAAAGCCAAGTAGGTTTAGGATGTCGCCTGCGCTTGATGTCGCTACCACTTTTGCCATCAGTGCTGCGATGCCGTATGGCGTTAGGGCCATGATCATCTTCACTAATCGCATAACGATAGATTGAGCAGCTTCTACGAAAGTACGAATCGGTGATTCCAACTCTGCTTTTTCCATCATCACTTTACGAGCGGCGATACCAGTTAACACGCCGAAAATCACAACAGCGATAATTGATGTCGAGCGAGCACCTGTTAGATCAGCAAATGGGTTGGTTGGAATGAAGCTAACTAGCATTTGAGGAATAGTTAAGTCACTTACTGTACCGGCACGGCTTTCTAAAACGGCGATACGAGCGGTTTCACGCGCGCCTTCAGTTAAACCTTCTGCTGAAAGGCCAAATGTTGTTGTCACCAAGATACCGATGAGTGCAGCAATTGCAGTCGTTACTAGAAGAACAGAGATGGTCAGGCCAGAAATTTTACCTAATGATCCACCTTTCTCCAATTTAACAACTGCAGAGATCATCGATACCAACACCAGTGGCATGATGACCATTTTCAGTAGACCAACGTAGCCACTGCCTACAATGCCTACCCATTCAAGTGTTTGAGCAATTGCGCTGTTGCCTTCACCGTGAATGAGTTGCAAAGCAAGACCAAAAAGAGAACCGGTAACAAGACCGATTAAAACGAGACGAGAGAGTGTGTGTTTCTTTTGTTGTTGGTTAAATAGAAAGAACAATATGCCAACAAAGACGGCTAGAGAGGCTATCACTGCAAAATTCATAATCTGACCTTATCAACCTGCCGAAATGGCGGTTGTTTTTATACGGGGTTTTATACGGATTTGTTTATGGGGCGTAAGATAACGCTCGTGATATAACTTTAAAAATGACAAACGGGTATTAGCTAGATCTAAAATGAATATAAAAACGAGATCTAAGTCGCGTGAGAGCGTGAATTAGCACGTTAATTGTACAAAATGGTTATTCGTAGTGATGCAGTAAGTCACGCATTTCTTTCCTTTGTAAGTAAACCACCGAGTCTTCTTGATAACTGAAAAGTTGATAAACCATCGCTTTGGCGACATCTTCTGCTCGAATCGGTAAAAAGTTGGACAGTTTGCCAAGCATGAATGGGCGAATTACCTTAAACAGAGTTTGTACTAACTTCTCGTCCATTCTTGGGCTTTGACGTTGACCAACAAGCGGGCCTGGGCGAACAAATACGATTTCCTCAAAATCCATAGCTTCGATTCGTTGTTCCATTTGTCCTTTACAAGCTAAGTAATGGGATGGCGATTTACTATTTGCACCGAGGCTAGAAACAACCGCAAGGCGTTTGACTCCGATTGTTTTCATTTGTTGGGCGACTTTACACACCAGATCAACATCTACTCTACGCAAATTATCCTTACTGCCTGCTTGCTTAAGGGTCGTGCCTAAACAGATAAAGCCGATGGTTGGTGTTGGTTGGTTCTCATCCCATTGGTGGATAGAAAGGTCTGCATCAATGAGAGGAATAAGCTTGTTGTCCACATCTAGGACGCCATCGAGTGGGCGGCGAGAAAGATAATATAATGTTCCAACACCTGATTGATTTATGAGGTTTGCAATGACTTTTGAGCCTACTAAGCCAGTTGCACCGGCGATGATTGCGCAGGTGTTGTTATCCATATCTTTTCTCCTATATGGGAACATAGTCTAAGCTATTGTAGCGGATTTCAACGAGTTACTTATAATCTCGTGCAAGAAAGGTGAGACGCTCTGCGAACTCGGCAGACTATCCTGAGATAAACTTGATTAGCGCTGCCCCAATTGGATGCAAGTGTATACAATAGTGGGCGCGCAAAAACTGTCGCTGAACAAGACCTCTTGAACAACAGAACACCTCTCACCCAGACAACATCAAAGGAACGTAAAAAATGGATGACTCTTTTGCTGCGGAGATACAAGCACGCATAGATAACAAAACCAAACCCGTCGGTTCTTTAGGCTTATTGGAAAAGGTGGCACTGCAGTTAGCTCTTATTCAAAGTCAGGATAAACCTCAGCCAGTTGATTCCATCGCTATCTGCAAACCGAGCATGCTGGTATTTGCTGGAGATCACGGCGTTGCAGAGGAGGGTGTGAGCATTGCGCCAAGCGAAGTCACTCAACAAATGGTGGCTAACTTTCTCGCTGGCGGCGCAGCCATCAACTGTTTTTGCGACATTAATGGCATTCAACTCAAAGTAATAGATTGCGGCATGTTGGCTCCTATTGATGTGCTGGTTCCAGAATTTAAATCCCATCCCAACTTGGTTGAACAACGGTTGGGTAACGGTACGGCTAATTTTTCTAAACAATCAGCGATGTCCCCAGAACAAGTGGCGTTAGGTTTAGAATATGGTGCGAAGATTGCTGAGCAAACCATTTTTGCATGGTTCAAACCTCTTGATGTTCGGTGAGATGGGCATCGGTAATACCAGTTCGGCCTCAGCACTGTTATCGGCACTGAGCTCATTAGATATTGATTATTGTGTTGGCGTTGGCACCGGAATCAATCAACAGCAGTTGAGCCGCAAATATAAACTGGTAGCACAGGGGGTAAACCGATGTCGAGGTCTTGATACCAAAGCGATTCTCGCACAGGTTGGGGGCTTTGAAATCGTACAGATAGTGGGCGCTTTTTTAGAAGCCAAGCGGCTTAAAACTCCAGTTTTAGTGGATGGGTTTATCGTATCGGTAGCGGCTTATATTGCGACGTTGTTAGACGAAGAAACGCGTGAATACATGTTGTTTGCCCATCGCTCTGAAGAAAATGGACATAAATTTGTATTGGAACATCTAAAAGCAGAACCTCTGCTCGACCTTGGTTTACGGCTAGGGGAGGGAACAGGAGCCGCTCTTGCCTTGCCTCTGTTAAAAGCTGCTGCCCAGTTTTACAACAAAATGGCGAGCTTCGAGAGTGCAGGAGTTACAGTTTAGTGTCAGTCCCTGATAATTCTGAGAAAGTCATGCCGTCATCGTTAAGATACCAGTGGGAGTTATTTCTATTAGCTACCAGTTTTTTTAGCCGCTTACCCGTGCCCCAAGCGTTGCATTACAGTGAAGAACGCATGAATCAGGCAGGCCGTTACTTTGCGTTAGTTGGTCTCGTGCTTGGAGCACTTTGCGCTTTGGTATTCTCGCTCACCTCAATTTTTTTCCCAGAGTCGGTTGCCATAGTATTAACGATGGTGTTTAGCTTATTGTTAACTGGGGCTTTTCACGAAGACGGCTTGACCGATATGGCGGATGGCATTGGCGGTGGCATGACCGTAGAGCGACGCCTCTCTATTATGAAAGACAGTCGTATTGGCACTTATGGTGCCGCCACTCTCATTATGGCGTTATTGGCTAAGTATGTTTTTTGGAGTGAACTGGCTAACTTGCCGCACTTTTGGTTGGTCATTGTCGTCGCTTACACCGCAAGCCGAGCACTAGCAGCGACGCTTATTTATGACATGCCTTATGTCAGTGACAGTGATACGTCGAAAAGTAAACCGCTAGCAAGTCGCCAGTCTTCTCTAGAAGTCTCCATTTTGTTGTTTACTGGTGGCATAACATTGCTTGTGCTTGGTATCGCGGATGCGATCTTGATATCGCTTGTTCTCGTGGTATTTCGTTTGATGTTCAAACGTTGGTTAACCAAGAGAATTGGCGGCTTTACGGGGGATTGCCTTGGCGCAGCGCAACAGTTGTCGGAACTGCTTATTTATCTCACTATGATTGGGTTGTATCACTCCTCATGAAGCAATTGATACTCGGTGGCGCGCGCTCTGGGAAGTCGCATTTGGCAGAAAAAACAGCTAAGCAATTATCGGTCGCTTCTCATCGATCATTACACTATGTTGCAACCGCGCTGCCATTTGACCAAGAAATGCGAGAGCGAATAGCGCATCATCAAAAGCAACGCGGGGGCGAGTGGCAAGAGCATGAATGCCCCCTTAATTTATCTGAGTTACTGACAAATTTCGCTACCACCGATGTTGTATTGGTCGATTGTTTAACCTTGTGGCTCAACAATTGGATATTTGAGTTAGGTGATGAATGTTCCAATGAGAAGCTAGAAGCAGAAATTGAAAAGCTTATACAGGTGGTGCGTGGCTCAGA
This sequence comes from Vibrio alginolyticus NBRC 15630 = ATCC 17749, assembly GCF_000354175.2. Classification (NCBI taxonomy): domain Bacteria; kingdom Pseudomonadati; phylum Pseudomonadota; class Gammaproteobacteria; order Vibrionales; family Vibrionaceae; genus Vibrio; species Vibrio alginolyticus. The sequence goes on from NC_022349.1 coordinate 383,589, forward strand.
TGCGACGTTAATATTCGTCTCTAACGAGGTTGGAATGGGCATTGTACCTTTGGGGGCGGTTAGTCGTTATTTTGTGGATAATGCAGGACGGATGAATCAAAAACTAGCCAGTGTTTGCCATCGCGTTACCTTTGTTGCTGTTGGTTTGCCGTTGGTTCTTAAAGAGTAGGATGGAACAAAATGAAAACACTCAATATCTATCTTGTGCGTCATGGAAAAGTAGACGCTCCACCAGGACTCCATGGCCAAACAGATGTAAAAGTTACGCCTGCTGATCAAGAGAGTATTGCTCGGGCTTGGGCCGAGAGTGGACGAGGTGTGGGTGGAATAATTTCTTCTCCGCTTTCACGCTGTCAAGAACTGGCAAACATCATTGCTGAACAGCAATTATTACCAGTAATGACGGATGAGTCTTTACAAGAGATGGCATTTGGTGATTTTGATGGTATGCCTTTTGATATGCTCACTGAGCAGTGGAAAAAGCTAGATGCTTTTTGGCAATCGCCAGCACAACATACGTTGCCGAATGCTGAGAGCTTAAGCACATTTTCTGAGCGCATATGTCGCGTTTGGTCTCAAATCATCAACGATATCAATGACAATCTACTTATCGTCACGCATGGTGGCGTCATTCGTATGATTCTTGCTCATGTATTGGAGTTAGATTGGCGTAACCCAAAGTGGTATTCGACGTTGTCGATAGGAAACGCTTCTGTCACGCATGTAACAATTACCATAGATGAGCAAATTTACGCCTCGGTGCGTTCGATTGGCGTACCTCTTTTAACTCGTTAATTTATAAATATTAAAATGCCCAGAACGATATTGCTTACGGGCATAGTCACGGAAGATGTCAGTGGAAGCCCATCTGCTAGGTGCAGGAAGCGAAAATTGACTCAGTTACTTAAAAAGGAAATATAGAAATGACAACGCCGAGTTGGGATTTGTCCATCGTTTATAACGACCTTTCTGACCCACGAATTCAAGACGATATTGCTCTTGTGGAACAATGTATTGATCTTTTGAATAAACAATCAGCAGATTGTGGCAACGTAGAGATCATGCAAAATGCGATTTTAACCAATGAAGCCGCGAGTCGTTTAGCGGGTACAGTTGCAAATTTTGCGAGTTGTTATGCTTCTGTTGATGCAACAAACGCCGAAGCGAAATCGTTACTTGGTAAAATGACCCGCATCTTTTCGGAGCTTTCCCAAGCGTTCAGTCCCTTTGATTTGACATTAACTCATGCCGACAAAGAGTTTATCTTGCGCGTGTTAGACCATGAGAATCCTGATATCAGTGGGCAAGCTTTTTCTATCTTGAATTCTAGAAAGTTGGCGGATACTCGTCTTAGCAACGCAGAAGAACAGTTACTGGCTGCGATGAGTGTGGATGGCAAATCGGCTTGGGGTAACCTATACGATAACCTGACTGGCTCATTGAAAGTGAAGCTTGAGTACACAGATGGTAATAGTGAAGAGCTTGGATTTTCTCAAGCGGCAAGCATTCTTTATGGTTCTGAATTCGAGCGTCAAGAAGCCGCGTGGCGTGGCGTACAAGATGCAATGCAAACGCACCAAGAATCATTCGCTGCGATTTTGAATGCGTTAGCAGGATGGCGCTTAACTGAAAACAAAAAGCGTTCTACGAAGCGTGAAGTTCACTTCCTAGAGCCGAGTTTGCATGGTAGCCGAATCCAAGCTGAAACTTTAAATGCGATGATGACAGTAGCCAAAGACAGTCGAGCTATTGGTCAGAAAGCAGGTTTATTGATGGCGCAAGTACATGGTCTGGATGAGATGAAACCTTGGAATCATCTGGCGGCTATGCCTGCTTTGAGCGGTGAAGCGAAGGTTTACGACTTTGATGAAGCGATTGATGTTATTTGTGAAGCATTTGAAACAGTAAACCCTGAGATGTCGGAGTTTGTCCGTTTGATGGTACAAAATGGTTGGATTGATGCCGCGCCAAATGCTAACAAGCGTCTTGGCGCATACTGCACCAAACTGCCAGCAACGCGAACACCACTTGTGTTTATGACTTGGAGTGGCAGCCGTTCAGACCTTATGACTCTGGCACATGAACTTGGCCATGCGTTCCATAACTGGGTTATTCGTGATTTGCCACTTTGCCAAACTTACTACCCAATGACGTTAGCAGAAACCGCCTCTATCTTTGCAGAAAACATCGTTCGTGATCATTTGATTTCGAAAGCTGAGAGCGTTGATGAAAAGCTCGAGATGTTGTGGGAAGAGTTGTCATCTGCGCTAGCTTTAATGATCAACATTCCGGTTCGCTACGAGTTTGAAAAATCGTTTTATGAACGCCGCCAGGATGGAGAGTTAACCGCAGATGATTTCTGTGAGTTGATGTCAGAAACTTGGAAAGAATGGTATGGCGACGTAATGAGCGAACCGGATCCGTACTTCTGGGCAAGCAAGCTGCACTTTTCTATTGATAGCGTGAGCTTTTATAACTACCCATACCTATTTGGCTTCTTGTTTAGCAAGGGTATCTATGCACAGCGAGAAACCAAAGGCGAAGCGTTTTACACCGATTACATCAATTTGCTGCGCGATACAGGCTGCATGATGGCGGAAGATGTCGTCGAAAAGCATCTGTCTATGGATTTAACCCAGCCAACGTTTTGGCAGCAGAGTGTTGAGCTAGTGCGTGAAAAAGTCGATGAGTTTGAGCGTTTGCTCGTACAGCGCGGCTAAGTTTTTCGCAGTGTTGATGCATAATCTGCTTTATAGCTACAAAAATTTGATCAAATCATAATGATCTTAATCAGGGCTGTGGTAAAGTTCACAGCCCTAACACTTTGTAATTGTTTGAAAATTAAACGCCTCAATGCTTGATTTGAGTGCCTGGCGCGAAAAGGCATCGGATTTTCGAGGGAAATAGTGATTTCTACTCATAAGTGAGATCGCAGCAACAAAAATCCTTTGTACAATTTATTAACATATCCGCCGTGCTATTAAGGAGTAACGCATGACGAAGTCTCTCTTTCGCCAATCGTTTTTAACTGACACGTTAGATGTTCATATTGATGTTGCACCAGCGGAGCAGGTGCTTTCTAGCGGTGTAAAACTTAAACTCTATCAGCGTGGTGTATTAGAAGTAATCCCTGCGAATTATACTCAGGATACGAAGAACATCATCATCTCTTGTGGAGTTCACGGAGATGAAACCGCACCGATGGAGCTGGTGGATTCCATTATTCAAGACATAGAATCTGGGTTCCAGACGGTCGATACCCGTTGTCTGTTCATTATCGCTCACCCAGAATCCACTCTGGCGCACACGCGATTCCTCGAAGAAAACCTCAACCGTCTGTTTGACGAAAAAGAACACAAACAGACAAAAGAGCTTGTTATCGCCGATACACTTAAGCTGCTTGTTCGAGATTTTTATCAGGATACCGACCCGACAACACGCTGGCACCTTGATTTACACTGCGCGATTAGAGGCTCGAAGCACTATACGTTTGCAGTAAGTCCTAAGACTCGTCATCCAGTGCGCAGCAAGGCATTGATCGATTTCTTGGACAGTGCACACATTGAAGCTGTGCTCCTGTCAAACTCACCATCGAGTACGTTTAGCTGGTACAGTGCTGAGAACTTTGGTGCGCAGGCTCTCACGATGGAGCTTGGACGTGTGGCTCGTATTGGTGAAAATGACCTCGATAAACTGACCGCGTTTGATTTGTCTTTACGTAATTTGATTGCGGAAACGAAGCCAGAACACCTACCAAAACCATGCATTAAGTATCGCGTAAGTCGCACAATCGTTCGTTTGAACGAAGACTTTGACTTTATGTTCGACGACAATGTTGAAAACTTCACCTCATTTGTTCACGGCGAAGTGTTTGGTCATGATGGCGACAAACCATTAATGGCAAAGAACGAAAACGAAGCGATTGTCTTCCCAAACCGCCACGTCGCAATAGGTCAACGCGCAGCTCTGATGGTTTGTGAAGTGAAAACCCGTTTTGAAGAGGGTGAGTTGGTTTACGATTAATCCAACATTGCTTTGAGAAGTTAATTGCAATTTACCGAGGCTTAACTGTAAGGTTAAGCCTCGTCTGTTTTTATCGGCTGCTATGGATTTTCAACAACTTATCCTGAACAAGGAGCGACGCTGGCAACGTAACCTGATGGTTATGTCGATCGTGCTCGCTGTACTCTCTGCCATTCACTTGATGGTCGGAGAAATTTTCCTTTCTCCTTTTCAATCCTTATCTGCATTTGAACAGAAGTTATTGGTGGACTTGCGTTTACCGAGGTTAGTGTCTGCGGCAATTATTGGTGCTGCGTTAGCGGTATCTGGCGCGACGTTACAAGTGTTGCTTGGGAACGTGTTGGCTGAACCTGGCGTGCTTGGTATCTCTGGTGGTGCAAGCTTAGCAATGGTCTTAATCATGTTCGCGTCACCTGTTCTTCCTACCCCGATTGTTTTTATGTTGGCAGCAATTGCAGGCTCGATGGTATTCACGTTTGTTTTGGTGGCGATAGCAAGGGCAATGCACCTGACGACGGCTCGATTGCTTTTGGTTGGTGTCGCATTGGGTATTTTATCGAGCGCGATTGTGACGTGGGCATTTTACTTCAGTGATGATCTCAGCTTACGCCAACTGATGTATTGGTTAATGGGCAGCATTGGCGGTGCGAGTTGGTATCAACATACCGTTACTTTGGTGATGTTACCAGTGCTTACCTGGTTGTGCTGTAAAGGCAAGTCGCTTGATAAATTGATGCTGGGTGAGATTCATGCGACCCAATTGGGTGTCGACGTGCATCAAATGCGTTGGAAATTGATCCTCGCCATTTCTATTTTGGTGGGTAGTTCAGTCGCTTTGGGTGGCATCATCAGTTTTGTTGGTTTGGTGGTCCCGCACTTGTTGCGTTTGGCTTTTGGTACGGAAAACCGTTATTTATTGCCACTTTCTGCAATATCTGGTGCTGCGTTGCTTGTATTTGCTGACATCGGCGCAAGACTGTTATTGGACTCCGCAGAGTTACCTTTAGGTGTCATGACAACATCGATTGGCGCACCTATTTTCATCTGGATGCTGGTGAAGAGTCATGATGCACGTTAAACATATGTCGGTTGGTAGTCGATTATTGCCTCTTTCTTTTGAATGCAAAGCTGGCGAAATCGTACATATCGTTGGGCCTAATGGTTCCGGTAAGAGTACTTTATTGGCTGCGATTTCTGGTACGTTAAGTCACCGAGACGGTATGAGTGGTGAAGTGTACGTGGGCAACAAAAACTTGCTTACTTTACCGTTGTCAGAGCAAGCTCATGTTCGAGGTTATTTGTGTCAGCAATCGCGCCCAGCGTTTAATGTTGATGTGTTTCAGTATCTAGCCCTATCTCTGCCGAGTGGCGCTGAGATTGCGGATATCAAAGTGCGTGATGCCGTCAATATGGTGGTGGAGCTGGTACAACTGCAAGATAAGCTTCATCGCAGTATTCAAACATTATCCGGTGGTGAGTGGCAGCGTGTCCGATTAGCAGGTGTATGTTTGCAGGTGTGGCGTACCATTAATCCTTTTTCGCAGTTTTTAATTTTGGATGAGCCAGCAGCACCGTTAGATATTGCGCAAGAGGGTCTGCTTTATCAATTGATTAACGCTATGGCGGCGCAGGGAATTGGAGTATTGGTTGCTAATCACGATCTCAATCGCACATTAAAGCACGCAGATAAAGTATTGCTGCTTAACAACGGTGTGCTGCACTCATCAGGAAGTGCCGATACTGTGCTAACGGAAGAAGCTCTCGGGGAAGTGTTCAATACTCAAGTCAAAAAGGTCATTGTAGATGAGCAACCTTATTTAATCTTTGATTAATATTTAGGGACAATAAAAAACGACCTACTTGAGGTCGTTTTTTTTAATCGAGATAGCCAAACTCAACGCTTATTGAGTTAACGGTTTTAGATCTGCAGGGCGGTAGTAAACAGATTTGAGTACTTTGCCTTTACGAATGGTTTTACCTTCCGATACGAAATCTTCGGCGCATTTCGCGATGATGTATTCACCTTTCTGCACCGCCATCAACTTGATGCCTTGTTCCGCGTAGAATGCTTCTGTTTCTGAGTACTCTTGCTCGTTACGGCATACTTTGCTCATGTTGCTTGAATGTACTTCATCCCAGCAAGGAATAAATTCGATACCACGGTTTACCGCAACGTTTAATAGAAGATCAATTAAGTAGCTGATCGCCAGGTTGTCTTCTACTTTGCTGTGGCCAAGATGAACGAGACGTCCCATTAATACATACACGCTGTCTACGATGGCATCTGCTTGCTCAGTTTTACAATCTGCTTCTGCTAGCTCTGTTAGCTCTTCGATCGCCAAAGAGGTGTGTAGTGTGTCTGCTTGCGTATCAAGGCTTGCAGCGTCTGCGACTGGTAAGTCGAACGTACTACGGAACTCGGTGATATCACGGTATAAGTGATCAAAAATCTCTTGGGTTAGCTTTGACAGTTGCATTCTAATTTCCATTGAATCGATTGAAGCGGCAATGATACCAAACCGCACTTTGAACCCCAAGGGCATTGCATCTAACTGGTGATAAATCTGCCTTTGGGAATGGTGGTGCTTAACGAAATAGGTAAGGGAACAGCTTTTTACGTTCTTCCTCTGAAAGGGAGGAAACACGAGCGATGTTTGTATCGGGAATGGATTCAGGATCAGGATAGTGTTTTAGTACCTTTTCCATACTCTCTTCGCGAATCAAATGGAAGATCGGGTAAGGAGAACGATTGGTTAGGTTTTCGTCGTCTTCAGGCCTTGCGCCGCCAAAACAGTAATCAGGATGGAAAGTCGCTACTTGGAAAACACCTTCCCAGTTTTGTTGCTTAATTAATCCTTCAACCCAATCGATACAAAAGTTGTAGTCCCAGAAATCTTGTAGCATGTTGGGAACCACAACCAACGTGGTCTCAAGTTGTTCGGGTTCTGTGTTACTCAGCTCAATCAGCTGCAATAAAATATCTTCAAGAAGCGCTTCTTCTTGAGTCGCTTCACTAACAAAGATTTTGATTTGTTTATTACGTTGCGGTTTGGCAGCAAACGGACAAAGGTTGAGCCCGATTACCACATCGTTGAGCCATTGGTTGACCTGTTGAGTGATCGCTTCGATATCTGTGTTTTGTGTTGAACGCGTTGACATACGACTTTCTGGTTTTATTAAAGTAGCGCAAGCATAGCAGAGTTGGTTATCCAAGTAACCAGAGAGGTATTACGTAAATGAGCGTACCTTAGCTACTCTTTAAACTCGCAGTGTCAGGTGTTTGGTCAGTATGCTTTCTTTCGGCAATGTGTTTCAAATACGCAATTGCAGCAAACATTGCTAGGTAGACGGCGCTTCCCCCCATAAGAACACTCGACCAACCTCCATGCTGCCAACAATAAAGAAGTAAGAATCCTCCTAAGCTACCGCCTACGTAGTAGTGTACTAAGTAGAGCGCTGTCGCGGTGGCTTTGGCACGAGTGGCATTCTGACCGACCCATCCGTAGGCGAGGGTATGAGTAAAGAAGGCACCAAAACTTATCAACAACAATCCAAATAGCATTGCAGTCAAGCTTTCAACCGCCGCAATCCACATCCCCGTCATGCTCACTATCGCGCCTAAGAACATACCGAGGATTGATGAATAACGTTTACTCCAGTGGCCTGCGCAACGAGAGGAGAAAGTCCCTCCCAAGTAACAAATAAAGATCAGTGAGGCCAACCCGACGGGCACATTGTGAGGTTCACTCACCAGACGGAAACCCATGACGGAGTAAAGGTTGACGAACAAAGCAAAGTTGAGTCCTCCTATCAGCATCGCGAACCACACGCGTTGGTTTTTAAAATGACCAATAAGCGCACGATTTTGATGGCGCAAGCTGCTTGATGACGGGGTGAAGTTGCGCTGTGTTGGCAATAAATAGTGAACGCCAATGACACCAAGAAGAGTGAACACCATCATAACTTCTATGGCGACATCAACACTGAAATTGTCCGCCAATAAGCCGCCGCTAATACGCCCTGCAATACCGCCTAGTGAGTTAGCCGCAATGTACGTTCCAATTGCCATCGAGAAAGCGTGCTTGTCGAGCTCTTCTGCCATGTAAGCCACGGCGACCGCAGCAAAAGCTGCGAGCGCGACACCGATCAGTGCTCGACATACCACCAAAAACAGAAATGAGTCACCAAACAGCATCAAAGCGGAAAGGGTAGGAATCGAAAACAGACCAGCCATCATGACTGGCTTTCGTCCCACTGATTCTGACAACACAGCCATTGGAACGAGGCTAAAAGAGAGAGCGAGTGTTGAGGCCGCAAATAACCAGTTCACTTGCGTTTCTGAGATCGTGAAAATTTGGGCAAAAGTGGGCAGCATTGGCTGTAGTAGGTATAAATTTGAAAAAACCAAGAAGGAACCAAGCGCTAGCGAGAGCGTAATGCGTTTGTATTCCGGTGTGCCAAAACTGACCATGAATCCTGCCTAATGTGAGCAAATGGAGAGACTGTGATCAATCTATCAGTTCGTTATAAATTAAAAAAATATATTAAAAATATGGACACCATATATTTATGATCTAATGGAATCGAAACAACTTAAACATTTTCTGGCGGTCGCTGAACATGGAAATATTACCCATGCGGCGAAAGCCCTGCATATTGCCCAGCCCGCATTAAGCATTTCTATCAAAAAGTTTGAGCAGTCTTTGGGCGTTACCCTATTTCGCCGTGATGATAAAAAAATCAGCTTAACGAAAGAGGGCGAAACGCTACTTATACATGCCAAGCGGGTGATTCAACAGTTGCACGACGCGCAGCTCGCGATTGATGAGTTGAAAGGCTTAGCGAAAGGCGAAGTAAGGCTCGGGACGCCATCAATGATGGGCAGTTATTTCTTTCCACGAATTGTGATGGCGTTTAAAAGCCAGTTCCCGGAGTTAAAATTGACCTTGGTCGAAGCTGGGACTCAATCGATTCGTCGTATGCTGCTCAATGGTCAACTCGATATCGGTGTGATCAGTTGTGATAACGTGCCTGATGACCTAGAAACTGACCATTTGTTTACTAGCCAAATGGTCGCAGTTGTTTCACCTGAGCATGAGTTAGCCCAGCGACACGCTCTTACTTTTGATGAGTTCTTTGAACACGATTTGGTTATGTTTCAGCATGGCTATTTTCACCGCGAATTTTTGGATCAGGTGAGTGAGGAGCATGGGTTTACCATGAAGTCATCATTCGAGACCAACTTACTGCCTTTGATTTTGAGTATTGTAAAACAAGAGTTTGCGATTACCGCGTTACTGGAATTGGTGACTCAACATGAGTCGGGCGTTGTTGGCTTACCGTTTGAACCACCAGTGACGCTGGATCTGGCACTTGCTTGGCGCAAGCAGGGGTACTTATCAATAGCAGATCGAACGTTTATCGACTTTATCAAGCGCTACGTTTAAACGCAGCGCAGATTCATCGTCCGAGCACTAGTCGCCTTTGTACATCTTCTCGAAGTTCTTTGGGTTCCAGCCAATCATTACCCGATCACCAATTTTTAAAACTGGCACTGAACGAGCACCAAGCGCATCAAGTTCTTTGCGACCGCGTTGCATCTTAGCATTGCACAAACGATAGTTAATATTTTTCGAATCCAGATAACGTTGAGCATCTTTGCAGTGAGGGCATTTGTCTTTGACATAAAGAACGACACGTTTCATTGAATTTCTCTCCATTATCATTGGGAGGCGAAGTTTAAAGGCCTTTCACAATAAATGAAAGGCGAAAGCTAAGGTGAAACTGTCCTTTATCTCAGGTATATTGAGCGCCTTTATTTTGTCATAAAAGACGTTAACTCTATGCATCCGTCACTTCGATACATTCAAGGCTACCCACAAAACATCGTAGAGCAGGTGAGCTCATTGATAGCGAGTGGCAAGTTTGTTCCTTGGTTCGAAAAGCGTTATCCCGACAGGCACCAAATCAAAAGCGAAAGGGCGCTCTATGAGTACGCCATGGCAATCAAAAACCGCTACATGAAGAAAGCCGCGCCAATCAGTAAAGTCGTCTACGATAAGAAAATTCACGCGGTAAACAACGCGCTTGGTTTGCACAGTGTAATCAGTAGAAACCATGGCGGTAAGCTGAAGTCGAAAAACGAGATACGCATTGCCAATGTATTTAAAGATGCGCCCGAGCCACTATTAAGAATGCTGGTGGTACATGAGTTGGCACATACTCGTGAGAAAAACCACGACAAGGCGTTCTATCAGCTATGTTGCTACATGGAGCCTGAGTATCACCAACTCGAATTTGATGCTCGTTTGTTTATGATTTACCTCGATTTAAAAGCGAATTTGAATGAAGAACAATAATCACAACGCGAAGCAAGCAAAGCCAAAGGCTTCAATGACGGGTCAGAAGAAAGACGCGAATAAAGCCAAGCCGAAGCGTGTTAAAGACAAAGTTGCGCGCAAATCCTCGCAGCCTGCAGGAAAGAGCGAAGTCGAGTTCATAAAAATAGCGAAGAATGGTTTGCATGAGCGTAATGTTCATCGAGGTCGTTACGATTTTAAAAAACTCGTGGAAAGTGAACCACAGTTAAAGCCATTCGTTATCAAAAATCCGAAAGGGGAAGACTCCATAAACTTCTCTGATCCTAACGCTGTTAAAATTCTCAATAAAGCATTGCTTGCTGCGTATTATGGTATCGAGTTCTGGGACATTCCCGACACCTACCTTTGCCCACCGATTCCGGGCCGCGCTGATTACATTCACCGAGTGGCAGAACTACTTGATGGTGAAGTAAAAGGTCAGTACGCGCACCAAAAAGTGAAAGCGTTGGACATTGGCGTGGGAGCAAACTGTATTTATCCGATTGTTGGTGTAACAAAATACGGTTGGCACTATACGGGCAGCGATGTCGATCCAAAATCCATCCAATCGGCTCAAACGATCGTAGAGCACAATCGTGTTTTGACGGGAAAAATTGCACTGGTACAGCAATACAATGATGCCAATATTTATCGAGGTATCATTCAACCGAATGATCGTTATGATGTGACGACATGTAATCCGCCATTCCACCGTTCGGCGGAAGATGCCGCTATGGGCAGCCAGCGTAAAATCGATAATCTAAAAGCAAACCAGCTTAAGAAAGGGCTAAAACCTCAAACCACACAAGTAAAGACAAGTAAACCTGCGTTGAATTTTGGCGGTCAAAACGCTGAATTGTGGTGTGAAGGCGGAGAAGCGGCGTTTATCCGAAAAATGGCGAATGAAAGCCAAGCTTTTGCCGCACAGGTCTTGTGGTTTACGACACTTATATCCAAAAAAGACAACGTTCGCCCGATGCGCAAGCAGCTTGAAAAATTGGGTGTGAAGGCCATTCGTGTGGTTGAAATGAGTCAAGGGCAGAAAGTGAGCCGCTTTGTAGCTTGGTCATACATGGATAAGCAACAGCGCAAAGCATGGATTGAACTAAAGTAACGTTGACCGTTTCACACTGAACAATAAAGTAGGAAGCCCGCTGATATCAGCGGGCTTCTATTTTGGGAGATCTAAAACTTAATGATGGGCTCACAATCTAGTGAACTGAGAGAGACAAAAGTATCTGTTTTGGCATAGTACAAGCCACAGGTTTCACCTCTTATCTGCAACGTATATTGGTCTGGAAGATCCGTATAGCTGCCATCCAACAGTTGATTGTTGTTCCCTTTTACTCGTCCTTTTTCAATCAACAAATGCGGTGAGGATTCAAATACGTTATTTGCGATTCTAGGTGCTGGTGTCCCTTGGATTTCTGCGATCGCGTTTTGAATCTCTATGACTGTTTCCGGAGAGTTCTTTTTACTTAATGCTTCAACGGGTTCTTGTGACATAGCTTGGCATCCTATCAAAGAAATCGAAGTGCCTAAGAAAAGCGCAACCCGAATCAGCATTCGTAAAAAGTTAGTTGATCTCAACATGAATTGCCTCTGTTCGTAGCGGAGAGCGAACATCGCTTAACTCCGGAGATGAAATGTTACGCGGCATGGCGTTGAAACTTGAAGGGGATACTGGCGGACAGGTTCCTGTTTCCATGTAGTTTAGCGCCGCAGAAAGCATACCTTCAGACGGATCGCCTAACGGTTTTGTTAGGTCGTCATTGACCCAGCAACCTTCCACTCTATTGTTTAAGCCTAGCTCGGTATTGATTTGGCTCTTTGGAGTAGGAATAAAACCATCAGCGAAGTCGCCAAATTTTTTCTCGTTCGCCGACTTGAACTGAATAGTGTAGTACATAGTGCCGCAGTTTTGTTCTGGTGAGAACCCATACGGTTTACCTGTGGTTGTTGAGCCTATTTGGATAACCTCCACATCAATGCCGCGCAAAGCGTTGATCAACAGTTCACTTGAGGAAGCCGTGCCTCCTGAAGTCAGTACATATACGCGCTTTTTGTTCAGTGTCGGAAGCACTTGGTCCGAATATTTCTGTGCTGCCCAGTCTATTGCTAGATTCGTAAAGCGATAGATGTTATCCCCATCCTTAATGGTACGCATCACTTTGTCATTGTGAATCAATTCACTGAAGACTCGGTTCTGACCAGCACCGCTTAGCATGTAGCCTACTTGCGAGGACTGAAGGACTAAACCACCGCCGTTGTAACGTAAATCAACGACGATCTCGTCAACATTCTCTGCTGAGAGCGTACTAAACGCCTCAATAAGCGGGGCTTGAGCGCTTGGTTCGAAGGAGTTGTATTGCAGATAGCCGATCCGCATACCATTGTGTGTAATCACTTTGGCATTTTTAACTGGAGAGGTCATGACATCAGAGGCGGTAAGCGTCACGGTTTTCTCTAGACCGTCAACACTCTCAAATGTGAAGGTGTAATCTTGATTGATGTCAGGGTTAAAGAGCGTTTTATTAATAAAATCAATGTCGGACTGACTACCGGTGTTAACCACATCAATATTATTGATTTTCAGAAGCTTATCACCACGAGCAATGCCGCTTCTATCAGCTGGCGAGGCTTCTTCAGTGTAGGAAATACGAACGTCTCGAGGTTGTACGCCACGTAGGAATGCCCAGTTAAAACCAAATCCAGCAACTAAACCGGATTGCGATGATTTCATATCATCCTCATAAGGGACGGTAAAATGGAAGCGATCTTTTGGTTTACCCGTCGCGGTAGTAGCAGAGGTGACCAGCGTATTGAAGTAATCAGTAACAGTTTTGTAGTTTGCTGGATTATTATCAGGAACCTCGTCATACCATAGATACGTTTCGTTAGTAAAAGCTCTTAAAAAGAGTTTTTCGTGTAATGCAGAGCCCAATTTATCTGGATAGGCGGCATAGTTGTCATATGGGTCCAGTCCGACGCGGGGCGTTTCACATTGGTTGATAAACGTTTTCGACGGTTGGCTAAAATCATGAACTTTCCACGTTGGACCGTTTGCACTGCTAGTGGACGGAGTAGGTGATGAGCTATCACCGCCACCACCGCCACAGCCTTGTAATAATGCGAGAGTGACTGCCGTTGCTAAAGAATACTTAAATTTCACTTTTCTATGTCCTTATAAATAATAGAATTATAATTATGTGTTTTGCTTTTGTTTTTATTAGCTAGGTGAATGTATTAATTTAATTTGTTCGTCTGCAAATTTATAGTTAAATAGTGTGAGGTAAATAACGTAAAAAAGTTGTCTTTTATACTTAAGCTAAATTAGTCATTACTTAAGTTTTCTGTCTATTTCAAAAGAGCTAACAAGACAATTAATAAGTGTGAAATTAAGACAAGTTCTTAGTTGACTAAGCGACGCTTGCTAAATAAAAAATCAGAATTAGATTCAGGAAACGCTTTGAATCAATAGTTTGGTAGGGATATATGATGTTATTTCGGGGGTGTTTGATTTATTTATCTGATGCTTTAACTTAATTTAGTGAGTTGAGCGACGTGCTTTAATAAGCTTCCGTCAATGTTAGGTAAATCATCAGCGAAAAATATCTGAGCACCGGGAGTGCAGCGCATTAATATATTTGTTAGTTCACCTTCATTGTTGGAAGTGTTAACTGCGTTAAGTTTCGCTAATTTATTACAAAGCTCGTCCTCTATTTGCACTTTCTGCTCTTCGGTGAGCCTAATGCGACCTATACATACGCCTGGGTTGATATCATGAGAAAGCGAATCTTGTTGAAATCGCTCTTTGAATAAGGTGTCTAATGCCGTACCTTCTTCCATAATAAATCGACGACCAGAACGGTAAAACAAGCCGTCTCCGAAGTTTTCGACATATCCTAGAATTTCCGCGATACGCAAATAGAATCGTAAGCTTGTATCAGAAAGTCCGTAAGTTTGGGCTATCTCTTGCGGTTTAATATCACGAGAAGTCAGCATATAAATAAAATCAAGTAAATAAGGATGCTCAACGAAAAGGGCGCTCTCTTCATCTGTTAGCATTTGCTCGTTTTGGTGCTGAAGCTCGTTGGCTAAGGTTGCGAGTTCGATGAGATCGGTATTCAGGTAGTTCAGATAAATAAGTACTTTATCCAAACCTAAAGCTGGATTATGTAGGTGGCGTTTAATACTAGATAAAGGGATGCCACTTTTCTCTGACAAGGAATTGTAGCAAAGCCCTTCTTCTTTAATCTTTTGTCGTAGCGCTGCAAGTAAAAACTTTGGTCCAACATTCATCCTTGAATATCACCTTATTCGTTATTCCGTTTACTGGCTGATATTTTGCCTTTCAAGCAGCAGGTTTCGAATCGCTGTGCCTGCTTCTAGAATGTGCTTTTTCAGTAGGTACTTGGCGCCTTCGATATCGCGATTTTGGCACATTTCAAACAAGCTTAAGTGCTCTTCTTCTGCCTTTTTAATGCCTGTAGTAAACAATAGCTGCATGCGTATGTATCGGTCACACTTTGTGTTCAGGTTGTAAATGACGTCCATAGTTTCAGGCATGTTGGCTGGCGCATATAGGGCTTTGTGGAACTCGTAGTTGTAGTTGCTCCATTCTTCTACTTCGTCGCCACTGTTCACTACTGACTCGAAACGTTCGCGAACTTCGCGCGCGCGTTCAAGGTCAGCGTCTGTCATATTTTGAATCGCGCGCTCTAAAATGTGGCATTCCACGACAGCGCGCAGTTCAAATAGCTCATTGATTTTCTCTGGAGATAGCTCAGTGACCGTCGCACCTTTGTGAGGTTCAAAGCTAACGAGTCCTTGTGCTTCCAATTGAACTAACGCTTCACGCACAGGAATTCGGCTAACATTAAACTCTTTTGCTAACGCATCTTGACGTAAAGGTTGACCAGTTTTTAACTCGCCCTTCAAGATCTGAGTTCGAATTGCTTCCTCAACGAGCTGAGTACGCGTTTTAAAAACAGGTTTCTGTGACATTGAAGTCTCCCGTGAAATTAATATTGTATCCAATCCATTTTACTTTAGTAGTTTATTGTTTTTCTGGCACAAACCAACTAGGAAAGAAGGTTTTGAGAAGTAGAGTGAAATAAAAGGCATCAGTTGATGCCTTTTTGAGCCATTTGGTGATTTTATTGGGACACACTGCCATCTATGGCGCGTTGAATACCCAGTGGATTCGACGCTTTTAATGAATCCGGCAATAAAGATTCTGGTAAAGCTTGATAAGCGACGGGACGCAACCAACGATGAATAGCCTCTGCCCCGACAGATGTTGAGGCAGAATTGGTTGAAGCCGGATAGGGTCCACCATGAACCATAGCGTAACCAACCTCGACGCCAGTTGGCCAACCGTTGAATACAAGGCGTCCGGCGATTTCTTCCAAACTTGGAAGCAGTTGCTTGGCTTGTTCTTCGTCTTCAGCGGTAGCGTGAAGGGTTGCGGTGAGCGAGCCAGTCAGTGAATCACTCAGTTTCAACATGTCATCGAAATCTTCACAGATTACGATCAACGATTGAGGACCGAATATTTCTTCTTCCCATTGCGGGTTTTTACGCCAGTTTTTACTGTCCGTCACGAACAGTGCTGGTGCGACATTGGTCACTTCTGCTTGTTCAGAACGAGTTACGTTAATGCCTGTTTCGGAAGCTCGCTTATCCACTTCGGATTCATACGTTTCTCGGATTCCTTGCGTTAGCAAAGTGGCCGTTGATTGTTGTCGAATTAACCCTTGAGCGATTTCGATAAAGGCTTGCGTTTCTGGGCTATTCAAGACAAATACAACGCCTGGTTTTGTACAAAATTGTCCACAGCCCAAAGTCATAGAAGCCACAAACTCTTCAGCCAATGAGGCGTTTGCTCGTATGGCTGAAGGGAGAATAAATGTTGGATTAATAGCCCCTAGTTCACCATAGAAGGGGATTGGCTCTGGTCTTTGCTGAGCTAGATTGAACAGCGCACGGCCACCACCGACGGAACCTGTAAACCCAACCCCTTTAATTTTTGGATGGGTAACGAGTGCTTGGCCAAGTGCGCGTTTGTTGCCTTGCAATAGCGTGAAGATGGCTTGCGGTAAGCACTCTTTCTCAAGTGCAGCCTCAATACACTCTGCAACAAGTTGACTGGTGCCAGGGTGGGCGGTATGGCCTTTTACAATCACAGGACAGCCAGCTGCCAGTGCCGAAGCCGTATCACCACCTGCCGTAGAAAATGCGAGCGGAAAATTAGACGCACCAAACACGGCGACAGGGCCAATTGCGATTTGCTGACGACGAATATCTGGTTTCGGCAGTGGTTGACGGTCTGGGTTTGGCGTATCGAAAATTGCTTGATGGTGATTACCCGAGCTCACAACCTCGGCAAATAGTCTTAATTGGCTCGCTGTACGTCCTATTTCACCGCTTAAACGTGCTTCGGGAAGGGCAGTTTCTAAATGAGCACGAGCAACGATTTCTTCACTCTTCACTTCCAATTCAGAGGCGATAGAGCAAAGTAAGCTCGCTCGCTTTGCATTGCTTAGTTGGCGAAACTCACGCGCAACGTTTTGGGCGGCTGAGGCGGCTTGATTAACTTCTTGCTCTCCATGTACCGGAAACGCAATAGGTAGAGGCTCACCAGTAAAGGCGTTGACTGCGTAAAAAGTGGTTGGTTCTTGTGGGTTCATCATTCTTCCTTACTATCCTTATTACTTCACTTCAAATCCGTACGCATATGGGTCTTCATCGTCTACCCATATTGTGTTGTGACCGTATACTTGTGCCCATCCTTCAATACTTGGCAAAATAGCGGCTTTGCCATTCACTTCGGTAATGCCTTCTATACGTCCTTGAAATAGGCTGCCGATGATACTTTCGTGAATAAAGTCTTCTCCTTGATTGAGTTTGCCTCTTGCATGCCATTGCGCCATGCGTGCACTAGTACCCGTACCACATGGCGAGCGATCCAACGCTTTGTCGCCGTAAAACACAGCATTTCGAGCGGTGGCGTTTTCTTGAGTGGGCTCTCCGGTCCATAGCACGTGAGAAACACCGCATACTGTTGGATCTTCTGGATGTACGCACTCAACCGCTCGAGATACCGCTTCGCGAACTTTTGGTGAAAGCATCAAAATTTCATCTGGAGAGTAGTGTTCAAGTCCGGCATAGTTTTCTTGAGGATCGACGATTACGTAATAGTTTCCGCCATAAGCAACATCGACAGTGAGCTCACCTAAGCCCTCTATGTCCACGGTTACGTCTTGGTGGGCAAGGTAAGCTGGTACGTTAAATATCCTCACTGACGTGACCTTGTCACCTTTTGTTTGGTAGTGCACTTCGATTTGTCCTGCTGGGACATCAAGTATCAAACGGCCTTCTTTTTTGGGAGTGATAAGGCGATTCTCGATAGCGGTAGTGACGGTTCCAATGGTGCCGTGGCCACACATTGGTAAGCAGCCACTGGTTTCAATAAACAGAATTGAAGCGTCTGCGTTATCGCTGCAAGGAGGCAAGACAACTGACCCCGACATCATTGAGTGTCCGCGAGGCTCAAACATGAGTGCCTGACGAATCCAATCATAATGCTCAAGAAAGTATTGGCGCTTTTCGCTCATGGTATTGCCTTCGAGTGGAGGCACACCGCCTGCGACCAGCCTAACTGGGTTGCCGCAGGTGTGGGCATCAATACAGAAAAAAGTTCCTTGTCTCATTTTTCGCTCCTTGCTGAAAAAATGGTTGAATTAAACAATAGTGATGTTAACGTAATGTAAAATATATTGTATACAATCTACGTTTTCAAGTGTGACTCGGAGCATATTTATGTTGGTCAAGGATGAAACAAAAAAGGAAAGGATCGCCGTGATAGGTGCGGGGATTATTGGCTTATCAATTGGATTGAAGTTGCAGCAGCAAGGTTATCAAGTCACAATTTTTGATCCCAATGGCGTGGGGAATGGATGCTCTAAGGGAAATGCAGGTCATATCGCGACTGAGCAAATCTTCCCTCTTGCAACGCCAGCGCTGCTTCCACAATTACCTAAAATGCTGCTAGATCCCAAAAGTCCGGTTTCGATCCGTTGGCAAGATATTCCAAGCACTATCGGGTGGATGATTCGTTTTCTATTACAAACAAAGCCATCAGCCGCGGAGCAGGCAAAAAACGCGATTAAAACTCTTAACGAGCGGTCAGTGGCAAGTTGGCGTGGCGTGCTTGATTCAATCGGAAAAGCGCATCTAATAAAAATGAATGGTTCATTGCTCACTTTTGAAAACGAGAAACTGTTTAAAGACTACCAAAGTACGCTTAACTCACTGGTCAAAAACGGTGTGGCGTATCAAGTTTGGACGCAAGAGGCGATTCGAAAGCGGATACCTGATCTCAGCCATAAGGTTCGTGTCGGCGTCTTTTTTCCCGATACAGGACATACGCTAGACCCTTATCAGATCTGTGTTGAGCTAAGTGAAGCTTTTGAAGCTCTTGGCGGTAAGATTTTACAAAAAGGTGTATCTGCGTTGGAGAAAAATGGTGATGTGTTGGTTGAGTCTCAAACACATTCATTTGACCGAATCATTGTTGCCGCTGGTGTACATTCTAAGCCTTTGATATGGCAGCTAACCGGAGTCAAAGTGCCTATTCAAGCCGAGCGTGGTTATCACCTAATGGTGGATGACAAGCGTGATGTACTGCCATTTCCTATTAGCTCTGCCGATAGAAAATTCATCATGACTCCGATGTCTGGCGGGCTACGCTTGGCAGGCACTGTTGAGTATGCCGATGTAGAATCACCACCCAATATGAAACGTTCAGAAATGCTTTTTCAGTTAGGTGATGAGATGTTTGAATCGGAGTTAAATCCACTCAAGCAAGGAGAAAAGTGGATGGGTAATCGGCCTTCAACAGTCGACTCGTTACCGGTTATTGATAGCATTTGGGATGGAAATGTATTACTGGCATTTGGCCACCAACACCTTGGATTAACTCAAGCGGCGATTACGGCAGATCTCCTTTTAGAGCTTATCGAAGGAAAGCCGACATCGATTGATCTATCACCTTTTTCATTACAACGATTCGCCTGAAAAATTTAATATTAAATATTGTATAAAATATATTAAATGCTAATGTTAACTTAATTTTAACAAAAATGGTGTCCAACAGCCGTACTCGGATGCCTCCAGAAAAACAACCAAAAGGAGTAAAACATGTCACGAATGACCAAAGCACCATTGGCGCTGTTGATTTCAGGAATGCTGTTGGGGGCCTCTGCTTATGCTGAAGACAAATTGACGGTCGTATCTTGGGGTGGTGCATTCACCAAGAGCCAAGTGGAGGCATATCATAAGCCTTTCATTAAAAAAACAGGTGTTGAGATCGTATCCGAGGATTTCAGCGGCGGATTAGCTGAAATTAAAGCACAGGTGGAAGCGAACAACGTGCGCTGGGATTTGGTTTCTCTCGACAAGCCAGACATTGTTCGTGGTTGCGCCGAAGGGTTACTAGAACCAGTGAACCCAAGTATTTTGCCTCCGGGCGCAGATGGAACACCAGCACAAGAGGATTTTATTGATGGTGCGATTCACGAGTGCGCAATCAATACCATCGTAGTGTCCACTGTATTAGCGGTGAACGAAGACGCGTTTAAAGGTAAGGCTTTGCCAAGCAAGTTGACCGATCTTTTTGACCTAAAAACTTTTCCAGGTCGACGTGCATTGCAAAAACAACCTCAGGGCAATCTTGAGTGGGCACTATTGGCTGATGGTGTAAAGCCAGAAGAGGTCTACAGCCTGCTCGAAACCGAAGCGGGGCGTGAGCGTGCTTTTGCTAAGTTGGATACGATCAAATCAGAAGTACTGTGGTGGACAACAGGTGCCCAGCCACCTCAAATGCTTGCAGACAAAGAAGTGGTGATCGCCTCGGCGTTTAACGGCCGAATCCACAATGCCCGTAAAGATGAAGGTCAACCATTTCGGATTATATGGGACCGTCAAATGGGTTACATGAATGGATGGGCGATACCTAAAGGGAGTGAGAACACAAAGCTTGCATTGGACTTCATTGCTTTTTCTTCAGGAACAAAACCATTAGCTGATCAAGCTAAGTACGTTGCCTATGGGCCTACGCGTAAGTCGTCTTCGGCGGAGGTGAACCCAGACATTTTAGCGAACCTTCCTACCGCACCTCAAAACTTCCAAACCGCCTTCCTGATTAACGATGAATGGTGGTCAGACTACGCGGATGAACTCAATGAAGAGTTCAATACCTGGCTGCTTAACTAGGCGTTAATTTGTGTATGGGGTCGAGTTTTCATCCATAAGCGAGGTTCCGTACTTTCCTCAACTGTATTTATGTTTTCGGAGAAATGATGAAAGTCATCGAAGCACAGCAAGTCGCGCAATGTTTAACAATGAAGTCTCTTATTGAAACGATGCGTGAAATGTACTCGCGGCCAGCAACAATACCTCAACGCCGAGTCATGCCCTTAGAAGAGGGAGAATACGAGGCGTTTGCGCTACTTCCAGCTTGGAACCAGGAGTTGATTGCGGTGAAAGCCTTTACGTATTTCCCGCATAACCCTGAACAAGGCAAAGATACGCTTGCATCTAAGCTGCTTATTTTTAGACGAAACGATGGTGAGCCGCTCGCACTCGTGGACGGTAAAGTTTTAACGTTTTGGCGCACCGCCGCAGCTTCTGCGTTGGCAGCGGACTATTTGGCGCGTCCCGATGCTGATCGTCTGTTGATCTGCGGAACGGGCAATCTTGCGCCTTATTTTGCGTGGGCATACGCTGCGGTTCGCCCACTTAAGCAGGTTTATATTTGGGGGCGTAACTCAGATAAAGCCGAGGCGACGGTAGATGCCATTGTGTCATCTTCAGAGTATCAGTCGCTTCCTGATGAGCGTCGGTTTCGCGTTTCAGTCGTAGAAAAAGTGGACCACGTTATCAAACACGTTGACATCATCAGCTGTATTACTGCATCAGCAGAGCCTTTGTTTAATGGCGCAGACGTGCAGCCGGGCACCCATATTGATTTGGTCGGTAATCATGACTTGGACAAGCGTGAATGTGACTCCGAAGCAGTGCAACGAGCACAGGTGTATGTTGATAGCCGTATTAATGTATTAGCCGAAGCGGGCGATCTTCTCATTCCAATTCAAGAGGGCGTATTCACGTCAGACGATATCAAAGGGGAATTACCGCAGCTTTGCGCCCAACAAATCTCAGGACGTCAAAACGATGAGGTCATTACTTTATACAAATCAGTTGGCAGTGCTTTGGCTGATTTGGCCGCTGTAAAGGCGGTGTTGTTAGAAAATGGCATAGATAGCCATGTCTGAGCATTTTCGCTCGTTCATTTAAATTGCATACAATATACATATAAGGAAAGTAGTTCATGAAAATTGATTGGAAAGGTGTTTATCCGGCGGTCAGTACGCAATTTCGTCAAGATCAGTCAATTGACTTAGACGCAACGCAAACCGTTATAGACAACCAGATTAAAGATGGTGTGAATGGCATTATCTGCTTGGGTACTGTCGGTGAGAACTGCGCGTTGTACCCGGAGGAGAAACGCCAGGTTTTGCAAGCGGCAAAAGAAGTCGTAAATGGCCGTGTGCCTTTGATTGCTGGTACAGCAGAGTCTATTACCACAGCAGCTGTTGATTACATGCAGGATGCGTACAAAATTGGTATCGATGGTTGTATGGTGATGCCTGCCATGGTTTACCGCACGTCTGAGAGCGAAACGTTCGAATATTACCGCACGCTAGCAGAAGCAACGCCAGAAATGCCAATCATGATTTACAACAACCCGGTTGCTTATGGTGTCGATGTAAACCTCGATATCATGGCGAAACTGGCTGAGTTTGAAAGTATTGTAGCTATCAAAGAGTCGACCACTGATACTCGTCGTATCACCGAGCTTTACAATAAATTTGATGACCGCTTTACCGTGTTCAGTGGTGTTGATGACATCGCTCTTGAATCATTGATGCTAGGTGCGACCGGCTGGATTTCTGGTTTAACCAACGCATTCCCAGAAGAGTCCGTTGCGATTTATAAACTGGCAAGCCAAGGTCGTTATGCTGAAGCGTTAGAGATCTACCGTTGGTTCTTACCCCTACTGCGTTTAGACACCATTCCTACGCTGGTTCAGTGCATAAAATTGGCCGAGCAAGTCTGCGGACGTGGCTCTGAACAAGTTCGTGCGCCACGCCAACTCTTACAAGGTGAAGAGCGTCAACAAGTCATTCAAATGGTTGAACATGCGTTAGAAACCCGCTTAGACCTATCCAAATACAATCTGTAATTGTGCTGTTTAGTAGAGCGTTAACTGACGCTCTACTCATTCGTAATATTCAAAAAATGAGAAGAGGGAAGTCATGAGCACGGAAAACAAGGACTATGTCAGCTTTCAACACGTTAAGAAAACCTACGATGGCACGAATTTGGTGGTGAAAGACTTCAACTTAGATATTACTCCTGGAGAGTTCGTTACTATGTTGGGGCCGTCAGGATCGGGCAAGACCACTTGCTTGATGATGCTAGCAGGCTTTGAAACTGCGACCGGTGGAGACATTTATATCGATGGCGTTCCTGTCAATCATCTCGCGCCGCACAAGCGCGATATTGGTATGGTGTTTCAAAACTATGCGTTGTTTCCACATATGACCATTGCTGAGAATCTTGCGTTTCCTTTAAAGGTGCGAAAACTCGACAGTGACACGATTCAAAGCAAAGTTCAGAGTGTATTAGAAATGGTCGAGCTTGAGCATGTTGCGACTCGATACCCAAAGCAGTTATCAGGTGGTCAACAACAGCGTGTCGCGTTAGCGCGAGCATTAGTGTTTGAGCCTAAACTCGTTTTGATGGATGAACCACTAGGCGCGTTAGATAAGCAGCTGCGTGAGCAAATGCAGATGGAAATTAAACATTTGCATGAAAAGCTTGGTATCACCATTTTGTATGTGACGCACGATCAAGACGAAGCTCTCACTATGTCCGACCGTATTGCGGTTTTTAATCACGGCGAAGTGCAACAACTCGCGACACCAACCGAGCTTTATGAATCTCCGAGTAATACGTTTGTTGCACAGTTTATCGGAGAAAACAACCAACTCTCAGGTTTAGTCAAAGAGTGGAACGGAAAGTATTGCCAAGTGCTCGTTGGGAAAGAGTCATTTACTGCGAAACCTGTCAGAGTCTCTGAGCAAGGGCAGAGAACAACACTTTCCATTCGACCAGAAAAGATTGTTATTCAACCAGAGAAAGCGTCTTGCGAGAACCAAGTCTCAGGCGTCCTACGAGAATTGATTTATCACGGTGATCATTATCGTCTGGTCGTCGAAGTAGAGAGCGTTGGTCACTTCATCGTTAAAGTACCTAACGATAATCGTAAACACTTGCAGTTAACGCCTGGCTCAATTTGTCGTATTGGTTGGCAAAGTGACGATTGCCATGCTCTTGATGGGACACAAACTCAAAGTAGCGAGGTAGCAGCATGAGTCGAGAGCTAACCGCATTAGATTCTGTATTGGAGATCGAACGCCAAGTTCATGAGCAAGAAACCAATCTGAAAGCGCAGTTGCAAAAGGCGGAGCGCCGAAAAAAGCTTCGCTCCATTATGCTCACAACGCCATTGGTGTGTTTTATTCTGCTTACGTTTGCTTTTCCTATCCTCGACATGCTTTATCGAAGCGTGGATAACCGAGAAATATCCCTTTCACTACCACAAACTATTCAAGCCTTAGAAAGTTGGGATTATCAAGGTCAGCCTCATCAAGAAGTCATTGAGGCATTCTCTGTTGAAGTACTTGCGCTTTATCAAAGCAAAGAGCTACCGAAAATAGCCAACCGGATGAATATTGAAGAGTCTGGTATGCGCAGTTTACTCATGAAAACCGGCAGAAAGTTGTCTCGGTTGACGTCGCTGCCGATCTCGGTGACACAGCTAGCTAAGCTGGATAAGCGTTGGGCTAATCCTAAATATTGGGCGGCGTTTAAGAATCTTAGTGGCGCATTCACATTCAGTCATTATCTTGCAGCGCTAGACTTGCAAGTGAATGAGTTTGGAGACATTGAGCCCCAACCAGAAAAACGCCAAATATACGTCGACCTTTTCTTTAAAACTTTTTGGATGTCTATTTCAATCACCTTAACTTGTTTGGTGATGGCGTACCCCGTTGCTTACCTGCTTGCCAATTTACCTGATAAGCGCGCGAACTTACTTTTAATTATTGTGCTGCTGCCATTTTGGACATCATTATTAGTCAGAACCACGTCTTGGATTGTTCTGCTGCAAAACCAAGGGGTCATTAATGATCTCCTTATTTGGTCGGGTTTTACTTCTGAGCGAATTCAGATGATTCACAATACCTTCGGAACGGTGGTGTCTATGGTGCACATTCTGTTGCCTTTTATGATCCTGCCTCTGTATAGCGTAATGAAAGGAATTAGCCCAACTTATTTCCGTGCCGCTCGTTCTCTAGGCGCGACGCCTTTCATTGCGTTCATCAAAGTTTATATGCCGCTTACGTTACCGGGGATAGGTGCGGGGGCCTTGCTCACTTTCATTCTTTCTATTGGTTTCTACATTACGCCCGCTTTGGTTGGTGGAAGAAGCGGACAGATGATCTCCAATATGATTGCCTATCATATGCAGACATCACTGAACTGGGGGATGGCTGGCGCATTGGGTGGACTGCTTTTGTTCGTTGTACTGGTTCTGTTTTATATGTTCAACCGTGTGGTTGGCACTAACAACCTTAAGGTAGGGGGATAACCATGGCATTACCAAACTATGCATCAAAAGTAGAGCGAGTCGCGTACGCAGGTTACTTAGTTTTTTGTGGGTTGGTGCTGTTCTTTTTAATCGCTCCAATTCTGACCATCATCCCGTTATCGTTTAATGCAACGCCTTACTTTACTTTTACCGAGGGGATGTTAAACCTTGACTCGGCAGCGTATTCTACTCGCTGGTATCAAGAAATGTTTACTAGTGAACAGTGGCTGTTGGCGCTGAAAAACAGCACGTTCATTGCTTTTATGGCGACACTCGTTGCAACAGGGCTAGGAACTCTGGCGGCGTTGGGTTTAGCCAGTAGTAATTTGCCTTTTCGCAATACGATTATGGCGCTGTTGATCTCACCCATGATCGTACCAGTCATTATCTCTGCTGCTGCGATGTACTTTTTCTACACACGCTTTGGCTTATCACAAACTTATTTAGGCATCATTTTGGCACACGCTGCGTTAGGTACGCCTTTTGTCGTCATTACCGTTACTGCGACGTTAAGCGGCTTTGACCATAGCTTGGTAAAAGCGGCGGCTAGCTTAGGCGCAAACCCTGTTTATACTTTCAGACACATTACCTTTCCGCTGATTCGTCCGGGGATGATATCTGGCGGCTTGTTTGCTTTTGGCACCTCGTTCGACGAGGTTGTGGTGGCGTTATTCCTGACTGGGGCAGAACAAAAAACCGTTCCGAGGCAGATGTGGTCAGGAATTCGAGAGCAAATTAGTCCGACCATATTGGCGGTCGCTACGTTGTTGATTTTTATGTCGGTGTGTTTGCTCGTGACATTAGAAGTTTTGCGTAGACGTAATGTACGCATTCGAGGCATTCAAGAGTAACCAAACTTTTTCTTTGTTGGTCACTTTGCACTTTTGTTTAGGGGCACCTCAATTTTTGACCAAATGCGCCTCATTGTAGGCGCTTGTCTTTTTTGTGTATCTTCAGCGATGACTGACATATCACTCTGGTAGCTTAATGCCAGCTTGCTCGAAACGTGCCAAAGGCGACTTGTTTGATTGCTGATACCAACTAGCTGGCATGTTTGATTTAAGTCGCGCTTTTTCTTCCTTGCTAATCACAACATAATGCAAAAACGTATCAAGTGTGGTTCCCATCACGTCAAATGTCATTTCCCCATCTTTGCTGATGGCTTTCAATAACCCAACCACGGCTTCCTCAGGGACTAACGGTTCAACCACCGCCTTTTTTCGCTCTTTTATTGATGTTGAAGCGGGCAGTCTTGCACGTGCCGTCTCCCAACAAACTTTGTTGGTTTTACTGACAAGGTTGTGCTTGTAGCAGTAGTAACTGAATAAAAAGCGTGGCAGGTTTTGCCAGCGTTCGGCTTGGACTTCTAACCAAAGATGTTGTAGCTCAATATCAGCGTCGGTCATAGGAGTTGTTTAGCAAAAAGAAAAGAAACCATTTTATCGCTTTTGTGAGGAGCAATAAAAGATATTTGAATGGAAAGATAAACAACTAGTTGATCAATATTACTAAAGCAAATCGATTTCTGGCAAGCTCGTGCAACGGCAACTCGAGTACCAAAAACTGACACCGTCACGTTCAGTTGTTAACAAAATGTTTCATCTTGTCTTGCGAGTAGATTATATGGAGATGCTCTTGCAGTAATAAGGGCAGTGGCGATGCAAAAGACGTAATGCATTTAAGGAAAACTCAATATAGAAGAAATTAGATGGAACTGAAGACTTTGAGTGTCGCGATTGCGACAACATTAACCAGCACTGGCGTATTTGCGTTAAGCGAGCCAGTTTCTCAAGTTACAGAGCAACATGCACATTCGGCTCATACACACGGTGTTGAATCCAATCGAGTTGAATACCAACCAACCGCAACTCTCCCTATTCAGCCCTCCAAGGCAACTCGAGTACAGTCACTTGAAAGCCTTGATGAGTCGAGCACTGCTTGTGATTTGGAAGCATTGGTTACCGAAAGCAGTAACCAATTGATCAGCGAAATTTTAAGTCAGGGCGCGACGTGCGTGAACCAGTTATTCTCTGCTGAAAGTCGGATTCAGGAGTCGGTATTTAGCTCCGATCATATGTACAACATTGCGAAGCGCACTACGACATTGGCGAAGGGGTATACAGGTGGCGGGAGCGATGAACTCGAAACGTTTTTCTTATACTTGCGCGCGGGTTATTACGCCGAGTTTTACAATGACAACATCTCATTTATTGAATGGGTTACCCCAGCGGTGAAAGAATCCGTGGATGCGTTTGTTAATAACGCAAACTTCTATGAGAACAGCGACCGTCACGGCAAAGTGCTTAGTGAAGTCATCATCACTATGGATAGTGCGGGCTTGCAGCACGCGTACTTACCGCAAGTGACCCAGTGGCTTACACGTTGGAATGATCAATACGCCCAGCACTGGTATATGCGCAATGCAGTTAACGGTGTTTTCACTATTTTGTTTGGTGGGCAGTGGAACGAGCAATTTGTGCAAATAATTGGCAACCAAACGGACCTTGCCAAAGCTTTAGGCGATTTTGCTCTGAGGGCATCATCAATCGGTGCTGAAGATGAGTTCATGGCCGCGAATGCGGGGCGAGAGCTCGGGCGTTTGACCAAGTATACGGGTAACGCGAGTTCTGTTGTGAAGAGTCAGCTGAGTCGAATCTTTGAACAGTATGAAATGTATGGTCGGGGTGACGCGGTTTGGCTTGCGGCGGCGGACACTGCCTCATATTACGCAGATTGTAGTGAGTTCGGAATTTGTAATTTCGAAACTGAGCTAAAAGGCTTAGTGCTATCGCAAACTTATACTTGTAGTCCAACAATTCGAATATTGTCCCAGAATATGACGCAAGAGCAACACGCGGCCGCATGTTCTAAAATGGGTTACGAAGAGGGTTACTTTCATCAGTCATTAGAAACTGGTGAACAGCCAGTAAAAGATGACCACAATACTCAGCTCCAAGTCAATATCTTCGATTCAAGCACCGATTATGGTAAGTACGCAGGGCCAATTTTCGATATTAGTACTGACAATGGCGGTATGTACTTGGAAGGCGATCCTTCCCAGCCGGGGAATATTCCCAACTTTATTGCTTATGAAGCCTCTTATGCGAACGCGGATCACTTTGTCTGGAACTTAGAGCACGAATACGTGCATTACTTAGATGGTCGATTTGATCTCTATGGAGGGTTTAGTCATCCAACTGAAAAAATAGTGTGGTGGAGTGAAGGCATTGCAGAGTATGTCGCTCAAGAAAATGACAACCAAGCAGCACTTGAGACGATTTTAGACGGCTCGACATATACCTTAAGTGAGATTTTCGAGACTACTTATGATGGGTTTGATGTCGATCGAATTTATCGTTGGGGGTACTTAGCTGTACGTTTTATGTTTGAAAATCATAAAGATGACGTAAACCAAATGCTGGTGGAAACACGCCAAGGGAATTGGAGCAATTACAAAGCAACGATCACCCAATGGGCGAATTTATATCAAAGTGAGTTTGAGCAGTGGCAGCAAGCCCTTGTCTCAAATGGTGCACCTAATGCAGTCATAACCGCAAACAACAAGGGGAAAGTCGGTGAAAGCATTACATTTAGCAGTGAAAACAGTACAGACCCAAACGGGAAGATCGTCAGCGTCTTATGGGACTTCGGTGATGGCTCGACAAGTACACAAACCAAGCCGACGCACCAATATGGGAGTGAAGGGGAGTATTCGGTCAGTCTAAGTGTGACAGACAGTGAAGGCTTGACGGCAACCGCCACTCATAGTGTTGTTATCTCAACGTTGGGCGGTAATGACACATTGCCACAAGACTGCGCGGTGCAAAGTAAAGTAAGCGGTGGGCGCCTAACAGCAGGAGAGCCTGTTTGCTTGGCAAATCAACAAACCATTTGGCTGAGCGTGCCAGCGGTGAATGAGAGCTCAAATCTGGCGATAACGACGGGGAACGGTATGGGCAACCTAAAGCTTGAATACAGTAACTCTGGTTGGCCGGATGGTGCTAATCTTCACGGGTGGTCAGATAATATTGGTAATGGAGAGTGTATTACGTTGTCAAATCAGAGTAACTACTGGGGCTACGTTAAAGTCTCTGGTGACTTTGAGAATGCCGCCATCGTCGTTGATTTTGATGCTCAGAAGTGTCGTCAGTAGGGCATTTTAACTGCATCATTTTAATTTAATTGATCGCCTCGCTAACATTGCGGGGCGTTTTTGTTTTTCACGCCGTTATCTCTATAAAAAAACCAGCCCGAAGGCTGGCAAACAAGGAGTTTGAGATGAAAATGAAAACGTTATAAAGCTTGCTGATATCCTATTTCTCAATAAGTTGGGTTGTGCGTTGAAGCCAGTTTTTATCTTGCGTATCAAGAAAAGGGCTAAGTGCTTGATAGACTCGTGAATGGTAATGATTGAGCCAGTCTAGCTCTGCTTGATCTAGCATTGATAAATCAAGGGCGTTGGTCGCAATTGGAGCAAGAGTGATGGTCTCAAAACCGTAAAACGTGCCGAACTCATTTTGTTCTACTTCTACAACTTTAAGAATGTTCTCTATTCTTACCCCGTACTCACCTTCGCGATAAACGCCTGGTTCATTAGTAATGACCATACCCGGTTTTAGCTCAACCTCATGGTGGCTTTGCGAGAAATTTTGTGGGCCTTCGTGAACATTCAAGCAAATGCCCACGCCGTGTCCAGTGCCGCACTTGTAATCAATACCATGTTGCCATAAGACGCCACGCGCCATGATATCAAGATTGGCACCCGTAGAGCCTTTCATGAATCGAGTCTGAGTCAGTCGGATGACCGCTTTGAGCACCAAGGTATAATCTTTGCGCTGCTTAATGGTCGGTGACCCGAAGTGGAAAGTACGGGTGATGTCTGTTGTCCCGCCAAGGTATTGGCCACCAGAATCGACGAGAAAGAAGTTGCTTTCATTGACTGCCGCATTGCTTTCTTCATCGGCGGCATAATGCATTTTTGCCCCGTGAGCTGCGAAGCCTGCGATAGTGCGGAAACTGTCACTCACATAATGTCGGGTTTGACGGCGATAGTGATTCAGTTGTGCCTCAGCAGACAATTCTGTAACGAGTCCGCTTGGAACTTGCTCTTCGAGCCAGTTCATAAACCTTACGATTGCCACACCATCATCTGTTAATGCCTGTTCTAGGCTAGTTAGCTCGGTCGCATTTTTTATGGCCTTCATTGCCGTTACAGGGCAAGCCATTGGCTTTAGATTCACATTCCCTTCAATCGAACTCACCAATAAGCTGTCTGTGTGGGTCGGGTTAAAAGCGAGCGATAATCCCTCACATTGCTGATTCAAATACTGACTTACGTAGTTGTAATGGCGAATGTGTACACTCTGCTCGGTCAGCGCTCTTTCAACGTCTTGAGGCAGTTTGGCTTTATCAATAAACAGTGTCGCAAGTGATTGCTCTACGACTAGATAGGCTTCAGAAACTGGGCAGTAATTCGTATCACCACCTCGAATATTCATTGTCCACATGACATCATCTAGCGTTGACACTAATAAGCTATCTACTTGGTTCTCGGTTAACCAAGAACGGATTCTCGCTAACTTATTTTCAGTGTCAACGCCAGCAAAAGCGGTGGGGTGCTCGAATACGGGTGCACTTGGGCGAGGTGGTCTTTCAAGCCAAATCGGTGTGAGTAAATCCAGGTCGACAATGATCTTAATGTTTTTCGCTTCAAAGGTTTGTTTGAGGCCTTGATAAAAAGCGTAACTGATGGCGCGCCCGTCAACCGCGATAATACTGTTTTCTGGTAGCGTGGTAGCCAGCCATTTGGCAACTGTCGGCGTTTCTGGTTGTTTGGCTTTAAACAGTTCAAGTCCTGTGCCGTGTAACTGTTCTTCAGCTTGAATATAGTAACGACCATCAGTCCACAGGCCACCACCTTGTTGGGTAATGACGACATCGCCTGCTGAGCCGGTAAAACCTGAAATCCAGCTTCGCGCTAACCAATGATCCGCTGAGTATTCACTGTTATGTGGGTCATTGTTGGTCACGATATATGCAGACACGTTGTGAAAGGACATTGCCTCACGCAATAACGTAAGGCGTTGGTTTACTGAGTTAGTATTGTTCATTAAATGGTTCCTAAAGTCATATTTGAGCAATAGATATGATGCTGCTCCGAGCCTGTTTTTATTGGGTTCTGTTGCCCGCATACTTCTGTTGCTTCTGGGCATCGAGTACGAAAAACGCAACCGCTCGGTGGGTTAAGTGGAGAAGGAAGATCGCCGGGCAATAGTTGTATTTCACGGTCACGTGCTAATTGCGGATTAGCTATCGGGACAGCAGATAACAGTGCTTTGGTGTAGGGGTGTTGAGCATCATCAAATACTTGATCGTAACGTCCTACTTCCATAGGTTTACCAAGATACATCACCATAACGCGGTCGCTGATATGGCGCACCACGCTTAAGTCATGCGCAATCATCACCAGTGTTAACCCCATTTCTTGTTTAAGATCATCTAGAAGATTGATGACCTGAGCTTGTATGGAGACATCTAGTGCACTAACGGGTTCATCACACACGACCAAATCTGGATTGAGAATTAATGCTCTGGCAATGCCCACACGCTGGCATTGACCTCCGGAAAATTCATGTGGATAGCGGTTTCGCTGGCTCGCCAAGAGACCCACTTTATCCATCATAGCGATGACACGCTTTTCTACCTCTGCCCGTTTAAGCTTTGGCTCGTGGGTGAGCAGTGGTTCGGCGATGCATTCTGAGATGGTTAACCTCGGATTCAAACAAGCGGATGGGTCTTGAAACACCATCTGAAATTCTCTGCGTCGAGAGGAAAGCTCTTTTTTACTAAACCCGAGCATGTCTTGACCTTTCCAAGTCAACTCGCCATGTGTAGGTTCAATTAAGCGAAGTAAGGCGCGAGCAAGTGTTGATTTTCCGCAGCCTGATTCCCCCACAATGCCAAGTGTCTCACCTCGGTAAACATCTAAGTCGATACCATTGACCGCTTTCACGATTTTACGTCGACTTGGAATAAGATGACGTGAAACAGGAAAGTGGACGTTTAAATCACGAGCAGACATGAGGACTTCTTTTTTATTCATAACGCCTCCTTAAGCTTTTATTTGAATGGGAGTGATAACACTGGGTGCTTTAACGTGACAGGCAATGGACTGGCTCGTGTTTAATGGAGAAAACCGTGGGGTTTCGTATTGGCAACGCGTCTCTCGATGCTCGCACCGCTCTTTAAACGGACACCCTTGATGGTTAATCAACGCACTTGGTGGGTTACCTGGGATGGTTGGTAAGCGCGGCATATCTTCAGTGATGGAAGGAATCGCCTTTAGCAGACCTTGAGTGTAGGGGTGCGCAGGTTGAGCGAACAATGTCTCGGTATCGGATTGCTCCATTTTTTGACCACCATACATGACCAATACGCGATCACACATCTCGGCGACGACGCCCATATCGTGAGTGATCAGTAAAATAGCCGTATTGAACTCTTGTTGTAAGTCTCGTAATAGCGTCAAAATTTGAGCTTGAACGGTTACATCTAACGCGGTGGTTGGTTCGTCTGCAATTAACAACTCGGGCTTACACAACAAGGCCATCGCTATCATGATTCGCTGACGCATTCCGCCAGATAATTCGTGAGGGTATTGATTCATCCTAGTTTCGGGAGAGGGAATACGCACCGCATCCAACATGTGAATCGATTCAATTTTTGCTTGTTTTCGGGTCATTCCTTTATGAATCATGAGAACTTCACAAAGCTGTTTGCCAATTTTCATAAATGGGTTGAGTGACGTCATCGGATCTTGAAAGATCATTCCGATTTTCTCTGCACGGATGCGGTTGAGCTGCTTTTTAGACATCGCGAGTAAATCATCACCGTGGAACATTGCGCTTCCAGACACGGCGCCGTTATCCGCGGTTAACCCCATTAATGCGAAAACAGACTGGCTTTTTCCCGAACCTGATTCCCCAACAATCCCAAGAGTTTCGCCCGCTTTAATCGAGTAGGAGAGATTACTGACCGCTTGCACTTGCCCATCTGGCGTATCGAAGCGCACGTTCATGTTTTCAATAGATAGCATGGGTTTGTCCTTATCGGTCTTTCGGGTCAAGAGCATCACGCAAGCCATCGCCGATGAAGTTAAAACAAAAGAGGGTGGCAACTAAAAACAGAGAGGGAAAAAGCAGCATCCACAATGCAACGTCAATCGTTTTTGCGCCTTCGGAAATTAGGATTCCCCAGCTCGTGTCTGGTGGTTGAACACCAAGCCCTAAGAAGCTCAAAAACGATTCGAACATAATGAATCCTGGTACCATTAAGGAGGAATAAACCATCACGATCCCAAGCACATTAGGCAGAACATGGCG
Organism: Vibrio alginolyticus NBRC 15630 = ATCC 17749; assembly: GCF_000354175.2. Classification (NCBI taxonomy): domain Bacteria; kingdom Pseudomonadati; phylum Pseudomonadota; class Gammaproteobacteria; order Vibrionales; family Vibrionaceae; genus Vibrio; species Vibrio alginolyticus. The sequence continues at coordinate 417,134 of NC_022349.1, forward strand.
TCGGACAATTGTCAATTTAGAAACCCCAATAGAGTGTGCGGCTTCGATGAACTCTCGCTTTTTTAGACCGAAGGTGACACCACGTACAACACGGGCAATGCCCAGCCAAGATACCATTCCGATCACGATAAAAATCAGGTAGATGTTGTTGCCAAAAAGGGTAACAAACAGGATAACCATAAACATAAATGGCACCGAATCGAGCACCTCAATAATGCGCATCATTACGCTATCGACAACGCCGCCAAGATAGCCGGAAATACTTCCCCAAATCGTACCAATAACAACGGCGACTAAGGCGCCAACAAAACCTACCAAAATAGAGAGCCTGCCACCTTGCATCGTGCGAGCGAAGACATCTTGCCCGAGATCATCGGTACCAAAGTAATGGCCACTGCTCAGTGAAGGTTTCCCTAGCTCGTATGGATCGATGAGCACTTCCCAGTCAATTTCATCATGGCCAAAAGCGGCAAGAGAGGGGCCGAAAGTGATGCATAAGGTAATGAAAGCCAAAACATACACTGATGTCATCGCGGCTCTGTTTTTACGAAATCGAGTCCATGCATCCTGCCAAAGACTGCGACCTTCGACGGCTTCAATATTGTCGACGACTTGATCTTGAAGAGCTTGTGTATCCAGTTTTTTGATCGTTAACATACCGGACTCCTAAACGCGTATACGAGGGTCGATAATCGTATATAGCAAGTCGACCACAAGGTTAAAGAAGATAGTGAGTGAAGCGACAATCAGAGTAATGCCCATTACTAGGCCGTAGTCGCGGTTGAGAGCCCCAGACACAAAGTGTTGTCCCATGCCACCTGTACCAAAGAAAATGTCGATAATTACCGAGCCTGTCACGACAGACACAAACGCAGGGCCGAGCATCGCAACGACGGGAATCAGGGATGGTCGCAAAGCGTGATGGAATAAAATGTAGGTTGTGGACAAACCTTTGGCCTTTGCCGTTCGAATGTATGGTTGGTTAAGTGTTTCAATCATTGCGCCACGCATGACGCGTGCAATACTCGCAATGGAGCCAATCGCTAGGCTGAGCACGGGAAGAACAAGAAAAGCCAGCTTTCCTCCTTCCCAACCACCAGCAGGGAACCAGCCGAGCTGAATAGCGAAGATCATGACTAAAACTGGAGCAAGCACGAAAGCCGGAACTACAACTCCAGTCATCGAAAGTGTCATCAGGCCGTAATCTAGGCGGCTATTTCGGTTCAATGCCGCAATAGTGCCAAGCAACATGCCAAGTGGAACGGAAATACAAAAGGAGAGTACGCCTAATACTGCTGAAACTGGCCATGATTGTGCGACGAGCTGTGTAACACTGAAGTCTTGATAAACGAAGCTCGGACCGAGATCTCCTTGTATGAAATTACCAATGTAAATCCAAAACTGAGTAAGGAAGGGCTGGTCCAAATGGAATTTTGCTTCGATATTCGCACGTACCACCTCTGGCATAGGCCGTTCCATATCAAATGGCCCCCCTGGTGCAATGTGCATCAGCCAAAATGATACGAGTGCGATGAATAGAAGCGTGGGGATAGCGATAGCTAATCGCTTAACAATGTACCAAATCATGATCCATCATCCTTTGGTCGTCCGAAATCACTTCGAACGGTTATGAATAAAAAAATGGCCTGAGCTCAGGTTGCCTTCTCCACCGAGAGATATGAGGAACGACAAGTAAACATTGAACTTGCCGACTCAGACCGAAAACATGCTTTTAGTGGGCTTTCACATAGACATTCTTGCGGTAGTACGACGACTCAGGGTTTGTCAGTTCGTAGCCGCCCACATAAGGCTTGATGAGGTATTGATCGTTACCCGGACGATAAATAGGAATAATGGCCATGTCTTCAATCAGCATGCTTTCTGCTTGTAAATACAGTTCTGATGGGTTGCTCATGGTCTTTGAGCGAGCCATTAACTCGTCGTATTGCGGGTTGTTATAACGAGAATCGTTGTACTCGCCACTAGAAACGAAGATATCCAACCATGTAGAGGCTTCATTGTAGTCGGCCGTCCAGCCGCCGCGAGTAATGTCGGTCGGCTCTTTAAGTGCGTAGAACACTTTCGGTTCTAGCTGTTTTATCGTGACTTGCGCACCCAATCGGCTTTTCCACATGCCTGCCATGGTGGTTGCCATTTTTACGTCCATCGAGAAAGTTGGTACGGTAAACGTTAACTTAAGCGGATTGCTTTTATCGTATCCAGCTTCTGACAGTAATTGCTGCGCTTTTTCGATACGTTTATGGCGGTTCCAAGTTGCGAACTCAGGAGTGTGAGATTTAAAACCATCTGTTTGAGGTGGCACAAGGGTATACATTGGAACCCCACCGTTTCTCAAAATAGCACTCGTTAACAGTTGACGGTCAATGGCATATGAGAGGGCTTTACGAACCCGCACGTCTTTTGTTGGCCCTTGTTGAGTGTTGAGGTAATAGAATGTGGAGCCAAGAGACGCACTGGTGCTTGCCACTTCTTGTGGGCGTTGTTGAATTAACTTTTTCTTCTGAGCGGCAGGAATGGAAACCGCTTGGTCTATCTCACCAGCTAGGTAGCGGTTTAGCACTACGTTTGCATCACCAATTGGTAGCCAGGTGACTTTTTCCAGCACTACATTGCTTGCGTCCCAATAATGTGGATTTTTAACCATCACCAGTTTTTCGTTAACTTTCCATTCAGAGACAGTAAACGCACCATTTGTAACGATATGCTCAGGCTGGGTCCAACGGTTGCCATGTTTTTCAATGGTCGCTTTATGAACGGGGGCAAGCACTGGATGACTTAATAGTTTCGTAAAGAAGGGAATAGGCTCTTCGAGTGTTACCTGGAACGTTTTTTCATCCAGCGCCTTCACGCCCAAGGACTCGGGTGCGGCGTCGCCTTTCATAATGGCTTGCGAGTTTTCGATATTTGGAATGGCCGCAAACCAAGCGTAGGGTGAAGCAGTGCTTGGATTCAGTAAGCGTTGCCAGCTGTAGACAAAATCTTGTGCAGTGACCGTTTCGCCATTTGACCATTTTGCATCACGTAAGTGGAAGGTATAAACCGTATTGTTGTCATTGACTGACCAAGACTCAGCAACACCAGGAATGGTTTTACCTTGCTTATCTTGAATGACCAGACCTTCAAACAGGTCTCGACCGAGATTGAAAGCGGGCTCTGCGGCTTGCTTGGCTGGGTCAATAGAAGTAACTTCAGCCCCATTGTTTAGCGTAATTTCTTGTGTCTCATCGAGGGTCACACTTACGGGATACGGCGCGGCATAGCTTGATGTTGCCAGTATTGGACTCATCATCGACGCTAATAAAAGCAACTTAGGTAATTTCATCCTTGTCTCACTCTTTTCATCCTGAAAGATGCCAAAAATGTATATTGTATAAATTGTCTACACAATCGAGTTTTAACATTACTGTAACAGGGTGTCAGGTATTGAGCTGTCTGGTCTCAAAAAGTGAGCTAGGGGAATTTCTTTGAAGATCTGATATCAAGTTGGCATGACGGGAAGTAATTTTGCTTCGATACAAATTAAAATCCCCTTCAAGCACAGGCTAGAAGGGGAAGATAGTCAGTCTGCTCTTCAAAAGGCACGACGTTAACTGACTAGGAAATGTTTCACGAACTCAGTGATTTTGACCATATCACTTACCGCGATAAACTCTTCTGTCGTGTGTACTTTTGCCATGCCAGTTGAAAGATTGACCGTTGTGAGACCTTTCTTGTTAAAGTTGTTGGCATCGCTACCGCCGCCAGTGCCTTTTGTGAAGGCGTCAATTCCCAACTCTGAAAACGCTGCTTTTATAGCGTTTACGTGCGGGTGGTTTTCTTCAATAACAAAAGCGTCGTAGGCTCGGCTAGATTCAATGTCGACTTCTGCACCGTGTTTTTCACAGACAGACTCTAATGTTGAGATCATATGATTGACCTGAGCATCTAGTTTATCGCCATTCAGGGAGCGTGCTTCTGCCACGATTTTTAATTCAGGCATAACAATGTTTGTGGCCTGACCGCCATTCACTATACCGATGTTGGCTGTCGTTTCTTCGTCGATGCGAAGCAGCTTCATTTGGTTGATGGCATCTGCCGCCACCATGATCGCACTGATGCCTTCTTCTGGCGCAAGCCCTGCATGTGCTGGTCGACCTTTGATTGTTGCCACGATTTTTTGCTGGCCTGGGGCTGCGGTCACAATAGTGCCAATAGGGCCACCCGTATCTAACACGATTGCTTCCGTTGAAGTGACGTGTGACATATCGAAGTATTGTGAACCGAATAAACCGCCTTCTTCATACACGGTGAAAGCAAGTTCTAACGTTTTGTGCTCAAGGTTTTCCGCTTGAATACAACGAACGGCTTCCATGATGGCAGCAATACCAGATTTATCATCGCCACCAAGAATCGTATTGCCTTTTGAACGGATAACGCCGTCTTCGATGATTGGCTCAATGCCAATGCCCGGTGTGACTGTATCCATATGACAGCTCATTAGGATAGAGCCGTCTTTTTTGCCGTCTAAACGGGCGTACACGTTAAAGCCGTTAGAAATGTGCTTAGGTACTGGAAGCTTGTGCACGGTAAAGCCTAGGTCGCCTAGCTGCTCTGCCAGTGTTTCTGCAATTTGTTTTTCGTTTGTTGATTCGCTATCGATACGTACCAGTTGGCAAAAATGTTCAACTAAGCGTTCTTGATTGATGTGTGTCATTAGAAGTCTCTTTTTCTGATCGAGCGTGAAGCCTTGTGGCTCGGCTCGATAGGGAACAGAGCACCACTTATGGCACAGTTACTTTTAAATAAAACTGAGGTGAATCAATAAAGGGGTATCCATGACACGATTCTGACCGATGAGCCTTTCGAACTGTATGAAGCGTCACGAAACATTACTTTTGATGTTTTGCAGGAGCAAATGAATAAATCGGATAGAGATAGGGTGCAATAGATTTTCCATACCCTTTTACTTTTTGAGTTACGTTGCCAAGATAAAATGCCAAAGTAACAACTTGTTTACATTTTATGTGTTGGCGTAAAGCCGAAAATATCAATCTAATATATTGAAAATAAGCAGTTTATTTGATGTTTACGAAAGTAGATTCGACGCGCCTCCTGTGTGTAACATATATTTTACAATTATGCGTAAAAATCGCCAAGGTAAAGATTTCTCCCCACGTATTCCAATTTCTCAAGACCTGCGCCAAGTTAGAAAAATAAGTCCAAACAAAAGCTACTGAGACAAGGAGAAAGTCATGGTTGATGCATATAACCCACTAGGAACAGACGGATTTGAGTTTGTTGAATATACCGCTGCTGACAACAAAGGCATTCAACAGCTTAAAGATCTGTTTATATCGTTAGGTTTTGCGGAAATTGCAAAGCATCGCTCAAAAGAAGCGTGGTTATATCGACAAGGTGACATTAGCTTTATTGTGAATGCGCAGCCGCATAGCCAAGCTGAGGGATTCGCCAAAGTTCACGGTCCGTCGGTTTGTGGCATGGCATTTCGTGTGAAAGACGCCACCGTTGCTCTGGCGCATGCGTTAGAGAATGGCGGTAAAGAATATAAAACGGAAATTGGGCCGATGGAGCTTAGCATTCCTGCTATTTATGGCATCGGTGAAAGCTTGCTTTATTTTGTCGACCGTTATGGAAAGCAGAGTATTTATGATGTCGATTTTCGTTTTTATGATGATGCTGATGAGCGTTTATCAAAAGCGAATGTTGGTCTTTACGAAATCGACCACTTAACGCACAACGTTAAGCAGGGCAACATGGATGTCTGGTCAGGTTTCTATGAGCGCATTGGTAACTTCCGCGAAATTCGTTATTTCGATATCGAAGGTAAGCTGACTGGTCTTGTCAGCCGTGCGATGACCGCACCTTGCGGCAAAATCCGAATTCCTATCAATGAGTCGTCAGATGATAAATCGCAGATTGAAGAGTTTATCCGTGAATACAATGGCGAAGGTATTCAACACATCGCATTGACCACAGACGACATCTACGAAACGGTCAAAACATTGCGTGAGCGCGGCATGGACTTTATGCCAACGCCAGATACTTACTACGAGAAAGTCGATCAGCGTGTTGAAGGCCATGGTGAAGATGTAAGCAAGCTTCGTGATTTGCAGATTCTTATTGATGGTGCGCCAACGAAAGATGGCATCTTGCTACAAATCTTTACTCAAACCGTTATCGGCCCTGTGTTCTTCGAAATCATCCAACGTAAAGGCAATGAAGGCTTTGGCGAGGGTAACTTTAAAGCGTTGTTTGAATCGATAGAAGAAGACCAAATTCGACGAGGAGTATTGAGCGATGCATAAATGGATCACATTCCCTCACCGGGAGGGAGTGTGCTCTAAACAAGCGCATGCTGACTTCCCGAAAGAGGCAATTTATGAACGTGAGGCAGGTCGAAGTGGCTTCTTCGGCCCCGCAACACATTTTCATCATCAACATGCCCCAACGGGGTGGTCTGAGTGGGAAGGCGAGCTACGTCCACGAGCATTTGATTTTAATCTAGTCGAGAAAGCCAGCCATATTACCCCTTGGGCAGTCCCGCATCTATTACACAACGCGAATTGTAAAGTTCGTGTTTGGCGTATGGATGAAAAAATGGACTTCTTGGTGAGAAACGCGGATGGCGACGAACTGCTATTCATCCACCAAGGTACGGCAGATCTCTACTGTGATTATGGTCATTTGAAAGTGAGTGAAGGGGATTATGTCATGATCCCGCGCTCAACGAGCTGGCGTTTAGAACCAAGCGAGCCGATGTTCATTCTGATGATTGAAAACACCGATGCGGCCTATACATTGCCCGAAAAAGGCATGGTTGGAAACCACGCGGTGTTTGATCCAGCGGTTTTAGAAACGCCGTCGATCAACGATCAGTTCCGTGCTCAATATTCTGAGAATCAAACACAGGTTCAGGTGAAACGCCACGATAAAGTCAGTGTTATCACTTACCCATTCAACCCGCTGGATGCGATTGGGTGGCATGGTGATTTGGCGGTAGTAAAAGTGAACTGGCGTGATATTCGTCCACTTATGTCACATCGTTACCATTTACCGCCTTCTGCACATACTACATTTGTAGGATCAGGATTTGTGGTGTGCACCTTCGTTCCTCGTCCAATTGAAAGTGATCCTGGAGCGCTCAAAGTACCGTTCTACCACAACAATGACGATTATGACGAAGTCTTGTTCTACCATGCAGGTGATTTCTTCAGCCGTGACAACATTGAAGCGGGTATGGTGACATTCCATCCAGCAGGATTTACACATGGCCCTCACCCAAAAGCTTTCAAAGCAGGGCGAGAGCATAAGAAGACTTTTACCGACGAAGTCGCGGTCATGATTGATACGCGTCACGCACTTCAGTTTTCGGATGAGCTGGAAAAAGTAGAAAACAAAGAATACGTCTATAGCTGGCAGAGAAGTAAGAGGCAAGGATGAAATTAGCAACCAAGAAAAATGGCACTCGTGACGGTTTGTTGATGGTCGTGAGCAAAGACTTAACGCGCTGCGTACCTGCGACAGAAATTTTCCACCCTATGAACTTAGCTCCGACGATGCAGGTGGCGCTTGATAACTGGGATGCGCTAGCACCACAACTGGAAGAGCTATACCTTGCACTGAACAATGGCACGGTTGCAGGGTATGAAGAGTTTGAAGCGCACTACTGTGAGTCGCCGCTTCCTCGCGCTTATCAGTGGGCTGATGGCAGTGCTTACGTAAACCACGTTGAGTTGGTTCGAAAAGCTCGCGGCGCTGAAATGCCAGAGAGTTTTTGGACGGACCCGTTGATGTACCAAGGAGGCTCTGATGCCTTTATTGGACCTTGTGACAACATCGAGTTTGCGAGTGATGAATGGGGTATTGATTTCGAAGGTGAAGTTGCTGTGGTAACTGGTGACGTGCCAATGGGCGCGAGTGTTGCAGAGGCTCAGGAGTCGATTCGTTTGATCATGCTGGTGAATGATGTCTCACTGCGTGGTCTAATTCCGGCAGAGTTAGCTAAAGGGTTTGGTTTTTTCCAATCTAAACCTTCTTCTGCGTTTTCTCCTGTGGCAGTAACACCTGACGAACTAGGCGATGCGTGGTACGAAAACAAAGTGCATTTACCACTGGTCTCGACATACAACCACAAGCCGTTTGGTCGCCCAAATGCGGGTATCGATATGACGTTTGATTTTGCAGACTTAATTGTTCATGCGACTAAAACGCGCCCGCTTTCTGCTGGGGCAATTATAGGTTCTGGCACGGTATCTAATAAGCAAGGCACCGAACATGGCACTTCGATTGAGGAGGGTGGTGTTGGTTATTCATGTATCGCGGAAGTTCGCATGATTGAAACCATTCGTGATGGTAAGCCGTCGACTAACTTCATGTCGTTTGGAGATTCAATTAGATTGGAAATGTTCGATGCGGATGGCAACAACATATTCGGTTCGATTGACCAACAAGTTAGCCAATATCTCAAGCACTAACAGTGCTGGTTGGGAGACGATATGAGCGATAGCATGGTTTTGTACGGATATTGGCGGTCTTCAGCGGCGTATCGTGTGCGTATTTGTTTGAATCTTAAAGAGTTATCGTATGATTCAAAATCGGTACACTTGGTGCGCAATGGTGGCGAACAACACAGTGACGAGTACCATGAGTTAAACGCTTCTGAACTGGTTCCTTTGCTGGTGGATGGGGAGGTTCAGTTAACCCAGTCACTGGCGATCATTCAATACTTAGAAGAACACTACCCGGATGTCACCGTGATCCCCGAGCAAACGCCGCTTCGATACCAAGCGCTAGCTTTGGCTCAGGATATTGCAATGGAGATTCATCCCCTGAATAACTTAAGAGTTCTACAGTATTTAGAGGGGGAGTTAGCTTGCGAGCCAGAGCGCAAAGTCGCTTGGATTCATCACTGGATCCACAAAGGTTTTACGGCATTAGAAGAGAAACTTCAGAAGCATCGTAAACTAAATGGTGATTGTAAGTTTAGCCTGACAAGCTCGCCATCTATTGTCGATATTTGTCTGGTACCACAATTTTATAACGCACAACGCTTTGGTGTAGATACCTCTCTTTATCCAACCATTAACGCTGTTGTGCAGTCATGCAATCAACTGCCAGCTTTTATTGATGCGATGCCAGAGAATCAGCCAGACGCTAATAGTTGATTCTTAGCATACATAATGTATTAAAAAAATTAAAACGAGCCAATCCAAGTGTGTGATTGGCTTGTTTTTATTGGTGAGCAAAATTTTCTGTTTCTCGCTATCGTCGTGGCGCCTCAAAATTGCGAGGTTTTGTTGCTCTGCATAACATTTCCATTTACGCTTTGAGCAACGAGTTGTTTTGGATGCACTTTATTTATGACCAACATTTTTATCATTGTTGTTCTTCTGGTTTTATTCTTCTTTGTTATTCAAAAGTACGTGATTAAGCACGATGACACGCGTGATTATCCTTATCGCTCGAAAGGCCCTCTGCTCAGAGGTCAAGAGGGTGCGTTCTATAATGCGTTAAGAGCGGCGGTCGGGGAGCATGCCGTAGTATTCGCGAAAGTAAACATGTCCAGTTTGGTTACGCCAAAAGAAATCAAAAATAAGAAGCAGTTTTTTGTCGCGAACAATCGTATATCTCGAAGCTATTTTGATTACGTTATTTGTGACCCAAGGACTCTAGAGCCGCGCGTTATCGTTGAATTGGATAATGGGCAGGAGCTAAACAAGGGTAAGATAGAAAGACAAAAGTTATTGATTCATGTTTGTAAGACGGCCAACCTGCCTTTAATTGGCGCCTCGATAAAGCACAGTTATCAAGTTGGGCGATTACGTCGTTTGCTTGCGGCACACATTGATTTGATTGAGCCCGATAAAGAAGTGCGTTTTTGTAAAAAATGCGGCAGTCCGATGATCATTAAAACCGCAAGCCAAGGTGAGTTCAAAGGGAGACGTTTCTTTACTTGTAGCCGTCAGCCGAATTGTACATACACCGAAAATTATAACGTTGTGTTTGAGGCGGACGACTAAACACGACAATTAACCAGCAGAAACAAGGGGCTTTGATTAGAGATGATCAAAGCCTTTTTTGTATCAGTCCTCAAGGCAAGACCTATACTTTGAAAAAGAGTGCAGAATAGGGCAGCCATATGCGATACGGATGGATTTTGTCAGCATTGTTCATCGCATCTAATGTTAGTGCGATACCTAATTTGAAACCACTAGAGTGTGAATTGACAGAGACACCCCAAGATCATTTCTTGTTTTACCGAGAGCAAATGGTTTACCACAGTGAGCAGTTTGTCATATTTCAAAACTTCAAAGGCAGGGTGAGCACTCAAGTGGATGTTAAAACAGGAGAGTTGATCCGTACAACCTATATCGGCGAACCATTTAAACCTAAATATCAGATTTTGTTCGGCACTTGCCCTAAGGTATCGCAAACCTTACAGATTTGGATGCTCAGTGAAGTGCCTTACGACAATTAAGTGAGATAATAAAAGTTATATAGATCACACTTTTAAACCCTGCAGGCTCAGTCCTTGTCGATAAAATCATCTGAAAACGCGTGTTGAGTTTACATTTTCGCCAAACGGTTCAAAGTTGGTAAATTTGTGCTTGCACCGTCGTTCGCTTATAGCTAATATCCTCGTCGTTCCAGAGAAATGCGTCCGTAGCTCAGCTGGTTAGAGTATCGCCTTGACATGGCGGGGGTCGGTGGTTCGAGTCCACTCGGACGCACCATTCTGAATTGAATGGTTAGGAACATAAAAATTTGGGTCCGTAGCTCAGTTGGTTAGAGTACTACCTTGACATGGTAGGGGTCGGCGATTCGAGTTCGCCCGGACCCACCAAATTTTAGAAAAAGCCCACCTTTTGGTGGGCTTTTTTGTGTCTGTAATTCATTGATACTCAAGTAAAACTACTTCTTTTCTTGTCCCTTGTTTTTGCTCTGCTTTAGCCCCTTGTTAGAGATAAAAGCGCACTACTTGATCCGCAACACAACCTCAAAACCCTAAATGCAATGCATAAGGTGTATACGCTTCAAACCCACTAGAGCCGTCTATAAATCATGTTGCGTGCCACTAGCCGTGGCATTAGAGACAATGACTATTAATCTAAATTATCTGGCGTGTGAAGATTGGTGCCGCATATTGTACATTTGTAGTCACCAGTCGCTTCGCCTTCCATTAATGAGCTAATTATTGCTGCAAATAGACCTGAGAAGAAACCTTTAGCTTTTTTCTCGGTCTTTTCCTGCGCTTTAGAGAAGCTTTCGTACCGATGCAGCGTTACTTCTTTACAATTACAGCAAAACGCTCTTGTCTCTTCAGAACCGTACATTTTTACCAATTGATTTACTCCCTGTAAGTTAATTTCCCCAAGTGGCGTTATGTTCAAGGGTAAGTCACACAAGACTGATGTGTGACTTACCCTAAACACTAAAACTAACGTAATGTAAAACACCACATGTTATGAATGATTATTTAACGCCTTGTTATCCGAGCTTGCTAACTCTGCTGATTGAATAGTTGTGGCAATAAGTTCTTCAAACAGCTCTAATTGCCCAGCAGGTATCAATTGATTTTGTATAGCTTTTCGTTTGTTTGAGTCAAATAGCCGCTCTGTTAACCAACCAATTAGATACATCAGTGAAAGACAGCCACCGGCCGTCGCTACATTACCGTCTATCACGAGAGGCAGATCCTGAACATCTCCTCCCATACTTTGTAGAACAGCCTTTGCATCTGGGTTTGTTGTTAATCGCTTGCCTTTTAGTAAACCGAGTTCATGGAGGATGAATGATCCCGCACAAATCGAACCTATTAGCTGCCTATTTGGATCAAGATTCAACGCTGACATAAATTCAGCATCTTTTAAAGCGGCTGGAATACCCTGTTTGCCGCTTGTAATAAGAACGACATCTTGATTCGTCACCTCAGAAAGGTGTCCGTCTGTTTTAACTTTCATACCGAGGTGGGAATGATGTTCAGATTTAGTTCCAAGTATACTTACTGTCCAACTGTCGGTTGTGCGCCCCAGCAAGTCATACATAAGAAAGAAATCGACATCCGTGAAATCATCAAATAAAACAACGCCGATTTTATACATAACATTTATCCTTTTGGACTTACTCGTAAGTCGCAAAATGTGTAGTAGGAGGGGAGGGGCATTCAATACGCAAGCTTCTACTGAGCACCTTAAACACCAAAGGCGGTGCAAACTAACAATGCCATGTGTGCCAAATCCCTATTATAAAACTTTGTTATGTTTGTTTTATGAGCCCGCCCAGAAAAACTCAACCCTAATACCACTTGGGTCGTAACACATTAAATGTTTTGCGGGTCCTGTTTTAACAAGCTCGGGACCAAACTCAATTTCGATTCCCGACGCCATAAATTGATCACGCAACTCATCGAGTTGCTTCTCAGTCTCTACCAGTAAAGCTAAGTGATGCAAACCAATATTCGTTTTTCTGTCAAATGGAGTGGCGGCATCAGCCTTAGCCGCCCATAGTGTAAGCATGATATGCCCATCACTCACAAATATTGCCGGGTAGTCTGGATTTCTTTTTACTTCACTCCAACCTAATTGTTCAGTGAAAAACTTCGCGCTTGCTTCTAGGTTAGATACGGTTAAACCTACGTGGTGTATGCCTTTTGTTAACACAGTCACTTTGTTTCCTTACTCGTTTTAATGGCTATCAAACAAAGATAACTCGATAAAAAGTAAGCATCAATACACATATATTGATTAACTTCGTCAATCTATTCGAATACGGTAATCCAACTGGAAACATAACATTGTAAACAAGAAACCCAATCTTGAACTAAAAATTAAACTTAGAGTTCATTCTTAAGTACTGTATTAATCAAATACATTAATAGCCATAATATTTAAGCCAGCCTATAGGGCATATCATTCCATTAAAGGTTTGAATGTTCTTATCCAAGCTAACGTCTTCCAATTTGTAACAGTGAACAACATTACTAGTCGAAGTAGATGCTGGTGTTGAATACGTTACAGGTTTAGAAGCGTTTGCTTTATGTATTTCATGTGCTCGCTGCTGGTCTATCGCCACTTGATTCTTATGATTGTTAACTTCTCGCAATCCAGATTCTAGGGGTAGGTGCCAATCCTTACATGTTGTTCCTAAACCATCATTCTGAGACTGATATTCTGATAACGCTACACGAGCTTCATTTACAGACTGATCGATATCGGACTGATCGACTAGCCAAGTAGAAAAAGAATAGTTAATGGCCTCTCGATAGTTTACCGATTGCTCTAAGCTATAAGCATCGGAATGAAAACAGGCTTCTACTACTGCCCATTGAGTCGATAGGTTTGATAATACGTTTTCAGGTATAGGCTGTAGCTGGCTTTGCGTAGACTGGCAACCGGTTAGAAGAAAAGGGACAGGGAGTAGTTTTAGAAAAAATTTTTGGTTCATTTTAATCTTAAAATTAATGCAATCTTTTTCATTATCATAATACAGGACGATTGAAGAAAGTAGCATTTCTATCAGTAAGGGAATGTGGCTAACGCACTGATAAGGTGTGAGTAAAGCGATATCAAAGCCCTCAACACACCTTAACTACGAATACTACCGCATAACAAAGATGCTATGCGGTAACGGTAGTATTCAGGCTTGAACAGTTTGTCGCACGTTGTTCTCGCCTGCCAGCACGGAAATTCTCTCAAAATCTCGACTCGGGAAGTCAGGATCTACGTACACAAACATACGACTTATCATTTTTCCTTCAAACTCAAATACACTACAAAAACGCCCTGTGGAAACTTTGTTGTCCGGCCAAGAGGTACCATCACTCATTACGCCGCCTTCCTGTCCTTCAACAATGACCTTGTTTCCAGCAGTCGTTATTTGAAAGCCGTCTATGTCGTGCCAGATACTAATCAACGAGCTACCAATCCTATTGCCAAACTCCACTAAGGCACTCTTTCCTTTCGCTTGCCCAAATTTAGGAAAGAAAAAATCAACATCCTCTGAGAATAGATCCAGATAGCTAGGAGCACCGGCATCTATTTTCTCGAAATACTTAACTACTAGCCCAACTAAATCGTCTTTTTCCATAATTATTTCACACCCATATTAGCTTTACGCACAACGCAGAGTTAAATAGTAAGCGGAGCGACCACTCAACCTGAACGTTTGCATCTTAAACACCGAGTACATTTAAACTGAAATTGCCAAGAGTTGCGAATCTTATTGAAGTGCTTTGTTAGATGTAATCCGTTTAGCCTACGTATACACCATTGAAGTATTCGACGCGTTCTAACGTCATTCTTAACTTACATTCTTCAATCTGGACACCTTGCCAGGGTGAGGGCGTGGAAGACAGGCCCGTAAACTCACATTCGGCGTCTCTGTATTTTAGCCAAGCTCTTTGGGCCTTTCGAAATGGCTCTACCAGTTCGGTCTGAGACCATGTTTCCCTTAGTGCTTTTTCTTCCTCACCTATTCTAGCGATTGCTTCCTTGTAACTTTCGTTAAGCTCTTTATCTGCAGATTCCATTTTCTTTTCTACACACTGATAACCAGCCATAACGCCACCGCCTTTTACTTTGCAGGGATCTTCAACATCATCAGAGGCCAAGCAAGGTAAAGAAACCAACGCAAATATCATAAGTAATTTGTTCAAAATTGCCTCCAAGCTCCGAGTGCTTGTTAAACCGTTATCAGCTATTTTTCCTTTTTAATCATGCAGCTTTTTGCCTGTGCCTTCAAAGATAAAATAGAAGGTTAGTGATTCTAGTGCCTAAACAGAAGGTAAAAGAAGATTGATACACGGGTTAAATGACGCCTTAATCTGAGTTATTTTTAGTGGGCGTTTTGTATCAATTTTTTCTGTGGAATCATTAGTTTGATGGCGTCTGAGGATGTTAAGATGACTCCCATTGAATTTATTATCGCCCTGAAACACCTAGGTTGAATTAAGTGGTGACTATTCCCCTCCAATCATGGAGTTGATTCAAAGGTAGGGCGATAAATGTTGCGATTCGTAATAAAAATTTATGCCAAGTGCAGTTCGCTATCGCGGCTTATATTGAGTTGGGCAATAACCTCTAATGATGTCTGAGTTTCGTAGCTTGTTGTGTTTTGTATTGCGCCCCGAAACCCTTTTACGCCACAATTTAAAGCTACTTGATTTGAGCCGGCTACGCATAAACTGAATCACGTCGGATTCATTCAAACCAAATTGGAATTCGATAGCCTCAAATGGGGTGCGGTCTTCCCATGCCATTTCTATTATTCTTGACTCAGTTTCCGAGGTCAGTTTCATTTCAAATAACCTATTTTAGAAAAGAGATTTCTACGACGGAAATTGAGTCTTGGTTCAAATGTTCTTATATGCGTGCTTAGTGTTTAGCGACTTAACACCTACAAAAACTTCTCAATGAGGACTTCGTCTACGTATTTCCCACGAACTTTTGCATGCTTCTTCGCGGTCCCTACGATTTCGAAGCCTTGTTTGAGATAGGCTGATAACGCTCGCTCATTATCGCTGCGAACGTACGCAAATAGTTTTTCGTAACCCTTTTGTTTGGCTACTTCGAATGTCGATTTGAAAAGCTGTTTAGACACACCTTGGCCACGAGCACCGTCACTAACAAACGTACCAATTATGCCAACATGGTCAAAAGCTTTTGTATATTGTGCAAAGGGCTCGATATTTTGGAAACCAATGACTTGTGAGCTATTTTCGGATAAAGCGACTGTAAACACGCCCCGTTCTGGGAAATGAGTAATGAACTCTTTTTCTTCTTCAGGTGTGAAAGGCGTATCTAATACAGTGTATAAACCTTCAATAATGATGGGATTGAGGACGTTTGTAATGCCTTCAGCATCACCTAAAGTTACCTGACGTACAATTAAATTCATGCCACTTAGCTCCTATTAAAATTAGGGCTGTTTTGTACATGAGTTGGAGACTTGCGGCAACAAGTAACGTCATTAAGTCGTAAAGAATATACCTATTACACTTAAACGGCGGTTAATAGTGCTGATTGTTACTTTAGTATTTCTGATATATCACTTTTTAAGTGACGGCTTAACTTCTACAGAATATTTCCACACCACGATCCCGTTTTCTACAAGATCATAACTCGCGCTTTGACCCTCGGAGTTGAGTACAAATACCGGCATTTCCATCCTTGACGTAGCGTCATCTCGGTTGCATGACATGGTAGCTTCAAGCTGTATGCTATTTTTGCTCGGTTCTGAAAGGGTTCCTAAGTACGTGCAGCCGTCGACAAAACTGGTTTTGCTTTTTCCTTTAGAGGATATTTCAAAAGTCGGAAAAATGAATGTTGATTGAGGCTCTGTTACTACCACATTGACTTGATAGTTCGTCGCTGAAAAAGCATTGAAATGAGCTCCAAGCATAAGTAAGAACAAGATTTTTGATTTCATAAACTCTTCTTTATTTCGATATTACTAGTTTGGTTACGGCGCTATTAACGTGACCACTTAATCTAAAACTTTACTGCGTAAGCATTAAAAAGGATACAAAGGTAGAGTAGTTGAATATGGTTAATCGGCCGTAAATAGTTTTATTAAGAGATCTTACATACCTAAAAGAGGTAAGTTCTTTCGCTTTTGATAGGTTAATGCTAATTCTAAACAGGTCTTGATTGAAGCTTCTGGCAAAGGAGCGGATAAAGATAGAATTATTGCTCGATTACCCTGAAACTCAAGTGAGTCACTATACAGTTCGCGGAATGTGTCGACGAGCTTAGTTTGGCAATTAAAGAACAGATAATAACGACTAGGCGTTTTCTGTTTCCAATCCATCCTTACCGGGCTACCTGTTTTCACACTGTAGCTTGGCTCTCCCCATTTTAGAGATTCTTCAACTTCCCCCAGTTTTAATTCAGAAGCGATAGTTAAGACGATATTTCGTAGCTCTTCTATCCGAATACGCACATGTTTTGGATACTCATCAAATCTTGCCTTCACTGCATGGTTCATTGGTATCTCCTATAAATAGCGCTGTTTTGGGGTGAAGCCCAAGCATACTTTGGCTATGTAGCAATTACGTCATAATGTTATTAATCAATAAATCTAGCACATAGCCAAAATACTAAGCGTAAGGGTTTCCCTCGGTTACGTTTAGGATGCTCTGGGTGAAAACATGATGATTGACATGCCAAGCATAGCGACAGAAACCCCCACTATGTCCCAGAGCGTTGGTCGAACGCCGTCGATACACCACAACCATAGAATTGCGACAAAAATATAGACACCACCGTAAGCGGCATAAACTCTGCCAGTTGCGGTAGGATGTAAAGATAGAAGCCAAGCAAACATAGCAAGGCATAGCGCTGCTGGTACCAAAAGCCAAACTGACTTATCTTCCTTTAACCAGAGATAAGGTAAGTAGCAGCCTAATATTTCTGCAATGGCGGTTATAAAGAAAAGCCCAATGGTTTTGACTTCAGTCACTTAAACATTCCTATCTTTTTCTACAAATATATGAGGCTGGTTAAATGGGCAATTGCTCGGCTCATTACATTTCGCCCAGCTTAATCTTGGATTGAGCCTCACTCACGGTTTGTTTACCGAATAACAAATCCATCATCGAAATGATTCGTTTGTTGTCTTTACCCCATTTATCTGGATTCGCGCTGTTTGGTGCTTTAAATTCAACTTGTCCTACTTTTTCGTTATTTTTGTAGGCTTTGATCTGAGCATCAGCGATAAATGTTCTAAAATCCCAGCTCCAGCGTGATACGTAAGTAAGTGTCAGCTCAGAGCTAACAGGAGGCGTGCCATCGCTTACGACTGTGCATTTATGGGCGGTATCCAAACACCAGTCTTGCATCGAATCTAAGAAAACATCTCGCGTGGCGTTGTCTTTTACGATGGTGATTTCCTTGCTCTGATTTTCTTTCGAGATTGTTTCTACCGTATACTTTGGTGCCGCACATGCAGCTAATAGAATAGGCAAGCTTAGAATGATGAGTTTTTTGTGCATCTTATGTCTCTTTTTTTTAAATTTATATATTCAAACAACTTCAAGATACTGAGTTCAACGAGAATAACTAACAAGCATGGCAACAGTTATTAACAAAACCTTTAGAGTCGAAGGGTTTGTTTCGGGAGTATGCCAATGTCTCGAAGCAAAATAATTAGTAAGAGATTGCTATAGCGTTATGTTAACTCTTGAACTTATGTCCGTATCAATGTTCAGAATTCTTCGCATTGAAGTTTTTGAAGTGCAATTCTAACGGAATTTTAAATTGCTGCATAATGCTCAATTAAGAGGAATAGGGGAGCTTATCGTTAAACATAACGTGTAGTTCTGTAAATTGCCCCCTAAGACTAAGCTAAAAGGGCCTAATGTTTTAAAATAGCTTCTTGTCTATTCTGTTGTGTGAGTTTTCAATGTTGTCTCATACTAGCCACTTAAAAGAGCGCTGTAAGAACTCGTCTGCATTATCAAGGACGATTTCACCGTGAGCCATAACCAATATATTAGGTTTCCAAGACAGCAATTTACTTAAGTGTTTTCGAGCCTCTTGTTTGCTAAACATAAAACTTAGGCGCCAATCCAAAGGCATTTTTCCATTCGGAGCAAGAATACCGGCCCCTTTAGCCACAAACCGCTGCCAGTAGTTAAAGTCCTGGCCAGAAAAATTCTCGACGAGGTCAGTAACAATTAAGGTCTTTGAAAGTCGATGATAAAACACACACTCTTCCATTAATGGAGAGCCAGAAAATAGTTCTTGTTCAATCTCAGAGTTCCAAGCATTACCGCCTTGGTTAAGTGAAGCGTGAAAGTGTATATCACGGCACTTCTTAATGACTTCATCTGTGCCATAAATTTCTGCGCTAGGATAGGCAAATACCCATTCAGATAAGAACAAGTGGTGTAAATGATTAGGAGCGATTAAGTATTTCACTTGGCCTAGATTGTTGATTTGCTCTTTAATCGAATTTGATAACTGAATTGGACTATGAACCCAAAGGCCACCATCAGAAAGCCTAACAATAGTCATACGAGTGGTGTATGGGAGTCCTAAGAATTGGACGGGATCTCCGTCAAATATCCATATCTCATGGGCTAACTTTTTCATGTCTCTCCAACCGTTAACACTGTATTAAGGCGGCATTTAAGTTACTCAAAAGCTGCCTTGCTGCACAATAAACGCTTCGCTAAGCGTAAACCAAAAATATTAGGTTTACCAAACCCTTATTGAGTGCAGCTGTACATCTTTGAGTATTTTTATACTGAACGAACGTAAAGTAGTTTTAAGAGGATCATTTGACTTGATAGAACAAAACCCCGCTATTTTTGAGCAGGGTTTTGCAATTAGATAAAGGGGCTAACCGATGATGAAGAAGAAAATCGCGGTTGCAACAATACCAATCAACGCATAAGGAAACTGTGTGGTTGCGTGTTGCATTGCTGTACAGCCCGAACCTTGTGCAGATAACACGGTTGAGTCACTAAAGAAACAAGAGTGGCTCCCTGCCGCTGATGCTGAAAGCAGAGCTGCAACGGTTAAGTGTAGAGGCACACCAAGCTGTTCGCCCAAAGGTAGAACAATTGGCATCGCTACTGCAAACGTTCCCCAAGACGATGCCGTTGCAAATACCAACGCGCCCGTAATCATAAAGATAATCGCAGGGAAGTAAGACGCTGACAGGTAAGGGCTGACGGTCTCAATGACATACTGCGTGACGCCCAATGAGTCGTTGACCGATTTCAACATGAAACCACCAATAACGGTCGCAAGCGGCAGTAGCATAACTTTAATGCCATCATAAACAGCTTCGAACATGTCGTTCATCGAGATCAGTTTTTGTGCGCCGTAAAAGCTAATAGTAAAGATTAACGCGACGAAAACACCAGCAAGTAGATCGATACCAAAGTACCAACTTGCGGCAACGAGTACGATCATCGGCAACAAGAAGTTGACAAGGCCCATGGTTGGGTTGGTATGTGCAGATACATCGGGACCAAAGTCGACATCTGTTGCACCGTCTGGACGAACTTGACCATTCTTCGCACGCTTTTCTGCCTTTTTCATCGCACCTAGATCTGGGATCTTTTCCATTGCAACCAGCAAAACAATCACCAGCGTTACCCAGCCGTAAGCCATGTATGGAATAGCTTCAATGTATGCTTTGATACCATCTCCCGCTTCTGCTACTCCGTTTGCTTCTAGCAACGAACTGAAGAAAATTGCCCAAGTGGAAATCGGTACGAGGATACAGATAGGCGCGGCGGTTGAATCCACAAGATATGAGAGCTTTTCACGCGAGATTTGGTAGCCGTCCGTAACTTTTTTCATTGAGGAAGAAATTGCAATCGCATTCAAATAATCGTCGATAAAGATCAGAATACCTAACGCAAAGGTCATCAGCATCGATTGCTTACGGCTTTTTACTTTCGTGACCAGCATGTCGGAGAAGCTTAAGATACTGCCGCCTTTCTCCAAAATAGCAATTAGGCCGCCCATCAAACCACAAACGAGGATGATCCAGGCAATAGTTTCATCCATCATTACACTCATGGAAATATCAACAATCTGTTCCACCGCTTCAGTTGGGTTAAGCAGAAGAACACCGGCAATAGCGCCGCTAAAGAGGGCTTCCACAGTTCGGTGTGTTGTCAGCGCAAAGACCAATACCAACGCCGTTGGTAAAAGACTCATCCATCCGTAGGCTTCGCCTTCCTCATGGTTCAAACCGATTGTGGTAAAAAAGACAAACGTCGCAACCGAGATTAAAGAAACAATAATGTGTTGAGAGTTGATTTTAAGAGGCGCATCCAGCGCCTTGGTCTGCGTAGTCATAAAGTTCATTTCCTTTGTTTATGCCGAGTGCAACATCCAGTCGATTTCCAATGGAGTAATCGCTCGCTCAAATTCTGCGAGTTCACTCTGTTTGCAAGCTAGATACAAATCGATAAAGTCTCTTGAGATGTATTGAGCCAGCTCACTGTGCTCCAGTCGCTCTAGAGCTTCTGACATACGCAGAGGTAACTCAATTGCATCATCACTGAGAGTCGGTGGACATTGATCTTTGGTGTAGCTTTCACTCGCTAATACTGCGGAAAGTACTACTGCAGCGAGAATGTAAGGGTTAACGTCAGCGCCTGCTATACGATGCTCTATACGGCGATTTTTGCTATCGCTGATAGGCACACGCAACGCAACACCGCGGTGGTTTTCTCCCCAATCGGCTTTGGTCGGGACGTAAGCGCCAGGAACAAAGCGACGGTAAGAGTTAACGTTAGGACAGATTAGGGCCATGGCATCGGATGTTTGTGACAGCATCGCTGCCATGGTTTGATAGAAGAAGGCGCTCGCTTGACCGTCTGGTTGGCTAAAGTGGTTGTTACCATCTGTATCAACCAAGCTGAGGTGAATGTGCATGCCATTACCCGCTTGCTCACTAAAAGGTTTCGCCATAAATGTGGCGTCAAATCCGTGCTGATGAGCGACCTGGCGAATCAAGCGTTTTGCGATGATGATTTCATCACATGCTCGAAGTACATCTTTAGAATGGTTGAAGTTGATTTCGAACTGCCCTGGGGCCGATTCAGATAGGGCTCCGGAAGTGTTTAAGCCTTGTTCTAATGCAATTCGATTAAGGTCGGCCAAGAAATCAGCGTAGTCATCTAGTCCATCAAGGTCGTAAACCTCGGTATCTTTTTCTCGAGTTTTTTTCGTGGGGTTAATTGCCGTTAATGGTTCGCCATTTTCGCCGCGGGTTTTGTCTATTAAATAGAACTCCAGCTCGAGCGCGACACAAGGATATTGGTCTTTAGCATGCAGTGTTTGCAATATAGAAGCGAGAATGTTTCGGATGAACAGTGGGTTAGGGTGCTGCCCGGTTTCATCCATCATACTAAGCAGTAGCTGACCAACTTGTTCTTTTGCCGTCGGCATTAAGGTGCCGCTGATTGGATAGCAGAGATTATCTGGTTCTCCGAGATCTTCTCCCAACCCGGCTGTTTCAACGACGTTACCTTTGGTATCTAGGGTGATGGTCGAAAGGGGGAGGGCAACACCTTTATTCAGTTTTTCTAGAGCATCTATCGGGATGCGTTTTCCTCTTGGGGTGGCATTTATATCGGTAAAGATGAGATCGATAAATTCAATATCGGGCCATTTTTGTTTAAAATTTTGTACTTCCTGTAGATACGATTCCATTTTCTTCTCCAAATAGCCTGACGAGTAGAAATTAGAAATAACCAAATTAACAAATAAATTACAGCACTCTGAGCGAGCTGTTTGTTTTTTAGGTTATTTTTAATTTAAACATGTACTTACACTGTGTTTTTGATGTTTAACGGCTGGTTTTTATGTCTTTCTGTTAACTATTTTGTAACAGTTGGTTTTGTTTTGTTCAATATAATGAGCATAAATATTCAGTTTTGAAGCCTAAAAAGTGCTTCAGATCACGTTGTGACGATAATAATGGTCATCTGTGTTGATAATTTTGTACATGGTTTGTAGGGTTTGTGTTAAATAAATTGAACACGGACATATCATGGCAGATACACACAAACCCATCATTGGTGTGGTTAGCTGCGCTAAAGAGTTGGGTGGCTATCAGATACAAGCGGTCAACGACTTTTACCTTCGCGCCATAAAGGATTTTGGAGGACTACCGATTATGTTGGCTCCCGACATGTCGGGCGATGACGTAACCACCATCCTAGACATATGTGATGGTTTTCTTTTTCCTGGCAGCCACTCTAACGTTGCGCCACATCGATACAATGCAACGCACGAAGAGAGCTACAAAGATGAAGCTCGTGATGAGCTCTCATTCACGTTAATTCGTCATGCGGTTGACCAAAACATTCCGTGCCTTGGTATTTGCCGCGGCTTTCAAGAGATGAATGTCGCACTTGGTGGCTCGTTAAACCCAGCCGTTCATGACTCCGGCTTCAATGACCATCGTGAAGCGCCTGTTGAAGATTTCGAACAAAAATACGCGCCAGCACACGCTGTGCTAGTTCAAAAGCAGAGCTTATTTGAACAATGGCTGGTGCAAAATCATTGGGAAAATACCACCTTCTTTGAAGTGAACACACTACACAACCAAGGCGTCGATCAGCTTGCTCCTCTATTACAAGTAGAAGCTAAAGCCCCGGATGGCTTGGTAGAAGCATTTAGTCTTCCTAATCAAAAATTTTTCGTTGGCGTGCAGTGGCACCCAGAATGGGAAGCAAAAACCAATCATTTCTCTCAAATTTTGTTCAATGAATTTATGATGGCTACCTCTCGTTAAACGTTTGGAGCTGTATGAATGGACAATCAAGAGATTGGTAAAAATATTGTTCAGTTACGAAAAAAACATGGATTGTCACAAAGGGAACTAGCCGAGCGCGCTGGTATTACCCACAGTGCAATCTCATCCATTGAAAATGGCAAAGTGAGCCCGTCGGTCAGCTCACTACAAAAAATCGTTAATGTATTTTCTTTATCGTTATCAGAGTTTTTCACTTTTGAACAACCTTCGAACGATGAAGTGAAAGTAGTCATCAAGCCGTCAGATCTTGTGGAAATCGGGAGCGAGACGGTGTCCATGAAACTGGTAACGAATGGCGACAAAGATCAAGTCATCGGATTCTTGATCGAGGAATACGCACCTTATGGAACCACTGGTGCGGCAGAAATCAAACACGAAGGCGAAGAGATTGGCACCGTATTAGAGGGTGAAATCACTCTGGAATATAAAGGGCAATCTCATGTCATAACAGCGGGCGAGTCGTACATTATTGATACGACGAAGCCCCATCGATTTACAAATCACACAGACAAGGCTTGTCGAATGATAAGTGCGCATACGCCAACCACATTTTAGTGGGGGCTTGCCTTGTGTGATCACAAGGAGAGCGTATGAAAACCCAAGAGCAATGGATTGAACTAAAAAACAATCTAAACATCGAAAACAGGGCGTACATTAACGGTGAATACAGTGCTGCTTTAACAGGGCAAACCATCCCGGTAGTTAACCCAGCAACAGATGAGATATTCACCGAAATCGCCCGTTGCCAAAATGAAGATGTTGATCTCGCAGTTTCATACGCTCGCCAAGCATTTCAATCCGGTCAGTGGAGCGAGAGCAGCCCAGCTCATCGCAAAGCAGTGCTTAAACAGTTTGCTGACTTGATTGATCAAAACCAAGAAGAATTGGCTCTGCTAGAAACGCTTGATACCGGTAAGCCTATCTCTCACAGCTTCTCTACCGATATTCCTGGTGCGGCGAGTGCATTACGCTGGTACGCAGAAGCAATCGACAAAGTATACGGCGAAGTTGCCCCAACCGAAAAAGATGTACACGCTTTTATTTCTCATCAACCGATTGGTGTGGTTGCTGCGGTTGTACCGTGGAACTTCCCACTTTGGCTTGCGTGCTGGAAGCTTGGCCCTGCTTTAGCGGCTGGTAATAGCGTGATTCTAAAACCGTCAGAAAAATCTTCTCTCACCGCGATATTCCTAGGTCAACTTGCTTCTCGAGCGGGCTTACCAACAGGCGTTTTCCAAGTCGTTACGGGTTTTGGTCATGAAGCTGGCGACGCGCTGGCGAAACACCAAGACGTAGACTGCATCGCTTTCACAGGCTCGACGCGCATTGCAGGTCAACTGATGGTCAGATCGGGTGAGAGCAACCTAAAACGCGTGTTTGCAGAAGCGGGCGGTAAGAACGCGAACATCGTGTTTGAAGATTGTGATGATTTAGACCGCGCAGCAGCAGACACCGCCGCAGGGTGTTTCTACAACCAAGGTGAGGTGTGCGTCGCGGCAACCCGCCTGCTTGTTCACGAAAGCATCAAAGATCAGTTCTTAGAAAAAGTTATTCAAGCGTCGAAAGCGTTCACGCCAAAAGACCCAATGGACCCAAGTTCATCCATGGGAGCGCTCATCGACCAAGATCATAAATCAAAAGTGTTGGAATACATCTCGTTAGGTGAATCAGAAGGTGCAAACGTACGTTGTGGCGGCGATGTCGATGGGCAGGGCGCATTTGTTTCCCCAACCATTTTAGACAATATCGACAACAAGATGCGTGTCGCCCAAGAGGAAATTTTTGGTCCGGTGCTGTGTGTCATTCCATTCAAAGACGAAGCGCAAGCAATTGAGATCGCTAACGATTCGAAGTACGGCTTAGGTGCTGCACTTTGGAGTAGCAATATCAACCGCGTTCATCGCGTAGCAAAACGACTGCAAGCCGGCTCGGTTTGGGTCAACAACTATAACGAAGGTGACATGACGGTCCCATTTGGTGGATTCAAAATGAGTGGAAATGGTCGAGACAAGTCTCTCCACGCGATTGAAAAATTCACCGAAACCAAAACCACTTGGATTCGCCTCCATCCTTAAGCCTGCTGACGATTACGATAAATAAAGGAATAGTTCTATGAACAAGCATACGGATTCGTTCTACGCGCACTCTGTGCCAAACATGCCGGAATACCCACAGTTGCAAAACGACATCGAGTGCGATGTGTGTGTAGTCGGTGCGGGATTTTCTGGTCTTTCTTCTGCACTACACCTTGCAGAAAAAGGTTTTAAAGTTGTTGTGCTAGAAAGCGCAAAAGTGGGCTTTGGAGCAACTGGTCGTAACGGTGGCCAAATCGTTAACAGCTACAGCCGAGATGTTGACGTGATTGAAAGCCGTTACGACCAAAACCAAGCCAAAGCTCTGTGCGATATGATTTTTGAAGGCGGCGATATCATCCGTGGTCTGATCGACAAATACGACATCAACTGTGATTACAAGCAAGGCGGCTTGTTCACGGCACTGAACAGTAAACAACTCAAAGGGCTAGAAGAACATAAGAAGAACTGGGAGCGTTACGGCAACGACCAACTGACTCTACTTGACGCAGGAGAAGTAGAACAAGCGGTAGGGACCAAAGTGTACACTGGTGGCTTGTTGGATATGCGCGGTGGTCACATTCACCCGCTTAAACTCGCGTTAGGTGAAGCCGCTGCGTTTATTTCTCTGGGTGGCCAAATCTTCGAACAGTCGGCGGTCGTATCGATTGACAAAGGGATTAACCCAGTAGTGAAAACAGCGCAAGGCAGCGTGAAGAGCAGGTACGTGGTTTTGGCAGGTAACGCCTACCTTGGTGGTTTGGCACCAAACATCAGCAACAAAGCGATCCCGTGCGGCACACAAGTGGTGGCGACTCAGCCTTTGAGTGATGAGCAGCTAAAACAAGTGCTGACCAGTGACTACTGCGTTGAAGACTGTAACTACTTGCTTGACTACTTCCGCTTAACCGCCGACAAGCGTTTGTTATTCGGAGGTGGCGTGGTTTACGGCGCACGTGACCCAGAAAACATTGAAGCACTGATCCGTCCGAAGATGGAGAAAGTCTTCCCACAATTGAAAGGCATCAAGATTGATTACACCTGGACGGGTAACTTCTTGCTGACTTACTCACGCATGCCGCAATTTGGCTCGTTTGCAGACAACATTTACTACCTACAAGGCTACAGCGGTCACGGTGTAACGTGTACTCACCTAGCAGGCAAGTTGCTGGCTGAAACCTTGACTGGACACGCAGAACGCTTTGACGCGTTTGCCGCTCTGAAACATTACTCCTTCCCGGGTGGCCGCCACTTCCAAATTCCGTTTACGGCAATGGGCGCGGCTTACTACAACCTACGTGACAAACTGGCGATTTAAGAGATAAGGAATATCCAATGAGCAAAGTAGTGAAATTTGCAGCCCTTCAACTGACGAAAAGCTGGGATCTGGAAGATAACTTAGCCAAAGCAAAAAATGCGATTCGTGAAGCAGCACAAAACGGTGCGAACGTGATTCTTCCTCAAGAGCTGTTCGCCGCACCTTACTTCTGCAAAAAACAAGAAGCGAAGTATTTCGAGCTTGCAGAAGAAACGGAGAATTGTCGTCTTATTAAAGAGATGAGTGCGTTGGCTAAAGAGCTCGGCGTGGTGATTCCTGTCAGCTACTTTGAAAAAGCGGGCAATACGTTTTTTAACTCGCTAGTAATGATAGATGCCGATGGCACGGTACTAGATAACTACCGCAAGTCACACATTCCTGACGGCCCGGGCTACAGCGAGAAGTACTACTTTAGCCCTGGCGATACTGGTTTCAAAGTGTGGCAAACCAAGTTCGGTAAGTTCGGTGCTGGCATTTGCTGGGACCAATGGTTTCCAGAGCTTGCACGCAGCTTGGCTCTGCACGGCGCGGAAGCGATTTTTTACCCAACTGCAATCGGTTCTGAGCCTCAAGATCCGACACTGGATTCACGTGACCACTGGCAACGTACAATGCAAGGTCACTCGGCAGCAAACCTCGTTCCAGTGATTGCGTCAAACCGAGTGGGCACTGAAGTCGATGATGGTATCGAGACGACGTTCTACGGCTCTTCTTTTATCACTGACCACACTGGTGCAAAAATTGCCGAAGCACCGCGTCAAGGTGAAACCATCATTTACGCAGAAATCGACCTAGCTACGACAGCGAAAGCGCGTCACGCGTGGGGCTTGTTCCGCGACCGTCGTCCAGACCTTTACACCAGCGTTGGCAAACTAGCCGTTTAAAGAGGCGTTAAAATGAAGTTATCGACAACACCAGCGCAAGATGGCTTCTATTTTCCGGCTGAGTTTCAGCCGGTTAGTGAAGTTTGGCTAGCGTGGCCAGAAAGGAAAGACAATTGGCGTGATGACGCATTACCCGCGCAAGAAACCTTCGCCAGAATCGCGAACTTAATCGCGGAAGTGGCCAAAGTGTGTGTGGCGGTGTGCTCGCACAACTTTGACCGAGCGCGTCAAATGCTTCACTCAGATGTACGTTTGGTGGAAATCCCATTTAACGATGCGTGGATGCGAGACATCGGGCCGACCGTGCTTGTTAACCAAGCGGGCGAGCGCCGTGGGATTAGTTGGCAATTCAACGCGTGGGGCGGCGAATACAACGGCCTTTACGACAACTGGCAGCAGGACGATCTTGTCGCTGGTTCGGTGTGCGACATCATCGGTATTGATCATTACCGCGCACCGTTTGTACTTGAAGGTGGGGCGATTCACACCGATGGTGAAGGCACCCTTTACACCACAGAAGAGTGCTTACTTAGTCCGGGGCGAAATCCACAGTTGAGCAAAGCGCAAATTGAAGAGCAGTTAAAGGCGTATCTCGGTATCGAAAAAGTCATTTGGTTGCCAAATGGTTTATTCAATGACGAAACAGACGGCCATGTTGACAACCTGATGCACGTTATCGCTCCGGGTAAGGTGGTACTTAGTTGGACCGATGACCCAAGTGATCCGCAATACGCGTTATCTCGTCAAGCGGAACAAGTACTGAAATCTCAGCACGATGCGAAAGGGCGCAATATTGAAATTGTCCGTTTGCCATTACCGGGTCCGTTGCATTACAGCGAGCGCGAAGCCAATGGCATTGACGCCAGTTCGGGAATGAGTCGACAAGCTGGCGAACGCCTAAGTGCCTCTTATGCGAACTTTCTTATCGTCAACGAGCATGTGTTCTTGCCGATGCTGGACGAAGAGACCGACGCTATGGCGATCGATATTTTGCAAAACGCGATGCCGGAATACCAAATCATCGCGATACCGTCGAGAGAGGTTCTACTCGGCGGAGGGAACATTCACTGTATTACGCAGCAGATCCCTGCTTAAACATAAACTCGCCGCTGGCTTAGCGGCGATGATGAGTTGTCAAAAGGAATGACCATGCAACAGATACAAAACCAAAGCCTTGTTTCGTTTATGGTAGCGAATCCACAACAGGGCATTGCAGTGACTAATCCGGCGACCGGAGAACTCCTCGGGTACGCACCAGTTTCAACCGAAAACGACATTTCAAATGGCATTGAACGTGCCAGTGTGGCGCAGAAAGAGTGGGCGGCACTGCCAGCAAAAATGCGTGCTGGCATGCTCAATCGTTGGTTCCAACTCCTGTTAGAAAACAAAGCCGACCTTGGCCGTTTGATGACGTTAGAGCAAGGTAAGCCGCTAGCGGAAGCTCAAGGTGAAGTGCTTTACGGCGCGAGCTTTATCGAATGGTTTGCTGAAGAAGCGAAGCGTACCTACGGTGAGACGATTCCTGCGCCAAGTGCGGACAAGCGTTTGGTGACCATCAAACAGCCAATTGGTGTCGCCTGTGCGATTACACCTTGGAACTTCCCAATTGCGATGATCACGCGCAAAGCAGGGCCAGCTTTAGCAGCAGGCTGTAGCTTTGTGGTAAAACCATCTGAATCTACGCCGCTGTCTGCGTTTGCGGTTGCAGAGCTTGCCTATCAAGCGGGTATCCCAGGCGATGTGCTGCAAGTGGTATTGGGGGAAAACTCCCGTCAGGTCGGTGCTATCTTCACTTCACACCCGTTGATTCGTAAGTTGTCTTTCACTGGCTCTACTCAAGTCGGTAGCGTGCTGATGCAGCAAAGCGCGGCTGACATCAAACGTACCTCAATGGAGCTCGGTGGCAACGCGCCATTTATCGTATTCGATGATGCGGATATTGATGCAGCTGTGGCAGGCGCGATGGCGTCGAAGTTCCGTAACGCAGGCCAAACGTGTGTTTGTGCGAACCGTTTCTATGTACACAGCAAAGTGTATGACGAATTCGTTGCTAAGTTTGACGCTGCGGTTCAGCAGCTCAACGTCGGTAACGGATTGGAAGAGGGGGTCAACATTGGTCCGGTGATCAGCGAGTCAGCGAAGCAAGGCATTCAAGCGTTGATCGATGGTGCTATCGAGCAAGGCGCGAAGCCGGTTTCAGAACTTAAAAAGCTGGATGGTCTATTTATGCAGCCAGTGGTTCTCAAAGACGTTACTCACGACATGAAGATTGTCTCTGAGGAAATCTTTGGTCCTGTCGCACCAGTGATTCGTTTTGACAGCGACGAACAGCTAGTCGAAATGGCGAACGACACCATCTACGGCCTTGCGTCGTACTTCTACAGCCAAAACATTCACCGTGTTTGGAAAATCGCAGAAGCGCTCGAATACGGCATGGTCGGCATTAACGAAGGCATGATTTCTACTGAAGTTGCTCCTTTCGGTGGTGTTAAGCAGTCCGGCATCGGACGTGAAGGTGCAAAACAAGGTATCGATGAATACATGGACGTGAAATATCTCTGCTTTGGCGGCAACTAATTAAGGACAAAACAATGACAAACCAACAACTACACGAAAGAAGAAGCCAAGTTATCGCTCAAGGCATGGGCGCACTGTACCCGCTTTACGTCGAGAAAGCTGAAAACGCTTACGTATGGGATATCGAAGGCAACAAATACATCGACTTTGCAGCTGGCATCGCGGTAACTAACACCGGGCATTCTCACAAGCGCATTAGCGAAGCGGTAAAAGCTCAGCTGGACAACTTCTCACACACGTGTGCGATGGTTACGCCATACGCGTCATTCGTAGAGCTGGCTGAAAAGCTGACAGAACTTGCACCAGGTGAGACTAAGAAGAAAGCGATCTTTCTAACCACTGGCGCCGAGGCGGTCGAAAATGCCGTAAAAGTGGCACGCGCTCATACAGGCCGTAGCGGCGTGATAGCGTTTAAAGGCGGCTTTCACGGTCGCACAAATATGACGATGGGGTTAACTGGTAAAGTTGCGCCATATAAAGCAGGCTTTGGTCCTTTCCCGAATGAAATCTATCACGCGCCGTACCCAAATGCGTTCCACGGCATCAGCGTTGAGCAAAGCTTACAAGCAATCGACGATCTGTTTGCTTGCGATATCGAACCTTCACGCGTTGCGGCGATCATCTTCGAGCCAGTACAAGGTGAGGGCGGCTTCTACAAAGCACCTGAAGCGTTTGCACAAGGCTTACGTCAGCTGTGTGATAAGCACGGTATCATGCTGATTGCCGATGAAATCCAAACGGGTTTTGCTCGTACCGGTAAAATGTTTGCCACAGAGTACCTAGGCATTGAACCAGACCTAATGACAATGGCGAAAGGCATTGCTGGTGGTTTCCCAATCTCAGCGGTAGTTGGGAAAGCGGATGTGATGGATTCTGCACTACCTGGTGGTTTAGGTGGCACTTATGCGGGCTCGCCACTTGGCTGTGTTGCTGGTCTTGAAGTACTGAAAATTATCGAAGAAGAAGACTTGTGTGCTAAAGCAATGGGTATCGGTGAAGTGGTCAATGCTCGTATGACAAAACTGCAACAGTCAGTGCCTGCTATCGGTGAAATCCGTACTACAGGTGCGATGATGGCGATTGAATTTACTGATCCTGAAACGGGTGAGCCGCTACAAGAGATGACCAAAGCGGTGATTTCTAAAGCGCAAGAAAATGGTCTGATTTTGCTTTCTTGTGGGGTAAAAGCGAACGTGATTCGCTTGTTGCCGCCGCTAACCATTGAGCCTGAAGTGCTTAGTGAAGGTTTAGATAAGTTGGAAAAAGTGATTCTTGAAGTGGCGTAATTCACGCGCTTTTAAATAGCAATAACAAATCAAGGAAGCGGTTGGTATCAATCGTTTCCTTTTTGTTTTTTAGCGTATCTGCTGCCTATCTAAAAAGTATTGCTCAAGCTCCAAGTCGTCACTTTTATTACGGATGACTTAACAATTGGGCTCGTTCTTACTTTCCACTTAGTCGCTACTTTGTTCTCCTCGAATGTGGTTTGGTGCTCACATTCTAAATCCCGACATCTGAAAGCCACTTGAGTCTATAATTTTATTGAGCGTCATTCCTCACTTTTTGGACTATAAAAATGAGATAGTATTCATATCCCACTTAGGTTGCTTGACAGATTAGCAGGACGAACTTTGATAACAAAGAATACAAGGTATGCCATTTTACTCGGCTTAGTTCCCATCGCCATATTTGTAGTGGCCTTTCATTCGATAACCAACTTTTACGTCAACTCGGTAAAAGCGTCGAAAATAGATGCTTACGTAGATTATTTAAATCAAAGGTCTGCCTATTTGGACGGAGCAATAGTGAAGCAGATTGCTCAGTTAGATTTTACTTGTAGTGATAGTGATGTAAGAACTTTACGCGACCCACGTTTTTATAACCGTTACATTCGTTTTATTGCGATGACCACAGAAGGCGGAAAAACGTGTTCCACGGTTGGTAGTGAAGTGTCTCGCCCATCTAGTAGTGAACGATTTCAGATGGATGAAAACTTTTTCGCATCACTTATTTTGCCGCAACAGAATGACCAAATAGAGTGGATGGTCATTTATGATAATGAACACGTTGAAGTCTTCTGGGTACTTGATAACAGTTGGGTTAACGAGGTAATAAAAACGCCTTGCAAAGACTGCCTATTTGTAGAGTTTAAGTATGATGAACCAATATTTGGTGATTTAACGATAAGCCGTGGCAAAGCGAATATTGCAGGAGAAGAAAACGCACTGTCAAAAGAGTTTTTCTTTTCAGGAGAGTCTCAAGCCAACATGCTCATCAAGATATACAGCGGTGAAAAACTTAAAAATTATGCTCAGGAAAGAGTACTTTTGTGGGGCGGTCTTGTAAGTGTGCTTGCTGGTCTTGTGACTGCCTTTGCATACATATCTGGTAAAAGCTTGAGAAAATCCATTACAGGTCTAATTGAAAATGGGATTAGTAATACAGAATTTATTCCTTACTACCAGGCGATTGTCGATAGTCGCGATGGTAAGACAGTAGGATATGAAGCTCTGATTCGATGGTCGCGACGTGATGGAATGGTGCCACCAAATATGTTTATTGGTGCTGCAGAAGAAAGTGGCCTGATTATCCCGATGACCAATCAGCTTATTCGTAAAATCATACAAGACTTAAGTGACTTGCCCGAGCATACGTGGGTCAGCATCAATATTGTTTCCTCCCATTTAGAGTCAGGCGTATTAACGAAGTTGCTGTCGGAGTTAAATTGGCCAATCTCGAATAGAATTCATTTTGAGTTGACCGAGAGAATACCAGTAAAAGACACTGAGGCCGCGAAAAAAGAGATTTTGTATTTAACGAATAAAGGCTACAAGTTCAAAATTGACGATTTTGGTACCGGATATGGTGGCTTTTCTTACCTACAAGATTTGGGCATCCGGTGTGTAAAAGTGGATAAGATGTTCATTGATCCAATAGGATCTGACGATCAAAAGTTGAAAGTGCTGGACTCAATTGTGTCTGCAGCGAACAAAGCGGAATGTGAGATGATTGCAGAAGGTGTAGAGAGCCAGGCTCAAGTCGAATATCTGGCTCAGCATGCGATTTACCTTATTCAAGGTTATGTTTACGCTAAACCAGAGCCCCTGACTAACCTTGCAAGCGCTTAACAGCCATAATGTCAAAATGTACCGTTTTAAAGGTGTCAGTTGCCTAGGTTAGCGCTGATTTCTGCTGATGGGGTTACACTTGAGGATTCCTAACACTCTCATTACTTCTAGAGTGTTAGGAATTAACGTTACTTAGGAGGAGAGTGCGGCTCTTTTCGTTTTGATTGACGTAATGAGCTGAGGTAGTAATGACATTACGATCATTCCTAGCATTAAGCTGTATTGCAGAGGAGTGAACGTTTCCCCCAATAGCAGTAGGCCCGAAACAATGCCTGCGACTGGGTTTGCAATACCACCAAAGGTAAAATCTACGACCGACATCCGCTGTAATAACCATACATACATGCCATACCCTAATGCGGTGTTCAGAATAACTACCCACAGTAACCCTAGAATATTCGTCATGGATACGTCCTGAACGACCGTAACATATGGCTCTGGATTGTTTATCGCCAGCACACTTGTTGCGATAGACATAATCACGCCACCCAAAATGAGCTGCCATGTTAGCACTGTCCACCAGTGCATTTTTGTACCTAGTGACTTTGTTACGCTACTTCCTATCACGATGCACATAATGGCGGAGATCATCGCAAGTAAGCCCACGGGTTCGAGAGAAATAGAGCTAGGATCAAATAAGAACCAAGCTAAAGCAATCAAAGTTGCGCCGCTTATCGCTTGAATGCCACTAGGCTGACGTTTGTAGACCGCCCAACCAAACAGCATCGCAAAAACGGGGACCGAAACCATACCAACACCAGAGATGGCAGAAGGAAGCGTCAACGCCATGACAAAAATGAGACCAAAGAAGCAAGCGATGTTGATGGTTCCTAAAACAAGCAGCACTTTCCACTCACTTCTTTTTGGAAACGAGGGCTTTATTGCCAGCAACAAAAGACCCGCAGGCAGTGCCCTTAGAGCACCAAGTAAAACGGGAGGCCAGTCCGGTAGAGTAAACTGAGTAACAGCGTAAGTCGTCCCCCAAAAAAAGGCAGGAATCATCGCAAGTAAAATGTTCATGTTAAATATCTTTATGTAGAGATAATTAAATGTAACGATATCGGCAAGGTGGCTTTTTGTAAAGTATCTTTATGTTAAAATAAAAAATATATGATGTTTGGAGAGAAATAATGGATGCAATTGATAGAGTGGTAGAGCAGTGGGCTAGGGAGAAGCCAGACCTCGACACTGAACCGATGGCAATAATGGGTCGACTAATGCGAATTGCAAAACACATGGAATCTAGGGTCGCCGAGCTACATAAGAAGTACGATCTGAAAATGGGTGAATTTGATGTGTTAGCGACACTGCGTCGAGCTGGTTCACCATATTGTCTTACTCCCTCAGCGTTAATAGAGTCAATGATGCTCACTTCGGGTGCGATGACCAATCGCTTAGATAAACTAGAGAAGAAAGGGTTTATTACCAGAACCCATAGCAAAGAAGACCGACGTAGCGTCACCGTTGAACTAACAGAGCAAGGCTTAACCTTAATTGACAAGCTAATTTTGGAGCATGTAGACGTTCAGCAATCGTTATTGCATGGTTTAGAAGGCAATGAAAAAGAGCGGGTTAACCAGGCGTTAAAATTGCTATTGCCACAATTTGAGTGAGAACGCAGAAGGAGGTAGGGGATATGAAAAGCAAAGAACTAGAACAA
Organism: Vibrio alginolyticus NBRC 15630 = ATCC 17749; assembly: GCF_000354175.2. Taxonomy (NCBI): domain Bacteria; kingdom Pseudomonadati; phylum Pseudomonadota; class Gammaproteobacteria; order Vibrionales; family Vibrionaceae; genus Vibrio; species Vibrio alginolyticus. Next base: position 452,080 of record NC_022349.1, read on the forward strand.
TACTTAAGTACCTTCATGTGTGCAGAAAGTGATTTCCCATTTGGGCCTGAAGCGCTTGTATACAAAATCAAAGGCAAGATGTTTGCCATCATTGCAGAGAGAAACGGTCGGGAGTATGTCAGCGTAAAAGTAAAACCAGAAGATGGAGAAGTCTTAACGTCGCAGTTTACGGATATTATCCCGGGTTATCACTTAAATAAGCGTCATTGGATAACGGTTTATTTTAACGGTGATGTCGAGGATGGGTTGATTCAAGATTTGTGTGAACGCTCTTATGCTCTTGTCGTTGCCAAGCTGCCGAAAGCACAACGAGCGTTGCTTGGTGAGTAATCGGCAACGCACTGGCCTCTGTTGTCTTGTCGCTCGTTGCTCGTAGCCTTTACGGAAAAATTCGCACCTTTTTCATCCTCGGGCTATATAAGAATAAGAAGGTGGAAAAGGGGAATGATATGCGAGCATTATCTGAATGGCTAAAAGAATATGGTGAGAGTCACCAAAACCCTATCAACCAAAAGATTCACACAATCGCAGTTCCAGGTATTTACCTTTCTGTGGTTGGACTTATTTGGTCGATTCCCCAGATTTCATTATTAGGCTTCGAACTTAATTGGGTTTGGGTAGCGGTGATCCCCACTTGGGTTTTCTATTTTCGTTTGTCTCTGAGCGTATTCATGATGATGATCGGCTACACATTAGCGTGCATTGGCCTTATTTGGTCTCTAGAGGTATTGATGTTGCCCGTTCTGCATATTTCTATGCTTTTGTTTGGCGTATTGTGGATATTGCAATTTATCGGTCACAAGATTGAAGGTAAAAAACCGTCGTTTTTTGAGGATTTACAGTTTCTACTCATCGGCCCGATTTGGGTGTTCAGAAAACACTAGCGATAAGCAAAATCAGGCATCATCCGAATGACACAAGACATATAACGTTCAGAGATTATGTAGCTCTTACTACAGAATACCTCTCCTTCTTATTGCCACGACAAGCATTCACTTTAGATACGCACTATGATTAAAGAGGTGCCAACGCACTTTACGCTATCGAGATGCTTAAACTTACGGCAAGTTTACTTTAGGGGGGGGATGAATGTACGATCGACAATATAAATATGCCTATTGGAGAGAAGAGCGTAAAAAAGGCAAATGGCACTATATATTAAAGTCCTTCTTTATGATTTGTTGTGCATTACTGCTTGGTAAAGTCATCGGTTTGTTCATTTTTGGAGAGCTGCATTCTTTAAGCGACATTTGGGAACAACTCCCTGCGGATGTTTTTATTATGATGCTCGTGGGCTTCCCAATTAGTGTCCTTGGTTGGTACCACGAAGAGTCAAAGTTTTTCCGGGCACTGCGACGCAAAGAAAAGCGGTTAAAAGGCAATCAAAACAAACCGAAATAGAGTAACCTTTGTCTCTGTTTGGATTGCCACTTACCTATCTGATCGATTCTATCCCTTCCAGTCGTTTAGCGTTTAGTTACGTGTTGCAAAAAGCCTTCTTAATACAACAGCCCCCAGTGTTGTGGAAATTGGTACTGTAAGAAATATTAAAAAACGAAGTTGAGCATTAGCGTATAAAGGCTCGCACTGTCATCCTTTGGGGCTGATGAAAACGCGCCAGAGCTATTATTGTAGGCGTTGAACCTTTGCCATTCTGCATTCAGGGAAACGTTGTAATCTAGGTCATATCTCAACCCGAGTAAGAAACTGTCTCCACTTTTTTTATCCCGACTATTAAACTGCTGACCGTAAACAATATAAGGAGTCAGCTTGTTTACATTATAACTTGTTGTCGCGTACCAAGATGAGGAAAGATTGCTGGTCTGTCCTTCTGCCATAATCACAATGTTATCGAGCTCGTATCTTAACCCTAGAGAAAACAGATCGATCGTGTTGTTTTTTTCTGTTTCAACTAGACGGTCAATGATTGTGGTTCCGCCACCGGGAGTGGACTGCTCAATGTTAGAGAGCGTCGTTGTTTGATCATAATCGCCGTGGAGGTAGGAAAAATTCCAACGATAGCTCTCTCCGCTTAGCGTTAAGTTCATCCCTACAGTATTGTTTGACTCAATTTCCAATTCAGTACGTTCATTGATGGTTACGTCACTATTGTCTTTAAACCCGACAAACGGCATGGCGGTAAGTACGACTTGCTCATTGAGGTCATGAATCCAGCGTGCAGATAGGCCGTTATAAGCCGTGATACCTAGAATGCTGTCATATACCTCATTCGGTGGGCGGGCTTGGGTAAAAGCGTGGCCGACATAGTTGTACTCAGACATCAAAAACAGTGGCAGTCTTAAGCGTCCTCCTCGTATTTCTATGTTTTGATAGGTATAAGCCAAATACGCCCACTCGAGCTGAGGCGAGCTCCAATGGTCTTGCGGGCGCTTTACGACTTGTGCGGATGCCCGAAATGCCTTGTGAAAATAATCGAGCTGCATGCCGAAAGTGGTATCGCAATCGAAACAAGATTCATCGCCAATAAAGCGGTTAACTAGTACCGTAGTTGGGTTATCGGATTTTGCCCACGAAGTAGAGCCAAAACCACTTAAAGAAAGTTGTTCTGTTAGTTCAATCGTGGCTGAGCTCGGAAAGGTCGCGATACTCAGCGATAACATGGTTAAATATTTTTTCATATCAATTCTCCGAGCTAACCACACATAAAACATGAGCATTACTAGGGACGCTCGATGTTGGGGCATAACCAATTCTATTCGGCTTCTCTTGCATCCATGCTATGAGGTCATCAATGCTGGAGCGTGCAATCACTTTTGGCGGTCTAGCTTTACCAGAAAAAGACAAGCTTGCCCAATGCGCGTTCATTTGCGCTAAATTTTTGTTGAGAAGATAACGATAGAACTCAGCTCTTTCTGTTGATGTCGCAGGCCAGTCAGAGAGTTCAATTCGCTGGCCTTGTAAAAGTTGCGTCTTCCCTCTGTACAACTTTCGCGCTTTATTGACAGTGAGCGGAGAGAATTCGTCATTAAATGAGAAAACGGCGTAGCTCTCTGCAGCGAGAGCTTGGCAATTTAATGAAAGAAGGGCAATCAGAATAAACAGATAGCGTTTTATGTAACGCAAAGGAAAAGCAACGCGAGAATGATTTCTACTCATAGAATCCACCTACATTGCTTGTTCTATTTGATATAACAGTTTTTCTTTGCGCACAGGCTTTGGTACGTAGGCATCCATTCCTGAATCAAAGCAGCGCTGGATGTCATCATCTACGACGCTTGCTGTTAATGCGATAATGGGCGTCTTAGCTAATCCTTTACTCGCTTCATAAGCTCTAATTTGCCTAGAAGCTTCAAACCCATCCATTATGGGCATCATGCAATCCATCAAAATAACATCAAACTTTCCATCTTTTTGGAACATTTCGACTGCAATTTGTCCGTTTTCTGCGACTTCGAATTGATAGCCTGCTTTAGATAGCAATAGAGAAGCCACTTTCTGGTTCACTCTATTATCTTCGACAAGCAAGATACGTTCGGAGCGAATAGGCGTTACCGTTGCTTCTGGTTGCTCTGAACTCGCAGGTAGTTTATGAGTTTTATCGGGAGTAGTATTCTCTTGGTGTGGTTCAGCAGGCGTCGTGTTGGAAACACGTAACCCAATTGCCTTATCTAACTTCTCTTTAAGCAACCCTGCTTTAAACGGTTTGGGCACATAGTCATCCATTCCAACGTCAAAGCATTTTTGTATATCGTCATCGACCACACTTGCCGTTAGAGCAATAATCGGAATTCTGAAAGCGCGTTTTTCTTTTACTTCTATTTGACGAATTATTTGGGTGGCTTCAAATCCATCCATTACGGGCATCATACAGTCCATTAAAATTAGGCTGTATTGATTCTGTTGAAATTTCTCAACCGCTTCTTGTCCGTTTACTGCGACATCAAAGTCGAAGCCAGCTTTTGTGACGTGTAGCCCCGCGATTTTTTGATTGACCGTATTGTCATCAACGACCAAAATTTTCGGCAAAGATTTAACATGTTGCGCTGAAGTGCTCTCTTGTTGTGCGTGCGAGAAATTTGCCGCACAACTTTCAAGTGCTTTAATTAAGCGCTGCCCTAGTAGTGGCTGAGTGACCAAGGCGCTGATACTGTTTCTAAAGTCGAATTGTGGGCTATGAAGGTGCTTGATGAGGCAGACACGAATGTTTCGTTTACAAAGGCTTTCTATCTCATCGATATGCATCGCCGCTGCATTTGGTGATGCTTCTACATGAATAACGATAACGCGCTCGTTATCAATCCACGTTGGCAACGCACTTAAGGTATCTACTGACTGCGTTATATTGATGTTGAAAAAACTTAACTCGTTACGCAGTTTTTGTTCTAGTTGAGTACTGCTGCATACAATCCATATGTCGTTGTGATTCAGAGCGTGATAAGCGTTAAACTCTTGCGTCACAACAGGAGCAGTTAGTTCAAAGAAGAAGCGACTGCCTTTACCTTTCTCGGATTCAAGTTGAATTTCTCCACCCATTAGCTCAACTAATTGCGTGCTAATGGCAAGCCCAAGTCCAGTTCCCCCAAATTGTCGGGTAGTAGAGTTATCCTCTTGGGCAAATGGAGCAAATATTTTCTTTTGCTGCTGGGCATCAATACCAATCCCAGAATCTTTAACGGAAAACTCGATGACCGCTTCACCATTTTTTATTTCGCGGGTGATGACCGATAGCTCTACACTGCCTTGTTCGGTAAATTTTACCGCGTTAGACATGAAGTTCATGACAACTTGGCGTATACGATGGTCATCCAACATTACGTGGTAAGGCGTGTTACGGCTAATGTTGACTTGCACATCGATGCCTTTTTCCTTTGCTTTCGGTGAAATGATAGAAGCAATGTCATAGATAGACTCTCGAACACAAGTTGAATGTGGGCTAATGAGCAACATCCCAGATTCAATTTTTGAGAAGTCTAGAACGTCATTAATTAAACTCAAAAGCAGTTGGGAGGAGGTTTCAATCGTGTCGACGTAATCGCGTTGTGTGGCAGTCAGGGAAGTATCGGATAAGACTTCAGAGATGCCAATAACGCCATTTAGCGGCGTGCGGATCTCGTGGGACATGTTGGCCAAAAAGCTACTTTTGGCTTTACTCGCCTTAATTGCATCATCTTTTGCTTGTTCTGCATCTTCTTTAGCTTGTGTGAGCTTTAGTCTGGACAACATCCGCTCATCACTAAGCTTTTTTACCTCTCGAGCAAACTTACTCAGCTCGTCTTTACCCTTTATTAGTTGAGCAAGAGGTGAATTTTCAGTGTTACTTTGTTCATTGCTTTCGTTACTGAGAAATTTGAGGACTAGATTCAAGTTTCCAGTAACTTTTCGCACCAATCTTAGCGTTAAACTTACGACCAACAGCGTTAAAAGGCTCATCATTGCGATAAAGGTAAAGCGGTGCTGTGTCGTCGTGTTGATTGTCTTTGATATATCATCACTCAGCTGCTGTTCCATTTTGTCGTCAACACTTTGTAATAACGATAAGCGTTTGTTGAGTGCAGATAACCCCGCATCAATCTCATCCGGGGTTAATGATTTGAGTTGAGCTGGTTGCAATAAATAAGCACGAAACTCTTGGCTTTTGATAAAGACTTCACCCGTAAACGTCTCAATGAGCAGATCTACTTGTTGTTGATTGGCATTTAGCGTCACAAAACGCTCTAGAAATAGTTGTTGGTTCTGGATTAAAGATTGGATAGAAGCCTGTGTTGTGAGGTCATACTCGTTATTTTCCTCTGAAGATCGAATCAAATATTCGCTTAATCTATGCTCTTCAGTGGACCAAAACATCAACCATTCAAGTTGCATCAAAGAAGAAAGGTGAGTGTTTGTTTCATAACTCACATTTCTAAAATAGACTTTGTCTAAGCTCATGAGGATTTCTTTGAACGTATCAGCGCGCCACTCTGCCGCATCTAACTTTTCTTCTTGATTTTGCGAAGAGAGCATCGAGAGGGTTGCTTCCTCAAAGCTTGTCAACTGGTTTAGTATCTCAGCGTTTTCACCGAATACTGGTGCTGCAGTGTCGCGTAACAATTGAGATATCTGCTGAGTTTTTAGTTGCTTATCTATTACATCAGGGTTATTCGGTAGGTGATAAAGCGAAGATACGCGGTCTATGTAGACAGAGAATAACTGTGCTTTTTGTAGTTCCTGAGCCTGGATAGAAAGGCTTTGTACATGTTTACCCGCGAGGACAAGCAACAATAAAATTGGCAGCAAAACCAACCCAAATAGCTTTTGTTTTACCGACAGGTTGTTCCAAGAAAAGATTCCTACCACGCGCATTTCCATATCCAAGAAGTTGATATGAAAAGTGTAGTTTATTTATCTCAGATGTTAGATTTTAAGAGAAAATTCATATTAATGAGGTGGGGGAAGTGTGACCGATATTGCATTACGAGTACTAACGCGCTAAGCGGCAATAGTTAACAAAACGGCGTTCTAAGCAAAGTGATTGACGATTTGAGCGTCACTCCCTCGTTGGTATTCAAATGCAATCAATTCCTCGGCAGGTACAGGTCTACCTAAGAAAAAACCTTGTACGACGTCACAGTGGAGAGACTCCATTCGTGTGAGTTGAGTTTGAGTTTCTACGCCTTCGGCTACTACTTTCATTCTTAGGTTGTGAGCCATGGATACAATCGCGCGAACTAATGAATCGTCTTGATCGCTTTTTCGGATTTGAGCGATAAATGAACGATCAATCTTGAGCCCGTCAAAAGCCATATGTTGTAGGTAGGCAAGGGCTGAATACCCCGTACCAAAGTCATCTAGCCAAACTTCCACTCCGATACTTTGTAGTTTTTTAAGCACATATTGAGCTTTCTCTGTATCATCAATAAAAAGTGACTCTGTCACTTCAACATGAATGGTTTGAGGGGCGACATCATGTCGTCGTAAATACTTAGAAAATAATTGACTTAAATCTTGGCGATAGATTTGTCTTGGGGACAAGTTTAGTGCAATGTGAAAATCAGTACCGAAATGTTCTGCCCACATTGCCCGCTGAGCAACTGCCGTCTTAATGATATGTTCTCCAAGCTCCAATATTAAATCACTTTGTTCTGCGATCGGGATAAACGATTCTGGACTGATATAACCTTTCTCGGGATGATTCCACCTAACCAATGCTTCGACCCCAATTAGGCGATAGGTTTTTAGATCAAATTGTGGTTGATACCACAGCTCGAATTGAGACAAGTCACGTACTGAACGACGCAGTTCTCGTTCTATGTATAAACGTTGTTTAATCGTTTCATCAAACGTGGAATCGTATATCGTCATAATGTCTTTACCGCGTCTTTTAGATTCCTGCGCCGCAAGAGAGGAAAGCTGTAAAAGAGACTCAGCGTTTGAACCAAATTCTGGATACACAGCAATTCCGAGGCTTGCCGTAATTTGAATATCGTTCTCTTCCAAACTAAAGGGAGAGAGTAGTTGGCGATGAATATCGTTCGCTTTTTCTCTAGCTTCATGATTGTCCGAGCACGGAAAGGCCAGTACAAATTCATCCGCACCTACTCGACTTACGATGGTAGAAAGGCGGTAAAGCGGCTTAAAATAACTCGGCAAACGGCCTTGAAGCTCTGAGGCAAGATGGCCTAGCAATTTATCCCCAATGTTATGTCCATAGTTATCGTTAATGTGCTTAAAGTCATCCAAGTCAATAAACACAACCGCGAGTGAGGGGGATTTGTGGTCAGTTATTTGCGTTTGAATATCAATGAGTAACTTTTCTCGGTTTGGCAGGGAAGTCAGAATATCGTGGTACGCCATGAACTCAACTCGGCTGGTGTATCGGTTCACTTTGTTTGACATTTTGTTGTACGCCGAAATAAGTTCTCCCACTTCATCTTTGCTTTGTATGTCGGTGACTGGCAGCGCTTGGGTATTTGACTCTGAAAATTGATCTTTTAGTTGCTTGAGTGGCTTAGTTAACGACCGCCCCAAAGCATAAGCGATGATGCTACCGAATAGAACGGATATCCCACTGATCGTTAGCAGCAAGTTAAACATCTTCTGTTTATCGTTTGAGGTAATCGCTTGGACTTGTTCAATGTTCTGTTCTTTCTCTTCCAGTAGATGTATCAAGTTAAGCTCAAGATATACCGCCCCAAGAGTAATGTTTGATTGCTGAATCGGCGCTGCGATCTCCAACTGATGCTTGGAAAAGGAAACGAGAGTTCTGGATTCTTCTATTGCTTTCAAAATAAAAGGAGAGCGGTCATGAGGTTGGGCAAACATCCTTAGCTGAGTAGTGCCGTCGTGAAAGATTAGCCCTTCATTGTCAACAACATGTATTTTCGAGACATCTGGCTGGCTCAATGTTGCCTTAATTTGCTCATACGCTTGACTGATATTGTCTGTATAGAGTGGATCAAAAAGCTGTTTTGATAATAGCTCTGCATAAACCAACCCTTTTTGCTTAACGTAAGATTCTGTTTTTTCTTGAGAGTTGTTCGTGATTTGTTGAGTTAAGCTATTTGAATACGCATCGTAACCGTGCATGTATAACGCAAGATTTATCACCACAACAAACAAGACAACGAACATTGTCGAGCAAATGTATTTGGTTTCGAGTGAGAGCTTTTGAAACATCAATCCACCTTCGGTAATAAGTGAACTGACTTGCGCACTGTACTTAAGGAGGCTCGCATTTCTGGAGTAAGCGCGCTGAATTTTTTGGTGTTCTGAAACTTTTTAAGTGCGAGAGAGCCTTCGTGAGTTGTATCCATATCAAGCAGTATGGACGTGATTTTACGCTGTTGCTCTAGGCTCATGCTTGGAGAAGCGAGAATCAAATCCCTGGGTATTTCAACAGAACGAGAAAAAATCGCTAGTTTGTCTTTCATGTTCTCTGGCAAATCTTTGGGATTGTTCCAGTTGAAGTTACTGAATGCTCCTGCTGCAACTCTCTGTTTATATACCCATACAGATAGGTTGATTTCATTTGACTGAGCGAGTTGCTCATCAAGGAATAAATAACCAATGCTGTCTTTGGCCGGTTTGTCATCAGGAGAGGGAAGGTATTGCAGTTTTTCTCCGTGGTTCAGCAATGTAATCGCAGGTAGGTAATAGCTGCTGGTAGACGTGCGCTTTTCGAAAACAAGCGTTTTTCCGCGCAGGTCAGAAAGTGACTCAATGCCACTCTCTTTATTAGTAAAGAACACCGTATGATATTTTTGCAGGCCTTTTTTCCATCGTATAGCAAGAACTTGGCTATTAGACTCCTTTTCTAAGGTCATCGCATTAAAGGGGGTCGCCGTTGCAATTTGAACGGTGCCATTTTCAAGCGCAACCGCGAGCTGACGATAATTTTTAAATACCTTTACTGCCCCTTTTGCGTAACCATATTCAGACATATTTTCAGTTACATACTGAGTAAGGGGCGTCGCTTTTTTGATTTTGCTTTGGGCTTTATTGGACACAATGCCAAACGTGAATGTTTTCTCAATATTTTCTTGTGCACTGACAACAAAAGGTGAACTCAGCAAAGTGAGTAATAACAGAGTGCAGGCAGGTTTCATCCGGCTTCAACTTCCTTCTGGTCATGTCAGTAATATTTAGTATTTATCAATGTGCCGAAATCAATCTTAAAAACAGTATGATGTACAAATTTCGTTGTGTGCGCACTTTTTATAATGTGACTTGGTCACTTATTCCGTTCAAATAGTACCGAATTTGACGTTTATGTACAGGATGAATGTATCACCGTGAGTCTGAATTCACTGGATTCTTGGTCAAGCGCTGTATTGGCTGTGAGCTAATGCGCCTTATGTATCGCTATTTTGTACTAAGAAAATTTTTCCAATTGTTTTTGATACTTTTTCTCGAGAGCTTCATTGCCTGCCGCACGTTCAAGTTGAATCATGAGTTGCAAAGAGGGCTTCTTCACGCCATACATTTGATTGAATCTCATTAATCGAATTCTAGCTTCAGTATAATCACCGCTATCAATTTCTATTTTAGCGAGTTGCAAAATCGATTTTGGTCTATGAGGGTCATGATCGATAGCTCTAGTAAAGTAGTATCTCGCTTTGTCTTTATCTTGTGATTTTAGCGCACAAAAAGCTGCATTCTCATAGCTTGCTGGAATAAGGTAGTAATAAGGCTGCTCAATGGCTCGATTAAACATCTGATCGGCTTTTTCGAAGTCACCTCGCTTGCAAAGAAAAGTACCGTAGTTATTGAGCACATTTCCGTTTTTAGTGTGTTGGCGTAGAGAGCGTTTATACATCTGTTCGGCTTTAATATCTTCACCAACCGTTTCGTAGTAGTGAGCCATAGATAATTGCGCGCGATAGTATTGAGGTGCGTGGTTTAAGGCTTGTTGTAAGTTATCATGCGCGCGAATCATGTTACCGCCGTCTAAATAACCTAAGCCAAGTGCGATACGTGATTCTGCCATTGCCACAGGATCGGCTTTAACGACAGGGCTTCCATCTTCTTTCACCGTCACGCAACCCACGAGTGCAAACTGAGACAATAATATTAGTGCACCGAGCTTTGCTGTTTTCATTCTTTATCCCTACATCCCTGAATCTTTCTGCATGATATGAATTACTTAGCAAAAACCTATTGAGGAAAAAACACTATGCGATCAGGTTTGCAAACTGTTATGAAAAAGCCGCCATATGGCGGCTTGGTTCACATATTACATTTCGGTAATGATGAGTGCTTTGTTTGCTTATTTTGAAGCTAATCGTCTTTAGTGAAAGCATCTTCACTGAAGTGATCGAGATCGTACGGTGTTTGCTGATAAACACAGTAGTTCAGCCAGTTTAAAAAGAGGAGGTGTCCATGGCTTCTCCAGCTTGCAATTGGTGGGTTATCTGGGTTGTTGTTTGGGTAATAGTTGACAGGAATAGCGGGCTCCATACCTTCGCTTAAATCTCGGATATATTCATTATGTAAGGTGTGAGAATCATACTCAGGGTGTCCTGTGACAAAGACATTGCGTTTGTCTTTTGTGGTGGCCAAGTACACACCTGCGACATCCGATGTCGCTAAAATGTCTAAGTCAGTATGCTCTTCTAGAAAGTGAGGCGAAAAATCTGCGTAACGCGAGTGAGGAGCCAAAAACGTGTCATCAAATCCGCGTAAGATAGGGTGAAACTGATGATGGATTTGATGATGATACACGCCTGAAAGTTTTTCTTTACGCGTTTTTTTAGGTAGATCGTAGAGTAGCTTTAACCCTGCTTGCGCAGCCCAGCAAACATAAAGAGTGGATGTCACATGATCTTTTGCCCACTCCATGATGGTTTTGAGATGATCCCAATAAATGACATCTTCAAATTGCACCAAACCTAATGGAGCCCCAGTAATGATCATGCCATCGAAGTTTTTATCTCGCACCATTTCAAATTGGCGATAAAACGTGTCTAAATGTTCAGTTGGCGTATTTTTACTCGGGCGGTTATCAATGCGCAGTAATTCGACGTTAACCTGTAGTGGGCTGTTTGAGAGTAGACGCAGAAACTGAGTTTCAGTCTCTATTTTTTTTGGCATCAGATTAAGGATCAGCACTCTTAAAGGACGTATTTCCTGACTCGCTGCACGCGTTTCACTCATCACGAAGATGTTTTCTGTCCTTAATACATCGGTAGCTGGTAATTGATCTGGAATTCTAATTGGCACGACTTTCTCTCCCTAAGTATAGTCAATCTAGACGTCTATACTTCTAAAGCTAACTTAATTAAGTTTAGATGTCGATACGAAATCCGACTTTTCAATCTACTCTTTACATTATGGTAAACCGTACTCGGGGTTGTCACACAATTGTGACTAAAGCAGAGTTTCTGATGAGATAGGTTTGAAACGCAGTGTGTACTATTTGCTGGTAATTATGCGATCACGTTAATATGTGAAGGTGACTTCGTAGTAAGGAAGTCTCAAATTAATGAGCCATACTAAAAACAATCAGCTCACCATTTTGCATTAATGTGCATGTTTGGAAACATCGTCAGTGGAGGACATTATGTTCGGTATTTTCAAGAGAAAGACAAAGATTCAGAGCATCGCTCAAGAAGTTCCTTGCGTGCTACTGCATTCGTTTGGTGATAAAGGCATTTATACGCCGGAAGAGATTGATCAAGCTCTTCAAAAGCTGGGTTATGATAAGAGCAAGGATATCAGTCATTATCAGTATGCGTATGGAATGTTTGCCGATGAAGCCTCTTACGAGCTCCTAGAACTAACGGATGAGCTAGGTAATTATGGTCATTTCCAACGTGAAGTAGGTAAGATGCTACTCAATACACCTGAGCCGATTGATATGCATATCTACTTTGAAATTTCTCGTCAGCACCAAAACGTCAGCCTTTCACCTGGTCATCAAAAAGTAAGCGAAAGTGATGGTGTGTAAACATCGTTAGTGGTATTCCATCGTGAGATGAGTTGGGTATAATGCGCGGCCTAATTATCCGGACATGTTGTCGGTTACATTTCTGTTGAGCGTTAATGCCTTATGTTCAAAATGCTTGTCTCTATGCCACCAATGTTGGCGCTGTCGATAGCGATTGTATGTGAAGTGATTGCCACTTCTTATATTCCCAAAACAGAGCAATTTACGAAAGTAATGCCGAGCACAGTCGTTTTGATTGGTTACGGCATCGCTTTCTTCTTGCTTTCCGTCACAGTGCAAACAATGCCTGTCGGGGTTGTTTATGCCATATGGAGTGGTGCTGGGATCGTTTTGGTTGCGACGGTTGGTTACTTTGTTTACGGACAGCGTCTAGACTTACCAGCCCTAGTTGGTATTGGGTTTATCATCGCAGGTGTGTTGATCGTAAATTTATTATCCAAAACAGTAGGGCACGAATAACGCCACTCTACTTGTTAAGTGAATAAGAAGCCGCAGCGAGAAATTGCTGCGGCTTTTTAGTACAAATTCAATCGCTAATGGCGAGTATTGATATGACGTCTTATTGTTGTATTCATAACGGTCGCATTATGTGATTGAAAAATAGACATTATTTAGCGCATTGAAAATACAAAGTTATGTTTCTTCAAACTTTAGGAAAGGGCAGTAGATAAATCACTCCGATAGATGTTAACGTGGCGACTCATCTTTACTGCTTTTTCATTCCCTACATATTTCTGCAAAGTTCTTATTGTGTAGTGTGTCGAAGAACCATAGAATCCGCGCGCTTTAATTTATGTTATTAGCGTTATCAATGATAAAAGTGCAGTCCATTATCATTGTTTTTATCACTTATAGATGGGCACATCTGACAATACTTACATGAACAAATACAAAAAGCCTGCTTTCAAGGCCGAATTTCTTTTGCCTCGTTACTGGGGAACGTTAATTATCATTAGCGTGATGTACTTACTTAGCCTCCTTCCTTTTAAAGTTCAACTAGCTTTGGGACGCAACATTGGTCGTTTAGCTATGCGACTCATGAGAAAACGTCAAGTTACGATCAGACGCAATCTTGAGCTTTGCTTCCCTCATATGGAAAAATGCCAACGCGAAGCAATTCTAAAAGACAACATCGACAATACTGGCATCGCACTTTTTGAGACCGCAATGGCATGGTTTTGGTCAGATAAACGGGTAAACAAACACGTCACGATAAAAGGCATGGAGCATCTAGAGGCTTTAGAGAAGTCAGGCAAAGGTGCATTAATGTTGGCCGTACACTCAATGAATCTAGAGTTAGGTGCTCGAGCTTTTGGCATTAAAAAGTCTGGAACCGGTGTTTATCGCCCAAACAATAATCCGTGCTTTGATTATTTTCAGTATAAGGGACGCTCTCGCTCTAATCGTACACTGATTGATCGTAAAAACGTCAAAGCCATGCTTGAATCACTTAAAACGGGTGAGCGGGTTTGGTATGCACCGGACCACGATTATGGTAACCGACGCTCGACATTTGCACCGTTATTTGCCGTTAAAAATGCTTGTACTACGACAGGTACAAGTTTGTTGGTTGATTCTACAGATTGCGCCATTGTGCCTTTTACGATGGTAAGAGGAAAAGACGGACACTATACCCTAACCATTAGTGCGCCCGTCGAAGGTTTCCCGAAAGAGGATCATCAACGCGCCGCCGCATTCGTGAATCAAATAGTTGAAACATCAATCATGGCAAGTCCGAGCCAGTATATGTGGCTTCATCGTCGGTTTAAAACTAGACCAGAGGGTGAGGACTGTTTGTACAAGCCTAGGCTCATCCCTAGCTTGGCATAACACATAGATAGCCTACAAAAAGCCCAAGGAACATACGAACCTTGGGCTTTTACTTTCTATTCTTTTCGCTTTATAAGTAGCGATCTTTTAGGTGAGCTTGAAAGTGTTTAGCATTCAGTGTTTCACCCGTGGCTTGTTTTACCAACTCATCAGTGGTGAATAAGCTCCCTTTACTCCAGATGTTTTCCGAGAGCCAATTGAATATCGGAGCTAAGTCGCCAGAACGAATAACCGCATCTACATCGACGGTTTGTTTCATTGCTGCCATAAATTGTGCAGCGTACATCGCACCGAGCGTGTAGGACGGGAAATAGCCAAAACTTCCGTCTGTCCAATGGATATCTTGCATACAGCCATTTTTGAAGTTTCCTTCGGTTGATAGCCCCAAGTACGCTTTCATCTTTTCGTTCCAGAGTTCTGGTACATCTGTATGTTTGATGACGCCGTTCATGAGATCTCGCTCAATTTCATATCGAAGAATAACGTGAGCAGGATATGTAAGTTCGTCAGCATCTACGCGAATAAAGCCTTTTTCTACGCGAGTGTAAATTTTGGCTAAATTGTCTTTTTCGAATTCACTACCAGAAAAATGGTTAGAAGCCAGTCGAGCGAGGTGATCGATAAACGCGCTGCTTCGTCCTATTTGCATTTCAAAGAAGAGTGATTGTGATTCATGAATACCCATAGAGCGAGCTTCTCCCGCGGGTGTTCCTGATAAATCTTTTGGTAGCCCTTGCTCGTATCGAGCATGGCCAGTTTCGTGGACAATCCCCATCAATGATTGGACAAACTCGTTTTCATTATAACGTGTCGTAATACGTACATCTGTCGGTACACCGCCACAAAATGGGTGGGTACTCTCATCAAGTCGACCGTGTTCAAAATCGAATTGAAGTAGCTTCATGACTTCCAAACCGAGCGCTTTTTGCTTTTCCGCAGGGTAGTGTGCAGTTGGCAATAAGATGTTGTCTGATTGTTGTTTTTCAAGCGCTTCATCGATCAAAGTAGGAAGCCAGGTTTTCACGTCAGCAAAAAGAATGTCTAACGACGCAGACGTTGTGCCAGGTTCATAAACATCGAGCATGGCATCATAAGGAGTCGTGCCATTTGCTTCGGCTCTAATTTGCGCTTCTTCCTGCGATAGCTTTACTACTTCAGCCCAGTTCTTTTCAAAACCAGCCCAGTCATTTTCTCCACGTTGTGTACGCCATGCATGTTCACATTTGGAGCCAGCAAGAGATTGAGCTTGAACTAATGATTCTGGTAGTAAGTTAGCTTGCTGCCACCCACGCTTCATTTCTCTTAGGATAGATTTTTCTTTTGTAGACAGCGTGTCTTCTTCTGCCTGAGCGAAAAGCTCTCCCAAGTGCGGTTGAGTCATTAAAGAATGGATATGTACATCAAGCTCTGCCGTGGCATTCGAGCGTGCTTCAGCGCCACCAGGTGGCATGACCGCCGCTTGATCCCAATCTATGATGGCAGATAGATGCTCAAAATTTGCCACTTTTTTGGAATGTTCAACGAGTTTTGTAAATGCGTTCATGTGACTACTCTTATTCTTTTGTTCTTTCCCTAAACACCCGATAACGGGTCCTTCATATGGTGTTGCACTAAGCAACCTGCGTTAATTTACTAATAATTAACAATTAACTCCAACCCATTGTCCATAAACTCACCCAGTTGTATAGCTCTCTTAAAAAAGAAGCTTGCGAATCTTGTGGATTGGCGGTATTGATGAAGGATTGACAATTAATTATCACGATAATATGGATATTTTGAATTTCGAGGCATTTATTATTGCCATTACGATTTTAACGTTAACGCCAGGTTTAGATACTGCACTTGTTATCCGTAACACTAGCCGCTCGGGCCTAAAAGATGGATGTACAACCAGTCTAGGGATTTGCTTTGGCTTATTCGTACATGCTTTTTTTTCTGCGGTTGGTATCTCGGCGATTCTTGCGCAATCAGCAGAGTTGTTCCAAATCGTAAAAATGATTGGCGCAGCTTATCTTATCTGGCTTGGTTTGAGCAGTTTAAAAGCGCTAATGTCGTCGAAAGATGGATTGACCGTGACCGAGCAGATTCACGAAGTGTTTAATGGTAAGCGCTCTTTTAGAGAGGGCTTTCTTTCTAACGTCTTGAACCCGAAAACGGCGGTCTTCTATTTGGCTTTCTTACCACAGTTTGTGAATCCAGAAGGTTCACCCTTGCTTCAATCAATGATGATGGCATCTGTACACTTTGCTATTGCGATGGTTTGGCAGTGTGGTTTAGCTGGCGCGCTTAACTCGGCTAAAAATCTACTAAAGAATGCAAGCTTTATGAAGTGGATGGAAGGCGCGACGGGCGCAGTATTAGTCGCACTTGGTGTGAAGTTATTAATTGAAAAACCCGTTTAATGCGTAATATTTATCGATTGTTGATACTACTCGCTGTATTTATTGTGGGGATAGGTGCCGCTGTTGCTTGGCATACGTGGCCACAAGTACAGTTTGCGCAACGCGGCATGATCTGGTCTTGGCACTGGGGCTACTTCGAGCCTTTTGCTAATGGAATACAACAAACGCGAACTCAAGACACTAAACAGTTATTGCTCAGGCGTGTGTATTTGCATGACGCTATTGTCGTTTTTGTTTCGACAACTATGGACAATAAATTTGAGGTCGACGTTGTAAAAGAGCAAACCTGTGAACCTAAAACGACGACTTGGGCTTCGGTCTCTGTCAATCATCAACGTGTCAGGCATGTACCTATGGTGTGCGATGCGTTTGGGCAAGGCTACTTTTATCGCTACATCGGGAAACATCTGGAATCGATTGAGGTTGGTGTCGGCGACTCGTTTGTAACAGAAGCATTTTTAGACTGGCCGCTATCAGAGTTGAAAGCGGATCAATTCAAGCAAAAAAATGCGAAGTTTTTTGAAGAACGTGGAGAAAACGTTGAGCATCAATGGTTGAGAGATTAACCATTTAACCGAAGATAAATAAAGCCCGCTAAATAATAGCGGGCTTTATGTTTTTACCATTTCTAATGTGCTTTGCTCTCCGTTACTGGTAGTTTGTGACCGAACAGCTGTCATTTCACTAAGCTTTCACTGCTTCAACTTCACCTGATTGCGATGTTGAGCTAAAGAACAGTTTGGTTTCTGCCAGTACGACGTGACGCAGTGCGATCAAACCAATCAGGTTAGGAATTGCCATCAGACCGTTTACGATATCAGCCAGTAGCCAAATCATATCGAGGTGAAGGAATGCACCAGATGCCACCAAGCCAACGAAAATCAGTTTGTATGGAAGCACAGCTTTAGTTCCGAACAGGAACACAACGCAACGCTCACCGTAGTAGTTCCAACCAAGAATGGTGGTAAAAGCGAAGAACATCAAACCGATTGAGACGAGCATAGGGCCAAATGTATCTGCATTTAAACCCACCGCAAAAGCATGAGTCGTCATCGCGGCGCCTGCTAGGTCACTTTGCCATGCACCGGTCAGGATTAGAGCAAGGCCTGTCATGGTACAAATAATGATGGTATCGAAAAAGGTACCCGTCATTGAAATTAGGCCTTGTTTAACACAAGAGTCTGTCTTCGCTGCTGCTGCTGCCATAGGCGCGCTACCCAAACCTGATTCATTTGAGAACACACCGCGAGCGATACCTGATTGGATTGCCAACATGATGCTTGCACCTAGAAAACCACCAGTCGCTGCTGTTGATGTAAAGGCTGAAACCAGCACTAATTCAACGGCATTGAACAATTGGTCTGCATTCATGATGATCACGCTTAAACACGCCAACACATAAAATACAGCCATGGTAGGAACCACTTTTCCTGCAACGTTAGCAATGGATTTGATGCCACCCAAAGTTACGAAAGCAACCAAAAGAGTTAGTACAAAGGCAGATAGCTCACGGTTAATACCAAGAGATATCTCACTTGCATCCAGAATCGCGTTTACTTGTGGAAACGTACCGATACCAAAACAAGCAACACCTAAAGCAAACACTGCAAACATGATCGCGAGAGCTTTTGAGCCAACACCGTATTGCAAGTAATACATTGGGCCACCAATCATTTGGTCTTTATCATCGACTCTTCGGTACTTAACCGCCAACAAACATTCGGCGTATTTAGTCGCCATTCCGAAAAGGGCAGCGAGCCACATCCAGAATAGAGCGCCTGGTCCACCGAGTTTGATTGCTGTGGCAACACCAACAATGTTACCAGTACCAATTGTTGCTGAGAGTGCAGTACAAAGAGCTGCAAAGCTAGAAACGTCACCTTGAGTATTAGATGACTTATCTTTACTGAATACCATCGCTAGCGCTGTTGGGAGGTGTTTAAACTGGATCAAGCCAAGGCTAAAAGTGAAGTAAACACCTGTACCCACTAGCAAAATAAGCAGCGGTGGACCCCAGACAAAATTATCGATGGTTTGTAGTAAAGATTGTAGGTTGTTCATGATTTCCCCTTAATAAAACAACTAATAAGGAGAAGAGGGAAAGGACGAGATCAACGATCTCTAAAAGAACTAAGCTATTGGCTGTAGGCGGGAAGGCCAAGCAAAATAGTTAGGTTGTAACTTTCCACTCCTCTGTCCTTTTGCCTGAGAGTTTCACCTTGCGTGAGTGCAAGACTTGCTCCTTCGGCGACCGATTTAACGGTTCTCTCCAGAGGTTCCTCCAACTACAGTCCCCGCTACCTAGGTAGCACCTGAAATAGTTAATTCTTCGGCGAGTTATGCTAATCAAATGTTAAAATTTGATTAATAACCACTCTCCTGCAGTCTTCATCGGAACAATTACTCAATTAAATGAGTAAAGGTTAGTTAATGATGCTGGTCATCATTAACGTGTGAACTCTATCATGTTTTTGGTCCATTTCAACACCCTATGTCAATTTATTTTCAATGAAATAACCTTATCTATTTTCATGAAGGTATGTTTGCCAATCTTTTTGTGCGAGTCACGGCATAAATAAAATTTATTGGGTTAGGGAATGGAACCCAAAAACACTTCAGAACGATAAATGTGTTTCGATCGTTACGACATAAGTTATTCAATTAAGGACACAAAATTGATTAAAATCGGAGCACTTATTTTAAAATCTACGCTAAGTTGACCTTATGGTACGTATAAATGGGTTACAATGAATCTTTGTGAAACAGTCTACGGACCTAGGCAGTTTTTCATGAGTGGACAAGGAGGCGGTATGACCAGATTATTAGCCATTGCGGTGTTGATTGCAGTAGCATTTGTGCTGTTTCGTTATCGAACCAATGAAAAAGTCCAAAAAGCGACCGTTATAACATTAATTGGCGCATTTCTGATTTATACAGCATCAATTATGTTTGCGGAATTGATCCGCTAGCAAAGTAAAAGAGTCCTTGGAGTAGTATACGGTGAGTTCTCAGAACAAAATGGAAGAGCAAGACGACGTAGTTGTCATTGAAGAGCGTGACAAACGTACGCATATCTATATCGCAATCGCTGCGGTGTTAGGCTTGGCATTTGGTGGCCTTGTTGGATCGGTTGTCACTGCGAACAAGTGGGAATCGACTTACCACGTATTAGAAGAAAAGTATCAAGCACTAACGCAAGATAAAACCCAGTTGGCATCTCAAGTAAAAGTGCGTGAAGAGGCGCTCGACCAAGAAATACAAAACCAAGTTAGTGAGTTACTCGCCGCGAAAGATGAAGCTCATCAGAAAGCACTTAAGAAGTTGCAAAAGCAATTGACTGAGGTCGAGAAGGTTAACTTGTCACTAGAGTCTCAATTGAAGCAGCAGGCAGATAAGATCAACACGACGAAGTCAGAAAATGAGAAGTTGAGTCGTCAAGCGGATATGCAAGCGACTATGTTTGAGCGGTCCCGCGAAGTATTCCAGAAAGAGCTAAAAATTTCGCAAGAATTAGAGTCTCTCGAGAAAGAACGGTCAAAATTATTACCTAAGATTGAGAAACTCAAGAAAGAGTGTGACGTATTTTTAGAAGGCAAATCTTGGGACGTGAAGTCGGACGCGTGTGATAAACATGACGAAGCTAATTCACGACTAAGTCAGGTCGATCAAATGATTGAAGTCTATAAAATGGACCTCAAACAAATCAAAGCAATAACGGAAGATATCGGCCTTTAAGTCTTTTGTATCCGATTTTTGAAAAGCAAAAGGAGCTCTTTAAGAGCTCCTTTTTCTTTGTTAGCTATGACTTTAAGGCTGCTCGTATATTAGATTCGTGAGGCGTCATAGCCTGAGGCGAGCAGGAGCTCTCGTTCGTGTTTAATCAGCTGAGCTCGATCTTCAATTAGTTCATTGAGTGCTTGAGATGGCTTACCTGCTAATGCTTTGAACGAATCAAAAGATTCCGCGGTGTCGATTTTATCAATCATCTGACTGATGACATTACGAGCCTCACACGGGTTACTCGTCGTTGTAAAGTATTCTACTTGCTTTGCTGCCGATTTCATCTCAGTTAATAGCTCAAGCGGGCTACTTTCTTTGGCTACTGCCATGTAGTTATCCAGCACGCGCTTTGCATAAAGCAGTTCTTTGAGGGGGATATCTCTTCCGCTCTCGATTAGGGATTCGCTAAGGATCATACTTGAGATCATGGGCATTCCTTCTTATTACTACGCCGCTTTTAATGTTTCCTTGAGTCTAATTTATTGAAGTCACATTGGGAATGGGTAAAAAGCATTTTTAACGCATTTTTATTCATTTATGAAAACACGAATGCGATGCTTATCTGGATCGATAGCCATAAAATTTAACCCATACACTGATGTCGCTGGTGGTTGAACAAACTCAACACCTAGGTCTTTCCAGCGCTTGTAAATGCGCTCTAACGTATGCCTGTTGGGCACTGATAAAGACAGCTCGGTGCCACCACCTCTAATTCCGCTGTGGGGTGAAAGATTATCTCTTTGCTTGAGTGTCAACGTTAAGCCTTCGGTCATTGGAATAGCGGCAAAGGTTGGAGACAACTGCGTGACTTTGCGTTCGAACAGTTTCGAATAAAAAACTTGGCTTATGTGGATGTCCTCAACGTAGAGAACGAATGAATTGATAGTCAGCATGGTTTTGTTCCTTAATCAATTAGAAGTAGTAGGGGCAATCTAACGGAAAGGAACGACAGGAGTTGTCAGTAGAACATTCTCGAAGGTAAGTGACAGAATAAGAAAAAGGAGCCGTTTAGCTCCTTTTTATCAGCGGAATCATTGGTATTAATGAGTGTGTTTGGAAGAATACCAGTTGTTTTGATACGCTTTAGATGCAAATAATGCGTTTGCTTTTGCACGCTCGATAATAGACTCGTCCACCTCTAGCGGCTTCATGGTTTGGTCTTTAAAGTCGTACGCCAGGGTCGATATCTTTTCACCAGGGGAAAGCACAACGAGATTGTCGCGCGTTAAATAACCAAAGTTTTTGTCGTATTGCATCATTGCGCGTTCATCTTCGCGAGCCAGTGGCTTCGTTAAATCACGACCAATCATCGGTGTTTTAGCATCTACCCCAATCAGAGATAACAGTGTAGGCGGCATGTCTATGTTGTTTGCTATGCGGTCATCTTTACGTGGTTGAATGCCTTTACCAAGGATCAATGCTGGAATGTGAAAGTGCTTAACTGGAACAAGGTTAGCGCCAGAAACACGTGCATCATGATCTGCAATTACAATGAAAATGGTATCATCCCAATAAGATGACTTTTTCGCCTTTTCAAAGAAAGTACCCAAAGCGTAATCGGAATATTTAACGGCGTTCTTACGCGTCATATATTCTGAATCGTATGGCTCAATTTTGCCTTTTGGATACTCATAAGGGCTATGATTACTTGACGTAAAAACTAAGCTAAAAAAAGGTTTGTCGCTTTTTGAAAGGCGTTCAAACTCTTCGTTTGCTTTGTTATATAGATCTTCATCACTAACACCCCAAGAGCCAACAAAGCTTGGGTTGTTATAATCGTCTTCTTCTACTATTTGATCAAAACCGTTACCAAAGAAGAAAGTTTTCATGTTGTCAAAGTTGGCTTCACCGCCGTAAATAAATTGCGTGTGATAGCCTTGAGCTTTCAGTAAGTCCGCGATGGTAAAGAAACCCGTTTGGCTTTTACTCAGCTTCACTACCGCGCGAGACGGAGATGGAGGAAAGCCCGTGGTTACGGCTTCAATTCCACGAACAGAACGAGTACCAGTGGCGTACATTTGTGTGAACTGCCAACCTTCCTTCATGAGTTCATCAAGGTTTGGTGTTAGAGGTAAACCACCCAAAGCACCGACAAATTGGGCGCCTAAGCTTTCTTGTAGCAAAATCACTAAGTTTTTATGTTTACCCTGGTAAGTCGCGGGGTTACTGTTCATGGTTGGGAGTAATGAAGGGGTGAAGTCGGACTTTGTTGATGAAGTGCGAACTAATTCCAACATCTTTTGAGTGTCCATTTTTCCGTAGAACTGCTCAGCACTCTTTTCTGACTTCATGCTATTAACCGCAAACAACAATGAGTAAGATGAGTTCAGTGCTAAGTCGTTAAGCAGTGGATCGTTAGAAAAGGCGACCATAGCAGGATTTAGCGGGCGGTGCCCTAAAGATGAGCGAGCACCTGCAACCCCAAAAAGAACAACGAAAAGTGCCAATAGTGGTCGCCATTTCCAGTTGACCTGCTGCGCCTTATCGGTCAGTTTCTTACTCCACTTCCAACCTAAAGTGATGGTTAAAACTGTACCTAACGCACCAATAAACAGTTCTAATTTGTAGCCAGTCCAGAGCATACTCAAGACTTCTTTTGGGTAGATTAAGTATTCCACAAACAGGCGGTTTGGACGTAGGTCGTATTCCTGAATGAATGGCGCTGTTGCTAGCTCCATGTATACAAGCACCCAAAGCCCTAAAACCATCCATATGCGTAATATTCGCTTCCAACACTCTCCCATCTTACCGGTTAATGGCATGAAGGTTGAAAACAGTGCTGGAAGAATAAATAACCAGCAAAGCGTTGCAATATCTACGCGCAAACCTTGACCTAGGATGTAAATTAAGTCGTTTAGAGAGTCAATACGGTCAATCTGCCAAAAAGCTAGCAAAACTCTTGAGATAGACAGAAATAGAAGCGAAAACAAAGAAAAGGCAGCAATTGGCTGCAAAGGCCCCCACACAGAGCTCTTTGATAAGTTTTTCATATTTATTCGAATAGTTTAATTGTTATGTTGTGTTGTTTTTAGCAAAGCAAGCGTGAAATAAACGTGAATTATAATGTGGGTTTATGGTCGAGTAGTGTAAGTGTTGGTATGTCTATGTAAGGGGGAGGGGCGTTTGTGTAAAAAAAGAGCCAGTTGATAACACCAACTGGCTCTAGAGGTTGATAAAGGCATGATTACATTGCGGCTTTCTTCGCTTCTTCGACCCATGCGTCGAACTTTTTCTGGTTCGCTTTGATCCAACCATTTACATGAGACTCGATGTCCGCTGAGCTGTTCTTACCTTGGCTCATCATCATATTCTGAGCACTAACATCATTGATATTTAGTTTGATGATTTCAAATAGCTTCGCAGCAGCAGGGTTTTTTTCCGTAAACTCTTTATTGGCAACGATGCGCATAGAGTTCATCTCGAAGCCGT
This sequence comes from Vibrio alginolyticus NBRC 15630 = ATCC 17749, assembly GCF_000354175.2. Lineage (NCBI taxonomy): Bacteria > Pseudomonadati > Pseudomonadota > Gammaproteobacteria > Vibrionales > Vibrionaceae > Vibrio > Vibrio alginolyticus. The sequence goes on from NC_022349.1 coordinate 475,906, forward strand.
AGTTCTTACCGTTCTCTAGTGTCGTATCAATGTCCTTACGCTCACCAGGAAGTGAAGAGAATGGCACTTCTAACCACACAACATCTTTCCCTGGAACTAAAACGCCACTTACCCAGTACGGTGTCCAAGTGTAGTAAAGAATCGGATCGCCTTTTTTGTAACGTGAGATCGTATCAGCGATAATCGCCGCGTAGTTACCTTGGTTGTGTGTTACTGTGCCACGAAGTTTGAAAGCATCCAACTGATGCTCAACAACCATTTCACACCCCCAACCTGGGTTACAACCAGTTAAGTCCGCTTTGCCATCGCCGTTTGCATCGAATAGCTTCGCCAATTTTGGATCTTTTAACTGACCAATGTTAGTGATGTTATATTTTTCCGCGGTTTTCTTATCGATCAAATAACCTTGCGCAGCACCACTTACGTATTGGCCTTTACGGAAGAACTTATCATCACCGCCCGACATCGTGTACTTATCGGCGTGAAGAGGGAACCAACCAACCGCTAAGAAAGTAGCATCACCTTTAGCAATAGAGGTGTAGCCTACGTTGTAGTCCACTTCTTTGGTCGGTTTAACATCGTAACCAAGCTCTTCAAGTGCGCGGTTTACGATCAACGTTTGAAATGTTTCTTCTGCAACGGTTGATTGAACAGGCTGAACAGTGACACCTTCACCCGGTAGTTCACTTGCCACACCATAAGTTGAAAATGCGATAGTACTTAGAGCTCCAACAGAGAGCGCTTTCTTCCATGAATTATTCATTGATGTTTCTCCTAAGTTTTAGATCGTCTTGGTTCGTCTTTGTTTTCAGTTTTAATAGGTATGAAACAGGACCTGTGTGATACCAGCGAAGTTTAGTGTTGCCCGCATTAACCCCTAACACCTGGGTGATACGGTCTAACAAAATCGCAAGAATAACGATGCCTAAGCCACCAACGGCAGCAAGACCCATATCAAGTCGGCCAATACCACGAAGTACCATTTGGCCTAAGCCGCCAACAGCAATCATTGAAGCAATCACTACCATAGAAAGTGACAGCATTAAGGTTTGGTTTACACCTGCCATGATAGTTGGTAACGCCAACGGTAACTGGATGCGATAAAGCATCTGTTTTTTGTTTGCCCCGAAAGAGTGGCCAGCTTCGATAAGCTCTTCAGGTACTTGCTGAATACCCAAAATAGTCAGGCGCACAACGGGAGGCAGGGCGAAAATGATCGTTACTACTACGCCAGGAACGTTACCAATACCAAACAACATAACAATTGGTACAAGGTAAACGAACGCGGGAGTCGTTTGCATTGCATCTAATATTGGCCTAACAAATTTGGCAGCGGTTTGGCTCCTTGCCAACCATATCCCCATTGGTAGCCCTATAAGCAAACAGAAGAAAACGGCGGTTAACACCAGTGCTAGCGTTGTCATCGCTTGTGACCACGCACCAATTAGGCCGATGAAAACAAGGGATACAAGAGTAGAAAAACCAAGTTTTACATTGGAAAACTGCCACGCTAGCAAAAATAAAATGAGTACCATTATAGGCGCAGGTGTAGACACCAAAGCAGTTTCAAACGACGTTAGAATAAAGTCGATTGGAACTCGTATTGCTTGGAAAACAGGTCGACCATGTTCCACCAGCCAGTTCAAACCGGACTCTACCCAGCTATCGAGGGGTAAAACCGCATCTTGGAATGGGTTCATAATATCGAATGGCGCTTGCTCTACAGTTTCTGAGTTGAGCCAATCATTACTTGGCGCGGCCTCTGTACCTTGCGACCAAGGATCATCTTGCGTAGGAGCAGTATTTGACCAGGGATCATTGTTAGTTTGCTCTGAAGACATCGTGTTAATCCTTATCTAGTGTTTGTAGAAGACGTGATTTAGTCACGACACCAAAGTAAGTTCCTTTCTCATCTACGACAGGCACGGCATAAGGAACACCAGCAACCAGACCCAAAATGTCATTAATTGACTGATCAGGCTGAAGAGTAACTTCATCCGGTAATTGAGCACTGGCTAACGAACGGTTTTCTTTATGAGCCAAACGTAGTGAATCAAGAGATACGATGCCGGAATATCGGCTAGATTTATCGACGACAATACCGTAATCACGGTCGTGATCCATCAGAATCTGCATCGCAGAGCCTGGACCGTCATTTTCCGATTTCTTAAAAACAGCCGCTGGCTTCTTGCGCGCGATATCTTTTGCTGTCAAGACACTTGCGATGTTTACGCCGCGGAAAAACGCTTCGACATAATCATTTGCTGGACTGTGTAATATTTCATCAGGTGTACCAACCTGAACAACCTCACCGTTTTGCATGATGGCGATACGGTCGCCAATGCGCATTGCTTCATCCAAATCATGAGAAATGAAGACAATTGTGCGTTTGTCATCGTTCTGTAGACGAATAAGCTCATCTTGCATCTCAGAACGGATCAATGGGTCTAAAGCGGAAAACGCCTCGTCCATTAATAGGATGTCAGGATCACAGGCTAACGCTCTCGCTAAACCAACGCGCTGTTTCATACCACCGGATAATTCGTCAGGGAAAGATTCTGCATAAGGGTCTAAACCCACTCTTTCTAGGGCGGAAAGGGCACTTTTCTGACGCTCATTAACATCGATGCCGGCAAGTTCTAAACCAAAGGCGGCATTTTCAATCACCGTCATGTGTGGCATGAGTGCGAAACTTTGAAACACCATTGAGATATTATTACGACGAACTTCTCGAAGTTCATTTTCGGAGATGTGGGCGATATCTCTTCCTTTGAGATAAACACTGCCTTTAGTCGGCTCAATGAGCCGGTTAAGAAGTCGAACAAGGGTGGATTTCCCGGAGCCAGAAAGGCCCATGATTACGAAAATTTCCCCTTCATTTATGGTGAGAGATACATCGTTTACGCCGACTGTTAAACCTGTCTGTTCAAAAATACCGTCTTTATCGACGCCTTTGTCGATAAGCGAGAAGGCTCTCTCTGGGTCTTCTCCAAACACTTTATACAGTCCCTTAACTTCCAGTATGGGATCCATGTTATCTGTCCTTTTTCGTGTGTTTATAACTGTTTAACGATTTGTACTCTAATTAATTTTAGTTCAACTTTCAATGAAAGGGGGTTGGTTAACTAGTTATGCTGTGCATAGAGAATTAGTTGAGCAAGGTCTGTTCAACTCTTGTTTTTTATATTTAAAACAATTGCTTGAGATGTGTTTTTATCCGCCATAACGTTGCCCTGACGTAGGGTTGAATTTATTTTGAATTTTTTTGTACATTTCAACTCAACTCACTTGCATAGATATAAGCCGTGATAGCTTAGAGCTCTACATATAAAAAGGTTAGAGCTCTAATTTTTGGTTAAGGCTTGGTCCTGTGAAATCGGTTAGGTACTGTTATCCTTAGATTTATTTATTGCTTGATTTCACTCAGGGTGATATTTATCGCTGTAGTTTAGGCAACGTATGGAATAAAAAATGGAAGCCGAACAGTTAGAAGTGCTCAATTTCATTAGCCAGTACCCACCTTTTGATGACCTACCTGAAGAGCAGCTTAGAAAAATTGCTCTCAATGCCGAGGTTGCATACTTTCGGCAAGGAACAAAAATCCTTAACTTCGGAGATACGATCCGCGACTTGTATATGGTGAGAAGTGGGGCGGTAGAGATTTATCGACGTAAAGGTGAACTTTACAACAGGATTGATGCTGGTGGACTGTTTGGTCAGATGGGGTTGTTGATGAACAACCGCGTACGTATGCCAGCCAAAGCGATAGAAGACACTCTCGTTTACTGCATTCCGGAAAACATCTTCAATGAACTTTGTGATGAGTTTGAAAACTTTGCGGACTACATGGAACTGGAAGATAGCGCGCGTTTGCGAAGCGCAATATCTAGCCGCTCCGAAAGCAATGACTTTACCACCGCTAAGGCACGTAAAATCTTAGCAAGAGATCCAGTAACTCTGGAGGCAACGGCTTCAATTCAGGAAGCTGCGATACTAATGGCAGAGGAAAATGTCACCTCTCTGCTCATTATTCGCCCGACAGAGGAGCTCACAGAAGAAGATGATGAACAGCTGCTTGGAATATTGACTGATCGCGATCTTTGCATTCGCGTACTAGCTCAAGGTATTGATACCAATATTCCAGTGAGTGAGGTCATGAGTTATGACGTGGTTTCATTGGATTATAACGCCTATGTGTTTGAGGCCATGTTAACCATGTTGCGTTACAACGTACATCATTTACCAATTTTAAAAGATAAAAAGCCGATAGGAATTATTGGCATGACGGACATCGTTCGTTACGAATCTCAGAACAGCCTATTGCTAGTGAGCTCTATTTTTCAGCAAACCAGTGTCGAGGATCTCAAGCAGGTTTCTGAACAAGTAAAAGACTGTTTCGTAAGAATGGTCAATGAAGATGCCAACGCGCACATGATTGGTCGAGCCATGTCGGTTATAGGCAGTAGTTTCAAACAACGCCTCGCTGAATTAGCTGAGCAAGAGTTCGGCCCAGCGCCCATTCCTTATTGTTTAGTCGCAATGGGTTCAATGGCGAGGGATGAGCAGCTAATTGTAACGGATCAAGATAACGCCCTTATTCTCGATAACAGTTATGACGTTGAGATTCACGGAGAGTACTTTGAAAAGTTTGCTAAATTTGTTTGTGATGGTTTAGCGGCATGCGGCTATGCTTATTGTACTGGAGACATTATGGCTACCAACCCAGAATGGCGAAAAACTCGTGCAGAATGGGAAGAATGCTTTGGAAACTGGATAGACAATCCAACCCCTGAGAGATTGTTAAATAGTAATATCTTTTTTGATCTCCTCGGTGTGCATGGGCGAGTGAAATGGGCGGAGCAATTAAGCAGCTTTATTGTGAGACGAGCGAAAAGAAATAACCGCTTTCTTGCTTGTATGGCGTATAACGCAATACGTAGGACGCCTCCACTGGGCTTTTTCAAAGACTTTGTGATGGAGAAAGATGGTCGTCATCGCAACTCGATTAACTTGAAGCGAAGGGGGACGGCTCCGTTGGCCGATTTAATACGGGTGCATTCTCTGGCAATCGGTTCGCGATCGCAAAACTCTTTCGACCGTTTAGATGACATTAATGATGCTGGCATTTTACCGAAAGGTCGAGGTTTGGATTTAAGGGATGCGATGGAGCTAATCTACATGGTTCGAATTCGTCACCAAGCCCTTGATATAGAAAATGGAGAAGAGCCAGACAACAATATTGAGCCGGAGAACATGTCTGAATTTGAACGTCGAAACTTAAAAGCAGCATTTCAAATTCTAAGTAACGCTCAGAACTTCATTAAGTTTCGATACCAGAGAAGTAGCAAATAATGTGGTTCTCAAAAAAAGTAGAAAAAGAACAGCCGTTGTTGGATACATCCCAGACGCCAGAGTGGTCAATGTTGTTCAAACAACTAGCTAAAGAAGCGAAAGACGAGAGGCTCAAACGCTACTATTCGACACCGATGGTTAATGGGGAAACACCAATTGAACAAGTGCCATTTGTCTCGGTAGACTTTGAGACAACAGGATTGAACTCGGAAGAGGATGTCATTCTCACGATCGGACTTGTGCCGTTCACTATTGATCGTGTTCAATGTAATGGTTCTGCTCATTGGGTCGTTAACCCAAACAGAGAGTTAAACCACGAGTCTGTCATTATTCACGGTATCACTGACTCTGAGGTTAAAAACGCGCCGCAGCTGTCTCAGATCTTGGGTGAAATATTGGATGCGTTGTCAGGCAAAGTGGTACTTGTTCACTACAAGAACATTGAAAGGCAGTTCTTTAATAACGCCTTGCTAAATAGCATCGGAGAGGGGATACAGTTTCCTGTTGTTGATACGTTAGATATTGAGTATGCGATACAACGCCGTGAATGCAGAGGTTTTATCAATAAGTTGAAAGGCAAGAAACCCGGTTCTGTACGATTAGGGCACGCTCGTGAAAGATATGGCCTCCCTGCTTATCAACCTCACCATGCCCTGACGGATGCGTTAGCAACTGCGGAGCTGTTTCAAGCACAACTGCAGTATCACTTTAATCGAAACATGCCAATATCTTCGGTTTGGCAATAGGCGTTATTTATGGTGAAAACAATAAAATGCAATGAGAGATAGGGGGCTTTAAGATTATGATGGCGGATTGAGTAACCGCTTATAAGAACAATGTTTTATGAACATGTGCTTGGTAGTGATGAAGACGTTTCATTACTCGAACTCCGACGAAAGTAATTTAAACTTGGTCACGTATTTTTAAGGAGATTATCCGTGAGCACCGATAATAACGGTGGCATTCAACGCCCCGATGGAAAAGTAAACGCAATAGATACTGACTATCAAATTGGTCAGGATAACGTTGCGCTAAAGGTAGGCCCATTTGGCCTTGATATTCACAACCGTGTTTTTGCAATTTCTGGCTTAGCAATCGTCATGTTTGTTGTGATAACACTATTATTCCGAGAACAGGTAGAGCCGTTTTTTGCAGACCTACGAGCGGGTTTGTTACACAATTTAGACTGGTTTTTTCTCGCTTCAGGTAATATTTTTGTCATTGTCTGTGTCGGATTGATCTTCACACCATTGGGCCGTGTGCGAATCGGTGGTACTGAAGCAACACCGGATTACTCCTATGCCGGATGGTTGGCAATGCTATTTGCTGCAGGTATGGGCATTGGTCTCGTATTCTTCGGTGTATCAGAACCGATGTCCCATTTTAGTTCTGCGATTGGTGGCGTGAGCGTTGAGAATGGTGTACGTACTGACTGGGCACCGCTAGGTGGTGCAGAGGGCGATGCAACTGCAGCTTCGGCATTAGGGATGGCTGCGACGATTTACCACTGGGCACTTCATCCGTGGTCAATATACGCGCTCTTGGCTCTTGGACTGGCTATCTTTTCATTTAACAAAGGTTTGCCACTCACCATGCGCTCAATTTTTTACCCTTTGTTTGGTGAGCGTGTATGGGGTTGGACTGGTCATATTATCGATATTCTTGCAGTGGTAGCGACGGTTTTTGGTTTAGCAACATCGCTAGGCTACGGTGCGTCTCAAGCCGCAACGGGTTTGAACTTCCTGTTTGATGTCCCAATGACCAATACCACGCAGGTTATATTGATTATTGGTATTACTGCGCTCGCTTTAATCTCTGTTGTGGCTGGACTCGATAAGGGCGTGAAAATCTTATCTGAAATCAACATGGGTCTTGCAGCGCTGCTATTGCTATTTGTTATTGTTGTTGGCCCGACGATTGCGATTTTAACTGGTTTCTTCGAGAACATCGTTTCCTATGTGGCTAATATCCCTGCCTTATCTATGCCATTTGGACGAGAGGATGTGAATTACTCTCAAGGCTGGACGGCGTTTTACTGGGCGTGGTGGATTTCTTGGTCACCATTTGTGGGTATGTTCATCGCACGTGTGTCTCGCGGTCGTTCAGTTCGTGAGTTTATTATTTGCGTTATTCTTATCCCATCTTCAGTTTGTGTGTTATGGATGACGGCTTTTGGCGGTAACGCAATTAGCCAATACGTTAATGATGGCTACGAGGCGGTGTTTAACGCAGAACTACCTTTAAAACTTTTTGCCATGTTAGATGTTATGCCATTGGCTGAGATAACATCTTTTGTCGGCATTATCTTAGTCGTGGTGTTCTTCATTACCTCTTCTGACTCAGGATCACTGGTTATTGATACTATTGCTGCGGGCGGTAAGGTCGATGCACCAACGCCACAACGCGTGTTCTGGTGTACGTTTGAAGGTTTGGTTGCGATTGCATTGATGTTGGGTGGTGGTCTAGCTGCTGCTCAAGCAATGGCGGTGACGACTGGTTTACCGTTTACTATTGTTTTACTTGTTGCAACGGTATCTTTGATAAAAGGTTTGATGGATGAACCTCGTCCAAAGGCGGTTTCTAAGAAATCAAAATAACTAGTATCAGCAGTTAAATTATTGATAAAAGCGGTATGCGAAAGCATGCCGCTTTTTTTTTGGATTTCTATTTTTCTCTGAGAAATGAACAGCATGGAAAACGGTCTTATTCTGGTTGTTTTTTGTACTGTGCATTTAGGTGACTATTTAATAAATTAGACCTCGAACTATTTTAACTTTTGGTTAATAGGTTTATTTTTGTGATTTGAATCACAAAAATACCGATAAAAAGGCGGATTATTTGATTTTTAGTCGCGAGGGATGCCCATAATAAAAAGGAAATTTAATTAGACCTCAAAGGATATGTATTTTCACATGATCACATCAGCACCTTGGGTCCTTTATCCAGAGATTGGAGAAGACTCAAGTAAAAAATGGATTTTTCGTGAGCCTAAAATCTCTGATGGTGACGACATTTACAGCTTGATTGCAGACTGTCCTCCATTGGACATGAACTCATCTTATTGCAATTTCCTACAGTCTACGCATTTCAGCAAAACCAGTATTTTGGTTGAGCAAAAAGGCGAAATCGCAGGTTTCATTTCCGGTTATCAGAAACCAGACGAGCAAGACGTTTTATTTGTCTGGCAAGTTGCAGTCTCACCTCGCTTTAGAGGTCATGGTTTAGCATTCCGCATGTTGAAAGAACTTCTCACCCGAGAGGAATTAGGCGGTGTTAAATCGGTAGAAACTACCATCACGGAAGATAATAAAGCCTCTTGGGCACTGTTCAAAAAGTTAGATGCGATGAACGGCAATTCTGGCCAAGTAAGCACATTTTTGGATGAAGAAGCCCACTTTAAAGGCAAACACGATACAGAATATTTGTATCGCATTCCTCTCAAATAATCCTCAAACAATAGGAAATAAAAACGGTCTCATCATGGATATTTTCAAAAAGCAGGAATCCAACGTACGCTCATATTCAAACAATTTCCCGGTCGTTTTTCGTAAAGCGAAAGGCTGCTGGCTAGAAACAGAACAAGGTGAACGATACTTAGACTTCCTTGCTGGAGCGGGATCTCTAAATTACGGCCATAACAATCCAGTACTAAAACAAGCGTTGCTTGAGTACATTGAAATGGACGGTATTACTCACGGTTTGGATATGCACTCAGAAGCGAAAGCATCGTTTCTGGAAGCGTTGGATACTTACATCCTTAAACCAAGAAACTTGGATTACAAGGTTCAGTTTACGGGCCCAACAGGTACTAACGCTGTTGAGGCGGCATTGAAGCTGGCTAAAAAAGTAAAAGGCCGCGACAGCGTCGTTGCGTTTACTAACGGTTTCCATGGTTGTACTGCTGGCGCACTGGCTGCAACGGGTAACCAGCATCACAGACAAGGTAACGGTTCTAGTCTAAGTAACGTCACTCGTATTCCATTTGAAGGTTACGCTGGCGTAGATGGTCTTGCGCTGTTCGAAACCATGCTAAATGATAACTCTGCAGGTATGGATAAACCAGCCGCTGTACTTCTTGAAACTGTGCAGGGTGAAGGTGGTTTAAATGCTGCTTCAAACGAGTGGTTACAACGTTTGAGCAAAATCTGTAAAGCCAATGACATTCTTGTGATTGTCGATGACATTCAAGCAGGTTGTGGACGTACCGGTACTTTCTTTAGTTTCGAGCCGTCTGGTATCCAACCGGATATCGTGACGCTATCGAAGTCGATCGGTGGTTACGGTTTGCCGATGGCTGTCGTATTACTTAAGCCTGAGCTTGACCAGTGGAAGCCAGGCGAGCATAACGGTACGTTCCGTGGCAATAATCACGCCTTTATTACTGCTGCAAAAGCACTAGAAATTTACTGGGCAAACGATGATTTTGAAACACACATCAAGCAGTGTTCAGACAAGGTGAGTGCAGTGATTGACCGTTGTGTTCGTCGCTTTCCACAAATGTTTGTGCAGAAAAAAGGCCGCGGCATGATGGTTGGTATTGAATGTATCAATGGTGACATGGCATCTGAAATCGCGAAAAACTGTTTCGAGAATGGAATGGTGATAGAGACAGCGGGTCCAGACGATGAAGTTGTGAAGTTCTTCTGTCCACTAACCATCAGCGAATCAGAGCTAGATCAAGGACTAAGCATCTTTGAAAATGCAGTAGAGACTATCGCTGCGAAACATTTCAAACAAGCATCTTAATAAGGATTTTAATTATGATCGTCAGAACTCTAGATGAATGCCGCAACAGCGAACGACGTGTTGTTTCAGATAACTGGGAAAGTGTCCGCATGTTGTTGAAAGACGACAACATGGGTTTCTCTTTCCACATCACAACGATTTATGAAGATACAGAAACTCATATTCACTATCAAAACCACCTTGAATCGGTGTTTTGTATGAGTGGTGAAGGTGAGATTGAAGTTGTAGGTGGAGAAACGTACCCAATCAAACCAGGTACATTATATATCCTTGATAAACACGATGAGCACTACTTGAGAGCTTATAAGAATAAAGAAATGGTAATGGCGTGTGTGTTTAACCCACCGATTACTGGCGCTGAAGTGCACGATGAAAACGGTGTTTATCCTCTCGTTGACTAAAAGATGATGGTGGGGTGCTTTGCCACCCCACACTTTACTATCTCTTCTTTTTTCTTTTTAAAGTTACCAATCAAAAAAGGCTTATCATGACATTTACCGTAGAAAAAATCGGCGGTACATCAATGACAGCATTTGATGCTGTTCTCGACAATATTATTCTTCGTCCCAAAACACCATACAATCGTATTTTTGTCGTATCTGCATACGGTGGTATGACCGATGCGCTGCTCGAGTGTAAAAAAACCAGTAAACCAGGCGTTTATCAGCTTATCGCGAAACGCGACGACAAATGGGAAGAAGCGTTAGCGTACGTTGAAAGCCGTATGTTGCTGACCAATGAAAATATTTTTGCGGACCCAATGAATCGTATCCGTGCGGATAAATTCATTCGCTCCCGCATTGCTGAAGCGAAAAACTGTATCGCGAATATTTTAGAAACCTGTCAGTACGGTCAATTTTCGTTGCGCCAGTACTTGCCTCAAATTCGAGAGTTTCTCTCGTCTATCGGTGAGGCACATAGTGCTTACAACACAGCACTAAAACTAAAAAATATGGGTATTAACGCTAAGTTCGTTGACCTGTCTGGTTGGGATAATCAAGCGCCAAGAAGCCTTGATGAGTCGATCAGTGACGCGTTTGCTGATATCGATGTATCAAAAGAACTGCCAATCGTGACAGGTTATGCTTACTGTAAAGAGGGCCTAATGCACACTTATGACCGAGGTTATAGTGAGATGACATTTAGCCGAATTGCAGCAATAACAAAAGCGGATTTAGCAGTAATTCACAAAGAGTACCACTTGAGCTCAGCAGACCCACGCGTTGTTGGCCCTGAAAAAGTATTACCAATTGGTAGTACAAACTATGACGTAGCAGACCAACTTGCTAACCTTGGCATGGAAGCGATTCACCCAAATGCCGCTGCGGGTTTACGTGAAAGTGGTATTGAGCTACAGATTAAAAATACATTCGAACCTGAACACGAAGGTACTTTGATCTCTTCAAGCTACCGCCCAGAAGAAGACAAAGTCGAGATCATCGCAGGTAAAGAAAAAGTATTTGCACTGCATTTGTTTGACCAAGCAATGGTAGGAAAAGCCGATAACGTTAGTTACGAATTGATGGAAATCATCTCCGATGCTCGTGTAAGTTTGGTTGGTAAAGAGATGAACGCTAACTCTATTACTTACTATCTAGGTGGCAGTACTGATAGCTTAAACAAAGTATTGTATAAAGCCGAGAAACGTTATCCGAATGCCTCGATTAAAGGTCGTATGGTCGCGCTTATCTCAGCCATCGGTTCTCAAATTGATACCAACAAGACGTTGGCGAAAGGTGTGCTTGCATTGATGAATAATGGCGTTACGCCAGTTGCACTGCACTCATCATTGAGAAATGTAAATGTTCAATTTGTTGTCGGTGATAAGGAATACCAGCACGCGATTTGCGCATTGCATGATGAGTTTTTCCAAAGTAGCAGTGTAGCTAAATCGGTTAATGTGGCTTAGTTTATCCACGGTTAAAATACAAAGGAGAGCAGGTTAGCTCTCCTTTTTTTGTTTTCAGCCCTAAACCACCTACTTCAGTAGGTGGTTATCATCCGTTTCGGCTTTGCCTGTAAAACTACTCATGCTAAATGCGTCTTTGATTTTTCCAGAAGTCAAAGAGGACAAATAACATGAGTAGATACAATCAAGCTTCCCACGTATTTTGGCGTTGTCAATACCATATAGTGTGGACGCCAAAGTATCGATTTAGGATCTTGAAGAACAATATAGGTAAAGAAGTTTATCGATGTATTTATGTTTACTGTAATCAACTTGGATGTGAAGTCGTAGAGCTAAACGTACAAGTTGACCACGTACATTTAGTTGTAAAGGTCCCACCAAAGCTTTCGATATCCAAGTTGATGGGGGTATTGAAAGGCAAAATAGCCTTAAAGCTATTTAGCAAGTTTCCTCACCTTAGGAAGAACAGGCTTTGGGGTAATCACTTTTGGCAAAGAGGCTATTTTGTCGATAGTGTTGGAATCAATGAAGAAATAATACGCCGATATGTAAGACATCAAGAGAAGCAAGAGCGAGTAGAGCAGCAGCAATTGGCGCTGGACTAAACAAAGGCCCCCTTTTAGGGGGCTCACACAAAGCCACCTTCTTTAGAAGGTGGTAATTTACTTTTCAGTTTGTACTCACAATGCCCACTTTGTATAGGCTAAACAGGCGATTTAAGTAAGTTCCTATGTGGCGATACACATAAGCCAGCAGAATGGTCTGCTGGCTTATGTTACTGATTAACTAACGTTAACTTAGTTTACTTAAACTTGCTGATTTCTTGTTCAACTTTGTCTAGTTGTTGCAGCTTCTCTTGCATTTTTAGAGAGTCGTAGTTTAGTGAAGCAGGGTTCATCGCTGTGCCACGCTGCATTGGGTATTCTGGAAGTGTTTTAAAGAACTCTCCCACAACGTCTTGTACAGGTACAAATAGCCACATGTTGTCAGCCATCCAACGCAAGTACATTTGTGATTCGCTTGGGCCTTTTTCGAATGGGTCAGCGCGTAGGTGGATGATTTTAGGCCAGTTCGGAGCAAAACGAACTGCGTTACTTAGGTTCCCTTCAAGCGTTGCAAAGTGAAGTTTCCAGTCATTCCAGCGGACAGCGTTTAATTCACCATTAGACGTAAAGTAAAGCAGCGACTCACGAGGGCCTTTTTCTTCCTTACCTTCAAAGTATGGCATGAAGTTATAACCATCTAAATGCACACGCCATTCTTTGCCATTTGCTTTGTAGCCTTCTGCCAGTTTTTCTTTTACATCAGGTACGCCAGCAGCTGCCAATAATGTAGGCAACCAGTCTTGGTGTGCCATCATTTCATTGATCTTGGTTCCTGGCTTAATGACGCCTGGCCAACGAACCAGTTGAGGAACACGCATACCGCCTTCCCAAGTTGTACCTTTTTCACCATGGAATGGTGTTGCGCCACCATCTGGCCAAGTCATGGTTTCTGCGCCGTTGTCCGTTGAGTAGATAACGATAGTGTTGTCTGCAACACCTAGCTCATCCAGCTTGTCGAGTAAAACACCTACATGATCATCATGTTCCAGCATACCATCGGCATAAATGCTTACACCTGATTTACCTTGGTATTTTTCCTGCAAGCGAGTCCAAACGTGCATACGAGTGGCGTTATGCCAAATAAAGAAGGGTTTATCCGCCTTAACTGCTTTTTCCATAAATGCCAAAGAGCTCTCTAGGAACTCTTCATCTGCGTGCTCCATACGTTTTCGTGTCATCGGGCCAGTGTCTTCAATCTTACCGTCGGCATAAGACTTAATGACACCACGAGGGCCATAGTTTTTACGAAACTCTGGGTCTTTAGGGTAGTAATAAGTTTCAGGTTCTTCTTCTGCGTTTAGGTGATATAAGTTACCGAAGAATTCGTCAAAGCCGTGTTTTGTCGGTAAGTGCTTATCTTGGTCACCTAAGTGGTTTTTACCAAATTGACCCGTCATGTAACCTTGTTCTTTTAACAGATCTGCAATGGTTGGTGCCCAATCAGGTATGCCGTGGTCAGAGCCTGGCATACCAATTGTTAACAAACCCGTACGAAATGGCTCTTCACCCGTAATAAAGGCAGCGCGACCAGCAGTACAAGACTGTTGTCCGTAGTGATCTGTGAACAACGCACCTTCATTCGCGATACGGTCGATGTTTGGCGTTTTGTAACTCATCATACCTTGGTTGTATGCGCTGATATTCCAGTAGCCGATATCGTCACCAAAAATTGCCAGTATATTCGGTTTGTCTGCTGCTATAGCAGCACTAGACGCCGCTAACAGTCCTGCGCCTACAGCGGTTTTGCTCAATTGATTTGCCATAAAAACTCCAGATTGTTGAGAGTAAAGATAAGCACAAGTGAGCCTTATGCTTAGTTGCTGCATAAGTTAATGATGTATATAGAAAAATCCTCTTATACTCGATATAACTATAAGTTATTGCTAGGTAGTAACCATTTGTTAATTAAGAAGAAATAGGATTGTCCTGTTAGTTTGTAGAGATTCGTAAAGTAGATTTAGATCACTGAAGAGCCTTATTTTTATTGCGTAGTAGAAGAGGGGATGGAAATGAAAAACAATAGGATGCTCGCTTGTTTTACGGTCCTAAAGCAATACTAAAGTCGTTATGTATTGCTTGTAATTATTTGTATAACCAGTGATTTAGTGTCTATATTGATTTAGGTTGTGCATTATAAATATAAGGATATCTATGAGTCAGTGGGCAGGCCGGTTTCGTATTTTATTGCTGGTCAACGTTGTTGTCAGTTTTATGGCTTTTTCTCAAGAGTTATTAACAGAGAAACCAAATATTCCTTTAGGCTTAAATCCAGAATATGCTGGCACACAAGCTTGTATAGATTGCCACCAAAACGAGGTGGAGGCCTGGAAAGGGTCACATCACGATATGGCCATGAAGCATGCAAGTACAACCTCTGTGCGTGGTAATTTTGATAACCATGTTGTAACACACAAAGGAATGCCTAATCGTTTTTTTAAAAAAGGCGGCGAATATTGGGTCAACATTCAAGGCTCTGACGGGCAATGGCATGACTATAAGATCAGCTATACATTTGGCTGGGAACCATTACAGCAGTACATGGTCGAGTTTGAAGATGGCCGCGTGCAGCTTATTCCTTTTGCTTGGGACACAAGAGCTAAAGTTGAAGGGGGACAGCGTTGGTTTCATCTTTATCCAGAAACGACAACAACGGATGAATTCTATTGGACCAATACCGGGCAAAATTGGAACTTCATGTGTGCTGATTGCCATTCAACGCACCTAAAGAAGAATTACGACGCTGACAAAAACACTTACAACAGCTCATGGTCAGAGATTAATGTGGGATGCGAAGCATGCCATGGTCCTGCTAGTCAGCACATAGAACTGGCCAAGAAATACAAAAATGCTGGCACTTCTTTTGAGCATGACAGCCATTATGGCTTTGATCGAAATTTGTCTAAAGCAGTGTCGGATTGGGTGTTTGAGGAAGGCCATAGTACGTTACAGCCGAAATCAATTGAAGCAACCAATCAAGTGCAAACATGCGCTCAATGCCATAGTCGCCGAACCCAGTTAAATGAAACAGGTGATCATGTTAAAGGTTCCTTTTTTGATAAATATCGCTTAAGTCTTATAACACCTGAACTCTACTATCATGATGGACAGATTTACGACGAAGATTATGTTTATGGTTCGTTTCTTCAATCTGAAATGGCGGAGAAGGGGGTCACGTGCACTAATTGCCATGATCCACACACGGCAGAATTAACGATCCCAGAAGAGGCAGTATGTTCGCAATGCCATATTGCATCTGAATATACACCTGAAAAGCATACCTTTCATAAGGCTGGATCTGAAGCATCGCAATGTACGACTTGTCACATGCCAGAAACGACTTACATGCAAGTCGATCCTCGTAGAGACCACAGTTGGCATATTCCACGACCAGATTTGAGCAAACATATTGGAACGCCCAATGTTTGCATGTCATGCCATGAAGATAAAAGCAATCAATGGGCCGATGAACAGATAGCAGAATGGTACCCGAATTCGAAGTATCGTAATCAGCAACATTTTGCTGTCGCATTTTATGCGGATTCAATTGGTCATCAAGGAGCAGCAAATGCGTTAGCATACTCTGCTCAGGATTCGTCTTTAAAAGACATTATTCGCGCCTCAGCCCTGGAGAGGATGGGAGGCAATACAGACCAAAATACAACAGTATCTTTGGCTAGGGCCGTTAAGAATGAGAATGAAATGGTTCGATTAGGGGCAATTTCAGGCTCGTCTGGTTATGAATTTCATGATCGGTGGCGGATTCTAGAGCCATTGCTTGATGACCCGGTGCTTTCAGTGAGAACGGAAGCTGCCTCGGTGCTGGTAGCGAACTACGCACAAATGACCCCTTTACAAAAAGATATCATTAAATCGCCTTTAGAAGAGTACATGGAAATTCAAGAGTTTAATGCCGATCGTGGTTTCGGAAGAACCAATTTGGCGAATGTGTACCGCAGCTTAGGTGAAATCGACAAAGCGGCCGAGCTGTATAAACAAGCGATCAGCATCGAACCCTATTTCGAAAATAGCTACGTTAACCTAGCAGATTTGTATCGTCACCTAGGTAAAGAAGAAGCTGCGCTCACGGTGCTACAACAAGGGATGAAAGCTCAACCTAAATCCAGCACGTTACCATACAGCGCAGGTCTTTCTTTGTTGCGTCAAGGCAAAGCTGATGATGCGAAAAAGCTACTTAGACGCGCCGCAGAAATTGGTGAAACTAATGCTCATTATTGGTACGTGTACGGTCTAGCTCTAGAAAAAAGCGATGTTCTAGAAGCCAGTAAAGCGTTGCAAACAGCATTTGAAGTCGGTGGCAATCCACAGCACTTGTATGCTCAATGCGAGGTTCTAGCGAGAAATCATAAAAAAGGTGCTGTCGCTTTTGCTTTCGATAGGTGCATACAAGAGCTTAGTCACTATGCACCTAAACAAGCTATTGATCAGCTTAAAGCCTCTATTGTCGGGGTCAATAGGAGCTAATTACCAAAAGTGGAGCTTTTATCGCTCCACTTTTTTCTTACTTAGTTTAATCAGCGTCTTTCGCTAATCTCAGCCCCATGTCGGACATGATGACTGACTGGCTAGCAAAATCGCGACGATAGTTTTCGGATTCGTCAGCATCATAGGCAAAGCTACCACCTCGTACAGACTTGTGTGCAAGGCTTTCTTTTTCATCTTTTGCGTTTACCGGATTATCACTTGGTGCTGATTTGTAATAACCTTCATCAAACGCATCAATAACAAACTCACCAACATTACCCGTCATATCGTATAAGCCAAGCTCATTCGGTTTTTTCTGACCTACCTTGTGTGCCTTATTGTTTGAGTTACTGGCATACCAGGCAACGTCGTTAATATCATCAGCTCCCGCGTAAGTGAATCCTTGACTTAGATTCCCCCCTTTCGCTGCAAACTCCCATTCTGCTTCTGTGGGTAAACGATAGTGCTCTCCCGTTTTTTCATTCAATTTCTTTATAAAATAATTGGCTTGTTGCCAGCTAATGTTATTTACGGGCGTATTTGGGTTTCTAAAATAACTCAGAGAAGAGCCTGTAACCGATTCGAATAACTCTTGGGTTACCTCAAATTTTGCCAAATAGAAATCTTCCACGCGAACGGTGCGAGCCGGGCGCTCGGATTTATTTGCTGACGGATTATCCGAGCCCATCGTAAATTGTCCACCTTCAATAAGAACCATATCTTGATCGATTTTTTGGGCAAGAGGGCTAGGTTGTGTTGTTGCACATCCAGTCATAATTAGCGAAATCGAAATAGCGGCACCAAGGTAAAGAGTATTACTTTTGGAATGCTTCATAGGGGAGCTCCATCAACATTTATGATCAAAGAATTTTATCAGGCAAGTCTATGAAAAACAGTTATACACACTATAACAAGCGCCACGAATAATTGAACATTATCATCACACTAGGCGATTAACTTAATGATTAGTCTTAGCGCCGTTGGGCACAGGCTAGCAACTAAGAAGGTGATGAATGCACATAACTCAAGGTCCGCAGTTCAATGGAAAAGCATCCAAGCGATTACATGTCATGGCGAAACCTATCGGTGCAGTGTGCAATATCGATTGCACCTATTGTTACTACCTAAGCAAACAAGATTTACTTGAGTACAAGCCAGGCTGCTCACCAGTCATGGATGAGGAAACGCTCGAGACCTATATCCGTCAATATATAGCGGGACAAAATACACCTGAAATTATTTTCTCTTGGCAGGGTGGTGAGCCGACAATGCTAGGTTTGGATTATTTCAAGACAATTGTTGAGCTACAGAATAAATACCGTCCCGATGGCATTACGATCTCCAATGACCTCCAGACTAATGGCACACTGCTTAACGATGAATGGTGTGAGTTTTTAAAGGCGAACAACTTTCTCGTCGGTTTAAGCATTGATGGCCCAGAAATGATGCACAACGCTTACCGAACAAACCGAGCTGGTAGAGGCACATTCCGGCAAGTTATGAATGCGGTTGAATTATTACATAAGCACGAAGTAAAGTTTGCTACGCTCACTTGTGTTAACAACTTGACCGGCCGTAACCCACTTGAAGTGTACCGATTCTTGCGAGATGAAGTACGCTCCCCTCAAATGCAGTTTATTCCAATAGTTGAGCAGAAAACATTCAGAACAACCGCCCCTCAAACTTGGGAGCCAAACGAGCAACTAAAGCAAGGAGATAAACGGTTGATCCCAGGTCATAAAGATGCCGTTGTTGAGCCTTTTTGCGTTGCGGATGAAGCATGGGGAAATTTTCTGATCGCGATTTTCAATGAATGGGTTTTACACGATATCGGCAACGTGTTTGTGCAGTACTTTGAAGCCAGTATCGAAACCTGGATGGGCAGAAAAAACCCACTGTGTACGTTAGGTGAAATCTGCGGGAAGGGCTTAGCAATGGAGCCTAATGGTGATGTGTTTGCGTGTGATCATTACGTGTACCCAGAATATAAGGTTGGAAACATTCATCACGAAAAGCTCGATACGCTCGCTTATAGCTCTGAGCAGCAGAAATTTGGGTTTGCTAAAAGTCGTACGCTGCCCCAACAGTGCCTTCAATGTGATTATCAATTTGCATGTTTTGGAGAATGTCCCAAAAACCGTTTTATCCGTACTAGGCAAGGTGAGCCTGGTCTTAATTATCTCTGCGCGGGTTGGAAGAAGTTTTTTACCCATGTTGATCAGTCGATGGCGTACATCTTACGAGCGACAGGTAACCCAGTGGTTCACGGTAAATACAGTGACCAGATTCTACACCAGCAAGCTACTCAAACACAGACTGTGTTTGAAACGAAGTTTTAAGATAGTCACTACGCCTGCTACAGGCCCGGAAATGAAAGAATATAGGTTATTGAATGCAAAAAATTAAGCTGCTCTCTAAATCATTACTCGTGATCTCGATCGGCATTGCTGCGAGTCAAACAGCAGTGGCACAAGAAACAACATTGCTAGACCCAGATCAAGTATCGCCGACAACGGTTGTCACTCCACAAGAAGCTCAAATGACACCGGCGCAACGAGTCGAAAAGCTGTCTTATGATGCGCAAAATAAAAAGTTGTCTTCAGAAAAACGTATTGATGCTTTACGTGAGTTAGCCAACTATCCAAGCCAAAATGCATTGGTTGCAGTTGCGCGTGGGTTGCAGGATGAAGATGCAGGTATTCGCGAAGCTGCGATCGTGGGAGCACAGCCATATATGATTGAGCACCGTTGGCGTTTGATTTCACCGTTATTGAGTGATGACGCCGCCATGGTGCGAATTACAGCAGCGATTAACCTCGTTCGAGATTACGCCAATTTGAGTTCGGAGCAACAGCAGTCACTTGAGGGGCCTGTTTCAGAGCTGACAGCACACTTGTCCAGTAAGAACGATAATGTTTCCAAGTTATTACTTGCAGACGTTTACCGTTGGCATCGTGATTGGGATAAAGCGGCGCTGATATACCCAGAGTTAACTAAGCTTGAGCCAAACAACCCTCAAGTTTGGTTAAGCTATGCAGACAACTTCCGAGCGCAACAGCTAGACCAAAAAGCTATCAACGTGCTTGACGAGGGTATCAAGCTAAATTCAGAAGATGCCTCGCTGCATTATTCTAAATCTCTCGCTTTGGTTAGATTAGACAAAAAGAAAGAAGCGGCGTTTGAAATAGACAAAGCTGCGACGATGGCAACGACGAACAGTTACTTTTGGTATTTAAATGGTGTTCTGCAAGAAGAGTTAGACTTGAAGAAGTCTGTCAACGCTTTTGAGCAAGCGTATTTGATATCCGGTGCTCCAGAACAATTGTATGCCGTGTGTGACATCTATGTCAGATACGGCAACCCTAAAACGGATGACTGTTTAACAGAGCTAACGAAGGTCGCTCCCGACTATGTTATTGAAGAGCTCAATCAGAAAAAGGGACGTAAAAGTGCCTCTACATCAGTTGAAGCCAATGAATTTAAACTCTAATCGGTAAATTCCATGTTCCTATTTCAATAAAATAGTGAACCAATTTAGTGACGGCGTCACTCTTTGGTGGCCGTTGGATATGTCAGTTCAATATGCGCCTGTTTCAATTGAACTATACTTTTGATTGGATTCGCACCTAGCACCTCAATATAAGGAATTAAGATGGCTATAAAGTTAAAGGCGATTGTCTTAGCAACAGGTTTAGCTCTGTCTAGTTACGCTGTTGCTGCTGATATGCAAGATCCACTTCCGTCATGGAACAACACTGACGCTAAGCAAGCTATTATGGCGTTTGTTACGAAAACAACGACCCAAGGTTCGGATTCCTATGTGCCTGAAAGCCAACGAATCGCGACGTTTGATAATGATGGAACACTTTGGGCAGAAAAGCCTGTTTATCTACAGTTGTTTTTTGCGATCGATAGAGTAAAAGAAATGGCCTCTGAGCATCCTGATTGGAAGACAACCGAACCCTTTGCTTCCGCATTAAAAGGTGACATGGAGGGGATTGGTAAACAAGGACTCGAAGGTGTAATGAAGCTTGTTATGGCAACCCATTCTGGAATGTCTACTGAACAGTTTCATCAAGAAGTTAAGGAATGGTTGAAAACGGCTGTCCATCCAACAACGGGTAGACCATACACTGAAATGGTCTATCAACCTATGCTCGAACTGCTCGACTATTTAAGAGCGAACGACTATCAGACCTACATCGTTTCTGGAGGCGGTATTGAATTTATGCGCGTTTGGGCGCCGGAAGTATACGGCATTCCAACGCAAAACATCGTGGGGACGACGTTAAAGGCGGAATATCAAAGTGTTGATGGAAAACCTACCATCCTACGCATGCCGGAAATAGACTTCGTCAATGACAAAGCAGTAAAGCCTGTGACGATTCAAAACTTCATTGGCAAACGTCCGGTCATGGCGTTTGGTAATTCTGATGGTGATTTACAGATGTTAGAGTGGACGAAAGCAGGTTCAGGTCCAAGATTTTCTGCGATTATCCATCACACGGATGACAAGCGCGAATGGGCGTATGATAAAGATTCTCATGTTGGTAAGTTAGATGAATCGTTTAAAGTAGGTGAAGAGCAAGGTTGGCTATTTGTCGATATGAAACAAGATTGGAATCAAGTGTTTAAAGAGAGCACTAAATGATAATCTTTGTTTGACCATAACTTGCTGCAACCAAACAATTGCAACGAAATAAAAGGCCTCACAATTGAGGCCTTAGTTAATTCCACAGTAGCTTCGATACCTAGGGTCTAGTTTCTAGGTTGCTGTGTCATTGTTTCTACCACTTTTTCAATACTTAACGAGCTACCTTTCGTGGCAGGGAACTCCTTGAATGTCTCTAGGAACTTACGCACGATAGCTTGAGCAGGAACGAACATCCACATTTGATCAGCGTAAAAATGTCTGACGTAAAGTGCTGCATCTGGACCGACCTCAAATGGATCCATACGAAGGTTTACAATCAAAGGCCAACTAGGTGTTTTGCGGTATGCCTCATTAATGGCACCTTCCATAATACTGAAGTGGATCTTCCAGTCTTTATAACGAACGGCGTTTAAATTACCACCAGCATCGAAGTAAAAGATTTCTTTGCGTGCGCCTTCGTCAGCTTTACCAGTCAGCAGATCAAGTTGGTTGTAGCCATCTAAATGTGCTTTAAAGGTTTTGCCCGCTGCTTTATGACCCTTCAATAGTTTTTCTTTCACATCTGGTTCGCCCACAGCTGCGAGTATAGTTGGCATCCAGTCTTCTTGTGAAAAGATATCGTTGATAACCGTTCCTGGTTTAATGTTTCCAGGCCAGCGTACCATCATCGGAACGCGGAATCCGCCTTCCCAAGTCGTACCTTTTTCGCCCTTGAACGGTGTAGTACCACCATCTGGCCAGGTAAATTTCTCAGCGCCATTATCAGTACTAAAAACAACAATGGTGTTATCTGCTACGCCTAGCTCTTCAAGTTTATCAAGCATGACACCTACTTGATCATCTAGGTCCATCATGCCATCGGCGTATAAGCCGTAACCTGACTTCCCTTGATATTCTTCACTCAAATGTGTCCAGACGTGCATACGGGTTGAGTTATGCCAAATAAAGAATGGTTTGTCTTCTTTTACTGCTTTTTCCATAAATGCCAAGCTAGCATCCATGAACTCTCGGTCTACGTTTTCCATACGCTTACGAGTAAGGGGACCAGTGTCCTCGATTTTGCCATCCGCAGTCGCCTTCAACACGCCTCGAGGTCCGAATTTTTTACGAAACTCTGGATCTTTTGGATAAAACTCAGACTCAGGCTCTTCTTCCGCGTTTAAATGGTATAGGTTACCAAAGAACTCATCAAACCCATGGTTAGTTGGTAGGTGCTCATCTTGATCACCAAGGTGGTTTTTACCAAACTGACCAGACACATAGCCGTGATTTTTAAGTAACTCTGCGATAGTAGGATCTTTCGATTGAATACCCTCTTTTGCGCCGGGCATACCAATAGTCAATAGACCGGTACGAAACGGATGTTGACCCAGAATAAATGAGGCTCGTCCGGCAGTACAACTCTGTTGTGCGTAAGCGTCTGTGAAAATGGCACCTTCATTGGCGATTTTATCAATGTTAGGAGTCTTCCCTCCCATCATACCATTGTGATACGCACTAATGTTGTATACACCTACATCGTCACCCCAGAACACAAGGATGTTGGGCTTATCGGCAGCAAAGGCTGTGGACGCAGCTAATGTACCGACCAATGCCATTACCTTTTTAATCGAGTTTCGCATGAAAATCCTCCGCGATAAATGAATCCATTATCGTTATATAACGTTACTAATTGTGTTCATCATGGCGAAGTCGAGTGAGATGACACCAAATGAGACAATGTAGTCAGTTGAATATAGTAGAGGTTTTTTGTTGCTTCCAAGTAATCCCTGTTTTTCAAAAATGTTAACTAACATGGACTAGACTTTAGTGTGTTTTAAGTGTGATAAGACGCACTTACAGGATTGAATTTCAATGAAAGGCGACACTATGAAAAATAAACTAGCAACTATCCTGTTTCTATGTATCCCGTTAGAAGTGGTTGCGGAAGAGACACCAAATGTCGTGGTAATGTTGGTTGATAACCTTGGGTGGGGGGAACTAAGTTCCTATGGGAGTACCAGAGGTGTTGAAACTAAAAACTTAGATCAACTTGCTAGAGAAGGTGTACGCCTTACTAATTTTAATGTGGAACCGCAATGCACGCCAACTCGCTCCTCATTCATGACGGGGAGGCGAGCGCTTAGATCTGGGACAGATAAGGTTGTTTGGGGAGTGCCTTACGGTATGGTGAACTGGGAGATAACCATTGCAGAGAAGTTTAAGGAACAAGGATATAACACGAGCCTTTACGGGAAATGGCATTTGGGAGACCAAAAAGGGCGCTTTCCAACGGATCAAGGCTTTGATGAATGGTATGGCATTGCAAATACGACGGATGAGTCAGAATATAGCTCTCAACCCGGTTATAAAGCTATATTACCTAAACCTCAAATCCTTTCAGCTAGAGCAGGGCAGGATCCTAAAGGGGTCAAAGAATATAATTTGGACTCACGTAGAACGATTGACAGTGAGCTAGTTGAACATGCCACAGATTTTATAAATCGAAATGTGAAAGAGAATAAGCCATTTTTCTCTGTAATTACTTTTACTCAACCACATTTACCGACGCTACCTCATCCTGATTTTATTGGTAAAACAGGCAAAGGAAATTACTCAGATGTGTTAGCTGAGATAGATTTTCGAGCTGGGCAAGTTATTGGTGCAATAGAAAAAGCAGGAATTAAAGACAATGCACTAGTGATTTGGTTTTCTGACAACGGTCCAGAGTGGCATATGCCATAGCGGACCATGGCGTGGTGCGTACTTTACGGCTCTTGAAGGCTCTCTCCGAACACCATTTATTGCCTCTTGGCCTAACCACATCAAACCGGGCAGAGTGAGTGATGAAATTATCCATGTTGTGGATCTATTTGCCTCACTTTCTCATGTCGGTGGATACAAATTACCAAGCGATAGAACAATAGATAGTATTGATCAGTGGGCCTTTTTAAAGGGAGATAGTGAAAAGTCTAATCGAGATGGTTTCATCGTTAACAATGGATCTGAAACCTACGCTTATAAGTGGGAAAATTACAAGATGCACTTTATTGATCAAGATATCATGCCGGAGAAAGGGCGCCCATTACAGATCCCTGAAATATACAATTTGATTGATGACCCTAAAGAGGAGTTTGATTTAAGAAATAATGCCACATGGTTATTTCCTATCATGATAGGAAAGAGAGTAAAGTTTGAATCTTCCGTTTCAACAAGCTGCGATACGATTCCTTTCCCTGCTCCATTTGGATATGAGCCCGATTGTAGCAAGGGGAATTTCAATCAATTTCCAGTGGATGGATTACGCCAGAAGTAGTTTACCCCAATGGCTCTTTCTCGCATACATGAGGTATGTTTTTGGTTCAATATCTCATTAGAGCCATTTAGGGCCATGTTTTTTCTAGTTTCATTTGAACAGTCATATTCGTCGACCATACTTAAAGTTCGTTGTTTCATATGGGGCGAATTATGCAGCCAATACTCTACATTCAAATCGGTAATGTTCTTTGGGCGGTTTTAAGTGACGGTTCTTGGATCCAAATGTTGCCCAACGAACAATTAGTTCCAGAAGTAGAGGTGGTTGTTCTTAATACTGACATTCTCGATATTGCATTTAATGAAGATACAACAAGTGAGGATGAATCGAGTTCGAATGATCTTTTAATTGCATCTCAAAACGGTATTGAATCCACTTTTAATCAGAGCGTTCGAGATTTTAGTGAGTCTTCTGGTGGGTTAAGTTTTGTTGCCTATATTCGCGCTGTTTTACCTGAGCAACTCGTTTCTAATGGCTATGTTACTAGGCCAGCAGTGCAAGAAAGAGAGAACCCAACTTCTGAGACTCAGGCTCCTGAGCGGTTGAATCCCGATGCTATATTAACGGTGGATATTCTTGATGGCGGCGATGGATACGAAAACCAGTTTGAAGTTCCTAGTGTCACGATTCAAGGTGACGCACTCAAGATAAGCGATGAGTGGCTTGTTACTATCACCATTACCGATAGCCTCAATAATTCTATTACTGTTACAACGACCGTAGAGAACGAGTCTTATACCCTATCAGGCGTTGATCTGTCTTCTCTTGCCGAAGGGCCGCTTACGGTGACTTCTGTGGTTTCTGACATTTATGGCAATAACCTGAACGCCGTCGATACGACCATTAAAGATACGCTTGCAACGGTGAACGTCAATTTTGATGGTGGAGGGGATGAGTATTTAAATCAGTACGAAATCGCGACTACTCGCCTCGAAGGGACGATTGAAAACATTGAAGATGGCCAGCGTATCCAAGTTACGGTAACCGACTCGTTAGGAGCGGTCATAAACTTAGAAACGGTGGTGACTGGTGGAAGTTGGTCTCTGGACGACGTTGACCTTTCTGGATTGTCTGAAGGTACGCTGACAGTTGTTGCTGAGAGTATTGATATAGCGGGCAACCCTACAACCAGTGAAAACACCATCATCAAAGATACGCTCGCAAGTGTGACGGTGGACGTTGACGATGGCGGAGACGGCTATTTAAACATTGAAGAGCGCCAATCTGTCACTTTGTCAGGGCAAGTCAGTGATGTTGAAAATGGTCAGACGGTTTCTGTCACGGTTCAAGACAGCTTGGGGGTGATGCTCTCGTTCAATACCGTTGTCGTTGATGGTATGTGGCAAGTCGAAGGGGCGAACTTATCCACGTTAGCCGATGGGGCGTTTAACCGTATCTGCCTCCGTGAATGATGTGGCGGGCAACCAAGCGAAAGCGATGGATGAGGCTACGACCATAGATGCCACTGCTCCCACCATTGATATCGATACGGATTTTTATATTAGCGGTGGTCTTGCCATTGATGATTTCCGTGAGGGTATAGTCACGGAAATGAGAGGGACAACCAGTGGTGTAGAGCAAGGTTTGGCAGTGACGATTCGGGTAAGTGACGGAGACAGCACGCTGAATTTTACTGGCCTCGTTGATGCATCAGGTTCGTGGACAGTAACCGGAATTGACGTAAACACTCTCAATCTAAACAACACGTGGACCATTGAAGCAGAAGTGTTGGATGCCGCCGGCAACCACGTGGTCGATACCATGCCGACAATAGTGCTACCCGGTTCAACGGTATTTTCTGAAAACATCGTTGGATTTTTTGGTGAGCAAAGCAGCTCGGCAGCCATCAACATAGAAAATGGTGTGCCAGCACTGCATGCAGAGCAACCAAGTTTGAGCGCGCTTACATCGGTCGGTCAATCTATAAATGTTGTTGTTGCAGAAGATGGGTTGAGCTTACAAGGAACATCGACTGACGACCGATTAGTTTTCTCAGCAGAAGTCAATGATGATGGTACGGTTCAAATTACTTTTTATGAAGCGATTGATCATGGTGTAGGTCAAGATGAGCTGGTGACTAACGTATTGGTTGAAAGCATTCAAAGTGATGCTGACGGCACACAAGAGGCTGTTGTGGCTCCCCTAGAAATCGCCATCCTTGATGCCGATCCAGTGATCGAAAATGAGTCATATAGTGTAACCGAAGGCCAAGTCATTTCTGGCAATGTACTGGAGAATGACATTGATATTGATGGTGACTTGTACATTCGATATGTCAGAGCCGGAGGAGAGATCCAGTCTGTCCCTGATGGTGGCTCAGTAAGTTTTAGTCTAGAGAAGGGTGAATTAACCGTATTTTCAGATGGCTCTTGGCAGTTGAATGCCAGTCGCAACTTAGATCACACGGTTGAGCAAAGTCTCGTTTTTGATTATCTCGCAGCCGATGATTCAAAAGATTACGGTGTAGCAACCGCAACTATCGACATTATAGATGGCCAAGCGGGTTATGTAGGCAGCGCTACTATAAACGCAGCAGAAGTACCTCTGGGAGAGGCATTATTAACCACCGAAGGCAGTGTTAATGTGATTGCTGGCTCTGATAACCCTGATCCGACTAGTTTGTATTTTGGTGGGGCATCCATTACTAAGTTAGAGGCATTAGGGCTTACAAGCTCAGTCTCTGATAATGAGCTTAGCTACACGTTAAGTTCCAGTGGAAAGCAAATCACAGCATTTGCCAATGGTGTCACTGTATTTACGTTAACATTGAGTGGCATTGAGTCGGGTAACGATGTACTAGCTTCAATCTCGCTTACTCTTGATCATCCTATCGATCAATTCAATAGTAGTGATACGGTCACTTTCCCGCTGACCATTGGAGGGACAGATCTAGACTCCACACCGCTTGTAGAGAACGAAATTGATTTCGTGTTGAAAGATGGTGTTGATCCTACGTTGAGCAACTTGACTGTTGTTGCAATGGAGGAGATTAATCTAGAAAGTGGGGCAATCTTTAAAACTGGGAGCCTTCAACTCGATATCGGGAGTGATTATGTTGACTCTCTTCGATTTAGCGAATTTAACCAGCCCACATTAGTGAGTAGTGAAAGTGAGTTGCTTTACCGTCTGTCTGATGACGGTACGACAATTACTGGCTATATCTTAGAAGGTGGGGTGGAAGTAAATATTTTTCAATCGAAACTATTATCCACATTACCTTTAGAGTCAAGTAGTGAAATAGAGTATTCCTTTGAATTATATCGCTCTTTCGATCTGTCAAAAGATCAAATCCTGGATATACCATTGTTAGTTAATGCAACAGATTCAGACGGTGACACCACCTCGGTAACATTGGATATTACCTTAGAGGCAATAGAAGGTTTGAACGATGATGCCTCTTTAACAGTAGATATTCTTGATGGCGGTGATGGATACGAAAACCAGTTTGAAGTTCCTAGTGTCACGATTCAAGGTGACGCACTCAAGATAAGCGATGAGTGGCTTGTTATTATCACCATTACCGACAGCCTCAATAATTCTATTACTGTTACAACGACCGTAGAGAACGAGGCTTATACCCTATCAGGCGTTGATCTGTCTTCTCTTGCCGAAGGGCCGCTTACGGTGACTTCTGTGGTTTCTGACATTTATGGCAATAACCTGAACGCCGTCGATACGACCATTAAAGATACGCTTGCAACGGTGAACGTCAATTTTGATGGTGGAGGGGATGAGTATTTAAATCAGTACGAAATCGCGACTACTCGCCTCGAAGGGACGATTGAAAACATTGAAGATGGCCAGCGTATCCAAGTTACGGTAACCGACTCGTTAGGAGCGGTCATAAACTTAGAAACGGTGGTGACTGGTGGAAGTTGGTCTCTGGACGACGTTGACCTTTCTGGATTGTCTGAAGGTACGCTGACAGTTGTTGCTGAGAGTATAGATATAGCGGGCAACCCTGCAACCAGTGAAAACACCATCATCAAAGATACGCTCGCAAGTGTGACGGCGGACGTTGACGATGGCGGAGACGGCTATTTAAACATTGAAGAGCGCCAATCTGTCACTTTGTCAGGGCAAGTCAGTGATGTTGAAAATGGTCAGACGGTTTCTGTCACGGTTCAAGACAGCTTGGGGGTGATGCTCTCGTTCAATGCCGTTGTCGTTGATGGTATGTGGCAAGTCGAAGGGGCGAACTTATCCACGTTAGCCGATGGGGCGTTAACCGTATCTGCCTCCGTGAATGATGTGGCGGGCAACCAAGCGAAAGCGATGGATGAGGCTACGACCATAGATGCCACTGCTCCCACCATTGATATCGATACGGATTTTTATATTAGCGGTGGTCTTGCCATTGATGATTTCCGTGAGGGTATAGTCACGGAAATGAGAGGGACAACCAGTGGTGTAGAGCAAGGTTTGGCAGTGACGATTCGGGTAAGTGACGGAGACAGCACGCTGAATTTTACTGGCCTCGTTGATGCATCAGGTTCGTGGACAGTAACCGGAATTGACGTAAACACTCTCAATCTAAACAACACGTGGACCATTGAAGCAGAAGTGTTGGATGCCGCCGGCAACCACGTGGTCGATACCATGCCGACAATAGTGCTACCCGGTTCAACGGTATTTTCTGAAAACATCGTTGGATTTTTTGGTGAGCAAAGCTGCTCGGCAGCCATCAACATAGAAAATGGTGTGCCAGCACTGCATGCAGAGCAACCAAGTTTGAGTGCGCTTACATCGGTCGGTCAATCTATAAATGTTGTTGTTGCAGAAGATGGGTTGAGCTTACAAGGAACATCGACTGACGACCGATTAGTTTTCTCTGCAGAGGTCAATGATGATGGTACGGTTCAAATTACTTTTTATGAAGCGATTGATCATGGTGTAGGTCAAGATGAGCTGGTGACTAACGTATTGGTTGAAAGCATTCAAAGTGATGCTGACGGTACACAAGAGACGGTTGTGGCACCGTTAACGATTACTATTTATGACTCTGATCCGGTGATTAGAGATGACACATACTCAGTCGCAGAAGATCAAACAATTACGGGCAATCTACTTGAAAATGATATTGATCTTGATGGAACACTTTATGTGAAATTTGTAGAGGCTGGCGGGGAGCAGAAGTCAATTCTAGAGGGGGGATCCGTAAGTTTTAGTTTAGAAAAAGGCGAATTAACCGTATTTTCTGATGGCTCTTGGCAGTTTGATGCAGGTCGAAACCTAGATCATTCGGTCGAGCAAAGTGTTTCTTTCAGCTATTTAGCTGCAGATGACTCCCAAGACTATGGCTTGGCTAACGCGACGATTGATATTAGTGATGGACAAGCAGGTTACGTAGGCAATGCGACTATAGACGTAACAGAAGTCCCTTTGGATGGCCCGATATTGAACTCTGAAGGAACTGTTAATATTGTCGCGGGATCTGACAATCCGGATCCGAGTAGTTTGCATTTCGGTGGGTCATCTATTACTAAGTTAGAAGCATTAGGGCTTACAAGCTCAGTCTCTGATAATGAGCTTAGCTACACGTTAAGTTCCAGTGGAAAGCAAATTACAGCATTTGCGAATGGTGTCACTGTATTTACGTTAACGTTGAGTGGCGTTGAGTCGGGTAACGATGTATTAGCTTCAATTTCGCTTACTCTTGAGCACCCTATCGATCAATTCAATAGCAGTGATACGGTCACTTTCCCGTTGACCATTGGTGGCGTAGATTTAGATGCCACACCGCTTGTAGAGAATGAAATTGACTATGTTCTAAAGGATGGCGCAGACCCAACTTTAAATAATTTGAATGGGGTAGAAGTAAAAGAATCTGATCTCGCAAATGGAGGTGTGTTGAGCTCAGGGAATTTTCAAGTTGAGGTTGGCAGTGATTACCTCGAATCTTTGTCGTTCATCGTCTCTGAACAACCCTTGTTGACGAGTAGTGAACAAGTTGTGCTTTATCAAGTCTCTGCGGATGGCAAAACACTTGATGGTTATATTCTTGACGAAGATGGGCAAACTCAGATTCCCATCTTTCAAGCTATCCTCAATGCTTCTTTACCTATTGATGCAAATGGCGACATTACCTACTCCTTTGAGCTTTTTCAGGCTCTCGACCAACAAGAAAATACTGATCCAAACGTACCTCTCGTTGTTACTGCAATGGACTCAGACCAAGATAACACGTCGGTCGTTTTAGACATTAATGTGATAGATAACGACAATGGACAAGCGCTAATCAATAGTGGCAATGTCGAGTTAACCGAAACACCTGTCGATACAAACATTGCTCCTGATGGGGTTTCAGCCATAGCGAATACGGATGTGATAGTTACGTCATCATTCGATCCGATTGTGTATCTGGGTGTTGACATAAATGATGGAGATACTGTCAAAACTACGCTTGGTGATGCTGTTACTTATAACGGAGAGGCTGTCACTTGGTACGATAACAATGATGGAAGCTTTGACGCAATTTCAGACACTGGAGACGTTGTATTTAGGGTCACGTTACCTAGTGACTTCTCTTTGCCATCAAATGATACGTCTACCGTTAATGTAACTGTAGAGCTTTATCACTCGCTTGACCATGTTTTAGGTGATGGGACGCAATTGTCGATCTCTATGCCCATCGTGGCGAGAGATTCTGATGGAAGCGAGATCTCTACGGAGTCCAACATACTGGTCTATGATGGCTTGTTTCCGGAACTAGTAATTACAGAGGGAATCACAGTCAATGAAAGCGGGTTGAATGATGATTCGCTTGATTCTGGCATCGAGGGCTCGTCACCATCCATTACGCTATTACAAGGTTCAGACTCTATCGCCAGTGTGAGCGTGAATATCGATATGTTCAATGCGCTCGGCTATAAAACAAGTAGTGGTAGCCTGGTTTCGCTTGATTCACCGGACTCGAATGGTTGGTTATATGCAAGAGATGAAAGTGAGCAAGACGTCTTTAGAATTAGATTTAATACCGATGGGACTGTCGAGTTTGATCTATACCGTGCACTTGAACACGATGAACCTGACGGTGTTCCAGCGGACGAGAACACATTAGAACTCAGTTTTTCAATTTATGCCGTTGATAAGGATGGCGACCAGTCTGAAGCTGAGACATATACCGTAAGTGTAGTGGATGATATCCCCGAAGACACAAGCTCACCAATAGAAATTGAACTTACCGAGGGGGATGAGTTTTCGGGAAACTGGTTTAGCAATAATGCTGACTTAATCAGTTCAGATGGCACGTTGATTTCAAGTTTGACCTATGCAGGTGAAACATACGATACGGCGAGTTCGGTATTTAGCAATGATGCTTGGACCATCGATTTAATCAATAGTAGTGATGGTAACTTAAAATATGGAACGCTGACTATTGCTCAAGATGGGACATTTACGCTAACTACCGAGCTTATTGTTAATACGCCTGTAGGTGGTTTGCTTGATGATCTAACGATAACTGTGACGGATGCAGACGGTGACCAAGCAAGCAGTGAAGCTCAATTAATTCTTGATGATGCTAGGGGCTTTATTCGAACTGTTAATGTAGATACGTTAGAAGATAATGGCGCGAATAACAGTGGAGACCCCACGCCAGTCGCGTTACCGATTAGAGTTTCTCCTGGGGATACGGAGAATAATGAGCGTGTTGAAGCGATAAGGATCTCTGTTGAATCTCTACAAGGAGGGGCTCTGTTTTTAGACGGAGTGCGCCTTGAAGATGATGATAATGACGGATTTATTAGTCTTTCTGGTACAGAGCTAATGGGGGTGGGTATATTCACCGTTCCAAATGGTGATCTCACTTATCAACCAGCGCTAAACCTGTCGGGCAACACTATCAAAGTTTCGTTAGCAGTGTCTGCATTAATCGTATCTGATGTCGAACCAGATGGTTTTGTATTACAAGGCAATAACACGTTAAATGTTAACGTTTTACCGGTTGCAGATTTGCCAGAGTGGTCTAATGATTCGGACTTTTCTTATCAAAGTGTTGAAGATTCCGCTGAATCACTTTCACTCAATATTGTCGCTGAAAAGTTTGACCAAGACGGTTCTGAAACGCTCCACTACCAAATTTCGAATATTCCAGATGGACTTATATTAACACTTAACGGAAGTGCTATTGAGGAAGGGAAAGCGTATAGCCAATCCGAGTTAGATCAAATTGAAATCACATCTAACGAAAACTTAGCCGGAAGATTTACTTTTGATGTAACGGCAGTAACGACTGAGTCGGGTAGTGTGTTTGCCGATGAGCAAGATAAAACAGCGGAGATCACTGAGCAAGTAGTTATCGATATATCTCCAGATGCCGATGTGCCTACGCTGACCGTTAAAAACATTCAGGGGCTTGAAGACCAAGCGATTGACTTAAAAGAGTACATCCTAGGGCGGCTCACTGACACAGATGGCTCGGAGTCTCTGTCTTATCGCATAGAAGTTCAAGATGGTTGGACATTGCCTGTCGGAGCTGGGATCACGCTTATCGGTATTAATACCTACCTAGTGACCTCCAATGCTCTAGCCAATTCAGAGGCGTTACTTCAACCAAAATCGGATATCAGCTCATTTACTGAATCTCTATCCCTTCAAGTAACCGCCATTTCAACAGAGTCGACTATTGATGGCTTAGCACCTCTTAATGAAACCGCCGAGAGCCAATTTGCAACCATTGATATTAAGCTAAAAGGCGTGGTCGATGAACCAATTGTCCTAGATGGTGGACAGGGGAATTGGCAATATGATCAAGCGACTAAAGTAATTAGTAATCTCTCTACGTTAGACGAAGATAACCTGATACAACTGGATTTTATCATCCAGACATCAGACGACGATCTATCAGAAGAAATTAATATCTTGCTTCAGAACATCCCTTTGGGAACACAACTGACAGATGTAAATGGTGACCCTATTGTTCTTCCAATTGCTTACGTGGACCCAATAACGGGGCCAGTTTATCAGGTCTCGAACGCTGTTCTTGAAAACACTTACCTCAAAACAGAGCAAGATTTTAGTGGAACACTGAGCATGGATGTTATCGTCGTTTCAACAGAGCCGGATGGTGATTCTGCTGAAACCCCTCTTAAAGTGGAAATGGAAATATCACCTATTGTTGATCAAACTGACGGTCAAGAATTACAAAGCAATGGTGTTGAGGACAATTTCATCACACTAAATCTTGAGCCTGTCGTTAATCAAGATATAGATTCTAGTGAGTCCTTGACAGGATACACCATTGTATCCATTCCAGATGGCTTAACACTTTACTTTGATGGTAATGCAGTAGAGGAAAGTAATTTACCGTTAGAACTCAATGAACTACTCGATGGTAGCTCGGCAACATTATCTGAGTTGTTAAACAGTGGACGAATCACTGTAAAAGCTAATGAAGACCTAAGTGGGACATTTAGCCTGGAAGTTCAGTACGAAGTGACAGACACGTCTCCGACGATGGAGACTGATGTAAAGGCAATCAATGGCTCTTTGAGCGTCGTGGTTTCTGGCAAAGTGGATATTGGTAATGAAGATATTGACAAAACACGTTTAGAAGGCGCGACTGAAGTATTCACAAGTACGGATGGGTCTGCTGTTGACGTGAGTGGAGGCATTACATTTACAGAAGCGGATATTGATGGTTCAGAGTATCTCGATTACATCGTTTTACAGATACCGCAGGGTCAAGACCTCATTGTTACTCATCCGAACGGTGCTTCTCAAGATGCCGATGGGAACTGGCTGATTCCAATGGAAGGAATCACAAGTGATAGCGTGTTGGAAACCGCTCAAGATTTGCTTGCTGGCGCATCGATTTATAGCCCATCTAATACAGAGATACTTGATGTGAATGTGTTAGCGTATGTTCGAGATGGAACGGATGCTCAATACATCACAGGTCAGTTCCAAATTCAAATTACTGGCCATGAAGGAGATGGAGACCAGTGTGCTGATCCTGGTGAACCAGGAAGCGTTCAAAGTGGGGATATTGTAGGTAAAGAAGGTGAAGATGTCTCAATTGGGGCGTTTTTAAACCCTGATGTAGCGAGTAGTGATGGTAACTTAGTTTCCTTCTTTGTCGCCGCAGATTCTTTACCTGAAGGAGTCGAGCTTACTGGCGAAGGTGTGATACCTGCTTATGATAATGCGGGCAATCTGTTAGGTTATTCAATTTCTAGCGCTGGATTGTCTTCCTTGACGCTTACTGGCGTGGATGAGGACTTTGCTGGTTGCATTACTTTCAATTTAGAAGTGACAGAAACGGCCCCATGCGATGGTGACTCGAAAACAACCGCTCAGACCATTACGGTACAAATCTCTCCTGTTGTCGATGATATCGCGATAGCACCAAGCCAAGTTACGGTTCAAGAAGATACTATAACCAACCTGAATCTTGCTCTTGTATTGGGCGATAGTGAAGGACCAATGCAGTCCATTACTGGAGAAGGTGACGCAGCGACTGGCCTTGAAAGTGTCAATTGGGTTTCTTTATCGGTGTCTGACGAGAATGCGCGGTTTACGGCCGTGGACCCGAGCCTACTCATTGACAACGGTGATGGAACATGGGTAGTGACAGATGTTACGCGTCTAAACGAAATTCAGTTAATCCCACCTGAAAACTACAGTGGAGAGCTTGTTATTTCCGTTGACGCAAACATTACTGATGAAGTCACGGGAAGTTGTTTAAGTACTGACAGTGCGAAAGATACTCAAACTAAATCAACAGAAGTTACCGTTACCATTGCCCCAGTGGTTGATAAAGCGGTTCTGGAAACAGAAGACGTAGTTGGTGATGAAGATAATTATATTTATTTAGGAAACTTATCTGCATCATTAATCGATCAAGATGGTTCTGAGTCGATGTCTTTGGTCATGACAGGAGTGCCAGACGGAGCCGTGTTGGTTTGGGACAATAATGGGACGTTCGAATTACTCCCTGATAACGGTTCAACGGATGGTGAGAGCAAGGAGTGGCAGCTAACTCAAGCACAACTTGATAAGGTTTACTTTCTACCGCCACTAGATTTTAGTGGGGATATTTCATTAACACTGCAAGCTATTACCCAAGAGTCTGGATCAAACGACTATAACTATACCACTTCTCAGTTCAACGTCGGCGTAAAACCGATTGGCGATGATGTATCGTTGAATACAACCTCTAACACGTTCACTGGAGATGAAGGTGATTCCATTTCGATTGACTTTTTAGCGAGCGGTTTTGAAACAAATAGCAACGAATATATAGAAGTGTCGATGTTGATCAAAGCAAGCTCTGAACCCTCTGCATTGGAAGGCTTAGGTAGGATTCGTATCGGGACTCAATTCTCATCCTTTACCTTCGATGACGCGGGCAATGCCGTGGCGACGGTATTAGTGCGAGCAAATGAAGTGTCAGGTTTGGAGTTCGTTCCGAAGGATGCATTTGGAACGATGGATGTTGCTCTCAATGTTAGAACGTTTGATCAAGCGATAGTGTCAGGGAAACTCGAAACCGATTTTGGAGATGTGCAAAGCACCGATCTAACCATTGTTGTTACCCCTGAAGCTGATGAACCAACACTAACGGCCGATTATCAATCTATTGTGTCTGAAGCGTCTGGGAGTATTCCTTTAGGGTTGAGCATGAATTTAGTCAACCCTGCACCCGAAGAGTTTGGAAGTGTGGAGATTCGCGGATTACCAACAGATCTAGAGTTGAGTCATGGTGAAAGATTGAACGGCTTTTATACTGTTGATCAAGAGGATGTCGCTGATCTTTCCATCGTTGGCGGGTTTAGCGGTGCAAGTGATTTTACGTTGTCGATAAAACCGATTGCAACACTGGGTGCTACAGTCGCAGAAGGTGCTGCTCAGACAGTCAATGTTGCCTTAGTGGAAGAGGGTGACCAAACATTACTTGCGACAGATGCTAATGATTTGCTTATTGGAGGAAGTGGCAGCGATGTATTCGAGTTTGACAGTTCAGGGCTCGGTAACGAGTTAAAGCCCTCGTACGATGTGATCAACGACTTCCAAATATCCGTTATTGGTGATGATAATGACACAATTGATATCGCCTCGATAATCACCGCTACCTCGATAACAGAAGTCGATAATAAGCTCGATTTAACAGAGAATGATGATGGCGTAACGCTTCACATAAAACCAGAAGAGACGGGGACAAAACAACAGATTCTTATGCAGGGCGTCACTCTCGATCAGCTTTACAAAGGTGACTCGACTGGCGTAGCCGAAGAAAATGTCTTACAGAAGATGATTGATGACAACAACTTGCTAGTAGGTGGTATGTCATGAAGCATCACTCATCCTCATCAAGTGAGCTGACTAACGATCCTTGGGGGCATTCGTTAACTTGGTTGATGCGTTATTTTGAGGTTAGACACCATACAAAAAAGGTGCTTTCTGGATTACCTCTTGTTGAGGGTAGATTGGATGTTGACTTATTCATCAGAGCCGCTGAGCGAGCCGATCTTGAACTCACATTAATCGATTTAAAATCCACCGCAATGTTGAGCTTTCCATTGGTGGTAATCAATAGGAAGACGTTACAACCCGCTATTATATCTGAGCGACATAACAGCGATTATCAAGTCACGTTATTTAGTGAAGATCAAGGTGAAACGCAATACGTCACGAGCGAGGAGCTGCATAATCAATTCCAGCCTCAAGCATGGCAAGTTTCTATGCGTCCAGAGCTGGACAAACGGATAAGTTCTATTCAAGCGGATTATAATGAACATTGGCTTTTCGCCGTAGTGAAAGAAATGTCTCCGTGGTATCGAGATCTTTTGATTGCCTCTTTCCTTATCAATACGCTAGCGCTAGTTATTCCGCTTTTCACTATGAACGTTTACGATCGTGTAGTGCCTAATCAAGCTTTCAGTACATTATGGGTTTTGGTCGCTGGTGTCTCCGTCATCATTATTTTTGATTGGCTATTGCGTAAAGCAAGGGGAGTTGTCACTGATACCGCGGGTAAGTACATCGATAACAAGCTTTCTTCGATACTTTTTTCTAAAGTTATGGGGATGAAACTTGAACACCGTCCTGCATCAGTCGGTGCATTCGCTCGACAACTACAAGATTTTGATAGTGTTCGCGATTTTTTTACTTCTGCATCTCTTGTGACCTTAGTTGATCTCCCATTTACGTTGTTATTTTTAGTCTTAATAGGTTGGCTAGGTGGGGCAATGATGTTCATACCTATTGCCGTCATGTTTACCCTGCTGATCCTTGGCTTTGCGGTAAAAGCAAAAATAGAACAATCACATACGGAAAGTGCTGCACTATCCATGAAGCGACAAGCTCACTTGTTTGATTCATTGTCCTCTTTAAAAGAGATTAAGCAAAATAACGCTACGGGAGAAGCACAAAAGCGTTGGGAGCAAACGGTATCCATGCTTTCTGATTGGCAAAATCAATCGCGAAACTATTCGAATATCGTTGCTTACTCCATTCAATCTAGCCAGCAGATAATTACCGTAATGTTACTTGTAACAGGCGTGTACAGAATTTCTGAGGGATTGCTCAGCATGGGGGGGCTCATTGCTATTGTCATGCTGAGCGGTCGTGCTGCAGGGGCGATTAACCAGTTAGCTATGCTGTTACTTCGCTATCAACAGACAAAAACAGCGGTTGAAGGCTTAAATTCTATCATGTCTTTACCTCAGGAGGTGCAACGCAGTCAGGTCATTACGTCTGCCGAATTTACAGGGAATATACGTTTAGAAAACGTGAGCTTCCAATACCCAGATGTTGATATGCCATGTTTGAGAGATATTAATCTTACTATCAAGCAAGGCGAACGCGTTGGCGTTATTGGTAGTGCAGGAGCAGGAAAGTCTACACTCCTTTCTATTATTGCCAATCAACTCAGTACCTTACAGGGTAGCGTTTATTTTGATGACATTGACAGTCAGCTTTGGCCCGCCGAATTGATAAGAGAGAAAACGGGTTGGGTTGGCCAAGATTCGCATCTTATATACGGCAGCATTATGGAAAACATAGTATTAGGACATCATGTTATTGATCAAGAACGATTACGCCGTGCGATAGAATTATCGGGTTTGAACCAGTACATGAGTCGCCTTCCTCATGGTCTAGAAACGCAAGTCGGAGAAGGAGGGCGTTATTTGTCGGGGGGGCAAAGGCAAGCTGTAGCGATTTCAAGAGCTTTTTATCGAAACCCAGCAGCATTAATTTTAGACGAGCCAACCAGTTCCTTAGACCAACCTGCTGAGAATGCGTTGTTTAATGCTCTTAAATCGTTGCCGCACTCGACGACGATGATTATTAGCTCTCATAAACATTCCTTATTATCGCTTTGTGATCGAATTGTTGTGCTTGATAAAGGCGCAATTTTGAGGGAAGGATCGCCCCAAGAAATTTTTGCTAAACAACAGTCTAACGCGAAGACGAACAGAGTACGCGCAGTATCAATTGTACGCGAAGGAGGTCAATGATGAGCACAGTTCGTTGGAGTAATGCTCATTTAGCAAACCGTTCGAGAACGTTGATTTGGTTGTCTGCCGCGTTAGTGCTGAGTGTGATTATTTGGGCCTCGTGGGCGAGGTTAGACGAAGTGGTTGTCGGCGAAGGAAAAGTTGTTCCTACTTTGTCTGTTCAGACGATTCAGAGCTTAGAGGGAGGCATTCTAAAGGAGTTACTTGTCATGCCTGGTGAAAGCGTCACTAAGGGGCAAACCATCGCCATTCTGG
The DNA here is from genome assembly GCF_000354175.2 of Vibrio alginolyticus NBRC 15630 = ATCC 17749. Classification (NCBI taxonomy): domain Bacteria; kingdom Pseudomonadati; phylum Pseudomonadota; class Gammaproteobacteria; order Vibrionales; family Vibrionaceae; genus Vibrio; species Vibrio alginolyticus. Next base: position 515,666 of record NC_022349.1, read on the forward strand.
ATGATACAAGGTTTAAGTCGACCTATTCGGAGACCTCTGAACAAGTAGAATCTTTGCTCGCCAGAAAGCAGAGGCTTCAAATTGAATTAGAAACGGTAAAAGTGAATAGCCTCCAACTGGATTGGAAACAACAAGTGAGTATCGAGCCTCAGCCATTTGATATTTCGATGACCGGCCACTCTGCCTATCTGAATGCCAAAGCAAACTATCTTGAGCGGTTGAGCCAACTGGAGTCTGAGCTGGAGGAGGCTAAATTGCGAATTGAGCAACAATCGCAAGCTTATCTAGATACCTTGAATACCATTCAAACACTAAAAAGCAGTCTGGTTATTGTCTCGAAAGAGCGAGATATGTTGAGAGAGGTGGTTTCTAGTGGCGCGGTGGCTGAAGTGGAATTATTAAAACTGAATAGAGACGTTATAAAGCTCAAAGGAGACATCGCGAGTTCACAAGCTGCTGCCCAAAAGCAAAGGGCTGTGTATTCTGAATCCATCGCAGATTATCGTGGTACTGCGCTTGCTTTTAGGGCAGAGGCACAAGGGCAGCTCAATGAAGTTGTGACGCAACTAGCGCAGCTCAATGAAAGTCGTCAGGCGATTGCGGATCAGTTGAATCGAACGCAGTTACTTTCTCCGGTCGATGGAACCATCAAAGATGTTTTTGTCAGAACCATCGGAGGTGTGGTTAAGCCGGGTGAGCCTATTTTAGAAATAGTCCCTCGTAATAGCACGTTAATCGTTGAAGCGAGAATTTCTCCTCAGAATATCGCCTTCATAAGGCCTGGCCTGCCGGCAACGGTAAAGTTGTCTGCCTATGACTTTGTCATTTACGGAGGCCTAGAAGGAGAAGTGACCTACGTAAGCGCCGATGCACTTCAAAATGAAGAGGGCAATGCCTACTACCGTGCCAACGTTACTTTCAAGGTTGATGATAAGTTTACGATCATCCCGGGAATGCAGGTTGTGGTAGACATTCTTACAGGAGAAAAAACAGTACTGAATTATTGGTTAAAACCTATATTACGTGCGAAAGAGAATTCGCTCAGAGAAAGATAGACATAAGGATATAAGATGCGGCTTAAATCAACGTTATTGGTCTTGTTTGCAGTATCATCGTCGCCAAACGCTTTGACTTTAGAAGAGTCAGTTACGTTATCTCTCGATAGCTCCCCCAGTTTGCTTGCTCGCTATTCTCGCTATGAGTCGATGGTACGAGACCGAAATGCCATAAATGGTTCATTTCTTCCTCAGGTTAATTTGTATGCAGCAGCAGGGTACGAAGGTACTCGATATAACAACGGAAACTACATCGACAGTGAAGATAGAACATTAGAAAGAACGGAGATGGGCGTAAGAATCTCCCAACTGTTATTTGATGGATTTAAAACAAGTGCTGATGTTGATCGCCTATCTTACGAGGCTGAAGCTGAACGCTTGGACTTATTGGCATCTGCGGAAAATGTTGCATTAGATACTGTCAGAGCGTATGTGGATGTTTTACATGCCCGAGAGTTGATGAAACTGACAGAAAGAAACCTAAATGAACACCAAGAGATCTACCGTTTCATTCTAGATAAAAAAGAAAAAGGTTTAACCAGCAACTCCGACTTAGCGCAGGTTTCTTCGCGTGTCGCGACAACACAGTCCTCATTGATTGCCGCCCAAAACAATCTTTCCGATGCTAGAACAAGATTTGTACGTTTGGTTGGTCGAGCGCCACAAAACTTAGTTGAACCTGTTTACCCGCAGGAGTTGCTTCCGAATAAGCTTGACGAAGCACTCAAACAAGCGGTTAGGTTGCACCCATCCATACAGTCAGCGATGAAAGATTTAGAGGCGGCTCGACATGAAGTAAAAAGAGAAAAGGGGGATTACTACCCAGAGCTCAAGCTTGAGCTGTCAGCCAACAAAACAGACAACGTGGATAATATTGAAGGCATTAACGAAGATGCAAAGGTTATGCTGACGGTCAACTACGATCTTTTTAACGGCTTTTCTACAGACTCCCGAGTGGAGTCATCTGCCTGGCGAGTAGAGGAGGCGAGGGCTATTCGAGCAAATGCAGAACTAGATGCGAATGAAGGTGTAAGGCTGGCATGGGACGCACATACATTGCTTCAACAGCAAATGGAGTTTTTAAAAGTCAACGTTGATGCGGCGAAAGTAACTGAATTAGGGTACATCCAGCAGTTCAATGTAGGGCGACGCAGTTTGTTAGATGTATTAGATGCCAAAGTTGAAACGTTTGTTGCGAGACGGAACTACACCCGAACAAAGTACGATCATTTGGTTGCCACTTACCGTTTATTCAACTCGATGGGGATTCTGACTTATGCGTTGCGAGTTGAGTATCCAGAGAACTGGAAGGAGAACAATAATGGATAAATTCGCAGTGACGAGTCTTCTAGTTTTCATGTTAGCGGGCTGTGCTGAATCACCGGATACGACGTTGACCACTTACCAGTACAACGACCTTAAAGACAATGATAGTGATGGCGTGATAAACCAACGAGATAACTGCGCAGATACGCCAAAAGGTGTCGTTGTTGACAGTGAAGGTTGTGCGAATTGGGTCAACGACTCGCAGACACACCTGATCAGTTTTTTCTTTGTGATGGATGAGCATCAGGTAACGCCATCTCATGATATGCCGCTAAGCGAGTTGAAAGCACTGCTTCAGAGTAACCCAAATGCGCAAGTCATACTGATAGGAGACACAAGCCCTGAAGCGTCACTCGAATACAACAAAGCGTTGGCAAAGAAAAGGACGGCAGCTATACGAGAATTGCTAGTGAGAAACGGCATTCAAGATAATCGAATTGAAGAGCAAGAGTTTTATCAGAATACGGCATTGACGGTACAACTAAAAAAACGGGAAAGGCGCACAATTGCTGTTGTAAACACGAAAGCTGAAAGTACTGAACAAGCGTGGACTATATTTAGTTCGGACAGCGAGTTGACACCTAATTCGAAGTTGGAGTTGAATTATGAAAATTAAAGTCTTGCCTTTCTTTGCTCTAGCTTCATGTTTGATTTCACCGCTGGCATTTGCTGACTCTGAGGCTCGAACATCGATTTTTGTCGAACCAGAGATACTAGAAACGATAGAAACATTGATAGATGAGCCAAGTGTAAATGTAGCGCTTGCATCTCAGTCTGGTGGTTTTAACGACATGCTAAATGACGGGACCTCTATTGCGATCACATCTAAGAAATGGTCAGATGAAAACATCTCTCGATTTCAACGAGAAAGAGGCCACAGGCCTATACGTTTGTTTTTAATGGCAAACGCTATTGTCGTAATCAATAGTCAAAAGAGTACGGTAGATAGTGTTTCCGTTAGTGAATTGAAACGCTGTGATGCAAATACGTATGCTTTCGGGGAGATGCGTTTAAGTAACCCAGATGTGAGCTCTAATGGTTGTCAATCATCGATTCAAAAGCTTGATGAAGACCGATTGAAACGCGCTTTAAGTGACGACTTTTTAGCCAAAGCTTATATGCGATACTCCGATTTTAAATACTCAGAACAGTGGTCGAGCTACAAGGCTCTCTCTGTTCATCATAACGATGACTCATGCTCTTTGAGCACAGATTGCATCTATTCTCTTCGCTATCCATTTTCCGTGGTCTATTACGTTTATATAAATAAACAATTCGACACTAATCAGAAGATCAAAAAATCAAAGCTATTTGAACTCCTTACAACCGACAACAATACACAACAGGTACGAAATACTGGGTTTATTCCACTACCAAAAGCGCTTATTAAAATAAATAGGGTGAAGTTAGGGCTAGATGAGCCAGTTGTTTTAAACGGGTATAAATAAACTTCATACGCCTAACTATGTGGGCTTGAGTGAACGTACCGCTCTAGGAAGTTTGCCTTGCTGCTCATTTATCTTTGGTTAACCTTTGGTCAATTGAGTTGGTTATAAGTGGTTTTGTTGGTAATTTTTCTATCATTGTGGCAAGTTTACTTAAAATCACTTAAGTGAATTTAAGTTATGACACAAGAAGAAAGACTCGTAGCGCTCAGAGCGAAGCTGGATCAGCAAAATAAAGTAACGTTGTCTGAAGTTTGTGAGTACTTTGGTATCTCGCGAGATTCAGCTCGTCGAGACTTAGTTAAGTTGAGTCAGCAACCTGGGTTACAAAGAATACGAGGTGGTGTCATGCTTGCGCCGATCTCTTCCCATACCGAGGCATACGCGAGTCGACCCGTGAGTGACGTTAAACATCGACTAGCTCAAGCTTCCGCAGCGTTGTTGGATGAGCGCGACCATCTTGTTATTGATACCAGCACCATTTTGTCTCTGCTCCCACTCTATGCAGGAAAAGCGCATTGTGGAGAAAACAAGCTCAACGTCGTCACTAACAGCATTGATGTGCTGACCGCTGCTGAAACAAACGACACAATGGACGTTCATTTCTTAGGCGGACACTTTGACCCTTATGCCAGAGCAGTTTTAGGGGCGCAAGCAGAGCAGCAAATGCAGCAGTATCACGTGAACAAAGCGTTCATTGGCGTGTGTGCATTGTCATCCCGAGGGCTGACAACAAATAGTTTGTTAGAAGCAACAATGAAACAAGCGATGATTGCTCAAGCTCAGCAGGTCATCGTCGTTTGTGAATCCCGAAAAATTGGTAGCGACAATTTCCACCACGTATGTGATTTGTCAAAGATCGACATCATTATTACCGATCATCCTCCTCAATCAGATTTTCAACAACTCCTCGATCACAATGATATTGAATGTATTGTTGTGTCACCGAAATAAGGAATCTTAGAATGGCTTACGATCCCGTAAAAACCGCTGTGATTGGTTACGGATATTCAGCAAAAACGTTTCATTTACCCTTCATTAAAGCGCTACCAAATTTAACGCTGAGCGCGATAAGCTCTCGTCAACAGGAGGCGGTTCAAAATGATTGGCCAGATGCTAAGTGGTTTTCTGATGCGAATACTTTACTCGATGATAGTGATGCAGAGCTTGTAATCATTACTGCGCCAAATGACGTACATTACGAACTTGCAAAGCGTGCGTTGAACAATGGGAAACACGTCATCGTCGAGAAACCGTTTGTTACTCGTATAGAAGACGGTAATGAACTTATCGCCTTGGCGGAAGAGAAAGGTCTGGTGCTGAGCGTTTTTCACAATAGACGTTGGGATGGAGATTTTCTCACGGTTAAATCTCTTATCGAACAAGGTAAGTTAGGTGATATAAAGCTATTCGAGTCACACTTTGACCGTTACCGCCCTGAAGTTCGTCAACGCTGGCGAGAGCTAGCCCAAGATGGTGGTGGTATTCTATTCGACCTTGCTCCTCATCTTCTCGATCAAGCATTGGTGTTGTTTGGCTTGCCAGATGCGATAGACGCACAATGTCGAATGATGCGCCCGGGTGCGACAACGATTGATTATTACAACTTGATACTTCATTACCCTGAGCATATTGTGCACTTGCATTCAAACTTGTATAGCCCAGAGCCGAATCTCCGCTACAAAGTATTGGGTACGGAAGCTAAATATGAAAAGTTTGGATTAGATCCTCAAGAGGGCTACTTAAAAGAAGGCCGTTTGCCGGAAAACGATGCTTGGTCGGAAGAAGATGAGGCGTTATACGGCGTCCGTTACGACGAAGACGGTGCGCAAACTATCAAAACGGAGAGAGGCGCGTACCAAGCTTACTTTGTTGGTGTGGCAGACGCCATTCGTTTGGGCACTGATAACCCGGTTCCTGCCGCTCAAGCAGTACAGAATATCGCTCTGATTGAGATGGCATTGGAAAGCAGTAAAACGGGTAAAACGATTCAGGTGAAACCATGAGTTTGACGCTTGAACTCGTGGCCCTGCAAGAGCATGAACTTCAGTTGGCGGAATTTAATCACCATATTGCGTGGTCTATCGGCCTCGCTCTAAAAGAAGAGGCTGAAGCTCGCGGCGCGGCTGTTGCTATTGAGGTTTACGGCTTTGGACAAACGCTATTTCAATACGCGATGGCAGGAACCTGCGCTGATCATGTAGATTGGGTCCGTAGGAAGCGAAACTCAGTATTAAGGTATGGCCACAGCTCTTACTATCTTTCTCTGTACAACAAGCAAAAGCAACGTGATTTCGAAAATCAGCCTCATCTCGATGCTCGTGAGTACTGCGCTCATGGTGGCGCGTTCCCAATTCGGCTTTCTGGGTCTGGTTTGGTTGGGGTTGTGACGGTATCGGGTTTACCGCAGTTAGATGATCATCAGCTAGTTGTGGATATATTAAAAACGATGACAGAGACAAAATCCTCTTAAACGCCAAATATGAAAGTAGCACGGTTCTTTATCGTGCTACTGAATTCTCTTTTTAGCTCATAAAGTGTTCTTTAATGTGAGCAAATATTAACATTGATCCCAACTTACTACCTGAAAATCAAATCAATTTCATATAACCTATACGCTCATTCATATAGAAAGCCTTCAAAGTTGGCCATTGGCAATGTCTTTTAGAAGAAAAGAAAAACTCAATCTTAGAAATCTTATTGTCACCCTATGTGTGTTCAGTGTGCTTGTCACTTTGATCAACGCATTCTACTCGATTTATCGTGTTCAAAGGGATCTCATCATCAATAACACGTTAGAATCAAACCGTGTTTACGCCCAAAAAATGTCTGAAATGACAGACTCTTTCATAGAAAGCTCAATGTCGCAGTTAAAATACAGTGCGAACGTGCTAAAAGACAAGATGCATGACGCTCAGCTTCTTGATAAAGAGGCTGAGAGATTAAGAACGCAAACCAAATCATTTAACTCTGTGGTTGTCGTTAATGCAAAAGGGGTTATTATTTCTGTATCCCCTGAAACACTTCAGGTGAAAGGTGTAAGGTTAGTGGGTGAAAGAAAACGCCAGTCTTTAAACGCTCAAGCACCGGTTGTTACTGAACCATTTATATCGCCAGCTGGAAATTACTTGTTAACCATCTCATACCCTATATTTTCTCAATCTAATGAATATTTAGGTTATATCGGCGGCACTATTTATCTAGAAAAAGAAAATATTCTTGCAGAGTTACTCAGCCAGCACGCATACAAAGATGGTTCTTTCCTTTACGTTGTCGATGAGAGTAACACTCTGATTTATCACCCAGATCAATCGAGAGTTGGTGAAGTAATCGACGATAATGAGGCAATCAAAGCGGTGACGATGGGGCAGAGCGGTAACAAAGAAATTGTTAACTCTCGCGGCGTCGAAATGCTTGCTGGTTATGCACCAGTAAAGTCATCAGGATGGGGAATTGTTGCTCAGCGCCCGAAATCGATGACGTTATCTGTGCTAGATGAACAGATGTGGAATGTTTTCCTTAAGTCGATTCCAATTGGTTTATTAACTTTGTTGCTAATTTGGTTCTTGTCCCTTCTTATTTCTAGACCACTTTGGCAGTTAGCGGGTGCTGTGCGAGGTGTCGAAGAACATTCATCATCTATCGATGATCTCAAACTGGTTAAGTCTTGGTATTTTGAGGTCTCACATTTGAAGCTTAGCTTTCTTAAAGCATTTGGTATCGTGTCAAAAACCATTGATAAGCTGCAACTGGATACATTAACAGATTCGATGACTGGATTATTGAATCGACGTGGATTAGATAAAGTTCTTGGTTTGTTTAAGCAGGAAAATACCGCGTTCTCTGTTTTGGCGCTAGATATTGACCACTTTAAGAGCGTAAACGATAACTATGGCCATGACGTGGGTGACAATTTACTTAGAGAGTTTGCGCAGTTAATGAAAGACCAAGCTCGCTCTAATGATCACCTGTGTCGTTCTGGCGGTGAAGAGTTTATGATGTTTTTGGAAAAAACAGACGTAAACCACGCTATGGATGTTGCAGAGCGTATTAGACACAACGTGGAACAACATGACTTCCAAGTCGTTGGTAAGGTCACGGTTTCGTTGGGCGTTTCTCACTGGAAAGGCAATGACACACCAATTGAAGCGGTAATGAAAGACGCCGATAATGCACTGTATAAAGCGAAACATAATGGAAGAAATAGAACTGAGTTGGGTGACGACGCACAATAGATATTGCGCTTTAGGCTGAACATAAAACGAGCCAGTGACTAACCTTTGCTGTTAATCGCTGGCGTAACCGCTACCAATTGCGCGAAACGGCAAGTTCAGCTCTAATTCTGGAATTTGTTTACCCACCCAAGCCGGAAATGTATTGCTATTTGGCCCTGGAAACAGCGTATATTCTTCAGCCCAAGGGTATTGGTTAATAACACTTTGTATTTTAGGGATAAGCTGGCGGGCCTTTTCACCTTGTATGGAGAGGATCTTTTCTGGTTTTGCACCATACCAATATCGATCTGGCGTCCCAGTTTGGTACTGATATAGAGCGGGTTGTCCGCGATTCACTCTCCGGCCGACTACTTCATAGACTGTATATTCGTTCGCATTTTCAGGCTTTATTGCAAACCATGTGTGAACGGCAAACCAGCCTCGCCAACCAAACGCATCTGCGGCATAAAACTCAATCACAGCATGCTTAACATTAGAAGGATCGGGTGCGATACCCGCAGGTTCTCTGCTTGCGGTACGCCAATCTCCTTGAGTGCATCCACCCAGCATAACCGCGATTGACATGAACCCAATTTTTACAAGGTGAGTAAAGTTGAGAGGGTCTTTCATTTATTGCTCCTAGACCAACCGATGCTGGTAACGCTCTATTGATTTTAGCTATAAAAACGTGGCAAGTCTGATTGTTGAAATCCTCTCCTTATTAAAAGAGAGAGGGAAGTTAGTGCCATAATTCCAGTTCATACGTAATAATAAGGTAAGCCGATTTGTAACATGTGGCATAGACGATGCCGTATTTCTCGAACGATTCGTCTAATTGCGTATGAAAAAGTAAGAGGTTGTATGTATTCCTTACACGGTCACATGAATTAAAAGCATAAAAAAAACAGAGGTTTACAGTGGCCTTTGACTGGTTGAGTGAGTTTGGGACCCTCACATTGTCTCACATTTGCTTGTTTTGGACGGAATTTTCATCGCTCATCTTTTTGCGCGTTTAGAGTCAGCGTTCAGCTATGGCACAATAGGCGCTCACAGAACAAGTGCTGTTTGGTCATGCAAATAGCAGAAAAATAACTAGAAATAGAATAATTAATGTTTAAATCAAAAAGTATACTCGCATTAAGCATGTTCGCATTTGGCTGTTTTGCCAATCAAGATAGCGAACCAACGTCCGTTGTGCTGAACTATGGTGACTCCTCCATCAGTACTGATATTCAAGCCAATCGAAAATTTCATGTTGTCCGAGACAATGAAAGTGAGCACGTAGAATTTTCCGGCGGAATCACAAAGGAGTATTCCGATTATATTGTGAATATTCATATCATAAGAAAAAGCAATATACGCAGATCAAGCCGAGAGCTGAATACAACCGTATTGATGAACAGTGATCAGATTGGGAAGCCTTTAGTGATTGGCATTGAAAATGATGAGTTCACTAGTATCACTTTGCGTTAATGCTTAGTATTTATTGAATAGGAATGAGGAAATTGATGCTCTCAATACGCTGCTATCGCACCGAGGATGCCCCAACACTGTGGGCACTCTTTTACCATACTGTGCGAATCATTAATCGTCGCGATTACACGGAATCACAAGTTTCCGCTTGGGCACCATCAGATTTTGACCTCGATGTGTGGCAACGCAAAATGGACGATATTCAACCCTATGTCGCGGAGATAGAAGGGCAGGTCGTTGGCTATTGTGATTTGCAAGGTGACGGCTTGATTGATCATTTCTTTTGCCATCATGAATACCAAGGACAAGGTGTTGGTCGTGATTTGATGTCTTTTCTTTTTTCACAGGCGAAAGTACAGGGGATAAAACGACTGTATTCTGAAGTGAGTATTACCGCCCGACCTTTTTACGAGAAAATGGGTTTCACAGTTAAGTCTCGACAACGTGTTGAGGTTAGGGGAGAAACCTTAACTAACTTTATGATGGAAAAGTATATTTAACTTAAATAGTGAGCATTTAGTGAGCTTGAACACAGATATAAAATGTTTTCCAATGTGAAAGCGAGTTCATTGATCTCGCACCAATGTTTTGTTTGAAAACAGTGTACATAATCTTCTCTGGAACGCCATTACCGCATTTCGTCTCTGAAGGCTTAAAAACAGTCTGAAAGTTTTGGTTTTGCGGCGGGTAATAGCGTTCCAAACGCCAAATGTGTCTGGCTAACCATCTCAGGAAGAGAAGTAGTACTATGCGCCCTTATCTCAAATACGTTGCTCCAACATTGATACCATTGCTTGTTTGGTTGATGCCTCTCTCTGCGTTCCCATTTGATGGCATTACTATCGTCCAGCAAAGAGTGATTGCAATCTTCTTGCTTGCCGCACTTTGCTGGGTATTCGAGCCAATTCCAATCTACGCCACTTCGGTTGTGATCATTGTCCTAGAGCTATTGCTTGTATCAAATAAAGGTATTGTGCTCTTTCGCTTGCAAGAAGGGCAGCCACATTTTGGTGAGCTATTACAATACAACGAGATAATGGCGACCTTCGCTAGTCCGATTATCATGCTCTTCCTCGGCGGTTTCTTTTTGGCTATGGCGGCGACAAAGTACAGGTTAGATGTCAACTTAGCCCGAGTGTTACTCAAACCATTTGGACAAAAACCAAAGTTCGTTATGCTGGGGTTGATGCTGATCACCGCTGTTTTTTCCATGTTTATGTCAAACACCGCAACAACAGCGATGATGTTGTCCATTTTAACCCCTGTGATAGCAGTTTTCGGGCCTAAAGACCCAGGTCGAATTGCATTCGCTTTGTGTATTCCTGTTGCGGCCAACATTGGTGGCATTGGTACTCCAATCGGCACGCCACCGAATGCCATCGCCCTAAAATATTTGGTTGGTGACAACTTAATTACGTTTGGTGAATGGATGGTATTTGGTGTGCCATTCGTTATTGTGATGATGGCGTTAGCCTGGTTTCTGATTGGCTTTTTGTATAAAGCCGAACAAACCACCATCGATCTGAACATTAAAAGCAAGTTTTTGAAAACACCCAAAGCAATAATGGTTTACGTCACCTTTGTCGGCACGATTATTCTTTGGTTGATGGGTTCTGCACATGGAATGAATTCTTACACAGTAGCATTAATTCCGGTCGCAGTGTTCTCATTGACGGGCATCATCAACAAAGAAGACTTGAAGAAAATCTCTTGGGATGTGCTTTGGTTGGTGTCAGGCGGTATTGCTCTGGGCCTTGCTCTAGATAAAACCGGGCTTGCGAAGCTGGTGGTACACAGCATTCCGTTTGATCAGTTCTCGCCATATGTTGTCTTGTTTGGTGCGGCTTTCTTGTGCTTGTTAATGGCAAACTTTATGTCGCATACAGCCACCGCAAACTTGCTGATGCCGATTATGGCTGCGCTGGGTACTTCTATGGCTTCGCTAACGCCTCTCGGCGGTGAAGTTACTCTGATCTTGGTCGTGACATTTGCCGCTTCACTCGGTATGTCGTTACCAATCAGTACGCCACCAAACGCGTTAGCTCATGCAACAGGGCATGTCGAGAGCGGCCAAATGGCTCGTATCGGTGCCGTGCTAGGCGTGATTGGCGTATTACTCAGCTTTGTGATGGTGTGGATTTTACATACTGTTGGGCATATTGGATAACCCACCATGTACGAAACGAAGTTAGACGCGTTAGTACAACGCTACTTTAATCACCTTGAACGCCGATTAACAGTTTTATCCGGGTCGGTGCTTATTGAGCAAGCTGGCTACAACGATCGCTTGTACTATGTGCTGTCGGGAGAACTGGCGGGCTATTACGCGGAAGATGACAAGAAACCGATTCAGGTATTTTCTGCGTCTCAAGGTGCGTTTATTGGCGTACATAGTTTCTTTTCTGGTACGTGGACTGCCTCTTCGACAGTGATTGCTCAAACCGATGTTGAATTGGCTTGGATACAGCGCGATACGCCCGCCGTGGAAGAGGCGATATACGGACCATTGACGACACAATTTATGCCTGTGATGGTTAACGAATTATCTCGTCGTCAACGGCGCGCAATGCAAGAGGCATTGGCTAAAGAAAAAGCACTACAAAAGCTTCATACCGCAGAGCAAATGACAACGTTGGGGCAGCTTGCAGCGGGTATTGCTCATGAGTTGAACAATGCGATAGGCGTTGTAAGCAGTAAATCAGAACGGCTAGAGACAGTTATCATGGAACTGCTTGAAGAAGTTCATCCGGAAGCGAGTCAATTTTTTGATTTTGGTTTAATGCAAGGGCAGAAAGTCTCTTCTAGCGAAGCGAGAAAGCGGGGGCGCCACTTCGAAAAATACTACGGTTTAACCAAGGAGGTTGCTCGTGATCTTGCACGTGCCGTTCCAAATAACTTCCTTTCAGAACATTGGCTAAAAAGACCAGAAGAAGCGATACGTTTCTGGCAAATGGGGCGAGATCTGCATGACTTACGCATCGCTTCTAAACATACCGTTGGCATTGTGCGATCCGTAAAACAATTGGGGCGCACGGATATCGACTTGGATGAAGCGATTAACATCAATGATTCAATCAATCGCGCCTTGGCTCTATTGCAAAGTGACTTAAGACGAGTGAGTGTTCGTTTTAGCCCTGCGGATTTACCTGCTTTTATTGGTTCTCAAACCGAACTCGTCCAAGTTTGGGTAAATATATTAAAGAATGCGTGCGATGCACTTGGTGAAACGGAGAAACCCGGTATCGAAATACATACTCGGGAGAGTAAGGGTAAAATTTTGGTCACGATTGCTAACAACGGACCAGAAATTGATGAAGCGACACGTAGAAAAATTTTCCGGCCAAACTTCACCACTAAAAAGGGGGGATTGTCGTTTGGTTTAGGGTTAGGTCTGTCGATTGTGAAGCGCATTATCGCCGGATATAACGGCTCTATTGTAGTAAAGAGCGACAGTGAAAAAACGATTTTTAGAATCAAGTTACCAGTAGAGGGTGAACATGGAGAAGCTTAATGTAATTTGCGTTGATGACCAACGAGAGGTACTAAGCGCGGTTCTACAAGATTTAGAGCCGTTAAATCAGTGGTTGAATGTCGAAGACTGCGAATCAGCAGGTGAGGCTCTAGAACTGATGGATGAATTTGATGCAGAAGGCGAGATGATCGCATTGATTATTTCCGATCATGTGATGCCAGGTAAAACGGGAGTAGAGCTGCTGACCGATGTATCAAAAGACGGTCGTTTTGGCTTTACGAGGAAAGTGCTTCTTACCGGGCAAGCGACGCACACCGATACGATTAATGCGATCAACTCCGCAGGCATTGACCGCTACTTTGAAAAACCATGGCAAGCAAGCCAATTAATAGAGTGCGTTAGAAACCTGGTGACCCAATATATCTTTGATGTGGGCTTAGATTACACTCAGTATCACGAACATTTAGATCAGAGTGTGGTGTTTGAACGCCTACGTTAATAGGGGGCATTAAGCTTTGTTTTCGTCACGGCCAGTTAGTGTCTGAAATCTATAGTGAATAGTTCAGCATGTTTAACGTGGCCGTGCGGAATATTGCTCTAGTATGCTTAACTCAACGAATAGCGGCTTGCACTGGCAACAGAAAGTGGCTTAGAGAACCAATAACCTTGCAGATAATCGACGCCCATTTCGGTAAAAAATTCACACATTTTGGCGTCTTCAATTCCCTCAATCACTACTTCAATATTATTTTCCTGGCACATAGTGATAAGAAACTTCAGATATTCTTGTGAAGAGCGGTTGGTTAGTGTTTTCCACGCCATCGACCTATCAATTTTGATTTGTGTCATCGGGAGGTCGAAGAAGCTATTTAATGAACTGTAACCCGATCCAAAGTCATCCAGAGAGAGTGCAAATCCTAGTTCCCTGAGGGTATTCAGAGGGGCAATGGCTGTCTGATTATTATCCAAAATAAACGTTTCTGTTAGTTCCAAAACAATAGACTCAGGATCGACACCAACCTCATCCGCCATGGCTTTAATTCGCGCAGGGAATTCACTGTTCATTAACTGAAGTACAGAAACATTCACGTTGACGCGAACTTGGTTTTGGTAACGCTCACGGTAGTTTTTGATAAATTCACACGCTTTGGCAAAGACTTGATATCCGAGTTCGACAATCAAACCTTTGTTCTCTGCCACGGGGATGAATTCGTCTGGATAAATTTCGCCAAACTCTTTGCTACGCCAGCGAACCAGAGATTCGAAGCTCACCACTTTTGAGCTTTTGGCGTCAATAATTGGCTGAAACTTAACGCTTAATGTCTGTTTTTCTAGTGCACTTTTTAGACCTTGCTCAATAAAGAAATAACGGTCTACGGCATGCTGAGTTTTCTCACTGTAAACCGCAACACGGTCTTTATTCTGTTCGCTTGCGTACTGACAAGTTCGTGCTGCTTTACGTAATATTTCCTCTGCTGAGTGACTTGGATCTATGCAAGGATACAAACCAATACTAATGTTACTTCCTAAGTATTGGCCTTCTTCAATCACTGCCTCGTGGTAGGTTTCCTTTAAACTTTCGGCGTAACTTTGTAGCGTTTCTACCGAGCATTCATCGTGAATCAAAATCGCAAAGTCATCATCATGTACGCGATATACAGAACTATTTGGAGAAGGTAGGTGACTGAGAGTTTGTAGCAATTTTTCCACTAACCCATCGACCAACTCGCTGCCATATTGATTTAAGTAAGATTTAATCTCTTCTATCTGAATGTAACAGATAGATGCACAAGAATCGGTGGCTCGCACACTATCTTCAATATCCAGCAAGAGATGGGCGCGATTAGCCATACCTGACGCATTGTCATGAAATGCGACTTGATGAATATAGCTTTCCATCAGCTTGCGTTCAGAAATATCACGGTGGCTACCAACCATATAATGACCATGTTCTGTTTCTTTGGTCATGGCTACGCCTTCAATCCAGACGTACTGCCCATTGGGTTTACGCACGCGGTAGGTCGTTGTGACCCTCGTGTTGTTGGTAATGATGTGAGCATCGACCCGAGTGGAGAGTCTTTCTCGATCGAGAGGGTGAACAAGGTCTAACCATTGCTCTAAGCTGATTCGACCAGCGTTGATACCAAGCTGCTCATAAAAGCCCTTGTTATAAAATACCATGGTGCCAAACTCATCCATGTAAAAGAGGCCTTCGTTAAATACATCGAAGATATGAATGAATCGTTCTTCGACGATTTTTAGGAACTCTCGGTCACTATCTGAGACTTGTTGGTCAAATATGGTGGTCAAGATATTTCCTCCTCGAGCCTTTTAGCATCAGAGATGAGTGTTGGGGTTGATAACATAGAGTTGATCTACTGGCGTACATTACAATCACAAAAGTGTCAGTTCAAATTGTTTGGCTATCATTTTATGCGCTACTAGGTTAATAACATACTAAGATTAGGCGGCTAATCATCGACATTTATAAAAAATAGTCAACAGTAAAAATCATTTATAAAATACAGTTATTGATGCCGTCCGCAATCTATAAATATTTATGAATAATTATCCTAAAGTTATTTTCAGTTGTGTCGGTATCAATGTGCGGTTTTCTAACGTCATTTGTATATATGCTATCTTGGATAAAACCATAATAACAAAAAGGACTTAATGAGCGCGACCGATTATTAATTGACAGGATGCTCATTAATTGTAATCAATTCAAATTTATTATCACGCCAAGTAATCAAATCTCTTATAATGCGGACGTTAATATCGAGTAAGCCTTCTTTATATGCAGTACGATCCGAAAAATTCAATCAAAATTGCGCTCGCTGATATCGGCGTTGGTATGTTTGTTACCGCGATAGAGCACAACAAGCGCGTCAATTTAGCCAATGCAGGGCGGATATCTAGCCCTGAAGGCATTAAGAAGCTTGCTACAAGTGGAGTAAAGTATGTTTGGGTAGATCAAACATTATCTTCGCAGCAGTGTGTCTTCAAGCATGTAGATGAATCAACTGATGCCACTAAAGAGACGAGAGAGCAGAAACACTCAGATTTTAAGAGGGGTCAACGAACTTATCGTTCGAGAGACATCCAACACAAGCGAGCCAAAAAGCTGATCGCCGAAGCAAAAGATTTGGCGCAGAAACTATTGAATCAAACTTTTGAAGGAAAAATCATTGAAGTTGATGAAGTAGAAGCTTGGGCTGACGATGTCATTGAAAGTGTTTTGATTGACTCAGATGCGTTGCAGTGTGTCTCTGCACTCCGAAAAAAAGACTCTTACTTATTGGAACATTCCGTCAATGTCGCTTGTCTTTTAGTGTCATTCGGTAAGTACTTGGGCTTGGATAAGCCAACGCTAAAACAGCTTGCTGTAGGTGGCATTATTCATGATGTAGGTAAAATTAAAGTCGATGATAAGATCTTGCACAAGCCAGCGAAGCTAACGCCTGAAGAATTTGAACATATGAAGCTACATCAAGTGTTCGCAGGTGAGATTATCCTTCACGTAAAAGGGCTTAGTGAAGTAAGCCGTGATGTTTGTTTGATGCACCACGAGAAGTTAGATGGCAATGGTTATCCTAGAGGCTTGAAGGGGGATGAGATTCCAATTCACGGCCGTATGAGCTGTATTGTAGATATCTACGATGCGCTAACGGCTGATCGCTGTTACAAAAAAGGCATGAGTTCTGCGGAAGCGTTTAAAATCTTGTTGAGTCTAACGCCATTTCATTTAGACGCAGACTTAGTTTACAAATTCATTAATTGCATTGGGATGTACCCCGTAGGCTCCATTGTCGAGTTGAACGATGGGCGTGTTGGTATTGTTTGGTCTTCAAATGAATCTCAAGCATTAAAGCCAGAAGTGAAATGTTTCTACTCCCGCAAGTATAAACGATACATTGATGTCACGATGGTGGATTTAAAAACGAGTGCGTACAAAATTGAAAGAGCGATCGCGCCTTCATCGTTAGAGATCGATCCTAAGCCTTTTTATGATTAAGAGAAATAGATAAGCTTATACAACAGGCTTTACATCCTTGCATGTAGATCGTATTTTATTTGCATAACTATCTATTAATTTTTTCTAAGTTATTTAGATGCAAGATGGTTATTAAGACCTCGGCTTCATGGATAGAAACCGGGCGATAAAATAGTTCTATACACAATGGGCTATAAACCTCATTTTGCTGGAAGGGATGCCAATGCAAATAGATACATGGATTTTTTACACTCTTGCCATTCTCGTGCTCACAGCTTCACCAGGACCAAGCTCACTGTTGTGTTTAAGTAAAGGAGTGAGTAGTGGGTTTCGTATTGCTTTCATGACTGCACTTGGCAGTTTGTCTGCGATTACGAGCATCCTTACGCTCTCATTTACCGGGCTGGGAGTTGTCATTGCTTCATCTGAGTTAGTTTTTAATATTATCAAATGGTGTGGTGCCGCTTATTTAATCTGGTTAGGTATTCAAGCGTTGCGCTCATCTCAGAGAGATTTTAATAAAACGGCAACGACTCAAAGTTCCGCGACAGCGTTCAGCGCGTTCACTAGTGGTTTCATTGTTGGCGCTAGTAACCCCAAAGCGATAGTCTTTTTCACCGCTTTGTTTCCTCAATTCATTGAACCTTCCGCACCGCTACTGGCTCAATACGCGATTTTCGCGTCTACATTTGTGGTTTTTGAGCTTAGCTGGCTAACATTTTATGCATTGTTAGGGGTAAAAGCCTCCGATTGGTTGTTTGTCGCTGGAAGGGCGAAGTTGTTCAATCGTTTGACTGGTGGAGTATTTATTGGTGCAGGCGTGATGTTGTCGACGGCAAACCGATAAGTAAGACAGATTTCGGTACGCAGTTAGGTTTTCCCATATAGTAAGTTGGAATGCGCTAATTTAGCTTTGTCTTATTTCCAGAATGGAAATAGACGTTTTGTTTATTTTCATTAGTGGCAACAGCCAAGCAGGAGTAAAATCACGTTACTCTTTAGGGGTAGAGCTCGTATTTTGTCTTGTGGGCTTGTGGTTACTTTGTAGGAATATCTTAGATGACAAGCCTTTCTAAACTACAACAACGTTTTCTAGATATCGCGACCGACGTCCGTCTTTCTCCAAAACAGAAGTCGAGTTTTTTAGCTTTAGAGGCGGAAGCGTGCATTCCTTACATGACCGTATCTCCATCACTGAGACAAGCAATGGATGAAGGCATCATCTGCGATATGTTTGAAGGTCATGCACCGTTTAAACCTCGCTATGTGTTGCCTGATTACGCTAAATTTCTATCGCAAGGCTCAGACTATTTAGAGTTGTCTCCGGCTGATGATTTCGATGATGCGTTGAATATGCTTACCATCATTTACCATCATGTTCCTTCGGTAACGAACATTCCGGTTTACTTAGGCCAGTTAGATGATGTCTTGTTGCCTTACATAGGCGACCTAACAGAGAGCCAGATTTACAAAAAGTTAAAACATTTTTGGATCATGCTGGATCGCACATTGCCAGATGCGTTTATGCATGTGAATGTCGGACCGACAGACAACATTATTTGTCGCACTGTTTTAAAAGTAGATGCGGAGCTCAAGCAGATCGCACCGAATCTCACCTTTATGTACGACGAGACAGTTACACCTGATGATTTACTTCGTCAAGCGACACAGAACATTTGTGAATGCAGTAAACCGCATATTGCCAATTACCCAATGCACGCGAAAGCCTACAACGGCTCACGCTTTGGTATTGTAAGTTGCTACAACTCGCTTCCATTAGCAGGTGGCTCGAACACATTGGTGCGAATGAATTTAAAAGAAGTTGCAAAACGAGCATCAGACTGTAACGACTTCTTAAACAGTGCGTTGCCTTCTTACCATCGATTAATGGTCGAGCTCATAAACGCAAGAAGCACGCACTTGCATGAAAAATCGAACTTCTTTCAAGGCTTTTTGACGCAAGAAGGGTTGATAAAAGAGTCCTATTTCGCGCCAATGTATGGCGTTTATGGCATGGCCGAAGCGGTAATCCTTCTATTTGAAAAAGAAGGGCAAATAGGGCGATACGGAAAAAATGATCGAGCAAATACTTTTGCTCATGATGTTTCAGCAACACTGGCTAAACTGGTGGACTCAACCCCGGTGAAATATGGTTTAGATGGCAAAGCGCTCTTACATGCACAAGGCGGCATTAGCTTAGATCATGATGTTACGCCAGGTGTACGTCTGCCTTATGGTGCAGAGCCAGACCCTGTCACTTATGTACAAGCAACGGCGAAGCATCATCAGTATTATCGTGCGGGTATCAGCGATATTTTGACGATTGATGAAACGGTGAAATCTAACCCAGAAGCGATGTTCAATTTATGTAAAGGGGCACTAAATGCTGGTTATCGTGAGTTTACCGCGAATGTCACTTCAAATGACTTAATTCGCGTGACAGGCTACATGATCAAACTTTCAGATGTCGCGAAATATGATAAAGAAGGTTCGAGAACCAACACGACGTTTCTAGGTGCAGAAGCAGCAAAAAATACCAAAATTTTAGAACGCTCGCCACGTGTGGTGAGTCATGAAGTAACACCGACTTACACGCAGGCATAAGTTCGGTTTAGGAAAGAACAAGATGTCTAGACGAAGTGGAAGCCTTTTGGCAAAAGTCACTCGTATCCTTCCTTTCTCTTGTGTTGATGGGCCAGGAAATCGTCTAGTCATCTTTCTACAGGGTTGTAACTATCAGTGTTTGAACTGCCACAATCCTCACACGATAAACCATTGTAATCATTGTGGTGAGTGTGTGAGTGAATGTTCAGCAGGCGCATTGAAGTTCGACGAAAACAACAACGTTGTTTGGCTTAAAGAGGAGTGCACCCACTGCGATCATTGTATAGAGATATGTCAGAACCAATCTAATCCAAAAATTACTGACTACTCTGTAGTAACAATGCTCGATTTGATACGCAAACATCGCTTTTTCATCAGTGGTGTTACTGTATCCGGTGGGGAATCTACCTTACAACTTCCTTTCATTATTGAGCTGTTTAAAGGGATAAAACAAGATCCTGAATTACGGCACCTCTCTTGTTTCATCGACAGTAACGGTTCTTTAGCGGTTGCTGGTTGGCAGCGTATTCTACCTTTTCTGGATGGCGCAATGATCGATTTGAAAGCGTGGCAGACGGAGACGCATCAGTGGCTAACTGGGCGTGATAATCATCGTGTATTTAAAACCCTTCAGTACCTTGTTGAGCACGAAAAATTGTACGAGGTCCGCTTACTGCATATTCCCCAAAAAAGTGATTTAGATATAGAAATCGTAGCAATTGGGCGTTACTTGAGTACTCTTCCTGAATCGGTGCTTATCCGTTTAAATGCCTTTCAGCATCACGGAGTAGTGGGGGAGGCGTTAACTTGGGATATGTGCTCTCATCATGATATCGAACGCTTAAAATCAGAGCTTCGATGCTACGTGAGTAACCCTATCACAGTGCCGACAGTACTCACGTAGTACCGTTGTTTATCTATGCTTACGCATCACAGGCATCTAACATGGCGCAGGCGTCGAGTAATTGTTGCTGTAACCATTTTAAAGCGGGATCGTTTAAGCTCGCTTTGTTCCAAACGAGGCTGTAGGCTACCTGTCCGTAATCGAATGGAAGAGCTTGTTCAACCAAACCTTTTGCTTGCATTGCCGCTCTTGCCCAAAGCTTGGAGCATGTGAACAAGTAATCCGAGTGCTGACACATCACCGCAGCTGAACCAAAGTCGGCTACACGCATGGCCAAGTTTCGCTTTGAATGCCTTTGGGTGAGATTTTGCTCAAAATAAGGTTGTGACAGATCTTTATCATGAATACCGATGTGTCTTGCACAAAGGTAACTTTCAACAGATAGGGGTTGCTCAGCGAGTGGGTTCGATGCTCTCATTAAGCAAACCATTTCGTCTTTCAAAATGGTTTTCCAGACCAAGTCTTTATTTTGTGTGGGTGGTTGGCTGAGATCGTGAGGAAGCAACAAAAAATCCACTTGACCTCTTGCTAATGCATCGAAGCTCATTTCCTCTTTCGCATGGACATTCAAGTGCGCGTGATTGCTCAGTTGTTGGGACAAGTGCTGTAGAACTGGCGCAAAGAGCTCAAACGAACTTTCACGCATTGCTAATGAAAAACTACCTTGATAGTAAGCCGGATTAAAAGAGCCTTGATGTAATAACCCATTCATACTGGAGAGTATGCCATGGATTGATGGGCCTATATGCAGCGCAAATGCTGTCGGCACTAAGCGAGTGCCATCACGATAAAAAAGGTCATCCTTTAGCGTTTCGCGCAACTGTCCGAGCGTTTTACTGACGCTCGATGGTGTTACACACAAGCGTTCTGCCGCAAGTGTGACGCTGTGAGTGGTTAACAACATATGTAAAACAGTTAGATGTTTAAGGCTTATACGCGAAAGAGCAATGTAGTCCATAAATAGCATGGTTTCTTATGATTTTTGGCAGTATATCAGCATGAAACAAATTTTTACTATTGTTTATCTCGGAAACACGCCTGTTTCTCTTTGAGCTCAATGCATTTAATGGGTTGCATAAGGGTTGATGGTGCTTATAAGTCTAGAAATTTATCTTAGTTTTGTTGGACTTTAATGCTTTCATTTATTCAATTCTAAAGCTTCTATGTAATTTTAATCAATTTGGAGGAGTTGATTGATTTGTACACGAATTAAACTTGTTCCTTGTTAATTAAAATAGATATTGTTTTGTTGATTGTTTGGTGATTTACTCATGATCCCTCAGTAACAAAGGTATAAATAATTAATGGACGACCCCTTTAGTCGACAAAACCCTTCACCATATGTCTTCTTATTATTGGAGACATGCTCATGCTAGAACTTTTTATGCAACCAGAAGCTTGGGCTATTTTCGCCACTTTGTTTGCGCTTGAAGTTGTCTTAGGCGTTGATAACGTCGTTTTTATCTCTGTCTTATGTGAAAGACTGCCGCTGCACCAACGTAAGCTGGCAAGAAACCTTGGTATTGGTCTTGCTGTTATTGCTCGTATTGGTTTAGTGTTTTCAATCTCTTGGATCATGCAACTGACTCAACCGCTATTTTCTTTGGCGAACCATGCGTTTACCGGAAGAGACGTTATCATGATTGCGGGTGGTGCATTCCTCTTGGCTAAAAGCCTGAAAGAGTTGTGGAGTTGGTTAAATCACAACGAGTCGGCTCACTCAACTCACGCCCGTACTGGTTTAGCGGTAGTTCTGTTGCAGATTGTTGCCGTGGATGCTGTATTCTCGATGGACTCGGTGATAACCGCCGTTGGTTTGACAAGTGATGTCCCACTTATGGTCGCAGCGATTGTTTCTTCTGCTATCGTGATGGTCATGACAGCAGAAAAAATCAATAACCTGGTGTCGTGTTACCCTGGTTTTAAGACACTTGCTTTGTTATTCCTCGTTTTGTTAGGTGGTTTATTGATGGCAGAAGGCTTCGAAATTCATATCAACAAAGGTTATGTGTACTTTGCGATGGCATTCGGCTTAATTCTGGAACTTTGTCATATCCAGTTAAAAAACAAACAACGCCCGACTATTAAACGTCTTAGTCCGTTGCGAGTTCATCCAACGAGATTAGAAGCTCGTCAATAATAAAAGATATTGCCGCTCATATGAGCGGCATTTTTATATTCGTCATCACCTATTTTTAGTCTCTTTTTATTTTGTTGTCGTTTCGACAAAAAATCGCATTTGTTGTGGGGTTGAAGATTTTTTATATAGACCGCCCAACTAATATGAGTGAACGACAATAATGGATAAAATGATCGATGCGTTAGCAACCCATGGCTACTACATCTGGGATGATTTTCTTTCTGAACAAGAAGTGGCTCAATTACGAGACTGCATTCCAAGTAACTGGAAAAAAGCGCGTATTGGTCGTAATGACGATGTGACACGTATTGAGTCAATTCGAAGTGACAAAATTCAATGGTTATCGCCCAATATGGGGCACGCGGTTACTTCTTACTTAGATAAGATGGAAGAAATACGCCAAGAAGTGAACCGTCACTTGTTTCTGGGGCTTTTTGAGTATGAAGCTCACTTTGCCAAGTACGAGGAAGGGGATTTCTACCAAAAGCATCTAGATTGTTTTAAGGGCAATGAAAACCGTCGATTGACAACCGTTTTTTACATGAACGAATCTTGGACGGAAAAGGATGCAGGTGAATTGGTGGTTTACGATCTAAATGATAATAAGATAGCAACCATCCCTCCTCAATCGGGACGCTTACTTTTATTCTTATCTGAGCAATTCCCGCATGAGGTTTTACCGACCAATGCTGAGCGTTTCAGTATTGCAGGTTGGTTCAGAATCAATGGTGTGCGAGACAATGTACTTGATATTGCAAAATGATTGATTTGCAACCTGCACAAAATCAGCAAAGGGCGTATCTACGCCCTTTATCGATTAAACATTAGTTGATAGCTCGTAACACTCGGTCATGTTTCGCTCTAGCACTGCATAGACGTCAGAACAAAGTTCTTGTTTAGCGACTTGCTCGCCCATAATCGCGGCGATTTGTGCTTGAGCCATTCGTCCTCGGTAGGGACGGTCCTGAGACAGAGCTTGAAAAACATCGGCAACCGCGACAATACGCGATGGTACATCGAGTTCGTCTCCTGTTTTATGATAAGGATAGCCAGAACCGTCCAAACGCTCGTGATGATTAGAGGCCCACTCCGCTATTTTAGCGTTGGGAAACACTTTGTGTAATGCGAGCTGAGTATCAATTGTATGGCGTTTAATACGCGTATACTCTTGTTTATTAAGAGAGCCTTCTTTATGAAGAATCTCATCTGGTGTTTTTAACTTTCCGATATCATGCACC
This sequence comes from Vibrio alginolyticus NBRC 15630 = ATCC 17749, assembly GCF_000354175.2. Taxonomy (NCBI): domain Bacteria; kingdom Pseudomonadati; phylum Pseudomonadota; class Gammaproteobacteria; order Vibrionales; family Vibrionaceae; genus Vibrio; species Vibrio alginolyticus. Next base: position 539,531 of record NC_022349.1, read on the forward strand.
AACCCAGCAATAAATAACATCTCTTGGTCGTGCTCACAGAACCCAAGCTTGATGGCTAGATACCGAGATAACTCCGCCACTTTTTGCGAATGTTGATAAGTAAATGGGCTTTTTGCGTCAACAATTCGAGCGATAAACATGCCCAAACTATTCATATCTTGGATGGTGAGCTGTTTTTGAAGCCAATCAATGCTTTTAAAGTTTAATCCGATGGTTTCTATATTTTCAGACTCCATCGCGAACCAAAATGCGTCGGTCATAACGAGCTTAACCATTGCCTTAGCCATGTCTGGATTAAACAAAGTTCCAGCGTTTGCCATGATGCATTCTGCAATTAGTTCTTCATGAAGTGTGACAATGTCACAGTGGCAGTTCATGACGTATTTGGAACGCATAAAATCGAGACGGTCGGCTAAATAGAGTAGGGCAGCGACCTCTTTTTCAAAAGGCGGTAAATCAAGATATTTTAGTTCACTCCAATGTGTATGGTGGTAAAGAACAGGTGTAGCAAACTGACGCAACAAACGACACTGCTTGAGGCTTCGGTATCCTCTTAAGCAATGTGTTTTTACGTCTTGTGGCACCAACTCCTCAAGTAACATTTTATGTTCTTGTGTTTCGGAGACCCCACAATCGTGGATCATCCCTGCGAAGTAGCAAAACTCCGCTTTTTCTGGTTCCCAGTTCATGACCCGAGCACATTGGTAAGCGATGTAAGCGACACGGTGGCTATGGTGCGTATCATCAACACCTACATAGTCGAGTGCTCGAGCAACCCAGATAAGTGCTTGTTTCAGATCGACTTCAAAGCCCATGTCCGTATGGGAATGGCAAGAATGATTCATGGTTTATACCGACATTGCTAATTAGCCCACGCTAAACCCAAATCAGAAGGTGATAGGAAAAATTGGGTACGACAGCGAATAGACCCCAAAAAGGTGGGCGTTTAGACATAGTTTTGATTATGGGCGGGATAATAATCCTAGTTGCATAATAATATCACCTGAAGCTCATGGTTAAGAGTCAGATATTTGAACTAAGTATAAGTTTTGAAAGATTATTGTTGCTCTTGTTGACTTATTTGAAAACGACAATAAATCATGATGTAACACATTCTTATTTTTATTTTTGTAAATCGTGTTCGGGCTTAACCAGAGACACACGGTATTGATGTGTGATTAACAGAATTCATATTGTTGCTTTTGAAGGCAAAAAATAAGAGGACTTCTTCGAGGCTTGCTCTGTAACTAACAGAGTAATAGGGAAAGCAGCTTGTTAACTACATGACAATAGAGCGTCGTTGAAAACATTTTCTCTGTAGCTCATGTCGTTGAGGAAAGATAATAAAATGGTACGGTTTCCCAGCGATGCTAGCCCTTTTAGTGAGATAAGTTTATTGAAAATGTGTGATTGCAAAGTAAGCATAGGTAGTAAAAGTAGCTAGAATGATAGCTCTAAATGAAAAGGATTTCGTATGTTGAAGCATCGTTTATATCGGAGTTACACCGCAGGGTTAAAAATAGCAGCCCTTATCCTTCCTATGCCGAGACCAACCTTGTTTTCCGGCCCTGGTTCGATGAATGAGCTATTAGAATCGATGACCGAGCTGGGATTTAAACGCGTTTTGTTAGTTACCGACGAAGGGTTGGTCCAAGTCGGTATTGTAGATAAGGTGCTTGAGGCAGCAGCACAACTCGATTTACAGTTAGATGTTTTCTCGCAAGTTAAGCCCGATCCTACCTATGATCAGGTTGAGAGCGGTCTAGAGGCTTATCATCGTTTTCATTGTGAGGGCATATTAGCTTTGGGTGGCGGCTCTGCAATGGATTGTGCAAAAGTTATTGCTGCGAAAGTTACCAATAAACGGCCAATAAAAAAATTAGCTGGACTATTGAAGGTATGGCGAATGCCAGCACCGCTTTTTGCTATTCCAACAACGGCTGGAACCGGAAGTGAAGTTACTATCGCTGCGGTCGTGTCAGATCCCTCCTCACACATTAAAACCCCTTTAATGGATCCAAAGTTGGTGCCACTAATGGCAGCTTTAGATGCGAATTTAATGATTGGTTTACCTCCTAAGATCACGGCTGATACTGGCGTTGATGCATTAACCCACGCTATTGAGGCCTATGTATCGAAAAACGCTACTCAAGAAACGATGGCTTATTCGGTTGCCGCTATTAAACTCATTTTTAAATATCTTCCTAGGGCTGTGATGCAAGGGGATGATGTCGAAGCTCGTCATAAAATGGCTATGGCATCCTATTACGCGGGTTTAGCATTTACCAAAGCGAGTTTGGGTTATGTTCATGCCTTTGCTCACACATTCGGTGCGAGATATGGAATACCTCATGGTATGGCAAACGGATTAGCCTTGTTGCCTGTGCTGCGCTTTTCATTATCAGAGATTGAGCCTCAACTAAGAAAGCTCGATGAGTTGACGGCCGAGGGGCAGTTAGGTAACGCAAGTGCTCAGCATTTTTTGGCGAATCTGGAGTCCTTGTTTTCAACTATTGATATTGAGCAAACCAGTGCGCTCATTCAACGTGAAGATGCTGATGCGCTTGTTGATTTAATTCTGAAAGAGGCGCACTGGAATTACCCTGTTCCCAAGTTCATGAACAGGGAAGAATGCACACAGTTATTGTTAACTATCAGTAGGGTGTAAATTTTAGTTTACATGTGTGGTTTTTTATCCTTACACTTTGCTTGATCTTCTGCTAAAGATCCTACAATATCGACGGCAATACAAATATGGTGTTGGTTTCGGTCCGCCGTTGCCCGATCTAATACTGATAATTTCTAATAAAGTGTAAAGATTAATATACAATGAGTCGTTCTAAAGTATTCGGTAGTACGCTAATTATTGCGGGCACTACAATAGGCGCTGGTATGCTAGCGCTTCCACTTGCCTCTGCCGGCATTGGTTTTTCAACTTCTATTATCATCATGCTAGGCTTATGGGCTCTGATGGCTTTCACTGCCTTGCTTATGCTTGAGCTTCATCAACATGCGGAGAGTAGTGCTACACTTCATACTTTGGCGAAACAGATCCTAGGTCAAAAAGGCAAGTGGGTGGCAAGTTTTGCGATGTTGTTTCTTTTCTACTCATTATGTGCAGCGTATATCGCTGGCGGTGGTGCTCAGTTCGGAGACCGCCTTGCACAATGGTTTGACCTCGATATTTCAGGGCCTACATCAACGATAATCTTTACCTTGGTTGTGACTTTAGTTGTGACAGTGGGTACCGGTACGGTCGATAAAGTAAACCGAGTTCTGTTCGCGATGAAGCTCGTTGCGATGGTTGCGGTGCTTTCTTTTCTTGCTCCAAACGTTACGGAATCTTACTTGTTAAGTATGCCAATCGAACAAGGCCTTGTTGTAGCGGCGATTCCGGTGATCTTTACTTCGTTTGGTTTCCACGGAAGTATACCTGCAATTGTGAATTACTTAGACGGTGACACTTCTTCTTTACGCAAAGCCGTTATTATTGGTTCGACGATTCCACTTGTTATTTATATCTTTTGGCAAATCGTGACGTTGGGTGTGGTTAGCCAAAGTACGCTTGTTGAGAACGGAGGGTTGAGCGCACTGATTGGTCAACTATCTCAGACAGTACACCAATCAAATTTGGGTAGCATTGTTGGTGTGTTTGCTGACTTGGCATTGTTGACATCGTTCCTTGGCGTGAGTTTGGGTCTATTCGAATTTTTGGGTGATACCATCAAAGGAAGTAACGATAAGCCTAATCGTTTGATTGCGGCACTAGTGACGTTTACTCCACCGCTAGGCTTCGCACTTTTCTATCCTCAAGGCTTTATTATGGCTTTGGGCTATGCAGCGATTGCCTTAGCGATTTTAGCCATCTTTTTGCCTTTGGTTATGGTGATCAAGGTTCGTAAATCGGATGATTTTACTGGGGAGTACCGCGTCGCAGGTGGTCAAGGTGCGTTAGTGATAACGGGCATCGCTGGCACTGGCATCGTATTCGCTCAGGTGTTAATTACGCTGGGTGTGCTTCCTGCTCTAGGCTAGTTGTTTAGAACGTTCTTTGAATAACTTCTAGTTACTGAATCCATCGTAATCAATCAGTATTGTTAGGCCAACGAGTTTCGCTCGTTGGCTTTTTTAATCTGGATCAAATTACCGTAAGATATCCGGTGAAAAAATTGGTAGAAATGTGCTTTTATTTCGTACACTTAAGTTGTGGTATATCGATAATTTAAGTGGAGAAAACCGCTCAAAATACCATTGAATTTGCAACACAATGAGCTTTTCTTGTTTCTCTGCTTTGGTGTGGAGGTGAAGCATGGCGCACCGGAGTTTTTACCCGTTTGCAAAACCGCTTAACGAGCAACTGCAAACGCTAAAAGGCAGGATGCAGGCGCACTTGCCATGTATTGATAGGGTGTCATTTGCAAAATATCACCCAGACCAAGATGTGCTCAAATCATTTGCAGAAAGTGAGTTCGACACTTGGTGTTTAGCCCATCACGAATCAGCATTCCGTAAACTCCACCACCTCAATATTGCCTCTAAAAACGCGGTTCCTCGTATCGTCGAAGACCTTCATGATATTAAGCACTGTCCTCGGGTTCAAATTTTACTCAAACACGGATATCAGTCGTCGGCTGCTATTCCTTGTTATGACAATAAAGCTTTTACTGGTTTTGTATTTTTGAACTCCACTCAACGTGATGCGTTTAGTTTAGAAGTGCTGAATGGTCTTAAACCTTATTTCGAAATGATTCGATTTGCGGTTGCATCAGAGACTCAAGTAGTCAATGCGATAGAAACGCTAGCGAACCGAATGCAATGTATGATGCCAGGCTATTCACCTGAGTATTACGCGCATACCAAACGCATGAAGTACTACAGTCAAATTATCGCAACGCAGTTAGCGGATCGTTATCACCTGAATGACGAAATGGTCGAAGATATTGGTATTTTTGCTCAGTTCCATGCGCTCGGTGATAGTCAGCTGCCAGTTGAAATTGCTAGCCGCCGAACAAATTACTCTCAAGAACAAGAGGCGATATTGATTCAACATATTGAGCGTTGTATCGATTCAGCGGATGACATAGTTGCCCGTATCGGAAATCCGGTTCACCCGAGTGTGACTTTGTTTTTGCAGATGGTTACTTATCAGTACGAAAACTTAAATGGCACTGGTTATCCTTATGGTTTAACCAATGATGATGTACCAATCGCCGCGCAAATTACGGCTGTCGCGAATGCCTTTGATTTTATGACAACGCACCATCCGTACAGACAAGCGTGGTCCATCCCATACGCATTGTTAGAACTTGAAAAATGGGTATATCAGGGATGGTTATCTCGAGAATGTGTTGATGCTCTGCGAGAGCATCAAGGTTATATAAAGCAAATCATCCACAAATATCCCGAGCACTATACAGGCTTGGGGTTAATGTGAAGAGCAGTAACAAAGTTGAAATATTGACGAGGAGGAATATTTAAACAATACTGTTTTTATATACAGTAATAAGTTTGGAGGTGAAGTATGTTGTGGGAAACCCTTGAAAGAGTAAACCGCTTACGCCAACAAGCACTTGCAAATCCTGAGTTTGTTGAGTCAGCAAAAGAGCACGAACAAGCACTTCAGGAGCAAGAATACCATTATCAAACTAAGAAAAAGCGTTCAGCCAAAGACAAACAAGGTAAAAAGTCGCTGGCCGATATCTATAAAGAAGTAGAGTTTGGCGCTGACGCTCGTCATTAATGTATTCACTGCGGCATTTTTCATTTCTTCATACGCTGCAGTATTCGTTCAAATTTATTCGAGAGCAGTGGGAGACCGCTGCTCTCGTTGACCTGCCTATAATTTACTAATGAAGTTCAGCTGAGCAAATTATCACTAACACTTAGCAATTCTCTCAATGATCTTGTTGATGTAATGATAATGACAACGGTTTGCATTTGTATCTTTGTTGTTATATAAAACCTCCCTTATTAATCGTTCTGTTGAATAAGAACGGCAAACGTGATCAACGAATGAGAGCTTTGAATAACTGTTATTCGTAAATGGCTATTAGGTGAAGTAGGGATGTTGGAAGCTAAAGCACTCCAGTTTGAGATTGAAGGCAAGTCATTGCTAAAAGCGTTTGATGTGACATTTGAACCCGGAAAAACATACGCCCTTGTTGGACACAATGGTTCAGGAAAATCCACATTGTTAAAGTTGCTGGCACAGCAACAGCAATACACAGCTGGTGACGTGGTTCTGCATGGAACGAGCATTAACGATCTCTCAGCGAAAAAATTCGCCCAACACATTGCCTACTTGCCTCAGCATCTTCCGGTGACCGACAGTATTTTAGGTCGAGATTTAGTCGGTTTTGGTCGTTATCCATGGCATGGTTTACTTGGACGTTTGAGTAAGAAAGATCACGACATTGTTGAAGAAGCAATGGCGATGACAGGCACACTAAAATACGCAGATCGCTTAGTGGACACGTTATCTGGAGGAGAGCGTCAACGTGTGTGGCTAGCTATGCTGTTAGCCCAAAAAACCGAGTATTTGCTTCTTGATGAGCCTTTGTCTGCGCTAGATATCAGCCATCAAGTCGATATGTTGAAGCTTATCTCTAAACTCAGTCAAGAACTGGGCTTGGGCGTTATCATCGTATTACACGACATCAACTTGGCTGCACGATTTTGCGACTACATCGTTGCATTACATCAAGGTGATTTGATTGCACAAGGCAATGTTGAACAGGTGTTTACTGAACCTAAGTTGAGGGACATATATGGGATAGAGATGATGATCTCTGACCACCCTGCGGGTTATCCGGTGGCGATGCCAAGCTAAAGGTTGGAATAATGAGCAGTACAAACACTCGACTTAAACATTTCTCTTTCGCTCTCTCACTTAGTGCGCTTTTGGTCAGTTCTTTTCAAGCACTAGCTGACGCATCACCTCGGGTGATGTCGGTTGATTGGACACAAACTGAAACGATGTTGGCTTTAGGGGTCGTACCTGTAGGCGTTGCTCAAGGGCAAGATTACGATGCTTGGGTAAAATCGCCACCGTTACCACCTCAAACGAAGGATGTAGGGTTAAGAACTCAACCCAATATAGAGCGCATTTACGAGCTCAGACCTGATCGTATTTTTATTGCCCCGTACTTTTCCTCAATGAAGCATCGCTTAGTTGATATCGCCCCGGTTACCACCATTGACTTATATGAAAGCGGAATTACGGATTGGTCGGTACTTACCAGTTTCACTCGGAGGTTTGGTGAAGAGCTGGGAAGAGAGGCGGAAGCAGAGGCGCTTATCCAACAATATGAAAAACGTTTGTCTTTATTAAAACAGCGTATAAATAAAGGCCAGCCGCCACTACTAATGATTCAGTTTATGGATACAAAGCACGTACGTGTTTTTGGTCAAAATAGTCTTTACTCTCAGGCTATCGAAAAGATTGGGCTGAGTAATGCATGGAATGAAAAGACGAATAGCTGGGGCTTTAGCCTAGTTGGCATCGACAAGTTAGCTGGCATAAAAGCTCAAATTGTTATCGTAGAGCCATTACCTTACGGTGGAGCGGAGCAGCTCTCTCAAGACCCATTTTGGCAATATGTTGTTCAACAATCTGGTGAAAAGGTCATGCAAGTCGCGCCCGTTTGGAGTTTTGGTTCTATGCCTTCAGCCCTCCGTTTCGCAGAGTTAGTTACGGCGAGTAAGGTCGAGGAGTTAACACAATGAAAACGATGCCTTTAAGCTTTGTGGTGTTACTTTCGGCATTTACCTTTTCTATTGGTGCTTTCCAATTGTACCAAGTAAGCTCATTTTCGTTAGCTCTAAGCAGTTTATGGGAGCCTAACTTTCAATCTATCGATTCTGTTTTACTTCACTTTAGCTGGTGGCCTCGAGTCTTCACCACGATTATATCTGGTGCTGGATTAGCGGTTGCTGGGGTATTGATGCAGCAAGTGCTGCGTAACCCTCTCGCTTCACCCACGACACTTGGTGTGGCGAGCGGTTCAAGTTTTGCTTTGATGTTAGCTACGCTATTCGCACCTTGGATGTTGGATATCGCGCCTAATTTGGTTGCTCTCATCGGCGGTGTGATATCGATGGGGTTGGTGATGCTGTTGTCATGGCGACGAGCGTTATCTCCAACGGTTGTCGTCGTTTCTGGGTTAGTGATAAACCTGTACTTTGCATCATTAAGTACGGTTATTCTGATGATGAATACCGAAAAGCTGAATGGGTTAATGATATGGGGAGCCGGTTCGCTTGTTCAGAGTGGATGGGGAGATTTCTCGTATCTTGCCCCTCGAATCGCACTTGCTACGGTCGTTGCATTTGTGATTGCAAAGCCGTTAAGTCTGTTGGAACTCTCCGAGCAAGGTGCCAAGAGTTTAGGTGTCTCGCTAGCTAAGTTGCGTTTTGTCTGTCTTGGGCTTGCGGTGTTAATCACTTCTTGGGTGGTTTCTGCCGTAGGAATCATCGGTTTCATCGGGTTAGCGGCGCCAGCGATTACTCGATTGATAGGTATCAATAAAATCCAGCATAAGCTTTGGGTATCAATGCTGATTGGTGCCATGTTATTGACTTTAACCGATTTGGTTATTCAGCAACTGCCAGGGATAATGGCGAGTTTTATACCAACGGGAGCAGCAACCGCTGCACTGGGCGCTCCGCTACTGTTATGGCTGTTACCTCGTTTATCACAAAAGACGCAGGGCCATACTCAAACAGTGTTAACTCGACACCGTCAACATGTTTATAAGCTAAACCCTAAAGCGATCTCATTGGCGTTGATCGGCACGTTAATTTCTGTTGTTCTTTTTGCCACGGTTGCTGTGCAAAATGAAGGGTGGACAAATTTATTTGCTAGCCAAAATTGGATTTTTTTGGAATGGCGCGCACCTAGATTATTTGCAGCAGCAATTGCGGGGGCAATGTTAGCGATTGCTGGAACCATGATTCAACGCCTAAGTGGAAACCCAATGGCAAGTCCTGAAGTGATCGGTATCAGTTCAGGGACAGCGATGGGATTGATCATCGCGATGTTTACTGGGTTTGGTTCGTCAATTTTCACTCTTTCTCTAGGCGGGCTCGTAGGCGCATTAGCGACGGTATTAGTCATTGTGCTGCTAAACCGTAAGTCAGGCTTTCAGCCGGAGCGTATTTTGTTGACTGGTATTGCAATAACCGCACTGATGAATGCAATACAGAGCTTTATTCTAGCCACTGGTGACCCAAGAAGTTATCAAGCATTGGCTTGGTTGTCTGGGTCTACCTACTATGTTTCGGTTGAAACGTTACTCCCATTGTCCTTATCTGCGCTTGTCTTTATAGGGTTGAGTTTTCTCTGCGTAAGATGGCTAGATATTCTTCCTGTCGGTGCCGCTTCCTCTAAAGCACTTGGAATTCGAGTTGATCGTTCACGCGCAATACTGCTTCTTTTAGTTGCTTGTCTCACGGTCAGTGCGACATTGGTTGTTGGCCCGATTAGCTTTGTTGGGTTGTTGGCTCCGCATTTAGCTCGCTTATTTGGTTTTAACAAAGCGTCACAACACATGTTATGCGCCGCGATACTGGGGGCAGGGGTGATGTTGTTGGCTGATTGGTTGGGACGACAGATCCTTTACCCGCAAGAAATACCAACAGGGCTTATGGCGTCTCTCATTGGCGGTTTGTATTTAATGTGGGGTTTACGCCGCTTATAGAAATGAGCTAAGCCTCAACCAAGAAAGTACTTATACAAATAAGCACTCGTAGTGGCATTCGTAACCTATGCGAGTGCTTTATGCAAAACCTCTGGTTTGTCTTTTACGGAAACAACTGGCGATGCCGTAACTCGCTTTTCTTTCAGCGGTCGCTGAAGTCATGAAGGGTTGGTTTGGCTGCCGACAAAAAGGAGAAGAATATGACTCGGCAGTTTATGCTGACACCAACGTCGATGGCGGTTGTATTAGCTTTATCAACGCCAAATGTCTTGGCTCAGGAAGATGAAAATATAGTTGTGATTGGACAGCAGCAAGACAGTGCAGTTGGTCCTGATTTTAGTTATCTCGGAGCGAAGAGTCGGGCAGCGACGAAAACTGATATTGCTATCAATGAGACTCCAAGAGCGGTGTCTGTTGTTACGCGAGAGCAAATGGATGATCGTGCCTCTATTAGCATTTCTGACGCACTACAGTACACACCAAGCATTCAAACTAATTATTTCGGCGAAGATAACAAGCAAGATTGGTTTATTATTCGTGGTTTTAAACAGGCGAACAGTGGGTTGTATCAAGATGGTACCCGTTTATATTCTTCTGGCTTCTATAGTTGGCAAATAGATCCGTTTGCGTTAGAGAGGGTTGAAGTTTTACGTGGTGCAGCGTCTGTTCTTTATGGGCAAAACCCTCCTGGTGGGGTCATCAATGTTGTCAGTAAGCGACCTCAATTTGATGGGGGGTCAGGACTTGTATCTTTGGAGTACGGTTCTGAAGACCGTAAACAACTTTCTCTTGACGTAAACTCTGAGGTGAGTGAGCAGCTAGCTTTCCGCTTTCAAGGGTTAGCGAGAAAAAATGGGACGAGAATTAGTGGGGTAGAAGCAGAGCGCATTCTTCTCTCTCCATCGATGACGTACAAATTTAATGAGGCGTCTGAAATTACCTTTCTAACGAGCTATCAAAAAGACGACTCAGATCCTTATCTGCAATTTTTGCCAGTTGAAGGAACGTTAACGCCAAACAAAAATGGAAAGATCAGTGATAGTTTAGCGATAGGCAATCCTAACTGGGAGACGTTTGAGCGTGAGCAGGTGTCTTTAGGCTATGAGTTTTCTCATGCATTTAATGATACCACTTCATTTATTCAAGCAGCTCGTTACAGCGAAATGGATGTTAAGCTAAGACAAATGTATTCGTACGTTTACTCGGCTGATGTGCCTGCGTTGGGGCCGGTTTTGGACCCATCAAATGAACGCAAAACCATACTTCGGGGTGCTTCAACAGAAGATGGGTCATCTGATGCTTTTAATATCGATAATCGTTTGATGCACCAAGTAAATTGGGGAAGTGTTGAGCATAACTTGATGTTGGGCATAGATTTTCAAATGATCAGTATCGATGGTAAAGATTTTGCCAATGACCCTATAGTTGCTAATGGTAATGCATTATTAAACACACCAATGGGAGCTTTGCCCGATCCTAGGTTTAATGTATTTAATCCTACTTATTCGGATAACATAATGTTACTCGATCCGAATACGCTACAACCATTGAGCGAAACCGATAAGCAAAGAACGAAAATCGATAATCAGCAGCTCGGCGTCTACTTTCAAGATCATATGCTGATCAACGATAAATGGGCGATGTTATTGGCCGCACGTTACGACGATACAAGTAATGAAGTACATAATGTTACCACGGGTGCTCGCACGAAAGTCGATAATGGAGAGTGGACGTTTAGCGTGGGAACGGCTTATATTTCTGATTCTGGCTTCACGCCATACTTTAGTTACTCTCAGTACTTTGATCCAATTATTCAAGAAGACAGCAATGGTAAGCCAGCGAAGCCTGAAAGCGGTGATCAATTTGAAATCGGTATGAAATACCAACCGGATTCATTTGATGGTTATTTCAATATTGCAACGTATCGGGCAACAAAAGAAAACTTGGCTCGTATCTACTTGAGTGAATTAACGCAAATAGGAAAAATAGAAAATAACGGCGTTGAGTTTGAAGCTGTAGCTAATGTGACACCATCCTTAACATTGATCGGGAACATTGCGTACGTTGATGCAGAGATAAAAGAAGACATCAATAAGGCATGGGTTGGCAAAACACCTTCCCAAGTGGCTAATACCGTATCATCAGCTTGGGCACATTATCGTTTCTTTGATGGACCTCTTGATGGCTTTGCTGTTGGCTTAGGCGCGCGCTATACAGGTGAGTCATACGGAGACAATGAAGAGAGACTAAAAGTACCAAGTTATTTCTTAATGGATGCGACGGTCAGTTATCGAATCGGCGACTACAAGTTACAAGTCGCAGCTAAAAACATCGCGGATAAAAAGTACATAGCGACATGTGATGGCTTTTGTTGGTATGGCGACCGACAAAATGTTATTGCAAGTTTAACTTACGACTGGTGAGTTAACGTATAAATAAACACCCCTAACTTTAGGGGTGTTTATTTAGAAATCGGCTTTACGGACAAAGTGCGGGTTTTTGTACTTTTTCTGCGGGCCAAACGATGATACGACAAGTTTGTTCCATAATGTTTTGTCAAACTCACCCTTTGGAATCGAAGGGTAGAGGGTTTCCTCTTCTTCTCTTGCAAAGTTCATATATTGTTTCTTTTTAATTTGATTGTACTTTTTGGCGATCTGGTTATGTTTTCTTACCCACTCCAGCTTGTAATTGTGGAGCACTTTTTCACCATCTTCGAGACTCATTCGAGATAGGAACAGTCGCTTGTATGAGACCTTTCTGTCCAGCATTGTGCGCATAACGGTTTGGATATATTTACCGTGATGCGTAATGGTAATGTCGTTTTCATCAACAGGAGTGACACACCAGCCTTTAGGTAAAAAGTCTGGCTTCTTAAATTGCTTATTACGCTCCATTAGCGCCTGATGTAAAACTAAATCAGAGGTGCCGCGGAACGTCTTTTGCCATTTACCGATACGAATTTGAATCGAACCAGGCAAGCGATAGATGTTAGTAAACTTATCTTTGTCCATGGACTTGTGTCATGAGATTAATGTGCATAATTAGAAAGCGGAATTCAGCCCAATGCCACAGGCAGTAGACTTAAGTACCGTACGATTTTACAACGACCTTGCGTGATATAGCGAGGGGTTATGTCAATAATAGGTAAGAAATAGAAAATTAGTTCACATTATGAAGAAATTGGAAGCTTACAAGGCTAAATTTTGAAGTTACACCAATTATGCCCATGCCGACTAAATAAAAGAAGGCACGGGCATAAAATCACACCGCTTCTTCGAGTTGCTTGGTGTCTTCTTCAATCTGTTGTAGGTGTCGGTTTGCTTGCTGTAACTGATACATTTGAGCATAACGACCATTTTGCGTTAAGAGTGCTTTGTGTGTGCCTTTCTCGACTAACTCCCCATGATGAAGAACAATGATTTGGTCTGCATCTAGGATAGTTGACAGCCGATGAGCAATAACAACGAGCGTCATGTCTTGTCTGAGTACCGCCAAGCTCTTTTGGATTAAAGCCTCTGTTCCTGAGTCAATATTTGCGGTTGCTTCATCTAATATCAATATCTTAGGTTTTACCACAAGCACACGTGCTAACGCCAAAAGCTGTTTCTGACCCGCAGATAAATTAGTTTCGCCTTGACCTAACTGCGTGTCTAGCCCGTTAGGGTAACGATGAATTTGTTCTGCCAAACCTACCTTGTCTAACGCATCCCATATTTGATTGTCATCAACCGCCCGACTGAGAGAGATGTTTTCTCTGACTGAAGCAGGGAGAATATGTGGATCTTGTTGGACCATTGCCACATCTTTGCGAAGTACGTCTTTCCCTAATGTTTTAAGTGGACGACCATCTATGAGCAGTTCGCCACATTGCGTTGGATAAAAGCCCATTAACAGTGACGCTAATGTGCTTTTACCGCTTCCTGTATGCCCGACAAGCGCGATAAAGTCTTGGTGGTTGGCCTTCAACGAAATGTCTTTTAGGACGTCCTGTTTACCATCGTAGCTAAATGTGAGATCTCTAAGTTCGATAGCACCTGACCTTAATGGTTGATGATTGTCCCCGTAAGTTTGTTCTTTCGCGTCAATTAATTCAAAAACACGTTCGCTTGATACTAACGCTTGCTGAAGTAGAGCAAGTTGCTGAGTCATCTCAATTAGTGGTTCAGTAACTCGCGCAAGATAACTGATAAATGCATACAGTACCCCCACACCAATCAACTCAATACCATTAAAACCAAAGATCGCAACCAAGCAAAGCAACGCAAGACCAGCGAGTAAGTCCATTAATGGTCTTAGCAGATAGCCGTTTAGCCGAATCACTCGTTTAGATGCCACCAGATGCTCTGCGGTTAGCTCGTTGAACTGTTTATTAAAACGCTCTTCTTGTTGCATTAATTGAATGACACTCATCCCTTGAATGGATTCACTCAGATTCGCATTTATATCGGTCAATAGGTCACGCATCTTTCGGTAGCTTTCTGTACTTAGCTGCTTAAACAAGTACATAAAGCCGATGACGATCGGCAGCAATACAAGCACAACGAGTGTGAGCTTCCAGCTCATGAAAAACATAACGCCAAGCATTACGACAATCATGACCACGTTTTTCACCACGGTCGCGATCAAAAGCTCATAAAATTGCTGTAAAGATTCCGTATCGTTGGTGATTCGCGACACCAATTTTCCAGCAGGAGTGTAATCAAACGCAGATAACGGCTGCTTAATCACGCCAGAAAATACTTGCTTACGAATCGCTTTGATCGTGTTAGCCGCGACAATGCTAAATTGCAATGACTGAAAATACTGGAATGTTGCCGATACGATCTGAAGAGCGATATAACCTACTGCTAGCGAAATCAGAACACTTTGTGAATAGTCACCTTTAGCGATGTGCTCATCAATGAAATATTGAATCAACCAAGGGCCGCCGGCGCTAGCTAACGCTGCAATAAACAGCAAGGCGAGTCCTTTAATCATTGGCTTTGGTTGAGATAATGGGTAAGACATTAACCGTTTAAACGTGCTGGTCTGGTTCATTCATTATTCCTCCATCGCCTGCTCTAGTTTCTGATACTCGAACATCTCGGCGTACCAGCCTTTATGCGCTAATAACGCGCTATGTTGCCCACGTTCAGTAATGTGTCCGTGATTCAATACAATGATCTCGTCTGCTGCTTCCAAAGCGGTGAGGCGGTGCGCAATAACGATTAGGGCCTGATTACGGTAGTATGTTTCCAAATTCTTAAGGATTTGATGTTCGGTCCGTCCATCAACAGCGGAAAGTGCATCGTCCAAAACCAACACTTGAGCATTCAGCAGCATAGCGCGTGCTATCGCAATACGTTGTTTTTGCCCGCCGGAGAGTGTAATGCCTTTTTCACCAACTTCTGTTTGATAGCCTTCAGGAAACTTTTCAATATCGTCATGTATACAGGCTAACTTTGCTGCTCTATAGACTTCTTCTTTCTCTGCATTAGGGTTGCCTAAGGCAATATTTTCGAAGATAGATTTGGAGAATAGAAACGGACTTTGGTTAACGACAGCAAAACGGTTGCGCCACTGCGGTAGTAGGGCATCCTTGATCTCGACATCCCCGAATTTAATTGAGCCGTTTTCTAAATCATGTTGACGCAAAAGTAGTGTTAACAGGGTCGATTTTCCGCTTCCTACCGGCCCTGCAACTCCCAACATTTTTCCGGGTTCAAGTTCGATGTTTACTTCCGTCAAAGCGGGCGGTAAATCACTAGACCAGTGGAAATCGTCGATATCAATTTTTAACGGAAGTGGTTTATTTTCTATTGGCTTATTACCACTGATAATTTCTGGCTTTTCATCAAAGATCTCTTGTAGTCGGTTCCATGCAGCTGAGCCTCTTTCTAAAATGTTAAATAGGAATGCGAATGCCAGCATCGGCCATATCATCAACCCTAAATACATCGTAAATGCGGTCAGATCACCAAGCGTGATCTCACCTTTATCAACAAGGTAAGCACCAGCAGCGACACTAAGAAGGAAAGAAAGACCGATGGTTAACTGAATTGCCGGGTCAAATCTAGCATCGACTCTTGCAACAGCGATGTTCTTTTCGCCAGTATCATCCACAACCTCTTCAAAACGTTGCTGCTCTTGGTTTTCTAATCCGAAAGCACGCAGCATTCGCACGCCATTAAGTGACTCTTGTGTCATGTCTGACATGGTAGAAAAGGCTTCCTGAGCGACACGAAAGCGTTGATGTAGGATGCGCACAATAAAGAAGATGATGATGGCAAGAAATGGCATTGGAAGAAGCGCCATTACGGTGAGCTTCCAGCTTACTTGCGTTATCATAATGATTAAAACCGCAATACCAGTGATCAAAGAGTCTGCGGCGGTTAAAACCCCTTCGCCGGCTGTCATAACGATATTACGCACATCATTAGTGCCACGAGCCATCAGATCCCCCGTCTTGTAACGTTCAAAAAAACGAGGTGGCTGTGTCGATAAATGCCTATATAGACGGTTACGTAGAATGGTCCCGAGCTCCCAGCTTGCGCCGAAAAGCCAAATTCGCCATAAGATGCGACACCCATAAATGGTAAAGATCAGTACAGTTAACCCTGACAGCCATAGAATCAGCGTATTTGTATCTAAAGTGTTGTCTACGACGCCGTCAACTATGATGCCAACTGCTTTGGGCGGAACAAGCTGTAGTGCTGATATCACAGCGAAAAGCAGAATGGATCCGACATAGTGCCTCCACTTTTGTTGGAAATACCAACGTAGCTGCCAGAATATTCTCATTACGCCTCCCGCTTTAAATTATTGAATTTGTTATAGAACTATTATTGAGCGAAATGATGAGTTTACAAGCACAAGTTATAGGCGGGTTTAAAAACGATAGATTGTTTCAATTATAGCCATGTGTCGGCGCAAATTACTGGTTTTATCTCTATGAGCTAACTGTGCGACGACATTATGTGAAATAGTTGTTAATGGTGGTTTTGGAGCCATGACCTTGCAATAACGATGAAGACACCAAAAGTAAAAGTGTTACTGCCACTCTCTATGGGAATTAGCAATCGTCAGTTTGTATTTTGTATTTCACTTGGCCACCAGGAGTTTCTGGGTAGTAAACTTCGACATAACACATATGTTCTGGACCAACAGGCTTGTTTGCAAAACCAATAAGGAAGTAGGGCTCGTCTGGGCTATCTACCCCATACCAAGTGTTGATAGTGAGTTGCGGATCAAAGCCTGCTAGCTCTTTTGCTGGAATAACATTTTTGATAAATCCAAAGTAACCAATTAGGTCGTTATGGCCGTCATTATCTAGATCAATGTTATATTGTATGCCGCCATCTACTGTCTCTTGAGATTGAATCACTGCTTTGGTGTAGACAAAGTTGTTGGCGGTCATGAGTGCTTCTCTGGCTCCATATAGAACCGCCACTCTGGCATCTTTTTGTAAGCCAAGAAATTTAGGAAATGCAACGACGCTTACAATACCAAGAATGATGATGCACACAATGAGTTCAATAAGAGTAAATCCTTGAGAGCGACGCACAGCCTTTCTCCATGTTTTAGAAACGAATAGGCGGCTATTCTGATATAGAAACTTTCAGGTCAAGTATTAAAAAAGAATGATAGTAAGAGATCGGGATTGCAAATCTCAAATATAAAACAAGTTGCTTATTTTCGAGATGAGGAGTGATTTTGATAAAAACCAAGGAATGAACTCGAGAGGATAAAATCCTCCCGAGTAAAGCGACTAAGATTCGTGTGTCAGAGCACTGCTGTTACGTTTAAAAATGAATCGCCAAACAAATAAGACAATTGCGATGTAACCTAATCCTACACCAAGCGCTTGCCAGTGCATGCCGTTATACATCGCGATTGGCATCAAAGAGATGATGAAGATGTCAGTGATTGAGCCAGGGACATAAGCGATGGCGTAATCATCAAGCACCTTGCTACGCATTTTTGGATCAACAATGCGAAGCAACGCAATACCCATAGCTACCGTACCGGTCAACCAACCCCAAGAGAAGATGCCTTTCTCAAACCAATCTTCACCCATGATTCGCGGCGCTACCCAAAAGATTAGCCATAGTGTGAAGGCGATACCGCCGATTGCAAGTACTACCATCGGCATTAAATACTGGGCTAAGACGGTAATCTTGATGGCTGAGATACCAAAGATAATCAAATAATCGGTACTGATGCCCGCAGCGTGTTTGAATGCACCGTCACAAAGATAGCGTGAAGCTTTCGTTTGTTTCGCGATGATTCGCACAAGCATGCCGCCAAGGAAGCCAGTTACAAACGTCGGGATCTGCACCTTATCGTGGAAAGAAGACAAGTAGTTGGCGGCGACATAAGAGAAAGCGGTTACGACAACCACTAACGCAGCGTGAATCGCGAAAGAATCAACCGACAGGGAAGACATGGTGTCTTTCATTACCGGTTCTTGATCATCAGGCTTAACAAGGCCTTTGCGTTCGTGTTCGTCCATGCTGTCGAAGGTCGTAAAGCTACGAATCCAACCCATCTTCAATGCGAATTGCAGCATGAGCATGCCGACAGAAATCGAGATGAAAATACCCACGGTTGCGAACGTTAAGCCAAGTGTGAAGCCATCTTCCCAGCCAAGCCCCGTGAAGATTTCACCAACAACAGATGCAGAGCCATGTCCGCCCATAAAGCCCGCAGACATTGTCACACCAAAGCCAGGATTAATCTCTGGCCAGAAGAAGGTTGTGAGAACTAGACCAAACATTGCTGCAAACAACCACTGAGAAACAGAAGCGATTTGGTTAAACGCCCACAATGAGCCAGCACGCTGTGCGACGGTTTTAGGTGATGGAACATCCGTTGCCAGACCTAACGCAGAAAAAAGTGCAGCAGTTAATAGGCTTGCGTTAGCGGTAAACGTATCGGTCCAAGGCAGTACGTCTAACAGGGCTGGTCCAAAAATTAGACCGAATAATCCTGCGAGAACCGCCGATGGAATGTACATACGCTGTAATAATGGCGCGTGAACGCGAATGACTTTTGCCAAAATTAATAGTAAGCCAGCGATGGCTAAGTCAGTCAGCATTAGACCTTTAGGCATCTTATCCTCCAGTAAATGCAGTCAAGGGGTAGCGTCCTTGTGACCTACCTTGAATAAAAATCTCTCTCAAGCCAAAAAGCCACATACGTGACTAACAGCGTTGAGAAATCAATGTCGTTTTCATAAGCAAAGGAATGTGCTTATGCAATTTGAAATGAGTGTAAATGTTGTGATTGCACACGAACAGGAAGAGAAATTAGATTAAATTTCTCGATATTTTTTTGATAGTTCACTCAGGAAAGGCGGCAATCCTAGTCACTTTGTTAGAGCAATGCAATTGGTGTGAATCAATAAATTATGCCTAGTTATGGGTGTTTCTGACTAACAACATGAAAAATAAAGACAATTAACAAGCAATAATATTTGTCATATCGACAATAAAAGTTAATTAAATGGTTAAATTGTCGCCGCTTTATGTGGGGCGTTACGGATTCACATGCGAAAGAACAAAATCGACTAAGGTGCGATTTTTAAGGGAAAGCTGTTTTGAACGGTAAAGCAGGTGGATCGGTTTTGGCTTGGGAATGTGTGAATGGAGAATTTCTACCAAGGCGCCAGATTGGATTTCCTGTTCAACTAAGATCTTTGGTTGCAGAAGAACACCAGAGCCTTTTAACGCAGCAAACTTAAGCACATCACCATTGTTAGACGTTAATCGGGTGTTACTGTTTCCAAAGGTATTAGATGGCATGTTCACCACTTGTTGGCTTTCTCCTTGGTGATACTGAAACCCCAAACAATGATGATGTTCAAGGTCATCAAGCGATTGGATAGGGGCATGTTGTTCAAGGTAAGAGGGTGAGGCGCAGTAAGTCATGTGGTATTCACCCAATTTTCTCGCGACTAACGACGAATCGACCAACTCACCGATTCGAATAATCACGTCTGCTTCGCTTCGATATGGGTCAATCAAATTGTTGTCCAACATCAGCTCAACGTTCAAATCGGGAAATTCAGCTAAGAAGTCAGCCACGATAGGAGCAATGACCTTTTTGCCATACGTGACAGGGCAGTTAACTTTTACTGTTCCGGTTGGACGGTTGATCAGCGTCTGGATTAAGTTCTCTGCGTTAGTGATGTCTTCAATAATGCGGTGGCACTCTTGGTAGTAGAGTTTACCGGCTTCGGTTAAGGACTGTTTGCGCGTGGTCCGATGAATCAGCTGTGTACCTAAGCTTTGCTCAAGAAAGCTCACGTGCTTGCCAACCATGGTCGGTGAAATATCAAAGTGGTGTGCAGCATTACGAAAGCTGCCGTGTTCGACCACGTAAGCGAAAACTTTCATGCTTGTTAATTTATCCATTGCACACCCAGAGTTGATAAAGAAATAACTAAAGCAGAGTTTATCAATCAAACGAGGTTAATTACAGTGGGCGTATGATTAAGAATGGAGAAAGAGATCCATCATGAATGAGACGATTTTTGTTACCGCCGAACTGAAAATGAATGCCGATAAGCCAAGACAACAAGTAGTTGAAGCCATTGAACAATTTTGCCTTGATATGCAAAGCGAAGCGGGGTGCTTGCAAGCGAGTGCGACCTACGATTCTAAAGATCCACAACGTGTGATTCTTTGGGAGCGATATGAAAACCGCGCCGCGATTGAAGCGCATTTTGCTATGCCGCATACACAAGCGTTTATTGCGGCTGAAATGGCAGAGTTAGTTCAAGCATTCGAAACCCAAGCTCAATAGGAGAGGCGAACATGAAATGGGGTATTTTAGGCACAAGCTTTATCTCAGGTGTCATGGCTGAGGCAATCCAAGGCGATGACAAGAGTGAACTGTACGCGGTTGCTGGGCGTTCGGAGCAGAACTTAAAGACATTCGCTGAGCAATATGGCATCGAGAATACGTTCAACGATTACGATGCGTTGATTGCCGATGAGCAAGTCGACATTATTTACATCGCATTGCCAAATCACCTTCATCATGACTTTATCGTTAAAGCGGCAGAGCAGGGAAAAGCGATCCTGTGTGAAAAGTCACTGTCGGTAGATATGGAAAAAACCGAGTTGGCCCTAAAAGCAGTCGAAACGCACAAGGTATTCTTTGCTGAGGGTTTGATGTACTTACATCACCCATTGATCAGCGAGTTGGTTTCTGTGCTTAAATCGGGAGAGATTGGTGAACTTCGCTCCATCCACACGTCTTATATTGCGTCGATTGCGCAGTTTGTTAATCCAGACAGTAAAGGTGCTTTGTATAACTTAGGTTGCTACCCAATGTCATTGGTGCATTTGGTGGTGAAAACCATGTTGGGTGAACAAGCCTTTGGAAACCGCTCTATGACGGCGATTGGTCGACGAGGTAACGATGGGAATATCTGTGAATCGAGTTTGATGATGCAATTCGGTGAGCAACAAACGGCGAGCGTACACACCGCCGAAGATCATGGATTGAAACACCAATTCACTATTCTGGGTAGTAAAGGCAGTATTACGTTAGACTCGAATCCATGGCTACCAACGCAAGACAACCAGTTTAGTGTGGAAATTTACGAGACGTCGAAGCGCGAGGTGTCTGTATCGGCAGCTGGAGACGCTTTCTTCTATCAAGTGCGCAATATTCGCCAAGCGGTTGAAGCAGGGCGTACATCGTTAGAGAACCCTTGTGCAACATGGGAAGACTCTCACCGTATTATGCAGCTACTGACTGAGTGGGAATCACTGGCTTCAAAGTAAGTCTGTACTTGAACCAATGAACATAAAAACGGCGCACTAAATCCAATATTTGGTGCGCCGTTTTGTTTTGGGTTCAGTCTCTGTTAAATGCGATTATCGCCGGTGCTGAACGCAATGATTTGGCTGATCTCAGACAGGCTTCTGCCACTTTCTTGCTGCCATTGAACAAACGCTTTGTTGGTTGCATCGAGCGATTTTTTCGTATCTTTGCCACCTTCAATGATCTTGCAATTGCGCAGGTAAGCCTCGACGTCGCTAGACAAGATGAAGGTATCAACGCCCATTTGACGAAGTGTGTAAGGGCCAGTATTTCCGCCTAGGCGATTACCGCGTTTCTTCAAATACGCCCACAGGTCGGTGATTTTATCTTGCGGCCAATCGGCAACCATTTTGCCAAACGAGCCGTATTCGATTTTTGCTTCGTGGATCATACGAGCGTTGGCAGGAATCGACATAACTTTAGTGAGGTGGCGAATGATGCGTTTGTCGGTTGCTTTGGTTTCCCATTGCTCATCTGACAGCATTAATAGCGGCTCAATCTTAAACCCAAAGAACACTTCTTCGAAGTTCGGCCACTTGTTGCGAACCACACTCCACGAAATCCCACTTTGGAATACTTTCATCGAAAAAGCGGCCAGCCAACGGTCGTCGGGAATCGCTGCCAATTCTTCTTTGCTTAGTGGATGAGATAAAAGCGCTTCAAGTTGATCTTCACCACCTTTACGCTCGGCAGCGCGCTGATAAATCGCGTCAAATTTTTCGATACTCATAAAAGAAGTTAGTCCTAGTTTATGTCGATATTTGCGAAACATACTACGCTTAAGTGGCTGAATCGTAAATTGATGGAGTGTCACAAATGAAGAAGGTCACATTAACGTTTGTCGGGGAAGGTTCGGATCGTATTGCGGAAAAATTCTATGCGTGGATGACGGACGGTGGGTTGGAAGACAGCATGATTGAGAATTTATCTGACCGTGAAATCTCAGTGGTCGGCATCAGTGATATGGATAATGAAACGCGTGATGTGGTGATCAATACGGAAATGAATTAACGAGTCGACTTTCGTCAGCAAGCAGAATCAGATAAAACAAAGCCCTTCACGAGAAGGGCTTTGTTGCGTTTATGAGCATGGGAGCTTAGTTATTTACCAGCGTCAGACCGCTTGGCAGTGCATCACCGAAGATACGCTTCGATTCGCTCTCAGATAGCTCTTTGACTTCTTCAACCAATGATACCCAAGATTCAGGTACCTTGCTTTGCTTCAACTTAGCCAGTACCTGCTCACGGTAGTCGTCTGAGATATCGAATAGGCGGTCGCCTGTCTTACGACAAATCATTACGGCTGCGAAAGCGATCATTGGCTCTTTCTGCCAGTTCTGCTCTAACAGCTTAGGCAACCACTGTTCCGCTTGTTCACGAGGAACGACGTTATGCTGACTGCCATATAAAGGCGTACGTGATGCCAAGCGACCCATTGCCCACCAGTGTGCTTGTTCGAACTGGTTATGGTTGATGGCTTTGCTCAAGAACCACGTAGCCAATAGAACTTTGTCTTCGACTTCTAGATGCTCTAGAGAGGCAGACAAGCGAACCATCGACTCGTAACCCATGTCTTGCGCTGCTTTGGCGGATTGTGGGTTTTTCATCGCGCCAGGGTGTAGGTATTTCGCGATGTCCGCCAAGATGGTCTCTTGCTGCTCTTGGCTTAAACCACCGGCAATGCGACGCCAGAATACCCACCAGTCAGTCCAACCTTGATGGTTCTTAAACTGAATGTTTTGCTGGTAGAGACCCCAAACTTGCTCAATGCGCCATGAGTCGGTTGGATCGCCAAAGCCCGGACGCAGTGCAAAACCTGCCAAACGAAGCCAGTTTTTCTCGTGTTGTTCAGAACGACGGCGACGCTTACGACCTTGTGCAAAGGTATCGAACAGTTGACGTAGGGTAGTGAAATCCCATTCATCACGTTTGCCCAGTTTCTTCTCAAGATCTTTGGCTAAGGTTTTGATCTCTTTACTTTCCGCGCTTTTCTTATTACCGCTGTAAAGGCGAGCGATCAGCTCCTTACATTCGTTCAGTTTAGGGTGAAGCTTAACTTGCTCGCTGTCATCGGTTTGCTTATTACGAACTTCGAATTCTAGCTCCCAACGTTTGCTATCGTCTTCTGCGCTGACACATTCCATCTTAAGTGTGCCGACTTCAGTCAACTGACACGCCAGTTGCACTTCTACACGCTCTTTCTGGTTGGCTTGTAGCTCGGCGCCTTCACCTTCAAGGGTGGTGATATAAGGCGGAAGAGGAGCAAACAAGTCCGGATCAACGTCAACCATCACACCGTTTTGAATAGCGGTGTTATTGGTTAAGGTGTCGTGGGTAGAAGTCAGCAGGTTAAAGCGAACGGGTTCACCTAGGGTAAGCGAGAAGCGACGACCACTTAAGCGGATCTCGTGTCCTTCTTCTGTACCTTTTGCAAGTAAACAAAGCGCTTTGCCCATCTTGTTCTTTTCTTGAAGATGCAAGAAGTAAGAACGCGCTGCACCACCACCAATTTTTAGCTGTGCACCACGACGTGCTTTACCAAACGCAACAGCACCTAGTGCAACAGACCAATCTGGATGTGGGTTGTCTAATACCGTAACCGGAGCGCCGCGCCAATCGGACAGTAGGGTAGTGACTCGCTCAGTAACAAGTTCACTATTGAACACACCACCGTTAAGTAGCAAACCGACTGGCATGGCATTTTGTTTGTCGTCTTCAATGCCAAGAGCGGCACGAGCAACTTGCTGATGCTGAGTTAAGAACTCGGCTACGTGTTTGCTCACCGCTGGGTCAGCAACGTATGGAAGACCAAACTCGACAACCGCGCTGCGACGTTTGTCTGGTACTTCACTGAAATCAGAAAGCGGGAAGAAGCCATCTAAAGCGATTTGGTGCACTTCTTGTTTGCTCAGCCCAATACTCTTTGTTCCGCCAAGAAGTTTCGAGCCGCTGCCCAGCATGGTGATTTTCACTTCTTCAGGTGCATTCGCTGAAAGCAGGTTTTCTTTCGCTTTACGCGTTTGCTGAATCAACTTAGTCAGGCTTGCGGCAGTGAGCTTCTTACTTTGTTCCCCTTTATTTTGAGAAAGGCGGCTCTCCGCAAGGTGTGCTAATGCTAAATCGAGGTTATCACCACCAAGCATCAAGTGTTCGCCAACGCCAATACGATCAAGGGCTAGTTCATCTTGAGAAGAGAAACTGGCTTCAATCAAGCTTAAGTCGGTAGTACCACCGCCCACATCACACACCAGAATCAGCGGTAACTCTTTGAGTTCATCAGCTGCGGTTTGCTGGTGGCGTGCGTACCAGTCGTAACATACGGCTTGTGGTTCTTCGAGCAGGACGATTTTTTTCAAACCTGCCAACTCAGCGGCTTCAAGCGTGAGCTTACGAGCGGTTTCATCGAACGACGCTGGAACGGTCACAACCACATCTTGGTCTTCTAACTTATTGCTAGGATGACGGTAGTTCCATGCTTGACGAATATGGTTGAGGTAGCTTGCGCTGGCAATGACGGGAGAAACTTTATCTACGTCTTGCGCACCAGCCCAAGGAAGAATGTCTGAGCTACGATCCACGGCTTGGTGAGATAGCCAGCTTTTTGCACTGGATACCTGACGTCCTTCCACCTTAGCGCCTAACTCACGAGCCCATTCACCCACGATCACATTACTAATGTCACCAGAGACAGGTTCGTTTTCCCAAGGGAGTGTTAGGTCAGAAGGGGAGATTTGACCAACCGCAGGGTGATAGCGGAAAGAGGGCAGCAATGGTTTACGAACCACTTCACCCGGACCAATCAATTGGTCGATGTCGAATAGGGATACTTCGGATTGTTCAAGGTTGTCGGTAATTTCACAATACGCCACCACAGTGTTTGTGGTGCCAAGGTCAATACCAACAAGAAAACGAGGAGATGCCATACAAACCTTCGTGTATTTAAAAACGGCACCCGATTGGATGCCGTTTGATTTTCTATTTATTCTTCTTCGTTTGAGTTGCTTTTCGCGTCTTCGCGCACATCGAACTCAACATGCCATTTTTGACCGTTATCAGCGGCAATGGCTTCTAAGTAAAGCGTACCAAGCTCTGTCACGCGAGAAGCTAGGGTTACCGGAACCACTTCACCTTCACGGCGACCTTCAGATACAGGCAGCGTTACTTGGATTTCTGGTAGCTCTTCAAGCTCTTCTGGTGCCCAGTAGTCTAGGTGAGTACCCGCTAGGTCATCACGACGAACGGTTGAGCCGAAGAATTGGAAGTTAACCGGCTGACCGATGATCAAACCAAACTCTTGGCTTGGTACGTCAACGCTTGAACCTTCTTCCATACCAAATGGTGCAACACAAAGTGCTTCCATTGGAGGCGCCATGCCCGGAATCGCTGGCATCGCACTTTCGATACCCACGTAGTACGCCGAAGCAATACCACCGCGGATACGAACGCCTTGACCACGACGCACAGAGCCGTAGTAAGCCGCTCCGCTAGCAACTGCAAGGTCTAGATCCACACCTGTTAGGCGTTTTGCCATTTCAGCATCTGCTTCAATTAGCCATTCGTTGATCGTGTCTTCTAGACGAGTTGCTAGAAGTTTCGATTTCAGAACACCACCGTTGAATAGGATTGCTGTTGGCTTGATGAAGTCAGCTGATTGGGCTGCATCCGAACCTGGCATACCAGGCATGTTAGCGAATGGGTTGAAATCTTGAGCTGCTGCTTCTGCGCCATTTCCTGAAGCAGAAAGAGCATTGGCTTGCTTAGACAAGAACGCTGCAATGTGACGAGTAATGCCTGCATCTTGTGCGTAAGGCAGACCCATTTGCGTTAGTGCACCACGGTTACGTTGAACAGGGTGATCGGTAATCGCAACTTGAGGGAAGAAACCGTCAACTAATGTTTGTTGTACTTCTTCTTGAGTCAGTTCAGTTTTCAGCGTTGCACCAAGCAGTTTAGAACCGCGACTTGGTACAACGATTGGCACTGACTGAAGCTCGCTGTCGTTCAATAGCGCTTCTTTAGCGTCACGACATGCGTGCGTCATCGCCTGAACTTGCCATGGCTGTAGCTCTTTGCCTTCTTGCGCTAGCTTCATCTTCAAGCGGTACGCAAGTGCAAGGTCCATGTTGTCACCGCCAAGTAGGATATGTTCACCTACCGCGATACGGTTCAGAGTTAGGTTGCCTTCGTCTTCTGTTACTTCAACTAAAGAAAGGTCGGTTGTACCACCACCGATATCGACCACAAGCACGATGTCGCCAACTTCAACTTCGTCGCGCCATTTGTCGTTGCTGTTATCAATCCAGTTGTAAAGCGCAGCTTGAGGCTCTTCTAGAAGCGTTAGGTGCACAAAACCAACGTTGCGTGCAGCTTCGGCTGTCAGGTCTCGAGCCGCAGGATCGAAAGAAGCTGGAACCGTAATGGTAACGTCTTGATCGGCAAGGTTGTGATTTGGATTGGTGTGATTCCAAGCGTCTTTTAGGTGCTCTAGGTAAAGCTCTGTCGCGCGAAGAGGGGATACTTTTTCCACTTCTTCTGGGCTACCTGCTGGTAAGAAGGCATCACGACGATTCACACCAGCGTGGCAAAGCCAAGATTTCGCACTTGCAACAAGGCGAATCGGTGTTTTTGAACCTAGGTTACGTGCAATAGCACCAACCAGAGCTTTTGGCTCGCTCGACCACGGAAGAACGCGTGATTGCGGGTTCATTTCGTGTTCGTGTGGTTGGTAAAGGAAAGAGCCCAATTGGCTGCGAGTCTCTACCGTGCCCGGCGCAGTAAGTTGCGGGATAGGCATCACTTCAACGCGAGCGTCTTCGTCGTGAGTATCAACAAAAGACATGACGCAGTGTGTTGTACCTAAGTCGATACCAACACTGAATTTAGGCGTCTGTTGAGTTTCAACAGACACTTCTCGAGAATGGTTTTCTTGGTTCATGTGTTCCATTACAGCTCAACCTCAGCTGGAGCGATCACAGATGCGTCGTAGTTCTCAGCCAGTTTAGGCAACGTCATTGATGTTGCCTTCCAACCTTTGTGAACTAGCGTGCCGTTAAATGGCGCGCTGCCTGTTACGTTGCCAGTTAGGCGGATTTCTTGTGGGTTGAAGCCTTCTTCAACCGTAATGCGAGTTTCTTCGTCTTCGTTACGAACGTGCGCTAGCGTCACGTAGTCGTTCAGTACTTTCTGACCGCCAGTGTGGATTACGCGAGCGGCTGCGCCTACTTCTTCATCAGAGAATGACGTTAGGTCTTCTTTTAGGAAGTCAATCAGGCGAGCTTCTTGTTGCATGATAGAAAGCAGCTGCATTGCAGAGTCCGTTGACGCGGTTGCAAGTTTTGATTCAACTTCCACCACTTTTTTCGACGACTTTCTCTACTTCCACTACTTTTTCTACTTCAACGATCTTCTCAACTGGTTTCTCAACCTCGACGATTTTCTCGACTGGTTTTTCTACCACTTTCTCGACCACTTTTGATTTGCGCGACACTGCAACTAGAAGAAGCAAAACGCTCGATGCGGTTAGGCCAGCGTGAAGCATATCGAACGTTTGAGGAATTAGGTTCAAATCAATGTTCATGACGTTTTTTCTCTTTCTATTGATTTATTGGTGCTCAGTATTGGCTCATATTTGTTCACTAAAACGATCGTCTTTGCGATCTTGCACCAAGTTTAGACATTAAAATGATGACGGATGGTAGCATATTCAAGGCTTAAGGCTGTAATAATTCGTGACTATACCGTACGAACAGCGTGAAAAATCGACGATCAGACTCCCCAATATAGGTTGTTGCTTGATGTTTGTGCATTGCTAACGCAGTATTTCAATAGATCCCGAAGTTTAACTTACGGAAGTATCAAAAATTACGATATGACACAAAGCACCGCTCATAAGAGCTTTATAAAACGACATTCAGACTCTATTTTAGCTTTTTTGGCGACTTTATGTGTCACTGCTGGTGTAGTAGGTGCTGCTTATACAATGCAGCAACGGTATACACAGACGACGTTTGATACTTTAGCCGACCGACAAGCAGAATCACTTAAAGCAAACGTCGAGAATGATCTAAAGTTCATTGGTGCGGGCGCAAACTTTTTCCATTCGATTGAGCGAAGCTATTGGCCATCGTTTCCCATGTATGCGGAACAAGTGATTAATAGCTCGCGAAGTCTCATTGGACTTCAATGGATGCAAAAGGTCGAATTCGAAGATCTTGATGAACATATTTTAAAGACCCGTCAAAAATTTCCAAACTTCCAACCGTTTACCGTTCCTAAAGATGGTCCCAAAACCTACGGGTACATTTTTGAACACAATGAGCCAATTTTTATCGCGTCGGATATCTACCCAAGAACACCGGAAAACCTTTCTCTATTGGGTTTCTATTTTTCGCGCAAACGCTTCGATTTAATCTTGGATGATATTTCCGAAAATGGGCGAGCGAATGTCTCGGATAAAGTTCGCTTACTGCAAGATGGTTATGACAAGTCCATACCTAAGACTGGGTTGCTGGTGTTCCATCCAGTGTTCGACTTCGAGAACAAATATTTATTAGGAGTAGTGACCGGTGTTATCCGAAGTACGGTTTACTTTGAGGATTTGATTACGAAAACCGCGACGGAGCTCGATATGTCGGTGCGCGTAGAAGACTTGGGATTCGACGCAGCAGATGACCCTGTTCTCTTTCAAAGTGCTAGCTGGGATAACATTCGAGGAACCGTTATAAGCCGAACCATTCAACTGCCTAACCGTGAATGGCGTATTGACTTTAAACTTTCTGACGCAGTCTCAGCTTGGGAGCGTTCTATTTTAGCGGGCACGACGCTAGCCGGATTGGTAATCGCCTTTTTGATCAGTTGGATTGTGAATTTACAGTCTCGAGAAAAAGAGCGCTTAGCGGTCATGTTGGAGCTCAAAACCGTTGAATTAAAAAGAATGGCAGAGCGAGACCCTCTAACTCAACTACTGAATCGCCGAGCATTCAACGATCACTTGCTTAATCAGATAAACAAAGGTGTTAACTTCGCCTTGGTTGGTTTTGATATCGACCACTTCAAAGTGATTAATGACAAACACGGCCATTTAGGTGGAGATGAAGCGTTGCAACATGTCACTAAGCTGGTCAGTGCTAATTTAAAACCGGGAGATAAGTTTTACCGCGCTGGTGGTGACGAGTTTTGTATTATTTCTAAAGTCATTGATAGAGCGGTGCTAGAAGCTTACCTAGAAAAGTTACGGAGTGTTGTGGCAAGTACGGCTTTTGATTATGGTGATGCGTCAATCATCTGTACGTTGAGTATCGGTGCGGTTATCCATAAAGAAGAAGATCCTGAGAGCTTGTATCACAAAATGGACAGTCAACTCTATTTGAGTAAAAAAAACGGCCGTAATAATGTGTCGATCGGCGATTAAATGGGCGCACAAATTCGAGTTTTACGCCGTGTTACGATAGAATCGCACGCTTTAAATTTTATGTTAGGAACCAAGGCAAACTATGAACCATAACCGTATTGTATGCTTCGATTTAGAAATGTGTTGCTGGAACGAAAATGGCGTCGGCAGCACGGGTGAAATTATCGAAGTGGGTTTAGCTGAAATAGATTTGTCTAAAGGTGAGATAGTCAAGCGTGCTCAATACTACGTGAAACCAGAACACGATGAAGTGTCTCTGTTTTGCGCTGAGTTAACGGGCATCACACCACTTAAGATTGAAAAACAAGGACGCCCACTAGAAGAAGTGCTTAAATCTATGGTTAAGAACTTCGGTGGTCGCAACAAAATCTTTGCATCTTGGGGGCGAGATGACCTCATTCTTCTAGAAGAGTGTAAGCAAAAAGGTATTGAAGCACCGTTCACAGAGTTCATCAACTTAGCGACACTCTACCGTATTCAAAATCGTCTTAAAGATAAACGTATAGGCCATCGAGCCGCTCAAGAAGCAAAAGGAATAGACTGGGAAGGGCGTCAACACTCTGGCTATGTAGATGCATACAACTTAGCTAAGCTTGCTTTGACCATGTTTTAGTTATTCGAACCTAGCTAGCTTGTAATTAAATTATCATCCAACCATTGTTGTTTTGTCATGCAGTCTGTTTAGTGTGGAAAGAGCTAAACACATACCTTGACCAGTATTTTAATAACAATGTCGTTGGCTTATTGAAAAACGCGCAGAGTGCGCGTTTTTTTATGGCTACAGAAGCGATATCTGTTGTCATCCTAGGGGTAGCTTAGAGTTAGCCAGCGACTTATATACTCATCTCGTCACTTTACTGAGACTGTAACTTCGCTCGAATGAACTCGCTGTGATCAACATAGAGTAGCTCTGCTGTTTTACGGATCACCGCGTCTTCTAGCGGGTCAATTTCGCCGTCTGCGTAAGCGACTTCCCACATGCTTTTGATTAAGTTATAACGAGTTTCTTGAGTCAGTTCTCTTAGTTGAGAGGTAAAGTCGTACAGCGAAGCGGAATCTTTTATTTTCTGTTGCGCTTGCTCTAACAAAGTATTTGATTCTTCTTCATTTAACGAAAGCAGTTTCATCAATAAAGAGCGCTTTGTTTCTTGTTCTCTATCATCGACACTATGGTCTGCACCAGAAACTTCACAAAGCAAACACGCGATAGCCATGTTAGGGGAAAGTGTGTTGGTTTGGCTTAAATCAGAGCCATCAATGAGTTGTTTAAATAATGATGTGAGAGAATTAAACATAATGAACACCGAGCTATTGTTTATTTGGTTAACATGGTAATAAATACGGAAGATCTCAAGGTGCGATACCAAATTTAGCACGCCGTTGACATTTAAGCACGGCCACTTTCTCCCCAAAAAACCTAAACTCCTGAGTTAGTTTAAGGTGACTTGCCTCTTACAAAGGGCAAGTCATTTTGGGATTGATACTCAGCTTTCAGCACGTGTCGGTGGAAAATGAACTTCGTCACCATCACTCGTCAGAATACTAATTTGACTTGGTTTGCCTTCATCATCAAGACGTAGCTCACCAATGGCACTATGGTTAACCAAGCGATAAAAGTTGTGCGTACTTGGTGCGCGTTTGTAAATCTTGAGTCGTTTACGTTTTGTGAACCAGTTTAAAGGTGAGCGAGGGCTGTATAGCAGTCTATCTAGGCCATCACAAATATTGAGCAGTTGTGTAGGGAACTGATTTTTAATTCCACTACAGGTGATTTGATAGATATTCGGACTGTTTTTTCGATAGCGGAGCTTAATATCGTATGCAAAAGAGTAGTGTACGTCGCCAGAGAGAATAACAAAGTTAGTTGGTGTCTTTGTGTGTGTGAAAATACTAATAAGAGTATTCGCACTTCCGGGGTGAGCCATCCAGTTTTCAGCATCAACCATCAATGGTTTACCAAGCATGGTCACCACACGTTGTAGTGCTTCGATAAATTTCACACCAAACATTGGCGCGGCAGAAACAATAACAACTTTGTCTTGGTGCACGAGTTCTTGGTGGAACTCAATCATCGCTTCCCAGTCCATTAAGCCAGAAGGTTTGTTCATTTTAGACTCAGAACGCCAGCGTCTGGTTCGTGTATCTAGCACGACAACTTTTGGTGTCGTAGGAATGGTGTAGTGCCAATTCTCAAAGCGATACAAATATTGAATAAATGCATCTTGGGTTTGCGAGGTTCGCTCATCGATAAAGCGTTGAGCGAGGCTCATAAATTCATCATTGAATTTTTCTGGCGCATTTCCCCAACCTTGGCAAAGCCAGTAAGCAATCAAGCTATTACCGATAATGCGTTTTGCAAACGTGTTGCTGTATGCGGCTTGTTCCCAGCCTATGGTGAGATTCCAATCGTCGGTGACATCGTGATCATCAAAGATCATATAGGTTGGAATGTGAGCGAGTAAGCGTTGAACCTTGTCCAGACCTGCGACGAATTTATCAATTTGTTTTTTTTCTTCGCGCCATTGCTGCTGCCATTTCGGTTCAAGAACTTCTCCGCCGACAGTAAATTCGTTTTCTAATAAACGATCCGTTCGAACAAGCTTCCACAAGGTCGGAGACCAAACCAATAAGTACATTGCAAAGCACTCAGCAAAGCTTATTAGGTGATTCTCACACTCTTTGGCGCTGAATATTGGTGTCCCTCGGTGTGGAAAAAACTTACTTAGTAAACTGTCATCACTCACATAATGAGGCAACAATTTATCTCGACCATAATAGCAAGCAGGGTGTTGGTAGAGGTCATTGGTATTTTTTATCGGAGCTTGATCGAATTCTTCGCCTGGCAAACCCAATAAAGCTAT
The DNA here is from genome assembly GCF_000354175.2 of Vibrio alginolyticus NBRC 15630 = ATCC 17749. NCBI lineage: Bacteria > Pseudomonadati > Pseudomonadota > Gammaproteobacteria > Vibrionales > Vibrionaceae > Vibrio > Vibrio alginolyticus. The sequence continues at coordinate 572,316 of NC_022349.1, forward strand.
GACTTGCTCAATGGCATCGAGAGTGGGGCCTGCAACATGGTCTGCATAGATTTGATCACCACTCATGATGAGCATATCTGGTCTCTCTTCAATGGATTGAGACGCGATTTTATGATCCGCAGCGACCAATGTATCATCACTGAAGTGATGGGGATTACGGCAAGAGCCATGTAAGAGATAATCCGCTTTTTCACTAACGAGGAACTCAATACCCAAGTTTGGCGTATTATCTCGCTCATAAGTCAGGTGAGGGAGCAGTTCCGTCACTAAGCCATATTGCGTTTTTATTTGATAGCGTAACGCTTGATGGGTTGGAAACTCGCCTTCTAATTTAAGTAAGCAACACCACGCATTGAGGCCGATTTGAAGCTGTTCTTTTTGTTCACTTAAAGGGGCTTGATAAAGGATGGAGGCATTTTCATCCGTAATTTGCACCATACCCTCCAAGCGTTGGGTGGTGACTAGCCAAATATTGATTTCAGTTGCGGTCACTTTACGTAGGATCGGACCTGCAACGACAAGAGGAAGTGAAGAAATTTCAGTCGTGTTCATCAATGCTGGCAAAACGGCTCCTTATGTGTCAGCTTCTTCTTCTAATATTTCGATAACTTGCGAGCTACTAAGTTCATGTCCCATAAGGAACAAACCAAGCATCGCATCGGCTTTTGACGCGTTATCACTGTCTTCATCCAAAATTTGCTGAAGCCGAGTTCTAATTAGGTCGATTTCGTGTTCGACGAAGCCACGCCCTTCTTCGTCACCTTGACCATCTTCTGGTGCATTATCAAAGTGCAAAAACAACATGTCACCATCGAGTTGAGTCCCTATCAACCTCTCTGGCAGCCATGCTTCTCCCATCACAATGTCTGTGTCTGCGGGTAAATGATTCAAGGTAGAGATGAGTTCTGATGCTTTCACTTTTTACTTCATTATGTTTGATTTAGAACTAAGCTAGAGTTTAAGCGCTTGTTGTAATGGTAAAATATTCGCAAACAAGCTCACCTAGTCGTGCAATATTAATATGATCTTGGGACTCAAACTGTCACGAGGATGACAACATTTGCCATTGTAACGGCTATCATCAGCAGAACATAAGCTTTTAATGGCAAATCATTGATGTTTGCCTGCTTCTCAACCAACATTTTTCGAACTCATGAAGAGATTAATTCTAACAACACTCGCTTTACCTTTAGCTGCGGCAGTTTCTTCTGCGCATGGTGCAGAAGAACAAACGTGGGGGATTGCTGCGATGTATCGCACAGCATCGATTCCGTTTTATACCGCCGATAATGACTCTACGGTGAGTACATTTGTCCCAATGATGTTCTTTGAAAACGAACATGTGTATATCAATGGCATTGAAGGTGGCGCGTTTTTGTATAACGAGAGTGATTCCGACTGGCGCGCGAGCGCACTCATGCGATTGAGATTTGTCGATATTCCCATGTCGCTACAAAATGCTAATGAAGGGGACAGAGTCGATTTCGGTGGGCAAGTGCGTTATAGCATTAACGACAATTGGCGCGCAGAAGTAGAGCTGATGACGGACGACGAACTCCAGTTTCACTCTAATTACCGCCTTGCTGCCAATTATGTATTTGGGGATTGGGAATTAGAGCCATCGATTACGATTCGATACAAAGACGCTGATTTCAATAGTGAATATTATTCCTTTAAGGATATTACTGGCGAGAGAATTGGAGCTGGACTTGACACCAATCTTGGTATTAAGGCGCGTTACCATGTAACTTCAAATTTGTATTTACTGGGTGAGACGAGTGTTACTCGCTTAGATGATAACGCCTACAACAGTCAGCTTGTAGAAGATCGATATCAGGGAGAAGTGTTTGTCGGTTTTGGCTTTTTCAACGATAAAAGCAAAGTTCCGAAACCGACACTGAGCAATAAAGCATATCTACGTATTGCGCATGGTTGGGCGACGCCTTCGAACATCGGTGAAATATTTAGCTTTGAGAGAGAAAAAGACCCATACGACAATCAACTTACTTCATTGTTTTATGGGCATCCATTAACGGATGAGCTGTTTGGTTTTCCTCTTGATATTTATTTAACGCCAGGGTTGGTTCATCACTGGTCGTCCAGTGTTCAGTCTGCGAGCACAGAATACGTCATGGCGATTAAGGCTTATTATACGGTTAATTGGCCTACGACTTGGCGATTTGGTGTAGCGGAAGGTGTGTCATACATTGATAGCATTACCTATATTGAAGGCACAGAAATGGAAGACAAGGGTTATACACCAAGCAAGTTGCTCAACTACCTAGATTTCTCGTTTGATGTCAATGTAGGCGATCTCTTCAACCAAAAGAGCTGGAACAATATGTGGGTGGGCTATTCATTGCATCACCGCTCGGCGATTTTTGAAAGCGCTTCCCAGTTTGGGCGAATTAAAGGTGGGAGCAACTACAATACTATTTATTTCCAGTTCGAGTTTTAGCGCATCGCGAGATGCATATAGGTCGGATTTGCAACTGACTTATTTATCGCCCATTATGAGTAAAGATGAATAATACTATGCTGCTTTCAACGAGAAATTTCGTATATCGTGCCAGAGTTAAGGCTGTTTGTGATGCATCTGATGAATCGGATGGCATGAGCACCATGAGTATCGACTCCTCATTCAATATTCAAATTGAAGCGATAAATTGTACTAACTATGAATTTGCTAAACGCTTTTTTGCCATTCACGGAGAAGGGCATTTGGAGGGAGATGAATGGTTGGTGTTGTACGTCAACTCTCTTGACGTTAAGGCGGGAGACAATATAGAAATCCGTAGCGATGTCGCGTTTAATGCGATGATCGAGAATATGATAAGCGAAGCTGAGCGGTCTTTAGAAAAAGTCTACCTTGATGCAATACGCAACTTGGAGAAAGTGAATCGTCTTTGACGATGTAAGAGACCCTATAAATACGTTCAAGGCATCAGGATCCAAAAAGGGATTGGCGCGAACCAATCCCTTTTGTATTCTGGTTTATTCTAACTTACGCCATTGTTGCAAGTTGGCTTTGCGCTTCTGAAATGCCTTTTGCAGCCGCATCTTCACCCATGTTTAGCGCTTCTGCGTAAACAAATTCTACATCAGTGATTCCTACAAAACCCAGTACAGTGCGTAGGTATGGCGTAACGTTGTCAGTTGGTGAATCTTTATGAATACCACCACGAGTCGTTACTACAATCGCCTTTTTACCTTCAATCAAACCTTGAACGCCGTTTTCTGTGTATTTGAATGTCACGCCTGCACGAGCAATCAAATCAATCCAGTTTTTAAGCTGAGTCGGGATGGTGAAGTTGTACATTGGAGCGGCAATAACCAAAGTGTCTGCGGCCTTTACTTCTTCAATAAGGGTGTCAGACAAGTCGACCACCGCTTGCTGTTCTTGTGAAAGATCTTCCGTAGCGCGCAGTGCAGTCGCAACGGCGAAGTCCAAAACAGGTAGCGGGTTTGCAGCCAAATCACGAACAGTAAGCTTGTCTTGGTCTACATTTTTGATGAAGTTTTCAACCAATTTGTTTGATTGAGAGTAATCGCCAAGGATGCTTGATTTTAGAGCTAGTACACGAGACATAATGGTTATTCCTTAAATAAGTGCTTTCGACTATGGGAGCCATTATAAGCAACGTAAGTGAGTTCAAAAGTCTAGCGATTCGCTGAACATGTTCGAAAAAATTGAATGAGCTTTCGGTTATCTTGTTACAGATCTTGTGTGATACAATCCGCGCAGTTTTTGTAATGAAAAGAATAGGAAACGCTTTGACTTCGTCACAGCCCCCAAAAAAGAATCTAGCTGAAGAGCAAGCGACACCGTCAAATGGTGCGCAAAAAGCGACAGCGAAACAAGCTCAAACACCTCAGGCTCAAGTGAATAGTGCTGCATCTCTGCGTAAAGCGCTGAATCAGTGCATGATGCGCGACCGTTTCCGCTTGAGTAAACGTATTTCTGGTGCAAGCAAAATTAAGAAGGACGCAGCGCGTAATGCTGTGTTCGACGAAATCGCATTAGACATCGCAAAATCCATGATGGTTGCAGAGCAGCGCAGCAACTACAAACCAACGATTGAATACCCAGAAATCCTACCTGTAAGCCAAAAACGCGACGATATTGCGAAAGCGATCGAAGAAAACCAAGTGGTTATCGTCGCGGGTGAAACCGGTTCTGGTAAAACCACTCAGCTACCAAAAATCTGTGCTGAGCTTGGTCGCGGTAAATTTGGTCTGATTGGTCATACTCAGCCTCGTCGTCTTGCAGCGCGTTCGGTTGCTAACCGTATTGCCGAAGAGATGGAAACCAAGCTTGGTGAGTTTGTTGGTTACAAGGTTCGATTCAACGATCAGATCTCTGAAAATACCCAAATCAAATTGATGACGGACGGTATCTTGTTGGCTGAAATTCAGCATGACCGTTTCTTGAATCAATACGACACCATCATTATCGATGAAGCGCACGAGCGCAGCCTCAACATCGATTTCATCTTGGGTTACTTGAAAGAGTTGCTGCCACGTCGTCCTGATTTGAAAGTGATCATCACGTCAGCAACCATCGACCCAGAACGCTTCTCAAAACACTTCAACAATGCACCAATCATTGAAGTATCGGGTCGTACTTACCCAGTAGAAACACGTTACCGCCCACTAAGCGGTGATGACGACAATGATCGTGACCAGCTTGAAGGCATCTTCGAAGCGGTAGATGAACTGTGCGATGAAGGTTTAGGTGACATCCTGATTTTCATGAACGGTGAACGTGAAATCCGTGATACCGCAGATGCATTGTCCAAACGTAATCTGAAGAGCACGGAAATTGTGCCGCTTTACGCGCGTTTGTCGGCAGGTGAGCAGAATAAGATTTTCCAACCTCACACTGGTCGCCGAATTGTACTGGCAACCAACGTGGCAGAAACCTCGCTAACTGTTCCGGGCATTAAGTACGTTATCGACCCGGGTACGGCGCGTATCAGTCGATACAGTTACCGTACTAAGGTTCAGCGTCTTCCAATCGAGCCAGTTTCTCAGGCGAGTGCGAACCAGCGTAAAGGTCGTTGTGGTCGTGTGGAAGAGGGTATCTGTATTCGTCTGTACTCAGAGGAAGATTTTGAGTCGCGCCCAGAGTTTACTGATCCTGAAATCCTGCGTACCAACCTAGCGTCGGTTATCTTGCAAATGACGGCACTTGGTTTGGGTGATATTCAAGCGTTTCCGTTTGTGGAAGCACCGGATAAACGTAACATCCAAGACGGCGTGCGTTTGCTGGAAGAGCTTGGTGCTATTAACTCTGAGGTAAAAGACCCGAAAAAACGCCTGACTTCCATTGGTCGCCAATTAGCGCGTTTGCCAATCGATCCGCGCTTGGCGCGTATGGTATTGGAAGCGCCAAAATATGGTGCGCTTAAAGAAGTGATGATCATCGCAGCGGCCTTGTCGATTCAAGATCCACGCGAACGTCCTTCAGATAAACAACAATCGTCAGACGATAAGCATCGTCGTTTCTTCCATGAAGAATCGGACTTCCTGACATTTGTGAATTTGTGGGAATACATCCAAAAGCAGCAAAAAGCCCTGTCTAGCAATCAGTTCCGCAAACAGTGTAAGCAAGACTATTTGAACTACTTGCGCGTTCGCGAGTGGCAAGACGTTTACTTCCAAATTCATCAGTCGATGCGTGAAATGGAATTCAAACTTAACGATGAGCCTGCTTCTTACCATGGTGTACACAGTGCGATCTTGGTTGGTTTGCTGTCGCACATCGGTATGAAAGACCAAGAAAAGAATGAATATCAAGGCGCGCGCAATGCTCGTTTCCATATCTTCCCTGCATCGGGTCTATTTAAGAAACAACCTAAGTGGATAATGTCAGCCGAGTTGGTGGAAACCTCGAAACTTTGGGGCCGTATCATCGCAAAGATTCAACCAGAATGGATTGAGCCGTTAGCTAAACACCTTATTAAACGCAGTTACAGCGAACCACATTGGTCGAAGAAACGTGCGGCGGTGATGGCGCACGAGAAAGTCATGCTTTACGGCGTACCAATTGTATCGAAACGCTTGGTCAACTACGGCAGTATCGATTCGACCGTAAGTCGCGAAATCTTCATTCGTAGTGCATTGGTTGAGGGTGAATGGGAAACCAAACACGCGTTCTTTAAGCAAAACCGTAAGCTTCTGCAAGAAGTGGAAGAGCTTGAGCATAAATCTCGTCGTCGTGACATCTTGGTGGATGATGATGAGCTGTTTGATTTCTATGACCAACGTGTTGGTACTGAAGTCGTTTCTGGCAAACACTTCGATACGTGGTGGAAAAAGGCATCTAAAGAAAATCCGGAACTGCTGAACTTTGAAAAAGAGATGCTGTTCAAGGGTGATGCTAGCCATGTGACCGATTTGGATTACCCGAACTTCTGGCATCAAAATGGTTTGAAGCTCAAATTGAGTTACCAATTTGAACCAGGCGATGATAGTGACGGTGTCACAGTGCATTTGCCGTTGCCGATTTTAAACCAAGTTGAACCAGCGGGTTTTGATTGGCAGATCCCAGGTTTACGCCATGAGCTTGTGGTTAGCTTGATTAAATCGTTGCCAAAGACAATTCGTAAGAACTTTGTGCCTGCGCCAAACTATGCCGATGCATTCTTAGCACGTGTCACGCCAATGGAAGCGCCGCTGCTAGATTCATTAGAGAAAGAGTTGCGACGCATGACGGGCGTAGAGGTACTGCGTGAAGACTGGAACTTGGAACAAGTACCTGAGCACTTGAAAGTCACGTTCCGCGCGGTTGATCATCGAAATCGTAAACTGAAGGAACATAAAGACCTTCATGAACTGAAAGAAAGTTTGAAAGACAAAGTTCAAGAAACGCTTTCCAAAGTTGCGGATGACGATATCGAACAGCAAGGTCTGCATACGTGGAGTTTTGGCGAATTGCCGAAAGTGTATCAACAAAAACGTGGCGGCTACGATGTAAAAGCGTATCCGGCGCTTGTTGATAGCAAAGACAGCGTTGAAATCAAACTCTACGAAACCGAATTTGAGCAGATCACCGCAATGCGCGCTGGCCAGCGTCGTTTGATTTTGTTGAATGTACCGTCTCCAATTAAATATTTGCACGCTAACTTACCGAACAAATCGAAGTTGGGGTTGTATTTTAACCCTTACGGCAAGGTGCTTGATCTGATAGATGACTGCATTGCCTGCGGTGTCGATAAGCTTATTGAAGAGCAGGGTGGTTTAGTTTGGGAGCCAGAGAAGTTCGAAGCGTTGAAAGAACACGTTCGTGCTGAATTGGGTGACACCGTTGTAGAGATCGCTCAACAGGTTGAGACTATTCTGACCACGGCGTTTAGCATCAATAAGAAGCTAAAAGGCAAGATCGACTTCACAATGGCGTTTGCTCTGTCCGATATCAAAGCACAAATTGAAGGCTTGATCTTCAAAGGCTTTGCAACGGAATGTGGCTGGAAGCGCTTGCCGGATATTCTTCGCTACATGCGCGCGATAGAGCGCCGTATGGAGAAGTTGCCAATCGATCCAAACAAAGATCGTTTACATATGCTGAAGATTGAATCTGTGACTCAAGACTATAAAGAGTTGCTGAACAAGATCCCGAAAGGTGTGGCCATTCCTGAAAATGTAAAAGAAGTGCGTTGGATGATTGAAGAACTTCGCGTGAGTTACTTTGCTCAACAATTAGGCACTCCTTATCCTGTTTCTGATAAACGAGTCAAAAACGCGATTGATGCTTGCTAATCAACCAGTAAAATAGTGTCAGATTTGTAATTATCGCTTAAGAAGTTGCTGGTACACTAATTGCTAGTAACTCAATAAGCATTATTTTTTAGTTCCGGGAGGCAATAGTTCGCCTCCCTTTATTTGTAGTACCAACGACTGAGTTATGCAGACGTGGGAATAATAAAGAGTAAAGGTAGATGATGAAAAAAACTCTATTAGCAGTGGCGCTACTTGGCGCATCTTCTGCGGCAATGGCGGATTCTTGGATTTACGGTGGTGCAACAGTAGGTCAGTCTGACTACAAAGGTGAAACGGACACATCATACTCTGTTCACGTTGGTACAGGCATTCTACCTATCATTGGTGTTGAAGCTGGTGTAACACAACACGGTGAGTTCAACGTAAATGGTCAAGACACTAAGCTAACTTCTTACTACGCAGCACTTAAGCCAAGCATCGACTTCGGTCCGCTACACGTGTACGCAAAAGGTGGTTTCCATCAGTGGGACAAAAAAGTGAAAGGCGGCAAAGACGATGACGATTTGGACCTAATGTACGGTGTGGGTGCTGAGTACTTCATTTTTGGCCCAATGTCTGTTGGTGCTAGCTACATGAACTACACTGCTGGTAAAGACGATATCAGCACGTTCTCTGTTAACGCAACACTACATTTCCTATAAGCGTCAAGCTTTCTAACACCATATGAAACACACCGGCTTTATGTCGGTGTTTTTTTGTCTGGAAGTCACAAAACAAAAGTTGAACATAAATTATTCACTTTTAGAGTCTTAAAATGCCTATGCTTTCCAATATATAGTGGCGATTAAATGCGCATATTTGCGTAATGTTTCGCTTAGGAATCGATCAGGAAGGGATAGTATGAAAAAAACACTCTCGTTATTCGCTCTAACGTTGTGCTCAACGTCAGCAATGGCTGACTCTTGGATTTACGCTGGTGGTCAAATTGGTCAGTCCGATATCGACAGCGAAAATGATACAACTTATGGTATTCATGTCGGTACTGGTATTTTGCCATTCATTGGCATTGAAGCAGGCTACTTTAACCACGGCAAAGTGGATTTATCTTTGAGTGGCAGCAGGGGTAGTGCTGATTTTGATTCATTCTATTTAGCGGCGAAACCTAGTATCGACTTCGGCCCGTTACACGTTTACGCAAAAGGCGGCATCAATGCATTCAACGTTGATTATGACGGCGGACTGAGAAACTTAGACAAAGATGATGGCGTCTCTTACATGTATGGTGTTGGTGCCGAATACTTCTTGCTTGACAATGTGTCTGTGGGCGCGAGTTATCAAGCGTTTGGCGTGGATATTGAAGGCGATAGCGATACCGTTAGCAGCGTAACAGGGAACATCACCTTCCATTTCTTATAACGCTCGCTGGATGAAAGGTTTGCTGATTTGGTTTCGTCGTTAATTGTGAAACCAAATCAGCGCAGGTCTTCTCTATTTGCGCAGTGACTGGCTATGAACTTAAGTATTTCTTGTGTCTTTTCTAGTCTACAACCTACGACAAAATCAATCGTTAGACCTCATAATTTTTGTGTTGATATTATTTCCCCTTCATCTGTCTTGAATTGAGCTTAAAATGCAATAAATCACGACTTTTTGCAAAAATATGTGATTGCTGCTAAAATTCGTCCCGCTTTAAAACTTTAGAGTTCAAATTAATGGAGGGCGGTATTGGAGTTCTTCTCACCTGAGGGGCGTTTCAAATTCACGTTAAATTTGTATTTATGGATAATGCATTTAAAAAATATAGTATTGATACAACCGATTATCAGGTTGGACAGGATAACGTTCAAAAGTGGGGATTCGATATACATAACCCGGTTTTTGGCATTAGTGCGGGGCTCGTTGTTTTCTGCCTGATTTCACTTCTTCTTGTTGAGCCAACCACTGCTCGTGACGTATTAAACGGTCTAAAAAACGGAATTATCGAACAGTTTGATGCGTTCTTTATGTGGTCGACAAACTTCTTCTTATTGTTCGCCGTTGCTCTTCTTTTTTCTCCGCTAGGTAAAATCCGCTTAGGAGGCAAAGAAGCAACGCCGGATCACTCAACCGTTTCTTGGTTGTCGATGCTTTTCGCCGCGGGTATGGGTATTGGTCTTCTGTTCTGGAGTGTGGCTGAGCCGACCGCGTATTTCACTGATTGGTGGGGAATGCCACTTAACGCAGTACCATACACCGAAGAAGCAAAATCCCTCGCGATGGGTGCCACTATGTTCCACTGGGGTGTACATGGTTGGAGTATTTACGCACTCGTTGCACTAGCATTAGCGTTTTTTGCCTTTAACAAAGGTTTACCACTTTCATTGCGCGCGGCGTTCTATCCAATTTTTGGTGACCGTGCATGGGGTTGGTTAGGTCACGTTATTGATATCCTTGCCGTTTTGTCGACGCTATTTGGTCTTGCAACGTCGCTAGGTCTAGGTGCTCAGCAGGCGACCAGTGGTATTAACCATGTCTTTGGTCTAGAAGGCGGCATTGGTACACAAATGATTGTGATCACCTTCGTTACCTTTATCGCGGTGCTATCAGTGATTCGTGGTATTGATGGTGGTGTTAAGCTACTGAGTAACGTCAATATGGTGGTTGCGTTTGCGCTGCTTATTTTCATTACCTTCATCACGTTTGATACGGCGTGGAGCTCGCTACGCGACACAACAATGGCTTACATTGAAAATATTATTCCATTGAGTAACCCTCACGGTCGTGAAGATGAAACTTGGATGCACGGCTGGACGGTATTCTACTGGGCTTGGTGGGTATCTTGGTCACCGTTTGTTGGTATGTTTATCGCACGTGTGTCTAAAGGTCGTACGGTTCGAGAATTCTTATTCGCAGTCATCGTTATTCCTACAGTTGTTACTTTGATTTGGATGTCTGTGTTTGGTGGTATAGCGCTTGACCAAGTGGTGAATAAAGTTGGTGAGCTAGGTGCAAATGGCCTAACTGATATTTCATTGACTCTGTTCCATGTTTACGATGCGCTTCCGTATAGCTCAGTGATTTCAATGCTTTCTATCGTGCTGATTCTGGTATTCTTTATTACATCGTCAGACTCTGGCTCGCTGGTTATCGATAGTATTACCGCCGGTGGTAAGATTGATGCACCAGTACCGCAACGCATTTTCTGGGCGTGTATTGAAGGCGCAATTGCAGCCGTAATGCTGTGGGTTGGTGGTAAAGAAGCCTTGCAAGCATTGCAATCAGGCGTTGTTGCAACAGGGTTACCGTTTACTTTTGTTCTGCTGTTGATGTGCGTAAGTTTGGTGAAAGGGTTAAGAACAGAACTGCCAGCTTACAAATAAATACAACACGATCCATGATTGAGTTTAAATGCCGAGCCTAATGTGCTCGGCATTTTTTATTTCTACTTTTCTTTTCCAATAATTTCGTTACAGTTTAGGCTTATTCCCACCTCATTAAACTGTATTATGTCACTGGCTAAACTCATTCTTATTCGTGGACTTCCGGGTTCAGGTAAAACAACCTTAGCAAAACAATTGGCAATAGATCTTGGTGCTAAGCATTTTGAAGCTGACATGTATTTTGAAAATGATGAAGGTGATTATCACTTTGAACCAGTTCAATTACCTCAAGCGCATGAGTGGTGTTTTCAGCAAACTAGAAAGTGGTTGAACAAAGGGAGAGTCGTGATTGTGAGCAATACGTTTGTTCGACATTGGGAGATGAAGCGTTACATGGACTACTGCATGAAGAAGCGCATCGAGGTGGAAATTAAAGTGTGCCACGGAGCGTATCAAAGCATTCATGATGTACCACCAGCGACGATAGAAAAGATGCGACGCCAGTGGCAAGAGTGACCGTTACCAGAACCAGGGGTTACTGACCTCGTCCGTCAATCATCACAACGAATGTTTTGCTCATGATTGAAAGGTCCATTGAAATCCAAGAGTAAAACGAACCTAAGCTTAGTGCGTAACTGTGGTCAAACCCAACTTTGCGTCTTACATCTTCAATGCAAGCATCATAGCCTTGGTTAACCTGAGCTAAGCCTGTGATACCTGGTAACACGCCATATGTGCGCTCTACAAAATAGGGGATTTCATCTTCCAATTTCTGGTAGAAAGCTGGGCGTTCTGGGCGCGGCCCAATCATCGACATTTCACCTCTCAACACATTAAAAAGTTGAGGTAGTTCATCTAAACGCGTTTTGCGTAAAAAGCGTCCTACTGGCGTGATGCGGGGATCATTTTCAGTTGCCCATACTGCGCCAGAGCGTTGTTCTGCATCAATATACATGGTGCGAAACTTCATGATTTGAAAAAGATCCATTTTTTCTGGTGTACAGCGCCCAACACGCAGTTGACGATAGATCACTGGGCCTTTCGATGTGGTTTTGATCGCTAGCGCGATAAATGGGAAAAGTGGTGCAGTGACGACCAAAATAAGCATTGCAACCAGTACATCAAACGTTCTTTTCGCGTGGCATACATTTGAATCATAGCGTGAGTTTTTCATGATGCTTTCCTTATCGGTTGACGCGTTTCCAACGTCCATTTTCCATTCCGAGTAAATACTTCATACCGCCGATAAAGTTGGCGAGATGACCAATGACGATGTAACTAATCAGCTTAAAAGGTTTAATTGTGTTAAGTGCTGGCATCAAGTAAGTGATAAGCGCGATGCTATAAATACCAACTTGTGCGGACAGCATTACTTGAAACAGCGGATTGTGTGCCAGTAGTAGTGAGCAAATAAAGCAAACAATCATCAAATAGGGTGTTGCTAAGCGCAGAACCTTTCCCGATAGAAATGCAAAGGCAGTGCCACGATAACGAGGTAGCAGTAATTTCTTTAATTGCATGAGCTGCTGCATGTTACCCGCTGAAATTCTTAGGCGTCGTTTGAAATCTGCGTCGTCTGAGCTTTGTTCGAGCTCAAGAGCCAGCATGTTTGGCTCGTAAATAGCGCTATAGCCTCGCAAAACGATTCTCATGGGGAGAATAAAGTCGTCATTAATGGTGCTAACTTCCAGTGGTTCAAATAAGTGAGTTCTGAAAGTGTAAAACGCACCGTGGGAACCAATCGTTGAACCTAACAAGGATTCTTGGTGCTTTACTCGAGACTGGTATTGCCAATACGCCGCTTCACCTTGGTTATCAGTGCTCATTATTTGATATGTTGCGTTAACCACTCCAACGTTCTCATTTTGATAATGCTGACTAGCTAGCAACAGAGAATCGCAAGAAATCAATGCCGACGTGTCACTCAGTGCGGTAATGTCCGAGCTAACATGACGCATTTCTTCGTTGAGTAGGGCAACTTTACCGCGATTGATTTGGTGATCATTAATAATGAACAGAGTATCAGAGCAGATTGCTTCTTGAATTGTCGCTTGAGCAATCTCGGCTGTGTTATCTGTGCAGCCATCACATGCGATCACTACTCTTAACTTATCCCTCGGGTAATCTAGGCTCGCAAGGTTACGGATCTTCTCTGCTATCCATTGTTCTTCATTGTAGGCGGGCACGATGACAGTAATAGAGGGTAGCTGGCTGTCTGTTTTGGAGGCTTTGTAAGCTCGCTCTACAAATGGTGCTTTGGTTTCGTCTTGCTGTTTTAAAGGAAGCCACTTAAGGAGCAGTGGATACCCAACGTGATGATAGACAATCAAAAACGCGGATAAACCAAACCCTATAATCCAAAGTAAATCATTCATAGCTAGCCTCCTTGGCCAAACGTGAGTAGCGACTCACCATGTCTCTGATATCAAAGTGTTTGAGAATAAAAGTTCGAGGAGAATGGTGTGATGATTCCAGTTGCTGTGATAACGCTTCGGCCAACGAAAACACGCGATTTGCTTCAACCAGTGTGCTGTTGTTCGGACAGAGCGTCTCTTTCACGCCGCCAACATCCGTCGCGACGCAAGGAATGTCACATGCTTGAGCCTCGAGGGTTGAGAGAGGAAAGCCCTCTTGAAGTGATGGTAAGCAAAACAAATCTAGGCTTTGGTAAAAGCTGGGCATATCGTCCACCAAACCTAAAAAGGTTACTCGATCTTCAAGTTTTAACGTTCTAACTTGTGCTTCCAATTGAGCTCGCTGAGAACCATCTCCAGCAATGGCTAGGTGTGTGTTTGGCGCAAGATGAGAGAAGGCTTCGATAAGCACTTTATGGCCTTTAACTGCTTCTAGACGCCCGGCGACGCCAACCACGATTTTGTCGGTTGGAAGTTCAAACAAGTGTCTTGTTGCCGTTTGGTCACCGCTTTTAAACTTCTGACAGTCAATCCCGTTATGGATAGTACAAACTTTGCGATACTTTAACTTAGTCTGTATTTGATGGGCGACAAAGTTAGCATCGGCAACTACTTGCGGGCGAATCATCGTTAGCAAAAGGGACTGTAGTCGAGCTGATTTTTTGTTATTAAGGTGCCATGCGTCGTGCTCGGTATGAATCACTACAGGTACGTGCGCTAAACGTGCAGCAATACCACCATACAGAAGTGGGCCGATATGATGGGTGTGGACCACGTCTGGTCGCATTCTTTTTATCATTGAAGTCAGCGTAGCGATGGTCTTCCCGCTGAATCCAGGTCTTTTATTAAGAAAGTGTAGTTGGCCTTGGTAGGGCAACAGTTTTTGCCAGCCTTGTAGTGCATGTTCTTTGCTTCCTTCTAAGCTCACGACAAAAACGGAATGGTTGGGCTGCGCAAAACGAAGCATTTCTAGTACGAGCGTTTCTAAACCGCCAGGAGCTAAGTGTTGCACGACGTGTAATATCACTTTTTTGCTGTGCTTAGTGTTATTGTGTTTTTGTCTGAATTCCATTTTCAAACCCTCGTTGAGTTCGTTGTTTATTTAGGAATTGCAGACTGCGTGCCAAAAAATTAATCATTTAAAAACAATAAGTTAACATTGATGCTTGTGAGACTTTATGTTTATTCTCAATTTGAGATTCATATTAGTGGACATGCTATGAGGCTGTATAAGGCAGTAGTAAAAGAAAAGCACTCGCAGACCGAGTGCTTGTAAATGAGTTCTTATGGCGGTTAGTTTCCGTACACTACGTTAGGTAAAGTGGTGATGACAGGAACACCAAGGTGTTTTTCTAATGCTCTTTTAGAGCGGATAGAGTTATCGGCTAACTCAAGTATCGTCGCTAATCCAATGCCTAAACCAGCGCCACCAATAAATCCTAAAATGACAAATACAAAACTAGGTAAGTTAGTTGGAATCGTTGGCGTGAACGGTTCATCAATGATTTTTACGCGCTTATTCTCTTCAAACTCTCCCAAAGAGCCTGTTAGTTGGGCCATCTCATAGCGTTCGACGAGTTCGTCATACATTTCTCTCTTCACTGCGACGTCACGAGCTAAGCGGTTGATTTCTGTTGCCGTGCTCCCAAATTGGTGCGCATTTCGCTCTAATTCTTGGATCATGTCTCGCAAGCTGTTGGTTTCTTCCGTAAGTGCTTCAAAACGTCCGCGCATCATTTGTAATTGATGTAGTTGGGAGACTAGTAGAGGCTGTGCTTCGCCAAGACTGTTTACTGTGGTATTGCTCGCGATATCCCATAGTTGAGCACTGTTTAGTTCTGGTTGTTTAGAGTTCAAGAGTACCGAGCGTTCCTGCTCCAACCGGTTTAATTCTCGCAACTTACCTTGCACTAAACTATGCGCCTCTGTGTATTTAGCGCGAAGCAGGGTAAGTTCACTACGAATGTCGATGATTTGCTCTTCCAGTTTACCGATAACCGGGTTCGTTTTGGATAGTTGTTGATCCAAACTGCCTAGACTTCGTGAAACACCAGCAAGCTCCGCCTCCTTTTCGGCTAGCGTTTGTTTGAGGCTAGCAAGGCGAGTAAGGCTTTGAGCTTGCATTTCGGGCGTCGCGTCTGAGTAAGTATTTTTATATTCTGCAAAGGCTTGTTCAGCCTTGTCTAGTTCTTCCCTGCGTTTGTTGATATGGATAGTCAAAAAATGGCTCGAATCTTTAATCGAAGAACGCTCAGGAGCCAAAAGCTGTTCGACAAAATGCTCTCTGACAGACAGCAGCATCGACTCCATTCCTTCTGATTTACCACTTTGCAATTGAATTTGAATGAAGTCTTTACCGAGTGGCTGAACAGACAGGCGCGACGCAAGATCTTTTATGATGAACTCTTGCTCTTTTGCACTCATCTCGTCATTGATCAGCGATTGTTCTTTTGCGACAGAATACAAAACGTGTCGGCTTTTTAGCAGAGTACTGAGTGCGCTCAATCGGTCTTTAAGCATTGTTGAGACGGCAAGGTCTTGAAGGAACGGGTTCATTTTCGCTGTCTCTTGAATAAGCATGCTGGTGTGAGCAACATAAGTCGTCGGAACCAGCTTACTTACGATGAAACCCAGCACCGGCAAGACAAGCATAGGGATAACGATCATGTAACGACGTCGCCAAGTGCCATGTAGTAATACACTAAGGTTTTCTCTTAAATCGTTCATAGCGCCCTCACTAATTTATCAACTTGGTTGGCTCTTGCTTCCCAGCTTTGCTGTTGAACGTATTGCTTTGAGTTTGCCGGGGGTGGGATCAGGTGATCGAGACTGGCGCATACATCTTCGACATTTTGAACTATGTGGAGCATATGCTTGTACGGCATTAATGCGGGAAAGGGTGGGCTGATAACAGAGGTTCCTGTTGCCAAGTACTCAAGAAGTTTAAGCGGATTACACGCTTTGATTTGAGCGTTATCAACAAAGGGCAACCAACTGGCATCCCAGTGTTGAGAGTAACGTGGCAGAGTGTGATGCGCTCTCGGGCCCAGGTAGTATATGTTGCTTCTTTGTGGAAGTGGATTGTCACTGAACTCGTTGGGGCCGATGAACACGAGATCCCAGTCAGGCGCTTGGTCTGCGACTTGGGCAATTAAGTCGTAGTCTAACCATTCAGACAAACTGCCATAAAAGCCCAGCACTTTGCGACCATTATTAGGAAAATCTTCAGCCTTAGGTGCTGGCTCAGAGAACAAACTAAAGTCGACACCGTGAGGTAAAGTGACGGTTTTATGTGATGGAAACTTGGTGGAGAGCGTATCGCTTGCCGTAAAGATAACGTTGGCCGCATTAACAAGAGTACGTTCGTGCTTTGTTACCGTGTCGTGGTCAACACCAGCTAAAGCGCTAAAGTCATCGCCACAATAGTAAATCAGTCCACGTGGGTTCATTTCTGCACAAACATCGGCAGCAGTCGGGAGCGACGTCCAAAATACAGGCTTATCAAAACCAAGAGCTTGTAATTGTTTGTTGAGTTGGTGTTTCATCATCTTAGCGGCCACTTTTCTTGCTAATGCAGAACTAGGGGCAGGAATCGTGAGCAAGTTGATGATGTGAATGTTTGGGTTTGTTTCAGAGTCCAATGTTGGCTTGTGTGAGCCTACGTTATGAAATACACGAGTGAGTTTGTTTAACGCACGTTGTATGTCTTTAGAATCCAGCTTAGGTTGACGAAGGCCAATGGAGTTCACCCAAAGGATTCGATGGTTCGCTGCTAGTCGCTTGACAATATGCTGAGTGGAAGAGGGTAACCCACCAAAATCTTCTCCAAATACTACGATGTCCGTCATGTGGCTCTCCTTGAGTCTTAGTTATTTGATTACTAATTAAGTGAGTAATCACAATGCGTGCCAAGGAATTAGCCATTTTAAAACAGTGAGTTATGGGTTTTGTTTATGTTTGAAACTAGTATTTCTCATTTTGACAGTCACTTTGAACAATTCGGCTAACGACAACTGTTAATGCCGCTAGAATGTAAATTGGCCAGGTGAAACCTTGAGTCAGAAAAGTGCCTGATACGATGGTACCGATAAGCCCACTTAACACGGCGTTTGCTCCTACAGAGAGGGTGTAATCTGATTTTGGTGTCAACAATGAGATGGAATGCAAAGAGGTGCGGATCAATGACACAATTAAAGTAATGAACACCGCGAGCCCGACAAAACCCGTTTCTGCTAACACGCCAAACCAAGTACTATGGACCGCGTGGTTGATACCATCCCAGTGTGGGCTGTAGAAATAGTAATTAAAGTAAAAGTTATCTAGACCTACGCCAGTCAACGGATGATGCAGCGCCATTTTAAATGCCGCTTCCCACGCATAAAGTCGCCCCATCGCAGAGGCATCTATACCATCCTCAGCGGCTCCCCCCGATTCTCGTCCTGAAATACCAGCGAATGCGTAGAGTACGATCGCTGCGATAGCGCCTAATACCAAGACTAATGTTTTGCTTTTGATGTGTTTAAAAGCAAAGTAGGCAAATACAGACAGTGAACCTAGTAACCCCCCGCGGCTCTGCGTCTCAATGATCGCAAAGAACAAAACCAAACAGGTGATAAGGGCAAAGAGCCTGAGATGCTTGGGGGAATGCTTCTCCATCAATTGACTAACGGTAAAGGCAAGGGGAAACATCAGCACTAGTGCCAAATCGTTAGGATCGCCAAGTACTGAACCTATGGATCGTCCTATCGACACGCGCGTCCCTTCAACCAAATCAATGCCATTCGCAGCGTTTTGTAATGCCACTAAGCCAATCAATAATCCGGCGAAAATAATTGCTTTTGACATCTGTGCGAGCTGTGAAGGTTTAGTAATAAGCCAGGTGATGGCCAACGTCATAATGATGATTTTCCAATAGGTGTTTTTGAACACCGTTATTGCGATATCACGACTGGAAGCGAATATGATTCCGATGATCACCAGACCCCAAAATATACACAGCCACTTTAATGAAGGGTGCCAAAAAGCTGTAATCTGGCGGCTTATAAGAAGGTGAAAAGCGAGTGCGGCGAGTGCCCCCAATGATAACAGTAATGGGATCTTGAAGTTATAGATAACAGGAAAGGCTTCGTGAATACGAAAGAATGAAAAAATAACGAACAGTGTGACAAGCCAAAACGTTTGATTGAGAACAAACAGTAACGCGAGTGGTGCGAAACACAACGCAACAATCAAAATGGGATGAGGCATAACAACCCAAAGCAGGCCGATACCGACAGTGATCGTCAGTGCTGCGATGGACTGTTTTGTTCTCACCTTGGTTTCATTCATAACGAGTATCTCTTCACCTGTCCACGCCGTTTCACTATGTATCGAGTGAGAGCATTGAGCGTCTCTTTACTCATGTAGCGAGTGGCTATCCCTGCCAGCAAACTGCATGTCAAAATGCAAATTGCGATGGCGATTCCTATTGATTGTGAAGAGTGAAGCAGGAACAGTGCCACACCGGATATAATCTGTAATAAAACCATCAGACTTAGGTGAAAAGGCAACGTCATACATTGTTGGCCTACTACATAAGTCAGGCCCAGCTTACACAGTTGTGCGTAATAAAGCGCAATGAACACACCATAAATACCCAGAGAAGATAAGCCAAACAGCAAAGCAATCGCAACGCACGCAGAGACGACATTTATACCCAGTAGCCAGCGAGTACGACGCTTGTACAAAATGGAGATGTTAATCAACTCACTCCATTCTTTTAACATGGCGATAGGTAGCAAGAATAAGCTGAATAGTACCGCCTCATGATAGGTTTCTGGCAGTAAGTAGGTGATCATCACCATTGCTAATGTGCCGACCACTACACTCAAACCTGTAATGTAAATCATACCTAAGTGTGTGATGCGCACTGCTTCAGTGCTCTTGCGCCCTTCTAAGTAGTTAAATCGACGTGGCATCCACCACATGCCAAACGGCTGCACTAAAATACACATGCCCACTGCAAATTTTACCGCTATCGCGTAAATCCCTAACGTCGCAAGAGAAGTGTTGGCACCAATGAACCAGCGTTCAGCGCCATTGAGACAAAATGCTACTAAACCGGCCATCATCATTGGTAGGCAGTAGTTTAGGTATTGTTTTGCCAATGTCAGCTTAGGAAGGGTGACATTGTAACGGTTAACGATGTGCAGCCAAACAAATTGAGTAATAGCAGCCAACAAGCCCCCCCACAAAACAGAAATAACATGGGGATGAACAGACAGCGCCGCGACGATAAAAATGACCTGAAAAATGGTGGTAGTGACCATGACGTTAAGCAGTGTTCTTGCTTTGTCGTCTTGTGTTCTTAACCAGGCAGTGCCGATTGCAATACTGCCTTCTAGAACGATGGCAAACATAACAATAGCAAATTCGACTCGCGTAAAAGGCGCGGGAATGGGGGCGATTAAAATGATAGTGAGCAAGCTAAGAGCGACGACGCCAGCGATGAGTAAAGCAAGTGAGTACAGCTGGTTTAGTAGGCTTGTGCGCGTATTTTGATCCTTTTCAACGCCGACGAATCGATAAAGCGCTTCATGCAAAGCGAAACTGACAAACAAGGTCGTAACAACACCAAAGGTTGTTAGAAGCTCAAGCTTGCCCATTTGTTCTGGTGAGAGAAAGTGGGGCAATACAGGCAGCATGATTAGGCTGATGCTTTTATTGATCACTAAGGCGATAGCAAATAGCGTCATGTTGGTCATTGCTTTAGACATGGTCATATCCTTTGATGTCTCGCGGTGTCTTGAGTGTGCAATCATTGTTGGTAGCAATTTCGGCAGCAAGGTGCTGGGCGATTGGCAAATAACAACGTTCGGCTGTGTATAGTTGAGAAACATTGAGTGCTTCGATACCCATCGTTACTTTCATCCACGGCGATTCATTCAAAAGGCGAATTGCGTTGTGCAACGAAGCCACATTGTTAGGCGTGTATTTAATACAATTTCGGCCGTGAGTTAACACGCGGTCCCAATAACTATCATCGTGTGGAATGACGACACACATACCTGCAGCGAGCGCTTCCAAAATAGATAACCCAAAAGGTTCGTTGAGACTGGTGGAAACAAACACACCACACTGTGAACGCAATTCATCTAAGTTGTTTGGGCACTCATGCCATTCAACACCTTGTGTGTTGAAGTCCGGTGTTGAATATTCCACACCTGCCACGTTAGGTTTGATGTAACACACGGTGGATTTGATCTTTTTCGACTCATCAAGTGTTAAAGCATCAAGCAAAAGATCGATGTTCTTCCATTTTAGTAAGCTAGCTGCCCAGAAAACGCGGCTTGAAATCGGATTCGCTTGTTTTGGCCAGCGATCTTTCGATAATCCATTAACAAACGTAGATGTATTCAAACCACACCAATAGCGTTCGGTGGCTGGCTTCTCTGTTTTGAGGTAGGCCTGTAATGCTTCTACCATTGATTCGCGGGTGTTTGCCAAGTAGTAAATTGCCGATGCTTTTACTAAGCAGTAGCCAGCAGATCTCGATCGTCCAATAGGGCCATGAACCATCTGTACCACAGGCTTTTTGCTAATTAATCGTAGTAAGTACAAAGGCATATCATTACTTGGGCAAGATAGGCCCAAAAAGCTATCTATTTTTGGCAGCTTCATGCACGCGTAGAGAAGTTGGAGAAAGTAGTAAGCGTTCATCAACCAGTAGGTCAGTCCATGAGTCGAGTTAAATGGTGATGGTTTTATTTTTATAACTTGCACACGCGGTGTATCACTAAGCAGTGACGCCCAATGCTCTGGATTTGTAGTGAGTAGATAACCAATCACGTTCAGCTTATCGCACTGCTTAAGGAGCTCTGCATTCGCGATTTTGGATCCACCTTGCATTGGGATGGCGTCGAACATCAATACACGTTTCATGACCGGGCTCCTCAATTGATGCTCAACCAGCGTGAAAGAGGCTTCATGCAGTGAGTCATTGGCATTGGTGTAATGGCGTTGTTATTAAGTTCACCTTCGTAAATACGTTCAATAGCGTTGATAGATGCAGTCGTCGTTAAGTTCTGGCTAGCATGTAGGTAAGCGTTTTCCGCCAGCTTGTTTCTTAATGCCGCGTCTTGCATGACTTGTTGAATCGCGTTTAACAGGCTCGCCATTCCACTGTTCTGGTACAGCAATGCAGAGTGATTATGCTCGAACAACTCAGGAATGCCTCCCGTTTTAGGAGCCACGATAGGCAGTTGAGCTAAAGCCGCTTCCCCGAGCACGAGACCAAAGGCCTCTTCATAGGCGCCGCTAATAAAAGCGTCTGCATTACCACACATCCACTCTCCGGCATTGTGTTGCTCCCCGACAAAGTGCACTCGCTCTTGGATACCAAGATCCGCGGCAAGCTGTTGCAATGCTTCTCTTTCTTCGCCGTCACCAACAATAACAAGGTGAGGGTTGTGGTGGTGGTAGTTGTGCATGCGCATTGCGCGAATAAGGCGGTCGAACCCTTTGCGCTTAATCAGCGAACCCACCGACAGAAAGGTAAAGGCCTGTGATGGGATTCCGAGGCTATCTTTAATGTCGATGGGTGTATCCACGCCTTGAAGTGACACGCCGTTGTGTACGACATGAAGTTGGTTTTGTGGGTAGCCGTCCTGAAGAATTTCGCGTCCAACATCTTTGCTAACGCAAATCAATTTTGGAGAGAGGTGAAGTCCGAGAGAGAAGCGATCGCGCAATGTATAATGGCAATGAAGTTGCGTGACAAGTGGTATATGATTCATGCGAGCAGCCAAACACATCCATTGACAAGGGCCGCCGCTATTGACGTGTACCAAGTCGATGCTGTGCTTTTCGATCAAAGCTGAGCCTTGTTTGATAAGGCTATTCCACCCGCTAATATCCCAGCGTGGAGCGCTCCAACCACCCACCAAATTGAAGGCTGAATGTTCCGCTTCAATTCCGAGCGATTGGCACTTATCGATTAATGGTTGGCAGTTTGACCATACGAATGGCTCAAACTTATTGCGGTCGATTCCTGAAATGAGATCCAGAAGCACCACTTCACTGCCGCGAATCCAATTATCACCATAATGAACATATAGAATGCGTTTTGGCGTAGTCATAAGTCACCTCTGTCTCATCATTAATCTGCGTTAACTGCTGAGCTGCAATAGAGATGCCAAAATATGCTATTAGTTTATGTGATTGAATCTTATATGATATTTATGTTTGGAACTCATCATTCTCATATTGAGAACCAATATGGATTAGTGATCCGTTTCAATTTGATATTTTTGTAGCAATACGGGAATCACACTTTGCGCTGAGAAATCATCAATGATGGTTTGTCGAGCATTCTGGCGAATGAGTGATTGTTGCGCTTCACCAATCGACATCCAGTCATGAAGACATTTAGCAAGAGAGGGAATGTCTTCGACGATAAAACCATTTTTACCCGTTTGGATAATATCTGGAAGACGACCTACACGTAAGCTCATCACGGCAATGCCTCTCGACATGGCTTCAAGCGCCGCCATTGGAAGCCCCTCATAACGAGAAGAGATGATAAGTACACTGATATTTTCCCAAACACCTTCCATATCGGTTTGATGGCCGAGGAAAGTCACGTTTGAAGGGGCAGTTTGATTAAGCGACTCTTTTTCTGGGCCATCACCGTACACACTAAACTGTAATGTTGGACAGAGCCTCGCTACCTCAATAAATTGATCGGCGCCTTTTTCCTGACTCAATCGGCCGACAAAAGCGATCTCCTGATAGTTGAGTTGACTGTTGGGAATCGAAACAAAGTTATTCAGCAGTTCTGAAGAACAAAAAACTTTGCGCTGAATACTTGGACTGACAGCAAAGCAATGGTCAGATAGGCTGCCTGAGCTTCTATCAAGCCAATCGTATAGCCATAGTTTCCCTGAGGACGATTCACCAGCATGATAAGTTGAAATCAAACGAGGAAACGTACGGGTGAGCAGTTTGGCGCAGCGCGACAAAATCGACGCTTTATAACCATGGGAGTGAACCACTGAGGGTTGGTGATTGGCGACGGCGCTTGTTAGGTGTTTAATTTTTAAAGCTTTATTGGGCTCGCCAGACAAATAGTTTAAGTAACTCACAGGGATCGCGGCTTCTTTTGCCTTCTGTACAATCTGAGCGGCTGGTGAATACTCAGTGGTTAGCACAACTCGAGCTTTGTGTCCAAAGGCGATTAATCCCCGAGCTAGCTCGATAACGTGACTTTCAATGCCACCGAATAGACGGCTATCAAGCAAGATCCAAATTTCACCAATGGCAGGTTTATCAAGATTGTTCGAGATTAATTTCATCCGCTTCCCACGCTTGTTTTTTTCGGTAAACCGTAGATGGGCTTAACTCCAGCATGACAGCGGCGTTGAGGACGTTGCCATCACAGTACGCGATTGCGTTTTGAATTGCTTCACGCTCTACTTGCCACATAGGACGAATGGTTCCATCAGAGTTAAAGTACGGTGAGGTAGCAGCAGAGGACGGTGTACCAGGCAGCTCCGCTGCGGTAATCGACGGTTCGACCGCAGAAGGTGAAAGTTCCTCAGTATAAACAGGTGGTGGTGTGATTGGTGCAATGTTTGCTGACTCTTGAGCAACATGCGCAGGCGTCGTTGTTTTCGTCACTTTAGACTTTTTAGTAAGTTGAGCGGGTAGGTGGCTCACCGTGACTTTTTCGTCGTTATTAAGCACCACAATGTTACGTATGATGTTTTGTAGTTGCCTTACATTACCCGGCCATTCGTAATGCTTGATGATATGTTGAGCTTCGCTGTCGATTGTTGAGAATTTCTTTTTGTCCTGTTTGGCGTAAGTGGTCAAGAAGTGCTTGGCAAGCGTGACGATGTCACTTCCTCGTTCACGTAATGGGGGCATATCGATAGGTATAACGTGCACACGGTAGTATAAGTCTTCACGAAAACGACCTTCTTCTACTTCTGTTAATGGATCTCGGTTGGTGGCACAAATGATTCTCACATCCACTTTCATTTCTCGAGTGCCACCAAGAGGAGTGTAAGTGCCCGTTTGTAGAAAGCGGAGCAACTTCTTTTGCATCTCAAGTTCCATTTCACATAGCTCATCAAGAAAAAGCGTACCACCATGTGCCAGCGTCGCCGCACCTTTTCGATCTGTTGTTGCTCCAGTAAAGGCCCCTTTAACGTGACCAAAAATCTCACTTTCCATCAAATCTCGTGGAATAGCCCCACAGTTAATTGCAATAAAAGGCTTGTCTTTACGGTCGCTCTGGCGGTGGACGGCTTCAGCACAAACTTCTTTACCTGTGCCGCTTTCTCCCACAATAAACACACTGGCAGAAGTTGGCGCAACAGCATCAATGGTCTTGTATACCGCCTGCATCGGGAGGCTTGAACCGATGAATCCGTGATAGTTGTGGCGATCAAACTTGGACTGAATATTTTCCACCAAATCTTCCAATTTGGCGCGTTTAAGGTGCAATGCAACTGACGTTTTTAGGCGATCAGCGTTTATGGGCTTTTCTAAGAAATCTTCCGCACCTTTTTGAATTAGATTAACGGCTAAGTCGACGCTGCCGTGTGCCGTAGCAATAATAACGGACGTAGGAATGTCATTCTGGTTGATCCAATCCAGCACGTCTTCGCCAGACATGTCGGGCAGTTTCAAATCGAGAATGATGAGCTGAGGTTTGCTTCTTTCAATAAATTGAATCGCTTCGCGACCTGTCTCGACATGAAAAATGTCATAAGGTTCGTCTTTCACATACTGCTTATAAAGTATGGCTAGTGAAGTAGAGTCCTCTACCAGTAACACCCTTGGTCTCATAGTCCCATCCCAACGTAGTTTGTTTCATTTTTTATGATTTTTGTCAGCACTACTATTTGGCGTTATGAGTGGTTTATTGCTTTCTAGTGCTGAAAATTCTCAATTTGAGAAAGCGTTATTTAAGTATTAGCACAAGGTAGGAAATTTGCGAAAAATCCATACTTTTTAATTGATTAAGTTATGCCCAAATAACTTCAAGGTGTGTGGCTTGGCGAGGGTGACTGAATTTGGAGCCTAAATTTCTGAGATGATGTCGGCATCGCGCTTTATCAAACGCGATGCTTCGCTAGGGAGTAAGACACTGATGCTACTCAAACCCTTGAGCTTTTCGCTTTTCTAACGCATCAAACGATTCATTGGCGAGTTGAGGAAGTGTTTCACAAAGCTCCAATGCTTTTGGTATTTTTCCTTCGACACAGTACTTCTCAATCATTCTTGCTTGTCTTGAAAGCGTTCGATTGCCTAGAGCGAGAGCAGAACTGCCCAGTGTGTGAACCTCGAACTCTAATGTTTGAAGGTCTTTTGTGCTTAATGCTTGCTCTATTTTCTCCATGCGATCGCGTGACTCTTCGACATAGTGATCAATCAAGGTAGGGATGATTTCGGCGCACGTATCTTTGATCATTTGCTGAAGAATATTCTCATCCACTAATTCTTGCTCGATAGTCAATGTGTTATTTATCGTCATAATAGCGCTCCCTATAACATAAACAGTTCGCTTTTTTTAATTTGCTGAGACAGTTTTTCTTTCCACTTTTTTGGTAAGAAACGCAGCTTGGAAACTTGGCGGATTAACTCATCTTTCAGGCTTGGTGTATGCTTCATGTTCAAGACAGAACCAATCAAGTTCGCATCGCTAGCATCGAGTAGCTTTTTGGCTTGCTCGAGCTGGGTTGCAGTCGTAGAACCATAATGCGCTACTAACAAAGTAGCATCACATACGCCAGCAATCACTTGAGGCGCAATATTGCTTCGGTTGACACTGAGAAGTGGTGATGTATCTATCACGACGCGCTCGTACTGCGTTAACCATTGTGCAATGTTTCGTTTCAGCATTGTTGGGTCTCGGTACGCTAACTGAGTGCTGGCGAGAGATGGAGCAGGGAGGCCGACTAAAGTTTGATGTGTATTCTCTCGTGTGATCAAATGGCCAACCTTCTCGTCATCATCAAATTCGTGAACAGTGTGATAAGCGGGTTTGAATAAGTTAAGGTCTACATACAAAGTATTGTGGCCTGCTAAAACCAAGCGCTCTGCAAGAGATGACGCCACGGAAGTGACACCATCTTCAGATTTACAACCCACAACACAAATCGTTTTGTGGCCTTTCTGTTCGCTCTGAAGATAAATTTGCTCAATCTCAGCGTGAGTTGCAGGAATAGTCATTACAACGCTCCTATTAACACGATGGTTGTGGTGATTTGTAAAATATCTCTTAATCCGGCCCTCGCTTTTTCAACAAAGCTTTCGTCTTTATGGGGAATGTAAATCGTGTCGCCTGCGCGAATAACTGGCAGCTCATAAATGTTGGCTGTTTTACTAAAGTTAACCAAATCAAATGTTCGGGCTTGGCCTTGGCAGCAAGACATATTGACCACACTGATCTTTTCAAGGTAGGCATTGTCAGTTGGTCCTCCTGCTTCCGCTAACAGATCAAGCACAGTCATGTTGTCATTGAATACGTACCGCCCTGGGTCTCTTACTTCACCTAATACGCGTACCGTGGACTCTTTTGAACGATCTAACCAGTTTTTGTTTTTTTCTGGAATGTAAATGGTATCACCAGGACGAACGTGGGGCAGAATTGACTCATCGCCTGTTTCAAAGTACATCGATAAATTCAATTTACTCACTTTGGCATAACCTAGGCCTCGGTGTGTGACACGGATGTTGTGAATATCTGCATCCATTGTCGGTCCATCGGCGGCAGACAAAATATCCAGAAAATGCATATCTTCGGTGAAACGATAGCGCCCAGGTGCATTGATTTGCCCGAAAACGTATATCGATGCGTCAGAGCTTTGGCTTACCCATTGCGATTTATTATCGGATGGGTCGTCAGGCAATGCATGTACCCTTACTACTGTACCAGCGGAAACTTGAGGTAGGCTTGATGTTGGTGAGCCATCCAGAATGTATTGGTCTAAGTCAAATTGTGTCATTTGACCGTTATTGGCGACTTCAATTTTGGTGGTATCAGCTCGTCGAGTTGGGCCTCCAACGTGTGCAAGCAGATCAATCAAATCCATTTCGTCTGACCACTCGATGCGTCCAGGGCGAACAACTTCTCCCATCACTGCGACCGCTCGACTAGGTGCTACTTTTAACCAAGACTTCTCATTGAAATCGGTTTTCTCCGGTACGAAAATCGCGTCTCCTGGTCCAACATTTGGTGGTCTGGCTGAAGATAGTCCTTCTGTATGCGCGGTAAGATCGAATTTGATGACTTTGCCATCGGCTTTTATAACGCGAATTTGGCGAGATTCTGCGTAGCGAGTGGGCCCGCCAGCGTTGGCGAGGATATCCATGAAGCTAGCGCCTTGCTTGCCTTCGTATGCCCCAGGATGGGCGACTTCACCCATCACGTAAACCACATTTGCACCTGCTTTGATTTCTTCTTCCTGTTTTGGGACAAAGATGGTGGCACCTGGCAGGATCTCCGGCAGTAGGCTTTGGTCTCCAGTATCAAGGTACTTTTTCAGGTTAAACATGGTTGGGTTATTGTTTGTTATCACGCGAATTTGCTCAACACTGGCATATCGTGTCACGCCGCCAGCTCGCATTACGACATCAACTAGCGTGGTGTTTGGCTTGTATGAGAACGAGCCAGGTGCGTTGACTTCACCAAAGACTTTGATTGCACGAGCGGAATCTGCGCTGTCACCTGAATTCGCGAGTTTTGCTGCATCAAACTCTTGCTCAATATTCCCTACGAGTGGGGAAGCGGGGACAAATAAGACATCCAGTGATTCTAGTTTTGGCAGCTGGCTATTGTCACCCGTATCAAGGAAGCGTTTGTAGTCAAATTCAATGTTTTTATTTCCACGTTTCACGATCATTTTATCAAGCTGAGCCCCTGCGCGCAGGCCGCCAGCTTCGTACACAAACATTTGAATGTTGGACCCAGAAGGTAAGGTATATTCACCGGGTTTGACCACGTAGCCTTGAACGGACACTAACAACTGTTGCTGTTTAATAAAAACTCGAGCGTTGTTAACGTCACGATAAACGGTCTTTAGCCTGTCGATAATCACGTCTTGGAGTTGTTGTTCATTGTAGCCGGCCACTAATACAGGGCCGACTTCTGGTAAATTAATTCGTCCACGACGATCGACCTGAAACCCTTGGTTTAACGACGCCTCTCCGGGTAAGTTAATCTGTATTAAATCACCGACCTTAACAGTATTGCTCTCATCCGCTATGGAAGAAGGTACCCACGCAACCAGACACAACAACATTAAGAGGATAAATGGTTTCATCGTGTTCATAGCGCGCCTCCTGCCGTTGAGTTGCGGTTTATTGAGGTATCGCTATCTGAATTAGGGCTAATAACCTCGATGCTTACTCGACGATTAGTTAAACGCACGGCAGATGTTTCACCTTCATAGAGTGGCAGGTTATCTCCGACAGATTTGGTAGTGACTCTCTCTGAAGTGATACCAAATACGGTTAGGTAACGCTTTACTTGTTCCGCACGCGCTTGAGCAAGTTTCTGGTTGTAATCGGGTGTTCCAGTTGCATCCGCATGCCCCGTTACTACAAGAGATAGGTTGGGGTGGTCACGTAAAATGTAGGCTGCTTCTGCCAAATGTCCCATGTACTTCGGGTTGATTTCTGCTGAATCGACAGCAAACTGGTTGTCGATATTAAGTAGTGCATAGATATCCGAGACTATGTTTAGGTCGCTACGTAGTGCTTCAATATCATCGGGCGGTGTGCAAGTGGTTTGGCTCAGTACGTAGTCGAGTTGTTGTTCGAGCTGGTTTAAGCGTCGACGCTGAATCACAAGGTCGTTGGCAGCGTCGAGTAAAAGCCCACCTTCTAACTCGCGCGCAATTCTATTTTGTTTTTCAAGGGCCTGAACAACTGCCGCAGGAAAACACCAGCGCGCGCCCTCTTGGATTAGTGCGTCTAGATGTAACTTGGTCAGTTGCCAATCAAACCTTAACCCATGTTCTGGACCTAAAGGCTCGTCAGGCATCACTGGGGAAAACTGATAATTCTCGATCGAGATATCTTGATAGCTTTCCGCCAAGCCACCTTTCCCGTGTTCTGGGTAGTCAAACGACGAACAACCAAACATGCCGACAACAAGACCGCTTACTGCATATCGTCGTAAAAGATTTACCATGCCAACCTCCGTTTAAACCGGTATTTTTAGTGTCCTTTTGAGTTAACGGGAATGGCATGGTTGATACGAAGCAAGCTCATGATTTCTAAAGGTTGGCCTGATACGTTTTCAATACTCATGCTTCTTTCACGTTCAACTAGACGCTTATATAAGTAAACAATGGCACCAATCCCTGAAGAATCAAGAAATTGGACGTGCTGTAGGTTAATTTCGACTTCTTTGTGATGATTGTTGTGAATTACTTCATCAATGTGATGTTGTGCTTGTCGACAGCCGCTTGCGTCTAAGTCACCAAAAAACTCAATGGCTAACTTGTCTTGATTGATTTCTAGTTTGCGTAATTCCATGACTCTGTCTCCGTTTGTTTTTCTAATTGGATATAGAGCAGGTAACGTGCCAATTTGAAATTAATGAAAAATCAAACAGTTAAATATTGTTAATTATATTGTTCAATTTGAGAAAGGACTGATTCTCAAATTGAGAATCAAAAACGCACAGAGAAATGGTTTGCTTATAAGAGGTTTTGAGCCGAAAGAAGTCGTTAGACCGGGGGAGGCACGTCATGATTAGATTCCAACTCGATTGACGAACCATCCGCCATACGAGAATAATGTGTAACGACTAAATGCAAAACCTGTCTAAAGTTTATGATTATCTTTGCAAATTATTACTAATGTTGATTGTTATGAGTCGAAGAATAACTAGTAATAAATAGGTCATCGAGAGGACTTACGTTTCAATAAAGGCGATTTTTTGTACAAGGTCTTCTTATGCCATTAAAAATGACATTAATTGCGCTGGCTGTTATGGCAGCGTCTTCACAGCCTCAAGCGGATATGTCTCTCGCACCACCAGTTTCTCTTGCACAAAGCTATCAGGATGGCATTGATGTGTCTGAATATTGGTATAGCGAAAAACTTGATGGTGTTCGCGCTTATTGGACTGGGCAACATCTCGTGACGAGAAATGGTAATCGAATCTACGCCCCAGACTGGTTTACAGGACCTTTGCCTGATTATCCGTTGGACGGTGAACTTTGGGCTGGGAGAGGTAACTTCCATCTTGTTCAGCAAACGGTATTAGATAAAACTCCTGTAGAGTCTGCTTGGCGACACATCGACTTTATGATCTTTGATATGCCATATTCTGCTGGTGATTATCGGAAGCGTTATTACAACATCAAAGACTTAGTGCTTGAAGTCGACCAGCCTCATATCAAATATGTCGAGCACCGAGCGATTCAAAATGAAGCTCATCTGTTTACACAGTTGGATAAAATTTCAATATCCGACGGTGAAGGGGTGATGTTGCGGAAGGTATCAAGCCGCTATCAGGCTGGACGCGGTAGTGATTTGCTTAAACTAAAACGATACGCAGATGATGAAGCGTTAGTTGTGGGTTATAAGCCAGGAACAGGGCGCTTATTAGGTATGATGGGAGCAATGTTAGTTCGCTTACCAAATGGCATTGAGTTTTACATCGGTAGCGGATTTACCGATGAAGTGCGTCGCCAGCCTCCGAAAATTGGTTCAACCATTACATTTAGATATAACGGTTTTACACATACTGGTAAACCACGTTTTGCTCGATTCTTGCGTGAAAGGTTGAAGGAATAGAACGCTCTGCACTTACTAGTTGCCAACGGTTACGCCACATCGTTTGAAGAGACCCTGCCAAAACTGAACGTGGTTTAGGGTTTCTTGCCTAAATGTCCTATGTGCCTCAATGATGCCGTACTGGTGACCATGGAGTTGCATACGGTTCTCCACCAAAGTGGCACCATCATTAAGTTGTTGATAGGTACTGTCTAAATAAGCCAAATAAGGTTGCACTTCTTCAACGTAAATGGATTGAAAGACATTTCTTAAGTAGCGGAACTGGGTGGTGTCTCTGTTCGGCCCGCACAATACATTGCTCTGGTTCTGCTCAAGTAGCTGAGTTGTCGCTTTTAACCAAAGGGATGTGTTTACCATTGAATAGTAAAGTCGTCCGAGTAAACGAGATTTCTCTAACTCTTCTTGATATTGCGTAACTTCCACGTCGGGTAGACGTGAGACCGCGCGGTGGGGTAAATCATACATTTCGCTGAAAATACGATAGACATCGTTAATGCGTGCAATATCATTCGTCGTATTTTGAGATAGCCAATCAGAGGCAGTTAGTTGCTTTTGCATGGCGTCACTTACGAGTAGTAAGTTGTCGAGATGAATGTCTAAATGTTGCCACTTGGTTGAGTAAAGCTCTGTCAATGTCGCGCGTTCTTCATCGCTAAGTGGAAATTCGGATAAACATCGATGCATGACTCTTAAAAGGGCAGTTTGATAATCAAAATCATGAAAGGCATCCTGCACCTTTCCAAGTTGCGAGTTTTTCTCAGCAAGTAAATTGAAGAGTCCGCACTGTCGTAATTGATAGCTCTCTAGCAGGCCAATAGATAGCCTTGGCAATGGCTCGAACAAAACGCGTTTCGCAGGAATCGTTACCGTAGACTGTAATTCTATTGGAATAGCAGGAACGTCCAATACATTGGCTACACGTTGATGATACTTATCAAACATGGCGTTCTCTGGATTGAACCAGTTATCACAACCATTAAGAATCAAGATTAAGAACAATAAAATAGACCGCACAAATATCCTTTTTTCTAACTTCGTATCCGTTGTCTAGAGAGCAAAATCAACCGCTTTGTAATCTTGTTATAAGTATACTCAACCGTGTGATTATTCGATCAAAAAAGCCAGCGGATGCTGGCTTTTTTTACTTTTTATTGAACTGAAAAGTTCAATTGCACTTCTGGCTCTTGGCGATGCATCCAACGCATTCTGACGCCTAACATAAAGGCCGCAGAAGATAGGCCGATGATAAAACCAAGCCAGAAGCCTTGTGCTCCCATTGGCTCGACAATCCAGTCTGTACGGCCAAGGACGTAACCAATTGGCAGCCCAAGAATCCAATAAGCAATAAAAGTACGGTTGAAGATGGCTCGCATGTCTTTATAGCCGCGTAATGCACCAGCTGCGATCACTTGAACCGCATCCGTACATTGATAAACAGCGGCAAACACGAGCAGGTGCATCGCTAGAGTGATTACCTCTGGGTTGCTAGTATAAAGCTCGGCGATCCACTCACGAGACAAGACGGTTAAAATCGCTGTGAGAACGGACAATGCTAGACCAACCATAATGCCGACTCGTGACGCTACGCGCGCGCCATCTACGTTTTCTTCACCAAGTCGATGGCCGACACGAATGCTTACTGCTGCACCAATACTCATTGGTAGCATAAATACCAACGAGGAGAAGTTAATCGCGACTTGATGCGCTGCCACAATGATAGGACCCAGTGGTGAAACGAGCAGTGCAACAACAGCAAACAATGTCACTTCAAAAAACAGCGCTGCTGCAACAGGAAAGCCGAGCTTGAATAGACGAACTTGCGCTTTCCATTGTGGGCGATGCCATTCTCCAAATAGGTTGATGCTTTTCAATCGCTCTGATGTCATCACATACAGCAATAGCATGGCAAACATGACCCAGTAAACAATCGTGGTTGCTACACCACAGCCAACACCGCCTAATTCAGGTGCACCAAACTTGCCGTACACGAAAATCCAGTTTAGAGGAATGTTGAGCAGCAAACCGATAAAGCCAATAACCATTGCCGGTTTCGTCAATGACATACCATCCGTAAAGCTTCTAAGCGTTTGGAAAAGTAAAAAAGCGGGTACTGCTAATATAACGGCATGAATGTATCCCACCGTTTTTTCAGCCATCAGTGCTTCAACATCCATCAGCCCGAGAATAAACTGGGTTTGAAGCAGGACTGCAATTATCGGCACACTGATCAGCAATGCCAAAACGACGCCTTGCTGAATTTCAAACGGTATTTTCACTCGACGACCAGAGCCATTTAACTGTGCGACAACAGGGACCAATGCCATTAATAAACCCACCCCAAACAAAATGGATGGTAGCCAAATACTTGAAGCGACAGAAACCGCAGCCATGTCGGTGGCGCTAACGCCGCCAGCCATTACGGTATCAACAAACCCCATACCAGTTTGAGCGACAGATGCGATCAATACCGGGGTCGCCAATTTGATAAGACTTGATGCTTCTTCTTTATAGCGATGCACGAAAAATACTCCAGAGCGGAACAATAAGTTGAAAGAATGAGAGTACTCGAGGGCAAAAGATGTGGTGAACGGATCTGATGGTTGATTTTAGTCACGATAAGGTGAAAAAATGCCTCGGAGAAACTCCGCGCAAATGATAAACAATTGTATGTTTATATTCCATAGCTAGGTAGTGAATAGTCGATAACACTGACTGGACGCTCTCCACGCTAAGGATACGCTTTTACTGAGAACAGCAGCGAATCATGGTAATGTTGAAGCATGCATGAGAACAAACCAGTGTTCATTAAGCCATGGCTTTATCGCCTGAGGTCTTTATTTCCGACCTGTAGCGCAGTGTTTAGGGCTTAGTCTTCGACTACAGTTGGTATTAAATCAATAGGTAAAAAGAAATGTTTACAGGAATAGTTCAGGGTACGGCGAAGGTCGTTAAAATTGATAAAAAAGAACGCTTTCAAACGCACGTTGTCGAGTTAAGCGATGAACTTTGTAAAGGGTTAGAAATTGGTGCATCCGTTGCACACAACGGATGTTGTCTAACTGTGACTAAGATCGAAGGCAACCTTACCAGTTTTGATTTAATGCAAGCGACATTGGCTCTTACTAATTTAGGTCGGCTGGTGGAAGGGGATAGCGTAAACATTGAGCGCGCGGCTAAGTTTGGTGACGAAATAGGCGGACATAGCATGTCTGGTCATATTAGTTTGACGGCAGATATTGTCGATATCATCGATACGCCCAATAACCGCACGATTTGGTTCCAACTGCCGCAAGAATCAATGAAATATGTATTAGCGAAAGGTTACATTGGTTTAGATGGCTGCTCGCTAACTATTGGTGAAGTTGAAGCGTGTCGTTTTTCAGTACACCTAATTCCAGAAACCTTGCAGCGAACGCTTTTCGGAGTGAGACAAGTAGGGGAGCGTGTTAATATTGAGTTTGATCCTCACACTCAAACAATTGTTGATACTGTTGAGCGCGTTCTTGCAGCAAAACAGCTTTAGAATGAGAAAAAGGAGCCTAGTGCTCCTTTTTCATTTAAGCGTTTTTATATTTCTGATGTTCACATGCTCGAGCTGTTATTCGTAATTGTCATCGATAAATAGTTCGACCTTATCTTGTAACTCATCCACTCGCATATTTAGGTGGATAGCGTGGCAACAAGCTGGGCAATCATCATAAAACTCTTGGTCACCATTACTTGCATCCAATGTAATGCCGATAGAGTGTCCGCAATGCGGGCACTTTACATACCTTTCGGTATAATTTTTCATACAACAACTCCTAATCTCGCAGGGCTTTTAAACACACTATTCATCAAGGAAGTACAGCCCTTTACTTACTTTGCCTACAAGGAAAATAGGCACAATCCAAAGTTAAGTCTCCTTTGATATTAGGTCGAGTTGTTGCTAATTGAGTCGAAATAAGTACAAAACTTGACCCCAAACTCAACCTTGAGCTTAGGGTGATCTTCTGTAGTGATGTGCCTCGAGATTTTACATCTTGAAATATGCAGTGGCTTCCAAATTAATAAGAAATGATTTTATTAATAACCAGTTGAGCCTGTTCCAAGTAATGGCCGCCAAACAAATTACAATGGTTGAGAACATGGTAAAGGTTATAGATATCTTTACGCTCTTCATAGCTTGAAGAAAGTGGCATAACCGATTCGTAGCCTTGATAAAATTCTGGTTGAAATCCACCAAAAAGCTCCGTCATCGCAATATCACACTCCCTGTCCCCCCAATAGCACGCAGGATCGTAACAGATAGGACCGAATGCAGTGAGTGCCGCATTTCCATTCCATAAATCGCCATGCAACAAAGAAGGTTCCGGAGCATGGTTTGCTAGCCGCTGTTTTACGACATCGATAAAGTCATCGATATCAACCAAGGTGACGCCTTTTTCTTTAAGGAGCTGTAATTGCCATCCTATGCGTTGCTCAGCAAAGAATACACACCATTTCTTGTGCCATTTGTTGGGCTGTAGAGTCGAACCGAGATAGTTGTCGGTATCAAAACCAAACTCTTTTTGCTCGCCCCACTGGTGTAGGTGAGCTAATTGCTGCCCAAATTTAAAGCTGTTGGGACCATCTTCTAATGGTTTCGTTGGAAGGTAGTTAAGAATTAGGAATGAGGCATTTTTGGTTTTACCAACCAATACCACCTCAGGTACAAATAGGGTGGATGTTTCACGCAAAAGATGCAGGCTTTCAGCTTCTACCTCAAATTTCGACAAAAACTCGCGATCGTTAATTTTCACAAAATAACGTTGCTCGCCATCATTGATCATGTAGCTTTCACTGATATCCCCACCAGACAGCCTTACTTTTTCCGTGATCTGGTAATCGAACAATAAAGTATCAGAAAGCTGTTGCGATATTGCTTGCCACATACAAAACCTCGCGAATCTATTTGACCACCAATAGTTTAGGATAAATAGCAGGGAGTTGGCGCTATGTTGAGCATACTTAGTAAAGAAACCTTCCTCTTAGTGTAGTCAATTTGTATAAATGTGAATCAAATCGCTTATAAGCCTCTGATTTGTTGGCTTAGCATATGGAGATGAACGTTTACAAC
This sequence comes from Vibrio alginolyticus NBRC 15630 = ATCC 17749, assembly GCF_000354175.2. Lineage (NCBI taxonomy): Bacteria > Pseudomonadati > Pseudomonadota > Gammaproteobacteria > Vibrionales > Vibrionaceae > Vibrio > Vibrio alginolyticus. The sequence goes on from NC_022349.1 coordinate 608,708, forward strand.
AGGTATTATGATTTTTTTGACGTTAGTTCCATTGGTGGCATGAAAATACTGATATGTGATGACTCAGCTGTTGCAAGAAAGCTTATTGCGCGTTCTATCGTACAAGATACATCATTGCATCTTATTGAAGCGCAAGATGGTTATGAGGCGCTTAATATTCTTGCTGAGCAAAATATCGATATTTTGTTTCTCGATTTAACGATGCCCATAATGGATGGTTTTGAGGTCCTCGAATCATTACCTGTTAGTCAGTACCCGACCAAAATCGTCATTATTTCTGGAGATGTTCAACAAGAGGCAAAACAGCGCTGTCTCGATCTTGGTGCTCAAGCTTTTATCGCTAAGCCTCTGACAGAAGAGCAGGTGCTCCCACTATACGAACAATTAGGGCTGCATTATGCGTTCAAACCTAGTCATTCGGTTGATTCTAAAAACCAGGGTTGCGAAGAGCTTTCCTTACTAGCCAAATTCCGTGAAATTGCGAACATTGCCCTTGGTAAAGGGGCTGCGATTATGGCTGACCATTTACATGAGTTCATCCAACTTCCTGTTCCTCATGTTGGACCGTTGTCCTACGGCGAGCTTCATATGACACTGGTTGATGTGGTTGGGCGTGACAGTTCCGTTGCGGTAGCGCAGAGGTTTGTCGGTGGTGGTATTCACGGAGAGGCACTGGTGTGCTTACGTGGTAGGGATATCAATCAGATTGGGGAAAAATTAGGTTACCTCCTTGAGTTTACGCCTCATAATGAAATCATCTTGAATATCTCTAACCTACTGGTTTCGTCATTTCTCACATCATTGGGCGATCAACTCGACAAGCAGTTCTCACTTCGTCAGCCAGGCATTGTGGATACCTTAACACCTTATTGTGAAGAGCAAGGCGAGTTGGGTGAGCTCTTTACTATCGAATACACCTACATGGCAGAAGCGCTCGATTTCGAGTGCGAGGTACTGTTTTTAATTGATAAGCCATCCGTAGAAATAATCTATGAAATCATGGAGCTAATCTAATGTCCGATATCACGCTGGACATAGCAGACTTTCATTGGGTCACACAAATTCTCGATACGATGGATTCAGGGCTTATTGTTTTGGATCAAGAGTATAAAGTGTGTGTGTGGAACAGTTTTATGCAGTCATACAGTGGCATTCTATCACAAGAAATTCTTGGTGAATGTTTATTTGAGCATTTTGAAGAGCTGCCAAGAACTTGGCTAGAAACCAAGATAAAAGCTGCCGCCGATCTGGAAACTCGTTCTTTTTCTAGCTGGGAAAACCGACCGTATCTTTTTAAGTTCAACAATTTTTCTCCGGTTTCAAACAGCAGTGATTTTATGTATCAAGATATCGTGATCACGCCGTTAATTGGGCTCTCAGGAGAGGTCAGCCACATAGCGATTCAAGTCAATGATGTTTCTGAAACTGCGAGAAATCGCATTCATTTGAAAGAAACAAATCAACATTTGTCGGAAATCAGTCGCAAAGATGGTTTAACAGGTTTATTTAATCGCGCTTATTGGGAGCAATCATTGAAAGATGAGTTTGCTCACTTAAAAGTTATCGACGGACCATGCTCATTAGTAATATTCGATATCGACCACTTTAAGAAGGTGAATGATACTTATGGTCACCCGACAGGGGACGAAGTCATTCGTCGAACCTCTGCCTTGTTGAGAAAAACAGCAAGAAGCAGTGACATCTGCGGTCGTTTTGGTGGTGAAGAGTTTACCGTACTACTTCCTCACACAAACCAGGAGCAAGCTTGCTATTTCGCAGAGCGTTTGCGCAAAAGAATTGAGCAAGAGATCGTGAAAGTGGAAGATTTTTTGATTAATTACACGATAAGTATTGGTGTTTGCGAGTATAAGCCTTATTTTGAAACTCACACTCAATGGTTAAAGAGTGCCGATGCTGCGCTGTATCGTGCAAAAGAAAATGGTCGTAACCAAACCTGTTTGCATGAAAATGGCTGAAATATAAAAAGGTTTGAAGAAACCCTGTATCCGAATTCAGTGAAGCAAAGCTCAATTGTTTGAAAATCATCCAGTTGGTTCGTGAATGTTTGTTAATATGAAATAAGTTAATGAAATTTTCTCGGCATGTCTTACTATTGAAACTATTCTGCTTTCAGCTTCGAAGGCTTGCAATAAACGGAGAAAAACAGTGGTTTTAGAAACCGATGGATATCTCGCTCTTATCGAGCACTTGTCTCTAAATCTAGATATTTTTACGACCGAAATTGGCGACACTGGATCCGAAAGCATCGAAGATGTTGTCACCGATATGGTGGCTTCAAACATCATGGCGATTTTTGAGCAAAATCCAGAACTTCACTCGAGCGTACGTTTCAAATTGTTGAAAGAGGCTGATGCAGTTGTTGAAGATCTTGCTGAGATATTGGCTGGGGTATGGCATAAAAAAGCGACCAATGAACAGATCACGTTCCTTGATGAATACATCGCTCTGGTCAAAAATCTGTTCGATAATGCTGTTGCGACTTACGACTGATATTGTTTTAACTTACAGCAATGTCCGGTTAAGAGTAAGAAGAGTTACATTGTAACTCTTCTTATTTGCCAAAACTTAGATGCCCAGTATGGGTTGTCGATTCTTGAAATAATCACACCTCTAGACGTCGATGCATGCATGAACTGCTTGTTACCCAAGTAAATTCCGACATGATAAGTTGTACGTCTTGTTTTAAAAAACACTAGATCCCCTTGCTTGGCATCCGTCCAACTTAACTCCACACCTTGCGTTGATTGCTGCCTCGTTGTCCTTGGTAACGAGAGCTGATAAGCCTCAATAAACGCTTTTTGTACAAATGCTGAGCAATCAATTCCAGATTTCTGTGTCCCGCCTAAGCGATAAGGCGTGCCGTGCCACTCTGTGTAAAACTCGAACAAGTCGGGGTTGTCCGACAATAGCTGATTTGTAGGTGCTGTCACTTGAGCTTGCTCACTAGGCTCAGGCCCAGAAGAGCAGGCGCTTAGTAGCACACTGATTATCAAAGGAAAATATACTCGACGCAAATCACCACCTGTCATCTCTATGACTCACAACTGAAATATTAGTGTCATAACCAATCCATAGTATGGGCTGCAAATCACGGTTTTGTCTCACAAATGTGACGGAATCACTGCAGAACCGATTCAACCTTAAGAAAGAATAAAAATTGATTATGGCAAAGCGAAAACGCTCACGCACATCACTTTCACTGATTCAGGCTGTCAGTGCAACATTTTTAACTATCATTGCTCTTGTTATAGCCCTTTCTGTCTCAAGTTTCAAAGGAATGGAACAGGTAGGGGAACAATTTGAAGACTTGTCGCAAAAAGCATTACCAATCGCGATGGCAAACGCAAAGTTAACCAGGAATGTATTGGAGATGGTTAAGCTACTCAACCATGGTATGCAGATTACTGAGCCGAAAGAGTTGCCTCTCGTAAAAGAGCAAATCGACTCTCTTGCAACTCAAAGCACAACTTTGGTTGTGAAAGCGTCTGGTGTAGCTCAGCAACTCTCGGAGGAGTTAGACACCAAACTAGCGCGTTTACATAACATCACGCAGTCCATTTTGTTGAAGCAATCTTCGGTGATACAAATTCAAATGGATATTGATGCCGCTGTTGGTGGTTTTCGCTATGGGCTTAGCTCTATCGGCCCGGAAATGAATCGAATCAGTTCGTTCCTTAGTGCTGATAATCCTGAGTCGAGCGATGCCGCTAACCGTTTCATTGCTTCTGCAAGCTCAATGGAAAGTACGTTCTTAGTCATGATGATGCACTCAGAATTAAACAAAGCCGAAAAAGAATACCGAGAAATGCGAAATCGCATAGCAGGTATTAAACTCGCCTATGAAGACTTCCAATCTTTCCATCCTGAAGTAAGTGAATATGCAAGCTTAACCGCACCATATGAGATGGTGAAACAAGGCTTTAGTGAAAAGGGCGTGCTGCGTTTGATCCTCGCCAAACTAGAACAAGGGGAATTGCAACGTTCAGAGTTTAAACAGGCTTCGATGCTTGCGGATGAAACCATGCGGTTACTTGATCAAATCTCCCAAACCGCTGGTCAGTTGATCGATGAAAAGGAGCGGGTGGTCAACGAGACCATTGAATCGGTGAGCGTTGTGCTCGTGTTTGCGGCGTGTGTGATTTCTTTTATTATTCTTGTTACTTGGTTTAGTCTCAAGTCATGGACAAACCGAGGGTTAAGGAATGTACTAACGCGTCTTTCAGCACTTACCGAACATGATTTTCGTGACAAGGCAGAAGAAGTTGGCCCCTATGAGCTGAAAGAAGTAGCACGAAAGTTGAATCAAGTAATCGATTCCACACATGACTCCATTCAAACGGTGACGCGCAATTGTGAAACGCTTTATCAGACGGCAGAAGTAAGTCACAGTGCAGCCGAACAAACAAGTGATGGGTTGGCAACACAAAATGAAGCGTTGTCGAGTATGATCACGACCATAACGCAGCTTGAAGCCTCTATTCGTGAAATAGCAATGGTGACAAATGCATCTTCACAGGACTCGCTCCTTGCAACCCAACACACTGAAAAAGGGGTTCAAGTCGTGGAACAAAACCGCGAACGTTTGGAGTCATTAGAAAGCTCTTTGGATGTAAATGAACAGTCAATGTTAGAGCTAGACCAGCGTGTTAAACAGATTCGTGAAATGGTGGATATGATCAGTGGGATCGCGGACAACACCAACTTACTTGCTCTCAACGCGGCAATAGAGGCTGCCCGTGCTGGTGAGCAAGGGCGTGGATTTGCGGTTGTCGCTGATGAAGTTCGCAAACTTGCAAGTGATACCTCTCAACAAACTACGAACATCCGAGAAATGATGAGCGAGCTTATTACTGCCGCAGAGCGCTCGCGCCAAGCAGTTAATGATTCAAGAGAAGAAATGACCCACGCGCTACAGTCCAGCAATGAAGTGAAATCGACATTCTCTGATATCAACCTCGCGGTTAAGCACATTCAAGAACGTGTTGAGCAAATCTCAGTTGCTACAGAAGAACAAGAACGAGCGACGGCAGATGTATCTCAATCCATCACACATATTTCTGATCTTGGCGAACGCACAAAGCTGCAGCTTGAGTCTATGGTTGAGAGTTCTGAGCAAGTGGCGGAAATTGCTGGGCACCAGCAAGCAATGCTGCACAAGTATGAGCTTCATCAGACCAAGTAAATGAGATGTTTCCACCGACTAAAAGCAGAACCTCGGTTCTGCTTTTTTGTTACGGCTACTCATTTAATGGCTCCTATTTGCATCGCAAAAGTGAGTTACATCTCATCTCGTTCATTTCTAAAGGGTTTAGTTATCACAACGTGATGTTAATGCTTTGTTCGAGGGACTCGTTGACTAGAATGTCGCCAGAATTCAAAGGAATGAATCATGCAGCTTCATGCGATTTTTTTATATCCAGAGAAAGCTAAAGCCATAAGAAGGAGTGGTTTTGTGATCGATAAAGTTTGCCCCGTCGTTCTACGTAATCAAAATCAAGAGATCCTACTTTTTAAACATCCGTTGGCGGGTGTTCAGCTCGTCAAGGGCACTGTTGAAGTGTTTGATGAAAGTTACATCATAGCGGCCAAGCGGGAGCTCGCTGAGGAGTCTGGTATCACACATGTTCATTCCGCACGATATTTATGCTCATGGGACAGTGGCTTTCAAAATCAAGTATGGCATTTTGTTTTGTGTGAGTGTGCTGACCTCGCTAATTCATGGCTGTTTCATACGCAAGACGATGGTGGACATGATTTCGCGTTCTTCTGGCACGATGTCGAGAGCGGCCTTCCCGCGAATGCACATACTGTGTTTCAGCGCGGGCTGGAAAAGGTACGAGAGTTGATAAACCAAGGCGTGATTTAAAGGAGGATTCTGTCGTTGCATTGGCGGATTTGGGACAATGACAAAGCAAACACTATGCTAAATAAAGAAGGTAGAGCAGCCGTTACTGTTCTCATCGTGTTGATAATGGCACTGTCGATCTCAAAAATGGCGATGGGATTACAAATGTTTAAGTGACTTCTATATGCTTTGCTCATTCATTCAGATAAGGAAACGGTAATGGATAAATTCGTCGTGTTTCTCTTATGCCTTTTTATGACAGTTGGCGGAGTGGTTCATCTTTATGACAACATTGTTGGTGGCTTTTTACCTTACGATTTTGCGCCACGCTGGTTGAATATGTATTGGAGCGCTTTGGGACTATTGGACTTATTAGCAGCGTATCTATTGGTCAAGCATCGCCGCTCTGGCCTAGTCGTTATGTTATTGATTCTTATAACCAATGTTATCTTTAGTTCCCACGCTCACTATACATTAGAAATATTAGATAACAACGTCGCCCTACAAATGAAGACACTGTTTTTAGGGTTCTCATTTGGGGTATCTATCTGGTTATGGAATGCGCGAAAACATAGTCAATCGCGCCAAATATTTCGTTAATTATTATTTTCACAACACTCGATTAAGGATTGTAAACAGGGACTCGTTATGAACGATTTTAAAGACTTGGCCAGTTTTGCTGGTTTCAGCGTACTGACAGGTTTGAGCTTTGCCACCACTTTCTTCAGCCTTGCTTTTCTATACAGCTCAATAGAGGCACAGCAAGTAATGAACACCAATGCTTTGGCATGTGCAGTGCTTGGTGTTGTTGGTTTATTTGTTGGTATTACTCAGCTAAACAAAAAGCGTCAGCTAGCAGAAAACTAATCTGTTCTTACACATCATGAGGATGAAGTAGTGTTTAACTGGGGTTTAGGCTTGGTCTATTCGTTTTGTTGACATACTTCATCCAACAATATTTTTTCAACCATTACTTCTTCTCTTTATTGTAGCGAAAGGGCTGCGTTAACAGCTTATCTAATCTTTGCTCTTCTTCGTCTCTAATTTCCGGCACACCAATAACAACATCTTCATGACCCAACTTAGGCTGAGCTCGGTATGTCCCAAAAAAGCGGTCCCAAACTGAAAGGAAAAAACCAAAGTTTGAGTGGGTCTCTTTTACTATCACTGAATGGTGCACGCGATGCATGTCTGGTGTAACGATGACGTTTCGCAGTTTTTGGTCCATAGATAAAGCCAGTTTTGCATTACTGTGATTAAACATCGCGCTCGCATTAAGCACAATTTCAAATACCACAATTCCGATAGGTGAAACACCTAAGATAAACACGGCTGCAATTTTTACTCCCATTGAAATGATTATTTCGAAGGGATGAAAGCGTGCGCCTGTAGTGACGTCTATGTCGAGATCGGCGTGATGCATTCGGTGAATCTTCCACAGCGGCTTTACATGATGAAAGACAACATGCTGAGCGTAAATGACGAAATCAAGCAAAATGACGGTTAGAAAAATATTTAACCAAGCGGGGAGGGACAGAATATTGAGCAGCCCCCATTGTTGCTCCTGAGCTATGACCGCAGCTTGAAAGGCGGCGATAGGCATGATTAAAGCAATAACTAGGCTGTTAAAAGCGACCAATGACAAGTTATTGACCCAGCGAAACCTGCGCGAAGCGGTCAGTGTTTTTCTAGGCAATTTGTTTTCCCAAATGGCACAAAGCAATAATACGCCAAGGAAAAAGCCTAATCTGAGCCATGAGGGTTCTTGAAATGTCGTTTCTGTCACTGTCATTCCCTTATTTATTTCTTTATCTATGACCGAGATAAGAGTGAAATTATTTCAACACACTGCTGATGGGCTTATCTTGAGGCGAAGCCATAATATCAGTAGAATCGCGCTCTACTTTTTACTTGGCATTACTTACCATGAGAATTCACGCTTTCCACCGTTTATATCAGTACCGACAATCTATCTCAACCAAGCCTTTCAACGCGCGTGGATGTAAAGTGGTTCGTTGCCAATATTGCCAGGTTTCTGAGCAACACTGTTTGTGCGACCTTCAGCCAAACATCAAGGCCAATATTGCATGTATGTTGATTGTTTCTGAAAACGAAGTGTTTAAGCCAAGTAATACCGGTCGTCTAATCGCTGATACGATTCAAGAGACTTACGTGTATCAATGGAACCGAACAGAACCGTCTGAAGAGATGCTAGCGCTACTACAGGATGACAGTTACCAACCGGTGATTGTATTTCCTGCAGACTATGTGGATGATCCCTCTCGTTTAATTGAAGATCTAGAGCCAGGGCGATTGGTAAAAGAAGATGTCGAGAACAAAAAATGGTTGCTGATCTTTATTGATGGTAGCTGGCGTGAGGCACGAAAGATATTCCGTCGTTCTGATTTTCTTAAATCTTTGCCTGTGCTTTCCATTGAGCCGGAATCTCTGTCTGAATACATCATGCGCCGCTCCGAGAATGAGCAGCATCTTTCAACCGCCGAAGTCGCGACATTAGTTTTAAAACAAGCTGGTGAGCCGAAAGCTGCGGAATGCCTTCAATTGTGGTTTGAAGCCTTCAGAGAAACTTACATGCTGAGCAAGACTCGAGTCAAAAACGACCCTAACCAGCCACACTTGAAACGTTTCAAAGAGTGGATGAAAACCGAGAGCTGACTCTAAGGAATGAGCTTTTGTTGATGGTATGTTGTTCAACTGGCTTCGGTGAGGGGATAAATCTGCATTCGGTCACGGTTTGCAGGCGTACAGATATGGATAATGCCATCAGTTTATACTTTTGACTCTAGCCATTTTTGAGAGTCGTTTGAAGCATTTTTTAGGAGAGAAATACATGTATTACGGCTTTGATGTCGGCGGCACTAAAATTGAATTTGGTGCATTTAACGAGAAGCTTGAGCGTGTAGCGACGGAACGTGTACCTACACCAACAGACAACTACGAGCTGCTGGTTGATACCATTGCGGAATTGGTGAACAAATACGATACAGAGTTTGGCTGCGAAGGTACGATTGGTCTTGGCCTACCAGGTATGGAAGACGCCGATGATGCAACGGTACTAACAGTTAACGTTCCTGCGGCAAAAGGCAAACCACTTCGTGCTGATCTGGAAGCTAAAATCGGTCGCAGCGTAAAAATTGAAAACGATGCAAACTGTTTCGCGCTTTCTGAAGCCTGGGACGAAGATCTTCAAGATGAACCATCTGTACTAGGTTTGATCCTTGGTACTGGTTTTGGTGGCGGCTTTATCTACGAAGGCAAAGTATTCTCTGGCCGCAACCACGTAGCGGGTGAGGTGGGTCACACACGTCTTCCTATCGACGCATGGTTCCACCTAGGCGAAAACGCACCATTACTGGGTTGTGGCTGTGGCAACAAAGGCTGTTTAGATAGCTACCTATCTGGTCGTGGTTTCGAGCTTCTTTACGCGCATTACTACGGCGAAGAGAAGAAAGCGATCGACATTATTAAAGCGCACGTAGAGGGTGAGGAGAAAGCAGTAGAGCACGTCGAGCGCTTTATGGAGCTGCTAGCGATCTGCTTTGCAAACCTGTTTACTGCAACAGACCCACACACCGTTGTACTTGGTGGCGGCTTATCTAACTTCGAATTGATTTACGAAGAGATGCCAAAACGCATCCCTAAACACTTATTGTCTGTGGCTAAGTGTCCTAAGATCATCAAAGCAAAACACGGTGATTCAGGTGGTGTACGCGGCGCTGCGTTCTTAAACATCAAGTAATGACTTAAACCTTACTCGATATAAAGTAAGAAGAAATTTAAAGCCCCGTTTAGACTTTCAAGGTTAAACGGGGCTTTTACTTATATACCTAAGTAATTTCGGTATGCTCGGGTATAGATCATGAACAAAAGTAGCATGCATAAAAAACTCACGACGAATCGTGAGTTTTCTGTTTGCAGCTAAGCTTATTTGTTCTTTTTGCCTACGCCCAGGTTTTCTTTTTGAGCTAGGGTGATTTTGCTAAAGCCTAATTTTCTGAAGTAGTTGTCGCGGTAGTTTCGCACCGCTTTAGTGTCAGACACTGCTTCGATTTGTTGCTCCATCTTTAGGAACTCAGTGATATCGATACCTTCTGCCTCTGCAACTGCTTCTTGAATGTTGCGGTGTTGCTGGTATGAGAACGTCAGTTCTTTGTCTTGGTCTTTGTAAGTGTAAAGAATGGTGCGAGCCATAGCTGTCTCTCTAAAAAGGTTTCTGTATTAAACAAAAAGGCCAGACTCGCTGACCTTTGAATTTCTAGTTTGAGCTAGATTCTGCCTTGAAGTGGGATAATTGTCACGCTTTCTCCCGCTTTTACTGTATCAATAGCTGGGGAGATTTCGATCAAACAGTTTGCCTCACTCATTGAGCGCAAAATACCAGAACCTTGCTTGCCTGTTGTACGAACGGTTAAACGGCCAGTTTCATCCAGTTCATAGACGCCACGGCTAAACTCGGTACGACCTTGTCGAGAGCGAAGGTTTTCAGTCGCGATGGCATTCACTTTCAGAGGCTTCCACCCTTGTTCGCCTTGCATCTTACGCAGTGCAGGCTCAACAAAGTTGATGAATGAAACCATCACGGCAACAGGGTTGCCCGGCAGACCAAAGAACGGCTTGTTGTTGATTTGACCAAACGCTAATGGACGTCCCGGACGCATATTGATTCGCCAAAAATCGATTTGACCAAGTTTATCCAAGGCAAGTTTGATGTAATCCGCATCACCAACAGATACGCCACCAGAAGTCATAACCACGTCTGCTTGAGCCGATGCGTTTTCCAACGCTTCAATCATTAACTGTTCGTTGTCTTCCAGAATACCGAAATCCAAGATCTCGCAGCCGAGCTTTTCAAGCATGCCCATGATGGTAAAACGGTTGGAATCGTAGATAGAATTCGCTTTTTGCTCTGTTCCCGGCGCTTGTACTTCGTCACCGGTGGAGAACACGGCAACTTTCAATTTGCGGAATACATTCGCTTCACCAAAGCCAAGCGAAGCGATCATGCCCATTTCTGGAGAGGCGAGGCGAGTGCCTGCGGTAAAGACATCACTGCCGATAGCGAGATCTTCACCTGCTTGACGAACGTTTTGGCCTGCTTTGATATGCGCACCGTTAAAAGTGACCCTGTCACCTTTTTGAGTGGCTTGCTCACGCATGACCACTGTATCGCCGTTACGTGGTGTTGGTGCGCCAGTCATGATCTTAACTGCTTGACCAACTTTCAGAGGCTGATCGTAAGCATGGCCCGCCATCACTTCAGCAATCACTTGGTAGCTATCACGCTCAACATCATCACTGCGGATGGCATAACCGTCCATCGCGGAGTTGGTGTATTGCGGCACATTTACTGGTGAAACGATATGTTCCGCAAGAACGCGCCCGTAAGCATTTTCAATCCTGCATGCTTCTATTTCCGAAACCGTGTTCACCAAAGAAAGGATTTTTTCTTGGCCTTGAACCACAGAAAGGAAAGCCGGAGAAAGTGTGTCGCAACATGCGGCGTCTTTCTCTTTGTTTTTTGGTGCTTTCGCTTCTTGAACATACTGAATAACGAACTGAGCAATCGCCTCAAGATCGTTGATGTTCATTTGTGGCAGTTCAGAGTCCAACTCGCCGCCGTCTGACGCGATAGCGATGATGTTTTCATCGTGAGGGTAAAGCCAAGGTTCACCCACTTCTTCACGGTGCAATTCAATTTTAGGAAACGCGATGTTTTTACAGCCTTCAACCAAAACCACATCGAGCTTGTCTTCATCAAAACGAGTTAAGAGGTATTCAAACTCCGCTTCGGCTTCTGGCGTTTCTGTCATTAACGCAAAACGGTTGCGAGAAGCAATCAGCATTTGAGACGCGCCAGCTTTGCGTAAACGGTAGCTGTCTTTACCCGGCTTATCGACATCGAAGTTGTGGTGCGCATGTTTTAGCATGCCAATGCGTAAACCTGCTTCAGTCAGCTTTGGCAATAGGGCTTCAAGTAGCGTGGTTTTGCCTGTGCCTGAATAAGCTGCAAAACCAAGAATAGGAATGTTTAGCGTGTATTTCATGATTCTAATTGTCCAAATTGCGCCAGTTCTTCCGGAGTGTTCAAGTTGACGAAACAGTTTGGTGAGTCGCTAAAGTCAACGTAACTGGTGTTGCACTCTTTGTAGAGCAGAATGATTTTTCGGTCGCCACGTTCTAAAAATGCGGTGAGTTTTGGCATTACGCGCTTGTGGTAGAGCGTAAAAACAGGTTGCTGATGGTCACCATCATGCGCGACCAAAATATCACTGTCTTCTTGGGCGGCTTGGCAGAAACGCTCGACAAGGTCGGTGTTAATTTGTGGACTATCGCAAGGTACAAATCCGACCCAGTCAGTTTCAGCATGCATCAAACCCGCGTGAATACCGCCCATAGGCCCAGGGAAATCTTTGAATTGATCACTAAATACGAAACCAAATTTGCTGTACGCATCTTGGTTTCGGTTGGCATTAATTAAAATGCGTGGAGTTTGTGGAGATAAACGTTCAATAACGTGTTCGATGAGTGGCTTCTGATTTAACTCAATCAGACCTTTATCTTTTCCACCCATACGGCTGGCTTGGCCACCAGCCAAAATGACCCAACTAGTTTGTGTTGGTTGAAGCATATGCATTCTCTTGGGATGTTTCTTTTGGTATGACATACAACAGAGGAGACTCTATCAAAGTCTTGTCTTTAATCCACCACTGTTTTTTACATAAGTCGGTCAGTGCGTTGGCCTGATGGCTTGTCACCACGATACTGGAACCACGATCCAAAAGATCTTTCGCCATCACTACCAATCGTTCAATGGATTCTTGGTCTAAAGACGCACTTGGCTCATCCATCAATAAAATCGACGGTTTTAAAATCCAAGCCCTTGCCATGGCAACGCGCTGTTTTTCACCGCCGGACAACACGGAAATATGTTCGTCCGCTAAGGTTTCTAAACCTACCATGCGCAGCGCGTGAATAACTTGAGCTCGCTTATCTTTTTGCGTGTCTTGTTGATATTTCACTCCATAGACTACGTTTTCATATACAGTGCCGTCAAAAAGGTAAGGGGATTGATGGAGATAAATCACATCGACACGACCATTGCGACACGTCAGTCTTTTCAGCCACGTATCTTTTGGCGCAACAACATCGCCAGTAGAGGGTTTGAGCAAGCCAGCAAGGATTTTGAGTAGGGTAGTTTTGCCCACACCATTGTCACCCTTGAGATAAATGGCATCATTTGGGCCGATGGCTAACTCAGGGATGTGGAAAAGCACACGCTCTTTAAAGCGCATGGATAACTGTTCGGCGGTGATTTTTATAGTCATAATTCGCCTCGACATGGGGTTAATGGTGAGTCGTTTGTTTGCTTCATGTTCTATGTTCTGAGGTAGCCTTCGCCTCTCATGCTTGATAAGAAGAAGTTTAGAGCCAACGCTAAAGATAGTAATACAATTCCTAATGCAACTCCTTGCGCAAAAGCACCTTTACTGCTTTCCATTGCGATAGCCGTGGGAATATTTCGCGTCACGCCCATAATGTTCCCACCAACCATCATTGAGCAGCCCACCTCGGTCACGATACGTGAAAACCCTGCAATGATAGCCGCAAGTAGAGGAAAGCGGGTTTCCCAAATCATCGTAGCTGCCAAGCGCGGAATGGAGACGCCCAGCGTGATGGCAGTTTCCACTGCACGACGGTCGCTAGATTGTAATGCACCATGCATCATCGATACCAAAACAGGGAAGCAGATCACCATTTGGCCGAAGATCATTGCCTTCTGAGTGAACAGCATTTGCCAGTCTCCCCAAGGGCCAGCACGCGACAGCAACATGTACAGCAACAGGCCAATCACCACGGTAGGGACCGCTTGCAGCGTATTTACGATCGACAACAAAAACCATTTACCGCGAAAGTCGGTATACGCCAGTACAAAGGACATCAAAATAGCCGGCAATACCACTAGGGATATTGCCGTGATAGAAACACTAAAGGAGACCGCAACGATCTCCCATAGGTCTGCATCAAAATTCACCAGTAAGCGAAGCGCTTCCAGTGTTGTATCAGCAAGATTCATATTGCGTTATTTGCTCTCAGCATTCGCAACAAACAGTTGTTTACCGTTTAGGCGGAAACCATTGATAAGTTCCTGTCCGCGAGGGTTTACCAACCAATCACTGAATGCCTTCGCACCTTGGTAGTTGATCGTTGGGTAACGCTCAGGGTTAACAAGAATAACTTGGTACGGGTTAAACAGTTTTTCATCGCCTTGGAACAGAATTTCTAGATCCAATTTGTTTTGGTAAGCCAGCCATGTGCCGCGATCCGTCATGGTGTAGCCTTGCATTTCAGACGCCATGTTTAGAGTTGGGCCCATACCTTGACCTACGCTACGGTAGCCACCAAAGTTCGGTTCGATTTTAGTTTGAGCCCAGAAGCCCATTTCTTTTTTGTGCGTACCAGAATCATCGCCGCGAGAGATGAACGTTGCGTTTTTGTTTGCGATCTCTTTGAATACATCTAACACGCCTTCGTCATTTTTGATTGTTGCTGGGTCAGCTTTCGGGCCTACAATCACAAAGTCGTTGTACATTAGCTTGCGAGGTAAAACGCCGTAGCCTTTCTCAACAAATGCGCCTTCAGCTTTTGGTGCATGTGTCATCACCAAATCTACGTCACCGTTTTCGCCCATTTTTAAGGCTTTACCCGTACCTGCAGCAATAACATCGACTTTGTAGCCCGTGTCTTTTTCAAATTGTGGAAGTAGGTAATCAAGTAAACCTGAATGGTAAGTACTGGTTGTGGTTGCAAGGCGAACGTGTTCTCCGTCTTGAGCAGAAAACGCAGAGTAACTTACAAGCGTGATTGACGTTGCAGCCAGAGTTAGCGCAATTTTTTTCATTTTTATGTGTTCCTTTCCAATGATTCTTTGGAATCTCTCCAGGTTTTAGGGAGAAGCCTTTTTGGACGAGAGCGATTAGCGTAATACGCAAGTTGTCTCAGGGTGTTGGAATAAGCAAACATCAACATCCTTAGATCACTTAAATGCGCTCCGTATCCACCTTATAGCAAACAAGATGCCAACCTTTTACAAGCTTAAAGTGCTTGGTTTATGCACTAAATCATGGGGTTATTTGCATAAAAGTTTGCGTTGGTACAAAATGTCGCACTTTTTGTAGGGTATCTCTGTTTAAACTTGGTACACTCTGTCCCATCGAAATCCATCTGGGGTAAATATGTCTACTCAATCCCATCTTAGTACAAACCAACAATATAGCGCCTTTTCCGTACTGGTCGTCGATGATGAATTAGGCATGCAAGCCATCTTGAAAAAGGCATTGGGTAAGCTTTTTTCACATGTCGATACAGCTGGTAGCATCGAAGAAGCAGAACAACTGCGTAATTCTCGACATTATGATCTGATCTTACTGGATATTAATCTGCCAGGGCGTTCTGGAATTGAGTGGGAAGAAGCGTTTGAAGATGATGACAAACGTGCCGATGTGATTTTTATGACGGGTTATGCGGATTTAGAAATTGCCATTCGAGCGCTACAGCTCGGTGCTTCCGACTTTATCCTCAAACCATTCAACCTTGAGCAGATGTTAAAAGCGGTCAGTCGCTGTATGGATCGCCGTTTGAACGAACGCATGCAGTACGCCATGACACGCGATTACCAACGTCACAATACCTCAGAGATCATCGGCGGCTCAGAAAAAACGCGCCTGCTTAAGCAACTTATTAACCAATTTGCACCATCACGCGCTTCTGTTTTGGTGGAAGGTGAGTCGGGTACGGGTAAAGAGCTAGTTGCACGAGGTATCCACCAGGCGAGTGGGAGAACGGGCCCGTTTGTGCCAATCAACTGCGGCGCGATTGCACCTGAGCTTTTAGAGAGTGAGTTATTTGGTCATACATCGGGCGCGTTTACCGGTGCAAAAAAATCGCGTGAAGGTTTGTTCCGTGTTGCGAACGGTGGCACCTTATTTCTTGACGAAATCGGGGAGATGCCACTTGCAATGCAGGCATCATTATTACGTGTGTTAGAGCAGCGTACGATTCGCCCTGTCGGTTCAGAAAGAGAGATCAGTATTGATGTCCGTATCGTAGCGGCAACCAACCGAAACCTGCAAGAAGAGGTCAATCAAGGTAATTTCCGCAGTGACCTCTATTACCGTTTAAACGTTCTGAAAATTGAAGTGTGTCCGCTGCGAGAGCGCAAAACCGACTTATTTGAGTTGGTGCCATTTTTCAGCAACATGCTGACGCGCGAGCTCGGTATGCCTGCGCCCAAATGGGCGCACGAGGACATGGAAGCCATGAGTGAGTACGATTGGCCGGGAAACATTCGTGAGCTGAAAAACTTGATTGAGCGTTGTATCTTGCTTGGCAAACCACCTGCACACTATTGGCGAGAGCTGAATGGCGGGCATTCACTGCCTAATGTATCGATTACTGTTTCTCACTCTGCTGAGTTACCAACCTTTAGAGAAGGCAAAGAATTTACTGGCGAAGGCTATCCAAACAGCTGGACGTTAAAAGAAGTCGAGAAAGCACATATTAAACAAGTCGTTAACTTGCATGAAGGCAATAAGTCTGCTGCTGCTCGTGACTTGGGCGTAGCTCGCAAGACCTTAGAACGTAAATACAAAGAATGGGATTCTGAGGATGAGGAATATGCCGACTAACGGCCCACAGTACAAAGGATTGTCAAAATGGACGCACCGTTTTAAAACCATGGTGCGTTATCGCTTGTTATTCTTAACCTCTGCGCCGATTTTCCTCACATTGTTAGCTCTGATCGGCATTACCATTTATTGGTCTATTCATTACACGTGGCAAAATGCGCTGCTTGATGTCTCGGAACGTCTTGGTGTTGCAAATAACAGTGTAACGTTGTTACAGCAAAAGCAAGCCAATTACGTGCGGGCGTTTGCCGATTCGTACGATTTCCGTATTCGCATTAATAAAGGAACGCCACAAGGTGACCTGCAAAAGTGGGTCACAGAGCAGAAGAAAAGATATGCTTTAGATTTTCTCTCTTTCCAACGCGTTAATTCCATGGAAAACAAATTCCGCTTTATGGATCTCACCAAGCGCGAATCGTTTTTTGATGTACTCAATAAAGAAGAACTCGAACGCCTCGATCCTGAACTCGCCAAACGAGCAGAAGTGCCTATTCTTGCTGATGGTGACAGGGAGGCGCGTGGGTTAGTCAGTCGAACCGTGATTCCGGTATACAGCCAAGCGAATGATTTGATCGGCTTTCTGGATGGTGGTTTGCTCCTTAACAATAGTACAGTGCTGGTGGATCAAATCCGCGATCTCATTTACTTAAGTGATAATGACCGCCTTCGCCCTGTGGGTACGTTGACGGTATTTCTCGATGATTTGCGTGTGAGCACCAACGTTCCTCTAGACAGCGATCATAGACTAGGGCGCGCCATAGGCACTCGCGTGAGCGCAGAAGTGTATAACCAAGTACTTTCGAAGGGTGAACAGTGGGTTGACCGAGCATATGTGTATGACGCTTGGTATATTACGGCGTATCAACCGATCAAAGACCAATACGACAACGTCATTGGTATGCTTTATACCGGTTACCTAATGTGGCCATTCGTTAAAGCCTACATGACCAACATTGCCGAAATCAGCTTGATTACGGTTATGTTATTGCTGGTTTCTGGCGTGATGGTATATCGCGGTTCTTATGATCTGTTTCGACCGATCGAACGCATTCACAAAGTGGTGAAGCAGGTCCAACAAGGTAAAGAAAAACGGATTGGCCCGTTAGGATTAGATGCCGATCATGAACTTGCGCAGTTAGCCAGACAGTTTGATGATATGTTAGACGCGCTAGAAGAGCGCAAAATTGAACTGAAAAACTCCGCAGCTCAACTTGAATGCAAAGTTCAAGAGCGTACGGCAAGCCTGAGAGAAAAAACCCAAGATCTTGAGCTGCATATTCAATTGCTTAACCAAACTCGCGACAAACTCGTTGTTCATGAAAAACTGGCAGCATTGGGAGAACTCACCGCGGGGATTGCTCACGAAATTAATAACCCAACCGCCGTGATTCTTGGCAACGTAGAATTGATCCATTTTGAGTTGGGTGACGATGCAAGTCGAGTACAAGAAGAAATTGATGCGATTCACGCGCAAATTGATCGTATCCGCAATATCACACGCAGTTTATTGCAATACAGTCGCCAAGGCGGTGTTCAAGATGAAATCACTTGGCAACATGTCAATCCTATCATTGATGAAAGCATCACCTTGGTTAAAACTGGCACCAAGAAACGCGACGTTGAGTTTGTGACTGACCTACAAGCGCATACGTCCGTCGAGATAAACCGTCACCACTTGCTACAAATCTTAGTTAATTTGCAAATGAACGCCATTCACGCAATGAGCGGTAAAGGCACGTTAACAGTAGTCAGTGAAGACTGGATTGACGAGGGAGAAGTGAAAGGAGCCGCGATTCATGTTATCGATGAGGGCTGCGGTATTAAACCAGAAAACTTGAGTCGAATCTTCTCGCCATTTTACACAACGAAACGAGAAGGCACAGGGTTAGGGCTATCGGTCTCCCAAAGTATTCTCAGCCAAACGGGTGGTGAGTTAAAAGCAGAGTCTGAATGGGGAAAAAGCAGTAAATTCAGTATTTATTTACCTAAAAAAGCCGAACTGATCCTAGAGGTGACGAACATCGCTTAGTCACTTTTTTGAAGTATTAATGGAAAAAGAGCCACTGACGATAGTGGCTCTTTTTTGTATTTAATGACGCATTTATGTTTGCGCTTTTGCTTCTTAGAAACCTTACAATGATTTTACTTGGAGTGAATTAATAAAAACAACACTTGCAGTATGTAGCATGAACAAGTACCGTTGCCCGGTTTTTCTAAATACACCCCAATTGCTAAGGTAAAGGTTTTGATCTCCACAGCGAATATTACTCAACAATTCGGCGCTAAGCCGCTATTCGAAAACATTTCAGTTAAGTTCGGCGAAGGCAATCGCTATGGCTTAATTGGAGCTAACGGTTGTGGTAAATCAACCTTTATGAAGATCCTCAGCGGCGAGCTTGAGCAAACCAGTGGTAACGTAAGCTACGATCCAAACGAGCGCGTTGCAAAACTGAACCAGGACCAGTTCGCTTACGAAGAATTTACGGTAATCGATACCGTTATCATGGGTCATAAAGAGCTATGGGAAGTGAAGAAAGAGCGTGACCGTATCTACTCACTTGCTGAAATGAGTGAAGAAGACGGCATGAAAGTGGCTGACCTAGAAGTTCAGTTTGCGGAAATGGACGGCTACATGGCAGAAGCCAAAGCGGGCGAACTTCTTCTTGCGGTGGGTATTCCAATGGAGCAGCACTTCGGTCTAATGAGTGAAGTAGCACCAGGCTGGAAACTTCGTGTGCTTCTAGCGCAGGTTCTATTCGCAGACCCAGATGTGATGCTTCTTGACGAACCTACCAACAACTTGGACATGGACACAATCCGTTGGTTGGAAGACACGCTAAACGCGCGTAACTGCACAATGATCATCATTTCGCACGACCGTCACTTCCTAAACTCAGTATGTACACACATGGCTGACTTGGACTACGGTGAACTACGTGTTTACCCAGGTAACTACGACGAGTACATGACGGCGGCTTCTCAAGCTCGCGAACGTCTACTAAACGACAACGCTAAGAAGAAAGCACAAATCGCTGAGCTACAAACTTTCGTTGCGCGTTTCTCTGCAAACGCATCGAAAGCAAAACAAGCGACATCTCGTGCGAAGCAAATCGACAAGATCAAACTGGACGAAGTGAAAGCGTCTAGCCGTCAAAACCCATTTATTCGTTTTGAACAGTCTAAAGAGCTGTTCCGTAACGCTCTGATTGTAGAAAACCTGAGCCAAGGTTTTGAAGAGGACTTGTTCTCAGACTTCAATGCAATTTTTGAAGTGGGAGAGCGCGTTGCGATCATCGGTGAAAATGGTGTGGGTAAAACAACACTTCTAAACACGCTTGCTGGTGTACTTGAACCGCGTGCTGGTGAGTTCAAATGGTCTGAAAATGCAAACATCGGTTACTACGCGCAAGACCACGCGCATGACTTTGCAGAAGATATGAATCTAACGGATTGGATGGGTCAATGGCGTCAAGAAGGTGATGACGAGCAAGTCGTTCGTAGTTTCCTTGGTCGTATGCTGTTTGGTCAAGATGACATTAAGAAGTCAGTAAAAGTACTGTCTGGTGGTGAGCAAGGTCGTATGCTGCTTGGTAAGCTAATGATGCACAAGCCAAACATGCTGCTAATGGACGAACCAACCAACCACATGGACATGGAATCAATTGAATCTTTGAACACGGCGCTTGAGCAATACAAAGGCACGTTGTTCTTCGTCTCTCACGACCGTGTATTCGTAGACTCACTAGCAACGCGTATTATCGAAATCCGCGATGGTAAAATCACAGACTTTAAAGGCACTTACTCTGAGTTCCTAAAATCTCGTGGCGTTGACGCGTAATTACTCGCAAAGCGTTTAAAAAGCAAAAGCCTCGCTATTTAGCGAGGCTTTTTTGATATTTGGCCTTAATCCTTAAACTGACCGGTTATATACGCATAGATCCCGACCACGCCAAAGGTAATAATCATAGAAAGCATGATACCGCTGGGCGTAAGCAGAAAATTCCACAATTGGTCATTATTCATAGTCCACATCCTCTGTGAATCCGCATTATTGGTTTTAGTTTACACTGAAAAGGTGTTATTGGTTGCCTTTTACATCAAATTCAACCTTGTCGGCTCCTGTAAACACTTGGAAGCGCAAACCTTTCGCACGCGCAATGGTCGTAATACCAAATTGCTTCGCTAGATCTAACCCCATTTGAGTAACGCCAGAGCGAGAAAGCAGAACAGGAATGCCCATTTGAGCCACTTTAATCACCATCTCTGATGTAAGGCGACCAGTTGTGTAGAAAATTTTATCTTCACCTGTTTCTTCTTTGAGCCACATCTCACCTGCAAGTGTATCCACTGCGTTGTGACGGCCGACATCTTCCACAAATGATAACACCTCATTACCTTTGCAAACCGCACAGCCGTGTACTGCGCCCGCTTTTTTGTAGGTGTCGTTGTAATGAGTTAACGCTTCCAGCGCAGAATAAATTTCTGACTGCTTAAGAGGAACTTGAGGCACTTGATAATTTTCAAGCTGCTTCATCACGTTGCCATACATAGTGCCTTGGCCACAACCTGAGGTGACGGTTTTCTTTTTCAGGGCGCCTTCTAAGTGCTCAGTGTTTTCTTTAGTAATCACCGCTGCGGAATGCGTTTCCCAGTCAATAATAACGGATTCAATCGCGGCTGGATCGGACAGGAAGCTTTGGTTTTTTAAATAACCCAGTACTAGTGCTTCTGGACGCGAACCTAGCGTCATGAGCGTGACCACTTCTTTCCAGTTCAGCATGACCGTAAGAGGACGCTCGCAAGCGATTTGCTTCGTGAGCTTTTCGCCGTACTCGTCATACACATCGACTTCAATGGTTTGCAGGGGATTTTCACTGGTTTTAATAATATTTGGTTTCAGCACAGTCGTGTCCTAGTGATTAAGAGCGTTAGGTTGCTACGCATTTTAGCTTTTTAAATGGCTAGCAAATCTCATTCCAAAATAGCGGTTCCCACAGAAATTGCGAGGTTTTATGTCAACAATGCATTAAAACTGCGAGTTCGCAGTAATGACACATCAATACATTTGAGTTTCGTCTAGTTTGGTACTTATAGCCTGAGGGAGTATATAGACTAAGTTATATCAGCTTGGCGCGTTTATTGCTTCGAAGACAATAAAAATGGTCGAAAACGGGGGCAAAATGTCCTGTGTGTTTTCAGACCAAAAATAGAAAGACTGGGTGAGTTATGTCGGATAAGAAAGATTTCGAAAAAAATTACGAAAAGACTGAGGATACATGGCCAATCGGCGTAGAGCTTGTTGAGCATGAGATCAGTACAGGGATTTGGGTGACAACCCAATGGCAGTTGACAGGATTTGCGCTGAATCCGACGGAAGAGACTCCAGATGTTTGTCCGTTGCAATTACATAAAGATGAACGTACAGACTACCGCTTTAACTTAAGCTCTCTGCAACCTAAACTCTTTTTAGTGATGGATAACGTCGAGTCTGGTGAAAAACCAGCGATACAGTTACTGACGGCTTCACAATCTGTTGCGGCGCAATATATGGATGGTGATAACCTTGTACTATCTAACGATATGCCGTTAGCCGTTCAGGCTTGGATGGAAGCCTTTATCGGTCGCCACGGTGAGTTGTTAGAAGTAAGACGTAAGAAACGCAAAGGAGCGGGCAGAGCAAATGGCAACTAGTTTTTTAAGCCGTTGGTCGAAACGTAAGTTAGAAGAATCTTCCCAACATGATGAAGAGATCACGCCGATAGCAGAGACGGCGCAATCCGAAGATAGTGTCACAGCGCTTTCAAACGCTGACGAAAGCTCAGATGCTTTGAACGTCAATGAGGATAGTCAGGCTCCAGACATTACCGCGAGTGTAGAGACTGAAAAAACCGAAAAAATGTCTGTGGCGCAACTGCTGGTTTCTGAAGCTTCAGAAAGTGTCAAGAAAGCTGCGCTGCGCAAAATGTTCTTGTCCGAAGAATTTAACGTGCGTGACGGCCTAGACGATTACGATGATGATTACAGTAACTTAAAGTCACTTTCTCAAGACGTCGCTGAGACGCTGCGTGATTGGGTTAAAGACAAAGTGGAAGACGAACCAGACGCTGAAACTGCGCAAGGGTCTGAGCTTAACGCTAACGATATCGCATCTGAGGTAGTTGAAGACGCAGAGTCAAACACCGACAAAAATGCCCAAATTACTCAAGATGAAAATGAACTGTATATAAACACAGTGTCTAGTGAAAGTGATACTTTTGCTGAAGAATCACAGTCTAACGAGGTGAGACAAAATATACCACATAAATAATAGGTACATTTTGACTAAACACTCAATGAGCCGGCTGAGACAAAATGTCTCAACCGGTTTTTTTATCCCTACTATTTGTCAGTAAAATTGATAACCTATTGATTTTCAGTTGATATTTTATTGGCATGACACTTGCTATTTGTTGCTCAATACCAATCTGGTTGAAGTTAGTACGGACGCACTGCGTAGTATTCATCGCCTATAGATGGCGGAATAAGAATTCTCATTGATAAGTTAATCAGCAGAATCTCCGGCGCTAACTACACTAAGAGATGGAAAAGACTATCCATGTTCATAAATGGAATTGAGCAATGCTGAAACAATTATTAGAACAAGCAACTTCCAATAACGGTAAAGCGAGGCTGTACGCTTTCGAAAATACCGTAGAGTTGACCAATCTTATTCCACCAACCGTAAGCTATGAAAGCGGCGGTAATACTTTGATTGTGGGCCCAACAGCAATCATCGAAAGTGCGGCAGCGCAATTGTCGCAAATGAACAGCCTAACGCTGCTTTCTACCGATGGCGAAAAGGGCACAAATCCCGAGCTTTATTACGCCAATTCGGTTCAGGTTTCAGGGTTCTTAGGTACGTTTGAAGTTCTGATTGAAAATCATGGTTCGACCAACAATCTTGCCAAGGTCGCGATCAATAGCGATTGTTTCGATATCGTACTCGATCTTTGCCTTAACAGCTGCATGTCGGAAGAAGTCCCAGTACCGGGCTACTACCCAGTAGGTCGTGGCTATCCGAAACTGGCTGAAGCGTTGGAAGAGATTCCAACCTTAATGGGGACGTTCGATAAACCGAAATTCTTCCGTTTAGATACCGATTTATGTGCACACAGCTCTCGTGGCGTAAAAGGTTGCGAACGGTGTGTGGATGCTTGTCCGGCAGGGGCACTATCGAGTGAAGGCAGCGACAAAACGGGCCATCGCATCGAGATCAACCCATACCTATGTCAAGGCGTGGGTACTTGTGCTACAGCGTGTCCGACAGAAGCAATTCATTACGCACTGCCAAACCCTGAAGATACGCAAAAGTTTATTGAACGTACGCTCGCCAACTATGAGCAAGCGGGTGGTTTAGATCCTATCGTATTGATTTGCAGTTCTCGCCACGAGAGCTACAACGTGATGGCACTAAAAGCACTGCCAGATAATGTGATTCCAATTGTGGTGGAAGAACTGCCTTCGGTTGGTATTGATACTTGGTTCGCCGCGCTTGTGAATGGTGCTACTCAGGTGCTGTTTGCGGCTTCACGTTTTATGCCTCAAACCATTATTCGTGTGCTTAATAGCGAAGTAGGTATTGCTCAAGAGCTGCTCGGTCAGCTTGGTATCGCCAAAGAAACCATCGACATTCTGTATCTAGAGTCACTACGTGAAGGTGCTCCGACACTTTGTACTGAGTCTTTTGATTTGGCATTAGGTGATTTGCAAGGTAACAAACGTCAGCGTCTATTTACGGCGTTGGATGCGTTGTCGTCTTCTCGTATTCCAGTCGAGAACATTGTTGAGCTGCCAGCAAACGCGCCTTACGGCAATGTTTCTTGTGAGAGCAAAGATTGTACGTTGTGTATGAGCTGTGTGGCAGTTTGTCCTACACGTGCACTTCATACCGATGGTCAATCTCCGTCGCTTAAATTCGTCGAGCAAGACTGCATTCAATGTGGGCTGTGCGAGAAAGCGTGTCCAGAGAAAGTGCTGACGCTTACGCCTCGTATGAACTGGGTGAAAAAAGAGCGCCAAAAAGCGGTTGTGATTCACGAAGAGAAAGCAGCGGAATGTATTCGCTGTCATAAGCCATTCGCACCTCAGTCTATGATCGACATGCTACAAAACAAGTTACGCGGTCACTCTCATTTCTCTGATGAAGCGGCGATCAATCGTATCGCGATGTGTGAAGACTGCCGTGTGATCGACATGTTTGAGTCGATGGCAGAAGACCCAATGAAACAACTGAAATACTAGGAGCTCGCAGTGGACACACAACAAGAACAAACACTGAGAACAGACATTTATCTCGTTTTATCCGCACTTTTTCGTAGTGCGCCTAGTGATGAAATGCTGGCGTTCCTGAAATCGCTAGAAATTGAGCCGTCTGAGAGCGCGATGCAAAAAGCTTGGCTCGCACTGCAACAAGCCGCGAACGAAGCGCAGCGAGAAGCGTTAGAAGAAGAATATCAAGATCTGTTTATTGGCATTGGACGTGGTGAAGTTGTGCCATTCGGATCTTGGCATCGTACTGGCTCGATGATGGAAAAGCCGTTAGCGGAAATTCGTCGCGATTTGGATCTTTTAGGCATCGAACGAGAAGAGAACGTGAAAGAGCCTGAAGACCATATTTCTGCACTGTGCGAAGTGATGGCAATGCTGACAGGTGAAGAGGAAGAACTTCAACAAGCGGTGTTTAACAAACACATTGCCCCTTGGTTCCAATCTTTTACGCGCCAACTAGAGAGCGCAGAAAGCGTGAACTTCTACAAGCCAGCTGCACAGCTTTGCGATGCGTTTTTAACGTTAGAGCAAGTGCGCTTTAGCGTGAACACCAAAAGCAGTAAGAACAAATTAAAAATTGATGTGAAAAACGTCACTGATTACGAGTAATCGAGCAGTACTTGGTCATATCGATAGAGAGGCATGAGTCTCCAAAGATCTACCGTAAGGTAAGGAAGCAATGATGAAAGATAATAAAGAAATAAACACAAGCCGTAGGGATCTCCTAAAAGGCTTCACAACCGCTGCCGTTGCCGGTGCTGTTGTTGCGGGAACCACGAAAGTGGCCGTTGCTTCAGAAACGGTTGAGCCTTCTGAAAACGACGTGAAGAAGAAAGGGTATCGTGAAACTCAACACATTCGCGATTACTACGACACACTTTAGGAGATAACGGATGAAACTTGTCAAACGCTCCGACAGTGTGAGCAAAGAAACGAACCAGCTTGGCGTATCTCGTCGTGCATTCATGAAAAACACTTCGCTTGCCGCTGGTGGCGCAGTGGTTGGTGCTAGTCTATTTGCACCGGGAATGATGAAAAAAGCGCAAGCAAAATCTGTCGATCCAGAAGCGAAAACAGAAATAAAACGTACTATCTGTTCTCACTGTTCAGTGGGTTGTGGTATTTACGCAGAAGTTCAAAATGGTGTTTGGACGGGTCAAGAGCCTGCATTTGACCACCCATTTAACGCCGGTGGTCACTGTGCAAAAGGCGCAGCACTGCGTGAACATGGCCACGGTGAGCGTCGTCTAAAATACCCAATGAAGCTTGAAAACGGTAAGTGGAAAAAGCTTTCTTGGGATCAAGCGATCGAAGAAATCGGTAACAAGGTGATGGACATCCGCAAAGAGTCTGGCCCTGATTCGGTTTACTTCTTGGGAAGCGCAAAGCACAGCAACGAACAAGCGTACTTGTTCCGCAAAATGGCATCACTTTGGGGCACTAACAACGTTGACCACCAAGCGCGTATTTGTCACTCAACAACCGTGGCGGGTGTAGCAAACACTTGGGGTTACGGTGCGATGACCAACTCTTTCAATGACATGCACAACTGTAAGTCGATGCTGTTCATTGGTTCAAACCCAGCTGAAGCACACCCAGTGGCGATGCAGCACATTCTGATCGCGAAAGAGAAGAACAACTGTAAGATCGTCGTAGCGGATCCTCGTCGTACACGTACGGCAGCAAAATCGGATCACTATGTATCACTTCGTCCAGGTTCTGACGTAGCATTTATTTGGGGTGTGTTGTGGCACATCTTCGAAAACCAATGGGAAGATAAAGAGTTCATCCGTCAACGAGTATTCGGTATGGATGAAATCCGTGCTGAAGTAGCGAAGTGGACGCCAGCAGAAGTAGAGCGCGTAACAGGCGTAAGCGAAGAAGACGTTTACCAAACAGCAAAACTGCTCTCTGAAAATCGCCCAGGCTGCATTGTTTGGTGTATGGGTGGTACTCAGCATACTACTGGCAACAACAACACACGTGCTTACTGTGTGCTTGAGCTAGCGCTTGGTAACATTGGTAAATCAGGCGGCGGCGCAAACATCTTCCGTGGTCACGATAACGTACAAGGCGCAACCGACCTTGGCGTACTTTCTGACACGTTACCTGGCTACTACGGCCTTTCTGAAGGCGCTTGGCGTCATTGGTCAAAAGTGTGGGAAATCGATTACGAATGGATCAAAGGTCGTTTCGATGACAACGCTTATAGCGGTCAGAAACCAATGCACAGTGCAGGTATCCCAGTATCTCGTTGGGTCGATGGTGTACTGGAAAACAAAGACAACATTCGTCAACGCGAAAACATCCGTGCAATGTTCTACTGGGGACACGCAGTGAACTCTCAAACACGTGGTGTTGAGATGAAAAAAGCGATGCAGAAGTTGGACATGATGGTGATTGTGGACCCATACCCAACGGTTGCTGCGGTAATGAACGACCGTACCGACGGCGTTTACCTGCTTCCTGCAACAACACAGTTTGAAACACACGGCAGCGTTACCGCATCTAACCGCTCTCTACAATGGCGTGATCAGGTGATTGAACCTTTGTTTGAATCAAAACCAGACCACGAAATCATGTATCTGCTTTCGAAGAAACTGGGCTATTCAGATCTTCTGTTCAAAAACATCCGTGTTGAAAATAACCAGCCGGTGATTGAAGACCTAACGCGTGAATTCAACAAAGGCATGTGGACGATTGGTTACACAGGCCAAAGCCCTGAGCGTTTGAAAGCGCACCAACAAAACTGGCATACGTTCCACAAAACCACATTGGAAGCGGAAGGTGGCCCTGTCAACGGTGAAACCTACGGTCTACCTTGGCCATGCTGGGGCACACCAGAAATGAAACACCCAGGTACACACATTCTGTACGATACGTCTAAGACGGTTGCAGAAGGTGGCGGTAACTTCCGTACGCGCTTTGGTGTGGAATTCGAAGGCAAAAGCCTTCTTGCAGAAGACAGTTATTCGAAAGGCTGTGAGATCAAAGACGGTTACCCAGAGTTCACTGATAAGTTATTGAAACAACTTGGTTGGTGGGACGACCTAACTGCTGAAGAGAAAGTGGCAGCAGAGGGTAAAAACTGGAAGACTGACCTTTCTGGCGGTATTCAGCGTGTCGCGATCAAGCACGGTTGTATTCCATTTGGTAACGCGAAAGCGCGTGCGATTGTTTGGACGTTCCCAGACCGTGTGCCACTGCATCGTGAACCACTTTACACACCACGTCGTGACCTTGTAACGGATTACCCAACTTGGGAAGACAAAGATGCAATCTTCCGTGTTCCTACGTTGTATAAATCCATTCAAGAGCAAGACAAATCGGGCGAGTACCCAATCGTTCTGACTTCTGGCCGTCTGGTTGAATACGAAGGTGGTGGTGAAGAGACGCGTTCAAACCCTTGGCTTGCCGAGCTTCAACAAGAAATGTTTGTTGAAGTGAACCCGAAAGACGCGAACGATCTTGGCTTCAGAGATGGTGATGATGTTTGGGTTGAAGGTGCAGAGAAGGGGCGAATCAAGGTGAAAGCGATGGTAACACGTCGTGTGAAACCTGGCTTGGCGTTCATTCCGTTCCACTTTGGCGGTAAGTTCGAAGGTGAAGACCTACGTCCTAAATACCCAGAAGGTACACAGCCTTACGTTGTTGGCGAATCGGCCAACACGGCAACCACTTACGGTTACGACCCGGTTACCTTGATGCAGGAAACCAAAGTAACCCTATGTAACATTCGTAAAGCCTAAGGAGTCTGACAATGGCACGAATGAAATTTCTATGTGACACCAAACGCTGTATCGAGTGTAACGGCTGTGTTACTGCATGTAAGAACGAAAACGACGATGCTCTTGAATGGGGCATTCAACGTCGCCGCGTGGTAACACTAAACGATGGTGAAGCCGGTGAAAACTCCATCTCTGTTGCTTGTATGCACTGTACCGATGCGCCTTGTATGGCAGTTTGTCCAGCAGACTGTTTCGAACATACCGAAGACGGCATCGTTCTTCACAATAAAGATCTGTGTATCGGTTGTGGTTACTGTTTGTTTGCTTGTCCGTTTGGCGCACCTCAGTTCCCTAAACAAGAAGCGTTTGGCGAACGTGGCAAAATGGATAAATGTACTTTCTGCGCGGGCGGCCCAGAAACAGAGCCAGGCTCTGAGGAAGAACGTCAAAAATACGGTGCGAACCGTATCGCAGAAGGCAAGTTACCGATGTGTGCATCGCTTTGTTCAACCAAAGCACTGCTTGCGGGTGACGCAGAGAAAGTCTCTGACATTTTCCGTCAACGTGTGGTAGAACGCGGCGCGAAAAACGCAGGTTGGACAGACGGAAACGATCTTTCTTACGATGCGACGAAAAGCTAAGTAAGGAGAGGCACATGTTAAACACGCTTAAACGTGCGTCTCTAGCAATGCTGTCAATGATGACAGCATTGCTGCTGACTTTCGCAATGCCTGCTTCAGCAGAGGAACAATCTTCTAAAGTTATTCAACAGGAGATCACGCAACTCGCCGGGGCAGACTATTGGCGCGAAGTCAGAGAGGGGCAAGAAGGTTATACCACGTCTAAATCGCCAGAACATGGCGTATTAATCAGTAAACCTGGTGAAACTTGGTACATTCTAAAAGAGAAATGGATGTCTCCTGCTGGTGCTGTCGCGATTTTCGGCAGTATCGCGATGGTTATCATGGCTTACGTATTTGTTGGCCCTTTGATGCTAAGTAAGCCTCGTACAGGCAAAAAGATGAAGCGTTGGTCTCGTTTAGACCGCGCGCTTCACTGGAGTATGGCGTTTACATTCTTAACGTTGGCATTCAGTGGTTTGATGCTGGTTTACGGTAAGCACTTCTTAAAACCGTATGTTCCTACTGAGTTCTGGGGCTTTATCGTCATGTTGGCGAAGCAGTACCACAATTACATGGGGCCATTGTTCTTCATTTTGCTGATGCTCGTGCTCTTTAAATGGTGGCGCAAGTCGATTCCAAACATGACTGATGTTCGTTGGTTCATGAAAATGGGCGGTATGGTTGGTAAACACAAAGGCACACATCCGTCAGCTGGTTTCTCAAACGGTGGCGAGAAGGCAATCTATTGGTTGTTGATCTTCTTTGGTGCTATCGCGGCAGTGAGTGGCTTAGTTCTGGACTTTCCTATCTTTGGCCAAACTCGCCGTGACATGGAGCTTTCTAACTTAGTTCATGCGATTTCGGCACTGATTCTAATCTGTGGCTTTATCTTCCACATCTATATTGGTCTATTCGGTATGGAAGGTGCGTTAGAAGGCATGGTGACTGGTGAAGTTGATGAAACATGGGCGAAAGAGCATCACGATCTTTGGTATGAAGAAGTGAAATCCAAAGAAGCAATGGGCGAAACAGATACGGCACAAACGGAAGTAAAAGGAGCGAAAGCGAATGAACAAACCTCATAACGGGATTTGGGTTGCGTACATCCTGAGCTGTCTGACCCCGTTTACGTTTCTGATCTCAGGCGTTATCGCAATTATCTATGCGGGTTACCGATTAGATAAGGGAGAAGACAGTGACGTAGTGATTTCTCATTACTACGGTTTAATTCGTACCTTCTTTCTCTACCTGACGTTTTTTGTTGTGTTGATCGTCACCGTCGCGACTTCTAACGGTGTACTCGTTGGCGTGAGTGATTATTGGTTGCATAGTACTTTGCTTGAAACCATCGCTTACTTTATTCCTTGGGTAGGGATGGTGTTTGCTGCATTAGCCATCTTGGTGTGGTTTATGCGAATGTTTCAAGGGATGCAGCAACTGCTCAATAACCAACCACACAGACCATCGACAGGTCCAAACCTTTAATCAGTATTCTTTAAGCAAAACCGCCGTAATAGGCGGTTTTTTTTGTTGCTGTTTTGTCTCAAATATGAAGCGTTGAGTCGCAGTGGTGATACTTGATGCAACTTATTGAGTGAATTTACGTAACTGGGCAGAAAATCATAGTTAAGTAAGAAACATGTAAAAAAATCGCGTCACGATGAGACATTAGTCTCACTCACGCTATTGTTCATTTACTCAGGATTCATCGTCCCGTTAAAGTACGCTGCGCTCAGAAATTCAAAGAGTTGCATACGTGAAAATTGCCATCAATACATTCAGTCTACTCATACAGAGGAATCTCTATCGGAGGATGTTTGATTAAGGCATCTTGCTCTCACAAATAAAAAGAGCGAAACGAGCATTAAATGATGCGGCAAGGTAAGAAAAGGACAAACACGTTACGGCTATGATCCCTCAATTCGTCATTCCTATCACGAATCGCTTTGGCGAAAGTTATCACTTCTCTGGTCAGTTACTTACTAGCGGCGAACCTAAAACATTCGTGACCAAACAAGAGGCAATAGAGTTTCTTGAGAGCTTTGGTGAGCTTGACCTTCGCTCTGTCGAGGACTTGTTCTATGCGATTGGTCAATTCAAGCCAAACATACCTGACGGTGAGCTTACTTCCCAACACTATAATTCAACGTTTGCCAATGCTTTGGTGAACGGTGACTTGCATGTCGCTCGAATTGTACCTACCGGCGAAAACTACGCACTCTCGTCAGCGGTTACGCCTCCACCGACTCAAAATACCGTCAATGCAAAACCATCGAAGGGAAAGGGGAAGTCGAATAAAAAGAGTGGCAGAAGTGCCGCATCCGACAAGCCTCAGCAACAAAGCAGCGAAAAACATGAGAAAGCCGGTGATCCTGTATCACTTGTGACGGGTGAAGAAATTCTCGAACTCTATGATATCGAGCTACAACAAGGTACTACTTGGCAGCGTACTTACCGCTCTTCGCAGTCGGATGTAAATCATGGAATGGGCTTTGGTTGGCGACATGCATTTCAGTTTGAATTACGCGAAAAGACGAACGAGAAAGACAATGTTATCGCTTGGGAGTTTGTTGACGATAAGGCCGATATCACAGAATTTGAGCCAGTAGATATTGGAGCAACAAGTTATCAAATATACGCTGGTGCGAGCTGTTATTTCCTGAGCTCAACAACTCGGATTGTAACGCTCGCGAATGGGCATCAATATCGATTTGAACAGAAAGATGATCGTTGGGTTGTTAAA
Source organism: Vibrio alginolyticus NBRC 15630 = ATCC 17749 (assembly GCF_000354175.2). Classification (NCBI taxonomy): domain Bacteria; kingdom Pseudomonadati; phylum Pseudomonadota; class Gammaproteobacteria; order Vibrionales; family Vibrionaceae; genus Vibrio; species Vibrio alginolyticus. The sequence goes on from NC_022349.1 coordinate 640,681, forward strand.
CAAGTCAGAAATGGCACGTTTTCAACGTTTCAACTGCAGTATTCTCGAAACCATCGATTGATCGAGATTGCATACAACAAGCGTCCGGTTCTTGAATGTCAATATGATAAGCAAGGACGCCTTGTAGAACTGCTAAATGCAAAGTCCCAAAAAGTTCTGACAACTTATACCTATGATGAGCACGATGATTTGGTCAGTGCAACTAATCATTTAGGCTTAAAGGAACAGTATCAATACCGCGGGCATTTAATTGTTAAACGTGTACGACCAACTGGCTTTACTCATTATTTTGAATGGGATGGCGAAGGTGCAAAAGCGAAATGCATCAGAAACGTTGGGGACGCAGGAATTTATGACTATCGCTTCCATTATCAAGGAAATCACTCTTCTTATTCTGACTCGTTAGATCATCAATGGTCTTTCTTGCATGACGAGCAGGGTAACTTACTCGAGAAAATAAGCCCCACAGGTAAAACTTGGCGATGGCAATATGATGAATTAGGGCGAAAAGCGCAAGCTATCTATCCTGATCAGTCAACGGTCAATTATCAATATAATCAGCATGGTCAATTAGTTTCTAAGTTTCATTCCTCTGGCAAAGAAATTCAATATGGTTATGACGGCTTAGGTAAGTTAGTTAAAACGGTTTCACCTGACGGGGATATCGAGAAGGCTTACTACAATAGCCTCGGTCAAAGAGTTTGGGATACCGACCAGTTTGGCTGTGTCACGGAATATGATTACGATAAACACGGTCAAGTCGTCAAAAAAGAGTCTGAAGATGGTAAGAAAAGTCAGTGGTGGTGGGATGAACAACAAAGACTTATCGCGAATGAAATAGACGGTACATTACTTCGTTATAGCTACAATGAAGAAGATTTAGTGAATGGCGTTGCTTATCCCGATGGGTGTATTGCTCAACTCGCTTATGATCAATTTGGCAGGCGTACATCAGTTCGTTATTTTAACGACGAAGACAAAGTCGGTTATAGCGAAGAATATTCTTACGATGAGCACAGCCGTGTTGCTCAGATTCGAACGCCAGCAGGCATTACCTCATATCAATGGGGAGCACTCGCGCAACAAGAAGCAGTCATCTTTCCCGATGGCAGCCATATTTCTTACGAATACGATCAACAACGTAACCTGACTAAATTAGTTCGGAGTGACGGCTTAGAGTTCGAATTCCTGTATGACGATGAAGGCCAGCTGTCAGGAACTGTCGGGTTTGATAATCTACAAAGCCAATTTGATTATGATCATATGGGACGGATCCATCGTAAGCAAGTCGCCGATAGGACTGTGCTGTATCGCTATGACGCTGCGGGTTATCTCAAGCACGTCAAAGCAGGAAATGGTAGCAGTATTGTAGAGAACCACTTCAACTATACGCTTGGTGGTCGACTTACTTTCGCATCCAATCGCCATCAAACATTGCAATACCAACACTCTTCATTCGGGCATTTAACAAAGCGCATTCAAGGTCAGTTTGAGATAGCGCAGGAGTTTAACAGAGTTGGCCAACGCGTATCTCAGGTACTGCCAGATAATACGGAGCTGAACTTCTCTTACGATCGATATGGGCGTTTTTCAGCGATTCGGTTTGGAAACCTAGATTTACCTCAAATCAAATTTCATTACGATGAAATGGGACGAGTTTCCCAAATTGAAACGGCATATTTTAATGAGCGCATCATTTATGATGGTGTTGGTCGTTTGGTCGAACAACATTGGCCTGATAGAGAGAAAAAGTACGTTTACAATGCGCAAAACCGTATTTCATCAATCATTGATAATACGGCAGGAGCAACACACTATCAGTACGATGCCTTAGGGCAACTGAAACGAGTCAATGCTTCCGGAGAAGTGACTAAGTTTGAATACGATAGTTTTGGCAATCCTACTTTGCCATCTTCAGAGGTATTCGCTGATCGTATTGAAGTACACGATGGTGTCCGGTTCAAATATGACGCGCAAGGAAACCAGACAAAACGTGAGGGGCAAGGACACGTTCAGACTCGCGTATTTGATGCGTTAAATCAGCTCATTGAAGTTCACACCGACGATGGCATCAGTCAATATGAATATGATGCATTAGGGCGCAGGACGAAGAAAATTACACAACAAGGCGTTACGGAGTTCTTGTGGGAAGGGGAACGTTTAATTGGTGAACGCTCTTCATGCGCTTTCCGCTGGTACCTATATCAACCAGAAACCTACACGCCAGTGGCACTGCTAGAAAATGACGTTATTTATTGGTACCAGTGCGATCAAGTTGGTAAACCAGAGCGACTGATCGATTGCGAGGGGAATGTTGTATGGAGTGCCAGCTACGATGCTCATGGCTTTGCTCATGTACATATTGAAAAAGTAGTAAATCCACTGCGTTTTCAAGGGCAGTACTTCGATCAAGAAACCGACTTACACTACAACCTCGCTCGGTATTACGATCCTAAGCTAGGACGCTTTATCCAACAAGATCCGATATCTATTGCTGGTGGCATTAACCATTACCAATATGCAGTCAATCCTATCCAGTGGATTGATCCAACAGGTTTCCTTTGTGAAGAAGGGTTAAAACGCTTGGGTCAAATGTTGGCAGCGTATCAGGCGCAAAGCGATGTCCCCCAAGAGGTTTGCGATCAGATTTTAGAGGCAGCAAAAGAATCATCCGTCGGAGAAGATGGCGTTCGCTCGCAAGTCAAAATCCGAAAACCCAAAGGTAAAAATCATATTCGATATGAATACGATTTAGACCATATTGATTGCGAGAAAAATGAAATTACTTTTTATCGTCATATCAATCATTCAGATGGCAGCAGGCACGAAGTTCAGTATGTTGTTGGGATTGAGGAATTTGTAAATGCGCATGTTTTTGACTCAGAGAAAGTTGGCGGGGAAGAAGGTTGCACGATCTTTACTGAAGATCTTGTGCTGAATAAAGCAGAGTATAAAGAAAACTCTGAACTCAATACGAGTGATTATGAGCTAACAGAAAGAAACAAAGAAAAAATTGACGAATGCTTAAAAGAGCGTCAAGAGGCAATCGACGCTCGAGCTGGCGAAGAGGGATATAACGCTCAAATTGGTAATATTAACCAACAGTCTGCAAAAATAGGTGAGTTGGCCGCGGATGACTTTGTCCGGAGTAAACGTCCTAATGCTAAGCTGCTTCATCCCAAAGATATTGGAACCTCAATTTCGAAGCCGGGCGACTTTGATATGGTTTACCTCTCAGATGATCCTGAAGAAATCATCATCGTTGAGGCTAAGGGGGGCAGCAGCCCGCTCGGCAGTCGTAAAATTGGCAATGAAGCATATCAGCAAGGGACAAGTAAATATGCGGCGGAAATAGTTAAGTTAATGTCAGAGAATAAAGAAGGAACGACTGAAAAATTAGCTGCCGACGAAATCCAATTTGCAGCTTTCTCCGGCATACCTATTCGATATATACATACTCAAGCAAGCATCCCAGAAAGTGGAAAAGCCTCGGACGTAAAACTAGAAGTGGCAGAATTTAAAATTGATTCAGAAGGACTAAAGTAAAAATGCAAAGCAAAGAATCGGTCAAAGTTGTAGAGCGCAAAGCAAATCCTGAACTTGACACTCAAGCCATTGTGAATCGGAAAAAATTTATAAACCGGGTCTTAGATAACAGAAAAGAAGGTCTTAAAATCAGGCGGGAAAACCTGGTCAGTCTTGGTGATTTTGCCATTGACCAGGTTCGCTGGTATACCTGGTTTCAAGCCTCACATGAAGATGAGCAAATATGTACCTTGCGTCTTTATGAAACTTCGCTAATGGGCGCATGTTATCATCGGCTCGCTATGTATCAGAAAGAACCATTAAGTATCCAGATACTCGGCTATCCAGAAGTGACATGGGATGGGGAAGGTATTTTAAAAACAGGCTTCATTTGTCCTTCAATGTGGCTAGATGCGTATTTTACTTCGGTGATTGTGCGTGATAAACCTAGCATGGACGTATTGGCGAACTTTCCGATTTCTTTGATGAGACAAAGCTCTACTAAAGCGGGTGAATTGTCTTACATGTTAGTAGATGTCATCCAGTCGTTTCATAATCGCACATCGGACTATCCTGATAAGCTCGTCGCAGCAATGGACGCAGCGGTAGCCCAAGGGGATAACTGGGCGTTGGAAATTGCGATGGGGCTCCTAGAAACCTTCGCAGCGCTCACTACTAACATTGGTTATGATTTTGAGGAAGTGCTCGTTAAAAACCTACAGTTTCAAGAGAAATATCATCTTAGAGAATTGGGACCAGATAGAGTAGGGATCCGCACGTTCATTAATTTCCCTCTGCTTGGTATGGCATGTATGTGGTATGACAAAGGTAACCGTTTATCTGTTGAAACTGGTTGGCTCCCCCCCTATCTCGTTGAAGGACGTTGGCTAGAAGAAGTAAAAGCCGGGAAGATCACTCGATAAACTCCTTTAGTTAGCAATTCCGTATATAAGCCACCTCTCATGAGGTGGCTTTTACGTTTATCGTATAAAGTTTGCTGTTTGTTGAGCTATATGGTGCGCATTATGTTGGTGCACTAAAACCATATTGGTGCACTTATTAGCGTGTTAAGCGCCATTTTAAGAATGCCTAATTTTATTAAAGTTCATACAAAACAATAAATTAAATCGTAAGTGTTAGAAATGTAAATTATGGAATGAGAATTGCTCTGATAGACGCTCTATAAATTAAGTTCACCAAATTGGTGATGAGCCTAACTTTGATGCACAGGATAAGTGCGCTACAGATCAACGGAGACAATCATAATGAGTGTAACTGCCAATCAGGTACACGGCGCTGTACAAACTCTCACGCAAAGTTCCGACACACTTTTCTTACTACTTGGCGCAATCATGGTTTTTTTGATGCATGCTGGTTTTGCTTTTCTTGAAGTAGGAACCGTGCGCCAAAAGAACCAAGTTAATGCTTTAGTTAAAATCTTGGCCGATTTCGGTATATCCGCCATCGCGTATTTTTTCATTGGATACTGGGTCGCTTATGGCGGCACCTTCTTCGCTGATGCTGAGACATTATCTCAAGGCAATGGTTACGAGTTAGTGAAGTTCTTTTTCTTGCTGACCTTCGCTGCAGCGATTCCCGCTATTGTTTCAGGTGGTATCGCAGAACGAGCTCGTTTTTATCCGATTTTAATCGCAACATTTTTCACTGTCGGTATTGTATACCCACTATTTGAAGGAATGATCTGGAACGGAAACTTTGGCGTTCAATCTTGGTTTGAAAATAGCTTTGGTTATGGCTTCCACGATTTTGCAGGTTCAGTCGTTGTGCATGGTGTTGGCGGCTGGATAGCGCTTGTTGCCGTCGTGTTTTTGGGCATGAGAAAAGGCAGAGTTCGAGCAGGAAAGCACACCAGCTTTGCACCTTCGAATATTCCGTTTTTGGCTTTGGGAGCTTGGGTCTTATGTGTGGGGTGGTTTGGCTTCAACGTCATGTCAGCTCAAACTGTGTCAGGCATAAGTGGCTTGGTGGCTATGAACTCATTGATGGCAATGGTCGGGGGCATTGTCGCGTCACTGTTGGCTGGTAAGAATGACCCTGGCTTTATTCATAACGGCCCACTAGCTGGCTTGGTTGCTGTATGTGCGGGCTCAGACTTAATGCATCCTATCGGTGCTTTAGTGACAGGTGCGATTGCTGGCGTGCTATTTGTTTATCTTTTTACCCACCTACAAAACAAAACCAAGATTGATGATGTGCTAGGTGTCTGGCCTTTACACGGTGTATGTGGCGCTTGGGGTGGTATTGCCGCTGGGATTTTTGGTCAAAGCGCATTGGGTGGGCTAGGTGGCGTGAGCATTATCGTTCAGCTTCTAGGAACGCTTTTGGGCCTTTCCATCGCAGTGCTTGGTGCACTTGTAGTCTACGGTGCGATTAATACCAGTATGGGACTGAGGCTTTCAGAAGAAGACGAATTCAATGGCGCTGACCTAGCCATTCATAAAATATCTTCGACCAACGAGGATTGAGGCCAATATGGGAGCGGCATAAAGCCGCTCTTTTAGCAATTGTCTTTCTTGGCTTGGCCCGGAGGACAGAAATTACCATTACCTCGATGGTCATCATCATTGGTGCTGACTCTCACCTTTACATCATCGACTTCGCCTTCAACATTGGTAAGTTGACAGCCTGCCAAAGTCAGAAGCAATGTAAACGTTAGAGATACTTGTCTCATTGCTGTTCCTCTTAAATTGTAATTCTAATAGTGACCATTACGACTATGGTCTAATCCATATTACTACTGTTGCTATTCTTTCAGTGTTAAGCTAATGAAAAAACAGCAAGGATGAGTTATGAATTTCCCTTATAGAAATATTGTAGTACTTACTGGTGCAGGTATCTCGGCCGAATCTGGTATTCAAACATTTCGTGCGCAAGATGGCCTATGGGAGAATCACCGTATCGAAGATGTAGCAACGCCTGAAGGGTTTGCTCGCGATCCGGACCTTGTTCAAGATTTTTACAACCAACGCCGCAAGAAACTTCAAGATAATGCGATAAAGCCTAATGCAGCGCATGAAGCATTGGGTCGTTTAGAGGCTGAGTTAGAAGGTAAAGTGACGGTCATCACTCAAAATATAGACAACCTTCACGAACGAGGCGGCAGTCAGAATGTGATTCACATGCATGGTGAGTTGCTCAAGGCCCGCTGTAGTGAATCTAACCAAGTAGTAGAGCACAATGAGGACATTAAGACCGGCGAGCTTTGTCACTGTTGTCAGATCCCTTCACAAATGCGACCACATATTGTTTGGTTTGGTGAAATGCCATTGCGAATGGGGGATATCTACGCGTCATTAGAAGAAGCAGATTTGTTTATTTCTATTGGGACTTCTGGCGTTGTGTATCCCGCAGCAGGTTTTGTTCATGATGCAAAAATGCACGGCGCACATACCATTGAAATTAACCTAGAACCTAGTGCGGTAGAAAGTGAATTTGAGGAAAAACGCTACGGAAAAGCAAGCGTTGAGGTTCCAAAATTAGTTGACGAGATACTGGCTCTAGAAGGAAAAGAAAGAGCGTAATAACTTCAACAGGAAGAGTTTTTGTCTTGTCATTAAGAACAAAAAAGCGGCTCATGAGCCGCTTTTTCATATCTTTAAAACTAACGAATTAGTTGTTCACTTTTAGCTTTTGGAAGTACTCATCGTACATTACGCTCGCTTCGCCAACTTCATCTTGCCAAGTACCGCTGTCCATCACTTCTTGTGGTGGGAAGATGCTTGGATCATTAGCAAATTCTTTCGGTAGCAGATCGTGTGCCGTTTTAACTGGCGTAGGATAACCAATCTCAAGTGCAATCTTAGCTGCGTTCTCAGGGCGCAGTAAGAAGTCAATCATCTTATGAGCCGCATCAACGTTCTTCGCACCAGCTGGAATTGCTAGGCTGTCCATCCAGAAGATAGTGCCTTTTTCTGGCCAGATGATGTCGATGTTCGCGCCTTCTTGACGAGCCATGTATGCAGAACCGTTCCAAAGCATGCCTAGTGAAACTTCACCCGCAAGGTAAGGGTTTGCAGGAAAATCTGAGTTAAATACTAATACGTTTGGCATTAGCTTTTTCAGTTCTTCGTAAGCGGCTTTGATTTCTTCTGGGTTAGTCGTGTTTGGTGAGTAACCAAGCTTAGTCAATGCAATGTGGAATACTTCGCGAGAATCATCCATCAGCATTAGTTGACCTTCCCACTTGCTATCCCAGAAATCATCCCATTTAGAAACCGATGACTTGTCTAGCATGTCAGCATTGATACCAATACCGGTCGCACCCCAAATGTATGGGATAGAGTAGTTGTTGTTCGGATCGAACGGTTTGTTTAGGAAGTTAGTATCAAGATCGGCAAAATGAGATAATTTCTCTTTGTCGATCTGTTGTAGCATGCCTTCTTTACGCATTTTAGAGACGAAATAGGTAGACGGTACTACCAAGTCGTAACCAGAACCTTGAGTTTTTAGTTTTGCATACATACTCTCGTTAGATTCGTATGTAGAGTAAATAACTTTGATTCCAGTTTCTTTTGTAAAGTCTTCAAGAACTTCGTTTGGAATGTATTCCGACCAGTTGTAGAAATACAGTTCTTGATCAGCAGCCATTGCAGGGGTAGCGATGAGCGTCGCTGCACATAGAGCGCTTGCGTAGAATTTACTTTTCATTTGTTTTCCGTTTTGTTTCGCGATTGGACAAATCAATACTAGTTGGAGTTATCAATTTGAGCCAAATCGCAGTAAGCACAAATATGTTCATTTAGCTTGAATATCGTTGTCTCCTTGTTATGAGACGATAAATCTATGATACCAAGACAAATAAACCTAGCAACGCGCGATTATATCAGCCTAAGACAAAAATAGGCAGCGTATTGCTGCCTATTTTCCTGTGGTTGATGACTTGTTACACAAGCTAGATTATTGTCCCGCTTTCAGCTTGAGGAAATAATCTTCGTACTTAACGGTTAGATCACCAACCGCATCTTGCCATTCAACGCGGTCAAGGTCTTCTTGAGAAGGGAACAGTGGGGCAACGTCTTTAAACTTAGCATTCGATTCTTCCACCGCCGTTAGGTAGCCAGTATCACGAGAGATTTGCTCTGCGATTTCTGGGCGCAGTAGGAAGTCAATCATCTTGTGAGCGGCTTCTACGTTCTTCGCACCGGAAGAGATAGCGAAGTTATCAACCCAGCCGATACCGCCTTCTTTAGGAAAAACGAGTTTAAGGTTCAGGCCTTCACTTTGTGCCGCTGCGGCGCTACCGTTCCAAAGCATACCAACGCCCACTTCACCAGACATGTAAGGTGCGCCAGGGTTGTCAGAGTTGAAAACTAAAACGTTAGGCATCAACTTTTGTAGCTCAGCGTACGCTTCATCGATTTGCTTAGGGTCTTTTGAGTTACCTGAGTAGCCAAGTTTACGCAGAGCGATATGGAACACTTCACGAGTGTCGTCCATCAACATTACTTGACCTTCAAGCTCAGGCTTCCATAGGTCAGCCCAGCTATGGAAGTCGTTTGGATCGTACATATCTGCGTTAACCGCTAGGCCTGTAATCGCAACAACGTGTGGGATAGAGTAGTCGTTACTTGGATCGTAAGGCTTGTCTAGGTAGTTTTTATCTAGGTTGCCGAAGTTTTTCAGCTTAGTCTTATCGATCTTTTGTAGCATGCCTTCGTCACGCATCTTCGCCACGAAGTACGTTGAAGGTACTACTAGGTCATAACCTTGGTTATGGGTTTTTAGCTTTGCATACAAAGTTTCGTTCGACTCGTAAGTCGAGTAGATCACTTTGATGCCAGTTTCTTTAGTAAATTGCTCTAGGATATTACTGTTGATGTAAGGACCCCAGTTCATAAATACTAGTTCTTTATCATCCGCTGTCGCTGTACCAGAGAACAGAGAAAGCGCACATGCACTACCAGCTAATAGAGTAGCCCATTTTTTCATTGACGTTAGCTCCAAACCAAACGTTGTCCAATTTTGGACGATAGATAGAAAAACAGAATGGCATGTAACCATTCTGTTTCGTGATGTTAACAGGTGCGGATTCTACTTCACTTTTTCTCTTGCTAGCAACTGAGAAATTACTACCAAGACCAAAGAAACAATCAACATCACCGTTGCTAGGGCGTTCACTTCCGGTGAAATGCCCACCTTAACCATGGAGTAAATCTTCAATGGCAAGATTTCGTATGTTGGACCCGTTACAAACGAGCTGATGATCACATCGTCCAAAGACAGGGTAAAGCTCAATAACCAACCTGCGGCAACCGCTGGTTTAGCGAGAGGAAGGATGATCTGTTTCAAGATAACCCACTCGCTTGCACCAAGGTCTTTTGCTGCTTCCAACATTTTCACATCAAAGCCATTTAAGCGGCTGTATACAGTTACCACAACGAATGGTAGACAAAAGGTGATGTGAGCAATCAATAGTGTAAAGAAGCCAAGCTGTGCGCCTAATACTAGGAACAGAGCAAGTAATGAAATCGCCATTACAATATCGGGAGACATCATCACGACAAACAGCATGCCGTTTACCGCACCTTTACCTTTGAACGAGTAACGGAATAGGGCAACGGCCGTTAAGCTACCAATGATGGTTGCTGCTGTCGCTGAGAATACCGCTACGTTCAATGAATGCCATGCAGCTTGCATTAGGCTGTCGTTATTTACTAAGGTTTCGTACCATTTCGTGGTGAAACCACCCCATTTCATACCAAATTTGTTGGCATTAAATGAGTTAACAATTAAGACGATGATTGGCAGATACAAAAATGCATACACCAGCGCCATAAAGCTAAATCTAACTGTGCGTCCCATTAGTCTAGCTCCACTTTCTTATTCAATAGTTTGCCTGCTCTGTAGTAAGCGTAAAGCATCACAGCCATTGCGAAGGTGAGGGCGATACTGGTCGCAGCACCAAATGGCCAGTCACGAGCGTTCAATACTTGGCTCTTAATAACGTTACCAATCAGTAGGTTCTTCGCACCACCAAGAAGGTCAGAGATGTAGAACATACCTAGTGCTGGTAGCAGAACCAACAAACAACCACCGATAATGCCAGGCATTGTCAGAGGTAGAATCACTTTCGTAATGGTTTGGAACTTGTTCGCACCAAGATCTTTCGCCGCCTCGATATAAGTGTTGTCCAACTTCTCGATTGCCGAGTAAAGCGGCAGAATCATAAATGGAAGCAGGATGTACACAAGACCAATCATTACTGCTGTTTCGGTGTACATAATACGTAATGGCTTATCGATGATTTCCATCGCCATTAATGATTTGTTCAAAATACCTTGTGTACCCAGAACAATCTTCAGGCCGTAAGTACGGATAAGAGAGTTTGTCCAAAAAGGTACGATAACTAAGAACAACATGAATGGGCGCCATTTCTCTGGCATTTTCGCTATGATGTAAGCAAATGGGTAACCAATTACTAAACACAACAACGTCGCCACGATCGCCATGTAGAACGAGTGCATCAGCACTTTCGCATACAAGGGGTCGAGTAGACGTAAGTAGTTGTCGAAAGTAAATGTCATTTCGATTAAGTTTGCTTCATCACGCGTTAAGAAACTCGTACCGATAATCATCACATTTGGTACCAACACGAAAAGTGTTAACCAACCGACGATTAAGGTAATGATCGCGTTTTGAAGATTAATCTTCTTGCTTATCATTGAGGACTACCTCCCAGCTCTCAACCCAAGTGATAGCGACTTTCTGGCCAAGTGAGTGGTCCACATCAGGATCATCTTCGTTAAAGAATTCGCTAACCATTACACGCATGCCCGAATCCAATTGGATAACTGAATCAAGCGTCATACCTTTATAGGTACGCTCTGTTACGTGACCTACGATGCCTTTTTCTTCAGACTCTTTGATCTCTTCGATACGTAAGTCTTCTGGGCGAAGTAGTACTTGCAGTTTTTCACCTGCTTGCGCTTCCTGATCGTAGTAAACAACAGATTCGACACCTTCGATTTCTGCACGGATACGTTTCTCGTCGATACGCTCTAGCATGGTTGCGTTGAATACGTTGATCTCACCGATAAAGCGAGCAACAAATAGGTTCTTCGGCTCTTCGTAAATCTCACGTGGAGAACCATCCTGCTCGATAACACCATCGCGCATTACAATAATGCGGTCAGACATCGATAGGGCTTCTTCCTGATCGTGCGTAACGAAGATAAAGGTAATACCAAGTTGACGCTGAAGCTGTTTAAGCTCGATTTGCATTTGCTTACGCAGTTTGTAATCAAGTGCCGATAGAGATTCATCTAGCAGCAGTACTTTTGGTTTGTTAACAACCGCACGCGCAATGGCGATACGTTGTTGCTGACCACCAGAAAGCTGATGAGGCTTACGCTGTGCCATTTTTTCTAGGCGCACCATGCGTAGCGCTTCCATTACTCGTGGTTCAATGTCCGCAGTAGGCGTTTTCTGCATACGAAGGCCAAAAGCGACATTCTCATATACGGTCATGTGTGGAAACAATGCGTAACTTTGAAATACCGTGTTGACGTGCCTTTGCTCTGCAGGAACCTGTGTTACATCCTGGTCATCCAAAATAATTTGACCGTTATCTGCCGTTTCAAAACCTGCAATCATGCGTAAAACTGTTGTCTTACCACAACCAGAAGGCCCGAGAATCGTCAGAAATTCACCATGATTAACATCCAGATTTAAATTACCGATGATTTCCTTACCATCGAAACTTTTACTAATACCAGATAAACGAATAACTGGCTTTCCTGCTTGCGGTTTTGCGTTCAACGTCTGTATTTCCCCCACGTTCAAGCCGGGATTATCCCAGCTGATGTGACACTAACCATTCACTTTTGAGGCGCGCATCATAATCACCAAAAGTGTGAAATTAAAGCATTTTCTTATCTTGAAACAGAAATAATTTTGCAGGAAAAAGCCATCATTCCTTACCATACTGTTTTTATGAGATTAATTGGCATCTAGACACAGTTTGATAGCACTAAACTTTGTTCAACAATTGTTTCAATTTCATGACCTTGAAAGTGGTCAATTATCAACCATACAGTTGAGATTGCAAGGATTGTAGGTGAGTTGTGATGTTAGATGTGGAAAGATTTCTTTATAATGACGATTACATTAATTGACTGGAATTCCAGTCAAAATTTTACAAGTTAGTCTTGGATAAACTATGAACGACGATTTTGAGAAAGATTTCAATCTTGGGGGGAGTGTAGAGCGAGCTTTGTCTGGCAACTACGAGCTTAAAGCTGGCGCGGTTTTTAACGAAGCTTGGCGAGCAACCATCCAGCACTTTTTATCATTTTCTCCTGCCATTATTGTATTGCTTTTTGTCCAGTTAGGTATTTTCTATATTGCATTAAAACTGCAGTTGGGCGATTTGACCGTTATTCTTGATGCGTTTGAGAACCCAGAGTCGTTCACAAACGATATTGTGTCTTCTATTTATGTCGCGAATTTCAGTTATGAGGTGATTAGCGCCCCAATTTATGCGGGGATAAGTTTGATGGCTATGAGTCATGTCGCTGGCTTAAAGACTAAGTTGCGCCATGTTGGAAAGGGGTTGCAGTTCACCATTCCTGTTATCCTAGCAACGCTCATGAGCTTAATGCTACAAGGTGTGGTTGGTATGATTTTTCCTTTACTGTCGCTGTATCTTTCCTTGGCATTTAGTCACTCTATTTTGTTGATTTGTGAGAAAAGGGTGCCACCAATGCAAGCGTTGCTGTTATCACTTCGCGCAATCAACAAGAAGATTTTTGTGGTCGCGGGGCTTTACTTAGGCGTGATGTTAATGTTTATTATTGCAGCAATGTTCTACGGTATTGGCTTGATTTTTGTGCTGCCATTCTTCTTCCATTTGAAAGGCATACTCTACCGCGAAATGTTTGGAATTAAGCTTAAGATCGTTACAACACAGAAAAACGATAATGATCACGATGGTAACTCACAGGTGTTTGATGCCTAATTCTTTGAAATCAATAAGTTTACGAGTGGCGGCAACCTGTATAGCCGCCACTTTCATTTCTATAGGCCCATATTTACACTACGAGAAACAGTTTAAATATGTGGAAAATCCTGACGTACTCTCTGGCAAGATTAAGCATGTCGATTTATCACACTTGCCATACATCGGTGATATCCCAGACTTCAATTCAATAAAAGATACGAAAGAGAAAAAAGCTGCTTTTTTTGATTTTTTAAGGCCTAAAATTGCTCTTGAGAATCAACGAATTCGTCATGAGCGGGCCTTTCTTACCTCTTTAAAGGTGGGACAAGTGACGCAAGAACAACAAGAGTATGCTCAGCGGTTATCATCTCTGTATTCGTTGCCCTTGAGTAACGATAAGATTGATCAAGCATGGCTAGACGAGATGCTTGTGAGAGTGAACGTCTTACCAGAAGCGTTGGTTCTAACTCAAGCGGCAAATGAATCTGCGTGGGGCACTTCTCGTTTTGCTACTCAAGCAAACAACTTGTTCGGCCAATGGTGTTATAAAAAGGGCTGTGGAATTGTTCCAGCGCAACGTGGCGCTAACAAAGTTCATGAAGTTGAAAAATTCGATTCTGTACAACAGTCTGTTCATGGCTACTTTATGAATGTTAATCGAAACCCAGCGTATGCAGACCTGCGTGAAATCAGAACATCTCTGGCTGAAAAGAACAAGGGCTTGTTAACGGTTGCAACCGCGTCAGAGTTAACGCATGGGTTGCTAGCCTATTCTGAACGTGGCATCGCCTATGTACACGATCTTCGCGCTATGATTCGTCATAACAACGCCTACTGGACGCAATAAAATAACGGATAAAATGAAAAAGTTAAGCCTAAGTCTATTGGGAAGTGCGGCGCTAATTCTTGTATCGCCGATAACCCAAGCTCAAGAGTACATGTTCACGTACTCAAAGTTATACACTCAACTAAAAAACAACAATAAAGAAGGGCATGACGATGTGAAAGTTGGTGTCTTTTTTGTGGACGCAAAAACTAAGCAAATTTGTACGATAGAAAAAGCTTGGATGGAAAAAGAAGAGCACTATGAAGAGTTTGTTATCCCTGCTTCACAAGAGTTGCCTTTACCAGTTGATAAAAACTTAAAGTCAGCAAATCCGTTGGTTTTTGTCGATACCCCAAAAGATACACGTTGCGATTACTCACTTGTCGTGATGACCAAAGAACCATTACAGGGTAACGTTTCTTACGACCAACTTAAGCCTCTTCTACCTCAAATGCAGACGATGCTGGAAGATTTAGGCGGTATGTTTGCGGGTTGGTTTACACCGGAGGTTCAAGGTGTGACGATGGAGTTTGCAAATCAACTGAATGATAAAGTGATTTTCTCAAACGGAACCGAAAAGCCAATTGTCAATGGCAAGATACAAGTCGCACTAAGTGAAATAGGGCAAGGTGGCACAATGACACTACCAGAACCGACGATGCGAGTGTTACCTTATCTACCTAACGCAAAGAAATGAACACTGAACGTTTAGAAAGGGCTGCAATCGCAGCTCTTTTTTAATTTTGACCGTAACTAAAGTATCTTTCACACTCTTTTCTTAAAGACTCAATAAGACAAACATTTAATCCTGCGTAAAAAGCTCGTATAATCCACGCCCCAAAGAAACCCATGTTAGGAAGTCCTAGTCGATTTATCGGCGATGTGAGAGCCCGCAATGAACCAAATAGATACAAGAAAAGAAACCCTAGAATTCAACAAGCTTCAGAAACGCCTAAGAAGACATGTTGGAAATGCCATTACTGATTACAACATGATCGAAGAAGGCGATGTTGTAATGGCATGTATTAGCGGTGGTAAAGATTCATTCGCGATGCTTGATATCCTGCTGAATCTTCAAAAAGCCGCACCGATCAAATTTGAAGTGGTTGCGGTAAACCTAGACCAAAAACAACCGGGCTTCCCTGAGCACATTCTGCCAGAGTATTTCGAAACACTGAATATCCCTTACTATATCGTCGATAAGGACACGTATTCCGTCGTAAAAGAGAAGGTACCAGAAGGCAAAACCACTTGTGGTCTGTGTTCACGCCTGCGACGTGGTACGCTGTATTCATTTGCAGAGAAAATTGGTGCAACTAAGCTTGCGCTAGGTCATCACATGGATGACATCGTCGAAACAATGTTCTTGAATATGTTCCACGGCTCTCGCCTTAAAGCGATGCCACCAAAGCTACGCTCTGATGATGGCCGTAACGTGGTCATTCGTCCATTGACTTACTGTCGTGAAAAAGATTTGATCAAATACGCTGAGAACAAGGATTTCCCAATAATTCCGTGTAACCTTTGTGGCTCTCAAGAGAACCTTCAGCGTCAATCTATAAAAGCAATGTTGATTGAATGGGATAAGAAGACGCCAGGGCGTGTGGAAGCAATTTTTAAATCAATTCAAAACGTAAGCCCAAGCCAACTAGCAGACCGCGAATTGTTCGACTTTGTTAACTTACCGCTAGAACGTGAAGGTAACCGCGAAGAGTATGAATTTAATGAGGCTGTCGTTTCTTCGACGAATATTGATGAATCGATGTTCATCGATGTTACGAACATCTAACTCGTAAAAAAGGAGGTCAATTAGACCTCCTTTTTTGTACCCAACGCTTTAACTGTTCCCAAGTAAATTACCACCTTCTAAAGAAGGTGGCTTTGTGTGAGCCCCCTAAAAGGGGGCCTTTGTTTAGTCCAGCGCCAATTGCTGCTGCTCTACTCGCTCTTGCTTCTCTTGATGTCTTACATATCGGCGTATTATTTCTTCATTGATTCCAACACTATCGACAAAATAGCCTCTTTGCCAAAAGTGATTACCCCAAAGCCTGTTCTTCCTAAGGTGAGGAAACTTGCTAAATAGCTTTAAGGCTATTTTGCCTTTCAATACCCCCATCAACTTGGATATCGAAAGCTTTGGTGGGACCTTTACAACTAAATGTACGTGGTCAACTTGTACGTTTAGCTCTACGACTTCACATCCAAGTTGATTACAGTAAACATAAATACATCGATAAACTTCTTTACCTATATTGTTCTTCAAGATCCTAAATCGATACTTTGGCGTCCACACTATATGGTATTGACAACGCCAAAATACGTGGGAAGCTTGATTGTATCTACTCATGTTATTTGTCCTCTTTGACTTCTGGAAAAATCAAAGACGCATTTAGCATGAGTAGTTTTACAGGCAAAGCCGAAACGGATGATAACCACCTACTGAAGTAGGTGGTTTAGGGCTGAAACCAAAAATCCCCCTGTATTCGGGGGATTTATTAGCGCGCTCAATACATAGCAATACTAAGGAGAGATTAGGTTGCTGTATTTGGATCGAGAGGACTAATGTAACCTTTTGGTTTTAGAGCCAACACATCGCAATTTATTTTATCAATTACGTGCTCCGCTGTATTACCAATAAAGACAGCAGAAAGCCCAGTTCGCCCTGTAGTACCTAAAATAACCATTGCAGCATTTAAGCGCTCTGCAGCTGCCGGAATGACATCTTCAGGTAAACCTTGCTCAACTATCGTTTGTTCTTCATCAAGACCATGTTTTTGGCGTAGTGCTTTCATAGCCGTTAAATGATGACCTCGCACCGCATCGGTATAAGTCGTTGGGTCAAATTCAGGAAGTTCAATCGTAATGTTCGCCGGTGTAACGGGGTAGGCGTTAACAAGATATGGCTTGGCCTCAAGCCGAGTGGTGATTTCTTTTAATCGCTCGACCATCGTATCGTTGAGATCAATATGAGTCGGGTTTTCTGAGCCCACATGTACTGAGGCAAGGATACTTGCTTGTTCCGGCCAAGCAGCATTCTTAATAAGAAGCACTGGAATAGGGCATTTTCGCAACAAGTGCCAATCTGTCGGTGTGAAAATGACAGACTCTAAAACATCATGCTTACGTGTGCCTTTGATGACTAGGTCATGATTGCCTGCGTAGACTTCAGCAATAATCGCCTCATAAGGGCGGTTGTGCCAGACAACACAAGCATCAAAGTCGAAGCCATCGTTTAGGTATGGTTGAGCAATTTTACGCATCCACTGCTCACGCTGATGAATGACACCTCGACGCATAGCATCTCTTTCATCCACTGACAGCATTGACGTCATGTCATACGAGAAATCGTAAATGGATAAAAAGAAAGTGATTCGGCTTCTAGATACACTTTTCTGAGCTAATTGAACAGCTCTTGCAAGTGCGGGCTGCTCATCATTATTGATGTCAGCTACAACAAGGATCTTACTGTATATACTCATAACTAAGCCCACTTCTATTGCAAAACCAGATACTGAATGTAAATTAAATCAGTATTTTGGAGTACTCACCGTACATTTTTACTGTAGCTTAGTTTGGAGAACTTTTTGAGGACTTTCGAAAGGAATTTATGAGAAATATGATGTAGCTCATTTTCGAGCTACATCAATAATTAGGGTGTATTATTCTTTAGTTACACCAGCAAGTTCCATCAATGCATCGTGGTCTAAGATAGTGATATATTTACCTTTTACGCTTAGGATCTCTGATTTCTGGAAACGACCTAACAAACGACTGATCGTTTCGACTGTAAGACCAAGGTAGTTGCCAATATCACCACGAGTCATAGTTAAACGAAACTCTCTAGGGCTGAAGCCACGCTGAGAAAAACGCGTTGATAGGTTGTAAAGGAAAGCAGCTAGTCGCTCTTCTGCATTCTTTTTAGAAAGAAGCAAAATCATTTCCTGATCACCTTTAATTTCGTTACTCATCAAACGCATGATTTGCTGGCGAAGCTTAGGCATCTTACCCGATAGATCGTCTAAAATTTCGTATGGGATTTCACATACCATCGACGTTTCGAGTGCTTGAGCAAAGCTAGGGTGGGAGTCACCAGTGATAGCATCGAAACCGACTAAGTCTCCAGCTAAGTGAAACGCTGTGATTTGCTCATCACCTTGCTCTGTGATCGTATAGCTCTTGATGGTACCAGAGCGGATAGCGTATAGCGATTTTAGCTCATCACCAGCCTTAAAAAGCTCTTGTCCTTTTTGAATAGGCTTCTTACGTTCGATGATTTGGTCAAGCTGGTCGAGTTCTGCCTCATTTAGAGTGAACGGGATACACAGTTGACTAATGCTACAATCTTGGCAATGAATGGCGCAACCGCCTGATTGGATACGCTTTGTTGCAGGTTTTTCAGAAATCATAACAACCTTTCACTATTTGATATACATCAATATTTTAGCATCGCTTAATCCTAAAGGGTAGCAAAAATGTCACCTCAATAGAGTTTATCGTTATATGAAACCGAGTAACGCTAAGGCTCCTATAGCGGTATACGAACCATACCCAATAAGGATTAATGCTGAAATATTTCTAAATATTAATGATTTTTGTAATTTCTGAAAATGATTGGCACCATATCCAATAATAAGCATTGCAGGTAGCGTTCCGAGCCCAAACGCAAGCATAATTAGGCCGCCGTTGATCGCACTACCAGAAACCGCCGACCAAGTAAGCGCTGAATAAACTAAGCCACATGGTAACCAACCCCAAATAAAGCCAAATGGCAGCGCGTGAAGAGGATGCTTTAATGGCAACAAACTCTTCCCTGCCGGCGAGATAAAGCGCCAGAGATACTGCCCTAGCTTTTCTATTAAAAGTAAGCCTTGCCACCATTTAGCAATATACAGCGCGACCAGAATCATGAATAACGCCGCAATCAGCCTTAACCAAGCAAGAGAGTGCGTTAACCCACTAAGTTCAGATAAACCTGATATAGCACCACCGACTAATGCTCCTATTAAGGTATAACTGATCAATCGTCCGAGGTTGTAGAAGAGGGGGATAAGAGGGGTAGTTTTATTTTTAGCAGAAGAGCCCATGGTAAGCAGAGACGCGATACCACCACACATACCCATACAATGACCGGCTCCTACTAAGCCGATCATCAACGCACCGATAAAATCAGGAGTCATAAAGTCGCTACTTTTTATCACTATTAGATTGGTCTTCTTCGTCGAGAAGAATGTTGTGCCCTTGCCGTTCAAGATCTTCAAACTGATCGCTTCTTACCGCCCAAAGAAAAACTGCGACAGCAACACAAACGAGAACGATAGCGATGGGAATCAATATATAAAGACTTTCCATGTTTGCTTTCTCTACTTATTTCTCTTTGAGCAGGCGCAAAGAGTTAGATACAACGATAATTGAGCTTGCAGACATGCCAACTACTGCAATGTAGGGAGCCACTAAACCTGCGACCGCCAAAGGCAAAATTAACAGGTTGTAACCCAAAGACCAAGCCAAGTTTTCTCGAATAATCTTTCTTGTACGCAGTGCAAGCAAACGTGCTTCTAGTAGCTTTTCGAGATTATCCCCAAGTAACGTCATATCAGCAGAAGCTTTAGCGACATCTGTACCACCACCCATTGCGACAGAAAGGTGAGCTCCGGCGAGAGTCGGCGCGTCATTGATTCCATCACCAACCATCATAGTGATACTGTTTTCGTCCAAGCTCTTAAGGTATGCAAGCTTATCTTCTGGCTTTGCT
Source organism: Vibrio alginolyticus NBRC 15630 = ATCC 17749 (assembly GCF_000354175.2). Classification (NCBI taxonomy): domain Bacteria; kingdom Pseudomonadati; phylum Pseudomonadota; class Gammaproteobacteria; order Vibrionales; family Vibrionaceae; genus Vibrio; species Vibrio alginolyticus. The sequence goes on from NC_022349.1 coordinate 660,742, forward strand.
GACGCGACGATGTGATCGATACCAATTTCATTCGCCACTGGTTGGGCGTTTGAGAGAGAATCACCAGTTAGCAGGGTTGTCTTAATTCCAGCGTCAGCAAAACGTTGAATAAAGGCTTTGCTTTCTTTTCGGATAGGGTCGCGGTAGTAAAAGCTAGCGACATGCTTGCCATCAACCGACAGATAGACCGCCTGGCTTTCACCACTTTCTTTGCCTTGAACAAAAGCAGCACTACCTATCTTAACGATTTTGCCATTCCACATACCCTCAATCCCTGAACCAATCACGTTTTGCACGTCAGACACGATAAAGTCATCATTGGTGTAAGTTGCAAAAGAACGAGCGATAGGGTGGTTTGCATGAGCCTCTAAAGCTGCAGCTAGTGATAGACAATCTTTCTGTGGGAGATCACTAAGTACCTTTGTTTCACAGATCTCAATATCACCTTTCGTTAGAGTGCCTGTTTTATCTACAACTAAGTGGTTGATCTTACATAGTGTCTCAAACACATGGCCTTTACGAAGCAAAATGCCAAAATTACCCATTCTAGAGGTAGCACAAGTGAGAGCGGTCGGAGTGGCCAGAGATAGCGCACATGGGCATGTAGCAACTAACACAGACAGCATGATCCAAAACGCATCATCTGGTTTTGTTTGATGCCAGTAAAACCAAGTACCAGCAGAGATGATAAGAATCACACCAACAAAGTAACGGGCGACAATGTCTGCAATTTCCGCAATTTTAGGTTTGGAGTGTTGAGCTTCATCTTGTAAACGCACGATGTTAGAAATCATTGAATCGGCCTTTGAGCTTACTACCTCAAGTTCAAATGATTCGTCTCCGTTTAGCGTTCCTGCATAAACAATATCGCCTTCTCGTTTCACAACGTGCACTGACTCGCCCGTTAGCATGGATTCATCAATATGAATACGGCCTGAAATAACTTTACCGTCAGCGGGGATATGTTCACCAGGTAGAACGCGAATGCGATCGCCAACTTTTAGCGTCTTCACGGGTATCTGATCACCGTCCAGCGTTGTAGCAATTGCAGGAATCAACTTAAGAAGGTTACCACTCGCTGCAGCAGCTTTGCGACGAGCGCGCATCTCTAAGAATCGACCTACTAACAAAAAGAAGGTAAACATCGAGATAGATTCAAAGAAGACTTCGCCTTGTTCAGTTACTGTTGCAACTAAACTTGCAACATAGGCAAAGATCAACGCGATAGAAACCGGGACATCCATACCAAGGGTTCGGCCTTTGATACTGCGCCATGCGTTTAAGTAAAATGGAAGAGCGGAATAAAGCAAAACAGGAGTAGCAAAAATCAAACTTACCCAACGAAAGTAACTTTTAAACTCTGGCTCTAAATCACCAAAGACTTCGAGATACAGTGCAACGGCGAGCATCATGACCTGCATGGTTGCTAAACCTGCAATACCTAGCCGATATAGATATTGCTTCATCATTCGATGGTAAGAGGCTTCTTGCTTATCTGCTTCAAAAGGTGCAGCTTTGTAACCAAGTTTATGTATAACGGAAAGGAGCTCGCTTAACCGTACCTGAGTTTTATCCCAGGCTAGTAACGCTCGATTGGTGGTTGTATTAACACGGATAGATACCAACCCGGCCGTATTAGAAACTTGCTTTTCGATTAACCACGCACAAGCGGCACATGAAACGCCTTCCAAAGAAAGGGTTACTTCAGAAACATTTTCGCGATTTCGTACGAATTCAGATTGTACATCCGCATTGTCATAATGAATTAAAGCTTGGAGTTGCTCTGGTACTAGATCTGCCTTTTCTGCAGGCGCAGTGCGGTATTGGTAATATGAGACAAGACCACTATCGACAATAGTCTGCGCCACAGTTTCGCAGCCCGGACAACACATGTCGCGAATTTCACCCAATATTTCTACTTTGAAATCCGTGTTGGCTGGTACATCTTCACCGCAGTGATAACAGGATTTACACATATGCTTACTTCATTAACGGTGTTGAAGAGGCAGGAAACTCAACTTTACCTTGGATCATCCATTGCTTGTCGTGTGGTTGTAGTTCAACAAACCATGGCCCTTGAATAGATTCCTCAGCTTTTAGTCGGTAATTACCAGATGCATCCGCTGTTACAAGCTTTGTGAAGTCACGATCAGGAAGAGTACGATGAGTGAAAGTGGCCGTTAGAGCAGGGTAATGAGGTAGCTTCCCTTTAGCGAAAACAATCACAACATTGTTATTTTCAGAGGAAATCTCAGCGTTAAGACCTAGGTCACGAGCGACATTCATTTTACTAATATCGATATTAATGCCTTTGCCTTTTTTATAGTAATCCTCAGCGACTAAAGAAACAGAGTTGTTCGAGAAAACGACCACAGTAATCACAGTCCAAACTACGACAGTAAGAGGAAGGATGATTAGGAACCACGGCCAAAATTGTTTATACCAAGGCTTTACCATAAAAAAGTTCTCAACAGCTAAATGAAAAAATGTAAGGCGTTAAATTTAAAGGAAAGACAGCCCCTATGAAAGGGGCTGTTATTGCTATGTTACGTAATATCTCAGTTACTTACTCTCTGAGTTACTTAAACTCCAGACATATGAGGCAACGAGCTGAACTTTATCTTCACCCAAAATGTCTTTCCACGCAGGCATTACGCCTGAGCGTCCGTTCATTACGGTTTCTGTTACAGCTGCACGAGAGTCACCAAATAACCAGTCTTGGTCTGTAAGGTCAGGCGCACCGACTGCAGGGTTACCCTTACCATCGGTACCATGACAAGCAGCACACACTACGAAGCGTGCTTTACCTGCCGCGGCTTCACGAGCATTTACTTTACGACCAGATAGACTAAGTGTGTAACTTACAACTTCTTGAACACCTTGCTCACCAAGGGCATCTTTCCATGCTGGCATTTGACCAATACGGCCGTGCATGATGGTTGTAACGATCGCTGCTGGCTCGCCACCATATAGCCATGCATCATCAGTCAGGTTAGGGAAGCCTTTCTGACCACGTGCATCAGAGCCATGGCATTGAGAACAGTTTTGCAAAAACAAACGCTGACCAACTTTTAATGCTTCAGGATCTTGCGCAATTTCAGGAATTGGGCGTAGACCACTGTCATTGTGCGCAAGTTTACGGAATGCTTCGCCGAAGTAAGCGTCGGCATCATCCAGTTCTTTTGCATATTGGTTTAGTTGCTTGTTCTCTTGTGCTGCAGCGATGGCTTCTTTTGACTCTTCTAGTGAGCGAACGGTTTGAGCCGAACTCTGCCAGTTTAAAAAGCCCTTGAAGCTACCTAGACCTGGGAATAGGGCAAGGTAAACTGCTGCGAACACAAATGTGCTTACAAACAGGTAAGTCCACCACTTTGGTAGAGGGTTGTTTAGCTCGCGAATACCATCGTACTCGTGGCCCATGTCTTCCCCTTCCTCGACGCCCATTTTATCTTTAGCGCACCAAGTCAGGAGAATCGCACAGCCTACTAGCGTACCGACAGTAATCACGATAATCCAGAGACTCCAGAATGTAGTCATTACTTCTTCACTCCTTGGTTATTAGGGGTCTTTTGTTCTTCGTCAGCAAACACCAAGTTGGCATCTTCTTCAAAGCGTGCTTTACGCTTTTTACTAAATGCCCACCATACGATGCCAATAAAACTAGCGAAGAGTACAACGGTATAAATACTATGAATTGTACCGAAATCCATATGATCCCCTTACTTCATTGCATGACCAAGAGACTGAAGGTAAGCGATGATTGCATCCATCTCTGTTTTACCTTCTACTTCTTTAGCCGAATTCGCGATCTCTTCATCAGTGTATGGAACGCCGAACTGATCACGAAATAGCTCAAGTTTCTTCTGAGTTAGCTTACCGTCTAAAACGTTTTCAGCTAGCCACGGGAAACCTGGCATGTTTGACTCAGGTACAAGCTCACGAGGATCTAACAGGTGAACACGGTGCCATTCGTCAGAATAACGACCACCAACACGAGCTAAATCCGGGCCTGTACGCTTAGAGCCCCAAAGGAATGGGTGTTCCCAAACACTCTCACCAGCAACAGAGTAGTGACCGTAACGTTCAGTCTCTGAGCGGAAAGGACGAACCATCTGGCTGTGACAGACGTTACAACCTTCACGGATGTAGATATCACGGCCTTCCATCTCCAAAGGAGTGTAAGCGCGCAGATTTTCTACAGGTTCAGTCGTTTGCTTTTGGAAAATCAGAGGAGTGATCTCTACAAGAGCGCCCCAACTGATAGCAAACACGATAAAAATAGCCAACAAACCGACATTACGTTCTAAGATTTCATGGCGATTATTAGAATTATTACTCATTCTTAAATCTCCTTATGCCGGATGTGGGATAGCTTTTAGGCTTTCTTTAGGTGCACTTACCGTTTTGTACGTGTTGTATGCCATTAGGAACATACCAGATAGGAAGATAAATCCGCCTAGGAAACGTACAAAGTAGAACGGATAAGACGCTTCTACAGATTCAACAAAACTGTAAGTTAGCGTACCGTCAGAGTTAACCGCGCGCCACATAAGACCTTGCATTACACCAGAGATCCACATCGCAACGATGTAAAGAACGGTACCGATTGTTGCTAGCCAGAAATGCACATTAACTAGACCAACAGAGTACATACGCTCTTGGCCAAATAGGCGAGGTACCAAGTGATATACAGAGCCGATAGAAACCATCGCAACCCAACCTAACGCACCAGAGTGAACGTGACCAATGGTCCAGTCTGTGTAGTGAGAAAGTGCGTTAACCGTCTTAATCGACATCATCGGGCCTTCAAAGGTAGACATACCGTAGAACGACAGTGAAACGATTAGGAAACGTAGGATAGGGTCATAACGAAGCTTATGCCATGCACCAGATAACGTCATAATACCGTTGATCATACCACCCCAAGAAGGAGCAAATAGAACCAGCGACATAACCATACCTAGAGACTGAGTCCAGTCTGGTAGCGCTGTATAATGAAGGTGGTGAGGGCCTGCCCAAATATATAGAGAAATAAGTGCCCAGAAGTGAACGATAGATAGACGGTAAGAATAAACAGGACGTTCTGCTTGTTTAGGAACGAAGTAGTACATCATACCTAGGAAACCAGCGGTCAGTAGGAAACCTACCGCATTGTGTCCATACCACCACTGAACCATCGCATCCACTGCGCCCGAGTAAATCGAGTAAGATTTACCAAGTGACACAGGAATAGCCATGCTGTTCACGATGTGAAGTACTGCTACTGTGATAATAAAGGCACCGAAGAACCAGTTTGCCACATAAATATGTGACGTGTTTCGCTTCACTAGTGTGCCGAAGAACACCACCGCATATGATACCCATACTAGCGCAATTGCGATATCAATAGGCCATTCTAGCTCAGCATACTCTTTACCCGATGTTAAACCGAGAGGCAAAGTAATGGCTGCTGCCAGGATGATTGCTTGCCAACCCCAAAAGGTGAAGGCAACGAGTGGGCCACCAAAAAGACGTGTTTGACATGTGCGCTGTACAACATAATAAGACGTTGCGAACAGAGCACTGGTACCAAACGCAAAAATTACCGCATTAGTATGCAGTGGACGTAAGCGACTGTACGTCAACCACGGCGTATCAAAGTTTAGCTGTGGCCAAACTAATTGAGCGGCAATCAAAACACCAACAGCCATACCAACTATGCCCCATAAAATGGTCACAAGGGTAAATTGGCGAACGACTGTATAGTTGTAGTTTTGTTCAAGCTGCTTTACTTGGCTCATTTGCATGCTTCCAATTTCTAATTAACTACACTTTTACTTCCAACACGACTTGCGTCGTAACACCACCCAAGTAAACTCTAGAATTCAAGTGTTATCATCACCTTATTTCCATTGCTGACTTTAATAAAAAGTGGCATTTTCAGCGTGACACTATACTTGAATTAACAATTCAATGACAGGGTAGTAACCTTACTGGACCTCTGGAAATCATTTTTTATTTAAAAAGTTTGAAGTTTGTAACAAGGATATTAGTAATTATGCCTGCACAAAAGTTAACAAAGGCGCGACTTGCACAAATCTTAATCATGCTCAGTGTTTTAATAGGCGCATTTTTCTGGCGTACCTTTACACACGAGAGTGTCAATAGCGTTGACTGTTCACAAAAAGAACGATGCGATGTAACAATTGAAGGAGAAATAATCACGATTAATCGTGACTCAATGGGAATTTCGCTCGAAACGACAGAAAGTAGCACTCTAAAAATTGATCTAAATCAATCTGGTAATTTTATCAATCTCAACGAAAAGCATAAGTCAGTAGAATGGGACATCATGCCTGAATCGAAAAAAATCACCTTTAAAAAAGGTGAAAACATTGTTGTAGTTCAATTATAAATACGATCTATCACGAGATAATCGTAACTTATTAATGAAATTAACACCTTCTTACCTAGAGAAAATTGGTTGGAATGGTATAACAGCAGAGTGATATCCAATTATAAAATCGTATGCATTGCCAATCAGTTTTTACTCATATTAAAGATGAAGACTCAGCGATAAAAACGCTCAGGTCCGAATTGACACAACAGAACTTGTCTTACGTGATGTGTTACTACACGGAAGAATACAATTTCGAGTTGATTCGAGAAGCGTTTCTTGCGCATTTTCCTGGTGTGCCTTTTCATGGCGCCAGTTCATGTCAAGCCGTAATGACAGATCAGGGCTTTCATACAGGACCAGTAATTGCGGCACTTGCTGTTTATGATACAGGTCCTCATGCTTATGGTACTGGTATTTCTAATCACAACTCAGGTGACAGCGTCACCAAGGCTTTGGATATGGCCCTTGAGAACGCAAACCGTGTAGGAGAGGTACCAAACTTAATTCTACTTCATGCTACACCAGGGCAAGAGGAATCAATCATTGCGTCTATAGATGAAAGATTTGGAACTCTAATTCCAATTATTGGTGGTTCGGCCGCTGATAATAACATCGCTGGGAAATGGTCTGTGATAACCGCCCAAGGCTCTCAAACTTCAGGTTTAAGCTTAACTCTCTTTTACTCCTCTCAACCTGTTGATATCGCTTTCAGCGCTGGGCATACACCAACTAATATCAAAGGTGTTGCAACCAAGACCAACGATAGATGCTTACTTGAAATTGATAATGAACCTGCGCTCAATGTTTATAGAAGGTGGACAAATCACCAGGATAACCAAGTAGGTAAAGATAATATGCTGTTTACAAACTCGAGTGCTTATCCATTAGGGCGGATCGCAGGTCATCTCTATGATCGCCCATATTACAAGTTATCCCATCCGATCCGTGAGACGCCAGATGGTGGAATCGAGTTGTTTACACGAATAGAAGAGGGTGACGAGCTCACATTAATGAAAGGAAGTCGTGAGCATCTCGTTGCGCGCGCTGCAAAAGTCGTCAATGCCGCTTTTAACCAAAAATTAGAAGAGTCTCGAAAAATTGGAGTGATAAATATCTTTTGCGCAGGTCCCATGTTGCACTTAATGCAAGACATGAATAGCGTTTGTGAACAAATTAACCAAGAACTAGAACATTTGCCTTTTATTTGCCCTTTTACTTTCGGCGAGCAAGGTAGATTTATTGGTGGTGAGAATGGACATGGAAACCTGATGATTTCATCGGCTATATTCCATAAACCTTATGAAAGATAAATACTTAGACATATATCAACAGGAAGCGCTTCAAGAAGCGTTAGTTGAGCTAAAGCAGGCTAGACAAAGAGAACGACTACTCGCTGATGAAAACAAGGCCATTCTTTCCGCGATATCTGCGATGAGTGAGGCAAAGAATCGGCATGAGATATTTACGGGATTAAACAATGTCCTCAAAAAGTACATCAACTTCGATGATTTTATTGTACTGACTCGTGATGGTGAACGATATCCCTTCAAGACATTGATATCAACTAATAGCGTATTTGATAATGTATCCTGGTTACACGGTAACACCTATCAAAGAGCTCTCAATGGTGAATGCATTCTACTGTTCGAGCCAGATAAACTCGCTGAGTTTGTTAACTTAAACAGCTTTATAAAAAGCCATGTAAACTCGGTCGTTTTAACTGGTATACGTTCAGAAGTAACGCAAACCGTAATCCTACTTATTGGAGCTCAGAAAGGGCACTTTAGCATAGAGAATAAGGAAACCTTGAGGCGGTTTCGTCCCTTAATTGAAAGGGCGGTCATTGATATCGAAACCAAAGAGAAGTTACAACGTATCGTTGAAGTAAGAACAACTCAGCTCGCTAAAGCAAGAGAAGAAGCAGAGCTTGCGAACCGGTCTAAGTCGGAGTTCTTAGCGATGATGAGTCATGAAATAAGAACCCCTTTAAATTCCGTTCTTGGAATGCTAGATATACTGAAGCAATCAACCTTGTCAGAAGAACAAATTGATGCTTTGAGCCAAATGGAGTGCTCTGCAGAGTTACTTCTCGCGATAATCAGTGACATTCTTGATCTTTCTAAAATCGAGTCAGGTCGCTTTCAGCTCAATGAACAATGGATTAACTTAAGAGACACTGTCACTTTTGTTATTTCTCAGCAAAAACAAATCGCTAAGAAGAAAAATCTTAAATTCAAGCTCAACTGTACTGTCACTAATGACAAACAATTTTGGATTGACTCCACGCGGTTATCTCAAATTCTGTTTAATCTAATAGGGAATGCAATAAAGTTTACAGACGAAGGTGAAGTAAAAGTTTCTGTATCTGAGCAAGATGCTGAACTTGTGATCTCAATATCTGACACTGGAATTGGTATATCTAAAGCAAAGCAAGAGCACTTGTTTACGGCATTTCATCAAGGAGACCGTTCCATCACGAGACGCTTCGGTGGTACAGGACTGGGGCTCGCAATAACCAAGCATTTAGTTGAAATGATGCGTGGCAAGATTGCCGTTAAAAGTGATGAGCATGTTGGTTCAACCTTTACGATTTCGATTCCAGTTTTGACTCGTTGTAATCAAAATCGTCCAGTTAGAATCGAAACCAATCAACCGACAAAAGCAATGGAACTTCTCGTCGTAGAAGATACCGAGTCGAATCAGTTCGTAATAAAGCTTATCTTAAATAAGCTTGGCCATAATGTTCATATCGCAAGCCATGGAGCAGAGGCATTAACATTTTTAGAAGAGAATGAGGATTTAATCGATTTGATTCTCATGGATGTCTCGATGCCAGTGATGGATGGAATTACCGCAACAAGACTTATTCGAGATAAAGGTCTCAGGACCCCAATTATAGCGTTAACTGCACATGCGCTAGAAAGCGATAGAGATAAATGCCTGGATGCCGGTATGGACGGATTCATTTCTAAGCCAGTTAGAAGACAAGATATCTTTGAAGCTATACAGTCATTTCAATAAGTAAAAAGGCGTTAATATAGATCTTAACAATCGATAGATTATTAAGATCTATATTAAGTATTTTATGGTAAATAACCATTATGTTTAATGCTCACAGTAAGGCCCTTAAATTTAAAATCTGCAGGGGAATAGGAGCATACTCAGACAACATTTAGCGTACGGCGATATACAATTTAACATAACACATATAATGCGCACTGATATAGTGGTTCCTGTGGACTTGAAATCACTAAGGCTAATCCAGTGCAAGCCATTGAGATTCCTGACAATCCAAGCCCATTAAACTTTTTTGCAATTCCTTCCCATACTGCTTTTATCTGCGGATTATCATTGCGATCAGCGTGACAACCCAGCAATGCAATCTCAGGGTCTAAACCTGATTGCTCTGCAAGAAAAATTGCTTGTGTATCAGTCATATAACGCTTTCCTTTGCGGAAATCACTGATTCTTTGCGGCGGCACATTCATATCCGCTGCAATTTGTTTGTCTTGTACGTAACTTTGAGCCTTTTTGTAGGCATCTAATAGTTTGTTCTGATACATACCGCTTCCTCCGTTTCCGTCAGTTTAGCTTATCAATCACCATTTTTGGTGTCTTGCGCTAACCAATTTTGGTGATTACGCTAATAACCAAATTTGGTTACTCAGTTAAATTTGCTTGGTGTTGCTATGAAAAAACTCTCTACTCAGAACGCGATCATTCTTGATACGGAAACTACTGGTTTAGGTTCTCAAGCAGAAATTGTCGAGTTCACTGCTATCTGCGCTCACACTGGCAAAGTTATCGTGAACGAACTTGTTAAACCTACATGTTCGATTCCTGCTGACGCAACGGCTATTCATGGCATCACCGATGAAGACGTTAAGGATGCGCCCGACTTTCATTTAGTCTTCTCAAACCATTTTCTTCCGCTTCTTAACGGTCGTCCAATCATCATCTACAACTCAGATTTTGATACGCGCTTAATTATCCAATCTTTGGATAAGCACTGTAACGCTGCTTACGTCCAATCCGTTCACGATTTGTTTTTCAAGTTCTGTGTTCCTCAATGCGCAATGCTTTGGTATGCAGAGTTCTTTGGTGTTTGGAATGAACACCATGAAGATTACAAGTGGCAAGCACTTTCCAACGCTTGCGCTCAACAGAATGTTGATGTGTCTGACTTAACGGCGCACCGTGCACTGGCTGATTGTGAAATGACTCGTCGATTGATTCACACCGTTAACTCACAGATTGAAAACCAAAACAATCAAAACTGTGACAGCGTCACTAAGCCTAGTTCAGAGGCTTAATCCATGAACGAAGCTCAAATCATCTATTACGACTTGCTGCCTGACTACACGGTTTCTGTGTTGGTCAAAGGTTGCGACGAATGGGATTTGCTTAAATCCATGTCTCATCTTGAGTCTTGGGCTTCGTCTCAGTTCGCTTCTTATGAGTTGGTGTCCATCACCAACACGACCGTTGAACAACGTATCAATATGGGGGTGTTCGATGACTACTGCAACTAACATCCTCAAAAAGTTCGATGAGCAAAGCGTTCATATTGATTACCTGTGTTTTACGTTTGCCGTGAAAGACTTACGTCATTGTCATGATGCGGTTCGTCGATTGCACAAGCATGAGGAATACAAAGGCTTTGCCAAATCAGGACTGTTACAGCGTCACTGTCGTGCGCCTAAGTTCCCTGCTCCACCTGTATTTAATCCGACCGTCGCTAAGACGTCTGAAGACATTGAAGCGTACAACAAAGCATTTGATATCTGTTACCGCAACTACTTGGAAGACTGCTTGCGCATCTTCACCAATCAAGTGCTTGGTTTGTCGCTGTCTGCGCCTCGCGGTTTGGGTTTCCAGTTCTACACCGAATCCATGAAACTGACTTCGCCAGATGGTGAGGACTTCTGCGGCTTCGTTGGTATCGGCGGTAACAATGACACGGTGCATTTCCAAATCAACGGAACGGGATGCAAGCATGTATTTGCCCGTCGTCCTACGTGGTCGCTACATGACTGGCTGACCAATGTACTTGGTGTGCAAACTCTGGCGCGTGTTGACTTGGCTTATGACGATTACGACGGGATTTTCGATTGCGAATACGCTTACAAGGCGTGGCGCGACGACTGTTTCAGAACGGCTGAACGTGGCCGTGGTCCTGTGCTTCATGAAGATATGACCATTGCCAGTATCGGCAAAGACGGCAAACCGATTTACACCAAAGAGCAATACTCGATTGGTTCGCGTACCTCGCGCATTTACTGGCGTATCTACAACAAGGCACTTGAGCAGAAACTCGCAAACACGGGTCTTGTTTGGTATCGCTCTGAAGTCGAGCTTAAAAAATGGAATGTTGATGTGTTGCTGAATCCGGCTGGCGCGTATGCCGCGCTCAATGATTTCGCTGCGTCTATTTCTACCGCTAAGAAATTCAATACCAAACCTGTCCCGACGAAGCGCGCGGCGTTAGACCTGTTGGCCTCTGCGCATTGGATGCGTCGCCAGTACGGGAAAATCCTTAATTCACTTATCGAGTTCCATGAGGGCGACATTGAAACCGTGGTCGGTTCCCTTGTCCGTGATGGAACGAAATTCACCTTCCCCGATACCTACGGCAAGTTGGTGACTCACATATTGGAGACTTAACAAATGGCTAAATCCGTTTTTGTACTTGGCATGGATATCACTTGGAATTCAGCACGTGGTGACAGTGCTCAACTGAACGTGTCGCGTCCTCTACGTGAAATCAACTCAGAGAAATTCAAACGCCGCACTATCGGTGAATCCGGTGATGTGAATCCACAGTGGGACCAACCGTTGATGATTGATCATCAATACGCCCTATTACTTGAGCGTACTGGTGCTCTCGTTCCTCGCCGTGAATACCAATTGCGTTTGGAGATTAACCCAGACGATCCATTGGCAGGTGCCATTGTGACAGAACTCATCCCTGTGGATGACGACATCAAGAAACATTTTGAAGCCTCGCTAAAGGCTAAATAAGGAATTTCGTTATGCCTGTGTGTGCTTTACCTAACGCGGACGGTTTTCTCGCTGTCGTTCCTGACATTGAAGCGGCTTCATGCCGCGGTTATGTCATGGTGACGGCTCAAGAATATGACACGTTAATGAGCTACACACAGCTGACTCCAGGAGAGATATCTCAAGCGTTCGGCTTGGGTTTCACCTTGGTGTTCGTTGGCGGATATCTCTCAACTTACGCCATCAAGATGGCAATACGTTTAATAAAACTACTTTGAGGAATCTGTTATGAAACGTCTAAACGCGCTTAAAAAGTTCGGTAAACAAGCGGCGGCAACCGTCACTGTTGCGGTGCTTTCTGTCCCTGCTATGGCGGCGGAAGGTGGTGCAGCTGACCCGTTCTCCGCTATCGACTTATCTGGTGTGGCAACCAAAATCGGCGCGGCTGGTCTGGTGATTGTCGGCATTACTATGGCTTACAAATCCATCACCCTTGCTAAGCGTGCTGTGAACAAGGCTTAAGTTTATGTTGGCCGTTCTCCACGATGTCCAACTCATCGTCTTTGTGCTTTTGGGTGGCATTGCCGGATACGTGGCCAGCCAAAACTTTAGAGGATAAGGGGGCTTCGGCTCCCTTTTTTATTGGTTTAATACAATGAATCACTATCTCCGTTTTTTTATTGCCCTTGTTATTCTATGCGCTAGTCATCATACGTATGCTTTAGAAGCACGTATTAGTCATATGCAAATGAGGGGGTGTGGCTCTCAAGGTGATTGGGTTGACCCTTACAAGGTGAATACTTGTTTTTTGGATACTGGGTATTTCGACTCATGCACATTTGAGAAGACATCATATGCTAATGCTCGCGATCCCTATCAAACAGTTTGTGATAATGGGCTCGGTCTTTCTTATTCTGAGGTTCGTTGTCCAGAAAATAGCGAATTTGACCCTTCAACCTTACGTTGTAAATCGGTTTGTGAATATGGCAAGAACCCTGACGGCACTTGTATGGACGTGTGTCAGTTTAAAAAGTCCATTGATGAAATCAAATCGCTTCAGTGGTTGGCTTATGTCTATGGCGAACAAGTGACAGGGTCATGTTACGGCGATTATGGCGCAACCCGTTGTGAATTGGAGCGTACTCCTAGTGATAGTACGCTGTGTACGGGTGTTGATTCCGGCCAATGGACACAAAACACCATCTGTCATGGTAACTTTCAATTCACAGGCAACCAGTGTGAAGGCGGTACACTCTTCTGGGGTAAAGATGGCCCTGACACCCCTATTATTCCTGATGACCCCATTCATGACCCTGACGACCCAACAGGCGACATCGAAGACCCTAGCGTATTACCTGATGGCTCAACCAATACGGTGAATCCACCGGATACCGACAGTGAGCCAGACGTGGAAGAGCCAGACACCGATGAATCGACAGACACGGCAGTTCTGAAAGCCATTACTGGAATGAATAAGGACGTCAACAAAGCACTAAACGACATGAACATCGACATCAATCAAGCCAGTGCTGACGTTCAAAACCAAATCATTGCGCTGAATGCGTCGATGGTCACCAACACGCAAGCCATTCAAAAGCAGCAAATCAACGACAACAAGATTTACGAAAACACTAAGGCCCTTATCCAACAAGCGAATGCTGACATCACCACGGCCATGAACAAGAACACCAATGCCGTTAATGGTGTGGGTGACGATGTAGAGAAAATTGCAGGGGCAATGGATGGTATCGCGGATGAAGTTTCCGGTATTTCTGACACCTTAGACGGTATCGCAAACACAGATACGTCTGGTGCAGGTACGGGTGGTACGTGTATCGAGTCCCAAAGTTGTACCGGATTTTATGAGTCGGGCTATCCCGATGGCTTAGGTGGTTTGGTGTCCGGTCAGTTAGATGATCTTAAACACAACACCATCGACAACTTTGTGAACTCGTTTGGTGACCTCGACTTATCCAGTGCCAAGCGCCCTTCTTTCGTGCTCCCTGTGCCGTTCTTCGGTGACTTCAGTTTTGAGGAGCAAATCAGCTTTGATTGGGTGTTCGGTTTTATTCGTGCGGTGCTCATCATGACGTCAGTGTTTGCGGCGCGTCGTATTATTTTTGGAGGTTAATATGGATTGGTTAGTCGATTTATTTAACAAGCTGTTGGTGTTCCTCTATCAGCTTTTAATCTCGCTGGTCAACATGCTCAAAGACCTGTTCTTTTGGGCGGTTGAGCAAATCATGGCAATGGTGAACCTGTTGCTCTCTGGTGTGTTCTCCCTATTCGCTCCGGTCGATATGAGCCAGTACATGACCAGTATTCCGCCTACTGTGGCTTGGGTTATGGCGGCGGTCGGTGTGCCTCAATGTCTGTCCATCATTCTGGCCGCTATTACGGTGCGTTTGATGCTGCAATTGATTCCGTTTACGAGGTTAGGCTCATGATATACGCCATAGCAGGAAGACCAGGAGGCGGTAAAACCTATGAGGCTGTTGCCTACCATATTATTCCGGCCATTAAGGATGGCCGTAAAGTCATCACCAATATCACCTTAAACATTGATTGGTTCGTTAAGGTGTTTGGTGAAGACGTTCGAGAACTCATCAAAATCGTGGATGGCCGTTTAACGGATTTTGGTTCAACCTCACGTCCTTTCAGTCAGATTGAAGACTACTCCGACGAATGGCGCAATGAAAAAGGACAAGGGCCACTTTATGTGGTCGATGAGGCGCACATGAGCTTGCCAAGTCGAGGCTTGGCCGCGCCCATTCTAGAATGGTACTCAATACACCGTCACTACGGTGTCGATATCATCTTGCTCACGCAGAACATCCGCAAAGTGCATCGAGACATTAAGGACATGATTGAAGTGACCTACCGATGCACAAAGAACACGGCTATGGGCTCAACCAGTTCTTACACCAAGAAAGTGCAAGATGGTTGTGCCGGTGAAGTGGTGAACACCTCTACCCGATTTTATAAGTCGGAATACTTCCCGTTCTATAAGAGTCATTCGCAATCCAACAAGCAAGTGCAGGAAGCCGAAGCAAAAGACATTCGCCCGTTCTGGAAGCGTTGGCCTGTCGTCGGAACGGTGGTGCTGTTATCGCTTGGGTTAGTTTTCAATATCTGGGCTTGGTGGCCGGAGCCAGAGCAACCGCCCGACCCCGTTAAACCACCACAACCAGTACAAACGCAGCTGCCTGATGGAACGCCAACGGTAGATACGGCAGAAACCAAAGCTAAGAAGAAAAAGAAAGCATCAGGGTTTGGGCCTTTGGAAGATTACGACTTCTACATCACCGGATACGCAAAGCAAATCGCCTACGCCAAACGGCTGAAATATGCTGCCGAACTAGACCGTGACCTGACGTTCTACAAGATATACATCGATGTGTACGATGGCCGCGACAAGCTATTCAGTTTCGATCATCTGGACTTGGTAAAGATTGGGTATCAGTTCGAAGTGTTGAGCGACTGCGTATATCGAGTGACTTGGGAAGAAACAGAAAGGATCTTCACGTGCGGCCAAAGAGAAAAGCCATCAGACATATTGCAGCAAAACATGCCTGTCCATATCTAGACCGCTCGCCACAGCGTCGAAGCTAGCGTAGTCTGCGTAGACCGAGGAAGCGGAACATGTAGGACACCAAACCTTGGCACTTCCACACCGAACTTAATCATGGGGCTCTATACGAGCCCTTTTTTATTACGTGCGCGGTATTGCGAGCATTTTGGGAGGGGCCCGCTTTGCGGGAGGGACCTAAAAGCGGAGCAAACCCCCGAATCTGTATTACGGGGGTAAATTCCCACTCCTTACTAACCTTGTACTCTGGTACAAAAAAGCCGAGCTATAAAAGCTCGGCTGAATCTACTAAATACAAGCATGCATAAAAGTTTCGTTTTACTCGTCTTCTTCTAACGCCACAATTACCTGAGATATATATTTCGGTAAATTGCTTAGATGCTCATCTAGCCTTGTTCCCGTACGTTGTGACGTTGCAGAAATATCAGCTTTAATCAATTCTAAAACAACTGATGCTGCTGCATGCTTTTTCTCAGTGTCTGTCAGTGTGGAATATTCAGTTCTCCACTTCTCATTTGCGTTATCCCAATGTGGGATTGTTTTTAGAATATCTCCCATGTACTCATTAGACATTGTGCCTCCTAACAGGTGTTTGATGTGTGTCAATAATATGAAACCGTATACACACAAAATCAAGAAAATAATTAATTTAGCACGCTCGTGCTATGCAAATTATGTATTGCAGGCCGTTTCTAAACGATCCTCTGACCTTCGGAGAGAGCTGGAGCTGGTCGATACCTATTGTTAGGCCTTCATAGCAGTGCGACTTATAGAACTGAACATAGTTGAGTTCTTTAAACTCTATGGTGTACTATATTCGTGTTTTTATGCAAGGGGTAGCTCCCTTATCTCAATAGCAGTGTTTGAAATGTATACAGACAATAAATTTGTTTTTTACGAAAAACAGTATTATCACGAAATAGAGTCCAAGCAGAAAATTGACCTTCGCTTGCAAACGATTATCGTTTTCACGTTTGCTTGGCTTAATTTAGCTACGTATACATTACAAGTTATAGATTATGAAAATAATAAATTAATCTCTCTGATATTTTATAACTTGATGGCAATGTATTTTATTTTCGTATTACAGAGCATGAGATACTCTATTTTCTCATTCTATGGTAGTACTTATCAATATTTACAATCTCCATTAGTGTTTGATGATTATTATAAAGACACTAATGACTATTACACTAAGTACAAAAATGACCCCGATTTTGCGGATGAAGAACTTAAACTCTTTATCAAAGAGAACTTGATAAATTCTACACATCATAATTGCAAGCTTAACGATGAAAGATCTCAAAAGGCTTTTGAGTCAGTAAAGTGGTTAGTAATATCTTTCTTACCCTTCTCGTTAGCATTCGCAATTTTTATAGCTTTTAAGCTAGATTTAAAACACCCTACAAAACCTATTTTAATCGAAGAAACCAATCTATCAGGAGCACATATAAATGTCAGAGAAGGACGCACCTCAGAAACAGACAAAACCATCATCGCCACCATCACGACCGATAGGAATTCGCTCTGTACGCAACCATGTAACGATTCCGGTGGAGAACCCATCACCAACTTCTCATCGCCAAGGTCAAAGGACGTTCTCTAATGAGGAGTAAAGTTTGTGACAGATGACAACAAGAATGATAAAAAACCAAGTCCTCCACCTCCTCCACCTCGTCCACCTGGTGTTCGATATGTGAAAGATGGTTACAATCACGGTAAAGACAAAACCGAGAAGAAGAATAGAGGCTGAGTCTATTTATGTACTTAGATATACTAGAATGCGAAGAATATTTTTTCCCTAAACTAATAGAGCAATACTCTATGCTGGGAAATTACTTACAATCTTCAGACTATGTTAGTTTTGAAAATAACATTATAACTATTAATTTATTGTCTTATGAATTCAAATCAAAATATGGAGTTGTCTTTATAGATAAAAACATAAGATTGCGAGTTAAATTTGAAACTGTATCTTTAGATGGTGACGATTTATACTTTGACTTGTACTTAGATCCTCAAGGTCGAATTTATTCTGACTACAATTCTATCTTAGATAAAAACTACGTAGATATTTTAGAGCGCAGTAGCGTTAAATCAATTGACAAATATATTTCTGAGTTTGTTTATAACTTTCTAAGTAAAAATAGCTTGATATAAAGAAATAAAAGTTAGGCTCATAGCCTAACTTTTACTTTTACATGATTTTTTTCAATGCTCTAGCGTACTTTAGTACTTTTCCCGCAGCTTCTAAATCAGTCAATGCTCCAATCTCTAACAACGCAATTCCAGTCAAAACTTGCTGAGCCGTTACCAGCTGTCCTGTTGGAAGCTCTAGTCTGTCGTAGTGCATTTTAAAGTGCTCCCATTGTTCTGATGGGCTCAATTCCCTTCCTTTTGTCATTCTCATGAGTCGTTTACACTCAGGAGGAATGGTTTTCCCCTTATCCCATTCTTTGACCGTTCTCACAGTTTTCAAACAAAGTTCAGCAGCTTGTTCGACGGATAAACCACATTCAAATTCACGAAAAATATAGTTTTTAGTCATTTCGTGATACTTCATTGAATAGTCCCTCAAAAGAGAGACATTTTATAGGACTGGCATATGCAATCGCACTCAACATAAGCAGATATAATGCGCACTAAGGGGGGTAAACTCAAAGCAATAATGTCCGGTTTTAGCTGCTTTAAAATGTCATCCTAAGATTAACAACATTGTTTTCTTTTGAAGCTTTAACCGAGGTTTCTGTGGGCTTGCAATCGCTAGTTTGGTTTGTGGTTATGCTTACGAAGCAAATCAAATCTCTTATTGAAAATTGATGCGCGCGTAGTCCTCGACTTACTGGCGTGTTCTTCCGTAAGTACCTGAATCAATCTATGTATGGTGATGATGGCCAACTCACTGAATTTGCCATTCAATGGCATCACGATTACTAACTTAAGCGCTACCAAACAAAAAAGCCTTTCATACTCGCCTCGTACAACAGCAAAAATCAGCTAAACGCTCTAATCGCTCCGCAACGAAATCTGCCAAAAATCACGAGCTCAGTTCACTCGCTCTTAATCAAGGCGTTCTGAAACATTTATAAGCCTGTGGTTATATGGAGGCGAATGTACTTTTCGGGGTATTTGTAACGATAGCGTTTTCCTTTCTTCAAGTTGGACTTAACGTACCTACACACTTTTTGGTCACCACTGCTGGTTACTCTTTTTATTACTGCGTTTTTACTTTTGTGCTCCATTTCTATCATGACGTCACAATAACCTTGATAGCCATCAAACTTATTGTCTACTTTCTTTTGAAGCTTAGTCTTAATCTTTTTAGCCAACAGGTTCGTTTCTGAATCGTCAGCAAAAACTGAATTACTTGTAAAGATCAATACCATTAAAGTTACAACGTATCTCATCGTTTTGGTCCGTTTATGTTGTTGATTGTTCGATGATAAGTAATTTTTCTGTAGATACGAAAATGGGACGCCACATTGCGTCCCATTTAACATGATGAAGTAACTGATATGTAATTAAGCGCGCTTCTTGCCTTTGTTTGCTTTGAAGCCCTGATGCGGAAAAACGTTACGAATCCTCTGTTGAACTTTTTTGGGAATGCCTTTGGAAAAGCTTAAGCGCATTCCTGTTCGTTGGCTATACACCTTCATTTCACCAGTAAACGGGTTATGCTCACTAATATCCTGTAAGTTGTGTTTGAAAGAAGGAGGTAGATGCCCTTTTACGTTACTAATATGGCCATTATCGAACTTTACTTTTAACACCGGCCTATCGACTGCGATCAACCAAAAGATCACGATAGCTGCAATTAAGATTACATATAACATTTGGCACTCCCTATCCTAGCTAGATAGCAATTTACTCAAATCCTCTTTAATTGAGGTAACTTTTTGACTCGCTTTTTCACTTCTCGACGCTTCGGAAAGCAAATATTCAATTGCGTCAGATAACGTACAACCAAGTTCATTCGCTCTACTAGAAAGCTTTTCCCAAACTCGGTAATCTAAATCAATGGATTTTTTCTTTGTATGGACTTGCTCTGCATTGAAGTGACGTTTCCGTTTCGCTCGGATAGCCTGCTTGAGTTTATTATCTAACTCTTCTGACATGTGGTTTTCTATCCAAGCCAAGACAAGTGTAGGCTCGTGTTCAAGGCGTTTTAGTTCTGCGACCGCTGCATCTGCTTCGCTTGTATCAATATGTCGGGTAATCGCTTCACCATCTTTCCATTTTTTGATGAGATACTTCCATTTCCACCCACATTCTAGATTCTCAAGCTGCTGATATTTCATTTGTTCGGACCCATAAACATAACCTAGTGACAGCGTAACCCAGATGGTTTACTTGGGCAAATAAAACTCTTAGAAGTATCGATGTTGATCACTCATTTGTCTAAGTATTGTTCATTGAGAGTTGAATGCCGAGAACAAACCAAATTGGTGCTAGGGTGTTATAGTCCGTTTCGTTATAATGTCGGCAAGATTGAATTACGATGAATTTTAATGAACCAACTTAATTGGCAAGACGTAACACCTTCACTTGAGCGGTACGAAGCACTTTTAAAGTCTGCACCTTCGTTACCAAAGAAGTCTTTTACTGAGCTCCAACCGAGAATGTCGGCAACGATATCTCGTTTTTCAAAAATTTCCGGATTGACGCGAGTACTACTCATTAACTGCGTAGATAATTCTGTATATAGAGAGTTCATCAGTAAAGCTCTTCAGAGCCAGTCTAACGCTGCGATAGTTTTGTCGGAATCACTTGATGCCAAACGTTTATTTGACCGTTACAGTGTTGATGTAAGTGGTGATATTGCCTTCCAACCTGGTTTAATTTCACAGGCAGATAACGGTTACTTAATAGTACCGGCTAATCTAATTTTGGCTAACCCAGGGCTTTGGCCAAATATAAAGTCTGCAATTCAACAAAACCTTATCGAGCCACTGAACCTAAGCCCTACTCGTTTACCTACTTCAGTACCGCAAGCTAAAGCCTATGATGTAAAACTGATTGTAACAGGAGAAAGAAGTCAGTTAGCAGAGCTAGAATACATCGATGAAGACTTCTGTTCTGGCTTTGCCATGTATACGGAAGTTGAAGAAGATATTCATCTGTCAGAGCAGAATTTGACAGATTACTTTGGTTTAGTGAACTGGATATGTTCTCAATATCAGCTGCCTCACTTAACTGAATGTGGTTTTAGAAGATTGTTGCTGGCCGGTATGAGATTTACTGAAGATCAACATTATCTGCCTTTAGGAGTAATGTGGCACTCTCAACTTCTAACGCTTGCTAGCCAGTTCAGTGATGGCCACGCATTAGATTACAAGTCGTTAGATAAAGCGATTGACGATAAGTATTACCGAGAATCTTACCTTCCTCAGCGTGCCGTGTACGATATTTTAGATGGCCAAGTCATCATTGAGACAACTGGGGAACAAGTTGGTCAAATCAATGGCCTAACCGTTATTGATATGGCTGGGCACCCTGTCAGCTATGGTGAGCCTGCACGAATATCTTGTGTAATTCATTTTGGTGATGGCGATGTTTCCGATGTTGAGCGCAAAGCTGAGCTTGGAGGCAATCTACATGCAAAAGGCATGATGATTATGCAAGCTTTCTTGAGCTCTGCTCTGAAACTGGATGAACCACTGCCTTACTCTGCCTCCATCGTATTTGAACAGTCTTATAGTGAAGTTGATGGTGACAGCGCATCTCTTGCAGAACTTTGTTGCTTGGTGAGTGCTTTATCTGAATCTCCAATTAATCAACAAGTTGCTGTTACAGGAGCTGTTGATCAGTTTGGTCGAGTGCAAGCCGTCGGTGGCTTGAACGAAAAAATTGAAGGCTTTTATCAGGTTTGTAAACATCAAGGTTTTACAGGAAATCAAGGTGTTGTGATGCCAAAATCAAACCTTAAACACCTTGCATTACATAAAGATGTAATAGAAAGCATTAAAAATGGTGAGTTCCATATTTGGTCCGTTTCTACCGTAGATGAAGCTATTCCGATTGTAATGAATAAACCTTTTAGAGGTGAAGACGATAGCATTATTGGCAAAATAGCGGAACGTATTGAAAACTTTGAAAGACATGAGCATCCAGAAGGAATTGTGCAGCGCATCAAAAACTGGTTTGTCTAGTACTGATCGGAGTTGTTTAGCGTACACGTGTTCACTAAGATGCAGCTATCAAAAATTGGAGTAATTGATAATGCAAAACAAACGTGATTCTTATAACCGTGACGATCTACTTGCTTCTAGCCAAGGCGAACTGTTTGGGCCTGGTTACCCTCAGCTTCCTGCGCCAAACATGCTAATGATGGATCGTGTTACTAAAATGTCTGAGACTGAAGGCGATTTTGGTAAAGGTTTGATCTTGGCGGAATTGGATATTACTCCAGATTTGTGGTTCTTTGACTGCCACTTCCCTGGCGACCCTGTAATGCCGGGTTGTCTTGGCCTTGATGCGATGTGGCAACTTGTTGGTTTCTTCCTTGGCTGGGTTGGTGGCAAAGGAAAAGGTCGTGCTCTGGGTGTTGGCGAAGTGAAGTTTACAGGTCAGATCCTGCCAACAGCGAAAAAAGTGACGTACGAGATCCACATGAAACGCGTTGTAAACCGTAAACTTGTGATGGGTTTGGCCGACGGTCGTGTATGTGTGGACGGCAAAGAAATCTACGTAGCAAAAGATTTGAAAGTTGGCTTGTTCCAAGACACTTCAAGCTTCTAATCACGATTTTAATCGATTTATTAAGGCTCCTATTTAGGAGCCTTTTTGTTATCGAGTGTTAACCTACTTCCCTATGTCCCTATAATGTAGAAAAGGCTCCGTAGAGCCCTTTCGAATCCTTCTTTTTGTATGTGGAGAGTTTATTTGTAGAGACCAGATTGTCTTTCATCTCTGGCATCACGCCAACCACCTAACCAATACGACCGAGCATCAACTTGTTGATATGGGCAAGCCTCTTGAGACCTTCCATTCAACCCAGCTTTGTAGCCTTGAGATTGAGCTCGTTCTAGGCGATCACGCTTTTGTCTCTTCATAGTTAATTCCTCATACAGGTCCATTTACTAACGTACAGCTGTTATTGTGAAACTTTGATGGAGTTTTTATGACTCCACTTATAAGAATCGATCAAAGTAGGCAATTTCTCAAGGCATAAAAAAAGCAGAGACTCAAATGTGTGAGCCTCTGCTTGATTTAAAAATTACTGACGATTTTTAACTATTTTCTACGGAACCCAAACAATCCAAGCATGGTCAAAGCTAACCAACCAAGACCTGCACCTTGACGCTCTGTCGTCGTTGAGTCAATGCTTCGAGATACGATGTCGTCCTTCGTTGCGTCAGCAATAGGTACTAGTTTGACGGCTACAATTTGCTCTTCAGAGCTACATGTCGCATTGTTTGCTGTTGTACTATAACCACCTGCACATTTCATAGCAGTGCCAGAGATCACACCTGCATCATTGATATCAGTTGCGTCGATAATACGAAACTGATTGTTTTGTTCAGAGTAATCACCGCCATTAGTCAAACTGTCTAGGAACCAAGCTTTTCCATTAAACAAAGTTGCAGCACGTTCACTAGTCTCGCCACCTAGGCTATATGGATAGATAAAACCGCGCTTACGACGTGGCTTGCCATCGTCTTCACGAGTCGTTTCCGCATCAAGTTGCCCGACGATTTCATTGTAAGAGTTGATACCGCCCATCTTACCGCCCGCACCGCTAAAGAAAATGCCAGTAGTTGGGTAAAAAGCGCTAATAGAATCCTTACGAACATCATCTACGATAAAGAGACGATTCGGAGCAGAGCCCGTTGGCATTAAGTATCCGCCCGAACGTTTCGCTTCACCAATAGCAACAAAATTAGAGTTAACGTCGGTTAAGCGTGAGTTTGTATGAACCGTATCATCACCTTCGCGCTGTCTAGCTCCTACAACAACTTTATTTTTCCAAGTTGCGTTTTCAACTCTACCTTCGGCTTCTAGAGTTCCGACAAAAACAGTCGCATTCAGGTAGTTATCATCACTGTAAGTGTTGTAACCTACGCCATAGACCGTAGTTCCATCAGTGACAAGGTCACGCATGCTCCCTTGAGCTAACCTTTCTCCATCTTTAGATGTGCCACTTGGCCAAGCCAATTCACTGACGGTTCCGCTTTGATCCCAAATCGCTGCTTTTGATGTATGGTGAGATCCATTGGTATTGCTTGCTGTTCGAGAAACACTGCCAACAGTAAAAATGCCGTCTGTGCTCCAAGCATGGCTTTGCACAACACTTGCGTCACTATCGCCAGTAAGAATATTTGGCTCTACTGGTGCAACTACGGTATTTCGTGTTTCTAATGTAGAAGCATTTTCTGTGCTAACTTTACTCTGATTACCGACAGCTGCACCATCCTCGGTAAGCTGGTTGATAACATTGTTATATTCATTTTTATAAGCAGCAGAATCTTCTTCTATGAACGCTAACGCATTAGAAGTAAAGTCTTTACTACGTTCTTTATTCCACGGCGTCCAGTTTACTGAAGCCCAAGAGTCACAGGTGGAATAGCGAAGCTGGTTGTAACAGTAACGCTCAAAGTCTTTGAGTTCTTGGATGTAATAAAAGCCAGCGTCTAATCCGAATGGGATTTCTTCACGATAGCTGTTCCCATCCACGGCTTGTGTCGCTGAAATCGGCGTAGTGCGAGTTTCCATTGCAAGTTTAAACTGCTCTGGCGTGCAGTTTGCTGCTGCATCAAAGCAGCCTAAAGCGAAAGGTGAACCTGTTGAAGGATCTGTACCTGCATCGCCCTGTTGAATTGCAACCCCGTAAGCCGTTTGGTAGTCACCGTTTGAACCATGATCCTGAGGTGAAACCTCAACAACTTGATACAATGCCGCCTGTGCGTTCATTGTGGTACCAACCATCATTGCAATGGCGGTCAATTTGAATTTATTACTACAATTCATTGAATTCTTAACTATCCTGTTGCATTGCTTCGAGTTCTTCCCATCTCTCGAATGCGATTTCCAACTCCTGCTCTAGTGCAGCAAGCTGTTCCAATACCGGCTGAGTTTGCTCTACAGGTTTAGCAAAGAACTCTGGATCGTTCACTTGCTCCTGAAGGCTCTCGATATCCGACTCTAATTGTTCAAGTTTAGCTGGTAGAGCCTCTAATTCTCTTTGCAGCTTATACGATAACTTCTTCGAATTGTTCTTAGGTTGCGTAGTTTTGGGAGTTTCCTCAACCACTTTCTCTTTCTTCGTTGGTTTTTCAACCTGACTGCGCGAAGCAAGAACTTGGTCACGCTGTTGTTTAGCATCATGATAACCACCAACGAACTCTTCGATTATACCGTTACCCTCAAAAATCCAGCTGGTTGTTACTGTGTTGTCTACGAACTCACGGTCGTGACTCACTAACAATAATGTACCCTGATAATTGGCAAGCATTTCTTCTAAAAGTTCCAACGTTTCGATATCCAAATCGTTAGTTGGTTCATCAAGAATAAGTAAGTTGTTTGGTTTCAACAAGATACGGGCTAGCAATAATCGGTTTTTCTCACCACCGGAAAGTGCCTTAACCGGGGTTCTGGCGCGCTTAGGTGCAAATAAGAAGTCTTGAAGATAACTCAGCGCATGACGCTGACGTCCCCCAACCATTACTTCTTGTTTCCCATCCGCTAAGTTATCGATCACTGTCTTTTCTGGATCCAAAATCTCTCGGTACTGATCAAAGTACGCGACTTCTAATTTTGTTCCGCAGTGTAAACGACCAGACTGCGCTTCCAATTGCCCTAGTAGCAATTTAAGTACCGTACTCTTACCGCAGCCATTTGGTCCGATAAGTGCAATACGGTCACCACGCATGATGTTAAAGCTAAAGTCGTCGACAATTGTCTTGCCTTCGTAAGCAAAAGATACATTTTCTGCTTCAAATACAATCTTACCTGAACGAGAAGCATCATCGATGTTTAGGTTAACTTTACCTTGAACTTCACGACGGTCACGACGCTCTTCACGAAGTTTTTTAAGGGCTCGAACACGGCCTTCATTACGAGTACGACGTGCTTTAATGCCTTGACGAATCCACACTTCTTCCTGCGCTAGTTTCTTATCGAACTCAGCATTTTGCATTTCTTCGACGCGAAGCATTTCTTCTTTGTCATTCAAATACTGTTCATAATTACCAGGGAAAGAAGCTAATTGACCGCGATCTAAGTCAACGATGCGTGTCGCCATCGACTTGATGAATGCACGGTCGTGAGAAATAAAGATGATCGAGCCTTTGAAGTCTTTTAAGAAGTTCTCTAACCATTCGATCGTTGTCACATCGAGATGGTTTGTTGGTTCATCAAGAAGCAATACATCAGGATCACAAACCAGCGCACGAGCTAAAGCAGCTTTACGTTGCCAGCCACCGGATAGATCGGTCAGTTTGGTTTCTGGGCTTAGTTTTAAAGCGCCAAGTACGTTCTTAACACGGTCATCAAAGCGCCAAGCGTTAGAATGATCAAGTTGCTCTTGAACTTTCGCCAAACGGTTAATGTTCTTCTCACTTGGGTCTTGAGCAACAAGATCGAGAAGATCGTGATAGATCTTCAAGTGTTCGCCGATTTCAGCCAAACCGCCAGATACGTATTCGTAAACCGTACCCTCTTGATTGCGCGGTGGATCTTGTTCAAGCCGAGAAACTACTACGTCTTGAGTTATTTGAATCTTGCCATCATCCAACAAAATGTCGCCGGCAAGCACTTTCATTAACGTGGACTTACCTGCTCCGTTACGACCAACTAAACAAACGCGTTCGTTTTCTTGAAGAGCGAACTCCGCTTTGTCTAGCAATGGGTGGTCACCAAATGCAAGTTGTGCGTTATGAATGGTAAGTAATGCCATTATTATCCAACCAATGTGTGAGTTGTTCTAAGTCAAACGGCCAGTTCAACTCAGAATCTTGATATTTTAATACGGGTATTGTGACGCCGTAACGAGAAAATAGTACATCATCGAACGCAATATCAATGATATCTGTTTGCTCGGCCAAACCGACTTGGTCTACTAGAGCAAATGCCATCTCACAAAGATGGCATCCCTCCGTGCTATACAATATCAGCACGTATTAATCCTTTTGTTTATACTACGCGTGCGTTACTAGCCAACAGTTATGAATCTGTTTATTACGCGCAAAATCTAATGGTAACGTTTGAGAAGAAATATTCTGAGCCTTCAAACCCAATTCAGCGAGTGATTCTTCATCCATCTTGAAATGACGTTTGTTATTTGAAAATACGATTGTGCCTTCACTTCTCAGTAAACGTTTGAGGTTCTTCATTAGCTTAATGTGGTCACGTTGTACATCGAATGATGTTTCCATACGCTTAGAGTTAGAGAACGTAGGTGGGTCAATAAAGATCAAGTCGTACTCACCTTTTGCGTTTTCTAGCCATTGCAAACAGTCCGCTTGTTCATATTTATGTTGGCGCCCTACACAACCATTAAGCTGCATATTGTCTTTCGCCCAGTTCAAGTAGGTGTTTGACATATCGACAGTTGTAGTGGAACACGCACCACCAACTGCAGCGTGCACTGTTGCACTACCAGTGTAAGCAAACAAGTTAAGGAAATCTTTACCCTGTGCCATTTCGCCAAGACGACGACGAGTGATCTTATGATCCAAGAACAGGCCTGTGTCTAGGTAGTCATGAAGGTTAACGATCAGCTTCACACCGTACTCGTTTACTTCGAGCGTCTCTGATACCTGACCTAATTTTTGGTACTGGCTTCGACCTTTCTGCTTCTCACGAACTTTCAGTACAACTTTGTTCGCTTCGACACCGGTCACCTGAATCGTCGCACGGATAATGTCCGTTAGACGACGCTTGGCTTTTTCTTCAGGGATGTTCTTAGGTGCTGCGTACTCTTGAATCACAATTTGATCGCCGTACACGTCGATCGCTACGTTGTATTCTGGAAGGTCTGCATCGTAGATACGATAGCAGTCTAGTTTCTCTTTACGAGCCCACTTGCCAATCTTGCCAATGTTTTTCTTCAAACGGTTTGAGAAGTCTGGTGCGATTTGAACGTTAGTATCTGCACCTTTAACTTCATCAGCGCTGCGCTCGGCAATGCTGTAGTTCTTTTGGTGACACGGTAACGCACCGTTGTTCAATTTAAACTGTTTATCAGCGCGCATACGAAGGCAACTCAAGAGCTCGTCTGAGCTAGAGAAGATAGATGCTTTACATCCGCCAAACTCAGATTTTAGCTGTCCACCGAATGCGGTATAGAGCGCAATCAGCCCCGGCTCAGTTCCTAGACGCTCACCGTAAGGTGGGTTTGAAACGATAACACCCTGTTCAAATCCTGCGGGACGAGTAATAGTTGCAGCATCACCTTGCGCAAACTCAATCAACTCTTCAACACCTGCTCTGCGGGCGTTTTCTTGAGCAACTTTTAATACTTTGGGGTCGTTATCGAATCCAAAAAACTTAGCGTCAACTTTCTTGACACCTCGTCTAGCTTGAACATTAGCCTCTGATTTAATCTCAGCCCAGGTCTCCGGTTCAAAATCTTCCAAAACTTCGAAGCCCCATTGTTTGCGCTTAACGCCAGGTGCCATGTTGGCTGCCATCATTGCCGCTTCAATAAGCAAAGTACCAGAACCACACATTGGATCGAGTAATGGTTGATGCCCATCCCAGCCACAACGCATGATAATCGCAGAAGCAAGCGTTTCACGTAATGGCGCACGACCCGATTCTGGTCGATAACCACGCTGATGAAGACCACTACCTACCATGTCTACCCCAAGCAACGCTTTATCTTTATGCAAACGAACGTGAATACGAATATCTGGGCGTTCTTTGCTGATATTAGGACGTGGCAAGCCTTTGTTCTCAAAGCAATCTACGATGCCATCTTTGACCTTCATAGCTCCGTATTGGCTATTTCTAATCTCACGGTTTGTGCCGTTAAAGTCCACAACAAAGCGTTTAGAGCTATGAAATTGGTTAACCCAGTTAATAGTGGAAGTGGATAGATACAAGTCCATGTCGTTGTTACACGTGAACTCAGATAAAACACGTACAAATCGAGACGCTAAACGGCTCCACAAACAACAGCGATAAACCTGTTCGTTTGTCGCTTTAAATTTTACGCCTGCCTGTACTGGTTTCGCATTTTCAATGCCTAGTTTAGTCAGTTCTTCAACAAGCAAATTTTCCATGCCATTTGAAGTTACCGCGAGATATTGATTCATAGTGTTCTTTCGCTGATAAAAAATGGCTTCAATTATACCTGACTTTACGATCAATGCCTCGTTTTTAAAGGTATTTTCCCACCCGTTAGTTCAAATCATCACCACTCAAATGATCTAAAACTTTCAACATCTTTAGTTTGAATGTTTTTCATTCATGAACGTATTTTGTTTCCTTTAGAAGAAGTGAATACTTATTTACATGCATTTTGGTATATACCAGTCGGGATTGGTTGATGTAAATTACTTACAAACACCCTTTATAGGGGAATAAATAGGGTTGTTTTAGGCGCTAGGTTGCCTAATTAAAGGAGTAATCAAATTGAAATAAGTAAAATAAAAGTGACCAGCTTCATGTTTGCATGCATAGAAAACAAACAGTTTCATGGTCTTTCGGATTGGAGTGTCAGAGGAAAGGACAAAAAAAATCGACCCAATAAGGTCGATTAAGGCAAACAAAGGAACGAAATAAAGAAAAATTAAACAGCTTTAACCCACCATTGCCATAGGGGTCATTGCAAAGAGGTGGTTTGCACAAGCCATGCGATCATGCATTACTTTAATCGGCTGCCCAAATTGAAGCGCCTTATTGCCATCAAGAACAAAGGCTTCTTGGTTAACATAAGCACATAAGCTCGATGTTTCGCCTGGTTCTAGAACGATGAACATACCATCAGAATATTGATTTGTGAGAAAGACCATGTCCCCTTCTTGAGGTTCATAATCAGAGGACTGTGCATCGAAGAACCAGCTCTTAGGCTGTACAGGTTTATGAAAAACGCTTTGCAGCAACACAATACAGTGTTAATTCAGCTTGGCGATATTCACTGATATCGAGACAGCGAATGCGCTCATTAAACGTTTGAAATGCGCTGGCGTCATCAACGGTAAATTCACTGTTTGAGAAGGCACAGTTAACCAACAATTTTCGGGATAGATTGGTTTGGAAAATCATTTCCTCCCCCAGATCCAGCATTAAGCAAGCTTTTTGCTCGTCAAAATACCAATTCCATTTGTCGCTGGGTTTAAGCATTATTCCGTTCTCTCTTGACTAGTTAAATCAGTGGTAAAGAGGTAAGACGCTTAATTACCTACTCGTGATTTTTAAATTCTACAAACGAACGGATAAAAAAAAAGAGGAAACAAAGTCCTCTTTTTTATGTAACAGGTACTGATTTTTCAGTAGTTTTTGATGTATATGTTAAAGATTCTTAACAATATCACGTACGAGACCTGGGCCGTGGTAAATAAAGCCAGTGTAGACTTGAACAAGTTTAGCGCCTGCCATGATCTTTTCTTTGGCTGCAACATAGGAATCTACACCACCAACACCGATAATTGGAAGTTTGTCTCCAAGCTCTTCATGAAGCTTACGTACGACCTCCGTAGAGCGTGATTGCACAGGGCGACCACTCAAGCCACCTGCCTCATTGGCGTGTCTCATCCCTTCTACGATCGTGCGATCCAAAGTTGTGTTAGTCGCGATCACACCATCTATATTGTTTTTCAATAAAGAATCGCAGATTTGGCAGATTTCATCGTCACTTAAATCTGGCGCAATCTTTAATGCTAACGGGACATACTTGTTGTACTTCTCTGATAACTCCGCTTGTTTCGCTTTTAATTCGGAAAGCAGTTCATCAAGCGCTTCACCATATTGAAGTGAACGAAGACCTGGAGTGTTTGGCGATGAGATGTTTACTGCAATATAGCCAGCATACTCATACACTTTTTCCATACAAATCAGGTAGTCCTCTGCCCCTTTCTCAATTGGCGTATCTTTATTTTTACCGATATTAATTCCGAGAACACAATTGAATTTTGCTCGTTTAACATTCTCGATCAAATTATCAACGCCTAGGTTATTAAAGCCCATGCGGTTGATGATCCCTTCTGCTTCCACTAAACGGAATAAGCGTGGTTTATCATTACCTGGTTGTGGTCGTGGCGTTACAGTGCCGACTTCGACAAAGCCAAAGCCCATGGCATCAAATGCTTCAATACATTCGCCGTTTTTATCTAAACCAGCCGCAAGACCAACAGGGTTACGGAATGTTAGACCCATACACTCAACTGGACGAGTTGGTAACTGTTGGCGGTAAAAGAGATCAAGTGGTGTGCCGTTAAAGCGTTGGAAGTTCTTGATTGCAAGATCATGTGCCTTCTCGGCATCGAGTTGGAAAAAGCCAGTTCTGGCTAGACGGTAAAGCATTGTGCCTCCGAAAGAAAAAAGCCCCGTATAAACGGGACAATATTATTTACCGTTTTTCATCGTAATTCAATGAAAATGAACGTAATAAGTAAAAACCTATATCTTTATAAGATTTTCAAATATAAAACAAACAATTACAATCAAGTTTCTGCGATAAAAATCGTAACTAACCGCTTAAAAGCAATCGATTTCACTCTGTTTTAATTTCAACTCAATGTGACAATGTAACTATTTTCGTTCCAAATGTGAATAATAGATAATAAAAAGCCCCGTTAAATAACGAGGCTTTTACTTATGACTTGATTATTCCACTACTCTTTCGATGAGCAGTTGAGGTTTAAAAGTACTAGCTCTCGAAGTGCTACAGAGAACTTAGCAAATTCGTGTACTGAGCCAACTTTGAACTCGTTTAAGATACTCTCCCAGCGGTGCAACGATTGCTCGTTAGTTTCAATCCAATCTTCTAACGCAGCCATCACGTCAAGCTCTTCGGTTGAGCAGCCACAAGTCAGTACCTGAGCGGTAAGTTGACGTTGTTGCCAGTCCAGATCTTCACGGAATGCCGCTCTTGCAAGTGCTTGCCAGTTGTTATCAACGGCTTGGCTATTAATTTGCTTCAAGAACCAATGCAACGATAAACGGTCACCCAAGTTAAAGTAGAGTTTCGATGCTTGCTCAACCGTTTTACCTGTTTCACTTGCTACTGATGAAATATCCAGTGCAGATTGTAAGCTTGATAAGCGGGCAACTTGGTGAGCGAGTTTCTCTTCAACCCCTTTCTCTATCCAACCTTGAGCCAACTCATTGTGTTCTTCAACTTCAGACTCAACTAACATAGTGTCTAGGGTTTCAGTGATAACATTGACATCTTGCTTGTAGATAGCAATCAACTCACCGACCGTGCATTTGCCGCTACGGTTACGAAGCAACCAGCGTGCAATTCGACGCAGTGCTCGGCGCACGTAAAACATAATTTCGTATTGAGCTTGCGCTGTCGCAACGTTATCAAGTTTGCGAGTTTGCTTGAGGATTTCTTCTAAATCAAAGATTTCTCTAGCCGCACTGTAAGCGTTGGCAATATCGACAACACTTGCACCAGTTTCTTCTTGCAAACGAGTAACGAAGTTACAGCCCATTTCATTAACCATCTGGTTAGCCAATGCTGTAGCGATAATTTCAGCTCGCAGTGGGTGATTAACCATTTGATCTTTATAGTTACGTCGTAACGCACTTGGGAAATATTCAACAAGTTGTTTTGCATGGAATTCATCATTTGCGATTTCATCCGTAACAAGTTGCTGTTTAAGTACCATTTTACCGTAGGCAACTAACACTGATAGCTCAGGGCGAGTCAGACCTAGTCCCTGTTTTTCACGCTCGATTAGCGTTTCATCATCAGGAATGTATTCGAGAGCACGGTCCAAGTACCCTGCTTTCTCCATAGTGTGGATGAATCGAATTTGCTCCTTAACAATGCCAACACCTTGCTGTTCAGTAACAGAGATCGACTCCGACTGACGGTAAGCATCATCCAAGACAATTTCACCCACTTCGTCTTCCATAGACTCTAGAATTTGGTTACGTTGCTTAACCGTAAGATCGCCATTTGAAACCAGTCCATTGAGGAAGATCTTGATGTTGACTTCATTATCCGAACAGTCAACGCCACCTACGTTATCAACGAAGTCCGTGTTCACTCGACCGCCAGTTAGTGCGTATTCGATACGACCAAGCTGAGTCATACCCAAGTTACCACCTTCGCCAACCACTTTGGCTCTTAAGTCACGGCCGTCAATGCGCAGCATGTCGTTAGCACGGTCACCAACATCTGTATGAGTTTCTGTCGATGATTTAACGTAAGTGCCGATACCACCGTTCCAAAGAAGATCGACTTTCATTTTCAAGATCATCTTTATCAGATCGTTAGGCGCTAAAGATGCTTTCTTCGTACCTAACATTTTCTGAATTTCTGGCGTCAACTGGATCGATTTTGATCGACGAGAGAAGATGCCACCACCTTGAGAGATCAAGTCTTTGTTGTAATCTTCCCAGCTTGATCTTGGCAAATTAAACAAGCGGTTACGCTCTTCCCAGCTGCTGGCTGAATCTGGATTTGGATCAATAAAGATGTGCATGTGGTTAAACGCAGCTTGCAATCGAATATGCTTCGATAACAGCATACCGTTACCGAACACGTCACCTGCCATATCACCTACACCGATTGCAGTAAAATCAGTGGTCTGACAGTTGATGCCCATTTCACGGAAGTGACGTTTAACAGATTCCCAACCACCTTTTGCGGTGATTCCCATTGCTTTGTGATCGTAACCGTTTGAACCACCTGAAGCGAATGCGTCACCTAGCCAGAAGTTGTATTCTGCAGAAACAGAGTTTGCCAAATCTGAGAAGGTTGCTGTGCCTTTATCGGCAGCCACTACTAGATATGGGTCATCTTCATCGTGACGAACAACGTTTTGTGGTGGTACCACCTCTCCTTCAATGATGTTATCTGACACATCAAGCAGTGCACGGATAAAGCGTTTGTAACAACGCTGACCTTCCGCAAAAATTTCATCACGACTGGTGAGAGATGGCTGGCGTTTACAAACGAAGCCGCCTTTTGCACCCACTGGTACAATTACAGTGTTCTTAACCTGTTGCGCTTTCACTAAGCCAAGAATCTCCGTACGGAAGTCTTCTTGACGATCTGACCAACGCAAACCACCACGAGCCACTTTTCCACCACGAAGGTGAACACCTTCAATATCTGGTGCGTAAACAAAGATCTCGAATGCAGGTACAGGCTGCGGAATCTCAGGAATATCGCTTGGCTTCATTTTCAAAGATAACCAAGGCTTAGGCTGCTTATTCTCGTCTACTTGGTAGTAGTTGGTACGAAGCGTCGCCATGATCATTTCGATATAACGACGAATAATACGATCATCATCCAAGCTCTCTACACGATCCAACTGCTCTGTTAGCTTTTTAATTAGATCGTTTTGGCCTTTGTCGCTGCCTTTGTGTTTCGGATCAAATCGCTTGGTGAACAGCTTGACTAGACCTGTCGCTAAGTCTGGGTAGTGGCTTAGCGTGTCTTCGATGTACTGCTGACTGAATGGGAAGCCGACTTGGCGCATGTATCGTGCGTAAGCGCGAAGAATGGAAATCTCACGGCCAGATAAAGACGCACCTAATAACAATCGGTTGAAACCATCACTTTCAAGATTACCCGCCCAAATGGCAGCAAATGCTTGTTGGAAACGATCACGAGCTTCACGAAGGTCAACGGTTTTCTCGCTCTTATGCAGCATAGAGAAGTCAAGGATCCAGAAGGTCTGACCGTTGTTTTTCTCGATCTCATATGGCGATTCGCCAATCACACGCAAACCAAGGTTTTCCAACATCGGCATTACGTCAGAAAGGTGAATTGGTTCATCGCGATGATATAACTTTAAGCGGACAGCTTTGGAATCTGCTCCCTCTTCTTGAGGTCGGTAGAACAACATACCAAGTTTATTATCATCACTTAACGCTTCTAAGCGCTCGATATCTGCAACCGCAGAACCTGGCATCATGTCCTCTTTGTATGAGCGAGGGAACGCACTCATATATTCTTTTGAAAGAGGAAGGCCTTTACTTTCACCAAAGTTAGCAATGATGGATTCTTTTAGTCTGTCATCCCAAGAGGTAGAAACTTCCATTAGATTTTGCTCGATCTTTTTCACGTCTACGTCAATGTTGTTATTGTCTACACGAACAATGTAATGTGTTCTCGCTAGTGGGCTTTCTGAGAAGTACGTTGTAAATTCAACCTCTTGCTCGCAACCAAAGTACTGCTTAAGAATGCGTTGAGTTTGACGACGCAATTCTGTGTTGTAACGATCTTTAGTGACATAAACCATGCAACTGAAGAAACGACCAAATGGGTCTTTACGAACAAACAAACGCAGCAAGTCACGATCTTGCATTTGTACAACACCCATTCCCACCTCAAGCAGCTCTTCTTCATTAGCTTGAAGCAACTCGTCGCGTGGGTAGTTTTCTAAGATATTGTGCAATGCTTTGTATGAGTATGATCCGTGACGGTATCCACTTGCTTCAAGGATACGGTCAACTTTTTCACGGATCAGAGGAATACTTTGTACCGCTTGGTTGTAAACAGCGGAGGTATATAAACCAGTAAAGCGATGCTCACCTATTACTTTACCGTTTTTATCAAACTTTTTAATACCGATGTAATCAGTATAAGCTGGACGGTGGATACGAGATGCTTTGTTACCTTTGGTGATGATCAGAGCGTATGGTTTTTTCGCTTCTAATCGCGCTGAATCTGATAATTCAGAGAGCTTGACGCTACGAACGCGCTTGTCATCAGCAAACAGACCTAGTCCTTTTTCTTTAGCAGGAACAAGTTCGGTATCACCATTGACCTCTTTTAAGTCATAATCTTTATAACCCATAAAGGTAAAGTTATGATCTTCTAGCCAACGAAGAAATGCGATCGTTTCATCCATACGATCCGTTTGGATAGAAACACGATCTTTATTTTTCTCAAGTTCATCAGTAACAAACTTAAGCTTATCAACCATCTGCTTCCAGTCATCAACGACTAAGCGAGTATCAGATAGAATTCTTAACAGCTCTTCTTTAAGCGCTTGCATCTCGTCTTTACTAGTAAGGCGGTCTACCTCTATGTGGAAAAGTGATTGAAGAACACCACCCTCACCGTTTACGTCTGTAACTTGGCCTTTTTTATCACGCTGAATCTGTGTTGGGTTATTCAACATTAGGTGACAAACAAGATCCAAACGTGCTAAAGCCATTTTGACTGAGTCCACTAAGAATGGACTATCTGGAACAACAATTTCTACGATTGTGTGTGTGGATTGCCAGCCTTGACGACTTACGGTCGGGTTAAATACTCGAACCGAAATCTCTTCTGGTTTTTTTTCATTGATATGGTGCCAAAGGCTAACGACAGCACCATAAAGGTCGGATTCGTTTCGCTGAATTAGATCATCATCAGCAATGTTACTGAATAAGTGTTGAGCAAGTTTAGTTACAAGCGTTTGGTGAGAAAGCTCGAGTTTGTCTTGAATCAGTTGGTAAACCTTTTCAAGCAGAACCGGCACTACATTTTCACGCGCGGTCATATTCACACTCCACATTAGAATTGTTGTTTTGTAGGGGGACTTAGTAGCTAGGCTGTTACCTTAGAAACTAAGCATAGGTAATGCATGTGCCCATTGTAAAAGCATAATTACAAATGTTTAACAACTAATCGTAGTGGTAAGAGGTGAAATGTCCGATTCTGTGACTAAGATTCCTATTTAACTCTCTGCAAATACAATACATCACAGAGTTTCTAACTTAAGAAACTTATTATTTTGGTTAGTTGTTAGTCTAAACTGGCCTCTAACGCCCAATTGACTAAGAAATGGTCTAAATCTCGCGGCGGGTAACTGCAAACGCAAACCGTTGTGTGTGACAACTTGAACAACACTTGCCGCACCAGAATAATGAGATAAAAACGTTTGATATGAAATGTTGAGATTGAAGTAGTAATAGTTCATGAAGTGAAAACTAAGTGACATAAACAAATAAGGTGGTCTAAATGACCACCCTATTGTGTTGTTTACTATTCGTCTAGTGCTTTAGTCACTTTTTCGAATAGATCTTTAGCAAGATTATCCATTGCTTTGAGCTTTTCAAGTTCTGCACGAATCATTGCTTGGCGAGCTTCATCGTATTTACGGAACTTAAGCAAAGGATCAATCATTCGAGAAGCTACTTGTGGGTTCGAATCATTTAGTTGGCGAAGAATTTCACCGGCAAACTGGTAACCTACACCGGATGTATCATGGAAACGTACAGGGTTCGCACTTAAGAACGAGCCAATTAAGCTGCGCGTACGGTTCGGATTTTTCAAACTAAATGCTTCGTGGTTCATGGTTGCTTTTACTTTTTCAAGAGCATCCTCTGCAGGATTGCTACCTTGAAGTGCAAACCACTTATCCATAACCAAACCATCGTGCTTCCATTTATCGCTATAATCAGCCATAAGTACTTCACGACACTCGAGCTGAGCGTTATTTGCGGCACTCATCGCAGCAATCGTATCTGTCATGTTATTTGCAGATGCGTACTGCGCGTTGACTAAATCATTACCTTTTTCCGTATATGCTAGGTACTGAAGGCAACGGTTACGTAAAGCACGCTTGCCAATAGCAGCATGGTCGATCGTATACTCTGTTTGCTTAAGCGTGTGATAAGTCGCACTTAGCTCATCTTCTAATTCCTTAGAAAGTGACACTGTAATGCTGTTTAGCACTTTGTCTACGGCATCGATATCAATTTGCTGGTACCAACCAGTAATCTCATTGATTGAAGGCATAGAGAAAACTTGAGCAATGAAAGCTGGCTCAAGCGTTTCATCCAACAGCACACCGCGGAAAGCATCTATCACACCTTCAGAAAGCGATACTTCTTGTCCCGCTTGAACGTTTTTCACATTCTGACGAATGTATTTAGCCAATAGCATTTGGCTAGCGTCCCATCGAGCAAAATCGTTCGTTGCGTGCTTCATCAAGAAGACTAACTCGTCATCGCTGTAATCGTATTCTAATTTGACTGGTGCCGAGAATTCACGCAACAAAGATGGCACTGGCTGTTCTTCGACATTTTCAAATACGAACGTTTGCTTATCTTGTTTAATATCCAGCACGTTATGAACAAATTCACCGTTACTCATCAGTGGGATAACTTGACCTTTCGAATCATACAACTCGATATCGAACGGGATATGCAGCGCTTGTTTTTCTGCTTGGTCTTGCGTCGGCTCCGTAAATTGCTCTACCGTTAGTGCGTAAGTTTTTGCATCAGCGTTGTATTCGCTATTTACGCGTAGCGTTGGTGTACCCGATTGGCTGTACCACAAACGGAACTGTTTTAAATCAACACCGGTGGCATCTTCCATTGCAGAAACAAAGTCTTCACACGTCGCGGCGGTACCATCGTGACGTTCAAAATAAAGTTTCATTCCTTTTTGGAAGCCCTCTTCGCCAAGGAGTGTATGGTACATGCGAATAACTTCGCTGCCCTTTTCATACACCGTTAGCGTGTAGAAGTTATTCATCTCAATGACTTTGTCAGGACGAATCGGGTGAGACATTGGGCTTGCATCTTCCGCAAATTGAGGACCACGAATAATACGTACGTTATCAATACGGTTATCAGCACGAGAGCCTAAGTCAGAAGAGAATTCTTGGTCACGGAATACGGTTAAGCCCTCTTTTAGACTTAGTTGGAACCAATCACGACAAGTGACACGGTTGCCAGTCCAGTTGTGGAAGTACTCATGACCTATCACAGCTTCGATGCCTAAATAATCACGATCTGTCGCAGTTTGATCGTTCGCCAGAACATATTTTGAGTTAAAAATGTTCAAGCCTTTGTTTTCCATTGCACCCATGTTGAAGAAATCAACAGCAACGATCATGTAAATATCCAGATCGTATTCCAGGCCAAAGCGTTCCTCATCCCACTTCATCGAGTTGATCAGCGATGTCATCGCATGACCTGCACGATCTAAGTTACCTTTATCAACAAAGATTTCTAAATCAACACTGCGACCTGACATCGTTGTATATTTGTCACGCAATACATCAAAGTCGCCTGCAACAAGGGCGAACAAGTAAGCTGGTTTTGGATGCGGATCCTGCCATTGAACCCAGTGACGACCGTTCTCTGCATCGCCTTCTGCAATTCGGTTACCATTGCTCAGCAAATATGGGTAAGCAGCTTTATCTGCGATCACTTTTGTTGTGTATTTTGCTAGAACATCCGGACGGTCTAGATAGTACGTGATACGGCGAAAGCCCTCAGCCTCACACTGAGTACAAAATGCGCCGCCTGATTTGTACAAACCTTCGAGTGCTGTATTCGCTTCAGGATCAATTTTGGTGACGATTTCAAGTTCAAACTCGGATGGAAGATCGGTCAGTACCAGCGATGACTCCTTCACCTCGTGATGAGCCCAATCCTCACCATTTACTTTTACAGCGCGTAGCTCAAGCCCTTCGCCATCGAGTTCTAGCGTTGTTGTATCGCCTTTTTGAGCAACTTTTGATACCGCCGTAACGATTGTGTCATTGTCATATAGATCAAAAGTAAGATCGATATCAGTAATCGCATGAGATGGCTCTTTATAATCTTTACGATATTTGGCCTGGGGAGCTTGAGACATGAGCATAAATCCTTGTATGTCGAACAACAAAAATACCAGACTGCATGATCAAAAATGCAGTTCTGGTATCACTATATAAGCTATTTGTAGGGGTTGTGGTATCAGAATACAAGTCTTTCTATCAAAAAACGGAGCTTTTAGTGCTCTAGCTCCGTTTTTTGATTAACATTTAAACAACATTAATGACTTACCGTACGCACGCGTAATTTGGCGCATGTTAAAGGCATCATGGCGTAACTCTATTGAGTACGGCGTACATATCACCATTGGAATCTTCGATCGTTAGCTCATTCTTGTTGAGCTTATACGTGGTTCCATGCTCGCCATTTTCATACAACAGAACCAAAAACTCATCTTCTGTGTAAAACACACCTTGTTTGATGGACTCATCCCCTTCTTCGTTCG
Organism: Vibrio alginolyticus NBRC 15630 = ATCC 17749; assembly: GCF_000354175.2. NCBI lineage: Bacteria > Pseudomonadati > Pseudomonadota > Gammaproteobacteria > Vibrionales > Vibrionaceae > Vibrio > Vibrio alginolyticus. Next base: position 700,825 of record NC_022349.1, read on the forward strand.
AAACCCTAAACATGAACACGAAATCAGGTTGAAGTATCAAATCCATCTGATTAATGTTGTTGGCCACAAGACCGTCGCCAGATACGTGAGAGCTAGACCAAATACCTGCAAGTGAATTGGATAATCCCTTAGTGAATGTTACACCATTAAGATCAAGCGTATTATGGTTGTTGCGATAGGCATAAATTTGAGGCTCGTCGGTGTTTAAACCAAGAACGATGGTGTCTTCATTTGCGTTATACAGCCCTTCCCAATGGTCAACGGAATAGTCTTTCTTTTGAATATCAATAGAAAAGCTGTAGTCAGAACCTAATGAGAGTTTGATCGCACGAAAGTTTTCAGCCGACTCTTCGGGGTTTGGGTTCATCAAATACCAGTCTCCGATGAGAAACGGCGTGTCAAAGTGACTTAATTCATCTTCTCTGGTGTTTTCTCCACCAAACACACTAAAGCAGCAAAAGCTAAGTAAAATAAAGAACCACTTCATATCGGCATCCTTATCGTTTTCTTTTAGCTTAGCCAGTAGTCCTCACTTTCGCGAAATTTTAGATGTAGATCACGTAAATTATTGGGGGAAAATAAGCGAATATCTTGCTCGATATCGAGACAGCGGAAGGCAAAAAGGCATAAAAAAAGAGTGAATCTGAAAGACTCACTCTTTTTATTCTAAATTGCCAGTTATTATGACTGATTTTCCTGCTTAAGTAGATCGACCATAATCGCGACAGACTCATCTAAATAAACATCAGGAGCCTCGTAGTCTTTTGGTATGTCATCCAATGTTTTGAATGCTTTTTTACCCAAAGCAACTTGACGTTCATTTATGCGTTGTAATCGAAGGGCTTCCGCTTTATCCGATTCAGCTTTACGAACTTTTTCGTTCAAAGACAAAGTATTATCGTCTTTTTCTTTACGATATTTCTCGATGTCTTCATTGATAAAGCGGAACTCCATCTCATCAGAAATACGCTTGTTATGAAGAGCAGTAAGTTTTTCAACTAAGGCGTCGTTACTTGGAAACGTTTGATATTGTGCCTTATCAATCTGATCCCAAGGTAAAGCATTGTCTTCAACACTTTCACCTGTTTCAGAAGCCTCAATTGGCGTTGGGTACGAAATATCTGGTGCAACACCACGATTTTGCGTACTTCCACCGTCAATACGATAAAATTTCTGAATCGTGTACTGAACATAACCTAGCTCTTTATCGAACAGATCATAAATATGATTCAGTGAACGATGTTGCTGAACTGTACCTTTACCGAAAGAGTTTTCACCTAAGATGATTGCACGATTATAATCTTGCATTGCCGCTGCAAAAATTTCAGATGCTGAAGCACTGTAGCGGTTAATCAATACCGTCAATGGGCCATCATAACTCACTTTTCCATCGGTATCGGCATTCACCTTGATGCGGCCATAGCTGTCACGAACTTGAACTACAGGACCTTCTTTAATGAATAAACCTGTCAATGCCGTTGCTTCTGTTAGCGCACCACCGCCATTGTTGCGTAGATCAACGATTACGCCGTCAACGTTTTTGGTTTTCAACTCAGCTAGTAATTTATCGGTGTCTTTCGATAAGCCGACGTAGAAACTTGGTACTTCTAAAATACCAATCTTCTTACCGTCTTTTTCGATGATTTCTGACTTAACTGCACGATCTTCTAAGCGAACTTTGTCACGAACAATTGTGACAATGTAACTCTTCGCATCGTTACCTTCTGGCAAGATCTGTAGATTAACCTTTGTGCCTTTAGGGCCTTTGATTAACTGAACAACATCATCCAGACGCCAACCGATCACGTCGACAATTTCTTCACCGTCTTGTCCAACACCAGTGATTCGGTCCCCTTCACCAAGTTGCTTACTCTTTGAGGCCGGACCGCCAACAACAAGTGAACGAATTACTGTGTAATCGTCTGTCATTTGCAAAACGGCGCCGATACCTTCTAGAGAAAGGTTCATTTCCGATTGGAATTGCTCGGCATTACGTGGAGAAAGGTAGCTTGTATGAGGGTCAACCTGTCGCGCGAAGGCATTCATATACAACTGAAATGCGTCTTCATTGTTGGTCTGTGTGATGCGCTTCATCGCGTTGTTATAACGCTTCTCTAAAACTTCTTTAATCTCTGGCCACTCTTTGCCAGTCAGTTTCAGATTTAACGCGTCATATTTCACACGCTTGCGCCACAACTCGTTGAGCTCTGCTTCGTCTTTTGGCCATGCGGCCTCAGAGCGGTCTAACTCTATCTCGTCATCGGTATCAAACTTGATCTCTTCATCGAGTAGAGTTAACGCATAAGCAAAACGATCGAAACGCTTCTGCATTGAGAGGTTGTAAACATCAAAAGCAATTTGGTTGTTGCCCGATTTAAGCTGATCATCAAGCTCGACTGACCAATTTTTAAATGAATCGATGTCTGCTTGAGTGAAAATATTTCTATTGTAATCAAGCAACTCTACATAGCGTTCAAAGATCGCTTTAGAGAAATCATCATTGAGGCTGAAGTGCTTATAATGAGAGCGGGTAAATCGCGAGGTGACTCGTTTGCTAGCTGTTTCATGCTGAACTTCAGGAGAAAGAACCGGCAGGTCATCTTTATGTAGTTTGGCTTCAAGAGCCTGAGCTGATGCTGCTAGCCATAAGCTAGCAGCAATCAGGGTCACTTTTGAACGGCAATTCATGCGTAGGAGTATCTCCTTTATGCGCGCAAGTGCTCCGCTTTCACAACCATTTGTAGGCCGTTAGCAAGTTGAACACGTACATCATCCTTATTGATTTCAACAATGGTCGCTGCCATGTTTCCTTTGCCCATGTTCACGTTAACTGCGTTACCTACTGTGATTTCATCAGCATTTAGAGCGCGCGTTTCTACAGGCTTAGTTGGTTTTTGTACTTTTGGTTTATTAGTACGACGAGGCTGTTGAGGCTTTTTAGCCGCAGGTTTCGCTTTCGCCTTACCCTCTTCACGAGCTTTTTGTGCTTGTTCTTTACGACGAGCCTGAACTTTCGCCTTGCTTTCTGCAAGTGTCGCTTTCGCGTGTTCAACGTGCTCTTCTTCTAGCTCACCACAAGGGTTGCCATCTAGGTCTACACGTACTGCACCTGGTTTTACACCGTGTAGGTAACGCCATGATGAAGTGTACTGTCTTAACGCTGCACGAAGCTGTGTTTTGCTTACTTTTTCGTCTTCATTTAGACGTTCCGCAAGATCTTGAAAAATACCAATTTTCAGAGGTTTTGCTTCACCTTCTAAAGTAAAGCACTTAGGGAAACATTCAGCAATATATGCAATAACTTCTTTGCTGTTTTTTAACTTTTCAGTCATGAGGGGTCCTGATTTGAGCGGATTTCCGCGAGCATTAAGAAAAAATATTCTCGTATTATAGTGACATGCCAAGGAAAAACCACACTCGAAGGCTAATTTATGCGTCGTTCGCGTGTGAATTAAGCAGCTTTTCTACTTCAACCATGAAATGAGTGAGACCTTCTTCGTCTGTTTCATTAAATCGGCCAATACTTGGACTATCAATATCAAGTACACCAACCACCTTTCCATTAATAGAAAATGGAATCACAATTTCTGAATTGCTCGCTGCATCGCACGCAATATGCCCCTCAAATTCGTGAACGTCGTATACTCTTTGTATAGTATTAGTTTGTGCAGCAGTACCGCAGACGCCTCGACCCATTGGGATACGAACACAAGCTGGTTTTCCTTGGAACGGACCAAGAACAAGCTCTTCACCTTTTGTTAGGTAAAAGCCTGCCCAGTTAAGATCGTCAAGTTCCATGAAAAGCAATGAGCTCAAGTTTGCTAGGTTCGCAATAAAGTCTGGTTCAGACTCAATTAGAGCAACAGCTTGTTTGGTTAGTCTTTGGTATTGTTCTAAGTTCATATTAACTTCCTACTTACTATAAAAGCTTCCATTCTCAATGTATGGCGCTAAAATGCAGCCCTACTTTATAATAGGACTTATTCTCAATTACAATGCTTCTGAAAAATGACACTATTAGCCGTTCTTGGTTGATAACACAAGTAAAAAAGCACAAGTCCAAGCTGATCATAGCGAACTTGATAGCGGTGCTTGCAACCTTGATTAGTGTTCCAATTCCCCTCCTCATGCCTTTGATGGTTGATGAGGTCTTATTGGACCAACCTGCAAAAGGCTTAGACGCCATGAATGCCATTCTCCCTGAAGCGTGGCACACTCCGACAGGCTATATTTTCTTCACCCTGTTCTTGGTTGTTCTTATGCGAGCTGCGAGCCAAGGATTAAATATCCTTCAAAGCCGACAATTTACGCTTGTTTCAAAAACCATCACGTTTGAGATGCGCAGTAAAATGATCGACAAACTCGGCCGTATCAGCATCCGACAATACGAAACCAAAGGTAGCGGAGGAATCAACGCACACCTTATCACTGACATTGAGACCATTGATAAATTTATTGGTTCTACGTTAGCAAAATTCGTTATCAGTTTTCTGACTGTTATTGGTACTGCTATCGTTCTACTTTGGCTCGATTGGCGACTTGGTCTGTTTATCCTGTTAGTTAACCCTATTGTCATTTACTTCTCACGTAAACTAGGCAGTATGGTTAAACATCTGAAACGGAAGGAAAATCATTCTTTTGAAATTTTCCAAAACCGTTTGGTTGAAACATTAGATGGAATCTACCAACTACGCGCAGCCAATAAAGAGCGAGAATTCCTCCAACAACTCAAAGACAGTGCGAACCAAGTTCGCGTTGATGCAGACAAGTATGCTTGGCAATCTGAAGCGGCTGGTCGCGTTTCTTTTCTTCTCTTTTTGATCGGCTTTGAATTATTCAGAGCTGTCGCAATGTTAATGGTCATGTTCAGTGACCTTACTATTGGCCAAATATTTGCCGTTTTTGGTTACCTATGGTTCATGCTTTCTCCTGTTCAAGAGTTGCTTGGGATTCAGTTTTCTTGGTACAGCGCTAAAGCCGCATTAAAACGCATCAACGACTTATTAGAGTTAGAAGAAGAGCAGAGACCGGTTCCTAAGGTAAATCCTTTCAAAGAAGGTAGAGAAGTTGACGTTAAAGTAGAAAACATTAATTTCTCTTACAATAATGAAAACAAAGTCCTAGATAATCTTTCTTTACATATGCCGGCAGGAAAGAAAGTGGCGTTAGTTGGCGCAAGCGGCGGTGGTAAGTCAACCTTGATACAATTACTTATTGGGGTTTACCGTCAAAACTCCGGTAGCATTCGCTTTAATGATGAATTAACAGAAGATATTGGTTTTGAAGTAATTCGCGACAAAATTGCCGTGGTATTACAGCAACCTATACTATTTAACGACACCTTGAGGCATAATCTAACGCTTGGTGGGGATTTTGACGAAATGTCACTTTGGCGTGCGCTTGAAGTGGCTCAGCTGCAAGATGTTATTTCTCAACTGAACCACGGCTTGGATACTCAAGTTGGTCGTAATGGCATTCGTTTGTCAGGAGGTCAACGACAACGGCTTGCCATTGCTAGAATGGTGCTGAGTAATCCTCAATTTGTTATTTTAGACGAAGCCACGTCTGCGCTAGATACCGCTACTGAAGCGGCTTTACACAAAGCACTGACCGAGTTCTTACGTGGTAGAACAACATTAATCGTTGCGCACCGACTATCCGCTGTTAAACAAGCAGATTTGATCTACGTGCTTGAAGATGGGAAAGTGACGCAAACAGGTACTCATGGTGAGTTAGTTGAGCAAGAAGGCTTATATCAAACCTTATATGGGGGCATACAGTCCCACGCTTAAATCGTTCAAGCTAGAGAGGTCGTTATGACCTCTCTGTCTAAGCACGCCATGCAACCCAATAACGTACGTCTGTGCCAAGGTTGTGAATTGCCTGTCGACATCGTCGACTTACCCCATGGCAAAAATGCACACTGCCCTCGTTGTGGTACACAATTATATCGCGGAGGTAGCCCTAGCCTCTCTGGTAATCTAGCCGTCGCGATAACCTGTATCCTACTATTTATTCCATCGCACTTTTTTAACTTTATTAGCATCCGACTCTTTGGTGTGATGATTCCGGCAACCCTGCCTTCAGGGATGATCACATTGATGGAAGAAGGATTTGTTCTTCTTTCATTGCTCATTCTATTTTGTAGCTCTCTAGCGCCACTGACGGTTTGTGTTTCAGTGGTAACGGCGCATATTTCTTTACATCAACGATGGTTCCGTGGGCTTCGTATCTCACTGTGGCTAATTCAACATTTGAAGCATTGGGTTATGTTGGATGTGTTCTTAGTTAGCATCGCCATTTCCTGTTTTAAACTCCAAGATTATTCCGACATTTTCGTCGGTCCGGGGTTAATTGGTCTGGTTCTTTTGCAGATATTTACCGTTTTGTTAGTTTCAAGAATCAGCGTGCGTCGTTATTGGGAAGCTTGGAAACCAGAAAGTTTATATGCTTTTGAGCATAAAGATGTGCATTGCCATGAATGCCACTTGTCCCAGCCTGAAGGTGACCATTGCCAGCGTTGTCATCACGAGTTATATCATCGCAAGCCAAACTCCATTCAGAAAACATGGGCTTACCTCATCGCAGCAACGGTCGCCATCTTCCCTGCTAACCTGATCCCTATTTCCATCTTGCTTACCAATGGTAAGCGTTTGGAGGACACTATTTTTTCAGGCGTGGCTGGTTTGGTAAAAAGCGGCATGTATGGAATCGCTGCGATCATTTTTGTTGCGAGTATCGTTGTCCCGGTGATTAAAATACTTGGGCTCGCCTACATCATGCTTTGCATCCAATTCAAACGTTCGGTGTTTAAGAGACAACGAATGATGGTTTACTTTGTTGTTAAATGGATCGGTAAATGGTCTGTGATGGATTTGTTTGTTATTTCTATCATGATGACGTTAGTCGATCGTGGTCAGATACTGGATTTCACACCAGGATATGGCGCCGTAGCATTTGGTGTTGTCGTAGTGTTGACCATGCTTGCAGCAGAAAGTATTGATCCAAGGCTAATCTGGGACCAAACAAACCCAAAACAATCAGAAAAAGAGTCAATGAATGAGTGATCAGAACAGTTCTCAAACGTCATACGTACCAGATGTAAAGCGGAGTAAAGGCATATCTCCTCTTTGGCTGTTGCCAATTTTGACCATGGTCTTAGCTGGCTGGCTTGTTGTGAAGTCGATACACGATGCAGGACAACGAGTGCAAATCTATTTTTCTGATGCCGCTGGTCTTGTCGCCGGCCGAACCACTATCCGTTACCAAGGATTAGAAGTCGGCATGGTAAGAGACATTAACCTCACCGAAGATCTCGGCAGTATTTATGTCGATGCTGATATCTATCCTGAAGCTGCAAAGTTACTGAACGATAAAACACGCTTTTGGTTAGTAAAACCAACAGCTAGCCTAACGGGAGTTTCCGGACTGGATGCGCTCGTCTCAGGTAACTACATCTCGATTCAACCCGGAGATGGTCAAGAGTTTGAGACAACATTCCATGCGTTAGACTCTGCTCCAACAGATTTACGCGTTTCTCAAGGTTTGAATATTAAGCTCAAAAGCCGTGATTTAGGTGGTGTATCGGTTGGCTCTCAAATTGTTTATAAGAAAATCCCAATCGGTGAAGTGTACAGTTACCAGCTAGATGAAGATGCAAAATCTATCACTATTCAGGCCAACATTCAGGATCAATACCGACATATCATTAACAACCGCAGTCGATTCTGGAACGTCAGTGGAATTGGTGCCAGCATCGGTTTTGAAGGTGTCGATGTAAGACTAGAAAGCATGAGTGCCTTACTAGGTGGCGCCATCGCCGTCGACTCTCCGGATGATGGTGAGCCTGTAGAAGAGAACACCGAGTTCCGTTTGTATAAAGATTTGAAAACTGCTGGTCGAGGCATCGCGGTTAAAATCGTCCTACCTGATGACAGCAAGATCAGCGGAGAAGGCGCTCCAATTATGTATCGCGGAATCGAAATTGGCCAAGTTACGGACTTGAGCCTTTCCGAAGGCCGAGAAGTGATATTGGCGTCAGCGGCAATTCAACCCGCTTTTAGTGACATGCTGACGACAGGTACTCGATTTGTCTTAGAAGAAGCAAAAGTGTCCCTCTCTGGTGTAGAAAACATTGCTAATTTAGTGCGAGGGAACTTCTTAACGATCGTGCCGGGCGCGGGTGAACGCTCTCGCCGCTTTACTGCCATTCGTAAAAACGTGTTTAACCAACAGCAAGAAAAGTCCATCGCGATTCGGTTGGTGTCCGACAATTCGTTTGGCCTAGATAGCGGTGCCAATGTACTTTATAAAGGCATCGTTGTTGGTTCAATCATCAAAGTGGGCCTAGTTAAGGAAGATAAAAAATCACAACACGAAGTATTTATGGATGTATTGATTGACCATGAATACAAACATCTGATCAAATCAAACAATCGTTTTTATGTAACCGGCAGTGCATCAGCAGAGTTAACTGAATCCGGGCTCAGCGTTACCGTTCCTCCAGCAAAGCAGTTGTTAACCGGGTCAATTAGTTTTGTGAGCGAAGGCAAGCAGGATATTCAAAAAGAGTATCAACTGTTCCAAAATGAATCATTGGCTGAATTGGCGCAGTACAATCAAAGTGGCTCTAGGGCTCTAACACTATTTGCTTCTGAATTGCCGCCGATTTCCAAAGGCAGCCCTCTACTCTATCGTAATCTTCCAGTTGGTAACGTCTCCGATTTCCAGCTAGTTGATGGCGGAGTACTAATTAAGGCTACTATCGAAAACCGCTTCGCTTATCTTGTAACGCCACAAACCGTTTTTTGGAATCGTTCAGGGATTGAGATAGATGCATCATTAGCCGGAGTCAGTGTGAAAGCGCACCCTTTAAAATCGTTAATCGAAGGTGGCATCGCTTTTGACTCCGTACCAGGCGTTGAAAACAAAATCGGAGAAAACTGGAAGCTGTATTCTGATCAAAAAACCGCTCGCAAGTTTGGGCGCGTCATTGCTTTAGAAACCGACGGTTCGCAAGAGATTGCTAAAGGAATGCCGATTGAATATCAAGGTGTTAAAGTTGGTGAAATCACTCTGGTTGTACCGAATTTTCGTCGTAACATGGTTGAAGTCACTGCAAGGATCCTACCTGAATACGTAGAAAACATTGCAGTTGAAGGCTCACATTTTTGGCTAACTGAACCAGAAATTGGTTTAGGTGGCGTTAAAAACCTCGGGGCGTTGGTTTCGAAATCCATCAGTGTTGAGCCAGGTAAAGGTAAAGCTAAATTTGATTTTCAATTAGAAAATAGTTCAGAACGCGTGCATGGAATCATGTTTACGTTACAAAGTGAACAGAGAGGCTCAGTACAAGTCGGTACCCCTATTCTTTACCGCCAGATGGAAGTTGGCCAAGTGACCGACGTAAGCCTAGGAGAATTTGCTGATCGCATCCTCACGACTATCAAAATACAGCCTGAATATGCTTACCTCGTTCGTCAAAACAGTGTGTTCTGGAATGTTTCAGGAGTAGATGTTTCCATCGGGCTTACCGGCGCTAACATCAAAGCGGGAACCTTTGATAGTTTAGTTCGCGGAGGAATTGCGTTTTCAACGCCAGAGCAATCGACTATTCCACCAGCGGCAAAGAGTGGGCAATCTTTCTTTTTGTATCCACAAGCTGAAGAAGGTTGGACTCAATGGCGTACAGCAATTCCGAAGCCGTAGAATAAAGCTCAATTCACGTAAAATTGAAGTTTGATCACTTTAAAAGAGCAGCAATCGCTGCTCTTTTTTATCGCTCGGCCCTTGTCACTATTCGTTTCTGCTTCGCTTTCGTATATTATTTGCCACAAATTCTGCAAACGAGATCCCACATTGCATCCTAATGTTTACATCCCAGACGCGTTTCTGGAAAAAATCCAAACTATCCTTCCTGCTCACCTCAACATGGAAGACTTTATCGCGTCGTGCCAAAAGCCACTGCGCAAAAGTATTCGAGTTAATACGTTGAAGATCAGTGTTGAAGCGTTTCTAGAACGAGCAGAAGCAAAAGGCTGGAAGCTTTCTCCTGTGCCTTGGTGTGACACGGGGTTTTGGATTGAAGCGGATGAGTCAGTTGTACCATTAGGCAACACAGCAGAACACATGTCTGGCTTATTCTACATTCAAGAAGCCAGTTCGATGATGCCGGTATCTGCTCTGTTTATGAATGATGAATCTTACGATGCCGTGTTAGATACCGCAGCCGCTCCAGGCTCAAAAACCACTCAAATTGCAGCTTTAATGAACAACGAAGGTGTACTTGTGGCCAATGAATACGCCGCAAGTCGTGTAAAAGTACTGCACGCTAATGTGGAACGTTGTGGGGTACGTAACGCCGCACTAAGTAACTTCGATGGACGCGTTTTTGGCGGTTGGCTACCAGAACAATTTGATGCGGTTTTGCTCGACGCGCCTTGCTCTGGAGAAGGCACCGTTCGCAAAGACGAAGATGCGATGAAAAACTGGACGCAAGCTTCCGTACTCGACATCGCTGACACACAGAAAGATCTTATTGAAAGCGCCTTCCATGCATTAAAGCCCGGTGGTGTGATGGTTTACTCAACATGTACGCTCAGTACAGAAGAAAACCAACAAGTTTGTCAACACTTGAAAGAAACCTTTGGGGATGCTGTAGAGTTTGAAAGCCTTGAGAACTTGTTTGAAAACGCAGAGGCAGCTCTAACTGAAGAAGGCTTTTTGCATATTTTCCCACAGGTCTACGACTGTGAAGGGTTCTTTGTTGCAAGAATTCGCAAACTGGCTGCTGTTGAGGCGCCAGAAGTCAAAAAGCGCATGGGGAAATTCCCCTTTGCTAAAACTTCAAAAAAAGAATCGACAGAAATTGCTCAACAACTCCAAAGCGCGTTAGGTATTAAACTTCCAAATGACAGTTCTGTATGGCTTCGCGATAAAGATGTCTGGTTATTCCCTAATGCTTTAGAAGCGATGATCGGCGAATTACGCTTCTCCCGTATGGGTATAAAGATCGCGGAAGCCCATAAAAATGGCTACCGTTGGCAACACCAAGTCGCGACTGCCCTGGCGACAGGTTCTGAAAGCAACGCCATTGAACTCAGTATTGAAGAAGCGCGCGAATGGTACATGGGGCGTGATGTTCGCCCACAAACCATTCCTGAGGGAATGAAAACAGGTAAAGGCGAAGTGCTTGTCACCTATCAAGGCGCAGTTATTGGCCTTGGCAAGTGGGTAAGCAACCGAATAAAGAATGGTCTCCCTCGCGAATTAGTACGAGATAAGAACTTATTTTAAAAGACGTAACGAACCATAAATAAATGAAAAGCCATCGTATTTGCGATGGCTTTTTAATTCGTAAGTATGAAAGCAAGTGGGCTCGCTAGCGATCCGGACACGCTGTACTAAACTAGTTGTATCAAAGTAATGCTTTGATGTGGCATTTCTCTCTATGTTCACCAACAAAATTATTGTTGGACAAGTTTAGCGCAGGCTCTGCGGAGCCGTTTCCCCTAGGCCCAAAAAAAGGAAAAGTTTGGGCCGTTTTTTTGGCTGTAGTTCCACTATACGTGAGTTTGGACTACGCTAGACGAATACCGTCTTTCTCAATGACAATTTTACCCTGCTTGTATAAGCCACCGATGGTCTTTTTATAAGTCCCTTTACTTGTGCGGAAAGCATCAAAAATCGCTTCAGGAGAAGACTTGTCATTCAAAGGCAAAAATCCGCCTTTCTTCTCTAGCAAGTCAAGGATCTTACTAGAAAGATCGTCCATTTTCGCCACACCGACTTTTTGTAGAGCAAGGTCGATTTTGCCATCTTCACGAATGTGCTTAATAAAGCCTTTCAGCTTTTTACCGATGTAAAGCTTACCAAAAACATCCGATGGGAAAATCATGCCCCAATGCTTACCATTAACGATAGCTTTATAACCAAGTTGACTACGCTCTGCGATGATCAAATCAACTTGCTCGTTAACTTCATAATTCGCTGGAGTTTTATCTAACCATTTATTGAACTTAGTCGTACCAACAATGCGACCTGACGCTTTGTCGGTATAAACATACACTAAAATGGTTTGTCCGGCAGAGAAGCGAGTGCGTTGCTCACTAAAAGGAATCAGTAAGTCCTTTTCTTTGATGCCCCAATTTACAAAAGCACCTGTCGCATTCACACCCTCAATCTTCATTAAACCCCATTCACCCACTTGGGCAATTGGTCTTTCAATGGTCGCAGCAAGTTGGCTTTCTGAATCGAAGTACAGAAATACGTCTACATGCTCACCAATTTCAGTACCCTCTGGTACATACTTACTAGGTAGTAGAACAGAACCGTAATCATCGCCATCCAGAAATACGCCAAAATCAGCCTTTTTAATGACTTCTAAGCTGTTAATTTGACCAATTTTAATCATTGATTTTGTCTCTTTTTAAATTTACGTGGAATTATACCTAAACTAACAAGAAAATCAGAGAGAAAAGCATAGTGCTCTGTTATGCTGTTGTCGTTCAGCTATATGCCCCAGTCACTCTTTTAGCACTCTTATACTTACCTGCTCAACGGAACGCATAAGTTAAGAATGCTTTAGCAAAGTCAGGAGCTTTCTTTGGTCACCGTCGATAAACAAGACTCAATAACATTAAAAATCAGTCATGCACTCGCAAAGAGCAAAAGTGTCGACCTAGATATTTACTTTTTTATACCTGGTGAGCTTGGTTTAAACGCCGATATCATCAGTGAATCCGAATTTTATTACACCTCAATCACACAGCAACGATCTTATTACAGTACTGAAATCCTTCTTCCGCTAGTACACAGTCGACTTGCCAAACGTGGACGCCTGTCGAATCAGCAATACCGAGTAAGTTTGAGTTTGTTCGCTTACCAATACGTTATCGCGCTAGACAAAGCGGTAGCAAGTTTAAACAAGCATGAGAACAACTCCGTAACGGAAGATGAAGTGGACGAAGTTATCGAGCTCACGCTTGAGATCTTAAAGCGCTTGCGGCGTTCTATTCCTTATGAAGAGAACTTAAAACGCTACTACGTTAACATCGATAACTATCTGTCTTGGTATACCGAGCAAAAGTTCCTGTCACTGGTGGCCCATCTACCACGTGAAGGCGACTATGGCACGATCAAAAAGCGTCTGATCACGCTATGTGAGAAAGAGCAAGCCCATCGTAAACTCAACAAATACAACTCATCAAGAGTCGTTGAAGACGTTACTCGCCTATCTAACAAAATGCGCTTGCTAAGGCGATTGATTGAACACCCTATCGTGCTTCGTGAAGAAACCATATCGATGGGTAACAACATTAAGCGCGCTATCAAAGGTATTGCAACCGGTTTAGTGATGGTTGTCGTGACCTCGACCGTGATTCTCGCTCGCGATTATCTGGGGGAAATTTCTGCCTCATTCATTATCGCGATGTCTTTTATTTACGCTTTACGAGAAATCTTTAAAGATGATTTACGCGATGCCATGTGGCGATGGATCCGTAAAGGCAAACCAAAATGGCGTAAGAAGTACGTTGATCCAACGACGAAAAAAGTGGTTGGCAAAAAATTGGAGTGGCTCGATTATCGTACCTTAAGTAGCTTGCCGGATAAGATTCAAAGAATACGTAAAAAACGCGTCGTTCAACGTGAAGAGCAGATTCTTCATTATCACGAGAAAACCGAAATGGCGACCTCTCTTTTCTTGAGTGGTTACGAACAAACGAGAGAAACATTGAACATCAGTTTGCGCCCTATCATCCGCTTGATGGATAAAAGCTCAAACCGAGTTTACCGTTTAAATGAAGGTCAAGTAACCAAAGAGTCAGTAGAGAAACGTCATTTGCTCAATGTGATTGTCAAAGAGGACAACCACACCGATGAGCCTGTTTATTACCGCTGGAAAGTGGTCTTAAATCGCTCCAAAATCGTCTCTATCGAGAAGATTGAACTCAATTAAGCCAACGCCTTTAAACAAACGAGCCACAAACCACTAGGCAGCCTCTTTTCTTTGTTGGGCTGCTTTTTTTATCGAAAGAGTAAGCGAAAATTCAGCCATTGGCTCGTCACCATGTAAATTAGGACACAGCGCGACAATTTTTACGTCACGATTTACTCGTTCACCCGTTGCCAAGGTGTGCTCGAGCATCTCATCAATGACATGACCATCGTTACAAACAAAGTGCACATCGGCTTCCGGGCGCTTTAAAAACTCGGCTTTCACACCTTTAAATGCTAGCGAGATCGCTTCTCCCTTTTCTTGCGCTTTACTCATAGCAAGAAAACCACCAGCAACATCAGCGCCAACGGCTAAAGCGCCGAAATACATGCTATTCAGGTGGTTCTTCGTTCTTCTGCGCAATGGGATACGAACCTCAACATGCTTGCTATCTATCGCAATGATTTTAGGGTGGCAAAGCCAAATCAGCGGCACTTTCGAAAAGCCAAACAGATTTAGATACAAATTCGCACGACGTAGAGCTGATAACATTTTGGTCTCCTTACCAATCTAGTCAGACCAGTTAATCAACGAAAGAAATAGATGTCAAAGAAATGTTAACAAAAGCTCGATCTCACGAGTTATTTAACCCTCATGAAGTGACGGCGTCACCCGTGAGGTATGAAGTTTATCGCAGTTACTTAGATTACCTTACAGCGAGATAGATAAAATGGTTATAAATTCAAATGTATATATATTGATTTAATGATCAAGTTTTGTCATTTATACATAAGTCATTTAAATGAATACCTACACCTTTGTATACAATTCGGTATTTCCTGGCGAAGATTCCCGTGAAACGGTTTATTCCTGCCTGTAATTCCGTTATCTTTACCCCTTCGCAATAGAGAATAAAGCTATAACATGCCTATAAAAACAGATGAATTGAGAACCCAGCCTTTGGGTCCAATGCCTACCCCAGCAGAGCTAGGTAGTGTACATCCTATTACGGATGACGTTGCAGACCGTATCGCTCAATCTCGTCGTCAGATTGAAAACATTTTATCGGGTGAAGACGATCGCCTTCTTGCGATTGTAGGTCCGTGTTCTGTTCACGACACTGAAGCTGCCATTGATTACGCCACTCGCCTGAGTGAAATCCAAGACAAGTACAAAGACGAACTGTTTATCGTGATGCGTACTTACTTTGAAAAGCCTCGTACAGTAGTTGGTTGGAAAGGTTTGATTACGGACCCTAACCTAGATGGTTCTTACGCACTTGAAGCTGGTCTTCATAAAGCTCGTAAACTACTACTGGATATCAACAAGCTTGGTCTTGCGACTGCTACTGAGTTTCTTGATATGATCACTGGCCAATACATCGCGGATTTGATCACTTGGGGCGCGATTGGTGCTCGCACAACGGAATCACAAATTCACCGTGAAATGGCGTCGGCACTATCTTGCCCAGTTGGTTTCAAAAATGGCACAAATGGCAACGTAAAAATTGCAATTGATGCAATTCGCGCATCGAAAGCATCGCATTACTTCTACTCGCCAGATAAGAACGGTCGAATGACGGTTTACCGCACAAGTGGCAACCCTTACGGTCATATTATTCTGCGCGGTGGAGAAAAAGGCCCTAACTTTGATGAAGCATCAGTCAAACAAGCATGTGATGCTTTAGCTGAGTTTGGATTGCCACAACGTTTGGTTGTGGATTTCAGCCATGCAAACTGTCAGAAGCAACACAGAAAACAAATCGACGTAGCTCAAGACATTTGTAACCAAATTAAGTCAGGCAGCACTCGTATTGCGGGTATCATGGCAGAAAGCTTTATTCTTGAAGGCAATCAGCCAATGACTGACATCAATAACCTAACGTATGGTCAGTCTATTACAGATCCATGCCTAGGTTGGGAAGACACTGCTACAATGCTAGATATGCTGGCAAGCGCTGTTAAGTCCCGAAAGTCCCTATAACAAAATAATCAAGGAATCTTCATGCCATCGTTTGATATTGTTTCTGAAATCGATACGGTTGAACTACGTAACGCCGTTGATAATGCTAACCGTGAATTGTCTACTCGTTTCGATTTCCGCAACGTAAATGCGAGCTTTGAGCTAGTAGAAGAAAACGTAAAAATGTCTGCGGAAGGTGACTTCCAACTTAAGCAAATGCGCGACATTTTACGCGGCCACTTAGCGAAGCGTAACATTGACGCGAACGCAATGGATGCACAAGACCCAGACGTTACTGGTAAAAACTGGCACCAAACTCTGCTTTTCCGCCAAGGTATTGATACTCCAACGGCGAAAAAAGTAGTGAAACTTATCAAAGACGCAAAGTTAAAAGTACAAGCTTCTATTCAAGGCGACAAAGTACGTGTTACCGGTAAGAAACGCGACGACCTGCAAGCGACAATGGCAGCGATTCGTGAAGCAGAGATGGGTATCCCATTCCAGTTTAACAACTTCCGTGATTAATCAATCTGAGAAGTAAATAAAAACGCCAGCGCATAATCCGCTGCGTTTTTTATTGGCTTTAGTGTAACGAACTACGTATCCACTTTAGCATTTGGCATTGCTAGATAACTAAGTCCTGTCCTTGCAGCAATACGAATTCGCTCGTTCCTTGTGGTATGAACACGCAAATTCGAAGCTTTTCAGCTTTAGCCTTGGCCAGCATATCCGAAAGCTCAGCAGCGCTCGAGAAAGCTTCTCTTTCTGCATCTCTTCGTATTAGTTCTAACACATTCGCTTCACATCGAGTTGAGTACAGAGCCAGCTCCGCTTGTTGCATATAGCGTACGGCTTTTATTGGCAACATCTCAACATCTTTCCCAACATGAACCCAAGTACAACTTCCCTTTTCATCTAAAGGTGTTGCCATGGTCGCTTGGTAAATTGCTTCTAACTCACGATTATCTCGCGCGTTTTCCACCTCGGGGTTCGAGAAGAATTGCTCCCAAAACTTGCGGCGTAAATCGACACTAGGCAGCGCCTCTTTAATTGAGTTTCGCTTTGAGTTAGCAAAGTCCGCCATCAACCCCATGTTTTGTGGCAGTATCGATTCAAGTTTTTCACGGATGTTTCGAATTAAAACTGGCGAAGCTCCACCACTAGAGATAGCGATTTGGATACGGCCACGATTAATCATAGACGGCGTGATGAAATCACAATAAGGCTTATCATCCACAACATTAACCAAGATGCCTAGCTCTTTGGCATCTTTGTACACTTGGTGATTTAGCTCAGGATTGTCTGTCGTCGCCCACACTTGAACAAAGCTTTTAGTGACAATGTCACTCGAATAGAAACGTTGTACCCAGCGCAGTTGATGCTCAGAAGCAAGCTTAGACAGAAAATCAACCAACGTCGGAGAAACGATAGTCACATCCGCCCCAGCCTTTAGCAACGCTTCCACCTTTCGGCTTGCCACCTCACCACCACCCACGACGAGAACGGGTTTATTAATTAAATCTAAGAACAGAGGAAAATATCGCATTTCAATCCATGATTACTCTAATTAGCTGTTGTAGACCATGCTACCAAAAATGGGGCAAGCTCATCACCCTGTTTCGGTATCACAAATAATTTTTGTTTGAATTTTTACTGAACTTCACCTTGCTCAGCTAATGACAGTTTTAATAACAACTTTTTATTCTTTTGTATTGTTCACTCTTCTATTGATTGTTCTGATGCACCAAATTGTCCATGAATTGCACTATTTACAAACAATTAACATTTCGTCATTCTAAATCTCAAGGCACTTTGTAAGTTCTCTCAAAACTTCATTTAAATTATATATTTGAGAATTAACAGATCCTTTCCTACGCTTATAACTGGTTGATCTATCGAATGCCGTTTCTTCGAAAATCAATCACGTAGGACGATAACTCTAACGAATTGGACACGTTATTTCAGGTCACTCCTGATTAAACATGGATCATACAGGAAGGATACAAATGGCAAATAAACTCACAGTTCTTGCTTCCGTCGTAGCGGCTTCTACTGCGATGATGGCAACATCAGCTCAAGCAGCAGACACTACTCTGGACAAAGTCACAAAACAAGGCTTTCTTACTTGTGGCGTAAGTACCGGTCTACCTGGTTTCTCTAACCCTAACTCAAAAGGCGAATGGGAAGGTATCGACGTAGAATATTGCCAAGCACTGGCTGCAGCCGTTCTTGGGGATAAAACGAAAGTTAAATATGTACCCCTAACCGCAAAAGAACGTTTCACTGCGCTTCAATCTGGTGAGATTGATGTGCTTTCCCGTAACACGACCTGGACTCTCCACCGTGACACTGCACTGGGCCTAAACTTCGTAGGTGTGAACTACTACGATGGTCAAGGTTTTATGGTGAAGAAGGAACTTGGTATCTCAAGTGCTAAAGAGCTTGATGGTGCGTCGGTATGTGTTCAATCAGGTACAACAACCGAGCTAAACCTTGCAGATTATTTCCGCAACCAAGGCATGGCGTACAAACCAGTGGTATTCGACACAGCGGCGCAAACTTCGAAAGGTTTTGATGCGGGACGCTGTGACGTATTAACAACTGACCAATCTGGCCTTTATGCACTACGTTTGAATTTGAAAGATCCGTCCTCTGCGGCCGTTCTTCCAGAAATCATCTCTAAAGAGCCACTAGGTCCAGTCGTTCGTCAAGGCGATGATCAATGGTTTAACATCGCTAAGTGGACATTGTCTGCGATGATTAACGCTGAAGAATACGGTATTAGTTCGAAGAATGCGGATGAAATGCTGAAGTCAACAGATCCAAACATCAAACGTATCCTCGGTGTTGATGGCCCTAAAGGCAAAGGTTTGGGTATTCGTGATGATTGGGGCTACCAAGTTATCAAACAAGTTGGTAATTATGGTGAAAGCTTCGAGCGTACAGTCGGTACTGGTTCGCCGTTAGAAATCTCTCGTGGCGTTAATGCGCTATGGAATGCGGGCGGCTTTATGTACGCGCCACCAATCCGATAGAAAGAGTTAATCAGGGCGGTTCATGCCGCCCTTTTTCTTGATTATATCTCACTGTATGAGTAAGGATCGCTCATTGGATGGCGAAAAGCGCTCGCTTGGTGGAACGGCTTTAAAGGTTCGTAAGTCACCAGACATGAGAGCGTTATTCTTTAGCCAGCAAGGACGAAACTTCTTTATACAGGCCGATATCTATAACTAAGGTTTGAGGTTATCGCTGTATGAAACCGACACAAGATGCATCGCCAAGTACGATGTCCAAACCAAGCGGAAGCAAGAGCCTGATTTATAATCCTGCCTTTCGTTCTGCTATTTTCCAGATCATTGCCATTGCTGCACTGGTATTTTTCTTTTACACGATTGTAAACAACGCTCTCAATAACTTAGATGCTCGTGGTATTGCAACGGGCTTCGGTTTTCTGAATCAAGAAGCCGGGTTTGGTATTGGGTTAACATTAATTGAATACGATGAAACGTACTCTTACGGTAGAACATTTATCATCGGCCTTCTTAATACGGCGTTAGTCTCTGTATTAGGTATTATTCTGGCTACTGTGATTGGCTTTACCATGGGGGTTGCCCGCCTTTCTTCTAACTGGTTAGTTAGTCGTTTAGCGGCAGTTTATATCGAAACTTTCCGAAATATCCCCCTTCTTCTGCAAATATTCTTCTGGTATTTCGCTGTTCTTCAAGCATTACCCTCACCACGCCAAAGCTTAAGTCTTGGTGAAGCTATTTTCCTGAACGTTCGTGGCTTATATTTCCCTGCACCGACTATGGAACCTGGCAGTAGCTACGTTATTGCCGCGTTAATCTTCGGGGTAATCGCAAGCTTATTAATTAATGTATGGGCGAATAATAAGCAACGTCTCACTGGGCAACAAACCCCAATGGGAAGAATAGTTTTGGGTTTAGTTGTTGGCCTTCCATTGGTTGTGTACTTCCTTGCTGGTATGCCAATTTCACTGAATTATCCTGAACTAAAAGGGTTTAACTTCCGAGGTGGTATTAGCATTATTCCTGAATTGGCTGCGCTACTTTTGGCATTGAGTGTTTATACAGCTTCTTTCATTGCTGAGATTGTGCGCTCTGGTATTAATGCGGTTAGCCATGGTCAAACCGAAGCAGCGATGTCGCTAGGCTTACCACGCTCGAAAACTTTAAAGCTTGTTGTCATTCCTCAAGCGTTACGAATTATTATTCCACCTTTAACCAGTCAATATCTCAACCTCACCAAAAACTCATCGTTAGCGATGGCGATTGGTTATCCAGATCTTGTCTCTGTGTTTGCTGGTACTACCCTGAACCAAACGGGACAAGCGATTGAGATCATTGCGATGACGATGGGCGTGTACTTGACATTAAGTCTGATTACGTCTGCATTAATGAACTTGTATAACCGTAAAGTCGCGCTGGTGGAGAGATAATATGAGTACTCATCAATTTCAACCGGATCTCCCGCCACCCGCCAATACTGTAGGCTTCGTTGGTTGGATGCGGAAAAATCTATTTAATGGCCCTATCAATTCCATTGTTACTGTCATTCTTGCGTATATTGTCGTAACTGCAATATGGTATATCGTGGATTGGGCGTTTATTAACGCAGACTGGATTGGCTCAACGCGTGACGACTGTAGCCGAGATGGTGCTTGCTGGGTATTTATCAGCGTGCGCTGGGAGCAGTTCATGTATGGTTTTTATCCAGAGTCCGAACTATGGCGCCCTCGCCTTTTCTATATCACATTGGCCATGTTTACTGTTTTACTCGCGTATGAGAAGACACCGAAACGGATGTGGATTTGGCTTTTCTTCGTAAACATCTACCCATTCATCATCGCTGGGCTGTTGTACGGGGGTGTCTTTGGACTAGAAGTGGTCGATACACACAAATGGGGTGGATTACTCGTTACGCTCATTATTGCGTTAGTTGGTATCGTAGTTTCACTGCCAATTGGTGTGGTACTTGCGCTTGGTAGACGTTCAGAGATGCCGATCATTCGCAGCATTTGTACCGTCTACATTGAAGTTTGGCGTGGCGTTCCGCTGATTACGGTTTTGTTCATGGCTTCGGTTATGCTTCCATTATTTATGTCTGAAGGTTCAGAGACAGATAAACTGATTCGCGCCCTTATCGGTGTGGTTATGTTTGCCTCCGCTTACATGGCAGAAGTGGTACGCGGTGGTCTACAAGCCATTCCGAAAGGTCAATATGAAGCCGCTGATGCGCTTGGGTTAAGTTACTGGAAAAAGACTGGGCTGATTATCTTGCCACAGGCGCTAAAGATTACTATTCCTTCTATCGTGAACACCTTCATCGGTTTGTTTAAAGACACCAGTTTGGTACTCATCATTGGTATGTTTGACGTACTCGGTATAGGGCAAGCAGCAAACACCGACCCTGAATGGTTAGGTTTTGCTACAGAAAGTTATGTATTTGTCGCGTTAGTGTTTTGGGTATTTTGTTTTGGCATGTCGCGCTATTCGATATGGCTTGAAAACAAACTTCATACCGGTCACAAACGATAACTCATCAAGATCAAGGACGTATTATGACGCAACAACAAGATTACATGATCCAATTGAAGGACATGAATAAATGGTATGGTGAGTTTCACGTACTAAAAAATATTAACCTCGACGTTAAGCGCGGGGAGAAAATCGTTATCTGTGGCCCATCTGGGTCGGGAAAATCAACGATGATTCGCTGTATTAACCGCCTTGAAGAGCACCAAGCAGGCAGCATTTACGTCTCTGGTACGGAATTAACTGAAGACTTAAAGAACATTGAAGCAGTACGCCGAGAAGTGGGCATGTGCTTTCAACACTTTAATCTCTTCCCTCATTTAACCGTACTGGAAAACTGTACGCTCGCGCCTATCTGGGTGAAGAAGATGCCAAAAGATGAGGCAGAAGCAGTTGCGATGAAATATCTGGAACGTGTTAAAATTCCAGACCAAGCGGAGAAGTATCCCGGTCAGCTGTCTGGTGGTCAGCAACAACGCGTGGCGATTGCTCGCTCTTTGTGTATGAACCCTAAAGTCATGCTTTTTGATGAGCCAACATCTGCACTCGACCCGGAAATGGTTCGCGAAGTACTGGATGTAATGGTCGAACTCGCCGAGGAAGGCATGACTATGCTTTGTGTGACACATGAAATGGGCTTTGCTAAAGAAGTTGCCGATCGCGTGATATTCATGGACGCAGGAGAGATCATCGAAGAAAACAACCCTGTTGATTTCTTCGAAAATCCTCAATCGGATAGGACCCAAAATTTCCTAGCGCAAATCTTACACCACTAAGATTTAGCCGAATCGACATAAAAAAGCACTGGTTTCTATGAAGCCAGTGCTTTTTGTTACTAAATTCAAAAATCTGTGTAAGAATCAACATAGCTATGCTAGGCAGTAATATTGTGTTACAAGTTGCCAAATACATAACATCTTATTTCTATTATTATTTTATCTAAGTTACGTATGGTTAGGGCTTGATTTTTTGAACTTTCAATCCCATAAATGTACTTAAAAGAAAGTCTCTTATCGAGGAAGATTATGAACAGTCCAATGTTTACCCGCACTTCAACTCAAGAAAGTGCTCTACAAACGAACAAAGTATTGCGTAATACTTACGCTCTACTTTCAATGACACTTTTATGGTCGGCAGTCGTTGCTGGCGTTGCAATGGCATTTAACCTTCCACATCCAGGTATCATCCTAATGCTGGTTGGTTTCTACGGCCTATTATTCTTAACAGAAAAAAACCGTAACAACAGTCTTGGCCTTGTGTTTACGTTCCTATTTACTGGCTTCTTAGGTTACACCGTTGGCCCTATTCTAAACATGTACATCGGTGCCGGCATGGGCGATATCGTATTAACCGCACTCGGTGGTACGGCACTATCTTTCATGGCAGCATCGGCATACGCACTAACAACGAAACGTGACCTATCGATGATGGGTGGCTTAATGCTATCACTATTTGTTGTGCTGGTTGTGGGCATGATTGCAAGCTTCTTTATTCAATCAACCCTTTTACACTTGGCGTTGAGCAGCTTGTTTATCATTTTCTCTACTATGGCGATCCTGATGACAACACAAGGCATTATTCGTGGCGGTGAAACAAACTATATCTCTGCGACAGTAACTTTGTATGTATCAATCTACAACATCTTCATCAGCCTACTAAGCATTCTAGGCATCATGAACGACGATTAATCGTTTCTCGTTAAGTAGAATCAAAAAGCCCGAAGGTAATTCCTTCGGGCTTTTTCTTTGTGTGCAATTCAGTGTATTACGCCTGCTCTACTGACAACTCGATAACTTCGTCAGCTTCTGGATTTTCTCTAAAGCGTCTCACTTTGATCGTTTCCTCTCCTAACATGATTTGCTTGGCGATTCGGTGCATACCGTCAAAAACACGATAGTCACTGGTTAAGATTACCGGATACGACAAATCAGCATTGTTGATTCGTTGGCAATGTTTTGCAATTTCACGGCAGGTTGGCTGTGGCCCTTCATGACTAAACCAAGTCACTTCATTTGGGCCTTTGATATCATCAATCGAAATTTCTTCTACAGGTAAGGATTCTGCAAGTTGCCAAATACGCTCGATGGACCAAGTGGATTTTACATTGTCATTAATCTCAATGTAACGTTGTTTCGACATGACTAACTCCTTGTCATCATTGTTGTTTCTAACCTGAATACAGGCTTTTATTAATCCAATGAGAATATCGGTCTATGAAAACAAACACAACGTTTAAGCTATTCATTCACCCATAAAATCCCATAATCAGACAAGTAGCCAAGAAAAAACCAAAACAAAAACGAATAAGCCTGGGTATCCATGCAATTTCGTTGGTACTCACCCCGTAAAATTTCTAACAAACTGAATAGTTTCCTATTTATTTGAATAAAAGAGCATTTATATCAAAGTGCCTAGCTCTGTCAAAAAGCACTCACCATTTTGTACGCTTTTGCTTCGCTCGATACGACTTCGAGATTCTTTTGTTGAGAACATTCTCGGCTGTCGCTAATCTATAAACATCCATGTTTACTTAACGGATAAAACGTTATGTTCGTTTACAACGGCAAAGAAATTGAAACGGATGCTCAAGGCTACTTATTGGATCATACTCAATGGGAAGAAGGTATGATTGAGCTTTTAGCAAAAGAAGAAGACATCGAGCTTACGGATGCTCATTTGGAAGTTGTGCATTTTGTGCGAGACTTTTATGAAGAGTTTAATACCTCCCCTGCAGTGCGTATGCTTGTGAAAGCGATGGAAAAAGCGCACGGCCCGGAAAAAGGTAACAGTAAGTATCTATTCAAGCTGTTTAAAAAGGGACCAGCCAAACAAGCAACCAAATTAGCCGGCCTACCAAAGCCAGCTAAATGCTTGTAGATTCATAAAATTTTAAAACCGCGTAACGGCTTATACGACGCAGGCTCCTGCATCACTTGCTCTACTGTTGCCGTTCGCGGTCCTTCTTGTAACCATTCCGAAAACGCAACTATTTGCGCGTCTGTTCCACACGCCATCACTTCAACATCACCATTGTTTAGGTTCTTCGCATAACCTGTTAACCCTAGCTTCAATCCTTGATGGGAAGTATGGTAACGAAAGCCGACGCCTTGAACGTGACCTTTTACTATAAATCTCTCACACTTTACGTTCATCTTTGTACCGCTTCTTTTTACTGAGTGATATATTCTTTTCGTCTATTCACCCCACTAAGGATAGTGGGTTTTTGCACGGTTATTATAATTATGAAAGAAATTCCATTCCGCTGGATTGATAAGTATCTCATTCACTTAAAGATTCAAGAAAAGTTCTATTTGCTCTTCGTTCTCCCTCTTCTTGCTTTAGTCATTCTCACTCTCGTCCTTAATAGCGCGGCTAATACACTGATCTCAAGTATGTACCAAGAAGAGCTCATGCTTATGAAAGGTCTGATAGAGGCAGGCAACCTTTCTCAATCTCAAGTAGCAAGCCTCATAGCGGGTTCAGAAACCGTTTCTATTGGCTCTGGTTCGCAATCCGTGTCTGTTTTAAATGGTGCGTACAGTTTGGTTGCGAACCATGAACTTTCTTTATGGACTGCCCTATCAACGACTCAAGTAAGCATCATCTGTGTGAGCTTGTTTATTCTCGCTCTTGGCGTTTACTACATCATGACGTTTATTGGCGGCGCGATGTTCACGATGAACAAAGCCTTAAACACTCTTGCTGGTGGCGACCTAACTGCGAGAATGAACTTCTTCCCTGTTCGCGACGAGTTTAGTGAAATTGCTATTACGATAGACAAAGTTGCAGAACGAGAGCAACAAATGGTGCTGTCGATTCAAGAGTCTGTGGCGTTAATGCAACAAATTAGCTCAGACCTGAATCAATCGATTCATCACAGTTCAGATATTTCAGCGACTCAGCAGGAACACCTCAACTCTCTTGCGAGTGCAACTGAACAGATGGCATCAACGATTCGAGAAGTCGCGACACTAGCTCACGATTCAAGCACGCAAACCGATGATGCACGTAACGTGGCTCAGTCTGGACAAGTGAAAGTTGAGAATACGCTTCACTCGATTTCGAACCTTTCTAATGAGATTCAATCTGCGTCTCAAGCCGTTGCCGAGTTAGATGCCAATGCCGCACAAATTGATGAAGTCGTGACAACCATCAATGGGATCTCCGAGCAAACCAACCTACTTGCTCTGAACGCGGCGATTGAAGCTGCACGTGCTGGAGAACAAGGTCGTGGATTTGCGGTCGTTGCGGATGAGGTTCGCGCTCTTGCGGGACGCACTCAGCAAGCGACAGTTGAAATCCAAACGATGATTGAATCGTTACAGCGTAACAGCCAGTCGCTTACTAAGCTGATGGAAGTGACAGTTAATAATGCAAATGAGGGACAAAACCTCATGACGGAAGTGAATCACGAAATCGGCTCTTTGGCAGATAAAAATCAAACTATCTCCGACAGTAGCATTCAAATTGCAACAGCAGCTGAAGAGCAAGGTGTAGTCGCGGACAATATCGCCTCAAGCGTTGAAGAAATTCGAGTTCAAGCAGATAACGTGTGCAATATGATAAGCACGACTTCACAAAACGTTGATCAACTGCGTAAGCAAAGCGACACAATGGAAGCTCTACTTACTGGACTTAAAGCATAGCAACGGAATCTGTTACAGCAAATTCAAATAACAGGGTCACTTTAGTGACCTTTTTTGTATTTAAAAGTCACTACAATGTACTGGATTGCCGAGGGATATTGCTTTTACCATTCACATCCCGGACAATACGCCCCTTTCAAAATTCAACAAGAGCTAATGAAATGACAGCTGCTATCTATTTGGTTAAAGGTCGTGAGAAATCGGTCAAGCGCAAGCACCCTTGGATCTTCTCTCGAGGCATCAACAAAGTTGAGGGCGAACCTGCTCTTGGCGAAACGGTTGATGTATTCACTCACGACGGTAAATGGCTAGCTAAGG
Organism: Vibrio alginolyticus NBRC 15630 = ATCC 17749; assembly: GCF_000354175.2. Taxonomy (NCBI): domain Bacteria; kingdom Pseudomonadati; phylum Pseudomonadota; class Gammaproteobacteria; order Vibrionales; family Vibrionaceae; genus Vibrio; species Vibrio alginolyticus. Next base: position 727,242 of record NC_022349.1, read on the forward strand.
CGGCATATTCGCCAGCTTCACAAATTCGTGCTCGTATTTGGAGTTTTGATAAAGAAGAAATCGACACCGCGTTTTTCGTTAAACGACTTAAAGACGCACAACTTCTTCGTGAAGACATTATCGAACGTGATGGCCTTACGGGTTATCGCCTTATCGCAGCAGAGTCTGACGGCTTACCAGGCGTTACGATTGACCGTTACCAAAATTTCTTTGTGTGCCAACTTCTCAGTGCTGGCGCAGAACACAATAAGCAGGCTATTGTTGACGCTCTGGTTGAGTGCTTCCCTGATTGTAATGTGTACGAGCGCTCTGACGTGGCCGTTCGTAAAAAAGAGGGTTTAAAAGAGATCACGGGCGTCTTGCACGGCGAAGAGCCACCTCAATCGGTCGTCATCGAAGAAAATGGCGTAAAGATTAGTGTAGATATCGTTGGCGGACACAAAACAGGTTTCTACCTAGATCAACGTGATAGTCGCCAGCAAGCGATGAAATATATGAAAGGCAAAGAAGTTCTTAACTGCTTCTCTTACACAGGTGGCTTCGGACTTTACGCTCTAAAAGGTGATGCAAAGCGTGTGATTAACGCTGACGTGTCGCAACCTGCTTTAGATACCGCAAAATTCAACGCAGAGCTAAACGAGTTTGATATTTCGAAGAAGCGTGCCGTGTTCCTAAATGCAGACGTGTTTAAGCTACTTCGTGAGTATCGCGATCAAGGAACTCAGTTCGATGTGGTTATTATGGACCCACCGAAGTTCGCAGAGAGCAAAGCACAACTAAACGGTGCATGTCGTGGTTACAAAGACATCAACATGCTAGCAATGCAAATTCTAAAACCGGGCGGCACGCTACTGACCTACTCGTGCTCTGGCTTGATGGATCAAGTTCTGTTCCAGAAAATCATCGCTGATGCAGCCGTAGACGCTAACCGCCAAGTAAAGTTTGTGGAGCGTTTTGAGCAAGCCGCTGACCACCCAACCGATACAGCATATCCAGAAGGCTTCTACTTAAAAGGTTTTGCATGTAAAGTGCTTTAGGCTACGAATAAGTAAGACAAAGCAGAAGAAAAGGGCCTACTGGCCCTTTTCATTATGGCTCTAAGTTAACCTTAGTTAGTGCGGATAACACATCTCTCTCAAAGTCCGCATTTCCCACGATTAAATCACTAAACTCTGTCGCCCCGTTTTCTATTACGATAGTTTGAATTGAGTTTCCATCGTTATGGGTTATTTCTAGAGATAAGTCATCGCCATCAATGTTCAAGTCAATACTATTAAGAAGTTCTTCTATCGTATTGTGCCCTGCATCTTCAACGACTTCACTCAGATCTAAGGTGTCCAAATCTCTCTCAAAACCTCTAATTAGATCTGTTCCTGTATCCAAGGAGTCGTTGACCCATTTAAAGACATCTGCCTCGTTATCATTACCGATCAAGATGTCATGACTTACGTCTACTTCAGCTTCAATAATATTTGCAGAGCCATTACTTGAAGCATTTACTCCTCCGTTTTCATCAATAACGAATTGCAGGGTATTCTCACTTTGATCGCCATCGTTATCCGTCAATACATAATCGAAGTCTAACGTTTCAACTGTATCACCCACCGCACCATAAAATGCATACGCACCATCGTTTAGGTCGATTTCCAGAGTATGTTTGCTGTCGATATAGATAGTAAGCTGCATCGTTGTGTCGTCAAATGCATGCGAAATACCATCGTTATTGTCAGTTACTATTAGGTCTGTACCATCAAACGAATAAGTGACACCGTCATGTTCTATTTCGCTAATATAACCACCATCTGCACCAATACCTGTATCTGGAGAAGTGGTATACATCAAGTTCCCCCCAACAGGTTGAATCACTGACTGCAACATAACCGGAGGTAATTGAGTTACGTCAGGAACCACAACACCATCAAGGTCTTGATTCAAAAAGCCATCATATGCTACGCGATCTAATTGCTCCGGCATAAGATTAACGCCCATACCATACGCTAGGGCTGTGATCTGATTATCAGGATCGGTTAGGTGATCAATCCAACTCTGCTCGCGAGCGTCGTTTATAAATGATGACGCAGGGTTTGGCTGACCATCTGACAAGAAGTAACTAACATTCGACGCACTGGTTAACTTACCTACATCATCCCATGACTGTTTTGCTTCATTTAGCGCGTTGTTATAGTTAGTCGCGCCACCCGCAGTTAGCGTCTCAATATACGCTTTGGCCTCCTCGACCGTCAGCCACGTCGCAGCACCTATAGCGTAAGTGGATGCTGTACTGCTATAAGTAATAATTTGAACTCGCGTTTGACCGATAGACTCATATTGATTCAATAACTGAGTTGCCGAATCTTTCATTATCTGCAAGCGATTATCCGTTCGCATAGAACCCGAGACATCCATTATGAGCTGAACGTTGGCACTTTCTTTAGTTTCTGCAACTACATCGTGAATAATAGATGCAGAATCTGGTGAGTCATCTTCCACAATAACGTTGACCGTTGTGGAGTTAGTAAGACCACGAGCATTCGAGACAAGCACAGGCACCTCAATATTTAAGGTGTCTTCTCCAGATGGGTTGGAGTGATCAATCGGACCAAGAAGCTCCGTAGATACCACTCCAGTATCATTGACTGATATTTTGATAACCTCTTCACCGTTCGCTGAACCGATAAGCATTTGGTCGTTATTTGATAACGTCCACGTTACAGAGATACCGTTACTAGTAAGAGCTGTAGATGGTTCACTGAGCGTAACAGAATCAACGGTTTGACCCAGCGTCAATTGTTCTACATCAGTACTCGAGTCAGTTGTGTCATCAAAGCCGTTTAGAGCAGAGTCATCAGCAATGGCGTTGCTTAAGCCTTCCTCAGAAACGTTTAGTGTTACACCTTCTACAATTGGTGGGGCGTAAGGGTTGACAGAAAAGTACCCCGTTTTACTGTCGCCATCATTATCAGTAATAGTGTAGTTAAAATCGATATCCCCATCGCCATAAGGTGAGGTCAAAGGCAAGTATTGGAAGAACTCCCATTTTCCAGTGCTAGGTGTAAGTTGAACTTCGAATGCAAGCTCTCCATCAGCCTCTGCAATCAGTCTATTAGAGTTTTGTGGATCGACGTATATCAACACGTCTTTACCATCTAGAGTCTCTAAACCAGCCTCACCTCCATTTAAGACTATAGAACCAGGGCCATCAGCTCCATATACAGCACCGAGGTTCCCATCCGCACTAGCAATTGGCACGCCAGAGTACGCACCTGTAAAGGTTATTGATTTAACGGTAAAGTCACTGTTGTCTTCAGTATCCGGGCCATTGCCATTACTGGTCGCCTCGAGGATGATTTTATCAAAGCCTCCCTGTTGAACATTGAAATTTGCCGCGTAATCACCACTGCTTGCGTCAGAGCTGAACGATTGCTGAGCAATTAATACACCATCTCTATAAAAAGATGCGATTCCTTTCTCAAGTTCACCACCAAACATTTTCTCAAATTCTATTTCTGCTCCGTAAGCAACTTTATTGCCTAAGTCTATGATTAACTGCTCTGATACACCCTCATTACCCGCGAATCGATAATCGACTTCGTTTTCTAATTGGAAGCCGTTGTTACCAGAACTTTTAACGCCAATCCCTTCTGATGATTGATTGATTTCAGCTGTTCCCAGCATCACAGATTCGTCAGACACAAAACCGTTTGCAGTCACAACAACGTCCCCAAATGTTCGACTGGTTGCATCTGCCTCACTTCCTGCAAAATCTATGCGCCCTGTCAGAACGTTAGGTGCACCAGTAAGCGACACATCGACGGGTTGAACAACAACAGGCACGTATGGGCAATCATCTTCAACGGCCACATTTAAGCTTTGAGATGTTGTTGTTTGTCCATCACTTACAGAAATCTGTAAATCAAAGTTGATGATGTCTTCCACATCATTAACAGGATGATCAAGTGGCTCAAACAGAGTAATAGTATAGTCCCAAGAGCCTTGACCTGAAGCTGAAGGCTCGCTCAGCACAACAGTAGCAACAACGCTCAGGTGAGCAGTTTTCGCAGTCAGCGTTTGAGTACTGTTGTCCCACGTCCACGATATAGGCTCCCCTCCTGATGTTAGGTTGTTAGGGCCTGCCAATACCACTGAAACATTCGCCGTGTCTGGATCGGCAACTGTGAATGTTCCTGAGAAACTTGCGGAGTTAGTGGTGTCTGAAGGTGCTCCTGTATTATCAGGGATACCATTAGCTAAACCTTCTTCCGAAACAACTGCATTCACAACATTTGAAATAGAAGGAGGAGCATCATTATCAATAATCGTTGCCGTACCGGTATCGCTGCCTTGCACTGCACCAATGCCGGTTACTGTCACGCTGAAATCTTCAGGGCCTTCATAAACAGCGTCATCAATGGAAGCAATACGCACATCAAACTCAGTTTGCCCCGCTGGCACCGTTACTACACCATCGTTTGGCACTGCAACCCAACCGCTTCCGGTGTTGTATTCCAAGGTACCTAAGTCACCGGCTTCGGTATCGCCTAAGTTGAGGCCAAGCTCGACTTGAACTGTAGACTCGGAGGCGTTCGACAACGTCACTTTGAAATTCGCTGTCTCACCCTCATTGATGGTGCCAGCGTCTGAAATAGTCACGCTTGGACGGTCATCATCCGGATCAGGGCCCGGACCCGTGCCATCGTCCACTATCGTTGCCGTACCCGTATCACTGCCTTGTACTGCGGCAATGCCGGTTACTGTCACACTGAAATCTTCAGGGCCTTCATAAACAGCATCATCAATGGCAGCGATACGCACATCAAACTCAGTTTGCCCTGCCGGCACGGTCACCACACCATCGTTTGGCACTGTCACCCAACCGCTTCCGGTGTTGTATTCCAAGGTACCTAAGTCACCGGCTTCGGTATCGCCTAAGTTGAGGCCAAGCTCGACTTGAACTGTAGACTCGGAGGCGTTCGACAACGTCACTTTGAAATTCGCTGTCTCACCCTCATTGATGGTGCCAGCATCTGAAATAGTCACGCTTGGACGGTCATCATCCGGATCAGGGCCCGGACCCGTGCCATCGTCCACTATCGTTGCCGTACCCGTATCGCTGCCTTGTACTGCGCCAATGCCAGTCACCGTCACACTGAAATCTTCAGGGCCTTCATAAACCGCGTCATCAATGGAAGCAATACGCACATCAAACTCAGTTTGCCCTGCTGGCACCGTTACTACGCCATCGTTTGGCACTGCAACCCAACCGGAGCCTGTGTTGTATTCTAAGGTGCCTAAGTCACCGGCTTCGGTGTCGCCTAAGTTGAGGCCTAGCTCGACTTGAACTGTGGACTCGGAGGCGTTCGATAGCGTCACTTTGAAGTTCGCTGTCTCACCCTCATTGATGGTGCCAGCATCTGAAATAGTCACGCTTGGACGGTCATCATCCGGATCAGGGCCCGGACCCGTGCCATCGTCCACTATCGTTGCCGTACCCGTATCGCTGCCTTGCACTGCGCCAATGCCGGTCACCGTCACACTGAAATCTTCAGGGCCTTCGTACACCGCGTCATCAATGGAAGCAATACGCACATCAAACTCAGTTTGCCCTGCTGGCACCGTTACTACGCCATCGTTTGGCACTGCAACCCAACCGGAGCCTGTGTTGTATTCTAAGGTGCCTAAGTCACCGGCTTCGGTATCGCCTAAATTGAGGCCTAGCTCGACTTGAACTGTGGACTCGGAGGCATTCGATAGCGTCACTTTGAAGTTGGCTGTCTCACCCTCATTGATGGTGCCAGCATCTGAGATAGTCACGCTTGGACGGTCATCATCCGGATCAGGGCCCGGACCCGTGCCATCATCCACTATCGTTGCCGTACCGGTATCGCTGCCTTGTACTGCGCCAATGCCGGTTACTGTCACACTGAAATCTTCAGGGCCTTCATACACCGCATCATCAATGGAAGCAATACGCACATCAAACTCAGTTTGCCCTGCTGGCACCGTTACCACACCATCGTTTGGCACTGCCACCCAACCGCATCCTGTGTTGTATTCTAAGGTGCCTAAGTCACCGGCTTCGGTGTCACCTAAATTGAGGCCTAGCTCGACTTGAACTGTAGCACTCGGAGGCGTTCGATAGCGTCACTTTGAAGTTCGCTGTCTCACCCTCATTGATGGTGCCAGCATCTGAAATAGTCACGCTTGGACGGTCATCATCCGGATCAGGGCCCGGACCCGTGCCATCATCCACTATCGTTGCCGTACCCGTATCGCTGCCTTGCACTGCCCCAATGCCAGTCACCGTCACACTGAAATCTTCAGGACCTTCATACACAGCATCATCAATGGAAGCAATACGCACATCAAACTCAGTTTGCCCCTGCTGGCACCGTTACTACGCCATCGTTTGGCACTGCAACCCAACCGGAGCCTGTGTTGTATTCTAAGGTGCCTAAGTCACCGGCTTCGGTGTCACCTAAGTTGAGGCCTAGCTCGACTTGAACTGTGGACTCGGAGGCGTTCGATAGCGTCACTTTGAAGTTCGCTGTCTCACCCTCATTGATGGTGCCAGCATCTGAAATAGTCACGCTTGGACGGTCATCATCCGGATCAGGGCCCGGACCCGTGCCGTCATCCACTATCGTTGCCGTACCCGTATCGCTGCCTTGCACTGCGCCAATGCCAGTCACCGTCACACTGAAATCTTCAGGGCCTTCTTAAACGGCGTCATCAATGGAAGCAATACGCACATCAAACTCAGTTTGCCCTGCTGGCACCGTTACTACGCCATCGTTTGGCACTGCCACCCAACCGGAGCCTGTGTTGTATTCTAAGGTGCCTAAGTCACCGGCTTCGGTGTCACCTAAGTTGAGGCCTAGCTCGACTTGAACTGTAGACTCGGAGGCATTCGATAGCGTCACTTTGAAGTTCGCTGTATCACCCTCATTGATGGGTGCAGCATCTGAGATAGTCACGCTTGGACGGTCATCATCCGGATCAGGGGCCTGGACCAGTGCCATCGTCCACTATCGTGGCCGTACCCGTATCGCTGCCTTGGACTGCCCCAATGCCAGTCACCGTCACACTGAAATCTTCAGGGCCTTCATAAACGGGCTTCATCAATGGAAGCAATACGCACATCAAACTCAGTTTGCCCTGCTGGCACCGTTACTACGCCATCGTTTGGCACTGCAACCCAACCGGAGCCTGTGTTGTATTCTAAGGTGCCTAAGTCACCGGCTTCGGTATCGCCTAAGTTGAGGCCTAGCTCGACTTGAACTGTGGACTCGGAGGCATTCGATAGCGTCACTTTGAAGTTCGCTGTCTCACCCTCATTGATGGTGCCAGCATCTGAAATAGTCACGCTTGGACGGTCATCATCCGGATCAGGGCCCGGACCCGTGCCATCATCCACTATCGTTGCCGTACCCGTATCGCTGCCTTGTACTGCCCCAATGCCGGTTACTGTCACACTGAAATCTTCAGGGCCTTCATAAACGGCGTCATCAATGGAAGCAATACGCACATCAAACTCTGTTTGCCCTGCGAGCACCGTTACTACGCCATCGTTTGGCACTGCAACCCAACCGGTAGCCTGTGTTGTATTCTAAGGTGCCTAAGTCACCGGCTTCGGTGTCGCCGAGATTCAGGCCTAGCTCTACTTGAACTGTGGACTCGGAGGCATTCGATAGCGTCACTTTGAAGTTCGCTGTCTCACCCTCATTGATGGTGCCAGCATCTGAAATAGTCACGCTTGGACGGTCATCATCCGGATCAGGGCCCGGACCAGTGCCGTCGTCCACTATCGTTGCCGTACCCGTATCGCTGCCTTGTACTGCCCCAATGCCAGTCACCGTCACACTGAAATCTTCAGGGCCTTCATAAACCGCATCATCAATGGAAGCAATACGCACATCAAACTCAGTTTGCCCTGCTGGCACCGTTACTACGCCATCGTTTGGCACTGCAACCCAACCGGAGCCTGTGTTGTATTCTAAGGTGCCTAAGTCACCGACTTCGGTGTCGCCTAAGTTGAGGCCTAGCTCGACTTGAACTGTGGACTCGGAGGCATTCGATAGCGTCACTTTGAAGTTCGCTGTCTCACCCTCATTGATGGTGCCAGCATCTGAGATAGTCACGCTTGGACGGTCATCATCCGGATCAGGGGCCCGGACCCGTGCCATCATCCACTATCGTTGCCGTACCCGTATCGCTGCCTTGCACTGCCCCAATGCCAGTCACCGTCACACTGAAATCTTCAGGGCCTTCGTACACCGCATCATCAATGGAAGCAATACGCACATCAAACTCAGTTTGCCCTGCTGGCACCGTTACTACGCCATCGTTTGGCACTGCAACCCAACCGGAGCCTGTGTTGTATTCTAAGGTGCCTAAGTCACCGACTTCGGTATCGCCTAAGTTGAGGCCTAGCTCGACTTGAACTGTGGACTCGGAGGCATTCGATAGCGTCACTTTGAAGTTCGCTGTCTCACCCTCATTGATGGTGCCAGCATCTGAAATAGTCACGCTTGGACGGTCATCATCCGGATCAGGGCCCGGACCCGTGCCATCATCCACTATCGTTGCCGTACCCGTATCGCTGCCTTGTACTGCCCCAATGCCAGTCACCGTCACACTGAAATCTTCAGGGCCTTCGTAAACCGCATCATCAATGGAAGCAATGCGCACATCAAACTCAGTTTGCCCTGCTGGCACCGTTACTACGCCATCGTTTGGCACTGCCACCCAACCGGAGCCTGTGTTGTATTCTAAGGTGCCTAAGTCACCGGCTTCGGTGTCACCTAAGTTGAGGCCTAGCTCGACTTGAACTGTAGACTCGGAGGCATTCGATAGCGTCACTTTGAAGTTCGCTGTCTCACCCTCATTGATGGTGCCAGCATCTGAGATAGTCACGCTTGGACGGTCATCATCCGGATCAGGGCCCGGACCCGTGCCATCGTCCACTATCGTTGCCGTACCCGTATCGCTGCCTTGCACTGCGCCAATGCCAGTCACCGTCACACTGAAATCTTCAGGGCCTTCGTACACCGCATCATCAATGGAAGCGATACGCACATCAAACTCAGTTTGCCCTGCTGGCACCGTTACTACGCCATCGTTTGGCACTGCAACCCAACCGGAGCCTGTGTTGTATTCTAAGGTGCCTAAGTCACCGGCTTCGGTATCGCCTAAGTTGAGGCCTAGCTCGACTTGAACAGTAGACTCGGAGGCATTCGACAGCGTCACTTTGAAGTTGGCTGTCTCACCCTCATTGATGGTGCCAGCATCTGAAATAGTCACGCTTGGACGGTCATCATCCGGATCAGGGCCCGGACCAGTGCCATCATCCACTATCGTTGCCGTACCCGTATCGCTGCCTTGCACTGCCCCAATGCCAGTTACTGTCACACTGAAATCTTCAGGGCCTTCGTAAACGGCGTCATCAATGGAAGCAATACGCACATCAAACTCAGTTTGCCCCGCTGGCACCGTTACCACGCCATCGTTTGGCACTGCAACCCAACCGCTTCCGGTGTTGTATTCTAAGGTGCGTAAGTCACCGGCTTCGGTATCGCCTAAGTTGAGGCCAAGCTCGACTTGAACTGTAGCCTCGGAGGCGTTCGATAGCGTCACTTTGAAGTTCGCTGTCTCACCCTCATTGATGGTGCCAGCATCTGAAATAGTCACGCTTGGACGGTCATCATCCGGATCGGGGCCCGGACCCGTACCATCATCCACTATCGTTGCCGTACCGGTATCGCTGCCTTGCACTGCGCCAATGCCAGTTACTGTCACACTGAAATCTTCAGGGCCTTCATAAACAGCGTCATCAATGGAAGCGATACGCACATCAAACTCAGTTTGCCCCGCTGGCACCGTTACTACGCCATCGTTTGGCACTGCAACCCAACCGGAGCCTGTGTTGTATTCTAAGGTGCCTAAGTCACCGGCTTCGGTATCGCCCAAGTTGAGGCCTAGCTCGACTTGAACTGTAGACTCGGAGGCGTTCGACAGCGTCACTTTGAAGTTCGCTGTCTCACCCTCATTGATGGTGCCAGCATCTGAGATAGTCACGCTTGGACGGTCATCATCCGGATCAGGGCCCGGACCAGTGCCATCGTCCCACTATCGTTGCCGTACCGGTATCGCTGCCTTGCACTGCGCCAATGCCAGTCACTGTCACACTGAAATCTTCAGGGCCTTCGTAAACCGCGTCATCAATGGAAGCAATACGCACATCAAACTCAGTTTGCCCTGCTGGCACCGTTACCACGCCATCGTTTGGCACTGCAACCCAACCGCATCCGGTGTTGTATTCTAAGGTGCCTAAGTCACCGGCTTCGGTATCGCCTAAGTTGAGGCCAAGCTCGACTTGAACTGTAGACTCGGAGGCGTTCGATAGCGTCACTTTGAAGTTCGCTGTCTCACCCTCATTGATGGTGCCAGCATCTGAAATAGTCACGCTTGGACGGTCATCATCCGGATCAGGGCCCGGACCCGTGCCATCGTCCACTATCGTTGCCGTACCGGTATCGCTGCCTTGCACTGCCCCAATGCCAGTCACCGTCACACTGAAATCTTCAGGGCCTTCATACACAGCGTCATCAATGGAAGCAATACGCACATCAAACTCAGTTTGCCCCGCTGGCACCGTTACTACGCCATCGTTTGGCACTGCAACCCAACCGCAGCCGGTGTTGTATTCTAAGGTGCCTAAGTCACCGGTTTCGGTATCGCCTAGGTTGAGACCAAGCTCGACTTGAACTGTAGATTCGGAGGCGTTCGATAGCGTCACTTTGAAGTTCGCTGTCTCACCCTCATTGATGGTGCCAGCATCTGAAATAGTCACGCTTGGACGGTCATCATCCGGATCAGGGCCTGGACCCGTGCCATCGTCCACTATCGTTGCCGTACCGGTATCGCTGCCTTGCACTGCGCCAATGCCAGTCACCGTCACACTGAAATCTTCAGGGCCTTCGTACACGGCATCATCAATGGAAGCAATACGCACATCAAACTCAGTTTGCCCTGCTGGCACCGTTACTACGCCATCGTTTGGCACTGCAACCCAACCGGAGCCTGTGTTGTATTCTAAGGTGCCTAAGTCACCGGCTTCGGTATCGCCCAAGTTCAGGCCCAGCTCGACTTGAGCAGTGGACTCGGAGGCGTTCGAGAGCGTCACTTTGAAGTTCGCTGTATCACCCTCATTAATGGTGCCAGCATCTGAAATAGTCACGCTTGGACGATCATCATCCGGATCAGGGCCCGGACCAGCGCCGTCATCCACGATCGTCGCCGTACCGGTATCGCTGCCTTGTACTGCCCCAATGCCAGTTACAGTCACACTGAAATCTTCAGGGCCTTCGTACACCGCGTCATCAATGGAAGCAATACGCACATCAAACTCAGTTTGCCCCGCTGGCACCGTCACCACACCATCGTTTGGCACTGCCACCCAACCGCTTCCGGTGTTGTATTCCAAGGTACCTAAGTCACCGGCTTCGGTATCACCTAAGTTGAGGCCAAGCTCGACTTGAACTGTAGACTCGGAGGCATTCGACAGCGTCACTTTGAAGTTGGCTGTCTCACCCCTCATTGATGGTGCCAGCATCTGAGATAGTCACGCTTGGACGGTCATCATCCGGATCAGGGCCCGGACCCGTGCCATCATCCACTATCGTTGCCGTACCCGTATCGCTGCCTTGCACCGCCCCAATGCCAGTCACCGTCACGCTGAAATCTTCAGGACCTTCATAAACAGCATCATCAATGGAAGCGATACGCACATCAAACTCAGTTTGCCCCGCTGGCACCGTTACTACGCCATCGTTTGGCACTGCAACCCAACCGGAGCCTGTGTTGTATTCCAAGGTACCTAAGTCACCGGCTTCGGTATCGCCCAAGTTCAGGCCTAGCTCGACTTGAACAGTGGACTCGGAGGCATTCGACAACGTCACTTTGAAGTTGGCTGTCTCACCCTCATTGATGGTGCCAGCATCTGAAATAGTCACATTCGGGCGGTCATCATCCGGATCGGGGCCTGGCCCAGTGCCATCGTCCACGATCGTCGCCGTCCCCGTATCGCTGCCTTGTACTGCGCCAATGCCGGTTACTGTCACACTGAAATCTTCAGGGCCTTCGTAAACGGCGTCATCAACAGAAGCGATGCGCACATCAAACTCAGTTTGCCCTGCTGGCACCGTTACTACGCCATCGTTTGGCACTGCAACCCAACCACTTCCCGTGTTGTATTCTAGGGTGCCTAAGTCTCCAACTTCGGTGTCACCTAAGTTCAGGCCTAGCTCGACTTGAACAGTGGACTCGGAGGCATTTGACAGCGTCACTTTGAAGTTCGCTGTCTCACCCTCATTGATGGTGCCAGCATCTGAGATAGTCACGCTTGGACGGTCATCATCCGGATCAGGGCCCGGACCACTGCCGTCGTCCACGATCGTCGCCGTCCCCGTATCGCTGCCTTGCACTGCACCAATGCCAGTCACTGTCACACTGAAATCTTCAGGACCTTCATAAACGGCGTCATCAATGGAAGCGATACGCACATCAAACTCAGTTTGCCCCGCTGGCACCGTTACTACGCCATCGTTTGGCACTGCAACCCAACCGGAGCCTGTGTTGTATTCTAAGGTGCCTAAGTCTCCAACTTCGGTGTCACCTAAGTTCAGGCCTAGCTCGACTTGAACAGTGGACTCGGAGGCATTCGACAGCGTCACTTTGAAGTTCGCTGTCTCACCCTCATTAACCGTACCTGCATCACTCATCGTTACCGCTGGGCGATCATCATCAGGATTTGAGCCAGGTCCACTACCATCATCTAAAATAGTGGCAGTCCCAGTAACAGGTGTGCTTTGTTCTTCTGTCGTGCCAGAGAGCGTAAACGTTTCTGGGCCTTCAAATACAGAGTCGTCAATAGAGTCTATAGAGACCGTAAAGTCACTTTCACCCGGTGGGATCGAAATGGTAAAGGTTCCGCTTTCACCGACTGAAACTTCTTCTGTTGTACCATCAGAAAATGTTATGAGGACACGCTCATTGACGTAGTCACTCCCGTTCTCGTCAGCTGAGCCGCCTGTTGCGGTTCCATCAAGGAGAGAAAGAATGACATCAGTGTTGTCTTCAGTTGTTTGACTTAGAGTAATATCGAATACAACTTGGTCACCTTCGTTGATAGTCGGACTAGATATTTCTTGAACTAAGATAGTCGGTGGTACAGGGCCATTAATTACTCTGAAAAGATCCAACAAAGATAGTGCTTGAGTTGTAGATAGTCCGATTCCATCAATACCGACGGTCTCAAAATTCGTACTAGCCAACAATTCAGCGCCAGTACGATCTATTGCACCAGTATTTTGGGGGCTAGAACCACTTTCCTCACCTGCAGCTGGCTCAAAATCCTCACCAAGAGCAGTAGGGTCTTCTCCACTAGCGATAGCCTCGATTAGCGCAGTGACATCATCAGTAACGTTAATTGAACTACCTTGCGGTGTTACCTGTTGTACAATTAATTCTGATGTATCAGAAACTTCCTCAATAATTAATTCACCAGGCTGAGGTAGCTGACCACTTTCAAGACTTCTCAGGTTCCCATCAAGCCCTATAACCACGACATTGCTCATCAATGAACTTAACGCTACTCGATCCATGCTCTTCATCCTTGTATTAGTTTAATTAAAGGCTTGTTACTGCACTAAACACGTCTATAGTTTAGACAAAATATGAATTTTTCGTTTTATTCCAAGAGGATTTAGTTTTTGAGAGTAATAAGGAAAATAACCGAAGAATTTGCCTTCATTTAAACCAGTTTCCGCTATGCTCTTAAGATAAAAAGGTTTTCTACGAAAAAATCGACCACTTACCAAGCAAGCTTTGCCTCGTATGCTAGAGTTTAGAGAGTAAGATTGTTGTTTTTATTGAATTAAACATTTAAACATCAACAAGTTGATAATACGCACTAAGAAAATTCATTGTTTGTAACTTCTCGTCTCAAATATGAAACAGAATAAGAGCGACATGATTTTAGGAGAACTAACGTGAGATGGAATCGAGTACATATAGCCTGCTGTTGCTTAATAGTGTCTTCACCAGTTTTCGGTCAAACTCTAGAGCAAGCGGTTGCACAGACGCTACAAAATAACCCCGATATTAAGAGTGCATTTAACGAGTTTATGAGCCAGAAGTACATAAATGAAGCTTCATCAGGTGCTTACCTCCCCTCTGTTGATCTAGATGCTGGAATTGGATATGAAGGATTAGACCCGTCAGATGAAGTTGGTCGAGGAGACACGGATTACACTCGAAAGGAAGCTTCAGTGACACTGACCCAACTAATATGGGATGGTAGCGCTACATTAAATGATATTGATCGAACCGCAGCTGATGCTGAATCTGTTAGATTTCAACTCTTAGCAGATGCTTCAGATAAGGCACTTGAAGTGACTAAAGTGTACTTGGACGCTGTTAAAGCGTATGAAGTCCTAAAGCTTTCAGAAAACAACCTTGCTGTTCATAAAGATATTTACGATGACATTAAAAAACGAGTCAACTCGGGTATCGGCTCTACTGCTGACTTGACGCAGGTAGAAGCACGTTTGGCAAAAGCACACGGAAACTTAGCTGCTGCTCAAAATAACCTGTATGACTCTCACACGATGTTCACTCGTTTAGTCGGTCAAACACCACAAGGGTTAATCTTTCCGAGAGCGGACCAAAACTTTATCCCGTACACGGTTGATGAAGCGGTAGGCTTGGCATTTGAACTTCATCCCGTTATTCAAGTGGCGCTCGCAGACGTAGACTCGGCTAAGTTTCAATACAAACAGTCTAAAGGTGTTAATTACCCAACCATTTCAATTGAAGCTTCGCAAACATGGCGTGACGACGCTGATGGTTTAAAAGGTCGAAGTGATGAGACACTTGCCATGCTGCGTCTACGCTACAACCTATTCAATGGTGGCAGTGATGCAGCGAACTCAGAAAACTTTGCCTACCAGCTAAATAAAGCAAAAGACTTGCGTGAAGGTGCCTATCGCAATGTTGAAGAAGGGTTAAGGCTTTCTTGGAGTGCGCTTGATTTAACATTACAACAAAAAGAGTTTCTATCAGATCATGTAGACTCTGCGTCTGAAACCGTAATTGCTTACGAGAAGCAATATCGCATCGGTAAACGAACACTGCTTGATCTATTGAACACTGAAAACGAGCTCTTTGAGGCGCGTAAAGACTACTTAGATTCTAAATACGCAGAGCAGTACGCCAAATATCGAGTGATGAACGCAACTGGGCAACTGTTGAGTGCATTAAGGGTTGAAATGCCTAAAGAATGGCTAGAAGAAGTGGAGTATTAATTATGAAACACATAGCTTTTATTACACTCTCATTAATGCTCTCCGCATGCAGTTCATCAGATCGTGGTGATGAATATGATTACATAGATACCCCAATTGCCGATCAGTGGGCTGATCATATAGATGATGACTCTGACGGAGTCATTAACGAGCGAGATTTGTGCCCGGGTACACCTTTGGGTGCCGAAATAGACAACGACGGTTGCGGTTCGTACGTTGACTCCTCACAAGAAATGCAAATTCGAGTACTATTTGCGAACGATTCCGATGTGATCAACCCTATCTTTACGCAACAAATTCTTGAACTATCCGACTTTTTGAAAGAGTACCCGAACACGTCTATAGAGATTCAAGGTTATGCTAGTCGCACTGGTACTGCAGAACATAATCTTGACTTATCTAAGCGCCGCGCTGAAAACGTTAGAAAAGAGCTCATGAAGAACGGCATTAGTGGAGATAGAGTTACCATTGTCGGCTATGGAGACACAGTACTTGCGACACAAGGTACAGACCAAGTTAGTCACGCATTGAACCGTCGAGTAACCGCAACAGTGATTGGCCACAAGGGTGAAGTGAAGAAAGAATGGACCGTTTTCACAACACTTCCAAAAAGCTAGCACAACAATAAACAGACCGTAAAAATAAAAGGTCTAGCAAATTGCTAGACCTTTTTGATTTTAAATTTGACTACAGTTTAGCGCTACTACATGTCTTTGTACTGAGCTTCTAAACTCGCAATTAAGCTTTGAGTCACATCATCAACACTTGCACCGTCAAAATGGATGTCCAATGTCGAGCTCCCTTTTGTAATACTCAGGTTTGCCTCAGATCCCCCGTCTGGTGCCACTTCTACATGATACTCTCCGACATCACCAGTATGATCACCTGATTGAAGATCATTAAGAAGCTCTCCAATTTCATCTTTAGATAAGTCGTCAAACAGATCTGAGAAGTCTAGAGCGTCTTCATTTTTATTGAAGTCAGTGACAGTATCAACATCGTTAGTGACTTCACTCCACTTAAAGATGTCGGCCCCTTCTGACCCTGTTAAAGTATCACTACCTAAACCACCAATCAGAATATCATCCCCTTCACCGCCAACGAGTATGTCGTTGCCACCATGACCAAATAGTAAGTCATCACCAGCGCCGCCATATAAATTATCCGATTTATCTCCTTGGTGAGTTTGGTTGAATTCTTCCAAGTTATTTCTAACGTACTCATGTATATCTTCGCCGTCAACGGTAGACACATCCTGACCCGTTTGCTGCGCCACATGTGATTGAATCGCACTTAAGCCTTGTTCATTACCACCAAACTCAATTAAGTCACCTAACAAGATATCGTTACCTTCACCTCCTTGAATAGTGTCTGAACCTTGTTTGAGAGGTACATCTTGACCCAATATCGTTTCAGCAAGCTTAGTAACATCAATATCTGACTCTACCACACCATCAGTGTCATACTGCTTGAGTGTATGTTCATCAACGCCACTCCCAAGACCTATCGCTTCTATAGAGGACAATGCCGCTAGTACTTGATACATGTGTTGAGCTTGTGTCGAGCTATTCCCTTCATCGTAATAACGGATAGAGCCATAATATCTGTCGATATCGCCAAGGATTCTTCCTGTTAGCGGTGAATAAACCTTACCGTAACTATCTATAACGACATCACCTTTGTAGGTAACTGTTTGTCCGTATGAGTAATTGTTTTTACTCGCAATATCTTGCAGGGTAACAAGCTTGCCAGAATTATCGACGTCCAAAATCACTTTCGAGAATTCACTCGGTGCTACACCATAGAGGTATGTTGCTCTATTTGGTTGACCATCCGTAACAAAGTACGTGATATTTTGGCCATTAGGGTTAGGTTGACTGCTGAACCATTCAACGGCCGACTGTAAGCCCGCCTCATAGTTTGTGCCGCCAGAACCCTCATCATCAATTACACGATTCAACTCTTCTACAAACTCTTTTCTTGCTGTAAGAGAACTCAAGTCAACAGAAATCACCGCTGATGCACTTGAAGCAAATTCACTAAGGTGAATATTCACTGTCCCTGGCTTCTCTCCTTGATTTACCGCACTTAACAGCTCATCAAACACATCTAGCACTTCTTGCTTCGCAGTTCCTACCCAGTTACCCATGCTCCCTGAAGTGTCCAGAACAAATGCGATGTTGTAGTCCTGACCTGCAATGATCTCCAATCCTTGAACATCACCAACAATAATATCGTGATCGTCACTACCCGTTATCTGATCATTCCCATGCGATCCCGACTCCAACACATAGTCACGAGCTGTAAGCTCAACGGATTCAGTTGTTGAAGCTGCGTCATTATTTGATCCTTCAACAGACGTAGCAGTAACGCTTAGCGGGAACTCTAAGCTGCCTTCATAATCGAATGGCACTCTGATATCCAGGGAAAGCTTACCATCTGTACCAAGAGTGACAGGGTAATCTCCATTTGAATCTTGCTTAATTGCGACCCCATCAACATACACGTCAACACCGTCTGGTAGATCTTGTACAAGAGCAGTCTGCGCTAAATCCTCACTTCCATCGACATCAACTAGATCAACATCCACATCGACCGAAATCCAGCGATCTTGAAGCACTTCATAAGTGCCATCAGGTTTCAAATCAACAATTTTGTCTGCAAAAACAACGCGTTCAATTTCATATAAATGATCACCTCGGTCATCACTACCTGTATGATCGTTTACCGAATCGATAGAACGACTATCTAATAAAATCCAATATGGAACTTTACCTCCATGATCGTCTTTGAAGGTCATTTTGTAGTCATCAAAGTTCCCTGTTAAGTAGACTGTATCTTTACCATCATGCAGAGTAAGACTGGTCGCGTCATCACCATAAAACGTATCATTGTTACCACCGCCAACAAATACGTCATCGCCACCGCCACCATAGAATACATCGTTGAAATCTGTCCCAACAAACAAGCTGTCGGTGTCACTTAAGTCAGTATTGACTCCCAACACAACACCAGCGTGTGTATTAATTTTAGGTACTGCATTATCCAACCCAAGGTTGGCTGCGACAGCCTCATTTTCGGTATTGGTATTATTTATTGCCGATGTAGCTAAGTGATGGTTTGGATCAATAGCATCTCGTTTAACTAAGTCGCCAACATTGATCGTGATCGTAGGTGCATCTGCGATAGCAACAACATTGATATCAAGTGTATTTGTTACGCCAGTATTTGTGGTATAGCTAATTAATGGAACGTCACCTGACCAATGCTCAGCAGGTTCAAATATGTAACTACCATCTCGGTTTACTAGTAACGTACCACTAGTCAAAGAAACACTTTCGCCTACCTCGTAATCAGCACCATCGATAGTAAGATGATCTACCATCAGAATATTGTCGCCGTCAGAGTCATTAAGCAATACATTCCCTTGTAGAGTATTGTCTTCTATGGTTTCGCCCAAATCACTTTCCGTTTCCGTCGGTAAGTTCTCATGTACTACAACATTGATCGCCAAGTTAGATTCTGCTGAATCACCATTCGAGCTTTCTGTACTCGTTGCAGTCAAATTGATAGTGAAGTCATCATGGGAGCCCGCAGGTGGAGTCACAGTAAGTGCATCTAATGCCCAACTTGTCACGTCCAGTTCTTCATCAATAGTTGCGACAGTAATAGAACTATTTCCATCTGAAAGGATCGCACCTACAGGTAAGCCAGTTAGCGTGACTTTAAGTGATTCAGAGCCATCTGTATCATTTAAGCTTGCTTTAATTTCAGAGAGCGGTATCGCTGTATCTTGTAACCCTTCGTTCAGCTGGTATGTTTCGTAAAACGCAACACCATTAACTTCTTGTAGTTCAGACGTTCTGATATCAGTTGCTTCTAGTGCACTTTCATCACTAACTACGTAAAGACTACTATTGCTCAGGTTGACAGGCGCTTGTCCATTAATGGATACATCCACATTAAAGTTACCCGGACCACTTTGGTTATGGTGATAAATTTCAATTGGATAAAAGCCAGATACCGAAGGGGTAAAGCTAGCTCCCTTAATATCACCACTGTCGCTCCCCCAACGAGCTTGATCAAGTAACGTACCACCCAACTTGATTGCAAGGCTATCATCGGCTTGACCGACAAAGTCGTAACTCGAGCCAGCTTCGAGATAAACAAGAGATGTGACTAGAACGGCCTCATTTGCCAAGGTTGCATGAGTCCCTAAATCTTCCACATTTGCCCAACTCAATCGAGTACCATCGGCTTCATTAAGAGCGTTGATCGCTGAGATTAGAGTCTCTCCATTGACCCCCATACCATCACTAGAACCAACTTGAACATTACTCCATGTCGTAACGTTAAACTCTTGTTGAGGCAATGAGTTTAATGGCGTCACTGCAATTAAGTTCGGTTTGTCAGCTACAGGGTTCACGTCTATTGTCAGTGTCGACTCTTGACCAGAGCTCTGCCCATCTGTCGGTTTAAAACCAATTTGAGCGTAACTAGATTCCTGATCTCCGACTTGATTTCCGCCGAAGATGTCACTGCCTGATTCATTTAATTCAGGTACAAAACGAACACCGTTTTCCTCAAAAAGCGATTTATCGAGGACTTGATCGATTTGTACAGACTGCCAATCGCCTTGCGAATCTCTGTACTCTAATGAGCCATCGCTAGGAAGCGTTGTAATTTGGACGGATAGATCTGATACATCAGAGTCCACATCGCTAATACCGAATGATGACCAATCAAGCATCACTTGAGTATCTTCATTCATCTCAACCACTGAAGGCGAAGATTCAGGAGCATCATTCACATTTACCAGAGAAACATTTACCTCGGCAGTATCAATCCCGCCAGTTCCATCGATAACCTCAACCTGAAGCGTATAATCGCCCAAGTCAACATCATCGATTGTCTTGTTCAATGAAATCTCTCCACTTGTCGGGTCGATATCAAAAATACCATTAGTGCTCGAGCCATCTGCAAAGCGGTATACAAGCACGTCATTATCGTGATCTTCAGCAACGACCGTGCCGATAACGGCCCCACTCACCGTGTTTTCGTTAACTGACCCGAAGTCGTAAACATCATCATTTGGTTTGTCACCAGCACTATCGCCGCCAGAAATAAACTCTGGAGCGTGCTGAGCATCTATAATAGAGACTGTTGCTTCATTCGAGTCACTTGCAAGCGTCGAATCTGCACCAACCGTATCAATTAGAGTCACGGTTAGGTTTTCAAGATCTTCGTAAATACCATCATCGAGAGTTTTTATATCAATCGGCGCCGACGTTTTACCCGCTGGAATCGTGACTGTGTACGTACTTGGAGCAATATAATCTTTGTCATCAACATTCCCTCCGATTGTGAATGTTACCAGTACATCTTCATCTGCTTTTTGGTCAATGTTGACGATAAATTTTGCATCACTACCTTCATCAACTGAGGATTGATCTGAGCTAATAGTCACTTTCGGTGCACTTTGGGCATCAACGATCACAACACTTGCGCTGTTATTTGAAGCAATGCTCGCATCAGCGCCATCAACCTCTTTAATGGTTACTGTGAAAGATTCTGCGCCCTCATAAATACCATCGGTGACCGTCAGTAAGTCAAGAGCAGCTGAAGATTGACCCGCAGGAACTTCAACACTCAGAACGCCAACAAAATCTTTTCCATCTTGGGCCACGCCACTATATTCGACATGAACCGTAACACTCTCATCTGCAACTTTATCAAGTGTCAGCGTAAAGCCTGCCGTTTCACCTTCATTTACGCTATTTTGATCGGCACTAATACTAACTAAAGGTGCAGGATCAGAATCCACAATATTTGCGTTACCAGTTGCAATACCATTACTGGTGACACTACCGATTTCCGTAACCGTAAGACCAAAGCTCTCATCACCTTCATGGACATTATCTAGTTTGGTCGGGACTGCGACTTTAATTTCAGCGACACCTGGAGGTATAGTAACGTCTCCATTAGGCGCTATATCTAATGTTTGAGTTTGACCATGAGTATCCACATAGGTCACTACCATAGTGCCTAGATCAACATCTTCCGCAGTATAGCTATCATTTGTTGTTGACTTCAGATTGACGACAACGGCCTCTTGAACAGGGTTAGAGAGTAAAACGGTAAATATTGCGTCAGTTCCTTCAATGACATCGCCGGCATCTACTACGCTAAGTTTTGTACTGTCATTATCAAGAACTGTTGCCGTCCCCGTTTCACCGCCGATCTCAAGAACGATCGTTTCGCTGCTTTCCACAACCAAGTCATCAATAGTCGGAATCGATATTTCGAAGCTACTTATACCTGCAGGAACAATCAAGTAACCACCTAAGAAAACAACACCATTTGTATAGGTTGCATTTGATAGATTTACGTCATTCTTATCAACTGAAGAACCTTGAGCAAGCATATCAACTTGGTACTTAACGGCAGTGCTAGTGGTTTCATTTAGAACAACCGAGAACGTGACATTGTCACCCTCAGTCACGCTATCACCGACCACAGACAGGCTTGGCCCATTTTCAGCAATATTACCATCTAGCATTTCATTAACGATATTGACTGTAGATGGATCGCTAACGCCATTTTCAGAGTCGACTGCCACATATCCAAAGCTGTCTTCGGCAGGTACACCTTCTACATAACGTAACTCCCAGTTCCCTTCATTTTTCGTAGAAAAATCTAACTGAGTAATGACCGAACCTTCAGGAAGAGCTAGATCTTTCCCATAACCAACGCTTGTTTCTTGGAATAGCATGAAGTTGCCTTCAGGCTTCAAAAACTCGAACGTTTGAGTCTGTTGGACATTATTTGAATCTAAGTATGTAACCGTAATAAGTGCTGCGTTGTCATCACCGTAATCAAACAATCCACCTAATCCATCTAAGCCAAGGTTTACGCTGCCCACAGGATTATTAGACAAATCGATCGTAATCGTTTCACCTTTCTCAATACCCTGCCCATCATTGTCAGCGATACCATTGCCGATGTGTGACACCTGGCGGTTGTACTGCGCAAGCTCACCGCTATCAGAAGAAATGGTGATAGAAGCTCCATTTGCTAAATGCTCAGTACGGGAGTGTGATGGACCTCCGTCCTCACTTAGCCCCCAATTATTGAAATCTGTTGTAGACTCGGAACTATTTGGTGTATCTGGGCGATCCTTGATACCTAATAAGAAACCCACATTATCAGCTTCATAGTAAAGGCTGTCTTTGTCATAAAGCGTATCGCTTACTTCTTTAATTTCGTGCAACTCACCATCACTATCTTTAAAGAACAACGTACCTGAGGTTGGCAGTTCAGTAATTCGGACATGTAGATCGTTGCCTTTTAAGTCGTCTTCAACATCCGCGATATGATCTTGAGAGTCACCGTGACCCAGAGGCTTCGTATCGGTATCAAACACAACGTGCGTAAGCTGATCATCGGCCACATGCGTAAAGTCTTCACTGTCAGGTTTGTCGTTTACTGGCGTGACATCGACGTTAACAATGGTGGATTCACTGACACCACCGGAGGTGACGATGTAGGTGAAGCTGTCTGCCCCGTGGAAGTTGTCGTTTGGCGTGTAAGTGACGCTGCCGTCCGGGTTGACCGAGACCGTGCCGTTGGCTGGACCGTTATTGCTATCGAGCGACACCACTTTGTCGTCGCCTTCGAACGTGTCGTTACCTAAAACCTTGATGATGGTTGGTGTGTCTTCCACAACCGTCGCGCGGTCAGATTCAATATCTGCCACAGGCGCCACTGTGAAGTTCACCGTTTGGCTAACGCTTTCACCGCTTGGATCGGTGGCAGTAAAGGTCAACGCTTCAGAGCCGTTCCAGTCCGCAGTTGGGCTAATGGTCGCGATGCCATTTTCAATCGACACCAACACGTTGCTGTTGCCGGACACTGAGAAGTTCAATGCGGAGTCGCTGTCTTTAAATGCGTCGTTTAAATCAATCGTGTAGATCGTAAAATCTTCTGCTAACACTTGATCTGAAATCACATTGTCGACTGTTGGTGCATCGTTAACGCGATTCACAATCAAACTATCACTGTCGCTAACCGTTGGATTAACACCATCCGATACTGATGCGCTGATCGTTAGGTCTTTAAGGTTGAGTTCGTCGTTGTTAACCGCGTCAACACCCGCTTGAGTCAGTTTGACTTCATCGCCAACTAGCGCAAAGTAGCCGTTTGAGTTGTTTTCTAAAGAAACGGTTAATTGCTCTTCTGGCGTGTCGATATCAGCGACTTCCAACGTTGCCACTACCGTACCGGTATTCACTGCATCTTCAGTGATACTTTCTACAGCATCGACCTTGATCGTTGGCGCATCGTTTACTGGGTTAACGGTAACAGCTACTTTCGCTTGGTCAGTCAGCGAACCATCAGTGATGGTGTAAGTGATTTCGGCGTCACCATGGAAGTTCTCAGCCGGTGTGAAGACCAGTTTGCCATCAACGATCTCAACTGTGCCTTGTGTTTCAGGTACGGAAGCCGATTCAATCGACAGCTTATCACCATCAATATCGGTGTCGTTTGGCAGGACATCAATCGTCACTGGCGTGTCTTCGTCAGTGACAGCGGTATCATCTTTTGCCACTGGCGCGTCATTCACTGGCGTGACATCGACGTTCACCGCGGTGGACTCCGATACCCCACCGGAGGTGACGATGTAGGTGAAGCTGTCTGTACCGTGGTAGTTGTCGTTTGGCGTGTAAGTGACGCTGCCATCAGGGTTGACCGAGACCGTGCCGTTCGCTGGACCGTGATTGCTATCGAGCGACACCACTTTGTCGTCGCCTTCGAACGTGTCGTTACCTAAAACCTTGATGATGGTTGGTGTGTCTTCCACAACCGTCGCGCGGTCAGATTCAATATCTGCCACAGGCGCCACTGTGAAGTTCACCGTTTGGCTAACGCTTTCACCGCTTGGATCGGTGGCGGTAAAGGTTAGGGTTTCTGAGCCATTCCAGTCTGCGGTTGGAGTGAACGTAGCAATGCCATTGACGATCGCCACTTGAATGTTGCTATTACCAGAAACGCTAAACGTTAACTCACCATCGGCGTTATCCACATCACTGAAGGCCGTATTCAGATCGATGCTGTATGGCGTAAAATCTTCCGCCAAGGTTTGGTCTGCAATGTTGCTTTCAACCACAGGCGTGTCGTTCACCGCATTCACGGTGACGTTGACCGTTGCTTGGTCAGTCAGTGCACCATCAGTAATCGTGTAAGTAATTTCAGCGTCACCATGGAAGTTCTCAGCTGGCGTGAACACCAACTTGCCGTCAACAATCTCGACTGTCCCTTGCTCACTCGGCACAGACGCCGAGTCAATCCACAGCTTATCGCCATCAATATCGGTGTCGTTTGGCAGGACATCAATCGTGACAGCGGTATCTTCTTGTGTTGTGGCCGTGTCATCGTTTGCCACTGGCGCGTCATTCACTGGCGTCACATCGACGTTCACTGTGGTGGACTCCGATACCCCACCCGATGTAACGATGTAGGTAAAACTGTCTGCCCCGTGATAGTTGTCGTTTGGCGTGTAAGTGACACTGCCGTCCGGGTTGACCGAGACCGTGCCGTTGGCTGGGCCGTGATTGGTATCCAGCGACACCAATTTGTCGTCGCCTTCGAACGTGTCGTTACCTAAAACCTTGATGATGGTCGGCGTGTCTTCCACAACCGTCGCGTTGTCTGCCACGATGTCCGCCACTGGCGCTACCGTGAAGTTCACCGTTTGGCTAACGCTTTCACCGCTTGGATCGGTGGCCGTAAAGATTAGGATTTCTGAGCCGTTCCAGTCTGCCGTTGGGCTAATGGTCGCGATGCCATTTTCAATCGAAACCAACACGTTGCTGTTGCCAGAGACACTGAAGCTCAGCTCGCCATCTACGTTATCCACATCGCTGAAAGCGGTATTTAGATCGATGCTGTATGGCGTAAAATCTTCCGCCAAGGTTTGGTCTGCAATGTTGCTTTCAACCACAGGCGTGTCGTTCACCGCATTCACGGTGACGTTGACCGTCGCTTGGTCAGTCAGTGAACCATCGGTCACGGTGTAAGTGATTTCAGCGTCACCATGGAAGTTCTCGGCCGGTGTGAACACCAGTTTGCCATCAACAATCTCAACTGTCCCTTGGTCACTCGGCACAGACGCCGAGTCAATACGTAATGTATCACCATCGATGTCAGTATCGTTTGGCAAGACATCAATCGTAACAGCGGTATCTTCTTGTGTTGTTGCCGCGTCATCGTTTGCCACTGGCGCATCGTTGACTGGCGTCACATCGACGTTCACTGTGGTGGACTCCGATACCCCACCCGAGGTAACGATGTAGGTAAAACTGTCTGCCCCGTGATAGTTGTCGTTTGGCGTGTAAGTGACACTGCCGTCCGGGTTGACCGAGACCGTGCCGTTGGCTGGACCGTGATTGGTATCCAGCGACACCACTTTATCGTCGCCTTCGAACGTGTCGTTACCTAAGACCTTGATGATGGTTGGCGTGTCTTCCACAACCGTCGCGCGGTCAGATTCAATATCTGCCACAGGCGCAACTGTGAAGTTCACCGTTTGGCTAACGCTCTCGCCGCTTGGATCGGTGGCCGTAAAGGTTAACGCTTCTGAGCCGTTCCAGTCTGCGGTTGGAGTGAACGTAGCAATACCATTGACGATCGCCACTTGAATGTTGCTGTTGCCAGAGACAGTGAAGCTCAGCTCGCCATCAACATTATCCACATCGCTGAAAGCGGTATTCAGATTGATGCTGTATGGCGTAAAGTCTTCTGCTAAGGTTTGATCTGCGATGTTGCTCTCAACCACAGGCGCGTCGTTCACCGCATTCACGGTGACGTTAACCGTCGCTTGGTCAGTCAGCGCACCATCAGTGACGGTGTAAGTGATTTCAGCGTCACCATGGAAGTTCTCAGCTGGCGTGAACACCAGTTTGCCATCAACAATTTCAACTGTCCCTTGGTCACTCGGCACAGATGCCGAGTCAATACGTAATGCATCACCATCGATGTCAGTATCGTTTGGCAGAACATCAATCGTCACTGGTGTATCTTCGTCAGTAACGGCATTGTCATTGGTCGCCACTGGCGCATCATTCACTGGTGTGACATCGACGTTCACCGTGGTGGACTCCGATACCCCACCGGACGTGGCGATGTAGGTGAAGCTGTCTGTACCGTGGAAGTTGTCGTTTGGCGTGTAAGTGACGCTGCCATCCGGGTTGACCGAGACCGTGCCGTTAGCTGGACCGTTGTTGGTATCCAGCGACACCACTTTGTCGTCGCCTTCAAACGTGTCGTTACCTAAGACCTTGATGATGGTTGGCGTATCTTCCACAACCGTCGCTTTGTCTGCCACGATGTCCGCCACAGGGGCTACCGTGAAGTTCACCGTTTGGCTGACGCTTTCACCGCTTGGATCGGTAGCCGTAAAGGTCAATGCTTCTGAGCCGTTCCAGTCTGCGGTTGGAGTGAACGTAGCAATCCCATTGACGATCGCCACTTGAATGTTGCTATTACCAGAAACGCTGAAGCTCAAATCGCCATCGGCGTTATCCACATCACTGAAAGCGGTATTTAGATCGATGCTGTATGGCGTAAAATCTTCCGCCAAGGTTTGGTCTGCAATGTTGCTTTCAACCACAGGCGTGTCGTTCACCGCATTCACGGTGACGTTGACCGTTGCTTGGTCAGTCAGTGCACCATCAGTAATCGTGTAAGTGATTTCAGCGTCACCATGGAAGTTCTCAGCTGGCGTGAACACCAACTTGCCGTCAACAATCTCGACTGTCCCTTGCTCACTCGGCACAGACGCCGAGTCAATCCACAGCTTATCGCCATCAATATCGGTGTCGTTTGGCAGGACATCAATCGTGACAGCGGTATCTTCTTGTGTTGTGGCCGTGTCATCGTTTGCCACTGGCGCATCATTCACTGGCGTCACATCGACGTTCACTGTGGTGGACTCCGATACCCCACCCGATGTAACGATGTAGGTAAAACTGTCTGCCCCGTGATAGTTATCGTTTGGCGTGTAAGTGACGCTGCCGTCCGGGTTGACCGAGACCGTGTCGTTAGCTGGACCGTTGTTGGTATCCAGCGACACCACTTTGTCGTCGCCTTCGAACGTGTCGTTACCTAAGACCTTGATGATGGTTGGCGTATCTTCCACAACCGTCGCTTTGTCTGCCACGATGTCCGCCACAGGGGCTACTGTGAAGTTCACCGTTTGGCTGACGCTTTCACCGCTTGGATCGGTAGCAGTAAAGGTCAATGCTTCTGAGCCGTTCCAGTCTGCGGTTGGAGTGAACGTAGCAATCCCATTGACGATCGCCACTTGAATGTTGCTATTACCAGAGACGCTGAAGCTCAGCTCGCCATCCACGTTATCCACATCGCTGAAAGCGGTATTTAGATCGATGCTGTATGGCGTAAAGTCTTCCGCCAAGGTTTGGTCTGCAATGTTGCTTTCAACCACAGGCGTGTCGTTCACCGCATTCACGGTGACGTTGACCGTCGCTTGGTCAGTCAGCGCACCATCGGTAACGGTGTAAGTGATTTCAGCGTCACCATGGAAGTTCTCAGCCGGTGTGAACACCAGTTTTCCATCAACAATCTCGACTGTCCCTTGCTCACTCGGCACAGACGCCGAGTCAATCGACAGCGTATCGCCATCAATGTCGGTGTCGTTTGGCAGGACATCAATCGTCACTGGCGTGTCTTCGTCAGTAACAGCGGTATCATCTTTTGCCACTGGCGCATCGTTGACTGGCGTGACATCGACGTTCACCTTGGTGGATTCACTGACGCCACCGGACGTCACGATGTAGGTGAAGCTGTCTGTACCGTGGTAGTTGTCGTTCGGCGTGTAAGTCACGCTGCCGTCCGGGTTGACCGAGACCGTACCGTTAGCTGGACCGTGATTGCTATCCAGCGACACCACTTTATCGTCGCCTTCGAACGTGTCGTTACCTAAGACCTTGATGATGGTCGGCGTGTCTTCCACAACCGTCGCGTTGTCTGCCACGATGTCCGCCACAGGGGCTACCGTGAAGTTCACCGTTTGGCTAACGCTTTCACCGCTTGGATCGGTCGCCGTAAAGGTCAACGCTTCAGAGCCGTTCCAGTCCGCAGTTGGAGTGAACGTAGCAATGCCATTGACGATCGCCACTTGAATGTTGCTGTTGCCAGAAACGCTGAAGCTCAGCTCGCCATCCACGTTATCTACATCGCTGAAAGCGGTATTTAGATCGATGCTGTATGGCGTAAAATCTTCCGCCAAGGTTTGGTCTGCAATGTTGCTTTCAACCACAGGCGTGTCGTTCACCGCATTCACGGTGACGTTGACCGTTGCTTGGTCAGTCAGTGCACCATCAGTAATCGTGTAAGTAATTTCAGCGTCACCATGGAAGTTCTCAGCTGGCGTGAACACCAACTTGCCGTCAACAATCTCAACTGTGCCTTGCGCTTCAGGTACAGACGCCGATTCAATCGACAGCTTATCGCCATCGATGTCAGTATCGTTTGGCAGAACATCAATCGTCACTGGCGTATCTTCGTCAGTAACAGCGGTATCATCTTTTGCCGCTGGCGCATCGTTGACTGGCGTGACATCGACGTTCACCGCGGTGGACTCCGATACCCCACCGGAGGTGACGATGTAGGTGAAGCTGTCTGTACCGTGGTAGTTGTCGTTTGGCGTGTAAGTGACGCTGCCATCCGGGTTGACCGAGACCGTGCCGTTCGCTGGACCGTTGTTGGTATCCAGCGACACCACTTTGTCGTCGCCTTCGAACGTGTCGTTCTCTAAGACCTTGATGATGGTTGGCGTATCTTCCACAACCGTCGCTTTGTCTGCCACGATGTCCGCCACAGGGGCTACTGTGAAGTTCACCGTTTGGCTGACGCTTTCACCGCTTGGATCGGTAGCAGTAAAGGTCAATGCTTCTGAGCCGTTCCAGTCTGCGGTTGGAGTGAACGTAGCAATCCCATTGACGATCGCCACTTGAATGTTGCTATTACCAGAAACGCTGAAGCTCAGATCGCCATCCACGTTATCCACATCGCTGAAAGCGGTATTCAGATTGATGCTGTATGGGGTGAAATCTTCCGCCAAGGTTTGGTCTGCAATGCTACTTTCAACCACAGGCGTGTCGTTCACCGCATTCACGGTGACGTTGACCGTCGCTTGGTCAGTCAGTGCACCATCGCTAACGGTGTAAGTGATTTCAGCGTCACCATGGAAGTTCTCAGCCGGTGTGAACACCAACTTGCCGTCAACAATTTCAACTGTACCTTGGTCACTCGGCACAGACGCCGAATCAATGCTTAACGTATCACCATCGATGTCAGTATCGTTTGGTAGGACATCAATCGTCACTGGCGTGTCTTCGCCAGTGACAGCGGTATCATCTTTTGCCACTGGCGCATCGTTGACTGGCGTGACATCGACGTTCACCGTGGTGAATTCCGATACCCCACCGGAGGTAACGATGTACGTGAAGCTGTCTGTACCGTGGTAGTTGTCGTTTGGCGTGTAAGTGACGCTGCCGTCCAGGTTGACCGAGACCGTGCCGTTGGCTGGACCGTGATTGGTATCCAGCGACACCACTTTGTCGTCGCCTTCGAACGTGTCGTTACCTAAAACCTTAATGATGGTTGGTGTGTCTTCCACAACCGTCGCGCGGTCAGATTCAATATCTGCCACAGGCGCAACTGTGAAGTTCACCGTTTGGCTAACGCTTTCGCTGCTTGGATCGGTGGCGGTAAAGGTTAGGGTTTCTGAGCCGTTCCAGTCTGCGGTTGGAGTGAACGTAGCAATGCCATTGACGATCGCCACTTGAATGTTGCTGTTGCCGGAGACACTGAAGGTCAGATCGCCATCCACGTTATCTACATCGCTGAAAGCAGTATTTAGATCGATGCTGTATGGGGTGAAATCTTCCGCCAAGGTTTGGTCTGCAATGCTGCTTTCAACCACAGGCGTGTCGTTCACCGCATTCACGGTGACGTTGACCGTCGCTTGGTCAGTCAGTGCACCATCGGTGATGGTGTAAGTGATTTCGGCGTCACCATGGAAGTTCTCAGCCGGTGTGAACACCAACTTACCATCAACAATCTCGACTGTCCCTTGCTCACTCGGCACAGACGCCGAATCAATGCTTAACGTATCACCATCGATGTCAGTATCGTTTGGCAGAACATCAATCGTCACTGGTGTATCTTCGTCAGTAACAGCGGTATCATCGTTTGCCACTGGCGCATCATTCACTGGTGTGACATCGACGTTCACCGTGGTGGACTCACTGACCCCACCCGACGTAACGATGTACGTGAAGCTGTCTGTACCGTGGTAGTTGTCGTTCGGCGTGTAAGTGACGCTGCCGTCCGGGTTGACAGAGACCGTGCCGTTGGCTGGACCGTTATTGGTATCCAGCGACACCACTTTGTCGTCGCCTTCGAACGTGTCGTTATCTAAGACCTTGATGATGGTTGGCGTGTCTTCCACAACCGTCGCGTTGTCTGCCACGATGTCCGCCACAGGCGCAACCGTGAAGTTCACCGTTTGGCTAACGCTTTCGCC
Organism: Vibrio alginolyticus NBRC 15630 = ATCC 17749; assembly: GCF_000354175.2. NCBI lineage: Bacteria > Pseudomonadati > Pseudomonadota > Gammaproteobacteria > Vibrionales > Vibrionaceae > Vibrio > Vibrio alginolyticus. Next base: position 758,211 of record NC_022349.1, read on the forward strand.
GCTTGGATCGGTCGCCGTAAAGGTCAATGCTTCTGAGCCGTTCCAGTCTGCCGTTGGAGTGAACGTAGCAATACCATTGACGATCGCCACTTGAATGTTGCTATTACCAGAGACGCTAAACGTTAACTCGCCATCCACGTTATCTACATCGCTGAAAGCGGTATTCAGATCGATGCTGTATGGCGTAAAGTCTTCTGCCAAGGTTTGGTCTGCAATGCTGCTTTCAACCACAGGCGTGTCGTTCACCGCATTCACGGTGACGTTAACCGTCGCTTGGTCAGTCAGTGCACCATCGGTCACGGTGTAAGTGATTTCGGCGTCGCCATAGAAGTTCTCGGCCGGTGTGAACACCAATTTGCCGTCAACAATCTCGACTGTGCCTTGCGCTTCAGGTACAGACGCTGATTGGATAGACAGCGTATCACCATCAATATCGGTGTCGTTTGGCAGGACATCAATCGTCACTGGCGTGTCTTCGTCAGTGACAGCGGTATCATCTTTTGCTACTGGCGCGTCATTGACTGGTGTGACATCGACGTTCACCGTGGTGGACTCACTGACGCCCCCGGAGGTAACGATGTACGTGAAGCTGTCTGTACCGTGGAAGTTGTCGTTTGGCGTGTAAGTGACGCTGCCATCCGGGTTGACCGAGACCGTGCCGTTGGCTGGACCGTTATTGGTATCCAGCGACACCACTTTATCGTCGCCTTCGAACGTGTCGTTACCTAAGACCTTGATGATGGTTGGCGTGTCTTCCACGACCGTTGCTTTATCTGCCACGATGTCCGCCACAGGCGCAACTGTGAAGTTCACCGTTTGGCTAACGCTTTCACCGCTTGGATCGGTCGCCGTAAAGGTCAATGCTTCTGATCCGTTCCAGTCTGCGGTTGGAGTGATCGTGGCAATGCCGTTGACGATCGCCACTTGAATGTTGCTGTTACCAGAGACGCTGAACGTTAACTCGCCATCCACGTTATCCACATCGCTGAAAGCGGTATTCAGATCGATGCTGTATGGCGTAAAGTCTTCCGCCAAGGTTTGGTCTGCAATGCTGCTTTCAACCACAGGCGTGTCGTTCACCGCATTCACGGTGACGTTGACCGTCGCTTGGTCAGTCAGTGCACCATCGGTCACGGTGTAAGTGATTTCGGCGTCGCCATAGAAGTTCTCGGCCGGTGTGAACACCAATTTGCCGTCAACAATCTCGACTGTGCCTTGCGCTTCAGGTACAGACGCTGATTGGATAGACAGCGTATCACCATCAATATCGGTGTCGTTTGGCAGGACATCAATCGTCACTGGCGTGTCTTCGTCAGTGACAGCGGTATCATCTTTTGCTACTGGCGCGTCATTGACTGGTGTGACATCGACGTTCACCGTGGTGGACTCCGATACCCCACCGGAGGTGACGATGTAGGTAAAGCTGTCTGCCCCGTGGAAGTTGTCGTTTGGCGTGTAAGTGACGCTGCCATCCGGGTTGACCGAGACCGTGCCATTGGCTGGACCGTTATTGGTATCGAGCGACACCACTTTATCGTCGCCTTCAAACGTGTCGTTACCTAAGACCTTAATGATGGTTGGTGTGTCTTCCACAACCGTCGCGTTGTCTGCCACGATGTCCGCCACTGGCGCAACTGTGAAGTTCACCGTTTGGCTAACGCTCTCGCCGCTTGGATCGGTGGCCGTAAACGTCAACGCTTCTGAGCCGTTCCAGTCTGCGGTTGGAGTGAACGTAGCAATACCATTGACGATCGCCACTTGAATGTTGCTGTTGCCAGAAACGCTGAAGCTCAGCTCGCCATCCACGTTATCCACATCGCTGAAGGCCGTATTCAGATCGATGCTGTATGGCGTAAAGTCTTCCGCCAAGGCTTGGTCTGCAATGCTGCTTTCAACCACAGGCGCGTCGTTCACCGCATTCACGGTGACGTTGACCGTCGCTTGGTCAGTCAGCGCACCATCGGTGACGGTGTAAGTGATTTCAGCATCGCCATGGAAGTTCTCAGCCGGTGTGAACACCAGTTTGCCGTCAACAATCTCGACTGTCCCTTGGTCACTCGGCACAGATGCCGAGTCAATCGACAGCGTATCGCCATCAATATCGGTGTCGTTTGGCAGGACATCAACCGTTACTGAGCTATCTTCCTCTGTAATTGTTGTATCATTAGAGGCAATAGGCGCATCGTTAACTGAGTTTACTGTTACCGAAACTTGAGCTTCATCCTCTAACTCACCATCTGTGATGGTGTAGCTAATCGTTGCATTACCGTTGAAATTTTCAGCCGGAGTGAAAACAAGCTTACCATCGATAATCTCAACGATACCTTGCTCTTCTGGTACAGAAGCAGAGGTAATGATTAAATCATCACCTTCAATATCACTGTCGTTAGCGAGCACATCAATTACAACCTGGGAATCCTCGTCAGTTTGAATCGCATCATTAGTTGCTATTGGCGCGTCATTAACAGGCGTAATATCTAAGTTAGCAGTGCCATTAATAACACCGCCATCGTTATCAATAATGTCATAGGAGAATGACACTTCAGTGTCATCATCAGCCTCTGGAATGTAAGTCCAAGATCCATCGCTGTTATCAATTAAGGTGCCATTCCCACTCTCAATAGTGACGTTTGTAATGACAAGAGTATCGGCATCATCAATATTGACATTAGATAGTAATTCTTCAGTAGTTATCGTGATTGGATCGCTATCTTCCTCAACAGCGCTTAATGTCACTGGAGAATTAGTAAGTGGCTTACTTGAGCCATCCCCACTTGTCTCGATACCTGTTGTGAAGAAGTCATTTAAGGTCAACGCTTGTGTTTCAGATAAGCCGAGGGATTCTAGGCCAATAGTTTCAAAGTTTGTTGAGGCTAGCACTTCAGTACCATCTCGTACAATCGTGGCACTATTTTGCAAACTGGAGCCACTATTTTCACCCGCTGCAGGTGCGAGTTCTTCATCAATAGCAGAAGGGTCTTGACCTTGCTCAATAGCACTAATAATCTGTGCTACATCGTCTGAAATATCTTTTAAGCCTTGCTCTTGAGCAAGCTGAATTTTCAGGTCTTGAGGCGCAGCATCTGTCATTGCCACTATCACTTCACCTGGTAGAGGCTGCTGTCCTTCTGCAAGGACTCTCAGCTGCCCATCCAAACCTATTACGACGACTTGATTACCGAGTGGCACTAATGCTGTACGATCCATATAAACCTTAACCCTAAATAACTGTCAAGTTTTTGACTAACAATACTAATTTGCTATATATTGCCCTAATATATAGTGCAATAACAGCAATTTGATGCTCAATAAAGTAATTATGTGTCATACATCAATAAGAATCCAGATGCATAAGTGTTTTATTTTATTAAAATCTGGACACTCGTTTCTAGCCATTACCTCCATCTTTAATTTGAGATCTTAATTCAAGTTTTAGGCAGATTTAGTAGGTTGATTTATCAAAATTGAAACAAATGAACAGCGAATCAACAGGTTACTTCATCGCATATTAATGTTATTGTGCGCTAAATTATTGACGCCCTTATAAGTATTCCACTTATAAGCCCTATCACCTCGAGAATTTTTACCATTATCTAGGAGAATCACAGTGAAGTGGACTCGTGCCAACGCCTTTTGTATTGGTATGTTCACCGCTAGTCATGCGTTTGGGCAAACGCTAGAGCAAGCGGTTGAAAACACATTAAAAACCAATCCTGACATCAAAAGTGCGTTCAATGAATTCGTTAGCAAGCAGTATGTGAATGAAGCATCTGGTGGTGCTTACCTCCCATCCGTAGACTTAGATGCCGGTATCGGTTACGAAGGAATCAAACCCGCAGAGTCAGGGCGAGATTCAACCGACCTGACAAGAAAAGAAGCCACCGTGACACTAACCCAGCTAATATGGGATGGCTCAGCGACACTTAATGATATGGATCGAACAGCAGCTGATGCTGAATCGGTCCGTTATCAACTTCTAGCTGATGCCCAAGACACCGCTCTAGAGGTCGCGAAAGTTTATTTAGACTCAGTAAAAGCTTATGAAATTCTTACACTTTCCGAGAATAACTTGAAAGTGCATAAGAAGATCTATGAAGACATTAAAAAGCGAGTTAACTCAGGTATCGGTTCTACAGCAGACCTAACCCAGGTAGAGGCTCGTTTAGCAAAGGCTCACGGTAACTTGGTGGCAGCTCAGAACAACTTATATGACAGCCACACCACCTTTACACGCCTTGTCGGACAGTCACCACAAGGATTGATTTTCCCAAGAGCGGACCAAAACTTTATTCCCTACACCATCGATGAAGCGATTGACTTGGCATTCGAGTCACACCCAGTAATCAAAATCTCGGTAGCTGATGTGGACTCTGCAAAGTTCCAATACAAGCAATCTAAGGGAGCTTACTACCCAACGATATCGGTAGAAGCGGCTCAAACATGGCGTGATGATGCAAGCGGTATTGAAGGAAGCAGCGAAGAGACAACAGCGATGTTGCGCATGCGTTACAACCTCTTTAACGGTGGTAGTGACGTAGCCAACGCTGAAAGTTTTGCCTACCAACTAAATAAAGCAAAAGACTTAAGAGAACGTGCATACCGCCAAGTCGAAGAAGGTCTTCGTCTATCTTGGAGTGCGTTAGATTTAACACTTCAACAAAAAGAGTTCCTAGCGGATCACGTAGATTCGGCCTCTGAAACTGTCATCGCCTACGAAAAGCAGTATCGCATTGGAAAACGCACTCTGCTGGACTTGTTAAATACTGAAAACGAACTTTTCGAAGCGAGAAAGAACTACTTGGATGCTCGATACTCAGAGCAGTACGCCAAGTACCGCGTTATGAACGCGACTGGCCAATTGTTAAATGCCTTGCGTGTCGATGTACCTACAGAATGGAATGAAAAGGTGGAGTACTGATCATGAAACCAGTGAAGATTCTATTTGCATTGGGTATGCTCGCCATCACTCAACACGTTGTTGCTGAAGACGAATATGAGTATCGTCCTGTACCAAATGCAGAACAAATAGCAGATTTGCAAGATGACGATAACGATGGTGTCATCAATGCTCGAGATATGTGCCCAGGTACACCTGAAGGCTCAGAGGTCGACAACGACGGTTGTGGAGAATACATTAAAGCATCAGATAACATGCAAGTGCGGATACTTTTTGCTAACGACTCTGATGAGATCAATCCAGTCTTCAGAAGACAAGTCCGAGAGCTTTCCGACTTTTTAAAAGAGTACCCTACTACTTCGATAGAGCTGCACGGCTATGCTAGTAAAGTTGGTGGTTCAAAGCATAACCAAGATCTTTCTGAAAGACGAGCACGCAATGTACGTGAAGCCCTACTAAGCTACGACATCGAACCGAGTAGAGTCCGCATTGTTGGTTTTGGTGACACTCACTTAGCACAGCAAGGGACCGATGAAGTCAGCCATGCTTTAAATCGTCGAGTAACCGCATCAGTCGTTGGTTACAAAGGCGAGATAAAAAGAGAGTGGACAATATTCACAACTCTTCCAGAAAGGTAAAGTACCTGTTTTTGTTTGCTCTGCAAGCACAAAGCAAACAAAAACGAGTGAATACTTAACCTCAGAAAAGGAGCTTCGGCTCCTTTATTTTTACTCATTTCGACAACCGTATTATGCTTTAGGAATCGGCACTTTAGTGTTACTCTAGCCACGTCATAACAACGAGAGTTTTGAAATGAGCAAACTTACATCAGATATCCAAGCGAACCTTGACCTTTTTGTTGCAGAAACGAAAGAAAACCAATTGGTTTGGGGTTTACGCAATGAAGAAGGTTGGCTATCTTGCGATTCAACTGAATTCGAAAACAGCGAAGTCATGCCTTTCTGGTCTTCTAAAGAAGATGCAGAAGCACATAATGTTGAAGAATGGGCAGATTTTACTGTACTAGAAATCCCATTAGATATCTTTGTTGAAGATTGGCTTTTGACTCTTGCTGAAGATGGTGTTCTTGTTGGAACTAACTGGAACGATCAGTTAGAAGGCAAAGAAATGGAGCCTCAAGATCTAGCAAAGCTTTACATTGATTAAAGATTTCTGACCTCAACTTTATGTTGAGGTCTTTCTTTTTATGCCTCTTCTTTCAATATCTCGACCAAGTGCATAGTTTCACTACTCTTTTTCTTAGTACACCCAACTTAATCACAACGCTGATGCGTTAAAAGCGCTATGATAACTCAACTTTAAAGGCACCTTAAATTAAAGGCTCGTTTAAACATGCGCGTGCTCTATCCCTTGCTTGCGTCACTTTTGCTCACTCCAGTATATGCAAGCGACACTCAAGATATTGAACCAAACCAAAATATCACACAGTGGCACTCTGTCTACCAAACCACACTACGAAGCAACCCTGAGTCGGCATTGAGCATGCTTCAAGATCGCTACCATACAGCGAAATCGGACAGCGAAAAGCTCTACGTAAGTGGATTGATTTATGAATATATGTCAAACATAAATCAGCCTTACTACGGCAGCAGTCAAGTCTTAGACAACCCTTTTTCTCAATTAGAATCAGAATATATTCTTGCCTTAAATGAACGTAAGCATGGTAGTTACGAGGCCTCAGTAGATAGCTTTTCTTCTTTGCGACAGACAATGAAGAAAATATCCGATTCCGAAGGCAAGGCTCTGATGAACTATCAACTTTGTTATACGCTGAATCAACAAGGTCGTTATCACAAAGCAAACTTTTATTGCTCATCCATAGAGAGCCACTTAAATCATAAGCATCAAGAAAACTTCCCTGTTGATCTTGCTTTGCGCGTGGTAGCAAATAACTACAATTACCGTGGTGACTATGAAAAAGCCTTAAGTTTGTATCGACAGTTGATGGCCAACATGTCGACGCAAAGCGATCCTTCAGGGATTTACAATGACGTCGGCAATTTACTTGCAGAGCTGGGGCAATTTGAACAATCAGAGCAATATCTCATTCAAGCCTTACTGGTTCGCCAAGATGAAGGGACACCTCTTGAAGTTGCGCAAGTCGAACATAGTCTAGGAGCGATGTACAGAAAATCCAAAGAACTCGATAAGTCCATCAGCCACTACAAAAATGCATTAACGATTCTCGAACAACTTCATTATCCATACGGGCAAGGGTTGACCTATTTAGGGTTATCTGCTGCTTTGGCCGATTCTGGGCAATTGGATACCGCGGTAGATTACATTGGAAGAGCATTAAACATTGCCCAAACTTATGAGAATACGCACCTTGAAACAGAGGGTCATTTGGCTGCTGGATTGGCATATTTAAAGAACCATACACCCGAAAAATCGATTGAACACGGTACAATTGCGTTAAGATTAGCGGTAAAAAACGCTAGGCCCTTATTGCAAGCGCAAGCCCAATTACTCCTCTCAAAAGCATACCAAGCTCAAAATGATTACAAAAAGGCGCTGGAGCATCACAAGGCCTACTCGACGATTGAACTAACGAACCGAGACGCGAGTAATATCAAGGCGTTAGAGGCACTAGATCTCACTAAAAAAGAGTATGAATATGATCTACAAGTCGCGCAGTTGAACAACGAAACTCTTCAAAGTCAGTACCAGTTTGAAAAACTCACAGACCAACAACGCACTTATAATTTTGTTGTTTTCTGTTTATTGGTTCTCCTCGCTCTGGCATTGATGGTTCAGCGACAAACACGCTTAAAAGCCAAAATAGACAGCTTAACGTGTGCATTAAACAGAGCGGCAATTATAGAGACGATTAAAAGCCACACCTCCAAAGCGGAAGGAGACTTCCGCTACGTTCTAGCATTAATCGATCTAGATGACTTTAAGGCGATTAATGATCAGTATGGTCATCCGACTGGCGACTTAGTACTACAACAGGTATGCAAAGCGCTTAAAGCTAAACTTAATAAGGGAGAGTACTTGGGTCGTTTAGGTGGAGAAGAGTTTATCTTGCTATTGAAAAACGTCGATGAGATTGACGTTCCCTTTAGAATACAAAGTCTGCATAAAACAATTTCAGAAAAGAGTGTACATTCGCTTAATAACCATCAATTGAATATATCTGCGAGTCTGGCCTATCTATCAACCTCAATGCCACTCACCAACTTTGATGAGCTCTATTCGATATTAGACCAAGCGTTATACAATGCTAAGAAGCAAGGAAAAAACTCCCTTGTGGATGCATACAACGAGCCGATCAGTTTAAGTGCTGAGTATATTCTCTAATAAAACCAAACCACCAGCGTAGTGGTTTGTTATAGGTGGAAGCATCAGTAAGCCATTCAGATGCAACACCATCATCAAGGAGTCTTTGTGCCCAAGGCAAGAAAAAACATTCAGTCTCTAGAGCGAGGTTTTCTAATCCTCGAGTTGCTCTCGATGAGTGAGTCTCCCCTATCATTACAGACGATCAGTAATGCGATCCAGTTAAATAAGACGACTGTTCACGGGTTACTTGCGACTCTACACTCTCTTGGATATGTATCCAAACACAACCATAGCTACAGCCTAGGGTTTAGATGCTATGAACTGTCTAAGCCGATTGAACAAAAAAACGAAGCTATCCGACAGCATTTTGTTCCATTGCTGAAAAAAATGGCCCAAATGACTAACAACACTGCTTACCTCGCTGTACAAAGTGGCGCTAAAGAGTACTTGTATATCGATGCTATAGAGCAGGATAACCCTCTTACTATCCGTAGCCCGAGAGGGAAACGAGAAGGACTCACAACATCTGCGATCGGCAAGGTTTTTCTTAGTTTTGATGATGAGCTTCGCCGAACATTGCGCCTTGAAAGCCAAATATCCCCCACGTTAGAAACTGAACTTAATCAGGTTGTATTATCAGGTTACGCACTCGATTTAGAAGAGGCAGAGCCAAACCTCAATTGCTTAGCGATCCCCCTTTATTTGGATGGTAAAGTCGTTGCTGTTGCAGGTGTTAGCGGTGCTGCCTCCGAACTGACGGTCACTAGGCTAAAACACTTTGCCAGCATCTTTCTCAAATTTTAAGATTTGACAATGTCGAATCCTAGGCCATTTTTATACTGTTTTGATTACATGCTTATACGTCGCCTCTAATATGGTCGTTGTTCAACTCAACAACGTAGGAGAAGCGATGTCTACTGTATTAATCACCGGCGCTAACCGTGGCTTAGGCTTGCAATTTGTCCGCCACTACCTTGGAAAAGGTTGGCAAGTTATCGCAACTTGTCGTTCACCAGAAAATGCTAAGCAGCTCAATGAACTAGTAACCCAATCCAATCAACTTCAACTGATGGCTCTAGACGTCACTAACCAACAAGATATCGATCAGTTAGCCACTCAATTAGCGGATCGTCCGCTCGATCATTTAGTTCTTAATGCAGGTGTATTAGGCGAAGAGTGTGCAAAGCTTGGCGAAATGACCCAGAAAAAATGGCTAGAAGTACTAAACATAAATACCGTCGCACCTGCCCTGCTAATTCAAGCCCTACAAGACAACGTTGCGAAAAGTCAGCACAAAACCATCGTGGGAATCTCAACCCGAGTTGCGAGTTTAAGCGATAACAGTTCAGGTAACATGTACAGTTATCGAGCATCTAAAGCAGCGCTTAATCAGGTTCTAGTATCAGCAGCACGCAATCTCGAATCGCGAGGAGTAAAAACCGTCGCAGTTCATCCCGGCTGGGTAAAAACCGATATGGGCGGTGAGGACGCAACCTTTTCTGCCGAGGAAAGTGTTGCAGGCATTGTTTCGGTCGCAGAACAGCTAACACTTAAGCTATCCGGAAGCTTCCGCGTATTTGATGGCTCTACAATCGAATGGTAACTGTTCTCTAAATGACGTCTCCCGGCCAAATTGAAGGCCGGGAGAATACAGTAAACTAATAGGCCAAAAAGATAAAAGCTCGCACTATCGTCAGACAAGCGAGCCGTTATCGTCTATGGTGTTGTACTACCGTCAAACGCTGAGGAAGTCAGCGATTGCAGAGGTGTCATTTAGACAATGATTTCCCGTGAAACTCACTCAATCATCCCACTCAGGCGCTAGCCCTTCAGGGTTTACTTCGCGGCCATTTCTTTCCAACGCATCTATCTTTGCAATCGTCTCTTCACTCAGATTAAGTTCAAGTGCTTTCAGGTTACTTGCCAAATTCTCTCGTTTAGTTGAAGACGGGATCACCGCGTAACCTTTTGACAAAGCCCAAGCAAGCGCGACTTGAGCGGGCGTGGCCTGATAGTCCTCAGCAATACCTGCAATAGTTGGGTCCCCAAGTACTTTCCCATATGCCAAGGTCATGTAAGACGTTACCTGAATATCGTTTTCCTGCATGAAGCTGACCAACTTACGATTTTGCAAATAAGGGCTAAGCTCGATTTGGTTAGTAACAATATTCTCTTTACCGACCACTTCTATCGCTTGTTGCAACAAGTCAATATTAAAGTTGGATACGCCAATATTACGGGTTAACCCTTGCGATTTAGCTTCAAGTAATGAAGCCATGTATTCGTTCAAGTTATTGTTATTGCCAGGCCAGTGGATCAAGGTCAAATCCACATAATCTGTATTTAGCTTTTCTAAGCTCTCTTTTAGACTTGGAATGAGTTGTTCCGTGTTCATGTTATCAACCCAGATCTTGGTCGTAATGAATAGCTCATCACGTGCAATACCGGACTGTGTCAATACTTCACCGATTTCTGCCTCATTACCGTAAATCTGTGCAGTATCAATTACGCGGTAACCCACTTCTAACGCATTACGGACTGAATCCTTAACTACTTCACCCTCTAAACGAAACGTGCCGACGCCAAATGATGGTACTTTCATCTAAATCTCCTGACTTATCGATTTTATAGTTGATTCGAAGCAAAACTTTACCCCGCAAGAAACTTTCCGTAAAGTTAACAATACTCAAATCTAATTTGAAATATATTCAACAATGAAAGCTACTCTAGATGAAATGCGCACCTTTATGGCCGTGGTCGATACGGGTTCAATCAGCTCTGCGGCTGAACTGTTATCGATGACCGTCTCTGCGGTGAGTCGATCGGTATCTCGGCTAGAAGCCAAACTCGAAACGACCTTGTTAAATCGCACAACCCGTAAGTTAGATGTTACTAATGAAGGAACGATATACCTCGATAAAGTCAGACATATTGTAGAAGCAGTAGAGAATGCCGAAGCACAACTGAAAAGCCAGAAATATAAGCCTTCTGGCCTCCTACGAATAAACGCAGCTACCCCCTTCTTACTGCACGTACTAACGCCGCACATTGCTAAATATCAGAGCTTGTATCCAGAAGTCGAAATCGATCTCAATTCCAATGAGGAAAATATTAGCCTTTTGGGAACAAAAACCGATATTGCTTTTCGTATCGGTGAGCTACAAAACTCAACCATGCGCGCGATATTTCTTGGTAAAAGTCGGATTCGAATCGTCGCGAGTCCAGAGTATTTAAGACAACATGGTACTCCAACCTCAATAGATCAGTTACTCAATCACAAGCTACTTGGATTCAACAAGCCGGAGTATCTTAAGGAATGGCCGATCATGGATGATAAGAACAAACTTCTGCGTATTATGAGTAGCCTAAGATCTGATAATGGCGAGACGCTAAGATGTTTAGCCTTACATGGTGCGGGGATAGCTTGCCTGTCTGACTTTATGACCTACTCTGACCGACAAGCTGGTCGCTTAGTGGGCGTGCTTAGTGAACACACGCATAATGTCGAACAGCCCGTTCATGCGGTGTATTACAAAAATGCCAGTACCTCACGCCGGATCAGCTCTTTTATTGACTTCATCAAGCAAGAAATCAAGGTAGAGAACCAGCAGTTCCTTTAAAGACCACCGCTGTTTGTGGCAAAACACTTTTGTCTTTTTGCCGCTTTTTCTCACAACAAAAATCTCATAGTGTCCTGAATATCAGGGAGGCACCTTGCCTCCTAGTACTCAAAGTAATAGTCAGGCTTCATAATGCATAAAGATTTAAGTAACAGATTCACCATCGGGGTTGAGCTCCCCCTAGATAATGACTGGACCCAAGAAGGCCAGAAAAAACGCCTGCTCCAACGAGAACCGTTCGGCGTACCAGACATGAGTGCACATAAACAGCGTATTATGTTAGCCGATAAGTTAGGCTTTAACGTAGCGTGGGTGAGAGATGTCCCGTTGTACGACCCTAACTTTGGAGACGCGGCACAAATTTATGAACCGTTCAGTTATCTTGGCTATCTCTCTGCGTGCACCGACAACATTCTACTAGGGACAGCAGCGATAGTATTACCGTTAAGACAACCTTGGCTAGTGAAAAAAGCCGCTGCGACCATCAACGAGTTAAGTGGTGACCGCCTGATACTCGGTGTGGCTAGTGGAGACCGCCCTAGTGAATATCCCGTTTTTAATGCCAACTTTGACAGCCGTGGCTCAGCTTTTCGAGAAAGTGTAGAGATTTTGAAAGATACGCAAAATGATAAGCTGGGTAACGATCTACAGTTATTACCCGAGTTTGCTGATATTCCTATCTATGTCGCAGGGTTAGCGCAGCAAAGTCCACAATGGATAGGAGAAAACCTAGACGGCTGGCTCGCCTACCCAGGCACACCTGATGATCATGAACACCGCGTTGCACTTTGGCGCTCCGTAGCGGGAAACAAACCCTACGCCAGCTTTATTCATCTTGATTTAGTCGATAACCCAAATGCACCAGTCGTTCGGCATCATTTTGGTATCCAGGCCGGAGTCAATGGCTTGAGCGATGAGCTAGAAAAAATGCAAGAAGCAGGAGTCAATCACATCGGGTTGCATTTCCGTCGTAATAGCCAACCAATTGATAAATCAATGGAACAGATCGCTCAGTACGTGTTGCCACGCTTTAACTAAGATCAAATAAAAATATGTGCCACCTTACTAAGGGGTGGCACGCTAGGCTTGGCAGTTGGAAAAACAAAAGCCGCAATAACGGCAAAACTCTTTTGTTAAAACAACAATAATAGTGTTATTTTAAAGTAAGTCTTGGTTGAATAAAGTCGATGAACGCGGAAATACGTTTAGAGACTGAAGAAGATTTGTAGAACACAGCATTGACCTGTTCTCGTCCAGTATTTGTGATTTTTTCCGATTCAAACAATGCCACTAACCGTCCAGAATCAAGATCACCTTTCACCATAAAGCCAGATAAACATGCAATGCCGTTCCCTGCCAACACTAACTGTCTAACCGTTTCACCACTGCTGGATAGGATATCAGGCTCTATCATCTCAAACCCTCGTAATGGCCACTGATTTAACACTTTAGCGCCAGAAAAACCGATCAAGTTATGACTGCGCAAATCGCTCACCGCTTCAGGGAAACCTCGTTTAGATAAATAACCAGGCGTGGCAACGATAAATAGTGGGCTTGTTCCTAAAGGTTTAGCATGCAGTGTTGAATCCGATAATCGTCCAATACGTATCGCCACATCGGTTCTTTTTTCCAATAGATCCACAAAACCCTCATTAGAGGTAAGATCGAGTTGAATATCAGGATAAGCCTCTTTAAATGGCTGAATTAACGGCACGAGTTGATGTAAAACAAATGGGCTAGCGGCATCAACTCTTAAGCGCCCCTTGGGTAATTCACCTCGTGTGATGATCTCTTCTTCAGCTTGCTGTATTTGTAGTAAACCTAAGCGAACCGCTTCAACAAACTGATGCCCTTCCTCAGTAACTTCCACTCTGCGCGTCGTGCGATTCAGCAAGGTTACCCCCAGCTGTGATTCAACTTTACTAACCGCACGAGATACCCTAGCGACTTGAATACCTAGTGCATCAGCAGCGGAAGAAAATCCACCACTATCCACAACTGCCATAAGAATCTCTAATTCATCTGATCGGGTTAACATTTCATCCCCTTTCCTAACTGCGCATTTCCTTCACTTATAACAAAAGTATTTTGTAATAAACACCATTTTTCGCAACGAATAACTCTTTAATAATACACGACATGGAAACGGGCTATTCGTTTATCCATTCATATTCAATGATTATAAGAGAGAGTTGTTATGCCTTTAGCTTTACTTGCATTGACGCTTAGCGCCTTTGCTATTGGAACCACGGAGTTTGTAATTGTCGGTCTGATACCGACTATGGCCTCCGACCTCAACGTATCATTACCTTCAGCGGGTCTTTTAGTTAGCCTGTACGCACTTGGTGTTGCGGTTGGTGCTCCCGTTTTAACAGCGCTGACTGGTAACTGGAAAAGAAAGTACGTTCTGCTTTCTGTTATGGCACTGTTTGTTCTTGGCAATCTGTTAGCCTGGCAAGCACCTGGATACAACACACTAGTTACAGCAAGGATACTGACCGGGCTTGCACACGGTGTGTTCTTTTCGATCGGCTCGACTATCGCCACTGGCCTAGTGTCAAAAGAAAAAGCCGCTAGCGCAATTGCTATTATGTTTACCGGTCTGACCGTAGCTCTAGTGACGGGCGTGCCACTTGGAACCTGGATTGGCCAGACATTTGGTTGGCAGGCAACCTTCCTAATCGTCGCGATCCTTGGAATCATCGCACTGATAGGAAGCGCTCTACTAGTGCCGAGTAATCTGAAACAACCACCAGCAACCAAGCTGTCATCGCAAGTAAAAGTCTTGACTCAGCCTCGTCTACTTTTGGTGTACGCAATCACCGCGCTCGGTTACGGTGGTACGTTCACAGCCTTCACTTACTTGGCTCCTATTTTGGAAGAAGTTTCGGGGTTTGGCTCTAGCGCTATCAGCCTAATTATGTTGGTTTATGGTGTATCAGTCGCATTCGGCAACATCTGGGGCGGAAAGATGGCCGACTCTATGGGGCCAATCAAAGCTCTGACAGCGATTTTCTCGGGCCTAATTGTGGTATTGCTCGTGTTTAGTGTCACAGCATTTAATCCAATTTCTGCAGTAGTGACCATTCTTGTCTGGGGTGCCTTTGCCTTTGGTAACGTTCCAGGACTTCAAGTTTATGTTGTCAAACTAGCAGAGAAATATTCACCTGATGCAGTCGACGTCGCTTCTGGTCTCAACATTGCTGCATTTAACGTAGGTATTGCACTGGGTTCTTGGGGCGGTGGCCTTATCGTGGCCAATGCTGGGCTGATGCACACACCTTGGATTGGCGCGATCGTAGTATTAGGTGCTCTACTACTAACCCGTTTCAGCGGAATGCTAGACAAGCGTGGAGAGCAGCACGCAACGGCACACTGATTCACGTTCCAAATCGATAAAAATCACTTAAATTAGCCCGGCATTACGTCGGGCTTTCAATACAGAGTTCAAATACACCATTGACTGAGGTAGAAAGTTTATTCTACCCTTAGGTAAAACAAACGTTCTACCTGGTGTATCAAATAGTGAAAGAAAAAATCGCAGCAAGCCTAGAAAAAGCATTCAGTCAGTATGGCTTCGCCGAGCCTAGCGTACCCCAACTCAAAAACGCCTGCGAAGTCAGCCTGAGAACCCTGTACAAATACTACCCCTCCAAGGAAGCGATGATTGTTGCAGCTCTCGAGCATCGCCATCAAAGGTATTTGAGTTTTTTGCTCGAAGACGCCCCTGCCAATGGAACACCGGCTGTATTACACCTATTCACTCGCCTCGAGGATTGGATGAAGGAGTTTGCACCGAATGGCTGCATGTCCATCAATGCATTAGCAGCCTATCCAGAAAATCTATCAATTAATCAAGCAGTAAAACAACACAAATTGGCGGTTCGTCAGCTTATGGTCCAACTAAGTCAGCGAGAAGACCTCGCAACCACACTCTTCTTGTTACATGAAGGTCTATCCAACGCATGGCCGGTTCTCGGTCACGCTGCCTTTGCATCCGCTGAACACACTCTGCTAGAACTAATGAAGGAGAACAATCAATGACCACAATCCCGAAAGTCATGAAAGGCGTCCAACTTATCGGTCATGGTGGGCCAGATATGCTTCGTTACCGCGATGATCTACCTGTACCAGTCCCCTCGCCTGATGATGTATTGATCCAAGTTGCCGCCGCCGGAGTCAATAACACCGACATCAATACCCGAACAGCATGGTATTCTAAAAACGACGCCAATAGCATGGATGCAAGCTGGTCAGGAGACGCGCTATCTCTCCCTCGAATCCAAGGTGCCGATGTATGCGGTACCATCGTCGCTGTTGGTGAGAATATCTGCCCATCACGAATCGGTCAGCGTGTGCTTATCGAACCATGTATTACGCGCTTCAACAGTCAAGCACTTAGCTCGCCTTGGTACTTCGGTTCAGAGTGTGATGGTGGCTTTGCTCAGTTCACTGTTGTTGACAGTGAACATGCATATGCAGTGAATAGTAGTTTATCGGATATCGACTTGGCCTCCTTCCCTTGTTCTTATTCAACTGCCGAGAACATGCTTGTCCGCTCTAATGTCACAGCGAGCGATACCGTACTGATTTCAGGGGCATCCGGTGGTGTTGGCTCTGCCGCAATCCAACTGGCGAAGGCGCGTGGAGCATACGTCATTGCTATCGCCAGCCCAGAAAAGAAAGAACAGATCACGGCATTAGGAGCAAACCAAGTTATCCCTCGCGATGCAAATTTGCCGGCGACTCTCGGAGAAAACAGCGTTGACGTAGTGATTGATCTGGTCGCAGGAGAGCAGTGGCCACAATTTCTTCAGGTACTAAAACCAGGATCAAGATACGCTGTTTCCGGCGCCATAGGCGGTCCAATTGTCGAGCTGGATGTAAGAACTCTTTACCTTAAAGACCTAGCGTTATTTGGTTGTACCGTTTTGGCACCAGAAGTATTCGGTAACTTGGTTCGCTATATCGAACAGAACGCAATTCGCCCCTTAGTCGCGGAGTCATTTCCCTTAAACCAGATAGGTCAAGCGCAAGAAGTATTTTCACGCAAGCAACATACTGGGAAACTGGTTTTGGAAATCACATAGCTTTTCGATTAACAGCGGCCTATACAAGTCGTTGTAATTTGAGAACACTTTAAGCATCCTAAAAAGTTCTCAATACTTAGAAGATCGCTACGGTTGGCTTAGCTTGTTATCCCTTTTCATCACGCTAAGCCAGCTTGTAAAAATACGTGTTTGTTTCTGAGTTATAAATGTTTAATACCAACATTATCTTACTTCTGGCGTTTATGAACAGAACCGAGATCTGAACGACTTTGGTGTTAAACCTACGATCCTATTAAATATTTTCCTGAACGCGCTCACATCTTGGTAACCCACTCTAAATGATATTGCGTCAAATGTTAGGGTTGTCGACTCAAGTAAATCACAAGCTTTTTGGACTCTTAAGCTTTGTATGTATTGGTTAACATTGAAACCTGTCGCCTTTTTAAAGCGTCGCTGCAATGTCCTTTCTGTTAAACAACTCAACTCTGCAAGCTCTTTATTGCTCAGTTTTCCTTGATAATGATCGTTTATATAGTGCTGTAGTTGAACAATTACCTCATCACCATGTTGGAAGTTTGGGGTAAACTGTTGATAAAAGCGTTGCTCTCTCGGACCAGTATCAATAACCAACATTTTTCCTAACAGGCGCATTACTGCCGGTGACGCAAATAAGGAAACCAATTCCAAGCCTAAATCCACCCATGACATCATACCCCCAGCCGTAATGATCGTTCCTTCGTTAATAAGGATGGCTTCTTGTCTTACGTGGATATCGGGAAACTGACTCGCTAATGAAAGAGCCAAGCCCCAGTGTGTTGTGCAAGACTTATTGGTCAACAACTGGGTTTGAGCAAGAATAAAAGTACCAGCGCAGGCGGAGGCTAAAATCGCACCTTTACTATATTGGACATTTAACCAGTCGAGTAGCTCTGGCTCTGGTTCTAAGTAATATTGACCAGTACCGCTAGGCGGAATCATTACCGCTGTTTTCACATCGAAGTGCGTGTTTGGCCAGTGATCCAATATCTCTACTTCAAAGTGCACATCAACGCCCAATTTAGCCGCCGCACGGTTTGCCATCTCGAAGAGTTCGCTTAAACCATATACGGAGGCTTGCGAGCTATCTGGGTAATTAACGAGTGCTATTTTCATTTATCTTCAAGTGTCGCTTTTTGACTCTTTTGTGTCATTTTAGACTCTAAAGGAGGTGGCTAAAAGTCTTTATATTATTCTTATCGCAATGATCCTCAATAAAGGAAAAGAAAATGACTCAAAAAGCCCTACTTGTAATTGATTTGCAAAACGACTATTTCCCAGACGGAAAGTTTCCTTTATGGAATACAGAATCGACTTTAGACAATGTTAAGAGAGCAATAACTAAAGCCAATGGGCAAAACATTCCTGTGATTCATATTCAGCATATTGCCGATCCTGACATGGGCATTGCCCCATTCTTCAATGAAGGCAACGACGGTGCCAATATTCACCCAGAAGTTCTTGCTTTAGCACCGAATTCCGAAATCGTGGTAAAGCACTTCGCAGATAGCTTTGAAGGAACACGTTTAGAAGAAGTATTGGCAAGCAAAAATGTAACGGAGTTACTTGTATGCGGAATGATGACACAAAACTGCGTGACACATACAGCTATCTCAAAATCTGCGGACAAGTATGATGTTTCGATCTTAATCGATAGCTGTACCACGGTCGATGAAATGATTCACAACATTGCACTTCACGCTGTCTCAACGAGAGTTCCCCTCGTAACTATTGAAGATAAGCTGTAATACACGCAAAACCTTTCGCTCACACAATGCGGGCGAAAGGTCACACATATATGCACTTTCATTGATATTTGCTTACTTTGTGTTAAACATTGGTTTCCAAATAGTTACAAGGAAACGTTTATGAAATGGATAGTCGTATTGTTTATTAGCTTATTTTCAGTTTTCAGCCATGCGAAAGAGTGGAAACAAATTCGCTTCACTGTTGAAGGGGCTTACCCCCCATTTAGCTGGACGACAAAAGAGGGAAAGCTAGAAGGGTTTGAAGTCGACCTCGCTAACGCGTTATGCAAAGAGTTAGAAGTAAAGTGCGTTATCTCAAAAATGGATTGGGATGGCATCATCCCTTCTCTCCTTAGTCGCAAGAACGATGCGATTATTGCTGCAATGACAATCACAGAAGAACGAGAAAAGAAAGTCGATTTCACCGTCCCTTATGCAAAAGTACCGACTCGTTTTGTAATGAAAAATGATAGAGAAATCAACATGGATGACGGCAGCCTAAATCGTTTATCTATTGGAGTTCAAAGAGCCACAATTGGTGATAAGTACCTTTCTGCCTTGTATCCAGATATTGATATTCGTCGTTATGGTACGTTCGATGAGGCATTTACCGATCTACTCAATGGACGGTTAGATGCTGTATTTGGCGGCTCAATCGGTTTAAGTGCTGGTTTTCTTGAAACTGCACAAGGTGAAGGCTATCACTTTACTGGACCAGCGTTTACAGAGGAAAAGTGGTTCGGCCGTGGCATTGGCGTAGCAGTGAGAAAACAAGACAAAGAATTAAAAGCATTACTCGATAGCGGAATACAAAAATTGATCCAGAGCGGTAAGCATAAAACCATCGCCAGCAAGTATTTCTCCTATAGTATTTACGAGTAACCCCGTTATTTTTTTACAGTCTGCGCGGTATAGGAAACTTCCCTTTCCCTATATGGCGACAAAAACAGAGCCCTCGAGCAATCGCCCGAGGGTTATTTTTATAAAAAAGCCCACGTATATAAGTAACCCGCTCCCATGGCCATCGTTAAGATAACGATTAGGAAGGCAGCAATCATCTGGTTCTTAAAAATTGATTTCAACAAAATCACTTCTGTAAGACTTGCGCCAGCACTACCAATAATAAGCGCCATAACAGATCCAAGAGCCATACCTTTTTGTACTAGTGCCGCGCTAAGTGGAATGACCGCCTCTGCACGGATGTACAATGGAATACCAATGATTGCTGCGACCGGAATCGCGTACCACTTCGCTTCACCTGCGAACTCCGCAATGAACTCCGTCGGGATGAAGCCATAGATAAATGAACCAATCGCAATGCCCATCATGAGATAAGGGAACACTTGCTTAAAGTCTTTCCAAGTTGATTGCCAAATACGTACCCAGCGGCTAGGCTCTTTCTCTTCCACGACTGTCGCTGTTGCACTACCGTCTGATGAACAGCAGGACACTTCCACTTTAGGTTCAGGTTTTGGTGCATCACCACAACAAGATGTTTTCGCCGCAACTGGCGTAGGTTCATTGCAGGCGCTGGTATCACAGATTGATGCTGGTCTCGCTTCTTCTTTTTTCTTGCTTGAATCGCCACAAGAAGTACCGCACGAAGAAGAACCTACCGCTTGATATGCTTCTGGTTTGACGTAACGTTCAAACCCTAGTTTTTCAAGTACATAGCCTGCTACCACTGATACTGACATCGCAATAGCAAAGTAAAATACCGCAACTTTCCAACCAAAAGTCACCACAAACAAGCCAATAATCACTGGGTTAAGCAACGGGCTTGCAAATAGGAACACCATCATAGGTCCAAAACCTGCTCTTGCACGCAACAAGCCTTTTAAGAAAGGAATGGTCGAACACGAACAGAAAGGCGTAATCGAGCCTAGCAACGCAGCAATGAAGTAACCTTTACCCTTTTTCGAGCTGAGAATAGATTGAATTTTTTCTGGCGTTAGAAAATCTTGCAACACACCGACAATGTAGCTAATTGCCAGAAATAAGATGATAAGTTCAGTTGCTAGAAACGCAAACATATCCAGCGCTTCTTTAGCCATAGTTATAATTTCTGTATTCACATTTACTCTCCTCGTCATTTTTCTCTAACAAGCTTACCTGATAGATAAGCCTTTATTTCGACATTTCCGGAATTATAGAATCGCAAAACAAAAGATCAACAAAATATTTCCATAAAAATGGAATAATAAAACTAGTCATTACTTATCATAAAGTTACATGTCGTTAGCTATGCAGACTGGTTGTCGATGATAATTTCAGAGCATCTCGAATCCTTTTTATCAAACATAATCTAAAATTATCAAAATAAGAAAAAACCATAATTATTGCAGCAGCACCCTCTGAGTTAGTATGACTTTCGACCATTCTTAATAATAAGGAAAACCTATGAGAGCGATAACTTACCAACGAGATAAAGATACTTTCTCTTTATCCGAATTACCTACACCAAAACTAGAAACCCAATTTGATGTATTGGTTAAAGTTAACGCTGTTGGTTTGAACCCTGTCGATGCAAAAATTCATTATTGGTCAGACATGGTCACTAACATGAATAACAATTTTGTTGGCGGGTTAGACGTATCAGGAGAAATAGTCTCTGTAGGCGATGCGGTCGTTGATTGGAAGGTTGGCGATAAAGTGTTGTATCACGGAAACATGAGACGCCATCACGGTGGATTCGCTGAATTTGCTATCCATGATTCAAGAACGCTCATAAAGCACCCTCAGGTTTCGGTTGAAGTGGCAGCATCTACACCTTGCGCAGCCTGGACCGCATATCGCGCTTTGGTAGACAAGCTCGGTATTTCAAATCGAAGCAGCATTTTTATCGCCGGAGGTGCTGGCGGCGTTGGAAGCTTTGCTATTCAGTTAGCAAAGACATTTGGTGTTGAACAGATCATTGCTACTAGTTCAGAAGCTAATCACGCATATTTGTCCTCGTTAGGAGCAACCCATACGATTGATTATCATCATGAAGATGTAGTTCAACGAGTAATGGACATTACCGGAAATCATGGCGTTGAGGTTGCACTCGATTGTGTAGGCGGTGATAACGACCGAATTGCAGCCTCGGTGTTAACCTTTGAGGGAGAAATGGTGGAGCTCGTCAAGACTGTCGACCCTTCTCAATATCCAGATGCCTTCTTAAAAGGCTTGGGCTTCCACCAAATAAGTTTGGGCTCTGGTCATGTCTTTGGCGAGAGAGGGTTTGCAAGTATCGTTAATGCCGGAAAGGAAGTGTCGGAGCTATTAGAAAATGGAGAATTGGAAGTACCGAAACTGAAGATCATCGGCTTAGAGGATGTAGGTAACGCACTCTTGGACATGCGAAATCAGAGAACAGTTGGAAAGATTGTCGTTAATCTGAACCAAAAATAATTAATAAAAATCTCGAGGCAAACTGGCAAAGTAATGAGCAAGTTAAAGCATCTTGTTACTTTGCCAGATACGAAAGACCTTTATTTTATCTATAACGATGAATGAAAAACAAAATCTCTTGTCATACTTCCCTGCGCTTCACCAAAATTAGGCGTTTTCGAGAGTGTCTCTCCAAGTCGCTAGCAGTTTAATATGACGTGGTTCAATCCCACAGCAACCACCAATAATGCTTGCTCCCTGCGCATGCCACGTTTTAGCATACTCAAGATATTCAGTCGGAGAGAAATGACGAACTTCCTGAATGGTCTCGTTGGCTTGGTGCGCTTGCTTTATCGGAGCAAAGCTATTTGCGAAAACACCTATCGTCAATTCTCTACCTGACTCACTCAATACTGCTTGTGTATCAATGATCGCTTGCTCGACAACTTCAGGAATAGAGCAATTGAAAAAGATACCTGAAACATTTGTTTTCAACAGCGTATTAACCGCGACTTTGAGAGATTCCCCTGAGCGAAGACGAGGCAAAGAGTTAGGCTCATCCATTAAGGTGAAAGCAATATAATTGGGCTTATCTGTTTTGGCTAAAATTATTGATAGAACTTCAACTTCAGCGAGGCTAGACACGGTCTCAGCTAACCAAATATCAACATATTGATCTTGAGCTTCAAATAACTCAGAAGCCACTTCCAGTGCCCTTTTCGGCTCGAATAATTCAGGCCTGTAAGACCCCATTACAGGAGGAAGAGAACCCGCAACGAGCACTCTATCGTTAGAGCTGGTGACTACATCTCTGGCAATTTTAGCAGCAGATTTTGCTAACTCAGTCCCTCGCTTTGCATAGAGTTCCTCGCCTAAGTGAAATGGAACACATGCATAACTGTTGACAGTGACAATCTCTGCGCCAGCGTCTATGAAATTCTCATGGGCCATTTTTACATATTGTGGTGATTCAATTAGCGCTTGTGCACTCCAAAGCGGCTGAGAAAAAGGGGCGCCAATACGTTTCAACTCTCGCCCCATGCCACCATCTAAAATTGTTACTTTCTTCATTTAGACATCCATACCGCCAAACATCCATAAGCTCTATTCAAACACAATTTTTATCAATTCAAAATGAAATTGTTATGTTTAAAGTGAACAAAGACTTAATGGCTGATTAAACACTTTAGTATTTACCAGACCTTTCATTCGGACCAAGCTAATGTTATCGCCATTAACTTCGAGTAAAAAGCCCATTATCTATGTCTCTCGGCGAGGCGAACGTTACGAGCCACAATAGTGCATGAAGTGATTGAGGGACTCGCCCTCAATCAAATTTTCTTTTTATTATAAGACTTTAGATAAAAACTTCTGCAATCTAGGGTTGGTGGGGTTATCAAAAAATCGCTCAGGAGAGTCAGAAACCAAAAGCTCACCATCTTCCATAAACAACACCCTATCAGCGACCTCTTTTGCGAAACCCATTTCATGAGTAACCACGACCATCGTCATTCCGTCCTTGGCCAAATCTTTCATCACATCAAGAACTTCTCCAACCATTTCAGGGTCTAGTGCTGATGTGGGTTCATCAAACAACATAATATTGGGCTTCATTGCTAACGCACGAGCGATTGCGACGCGCTGCTGCTGTCCACCTGATAAATGATTAGGATAATTATCCATTCTCTCCGACAGACCGACTTTATAAAGCAAATCTTTTGCTTCTTTCTTCATCGATTCAGGGTCACGTTTAGAAACCTTTAAAGGTGCTAACATGACGTTCTCTATCGCCGTTTTATGTGGAAAAAGGTTGAAGCCTTGAAATACCATGCCCACATCAGCGCGTAGTTTATTGATATCCGTAGATTTGTGGTACATATCGATACCATCTACGATTATAGACCCACTATTTATTGTCTCTAATTGATTGATCGTCCGTAAGAATGTTGACTTACCAGAACCTGACGGTCCTACGATGACAATCACTTCCCCTTTTTCTACATTTACCGATACGTCCTTGAGCGCATGGCAGCCATTAGGGTAAATTTTATTAATTGTTTTTGCTGAAATAATGTATTCCATTAATGACTCCACCATTAATCACTTGCTGCCAATTTCTTTTCTAACGTTTGTATTGCCCAAGATAAGGTACTAGTCAGAAGCAAATAAAGGGCCGCTACGGTAAACCAAACTTCAAATGGGGCAAAACTACCACTTACGACTTCCCTGCCCGCTTTTGTCAGATCAGTAATCGAAATCACGGAGACAAGTGAGGAATCTTTTATCAGGTTGATAAACTGCCCGGCTAAGGGAGGTAATGTCTGCTTAAACGCTTGAGGTAAAATGACATAAATCATCGCTTTGGGATAATTCATTCCTAGTGAACGCGCCGCTTCCATTTGTCCTCTTGGGATTGACTGGATTCCTGACCGCACAATTTCTGCGACATAAGCGGCGGTAAACACGGAGAGCGCTATCACTCCCGCAGTAAAACGCTCAAGGTCAAGCACAGTACCAATAAAGAAGTAAACGATAAAAATCTGTACTAAAAGAGGCGTTCCACGAATGACCTCGACATACACAAGCGCCAGCTTTTTTAATGCCGGATTGCTGGATATACGCATTAGTCCGACAACTAAGCCCAACGCTAGAGCAATGATAAGTGACCAGAGCGAGATTTTAATTGTCGTCACAACACCATCTAAAATTGGGCCAGAGCGCCACTCTTTTATAGTTGCTAAGGTATCTCCTTCAAAAATAAGATCACCTTCATAGACGTCCACAGACTTATATTGGCTTAGTTCAAGAACAATATCACCATGAATACTCTCCAGAGCCAGTTGGTTATTCTCGTCGAGAATGATGTTCCCATCGACAGGCGCGGTAATGGATGAAGCAGCGTTAGTGGCAATATAAGGAAGGACACGCTCCCAATTCCAGCTGTAATCGATTCGCTTACCTGACAGATAGACAAGACCGCAAATTGATAGCAAAACAAGAACAAAAACAGCGTTCCACAATAGGGATTTAAAGTTATTTTGCATGTGATTCCGAGAATGACTTTGATTAAAGTTGGTTGGGTATTTGAATAAAGAAAAGCGTTAGCTTCACAGCACGAACCGTTTGGTTGGCGATGAACCGAGCCAGAAGCTAACCGCTCCTCTACAATAACAATATGATTACTTGACTTGCTTTAACCATTTATCGTCGTTAAACCACTTATCGTAAATGCGATCGTAAGTTCCATCGCCCTTAATTTGACGTAAATAGTTGTTTAAGAAGTTAAGCGTATCTGGATTTCCTTGCGGCACAGCCCAACCCAAAGGCTCGTAAGTAAACGGTTTAGCCAAGTGCATTAACTGCCCTTTGTTTTCCGCCACATAAATAGAGTTGTAAGGAAAGTCATAAACAAACGCATCTACCTTTCCGTTGGCAACCTCAAGTACCGCTTCAGACTGAGTTTCGTATAGATTTATCTTAGCTTTCGGAAGGTATCGTTTTACCGCTTGCTCACCCGTTGTCCCAAGCTTAGTTGCAACAACATAATCTGGACTATTGAGATCACGGTAACTAGACACTTTACCTTCATGCTTGAGATCTACGAGAATAGATTGACCAATAACCACATAGGGATCAGCGAAATTCACCTGAGTATTTCGCATAGGTGTGATAGTCATCCCGCCCATAATCATGTGACACTTACCAGTCAACAGTGTTGGGATAATGCCATCCCATGAAGTGTTTACCGGCACAAACTTAACATCCATGGCACGCGCCATTTGCTTACCCAAATCGATATCAAACCCGATGTACTGCCCATTTTTTGCTGTCATTTCAAAAGGCATATACCCAGAATCAAAGCAGACTTTTAGCTCCCCTGTACTTTTGATGTCGTCTAAAATTGGGTCTGCATTAACCGTCGTCGAAACAGCTAACCCCAGTGCAGCAAAACACAATAACTTTTTCATGGATATTCCTTTATCATTTGTTGTAAAGTTTTTTTATACACGACAATAGAATAAAAAACCACAAACAATGACTTTTTAATCACTAGAATTTGTAGGATCGTTACTAAGCTGGAAGATCTGAATGAAAATCTATACCAAGCCATTGCAATTGAATTGCATGCATTAAGTGATTAAGTTGTAGGCAGGTCACTATAACGACAAGAAACATACGCTTTGACTGAATAGTCAGCGTTTCCGAGAGTGGTTTAATTATTAACGAAACCATACAGATATTCGCTTTTTCACATTGACCGTAATGTCAAAAGTGCTTGAGTTTTATTGTTGACAATTCTTCCATAGTCAATGGTCACAAATGTGATGTACAGCACATTTCTATAATGGCACTATCACCTTTGTCGAGAGATATTAACAAGGATTCGTTGGACATCTTGACTTTGTAATACAAATAAAAAGGTGACTATATGAAAAAACTAATGACGCTCTCATCACTATTATTATTCAGTTTATCTGCTACTGCTGGTATTCATATCGAACACTCTACAAACAAAGTTGTTCTCAATGACTTTACGACAAAAGATGCCGCTTATAGCTCTGCGTTTGATCTTGTCGATGAATACCAAACGCTATCAAAACATGAACTTAGAAATCGTCTAAACATCATTGGAAGCGGTTTCCCTCGTGATATTGCAATCGATGATAGTAAGGTGAGAGTTGAAGAGTACGCACTTAACCGTGATGAAGTTAAATATCGTGCAATCATAAACTTCGATTATCACTTCAGAACAAGTGACGGCGGTAAAAACTAAAAAATCATCTGCACCTTTACTTTCTTAGAGCCCTTCCTATTTTAAGAAAGTAAAGGTGTCTAATCACATTGAAACGACTGCTTTTCATAAATCGCTCTCTCCTTACATAAACAGTATCAATCCCTACCTCTATCGTTTACATAAAAATCATTTTTCCAATCTTCATTGAGATACATTTCGTCGTTTGGCGCTTTATCATTCACTTGGTTCGCCATATGGATTCCACATCACTTAAATGAAAAAGACCCTTGAAATTGAGTTTAATTTTCTATGAAGATTAACTAAATCTAAGATCGACAATTGTCGTTACATTTTTCTCGTTTATAGCAATATATAAAACTACTCTTTTCGTTTTAATTAACCATAAAGCGTGAAAATAAAAAAAGGCAACAAGACACTTCTTGTTGCCAAAGAAAAAATACATCATTCAAAAAATATGAAAATGAAAACTAGCAGTGGACTAGCTAACAAAACCATTATATTCAAAACACTTAAACAAGTAACGATCAATATAATCCATTATATATGGATGAAAATCAGCACTTATGAAGTTACACCGATAAATAAAAAAGCCTGAAAATAGTTTCAGGCTTTTTAGCTTTATTAATTTTTTAGAATGAATATCTCGCAGCTATTGCAAGAATATCGTCTTCATTGTCTACATCTGTAATTCTGTATTCTGCTAGTGCTTTAAAATTAGAAGTCAAATCGTACTCTGCACCTAGTGAGTAGTAATCGACGACGTCTTCATCATCACGCTCTAGATTGTTATAGCCAACAAGTGCCCAAAGCTTATCTGTTATTTCATAAGTGGCAACTGCTTCAATACCGGTGTAATCAATATTACTTTCAGAACCATCTTTAGCCCAGTTTTCACCATCACTGTATAAAACAGAGGCATAAAACTTGTCGTATTCAAATGCAATAGCACCCGTTAGCAGCTCTGCATCTTCTGCACCCGATTGCCCTTCACCTTCGTTGTAACCAAGCGCAACTTTGAAGCCATATGGCAACTTGTAGTCCGCCGCCGCACCATAAGAGGCTGCATCTGTTGACACTTCATCGTTTTCAGCCTGATAGCTAACATGAATATTCAAACCTTCATAGCTTGTCGTTAGCTTAAATACTGAATCGGAGCGACCGGTACCATATAGATCCGCACTTACGCCAGCAGCTTCATTACCAAACTCCGGGAAAATATCCGTGTAATCAGATACTAAAGTGACCGCACCGTATTGACGTCCATAACTTACTGTTCCGTAATCTGCACCAACTCCTACATAGCCTTTTCGGATATCAAATTCATCATCTTCAATCCCATCAGCATCTCTGCGATTAGACTTAAATTCCAACTCATATAAGCCGAATGCATAAAGATCTTCATTTATTTTAGACTCACCTGAAAGTCCTACACGAATGTAGCTATTATCTCCGTCAGCATTTTTATCATCAGAGAAATAATACATCCCTTGCGCTCGGCCATGAATATTTAATACTGATTCTTGATCTTCATAAACTACGGCTGAATTTGCAGCACTTGCAGAAAAAAGTGCTGCGATTGCGATCGACGTTCTTGTCATTTTCATTTAATTACCACTACTTATGTTGTTTGAATCGAGTGAGATTATGAACAGTGGCAATTATTTTTAAAGTGCAAATTCAACCATATTCTATGGATAAATATAAACAAGCCCTCAATCTAAAACATTATGTCCTAGTACTCATATTAGTCGAGATAATCCATCCAAACAGGAGGCGTTCCTATTATTTTTTGAACAGTATCAATGAACAGTTTGGCTAATGGTTGTTGATTTCGGTGAGTATACATTGCATATATTTCCCCTATTGCGGGAAGATTATAATCAGGAAGCAACTGGACAAGATCTTGTTTACTCAAACTCTCCTGAAGAAAGAACTGCCCTATTAAAGCATACCCTAGATCAGATTTTACGGCATCGAGCATTAACTCAGTTTCATTCACGAAGTACTGCCCGTTGATATTATACGTTCTAACGTCGCTTGATGACTGGCTTGGCGCTATACGTAGCTTATCCGCCTTAAAGTTAGCATTAGAGTATATTACTGCTGGCATTTTTATAAGCTCTTCTGGAGAGCTCGGAGTTCCATACTTGTCAATAAAACTCTTTGATGCAACCAGTGCCATATTATTGCTTGCCAACTTACGTACTATCATGTTGGACTCTCGGATTGGTCCGATACGAAACACAACGTCAAAACCTTCGTGGATAACATCGACTCGATTATCATCGAGCAGCAGCTCTACAGTAATGTTTGGGTACTGTTTTATAAACTCTTTAACTGCCTGATTTAAGTATGCTCTGCCAAAGAAAGTGGAGCTTGATATTTTCAAGTTACCCTTCGGTTCATCCTGAAATGTAGCAGCAATACTACGAGTTTCGGTTAGAACCTCTCTTACTTTCTTGGCTTGCGCCACCATCTCAACACCTGCATTGGTCAGGGATAGCGAACGCGTGGAACGGTTTAACAGCCGTAAGCCCAATTCATCCTCTAGCTTTTTGATCTGTTTTGACAAAGCTGAACGATCTATATGATTTCTGTCAGCAGCTTTAGCAAAAGTTCCGTATTCAGAGACATCCAGTAGTAATTCAAGTTGGCTTGCGAGATCCACTGCACAATTCCTTATTTAGTTTTTATTCTTTATGTGATGGGAAATGGATTTTACAAAATTAATTTCAATTTTTTATGGTTCAAATTGCATCAGTGAATTGCAAATAATGCACGAATTAAAAACGCTTTAATTTTCGTCGCTATCTTTAGCTTCTGTTTAGTTATTCCTATCTATTATGGCTTATTACATTTAACAATACTCCACGTCTTTAAAACCCTAAACTGACCTTTTTCAAACCAAAAAATGAGCATTTTGACCAATATTTAATCGTGCATTTTTATCACTACTCTATGTTCGCTGAGGGCCTATTTACCCATAGGTACAATGAATACAATGCCGTTCCTTTTAGTATGAACAGAATCATTTAGGGCGCGACAAATGTTAAAGAAAGTTTTCGGCATTGGCCTTTTATCCGTTTTAGCTGCTTGTGCAGACGAAGAGATAACCAAACAACCTAATACTCCCTTACCTACGATAGACGTCTCCAAAGTTATCTATGAGCCCGTTCAATCGTGGTTCACCTTTACAACAAGGCTTCAAGCCCCAGAGAAAGTTTCTTTAATGCCACGCGTTTCCGGAGTTATTGAAACGGTAGAGTTCAAAGACGGACAGAGTGTCAACAAAGGCGACTTACTCGTCACTCTTGATGATCGAACCTTCAAAGCTCAGGTCTCACGACTTGAAGCGCAAGTTAAGAGTGCTCGAGCTGCGCTAGAGCAAGCAGCAAACGAACAAAAGAGAGCCGCTCAACTTGTTAAGCGAAAGGCCATCTCAGCGGAACAAGCAGAGGCCCGAGATACCGCAGTAAAACAACGCTCTGCAGAACTAATGGCCTTGCGTGCTCAGTTAGAATCCGCAAAGTTAGATCTTGAGTTTACGAAGATATATGCCCCTATTAGCGGCACTATTTCAAGAGCATTCATTACTAAAGGAAACAATGTAAACGCAAATCAAAGCGTTATATCAAACATTGTCTCTAACGATCAGGTATATGCATACTTTGATGTCGATGAGCGAACTTGGAACCGTTACTTCTCGACAATCAATGCCGACTCTAACTTACCTACTCGTCTTGAACTATCTGGACAAAATGGGCAGGAGTTTTTTGGACGCGTTGACTTTGTCGACAACTCCATCAACGAAAACACCGGTACTTTGCAGGTTCGAGCGGTATTCGATGCAACAAAATCAAGCTTAAAAGTGGGATCGTTTGGCCGAGTTCAGATATCAACAACCAAACCAGTTGAACGAGTTCTCGTTCCAGAGCGTTCTATTGGCACAGATCTAGAAAACCGCTTTGTATTAACACTCAATGAAGAGAATACGTTGCAATACAGCATCGTAACCTTAGGCGAACGTTACGGAACATTTCGTGCCATCGAGAATGGCTTGAACGCCGACTCAGTTATTGCGGTAAATGGCCCAGCAAAAGTTGGCCCAAATAGCAAAATCTCACCAAAAAATGTCACGCTAGATATTAGCAACACCTCATTGATTATGGCTTCAAACTCAACATCGTTGCCAAATAAACGTTTAGCTCAAGACTAAGAAGACAACCGAATGAAATTTGCACACTTTTTTATTCAAAGACCCATATTTGCCTCTATGTTATCGCTATTGATATTAATAGTAGGCGCAATTTCACTTTTACAGTTGCCTGTGAGTGAATATCCAGAAGTTGTCCCTCCTACAGTCGTAGTTACAGCAAACTATCCTGGTGCGAACCCAAAAGTAATCGCAGAAACAGTTGCTACGCCTCTGGAGCAAGAAATTAATGGTACAGAAAACATGTTATATATGTTTTCACAGGCAACCAGTGACGGAAAAATGACATTGACCGTAACCTTTGCTTTAGGTACGGACTTGGACAAAGCTCAGGTTCAAATTCAAAATCGCGTCACTACAGCTTTGCCCCGATTACCAGAAGCCGTCCAACGGTTAGGAGTTGTTGCCGAAAAAGCCTCTCCTGATCTCACCATGGTTGTGCATATATATTCTCCAGATTCTAGCCGTGAAGTCAGTTATTTAGCTAACTACGCTAATTTAAACTTGAAAGATGAGATAGCTCGGCTCGGAGGCGTTGGTGATGTGCGCCTTTTCGGTGGTGACGAGTACTCAATGCGCTTGTGGTTAAATCCAGATGAGCTCGCTTCTAGAAATCTAACCGTAATGGACGTTGTCTCCGCCGTCCGATCTCAAAACCAACAGGTGGCAGCAGGCTCATTAGGTGCGCAACCAGCCGCTAATGAAAACCAATTCCAAGTTTTGTTGAACGTAAAAGGCCGCTTGGAGAATATTGATGAATTCAACGACATTGTAGTAAAAGTTGACGAAACAGGGGCTTTGACACGTCTTAAAGACGTTGCACGCGTAGAGCTAGGTCAAAACTCTTATGCACTGCGCGCCTTGTTAAATGGTAAACCAGCGGTGGCGATGCCCGTATTCCAGCGCCCTGGTGCTAATGCTATTGAGCTATCTAATCAGGTTCGTTCAACCATGGACCGTTTACAAACAGCCTTTCCAGCTGGAGTTTCATATGAAATAGCCTACGACCCGACCGTCTTTGTTCGTGGTTCGATAGACGCGGTGGTTCATACTCTGCTAGAGGCAATTGTACTTGTTGTTGTCGTAGTCATTTTGTTTTTGCAAACATGGCGCGCGTCTATCATCCCTATCATTGCGGTGCCTGTTTCATTAATCGGTACGTTCGCCGTAATGCAAATGCTTGGAGTATCGATTAACACGCTTTCGTTGTTTGGGCTTGTTCTCGCCATAGGCATCGTCGTCGATGACGCCATTGTCGTCGTCGAAAACGTGGAACGGAACATCCATAATGGACTTGCACCACTAGAAGCAACGAAACAAGCAATGACCGAAGTTACCGGGCCAATTATTGCAATTGCTTTAGTGTTATGTGCGGTGTTCATCCCGACGACCTTTATTACAGGGTTATCCGGTCAGTTTTATAAGCAGTTCGCACTAACAATTACGATCTCGACGATTATTTCAGCAATTAACTCGTTGACGTTATCGCCTGCTTTATCAGCACTGCTATTACAAGATAAGAACGCAAAACCCGATCGGCTAACCAAGCTCTTGGATGCGGTTTTTGGTAAGTATGTTTTTGCGCCATTCAATAGAATTTTTGAGTATAGCTCGAACCAATATCAAGCTCTGGTCAAGAAGCTGATTCGCTTTAGCCTTGTTGTTGTGGTGGTATACATTGCGTTACTCGGGGGAACGGCTTCTCTATTCAAAGCGGTTCCTGGAGGATTCATTCCTCAACAAGATAAGCAGTATTTAGTTGCGATCGCCCAACTTCCAGATGCAGCAAGTTTAGATCGAACAGAGTCCGTTATTAAAGAAATGGAAAACCTCGCGCTGGCAACACCTGGCGTAGCACAAACCATTTCTTTCCCAGGCTTATCGGTCAATGGTTTTACTAACAGTCCGAATAGTGGCATCGTTTTTGTTACGCTTGAGGACTTCGATAAACGAAATGATCCAACTCTCGGAGCAAATGCGATTGTTGCATCTTTGAATAAGAGCTTTTCAATCATTGATGAAGCCTTCGTTGCGATTTTTCCACCACCACCAATCCAAGGACTTGGCTCTACTGGCGGCTTTAAACTTCAAATCGAAGACCGTGCGAACAAGGGGTTTGATGAGCTCTTCAAGCAATTGAACTTGGTAATAAGTGAGGCATCAACAAGACCCGAGCTGATGGGATTATATTCCACATTTCGTATACAAGTGCCGCAGATGGACATCCAAATAGATCGTGAACAAGCGATGCTGCAAGGTGTTCCTCTAGAGCAGGTTTTTGATGCGCTTCAAGTTTATTTAGGATCATTATACGTCAATGACTTCAATATGTTTGGTAGAACATACAAAGTGAATGCCCAGGCAGACATGAACTATCGTCTCGAACCTGACCAAATACTTAATTACAAAGTAAGAAATGCTGCCGGAAAAATGGTTCCTCTCGGCGCTGTACTGGAGATCATACCCACGATTGGGCCTGACCGCGTGATGCACTATAACGGCTACCCTAGTGCAGAACTAAACGGCAGTCCTGCTTTTGGTTACAGCTCTGACCAAGCCCAAACGGCTATTGAGGAAGTACTGGATCAAAACCTAGCAGAGGGAATGGTTTATGAATGGACTGATGTAACCTACCAGCAGATTTTGGCTGGTAACACGATGGTGTATATATTCCCACTTGTTGTTTTGTTAGTTTTCATGGTGCTAGCTTCGCAGTACGAGAGTTTAAAACTGCCATTCGCTATCATTTTGATCGTTCCCATGACCATTTTTTCTGCACTAGCAGGTGTTTGGTTCATTGGTGGTGACAACAATATATTCACACAAATTGCTTTGATTGTCCTTGTGGCTCTAGCGTGTAAAAATGCCATCTTGATGGTGGAGTTCGCTAAAGAACTTAAAGACAATGGCCAAGATACCTTATCAGCGATTTTGGAAGCATGTCGTTTACGTCTTCGACCGATTCTAATGACATCAATTGCATTTACCGCTGGTGTTATTCCATTAATGATTGGTACAGGGGCCGGAGCGGAAATGCGACAAGCAATGGGTATTGCCGTATTCTCGGGTATGGTAGGCGTAACGGTATTTGGATTACTACTCACACCTGTTTTTTACATGTTAGTGAGTCGAAACAAAAAACGTCAAACACTATAACCATAATATAAATACTCATTTAAATTCATACTAAAGGGAGCTATTGCTCCCTTTTCTTTTGGTTATTAAGTATACTAATAATTTCTAGACAGAGCAGAAGTTATACATGAAACTAATACGCTAATATCTAACGTGGATAAACATTGTGGATTTAGCAAATAAACTACACCTGCTTTTAGAAGTCTCTAAAGCTGGATCTTTTGCAAAAGCAGCAGATGGGATGAATATCGACCGCTCTGTTTTGTCTAAACACATCAAGCAGTTAGAAGAGCACTTAGGCGTTAGGCTATTAAACAGAACGACTCGCTCTCTTTCATTAACACAAGTCGGCCAGCAAATAGTAGAAAAAGCAGACCAAATATCTCAACTCCTTGATGATACTCAACAAATAGCGGAGAACTTTCAGACTGAGCCTTCAGGGAAAGTACGAATTTCAAGCTCAACATTATTTGGAAAACTCTATCTACAACCTTCGATAGAGAAGTTTTTACATAAGTACCCAAAAGCAAGTGTTGAACTAATGCTAGATGATCTTCATGTAGACGTGATTAGAAGTAATTTTGATATTGCTTTTCGAATCGGACCTATGAGGGATTCATCAATGGTAGCAAGAAAATTAGCAAAAAATACGACTGCAATCATTGCTTCTCGAAATTTAATTGAAAAACATGGTAACCCAGAAACGCCGGATGAGTTAGTTAAGCTACCTTTTATTATTTATTCAAATGGTAATTTTATTGTCGATAAACTTAAATTCTACGACAAAGAAAAATCAGATGGTTTAGATACATACCCAATATCAGGGTCATACATGGTAAATGAAGCTGAGCTAATAATTGAAAGCGTAAAGTCAGGTCTGGGCGCAGCACTTATAGGTCAATTTATGCTTCCTAAAAACCTAGAGTCTTCTAATTTAGTCCAACTTTTACCAGAATATGAAACTCAAGATTTTGGTGATATTTATGCCATGTACTCACACCGTCAGCAATCACCATTGGTTAGGGCATTCATTGATATCGTTCAAGAAGAAATTGGCATACCACCAATATGGGAAAAGCATTTCAATAAAAGCTAGGCGATTCTATTTAACCAAAATTAACAGAAAATCAAATAAAATCAATAATTTAAAACAGAAATGTTTAAGATCCATCGAAGTTTAATGTTAGGTGAATTAAGTTCCATTCTAAATGGCGCTTAATTCACTAAATATAAAACACTCTTGATTTATAATACTAACAAATCCATCACCTATACAAGTTACGATGTATATTAAAGAAAAACACACCTCGGTCACTAGTTTGTTAGTATATAAAATATCTTATCTTATTTTTTTGGTTATTTATACGTTAGCAACGATTTATTTTAGCGTACAAATGGACAAAAGCACATCGGAGAACTCTCTTATAGAAATGACTCAAATAGCATTTGTGCTTTTTTCATCGTTAATGTGTTTGTATAAATCTAAGGAGTATCTTGAACTCAAACACATATTAGTAATAATGTCTTCATTTTTTATGGTTATATTCGTTAGAGAAATGGACTACCACATAGAGCAGTATTTCTCTCACGGTTCATGGAAGTACCCTGCTTGGATTATAATAGTCTCGGTCTGTTATTTTTGTTTTAATAACATAGTTAACATAAAAAATGAGGTCAAACTTTTCATTTCTCATTCTAGCTTCACGACATTAACGATTGGCTTTTTCATTGTTTTCTTATTCTCACGCTTTGCAGGGTATGGTGATTTTTGGGTCGAGTTTATGGGGAACTCATACAATAGAGACGTGAAAAACTTGGTCGAAGAAAGCTTAGAGTTACTAGGTTACGCGATACTTTTAAACGGTGTTTTACTTATTAAAGTAGAAAACCACTAAGTATAAACAAAAGTTCAGAGCTTGTAGTTCAAGCTTTGAACTTTTTTTGGTTAAAAAAAAGCAGCAAATATAATTTGCTGCAAATGATGAAAAAAAACAATATGCGTAAGTTAACTTCCTAGCAATGGATGCGTTAACGAGTTAATAATAACGAACCGTAACAATTAAGTCTCGTTGAAAATAATCCATAAAGAATGGCATTTATTACACTGTTAATTATGTAACCTTATCTAATCTAGTTATCACACGCCGTCGTTTTTATATCTTATCTCTTTCCGTCAATAAATAGCTCTTCACATCAGATCCCATTTATCATCCCACAACAGTCGGATTCACAACAAAGCAATAAAAATCAATAAATTAGAAGTAGCCACTTAAAAAGTAAAAAGGAGTAAAAACGAAACTATGTCAGATAGAACATATTAAAGATCACCGACTCTGAGTAGAAAACCGTTCATACTCGTTACGCATACAATCAATAAAGACTTCCATCGCCGGCGTCACACACTTCCCAGCATGATAAGCACAAAGTGGCTTGATCATCTGTGAAAATTCGGTGAACTCAAGCTCTTGTAAACTGCCCTCTTGCAACTCTTTTTCAACCGTAAAACGAGGTAAATAAGAGATACCAATATTACTCTCAACGCAATTTTTGATCGTATTAATACTGCTAAGTTCGATCATGTTGTCGATGCTAATATCACGCTCCTGAATAATGCTCTCAAACATCTGTCGAAAAAGGCACTTAGGGCCATTGCTTATAAACCCTAAATCAATATGTTGCTCTCTCTTCTTTAAATCTAGCCCTTTTAAAAGCGGTGAAGCAACCAATACCAGTGGCTCCTGCTCAAACTCGTGGACCTTGAGCGTATCGTCATTACCTACTCGATAAAACACACCTAAATCAGCTTTATCCGCTATCAACTCATCTCGAATCTGATAGCAATTTTGTGATTGCAGAGAGAGTCTGACATTGGGCGCTCTGATCCTGAACTCTTTTAAAACATTAGCCATCTTATAAGCAAGTTGAGTCTCAGCAACCAGCACTTTCAATTCACCGGTCGGCTCCGAGTTTTCTTGCTGTGCTGTTCCCTCAATATTTTCCATCACTCGCGCCAGTTCATAGACGTAAGGCAGTATCTTTTCTCCTGCTTGAGTCAAAACCATCTTACGCCCTATTTTTTCGAACAGCTGCAGAGACAGATCTTGTTCCAACTGCTTGATTTGAAAGGTGACGGTTGATTGCGTGCAATAAAGCTTCTGTGACGCTTTTAGAAACGATCCTTCTTCAACAATAGCTTTAAAAGTAAGAAAGCGTTTTAGATTCATGACTAGACTCCACAACCAACAGTTCAATAAATTAAAAGTCTAAGTTTTAATTTATTCAATTTTTTAATCAATTGTAGCGAAGTATAGTGCAGTAAAAACAGGAGAGATAGAGATGACAGCCATCTACACCGCATTTTTTACTTACGTAATCATTACTTCAATTACACCAGGGCCAAACAACATTTTATCGCTCAGCATCGCGACGCAATATGGACTAAAACGCTCAACAAAAGTGATTTCGGGGATGTTTTGTGGCTATGTTGTTTTGATGCTACTTTGTGGCGCTTTCACGTATAACATGATCAGCCTCTTGCCCGTGATTACACCTTGGCTAACATGGATTGGAGCAGCTTATATTGTTTGGTTGGCTTGGGGGCTTGCTACGAGTGAGATCAAAACTTCATCGGATAATTCTAAAGGTATCAGTTTCTTAACAGGTTTCGGTTTGCAGTTCGTTAATGTGAAAATCATTCTTTATGGAATTACCTCTATTTCTACGTTCGTACTGCCCCACACTCAGAATATCTACTGGATCTTAGCGACTAGCCTCATTCTTGCTTTGATCGCACTCCTTAGCAACGTAGTTTGGGCCGTTGCAGGAAAGCTACTTCAATCGCAATTCCAGAGATATGGCAAAGTCATCAATATGAGCTTAGCAGCAGCTCTGATCTATTGTGCGACACAGTTATTTACTTAAGTATATAGTTGATCATCAAGAACAATATTGCTCTTCAACTTAGACGACTACGTTTATGTGAAGAGCAAATTCTGCTCTACAAATAGCTGCGGTTTCTCGTGCCCTTACTCGCTCCTCCCACTCCTTCATACGGCAGTTTTTGAAGAAATAGATTCAACGTCACTTAATCAACCTAAAGATACGAAATCTTGTTTAGCTATACATACACGGCCTTGGCGA
Organism: Vibrio alginolyticus NBRC 15630 = ATCC 17749; assembly: GCF_000354175.2. Taxonomy (NCBI): domain Bacteria; kingdom Pseudomonadati; phylum Pseudomonadota; class Gammaproteobacteria; order Vibrionales; family Vibrionaceae; genus Vibrio; species Vibrio alginolyticus. Next base: position 796,485 of record NC_022349.1, read on the forward strand.
CCTCGGTAATAGCTAAGTATTACTTAGTATACACAAATCAGAAAAACTAAGATAATCTTAGTCATCCAAGTCCTTCGTATGAACTTTAAGTGTTGTTTAATAACCCACTCCCAGCCCGCCTTAAGCATGCGCGTAAACAAGCGAATCTGTCCCAAAAAGCACTGGGCATCCGTATCGGCATGGATGATAGTTCTGCAAGTGCAAGGATGAATCAATACGAAAGGGAGCGCCATACTCCCGACGTAAAAACGCTCAAACTTATCGCAGATGAGCTAAACGTGCCTCTAAACTATTTTTTTTGTGAAGATGAAATCACCGCTGAACTTGCTGTGAATCTCCACAAGCTGTCAAATGATGACAAGCAAAGAGTGCTTGAGAGCACAGCCCAGCTGATTGCGGACGCAATCGCCACGAAGTCGAGTACGTAATTGGGATTAAACGCCTAAGAATACGTATCAATACCAAAGAATCAAAGAGCATAACTAAGGGTTCAACATGGCTACAACAAAAGCACTTGTGGTTTTTTCCGGTGGGCAGGACTCTACGACCTGCTTAATCGATGCATTAAATACATATGATGAGGTTCATGCTATAACGTTTGATTATGGCCAGCGTCATTCAGATGAAATAGATATCGCTATCGAATTAGGTAAGCAACTTAACATCAAAAGCCACAAAGTCCTGGATGTAAAATCAATTAATGAGTTAGCGATAAGCTCGCTGACAAGAGACAACATTCCGGTATCTAATGACTTAAGCGACGCTAACGTACCCAATACATTCGTTCCAGGGAGAAACATTCTCTTTCTTACTTACGCATGTATCCATGCTTACCAGCTTGGCATTCAAGACATCATTACGGGAGTTTGCGAAACAGACTTTAGTGGTTACCCTGACTGCCGAGACAACTTTATTCGCTCTCTAAATCTCTCTTGCAACTTAGGTATGGATAAAGCCTTCAATATTAAGACTCCTTTAATGTGGCTTACTAAAGCAGAGACCTGGGCTCTAGCTGATAAGCACAATATGTTGGAGTTTGTCCAAAACAATACGTTAACATGTTACAACGGAATCGTTGGTAAAGGCTGTGGTGAATGCCCAGCGTGCCTACTGCGACAAAGCGGCTTAGAAGAATACTTAGCGAGCAAATAGTCTTTGTTAGCGGTAATAGCGCTGGGATAAAACCTTTTGCGTTAGCTTCTAAACGTTTTATCTCAGCGTGAAACTCCAGCCAACAGAGCTTCATTTTGATGCCGCCAGATTGGTGGCATCAATTAAATGCGAAACGATTGTCGAACCAAAGATAGCACCACACCACAACAGCCAACACTTCTTAGCTTTTACAACGCTATAAATTGTTTAGATATATCGACAATGTTTCGATAGCAAAGCTACCAACGGCATTACTCGCGAAACCGGGATTAGATAGAAAAGCCACTTCGAATGATGACGAGCCTCTCGTCTAAGCAATACTCAAATATTTATGAGTTTGAACAGACAAACGCCAATTGCGGGCAATGCACGTATCAATACACAATTGCGTAGCACGAGGCTTCTGGCTAATTGGTTGTAGTGCAATGATAGTCTCAGCCGCTACGTTCGCATTTGCTAAAAGGTCATCAAGGTGGTCGATGTCTTTCTGGGTGCCGACTGGATGCTTAATCTCATTTGCTCGCTCTAACGCGCTATTAAGCACTGGCAATTTACCTTTCATCGCCACTTTTGGTGACACTGTCACCCACGTATTTTCTGAAGTAATCACTTCTGATGTGCCACTGGTTTCAATTTGGCATTGGCACCCCATATCTTCAAACGCCTTTGTTAAAGGGCGCAGATCATAAATACAAGGCTCTCCACCAGTAATCACGATATGCTTAGCATTAAAGCCTTGCTGTTGGTATTGCTCTACGATGTTCTCGGCAGATGCAACACACCAAGTCGGAGAGTCTTCCGTTTTCACCAGAATATCGCCTATTTGACGTTGATCATTCTCATCTGCATACCACGTCTGTTTGGTATCGCACCATGAGCAACCAACCGGACACTCTTGAAGCCGAACAAAAACAGCAGGGACTCCAGTGAAAATCCCTTCCCCTTGGATGGTTTCAAACATCTCATTTAGCTTATACAACGCAGAACTCACTCAACTCATAACATTTCAAGGCGAAGACCATAATGGACACGCGTGTCTAGGTCAATTTAAACCAAAAATTAATTGTTAAAATAGACCATTTTGTAGTTTCATAGCGTAATGAATGCAGGTTTCTGGTTAACGTTAAACCAAGCCTTTTTCACTGACAGACCCCAAAAAACTTTAAGGTAAGAAATGATGTATAAACTGATCGCACTAGATATGGATGGCACGCTACTCAATAGTGATAAAGCCATTTCTGAAGAAAACAAACAAGCGATCGCAAAAGCTCGAGAAGCAGGCGTTACTGTCGTTCTCGCTTCTGGTCGCCCATTAGAAGGAATGCAAGACAAGCTCGACGAACTGAATATCCATTCCGATCGAGATTTTGTTCTTTACTACAACGGTTCGATGGTCAAGAACGTAGGCACAAACGACATCATCCACCAGCAAATCATAGATGGTAAAGCTGCAAAATTGGTGGCGCGAAAAGCCGAAGAGCTAGGTGCGTACGTCCATGCTTTTAGTCAAGTTCATGGTTTAATCACCAACGAACACAACCCTTACACCGATATTGAAGCAAAGATAAATGGCTTAAATGTCACCGAGATGAACTTCGAATCACTAGAAGACGATCATCCAATCATCAAAGCTATGATGGTTGCAGAGCCAAGCAAACTAACAGAAGTTATAGCAGCACTGCCAGCTGAAATGCGCGAAGCGTTTACGGTTGTTCAAAGCGCTCCGTTTTTCCTTGAGTTTCTTAACCCTGCGAGCAACAAAGGTATTGGTGTTGCCGCAATTGCCGAGTATCTGGGAATTAAACCGGAAGAAGTTATCTGTATGGGTGACGCAGAAAATGACCACCACATGCTGAAATACGCTGGCCTTGGTATCGCGATGGCAAATGCAATGGAAGAAACCAAGCAAATCGCTGACTACATTACGGCAAGTAATGATGAGCACGGTGTCGCTAAAGCTATAGAAAAGTTCGTGCTCAATGCATAGCCCTTTCCGCCATGTCTGTTGCGTTAAGCTTCTTACGTTTAACATCCCTAGCCGTCCAAGATAGGCAAGCGGCGTTGTTCGTGGACTAAACGTGTAAAAGCCTTGCTGTAATGCAAGGCTTTTTTTTACTTAAATACTAATAGATAACAAATACAGCCATCAATCTAGCAACGTTTTGCTCGGTTGGTTTTCACAAGTCAGCTTCCTTGCAAGCAGCATAAATAACAACATTAATAATGGATAATGTAACGTCGACAAGACTAATGACCACAAACCGCTAAACGATACGATATTAGCCGAGTACAAATAGAGTTGATCAACAAGCAACAATGCCAGCGTCACAAAGATCATCTGCCGAGTATCTAAATGTGCTTTCGACTCTTTAAATGTCATGACCAACGCTGATGCTGTGATTAAAATTGCTAGCCAGCGACCAAACACAGGTAATGGCCAGATGACGGAGATGACCGCTGTTGCCGCAGTCATAATGAACCAGACGCCTTTTGAGCTTAGAACTTGATCAACGTTCACATCTTGATTTGTTTCCAATCGAAGAACATGCCAAGCCACCAAGCTGCCTAACAGCGCGCCAAATAACATATCTAAAATAAAGGCACTGCCGAGGAAAAACTTACCTAACACCACTGTAAGAGTGATGAACACGAAGACTGCCGTTGTTCCATTCAAACCGAAATACTGGGTTCTATGAAACAAGGACGTCAGAACACAAAACCACACAGCGATAGGCAAGCTAGGAAAACTAAAGCCAAAGCTGTGCGTTAACTCCATCATTGGTATATAGACATGTGGGCGCGGTAACGAAAAGCCTTGTTGAGCGACAAGCACCATAAGCGACGTTGCACTAATTGCAAAAAAGAGTCGGTACACAAACCGGCTACCAAAGCGCATCATGGCAAAAGGAAATAGAAAGAGTAGTACCGTCGGTTCTGTCAGGTCTATAACCAGTTTCGAGATCTGACTAGCTACCTCGTAACTCTTTTCTGACAACGCCCCTACCCAACTCTGTAAATCTATCAGCCACGCCAATTCAACCTGACGAAATGAAGGCGCGGATTCGATCAACTGAGTCACATAAGATACTGATTGCTTGGTAGCTTGATCAAAAAACTGAGTGGCTTGTGGCCATTGCTCAGGATAACGATATAAAGATGATGGTAATTCAGATGGGCTAAGCAACATCGCTGACGCAACTTCTACTCCATAATGAGGGGCAAACCAAATAGGCAGTTCATTTCCACCTAAAGAATTATTCATAGAAAAAGCGATAATGTCAGAGTCTGATATACAGTCGTAAAAAACCGCAGTGTCCGTTCTGCCAAGCTCCTCTCCAACCGTAACCACTATACCGGTTTCTTCCCACGTTTCTCGTTGAGCAGCAACTTGTGGAGACTCACCATCAATAATGGTTCCGCCAGGTAGAGAAATCTTATCCGTTAATACTTCATGAACTAACACTAACTTGTCATCAGCGCGAACAATACAGAGCGCTCCTTTAACTTCGCTCGCAGTGGCTTTAGCCGTAGAGATCGGTGAAACAGGTAACAAAATAAAACAAAGGATGAGTAATAACAGCTGTCTCAACACAAAATATGACCTTAAATAAACATAATGATAACCAATGAATCATGGCAGTTAATCTTATCTTTTTCGACAAAAATTAAGTAACGAGTTATGCCAAACTGAGTTGATCGCGTAAAACCTGATCTCAACGCTCACTGGAGAATAATTTAATGCAAACCTGACAAAAATCAGACAAAACATAAAATGTTGATCGCAATTCTGCCAGTTATATAAAGATAACGTCAGGACAAAGTCATACACATTTTGTGGGTTCTCATAGTTGACACAATAAAAAAGGGCTTATTATTCGCAAACAATAAACCCTAGTTATGATAACTATGTACTGATCGTTGAAACCAAGAATGAATCTTATCTCATGGTCAACGAATCAAGTTCACTGGCCCGATAGTTAGTTAGACTTGCAATTCGCATCGCCTACTTTTTGCCAAACACCCCAAGGCCCTGAGTCTGCTGGATTATCACCTTGAGTCCACCACTGCGCTTGCCAAACTTTACCATTCCAAGTAACCGTATCTCCTTTGAGATACACTAAGCTGGCTTGCCATACAGTTGTACAGCTATCTGTGGGAGGCGTTGTCACCGTTTTCGCTTGAGCGGATACTAACGCTTGGTATTGTGTGCTGGTCTTATCAACGTTGAAGTTCAAAGCCACTCTTGCTTCTCCGCTCTGAGTAGCACCAAATTCAACATCAACACGACAACTTGCATTCATTGCTAACGTCGCCTGAGAGCACTGATCATTGGCAATAACAGCTGCATCAGTAACACCCGAAGCAAACGCGCGAACATTTTCCACAGTGAAGGTGGTGCTCCCTGAATTCTGGATAACAAAGCTATGTTGCTGTAACTCCCCAACATTAAATGATGCCAGTGTCTGTTCGGTGGTGTATCCAACAGAAACATTTTCTTTTGGTGGTGTTGCTGTTCCGATAACACCATCGACAAAATTGCGCATAGCAGCGATATCGCTATAAACCCCATACATACCAGGACGAGCACAACCTATTCCCCAACTGACCACACCAAGTTGAGTGATTACACCACTGCGATTAATAACGATTGGACCACCACTATCTCCCTGACAAGAATCTATCCCACCTTGAGGAATACCCGCACAGAATGACACTTCTCCAACCGTTGTGTAGTTGCCACCGGCTTGACGGCAAGTCATATCCGACACAAGTGGGACGTCAACCTCTTGCAATCGAGACGGAGAGCTTCCTCCTTCAGAAGTTCGCCCTAAGCCAGCAACACTAAGCCAATCTCCGATGCTCGCGTATTGCGTTAGACTACCATTCGCAATCTCAACTGAAGAAACACCTTGAGGCACAGAGTCGAGCTTCAATACCGCGAGGTCATGAGAAAGCGTCGCGCGGCGATATGCCGGGTGCATATGGATCTCACTGACGTTTGCACGAACACCATCACTACCGTTATAAACAACGCCACCGATTTTAACCGCAATCTGACTCGGAGAATCACCCTCAACACAATGTGCAGCAGTCAGGACGTAACCATTCCCGATATAACTGGCCCCACAATACGATCGGTTACCATAACGACTAACAATTTGGGTGTAGAATTTCCAGTCACGTGGGTCGGCAGTTACTCCGCCTACGATCTGGGGTTGGATAGTGTGATTTTGCGTCTGTGACAAATCATCAGCACTTGCGAACATTGGCAAAACGGCTAAAGCAAGTAACGATTTTGTTAGTTTCAAAATATTGTCCTCTTGTTTTTGTAAGCACGATCCTCGTGCTACTAATAAACAAGCAGACAAAAACGCCGATACCAATGTGGGTGCATATCAATTTATTAACATTGCGAGCAACTTATAGAGAAAAGTCTATTGACGAACTGAATGATTTCAATTCGAATGAACCTAAATCACAATATTAAAGTTAAATACGATTATTCGTTCAGCGGTTTTCTTAAATAGTGGATATGATGTGCAAACCCTTGTTTTTCATACAAAGATATTGCGCCCTGGTTAAAATGCCATACTTCAACAAACATCTGTTTTGCACCGTAATCAGAGAACGTTGACTCAATTTTATTAATCAATGCCTGCGCCGTACCTTGTTTTCGATATTCAGGCAACACATAGAGCTCATCCACACTTCCCATCATAACTGGCTGGCTGACGGTAGAAATAAGTTCACAGAAGTGACCAGAGATAAAGCCAATAATTTCATCTCCTTGTTTTGCTACGTAAACAAGGCACTCAGGGTCGTCAATATATCGAGCAATGCTTTTTTCTTGTTCTATCTCCTCTGCCGTTTTGAAAAGCTCAGGAGATTGAAGATGATGCTCATCATGAAGCTCGAACATAAGATCGTTGAGCAACTCTAGGTCGCTAAAACACGCAGGTTTAATCGCAAACGTGGTCATACAAAGGGTCACTAAAAATGGAATGGCTGTAGTTTGTGAGGAAAACGTCGTATTGGCAAGTCACAAATGCTTTCACGATACGTTTGTACTGTTTGAACAACAAAAAGGCCCCTGCACTTAATAAACGTACAGAGGCAGAACCAACCAACAGAGTTCGAGGATCAGGGGTTAGTTAGAATTGAGTTTTTCTCAGCGTCGTAGCACTCGCTCAATTTCGTTCAAGCTACTTGGGTCATCAATCGTTGACGGAACGGTGTATTTTTCACCATCAGCTATTTGACGTATAGTTCGACGCAAAATTTTACCTGAACGTGTTTTCGGTAAACGGTCTACAACCAACGCATGCTTGAAGCAAGCAACTGCACCTATCTCACTACGCACTTTGCCAACAAGCTCACCTTCAAGGTCTAGCTCATCCACTTTGACGCCGTCTTTCAGTACAACAAAACCAAGTGGAAGCTGACCTTTTAGATCATCGTGGATACCGACCACCGCACATTCTGCAATCGCTGGGTGGCTTCCTACTATTTCTTCCATTTCACCTGTCGACAATCGGTGTCCCGCGACATTAATCACGTCATCAATACGTCCCATAATAAACAGGTAACCGTCTTCATCCAGATAGCCACCATCACCTGACACGTAGTAGCCTGGGAATTGGCTAAGATAACCAGTTTCAAAACGGTCATGATTACGCCAAACCGTTGGCAGACAACTTGGTGGTAGCGGACGTTTTAATGCGACAAAGCCTTGTTGGTTAGGCCCGACAGCCTCTCCAAGTTCATTCAGAATCTCGACCTGATAACCCGGAATGGGCTTCGTCGAAGAACCAGCTTTAACTGGCATCATTTCGACACCTGTCGGGTTGCCCGCGATGGCCCAGCCCGTCTCGGTTTGCCACCAGTGGTCAATAACGGGCTTGTCCGCTTTGCTCTGAACCCACTCCAGTGTCGGAGGGTCAAGGCGTTCTCCCGCCATAAAGATGGTTTTCAGATTCGACAAGTCGTACTGTTTTAAGTGCTCACCTTCCGGGTCCTCTTTCTTAATCGCACGAAACGCCGTTGGTGCAGAGAACAACGCATCTACTTTATATTCATCACACACTCGCCAAAATGCGCCAGGATCCGGTGTTCGAACAGGCTTGCCTTCGAATAGGATAGTAGTGCAACCGTGAATCAGTGGAGCGTAAACAATGTAAGAGTGCCCTACTACCCAGCCCACATCAGATGCCGCCCAAAAGACGCCATCTTGAGGAACGTTATAGATTGCGCTCATGGAGTACTTCATCGCGACAGCATGACCACCGTTATCACGCACAACGCCTTTCGGCTTACCTGTCGTACCCGATGTATAAAGTATGTAGAGCGGCTCGGTTGCTAACACCGGAACACAACCATGTGGCAGCGCTTGGTTGTACTCTCGCTGCCAATCTAAGTCTCTATCTTGTTTTAGCTCAGCGTCGCACTCTGGACGTTGGAAAACAAACACTTTCTCAGGCTTCCAACGGCTGTCCATAATGGCTTTGTCTACCATTGGTTTGTATGGAATGACTTTGTTGATCTCAATCCCGCACGACGCCGTCATGATCACTTTCGGCTCTGCATCTTCAATTCGTACAGCAAGCTCATTAGGTGCAAAACCACCGAATACTACGGAATGAATCGCCCCCAAACGCGCGCAGGCAAGCATCGCCATTGCGGCTTCTGGGATCATTGGCATATAAATAACGACTCGGTCGCCTTTTTCAACACCTTGAGCAGACAGCATGCCAGCAATTTTTGCTACTTGGTCACGTAGATCGCTATAGGTGTACGTGGCTTTACGACCTGTCACTGGCGAGTCATAAATGAGTGCAGTATTATCACCGCGTCCTTGCTCGCAATGGTAATCTAATGCTAACCAGCACGTATTCATTACACCATCTGGAAACCAACGTTCTATGCCGTTTTCATCAGATTTCAAGATAGTTTTAGGAGATTCAAACCAATCGAGATTCTCCGCTTGAGCGCGCCAAAAACTCTCCGGTTCATTCTTCGCCCATAAGTATTCTTTTTCGTATGAAGACATATTGCTTCCTCCAGTATGTCCTGACATTGCTCTCGTTCTACTCAAAGATCGCTCTTTTAATCCAAAGATCGTCTCTTTTAATCGAAGACATAGAAGGGTACACGCACAAATCCCTCCATCAGTATTCTCGCACTTCGGCTCATAATGGCTTTTTGCACCACCCAGCCCTGCTCAGTTTGCTTCGCTTGTGCCCCAACTTTTAACGTTCCTGACGGGTGACCAAAAGTCACGGACTCTTTTTCACCGCCACCAGCGGCTAAATTCACTAACGTTCCGGGCACACACGCAGCAGAAGCGATAGCAACGGCTGCTGTTCCCATCATTGCATGATGTAGCTTGCCCATCGACAGCGCGCGAACGAGCACATCAATATCCGACTCATTAACGGCTTTACCACTTGAAGACAGGTAACTTTTCGGTTTAGAAACAAACGCTATTTTCGGCGTATGTTGGCGTGTTTGAGCTTCTTCTAAATCAGAAATCAGGCCCATTTTTAACGCGCCATATGCACGGATGGATTCGAACATCGCTAATGCTGTGTCATCGTTGTTGATATCGTCTTGCAGCTCGGTGCCCTGGTATCCTATCGATTCAGCATCAATAAAAATGGTTGGTATGCCCGCGTTAATAAAGGTCGCGTTGAACGTACCCACATCCGGCACCACCAAATCATCAACTAAGTTACCCGTTGGGAACATACTTCCTTCGCCATCGGAAGGATCAACAAAATCCACTTGAATCTCTGCCGCTGGAAACGTGACACCATCGAGTTCAAACTCTCCGGTTTCTTGGACGAAACCATTGACGATTGGCACGTGAATCAAAATCGTTTTGCTTATGTTCACTTGCCAAACACGCACCGTCACAATGCCATTTTCTGGAATACGGTCTTGTGGGATCAGACCAGCATGAATGGCGAAAGGACCGACAGCGGCAGACAAGTTGCCGCAGTTACCACTCCAATCGACGAATGGTTTGTCGATCGACACTTGGCCAAATAAGTAGTCAACATCGTGATCGGCTCTGCTGCTGCGCGAAACAATCACTGTTTTACTGGTGCTTGACGTCGCGCCCCCCATGCCATCAATTTGCTTCGCGTAAGGATCAGGGCTGCCAATAACGCGTAGCAACAGTTTGTCACGTGCGGCTCCAGCCACTTGCGCTTCTTGAGGTAAATCCTCTAGGTTGAAAAAGACACCTTTACTCGTGCCGCCACGCATGTACGTCGCGGGCACTTTTATTTGGCTTGTTTGATTCGGAGTATTATTTGACATACGCACTCCTTATTGTGCCAAGAAATCTTGCGCGAAACGCTGCAAAACACCGCCTGCGTTGTACACGTGAACTTCGTCAGCGGTATCTAAGCGACAAGTAACCGGAACATCGACTTTATCGCCGTTGCTGCGTGTGATAACCAGCGCTAAATCAGCGCCCGGCTTGATTTCTCCAACCACGTCGTAAAGTTCCGTACCATCCAGCTCTAGCGTATTGCGATTAACGCCTGACTTAAATTGCAGTGGTAGTACGCCCATGCCAACCAAGTTAGTACGGTGAATACGCTCAAAACCTTCAGCAACAATGGCTTCTACGCCTGCCAGTCGAACGCCTTTTGCTGCCCAGTCACGGGATGACCCCTGACCGTAATCCGCGCCAGCCACCACGATCAATGGTTGTTTACGATTCATGTAGGTTTCAATCGCTTCCCACATACGAACCACCTGCCCTTCTGGCTCTACACGCGCCAGAGATCCCTGCACGACTTCGCCGTTTTCCTTCACCATTTCATTGAACAACTTTGGGTTAGCGAAGGTCGCGCGTTGCGCCGTTAGGTGGTCACCACGGTGAGTCGCGTAAGAGTTGAAATCTTCTTCTGGCACACCCATTTTCGCTAAGTATTCACCTGCTGCGCTGCTTGCGAGAATCGCGTTGGATGGTGATAAGTGATCAGTGGTGATGTTGTCGCCCAGAATCGCCAATGGACGCATGCCAGACAATGTTCTTTCTCCCGCTAGCGCACCTTCCCAGTACGGTGGTCGGCGGATATAGGTACTCATCGGACGCCAGTCGTACAGCGGGTTGGGATTTTGCTCTTGATCATTCAGCTTAAACATCTGAATGTAAACTTGCTTAAACTGCTCAGGTTTAACATGAGTACCGACAACTGCATCGATCTCTTCATCGCTTGGCCACAAATCATTGAGATAAATTGGTTTGCCGTTTTGGTCCGTGCCCAATGCATCGCGCTCGATATCAAAACGAATCGTACCCGCTAGCGCATAAGCGACAACCAATGGTGGTGAAGCCAAAAAAGCTTGTTTGGCGTACGGATGGATTCGACCATCAAAGTTACGGTTACCAGAAAGCACCGCTGTCGCATATAAATCACGGTCGATGATCTCTTGTTGGATTTTTGGATCCAGCGCACCACTCATACCGTTACAAGTTGTACATGCGTAACCAACAATGCCAAAGCCAAGCTTCTCTAGCTCTGGTAATAAGCCCGCTTCTTCCAGATACAAGCGTGCAACTTTAGAACCCGGAGCAAAAGACGATTTCACCCAAGGTTTACGTACAAGACCAAGTTCGTTGGCTTTCTTCGCCACAAGGCCAGCAGCAACCACGTTTCTTGGGTTACTAGTATTCGTACATGAGGTAATAGCAGCGATGATCACTGCACCATCTGGCAACTCGCCTTCTTTCTCTTCCCACGCTCCAGAAATGCCGCGCTGTGCCAACTCAGAAGTTGGTAAACGACGATGAGGGTTTGACGGACCAGCCAAGTTACGGCTAACTGATGATAAATCGAACTCAAGTACGCGCTCGTAAACGGCGCTATCAAGATCGTCTGCCCAAAGACCGGTTTGTTTTGCGTAATTTTCTACTAGAGCAACTTGTTCTTCATCTCGACCAGTTAGTTTCAAGTAATTGATGGTCTGCTCATCAATATAAAACATGCCAGCTGTTGCGCCGTATTCTGGTGTCATGTTTGAAATCGTTGCGCGGTCTCCGATCGTTAGATCACGTGCGCCTTCTCCGAAGAATTCAAGATATGAAGATACCACACGCTCATTACGCAGAAACTCAGTAATCGCGAGGACAATATCCGTTGCGGTAATGCCCGGTTGACGTTTACCCGTCAGTTTGACACCGACAATATCTGGTAGACGCATCATTGATGGTCGGCCAAGCATGACGGTTTCTGCTTCCAGACCACCGACACCTATCGCAATAACACCAAGAGCGTCTACGTGAGGCGTGTGACTGTCCGTACCCACACAGGTGTCAGGGTAGGCAATGCCCTGCTTTGCTTGTACCACAGGAGACATTTTTTCCAAGTTGATCTGGTGCATGATGCCATTCCCAGCTGGAATCACGCTGACGTTTTCAAACGCTGTTTTACACCACTCGATAAAGTGAAATCGGTCTTCATTACGGCGCTCTTCAATCGCGCGGTTTTTGTCGAAGGCATCAGGGTCAAAGCCCGCATGTTCAACCGCTAAAGAGTGGTCAACGATCAATTGTGTCTCAACCACTGGGTTCACTTTTGCAGGATCGCCGCCCTGATCTGAAATGGCATCGCGTAGACCCGCTAAATCGACTAGAGCGGTCTGACCAAGAATGTCATGACAAACAACGCGTGCTGGATACCAAGGAAAATCAAGATCGCGTTTGCGTTCAATTAACTGTTTCAGGCTATCTGTCAATGTGTTCGGGTCACAGCGACGGACCAGTTGCTCAGCTAGCACGCGAGAGGTATAAGGGAGTGTTTCATAGGCTCCAGGAGAAATGGCATTGACGGCTTCGCGTGCATCAAAATAATCCAGTTGAGTTCCCGGAAGCGGCTTACGATATTGGGTATTAATATTTGTGTTCATGGTTTGCTTCCATTCAGTCTTTACATCTTGCCTTCATCAAGGTTTTCCATTGCTCCAGAAACACAGTGATGAGAGGATCTCCTTCCTCTGTTAGAGAGAATGACAAAGGAAGGAGGTGGTCAACCAAAGCATATAATGCCCTCGTTGACCTTCGCGCTAGCGATTCTCGATAGGCACCCATTCTTGATGATCTGGGCCCGTATAATCGGCACTTGGGCGAATAATACGGTTATTGGCACGCTGTTCATAAACGTGTGCAGCCCAGCCCGTTAAACGACTCATCACAAAGATTGGGGTAAATAGTTTGGTTGGAATGTCCATGAAGTGGTAAGCCGATGCATGGAAGAAGTCCGCATTACAGAACAGACCTTTCTCTCGCTTCATCACTGATTCAACACGCTCAGAAACCGCATATAGATGAGTATCACCAACTTGTTTCGATAGCTCTTTGGACCATCGTTTTATTAAGGCGTTGCGAGGGTCACTTTCACGATAAATCGCGTGACCGAAGCCCATGATCTTGTCTTTATTGGCTAGCATTTTCATGATGTTCGCTTCCGCCTCGTCGGGCGTTTGCCAATCTTCAATCATTTCCATCGCCGCTTCGTTCGCACCGCCGTGAAGTGGCCCACGAAGCGTACCGATTGCCGCCGTGATACAAGAATGAATGTCTGACAACGTTGATGCACAAACGCGTGCTGCGAATGTAGAAGCATTAAACTCATGTTCAGCATAAAGAATAAGCGAGCAATGCATCACTTGTTTGTGCAGCGCAGATGGCGCTTTGTCTGTAAGTAATCGCAAGAAGTAACCACCGATGCAATCTTCAGTCTGATCCTCGGTGTTGATACGCACGCCATCATGACTAAAGCGGTACCAGTAACAGATGATGGCAGGGAACAAGGCTAGCATACGTTCGGTTGCTTTCAGTTGCTCCTCGAAGCTCATTTCCTGCTCTAGGTTACCCAATACAGAACAACCCGTGCGCATCACGTCCATTGGGTGTGCGCTTGCAGGAATCAACTCTAAAGCTTGTTTTAGCTCGGCTGGCAAACCTCTAAGGCTGAGTAGGTGTGTCTTGTACGCATCAAGTTCTTGTTGATTCGGCAAGTGACCGCGTAACAGAAGGTGAGCCACTTCTTCAAACTGTGCGTTGTTCGCAAGATCAGTAATATCGTATCCACGATAAGTTAAACCAGTTCCCGTTTTTCCGACAGTACATAAAGCTGTGCTTCCTGCGCTTTGACCACGAAGGCCTGCGCCACCTAATTCTGCTTTCTTTTCTGCAGTTTGAGACATTGTTTGAACTCCTTTTCTGTCTGACTTTTCCCTCTCTGGGGTGTTTTTAGCCAAACGAATTTCACGTTATTAGATGAGATAAATTCCGATTATCTTTTTCTTGGGCTTCCGTTTATTTTTGCTTTTCCCCCGCTATTTCCCTTCAGAGAATAACTGGTCAAGTTTGTCTTCATAGTCGTGGTAATTCAGGTGCTGATACAACTCTTTACGTGTTTGCATCGAATCAACCAGTGCTTCCTGATTACCCACTTCTAGCAAATGTTTGTAGACCGTTTCAGCAGCTTTGTTCATGGCACGGAACGCACTTAACGGATAAAGCACCATGTCCACTTGTGCTTTCGCTAGCTCATCGCAGCCATACAGCGGTGTCGCGCCAAATTCTGTAATATTCGCCAGAATAGGAACGTGCTTTCCGGTCGCTTGCTCAAGCGCATTTGAAAACTGAAGGTACTGGTCCAGCTTGTTCATCGCTTCTGGGAAGATCATGTCTGCGCCAGCTTCCACACACGCAATCGCGCGCTCGATTGCGCTGTCCATGCCTTCAACAGCTAGCGCATCAGTACGAGCCATAATCACGAAACTTTCATCATTGCGTGCATCAACCGCGGCTTTTACACGATCAACCATCTCTTGCTGGCTGACTATTGCTTTGTTCGGACGATGACCACAACGTTTCTGTGCGACTTGGTCTTCCATGTGCACCGCTGCCGCGCCCGCTTTTTCCATCGCTTTGATCGTGCGAGCAATGTTAAATGCACCGCCAAAGCCCGTGTCGATATCAACCAAAAGAGGCAAATCACATGCGTTAGTAATACGGTCAACATCAACCAAAACGTCGTTTAATGTTGTGATACCGAGATCCGGCAATCCGTATGACGCATTTGCGATACCGCCACCAGACAAGTAAATCGCTTGGTGACCCAAGTTTTTTGCCATCATGGCGCAATACGGGTTTATAGTGCCGACAATTTGTAGTGGATTATTTTGTTCAATGGCGAGTCTGAATTTCGCTCCCGGTGTTAAGCTCATGACGAATTCCTTCTAGTCTTTGTCTAAACTTTCTGTATGTATAATTTGAGATTGGATGAGCTTTCGACTTCCTGATATGTGTCTTCTCATCAACATTTCTGCAAGCTCTTCATCGCGATTGCGAATGGCTTCCAAAATGAATTTGTGTTCGGTGAGCGCCTCATTCGGGCGAGATTGCGCACGTGGCGACTGGTAACGATACATCCGTAATAAGTGATAGAGTTCATCACACAGCAGAGATATTAACTTACTGTTTCTGCTCGCTTGGATGATGCGATAGTGAAAATCAAAGTCACCATGTTGATGGAAGTAAGACGCGCCTTCCATTTGGTCTATATGCTTGGAATGTGTCGACAATAGCATTTCCAAGCTTAAGAGCTCTTCTTGCGTAATGTGTCGCGCAGCTAACCTTGCCGCCATGCCTTCCAATGCTTCTCGAACGGCATAAAGTTCTATCAGCTTTTCCGGAGAAAAAGTGGTCACTCTAGCCCCAACATGAGGAATTCGCTCGATGAGCCCTAGCCCCTCTAAGCGCATCAATGCTTCACGCAAAGGCCCACGACTGACTTGATATTTCTTTGCTAGCTCAGGCTCTGATATCTTATGGCCAGGCTTCACGTCGCCATTAACAATGACTTCAATGAGTGTTTCGGTCAGCGTTTCGGATTTGGTGTGTTCTTTCTCAGAACCCAGCACTTTATAACGAGCTTTCAACTCAGAGTTCATATTCAGATACTCTTGTTACCGACATCGAAATGTCTACAATTTCTTAACCTGAATATAAAGTAGTCGATCAAAGTGTCGACAATCAAGTAAATTGTCGACAATTTAGACTAAGGTCGTAATTTAAATGGGCCTAAAATGCCTATTAAGTGCCATTTTTAGCAGAAATAAAGAATGGGGAACTCATATTGTCGACAACTTATAAACCTTTAAGCTTATGATCTAAAAACTAAAAGCTCAGTTGTCGAACAATAATCGGATAAAAAACTATTCTTTAGGTGCAAATTGATCAAATACTTGTTGCGAAGTCATCTTTTGTGAAGCGGAATTGAGGTCATAATAAGCTGGCTTTTCATCGGTAAAAATCTCTAAAGTGAGTTTGAAATCTGGGTTATCGAACAAACCAGCGGAAAGAATGTACTCACCTGTCGGCAACAAATGGTAGAAAAGGTTTGTGCCACACTCACCGCAAAACCCCCTCACAGCCCAGTCTGACGACTGATAACGTTTAGGTTCGCCACCTTTAAACGTCACGTTAGGCCCACAATGCACCGCATGAAGTGCGCCACTCGACCATTTTCGACACATAGAGCAATGGCACAGGCTAACCTCATTTTTAACCTCAGCGATGACTTCAATTGCGCCGCACAAACACGTCCCTTTCATTCTCTTTTCCTCGTTCATTTTCCGTCATTTTATTATGGCCTACCAAAGCGTAAAGCCGCGTGACCTAACACCAACTTCTCGCCGTGAACTTTATGAACAAAATAACCGAAATGCTCAATATTCTCTTTATATCTCTTTTACAGACAGATATTTAACACTTAATTAACCTTTACACCAAGTTCAGCTTTAACGCTTACAAGGCATGACAACTGAGCAAAAACAATAAGGCTCAACTAAATAGAGTCGCTAACATAAGGAACGTGAACATGTTAAAGGTACTCAAACCAACGCTCGCCGCTTCAATCATCGCAGCTTCATTTTCATTCAACGCTCTTGCTGCAGATATTGAAAAAATGCACTTTCTTATCCCTGGAGGTGCCGGTGGCGGTTGGGACATGACCGCCCGAGGTACTGGTGATGTATTAATAAAGTCGGACATCGTTGAAACCGTATCATTTCAAAACCTATCTGGTGGTGGCGGTGGCAAAGCAATCGCACATTTGATTGAAACGGCTGATCGTCAAGAAGATACACTCATGGTGAACTCAACACCGATCGTCGTTCGCTCGCTCAGTGGGATCTTCCCACAATCTTTCCGCGACTTGACTCCTGTTGCCGCAACGGTTGCCGATTATGGCGCCATTGTTACATCAGCCGATTCTCCTTACAGCTCTTGGGAAGATGTCGTTAAAGCTTTTAAAGAAAACCCTCGTAAAGTGAAGGTTGCTGGTGGCTCTGCTCGTGGTTCTATGGATCATTTGGTTATAGCAGCGGCTTTCAAAGGTGAAGGTTTTGATGCGCGCAAAGTTCGTTACATTGCCTATGATGCAGGTGGAAAAGCCATGGCTGCCCTACTTTCAGGCGAAACACAACTGCTCTCTACAGGGTTAGGTGAAGTACTCGAAATGTCTAAGTCTGGGCAAGTGAAAGTGTTAGCGATTACAGCACCAAAACGTTTAGAAGCTGCGCCTAACATTCCAACTCTCACCGAATATGGTAATGAAACTGTCTTTGCTAACTGGCGTGGATTCTTTGCAGCACCAGGCACAAGCCAAGAAAAGCTAGATGAATGGAATGCCGCATTTACTAAAATGTATAACACCGACGAATGGCAAGTCGTTCGAGACCGCAATGGTTGGATCGACAACTATAAAGCGGATAAAGCATTCTTCGCGTTTCTTGAAGATCAAGAGCAACAGATGGGTGACTTAATGCGCGAGTTAGGCTTCCTGAAGTAACAATCGAATTGGGGTCCCTCAGATACCAACCTCAATGAATAACGTAGGTTGGTATTTCCCCATTGTATTTGCACTCTAAGTTTCACCGCATATGGACATTGTCGACAATCGGCATGCACACTCCTTTGTTTATATACCCAAAGCGGCTCGACTAGCAGCGAAATGCTTAATTGTTAATGGTTTAGTTTATTCATTGACGTCCATATGCGGTCTTTTTTACTTTTGTTAGGAGTTGAATATGTCTCGTTCAACCAACTTTTTCACCAAAGAATATTTGCTCTGTCGTGACCGTGTCGGCGCAACGATCTTTCTACTCTTCTGTCTTTGCTACGGTTATCAAACCTCGCAGATTCCATTGTTTCCAGGTGATGAGTATGAACCATTCACCGCACGTACTCTGCCAACCATCTTGACTTACGTTGGTGTCGGCCTTTCTTTGCTATTGCTGGTGACAGGACAACCAGATAAACAAAGTGGCGCAGTGCTGACCTTCAATTGGAAGTTACTGATTGCCTTTTTAATTTTAATGGCGCTCTACGGCGTGGGCCTGACTTACTTAGGTTTTGTGATAGCTACTGCCTTCTTTTTATTGGCTGGCTTTTATCTGCTCGGGGAAAGACGTAAACCCGTTCTGTTTGGCGCGTCGTTTCCATTCGTGATCGCGTTCTACTTATTACTCACTCAAGGTTTGGACATCTATCTCGAACCGGGTTTGATTTTCACCATCTGGTAGTCAAAGAAAGGACTGAATTATGTTAGATGGAATTCTACAAGGTTTATCCACCGCAGTAATGCCAATGAACATTATGATGGTGATCGTTGGTTGCTTCGTCGGTACATTTATCGGCATGTTACCTGGACTTGGGCCGATCTCAGCCATTGCTTTGATGATCCCAATTACTTATGGCCTAGAGCCCTCCTCTGGCCTTATTTTAATGGCGGGTGTTTATTACGGTGCGGTATTTGGTGGTTCTACATCGTCGATTTTAATTAACGCGCCGGGTTGTTCTTCAACCGTGGTCACAGCATTCGACGGCTACCCAATGGCTCAAAAAGGCCAGGCAGGTAAAGCATTAGCTTTGGCAGCTTATTCATCTTTCACTGGCGGTACGCTATCTGCCATTATGTTGCTTGTTGCCGCACCAGCATTGGCTAGCGTCTCCCTTAGCTTCCAATCGTCGGACTATTTTGCGTTGATGCTACTTGGGTTATCAGCAGTCGCGGCTTTTGCGGGGAAAGGTCAGGTAATCAAAGCGTGGATGATGACCATTCTTGGTTTGATGCTATCTACAGTTGGTATCGATAAAGGCGTAGGCGTTGAACGCTTTACCTTCGGTTTAAGGGATTTAATGGATGGCTTTAGCTTCTTGTTGCTTGCAATGGCGACATTCGCACTGGGTGAAACATTGATGGGCATTCTTAAACCATCAAAAGACACCAGCGATGAAGAACAAGAAAAGCTGAGCAACATTGGCTCAATGAAAGTGACCAAGGAAGAAATCAAAGATGTTGCGCCTGTTTCAATTCGCTCTTCAATATTAGGTTTCTTCACTGGCGTTCTTCCTGGCGCAGGGGCAACCATTGCTGCTTTTTTAAGCTATGGTATGGAGCGCAACCTCGCACCTAAAGAGAAAAAGGATGAGTTCGGTAAAGGCAGTATCCGTGGCTTGGTTGCGCCAGAGTCAGCAAACAACGCAGCGTCTAGTGGTTCATTTGTTCCACTGCTAACGCTTGGTATTCCGGGTTCTGGTACAACAGCAATAATGCTCGGC
This sequence comes from Vibrio alginolyticus NBRC 15630 = ATCC 17749, assembly GCF_000354175.2. NCBI lineage: Bacteria > Pseudomonadati > Pseudomonadota > Gammaproteobacteria > Vibrionales > Vibrionaceae > Vibrio > Vibrio alginolyticus. Next base: position 816,286 of record NC_022349.1, read on the forward strand.
GCTCTGATCGCTTATGGTATTCAACCTGGCCCTCGCCTGTTTGTTGAACACCCAGATGTGTTCTGGTCAGTGATCATTTCCATGTACTTCGGCAACATCGTACTTGTGATCCTGAACTTACCGTTGATTCCGTACATTTCAAAGCTTTTGGCGGTTCCAAGAACGGTGCTTCTACCGATGATTTTATTCTTCTCAATCACCGGGGTTTATTTGGTCTCTTTTAACACTATGGATGTGTTCGTGATGCTGATTGTGGCTATGGCTGCCATTGCACTTCGGCTCGCTAACTTCCCGCTCGCACCTTTATTGCTGGGCTTCATCCTTGGAGGATTAATGGAAGAGAACTTACGCCGCGCATTAATGATTTCAGATGGAGAACTGAGTTTCCTATGGGAGCGTCCTATTACCCTTACCTTTACTGTTTTAGCTGTATTGGTATTGGCAAGTCCACTAATCGTAAAGCTGATTCAAAAGTTTAAAGCACAGCCAGTCAGCGTTGAGCAGTAATCGCTGTCTCTTTCAACCTAGATAAAGCCATCCATCGTGATGGCTTTATCTTCCCCCTTCCAAATCGTTCACTTGTTGTACAGATGGTATTGACAAATCACTGTCGTTATATGAAGGTGATTGTATGAACACACACTTAGCGCAACTTAACCAACGAATTATCATCATTCCATAGGAATGGTGGGATTTTTTGATGCGCTCAGTATTTATCGAACCCACCCATAGCGGTGGGTTTTCTGTCTCTACCGTATGGGAAAAGCTCTCTTGGAGGCGGTCACAATGCAAAAAATAGCAGTTTTTGGTAAACCCGGCAGTGGAAAATCGACGGTAAGTAAAGTAATCGCGTCGGCTACCGGTCTTCCTCTTCATCAATTAGATTCAATAGTCTATAAACCAAACGGTGATCCCGTTGAGCGTAGCGTTTTTGATGAAGCTCATAGCAATATACTAAGCTCAGATCGTTGGATTATAGATGGCCTTGGACCGATCAGCTCTTTCAACGCTCGTTTAGATGCAGCCGATACTCTCATTTATATTGATCTACCATACTCAGTAAGCTATTGGTTTGTGACGAAACGTCTCCTTAAAGGACTATTCATTAAACCTGAAGGATGGCCTGATGGTAGTTCGGTACTGAAAGGAACGTTACAAAGCTACAAAGTTCTTCAGCAATGCCCCGCATTCTGGAATGATGACTTTATGTCTCGCCTCGAGGGGTACTCTCAAACTAAAGCCGTTCATGTCATCAAAAACGTTACAGAACTGAACAATTTTGTTTTAGAGCGGGTAAAGTAAACCTCATATCAGAACATTAGAGCATGTAGGTTAGATCATCTGAAGCTCTAACAATGAAAAAGAACATAACAAGGATTGTTTATGCTTTTAGAACTCTCACTTTTATTCATTGCTGGCGTAATTGGTGGGATCATTAACTCCATAGCGGGAGGCGGAAGCTTTATTACTTTTCCGGCTCTATTGGCAGTTGGTGTTCCTCCTATTATGGCTAACGCAACAAACACATATGCTTCATGTGCGGGTTACATTAGTGGAGCCGTCGGGTTCAGAGAAGAGATCATGAAGAACAAGCATGAACTGCTGTTCACAGTCTCATTCAGTTTAGTCGGCGGCGCTGTCGGAGCATATCTGTTGCTCAACACGCCAGAATCGCTATTTATGGAAGCCATCCCTTGGTTACTCTTATTTTCCACCGTGCTTTTTCTCACCGGTTCTCGTTTAACAATGCTAATCAAAACTGTCGCGAAAGAGCACAAACATGCTGGCATACTCGGAGCAATCGCGTTGGGTTTACTACTTGTTGGTGTCTCTGCTTACGGTGGTTTTTTCAACGCAGGTTTAGGGGTTATTGTTCTGAGTTATCTGGTAGTAGCCGGTCACCAAGACATTAATTTAATGAACGGTTTGAAATTGCTCGTATCTACGTGTGTTTCACTCATTGCTATCGTGATTTTTGTTGCCAATGGCTCCATTGATTGGCACACAGGTAGTGTTGTTTTGGTCGGTACGTTGGTAGGTGGGTATCTTGCAGCTCGTGTATCTCGTCAACTGAATCCCAATCATGTTAAAGGGTTTGTTGCTCTTTCTTCTATTCTCATCACTATCTACTTTTTCATTGATGTTTATGTTTAAGCAAAACTTGTACAAGTGGATAACACTCCTACAAAAACACCAGCGCGAAAGATTAATGCAGATAGCTTAACGATTTTTTGTGTCACTCCAGCGAGGTTAGGAATCTAATAGCACTACACTGAGCGGCTAATGAAACCATTTTGATCACAAAGTGCTCGGATAGAAGATCCTGTATCACGCTCCTTCGTCGCTGTACAGGATGACGAGAAATAGAAATATGCCACTCGCGGTTAAACGAGTGGCATTGATCGAGAAAGATGGCGTTTTACATCAATAATAAGAGAAAGTAACGCTTACTTAATCAGCCCTACTTCTTTGTAGTATTTGAGCGCACCTGGGTGAAGAGGCGCAGATAAACCGTCTTTTACCATTTCCTCTTTCTTCAAGTTTGCAAACGCTGGGTGGAGACGGCGGAAATCATCGAAGTTTTCAAATACCGCTTTAACCACGTTATAAACCACATCTTCTGGTACAGCAGTAGAGGAAACAAACGTCGCGCCCACACCAAAGGTTTGAACATCACTATCTGTGCCACGATACATACCACCTGGGACATTTGCGACACGATAGAAGCTGTTGTTTGCAACCAGTTTTTCTACATTAGGTCCAGCTACCGTTACGATATTACTATCACACGACGTAGTGGCTTCTTTAATCGCTCCACTTGGGTGACCAACGGTATAAATCATCGCATCAATTTTGTTATCACAAAGTGCTTTTGATTGCTCTGCTGCTTTTAACTCAGAGACAAGCTTAAAGTCGTCGTTACTCCAACCATACTGGTTCATTAGTACTTCCATAGTACCTCGCTGACCAGAACCAGGATTACCAATGTTAACGCGCTTACCTTTCAAATCATCAAAAGTTTTGATGTTCGCGTCTTTACGTGCAACGACAGTAAACGGTTCTGGATGAACGGAGAATACGGCGCGTAGCTCTTTAAAAGGCCCGCTTTCTTCAAACTTACTGGTTCCTTTGTAAGCATGATACTGCCAGTCTGATTGCGCGATACCGAGGTCCAATTCACCAGCACGAATAGTGTTGATGTTATAAATCGATCCCCCAGTACTTTCTACCGAACAACGGATACCGTGATCTTCTCGCGATTTGTTAACCAAGCGACAAATAGCGCCACCAGTCGGATAATAAACCCCTGTTACGCCACCGGTACCAATCGTGACAAACGTTTCCTCCGCAGACGCAGAAAAGCCTGTTGTGAGTGCCGCCAAAGAAGCCGCAAGTGCGATTTGCTTAAACTTAAACATTGAACATCCCTTTTACTTGTGTTGATGACCGTTTAAGTATAGCAACCGTTAACAATTTGATAACGTTTGAGTTCTCATCCTTGGCGGTTAGCTTAGTAATCACCATTTTATTGGCATATTCTGCCGTTATATAATGGCTCTATATAAGCGTAAACCGTATAGTCTAGAAAATTAAATCTTTAGACTGATATGTCCATTCTAAATTATCTATTAAATAGAAATACTCAGGTCAAATTACTATAATCTTGTTAAATAACCTTTATTCTATATAAATATGATGAGTTATAACTCCAGCCAGAAGACATGATGTACTTGAAATAAATAATACGAATGAGAGAACAAACAATCGTTGAATATGAATTGGAACCTTATCCCTCTTCTCTAACATTTTATATCGTTTCGCATGAAAAGTGCTCAGAAAAACAGTTCCATATTGTAGTACTCCGTGACCTGATAAGAATATATTCAGAGTGTAGTATCGAACTCCATTATCAAGAGCATCTTCAAGATACTTCAACCACTTAGATTTCAAATAAATAACAAACAAAAACCAAGCAAATATACCTAAAATTCCAACCGTAGTCAGATAAATCACTAAATCTGATGCTAAACTGATATCTTCCATCTTCGACTACTTATTAAGTTGAGTTTTATATAATTCTGTTCCCAAATACTCACCAGTCGAACTACCATATTTTGTTATTGAGTATCTAATTACACCCTTCACTACAAAAAATTCTTAAACACACTTTTTGTGAATAATAATGGCACTTTAACTTAATTTTACGCAACAAGGCTACTATGAAGTTGTTAGCTTTGAGCTGAGTTCAACAAAAACAGTAACTTTTATGCAATGTAACTCACTACGTTATATTGCTTTACAAACAAATCACCCAGTAAATATCCGTATCTAGTTTAGATAGCTGAAGTAAATTACCACCTTCTAAAGAAGGTGGCTTTGTGTGAGCCCCCTAAAAGGGGGCCTTTGTTTAGTCCAGCGCCAATTGCTGCTGCTCTACTCGCTCTTGCTTCTCTTGATGTCTTACATATCGGCGTATTATTTCTTCATTGATTCCAACACTATCGACAAAATAGCCTCTTTGCCAAAAGTGATTACCCCAAAGCCTGTTCTTCCTAAGGTGAGGAAACTTGCTAAATAGCTTTAAGGCTATTTTGCCTTTCAATACCCCCATCAACTTGGATATCGAAAGCTTTGGTGGGACCTTTACAACTAAATGTACGTGGTCAACTTGTACGTTTAGCTCTACGACTTCACATCCAAGTTGATTACAGTAAACATAAATACATCGATAAACTTCTTTACCTATATTGTTCTTCAAGATCCTAAATCGATACTTTGGCGTCCACACTATATGGTATTGACAACGCCAAAATACGTGGGAAGCTTGATTGTATCTACTCATGTTATTTGTCCTCTTTGACTTCTGGAAAAATCAAAGACGCATTTAGCATGAGTAGTTTTACAGGCAAAGCCGAAACGGATGATAACCACCTACTGAAGTAGGTGGTTTAGGGCTGAAAATAAAAAAAGCGTTGTATAAACAACGCTTTGTAGTTAGTGAAACGGATGGTTACACCGTTGGGACTGACGCTCGCCACGCTTGGTTCTGGCTATCTGAGATAGATCGGAACAAGTCACGTAGCTCTTTCAATAAACCTTCTTGGAAACCAATGTTTTCATCGGCTTTCTGTTTGGCTGCTTGTGCGCGAGTCGCTTGTACTTCATCATCTTTGCTGCGCGCTTGCGCTTTGGTTTGCTCTACATTCGATGCTGAGTTTGCCATCTGGCCCAAAGCTTGAAGAATCGCGTTCTTCGCTTGGTTTGAGCTCATCAACTTATCGAACTTACGGCCACCACTTGTCAGCTGCGCTGTCGTGTCTGCGATATTGTCTTTCGCTAGTGAGTGCGCACGCTTAACCTGATCTTGCTGAGTTTTAGACAAGCTATTGTTATTTAATAACTCTTCTGCTTGATCGAAGCCAGCTTTTTGCGTTTTCAGTACATTATTGCTCGCCATTTCATTCTTGATTTCTTTCCCTGCTTTGAAAGAACCAAGGGCACCAATAATTGCGGTAGCACCCGCTAATACACCCGAAACGACTGCCATCGCGATCATTGCGCTTGCCGAATTGTTTAGCTCTGCCGCTTGGCTTTCTAAACTCGCGACGTTTGCTTCAACAGCAATTTCACGTTGTAGCACTTGCTGCTCACGGCTCAGCTTTGATACTTGATACAACAATGTTAATAGCGTCAACGATTGTGATACCGCATCTGATGGTGACTTGATCACCTCCTCACCGTTAAGTGCTTTCATCGTTGTGCTCACTAATGAGCTCACCGTCGGCGCAAGAGCGCTCATTAGGTTTGCAACAACTTGAGCTTGATTACTCACTGTAGGAGCTTTAGGTGTCTCTAACTGGTAGCGTGCTGCACCAGAAACACCTGACTCACTTTGGCTTTTAACGGCGCCCGCTTCAAGCTTTGTTTCCGGCGCTTTTTCTGCTTTGTTGGTTTTAATGGTATCGCCTAAACCGTATAGTTCACCACGACCCGTTCCGCCTACTTTATCTAGCATAATAAACTCCTTATACCGTTGCAGGACGGCTTAACACCGTTTGCATAGTTTCACTTTTCGCTTGAATCATTTGCATGATGAGGCTCATCAACTCTTGGAAGTCTTCCATCAACTTACCAATCTCTTCTTTGAGCTTATCAATGACAGCCTGGCTTAACGTCATTTTGGCTCGAAGGTCTGTGATATCAGCCTGAATCTCTGTCACGTGAGCATTGTTAGCAGCGTGGACACTGTCCGTTGCGCCTTTACCCACATTGACGGCAAGATCGACGGTTTCTGCGCCATAACGAATCGCTTTCGCTGTTGTTGTCGCAGCTTTTGTGCCCATATCCGCCACTTTCGCCATGTTTGCAGCGGCTTTCGTAGCGATTTCTGTGACCTTTTGAGCTACCTTACCAGCACCTTTTGCTGCAAGTTTCGCGATACCGCCAGCTGCTGCACCACCAAACGTCACAACAGCTCCAATAACCGCGACGGCGATTTCTAATGCCATTACGACTTTGTTTAGCACATCGACATTTATGCCCGCTTCTTTTAGCGCATCTTGAACGGCTGGCTCTTGCAGCGCCATGCTCACTGCTCCCATAACGCCACCAGCGATCATAAGTGCACCGGCTGCTGCACCAACACCCGTTGCCACCATTACGGCACCAACAACAATAGAAACCACCGCACTGATCCAACCAAAGATCTTCGCTGCTAAGCCTGATTTTTGGGCTTCTTTTGCAGCGGCTTCCGATTCTTTGATTTTGTCTTGGTTTTCCACCATCTCTTTTTCGTGCTTAGCTTTTGCGACCTTCACTTCCTGAATTTTCAGCTCGTTTTGAGCACTTTTCAGTTTATCCGTGATAGCAGCAAGCTCTACTTCAAAATCATCAGCAGATCCTGCGATGATTTTGACGGCAATCGAACCTGTTTGGTCTGCAACTGCATGGAGAGATTTTGCAATGGTATCGACGATCTTTTGCAGCTGTGCCATGGCTTTTAGCGTCAAATCATTCACTTTGTCACTAACAGCTGCGTTAGGTGCATCTAACTGAACTTTTACTTTTCCGGTGTTCAGTACATCTGCATCTTTACTCTTCACGTTTTCTACCGTCACAGAAGGCGTCGCTGTAGGCGCCGTTTTCTGCACGTTATCTAACGTGGCTTGGCCAGATTCAGGGCTATAAACCTGTGTCTGGATGCGGTCAAGTGCAATAGAACTCATAGTCTAATTACTCCTTTTTATTTCTCACCGCTTCTAACATGATGCCTGCACGCTCATGCAAATCTGCATATTGTGATTTTCCGGCAGACATCTCCTTCGCGCTGTAAAACCCACTCTCTGCTTCTGTCAGTTGTTCCAGTTTCAGGTGACATTCAGCAGAGTGAAAAGGTGGGCGTGGATCATTTACGTCCACTAGCGCTGCGTAGCTGTAGGCGTCTATTGCCTGCAGATACTCACCCAACTCCTGACGAGCCGCGCCAAGGCCAATGAAAAATCGCGCCTGATAATGATCAAGCATGCTGAGTAATTGAAATACTTTCGCTGCTTGCTCAATCTTTCCCGATTGGAAAAAGTTGTAACCTACGGCATAAATGTGTTCGATGGTGTCCTGAGACACATCGTGCAACATTTTTAGCGTGCCTCCCTCTTCCAGAAAAGACAGCAGCTCTTCTGCTTGCATTTGGGATGGATCGGTCGCGTTTGTTTTAGTCATGGTTGGTTATCCTTAAATGGCTCGTAGGATTTCTTGTAAAATACTGTGGTACTTCTGAACAAACTTGTTCATCGCTTCAACGGTCGAGTTGTATTGAGAACTGGTGTCGTTCAGCTCAGTGGTTTTGATTTGCACTTCATCGTTAAGCAACTTGGATTTAGCACTGACAGAACTAGAAAAATTAGACAGTTTTTTCGACTTCTCTTCGTCTTGGTACGACGCACCATCACCGATAGTAATACCTTGTGTTTGAAGGAAGTCTCGATGGTTTGTTATCTTATTATCCGTCAAATACTTGTACTCAGGTGAAGCTTCAAAATCCGTTTGATTGCTGTAGTTAAAGTCACTCGCTTTGAAGTTACTTTCTGGATATCCCGGTTTATAAACCCCATCAACACTTTGCGTAGAGTGAATTTTTGATTGCACAACACCAAAAACTTTAAGCTGTATTGTGAGATCCTCTAATGCCTCTTTCTGGTCATTACGTTTCTCTAAACGGTTAACACGACGCTCATTTAGTGCAAGCAGCACTTGCTCATCAAAACGGTCTCCAATGCTGGACTCAACAACGGCCAACAAATCACGAGCCGTTAGAGAGTGCTCTGCTCTCACCTCGCGATCCGCTTTCTCTTTATCGGTGATATTGAGTAGACGCTCTTTCAATGCCCCTAAGTTCTTGCGCAATGCCTCGTATCGCTCAGTAAATGAAGCCCCGGTAGATTCACCTTTTACTATTTTTTCAAACTGTAATCGGATATCTCGTTCGGTGTTTTCTTTGATCAAATTAACTTGAGCTGCCGTTATCTGTGTCTTTTGGACATCGGCTATCGCGCTGTCCTGGTAAAAGTCGTCGATTTCTATATTTGTTAAACTCACCGCGAAGTTGGCGAACAGACTAGAAAGGGTCAAAGGCTCAGTTCCACCAATGACAGTATTAAGTGCTGCTTTTAGATTGTTCGTTCCACTCGCCTCACCATAAGCTGCGCTATATTGGCCTTTCACTTGAGCGGCCATTTCATCTAACGCTTCTTTAAGCTGCTGTTTAGAAATACCAGGAGTCCAGGTAATTCTGCTAGCTAGCGCACTTGCGTCATCGGTGCTTAAAGTAATACCGATGCCTTGAAAACTACTTTTTAATTGAGCTGAGACTTGAAGAGCGAAACTCTCTTTAGTCAACAGAAAATCCGAGCTCTTCAGTTGCGCGAGATTAACGGAACCTAAGCTACTAAAGGCATTGCGAAGAAAAGAAATAGAAGCATCTCTCACTTCACGGGAGCCCATTTGATTAGCAAGCTCTGCAACAAAAAGAGAAATTTCTTTGGTGGCATTAGCCAGACCTGTCTCGGAGAGGTTGGCGATCTGCTCCGCTTGGTTACTCTGAGTGCCCAGATTAAATTGACTAACAAACTCAGTAGATAACGAGCTATCTACGTTTTCCGTCAGTAACTTACTAAACCAAGACTGAAACTGATTTGATAGCGTTTGGTTTGTTTGAGCATTAAACTCGGCTGCGGTTAATTCGCCATCTGAGTTAGCACTTTGTAGCGACTTTAGCCAAACAGATGCGGTGTCGGTCAATGATATACCAGCAAACGCGTTATTTTTCGCTTTTAGGTTTTCAAGCGTATCAACATAAAGCGCGATGCTTTGTAATTCCGTTTGTCCCGAGATAGTTGGCAATGAAGAGATTATCGAGGCAAGTTGCTGAGTCTCTGCTTCACCCAGTACAGGGGTAAATGCCTCTATCAAGTTTTGTTGGAAAGTGGGTAATGGTGCACTACTCGCAGCTGTGTCTGTTGCTCCTGTCGTAGAGCCAGTCGTTTTCATATTCGTCATTTCCAAACCTCTAAATCATCATGCCGCGCATCACTGTGGGACGCTTTCTGCGTTTACCTGACGTACCTTGTAGCTGATTTTGTTGTTGCCGGCGGCGTTGGACTTCGTCTATTAGCTCTTGCTCTGCACGTTTCATGGTATCTACTGGTGCTTTTATGCCGCCAAGTAAAACATCACCCGCAACAGGACCAACACCTAAGCCTTCCAATAGCTCGTTAAAAATATCGGTTCTGTCTTCAGCTTTTCTAATGGCAAGCTCAGCGTTCTCAATCGCATCGGTAAACGGTTGCTTCATCTTGATTCCTATCTTAAAGCGGGTCATCTCATCGGTGCTGTCAGTAACAGTCGTGAGTTTTTACTTTTTCAACTTTTTCAAAGGTCTATAATCTGCTAGACGTAAACAGTACCAGTCGTCTAGCTCATCATGGCTTGCACCGCATGCTTTTAGATAGAATTGTGCCAATCGCTGGCTGTTCATGTTGCTACCACGTAACACATCGACGTTGCCGCGAATGACCCAATCGGAGGGATAAAGTTGAATGGCATGTTCAGCCAAGAGAAATAAGCCGGCAAAGGGGTTACTCAACCCCAATTTTGGACGAACGCGTTTCAGAAGAACGATGATGATTTCACCGTCCTCCACCCGAAAAACGAGCTCTAAGCCTTCAACTTCAATTCGATAACCAAGTTGAATTTCACTTTGTTGCCAAAAGTATGGCGTCACTTCGATCCCCGCTTGCGCCAGCGAGAGTATTAGTTTTGTTTTCATTACATCCCCACCCTTCCAAGTGGCTGAATATTGATTTGCTGGGTTAGTTCTTGAAATGACAAAACGGGCAGATCGTAGTATTCCGATTCAATAAGCTTTCGCACATATCGGCGTACATCCATAGACACAACTAGCACAGGTTTATTCGGCATGCGGCTTAAGTCACCAATGGTCTGTTTCACATCACTGACAAATTGTTGCGTTACTGACGGGTCTAACGCCAAGTAACTCCCTGCTGAGGTTTGACGAATACCGCTGCGTATTGTGTCTTCGAGATTTTGATCCAATAAGTAAGCGGGCAACATGTTTTGTCCGCTTGCGTATTTGTAGCAAATGTAACGTTTTAAGCTGGAACGAATGTACTCCGTCAGCTGTACAACATCTTTCTCTTTTTGGCCCCACTCAACCATCGCTTCCAAGATCACGCGAAGGTTTCGGATAGAAATGTCTTCAGAAACCAAGCGTTGCAAGATTTCCGTCATTTTTTGCAACGGAACAATACGCTGGGCCTCTTTGACTAGCTCCGAATAACTGCCTTCCATCTGCTCCAACAGATAACGCGTCTCCTGAATACCAATAAAGTCTTGTGCGTACTCCTTGAGAACATGAGACAAGTGGTACGTTAAAATCCTGTCGGGTGTGAGAAAACCGACATGACTGGCTACGAGTTTTTGCTCATAACTCTGTGCCACCCAAATGCTAGAAATACCAGGTAGAAAATCTTCATCTTGCTCATAAGGCACGCCTAATAAATCGATCTGTTCATTCCCTTCTGTCACCAAGAGTTGATCTTTAACAATTCGTCCTCGTGCAACCGGGACTTCTTGTAACTGAATTAAGTACTCGCCATTTTGCATCCCCTCGTTAAAGCGCAGGTGGATGCCTGGGAAAGGCACGCCTAGGTCGAGATATAGTGCGCGTCTAACCCTTGCTAGCTCTTCATTTAATGCGACCGCTTCCAAGCTTTCCTGAAGGCTCGCGTCAAGATCAATCAACAGCGGGACCGTCATGGCGAACTCTTCTTGCTCACCTAACTTACCTTTGCTGTTTCTAGAAGGCGTGGGTTTGCTTGGCTTCGCCGCTGGCGAACCGGCCCCTTGCGAAACAAAGCTTGATAAGTCGGTGCTATCTGATTCCGCTTGTTTTTTCTGTTGATAGAAAAGGAAGAAACCACCACCACCAACCACGGCGGCCAAGACCAGAAAAGTGATTTTTGGAAACCCAGGAATGAGTGCGAACAGCACCAAAAGCACACCACCAATAAGAAGCGCACGTGGCTGAGCAATGACCTGTCCACCAATGTCCGACCCAAGATCAGAAGAGTCTTCATGAGAAACACGCGTCACGATAATACCGGCGGTAATCGCGATAAAGAGTGCCGGGATCTGCGACACCAAACCATCGCCAACGGTCAAAATCGCAAATAACTCAAGTGCTTCAGAAGCACTCATGCCTTTTTGCGTTACCCCGATCGTGACGCCACCTAAGATGTTGACCACAATGATGACCAGACCCGCAATGGAGTCGCCTTTAACGAACTTCATCGCGCCATCCATCGAGCCATACATTTGGCTTTCTTTTTCAATCAGTGATCGTCGGTGCCTAGCTTCGTGTACGTCAATTACTCCAGCACGCATGTCACCGTCAATACTCATCTGCTTACCAGGCATCGCATCGAGTGAGAAGCGCGCACTAACTTCTGCTACCCTTTCTGAGCCTTTGGTGATCACCATAAACTGAACAATGGTAATGATCAGGAACACAACAATACCGACCACTAAGTTACCGCCCACAACGAAGTTACCGAATGTATAAACGATTTGACCAGCATCGCCTTGTAGCAAGATCAAGCGGGTTGTCGTGATAGATAAAGACAGACGAAACAATGTCGTGATCAATAGCACCGCAGGAAATGCAGAGAACTCAAGTGGCGTGGTGATGTAAATCGCTAACATAAGCAGCACCACCGCAATGCTCATGTTGGTGCCAATCAGCACATCCACCAGTGCGGTAGGAAGTGGCAATATCATCATAAAGACGATCGCGAGTAACATCACCGCAAGCATGATGTCTTTGCGTTGCCCTACTTTGTTTAGAATATCGATCAACTTATTCATGTGATTCACTATTTAAAGATTGCAGATAGCGTCGGTGCGCTTGACGGGCGCCATCGACGTCATTTTGTTTCCAACGCGCTTGGCTTAAACAAAACCAGAGTCCTGCCGAGTCAGGATGAAGGTCGGATTTTAATAAGTGCTCACACACCTCAATCGCCCGGGTATATCGACCACTTTGTAAACACGCCACAGCAAGTGTTTGCATCGCCTCTTTGTGCTGCGGTTCTATTTCTAGAACCGCATCGAGAATAGAAATGGCATGCTCTGGCTTTTGGTATTGAACTTGTAGCGCAGCGTGAACAAGTAAGAGTTCAATGTCTTTGGATCTCAACATGTTGGTTAGACCTGAATAAGGAGATTGAGCGCCATAGTGAGGTAACGCTGATCTAGTTGCGTACTTTGTAGCGTTTCAGATGCTTTGATAAAAGAAGCGGAGCCTGAATCCTGTGCAAGAACTTGCAGCTGAGATAACGTTTCATCAAATTGTTGACGGTATTTTTCTGGACGCAACAACTCTGAGTGCAGCAGCTTGGGCTTAGTTAACGCGATGAGATATTGGTCTGAAGGCCTGAGATCATAGAGCTTCTCTAAATGTGTAGCGACCGCCTGCCCATCAGGAAGCAGTTGAAATCGCTCTGGGAAATCGGCCTTAACTTCACTATGAGTAACATGCGTAAAGGCTTCGATGCCTACGTTTAAAGTGCTGACTCGAGTCATGAGCCTGCCACATCGTTATGTAGACGAGCCAAAAGCGTAAACGCTTGCTCTAAGGTCGGAAGTGTTACTTCTTCTCCTTTTAGCCTTGCTGAAAAAACCAGAGTTTGCTCATCTAACAAGCCGGTTTTAATTTCGAAAGGCCAGCCTTGATCGGCATGACACAAACACAGTGCACTTTGAATCATGTCACTGGTTTGATGCCAAGATAACGCTCGAGACAACATCAAGAATAACTGCTCACCCTGTCGCTCAATATGCAGCGTACCACTTTGCTCAAAATCCAGCTGCACCCGTCCAGCTGATGAGAAATCGACGGCATCGAGCCCCATTCCTCGGCAAAATTCATCGACGGATGCATCAATCCAACTCATCTTCCCACGCTTCCTCTTCTTCTATATCAATGGCTTCGTCTAGCGCCTTTTGTACCGCTTGGATTAAATTCTGTCGTTGTTCTTCATCGGCGAATACGTCAATTGGGATTGCGCGAACTAACTTATGGAACTCTCGAAAAAAATCGATTGTTTGTTCTACAGCCTTCAATTCCATTGCGTTGGCGACTTTCCATATCTCATCACTGCTTACCCATCGCTGCTCTACCAACGCAATCACATCAGCCATCAAATTAGAAACTTGATAAGCCATAATTCGTCCTTTCCGGTTTAAACATTTGGAACAGCTGACTCACACGATCTTGCAACGTATTTAGAGTTTTGAGTTTTTGCATATCGGACATCAACCACTGCAACTTAACCGAATCGATACTGCTACCTTGAACACTAAGATCTGCACTCATGCCTTGCAGCATAAAGTCAACAGCGGTCGATACCTCCTGCTCACCAAAGCGCGCCACAACATCTTGATAAGCCGCGCCGAGCCCTTGATAACTATGAACGGTATCGCGGTAGAAGCCGCGCAACTGATGCAAAGAGCTAAACTCTTGCTCTTGGCTGTATTCATCAGCAAAATTTGAGACACGGATTTCCGTATCAATTTGAGACCATGTATCTGGGTTTTGCTCGATTCTTAGAAGTGCTTGGTCAATCAGCGCTAGTAGGTGTTTACTTTCTGGACTCGCACTCAAAAACTTTTTCACGGCTTTTAACGCAAGGTATTGATGGCTTTTCTCCTCTGAAAATCCATTCAAATAAGCTTGCAATTGAGCGATGGTCGAGATATTCCCTCCCGCCATTTTTGTAGCCAAATCTTTGATCTTTTGGTTCTTTTCAAGATCAGGGACTTTTCGCAGATAGTCAGAAACGAGTTCGTGCGCTTCATTAACTCGAACGCCACTGTCTTTCACTTTGCGCTTGGTCAGATCTTTCTCTGCTTTTTCGGAACCGAGTGAAGTGAGTTCTTCCATCGCATCAAAAAGTGATTGTGTGGCATTGTGAACACGGACGGTTTCACCGCGATAATTGCCTTTTTGTGAAACGTCGGGGCGAGACGATTCCAACCCGTTTTGGATAGACGCATCAAACTTTGGATTTGTTGCGATATGATTGTTGATAATACTCATTCACTTGCACTCCTTCCGCACAATACAGGCGAATTATAGGAAGTGCGCTTTGTTGAAGCTGTCAAAATCAGACGTGTTTTTTTAGTGCGCTTTCAGTTTTCTAAAAACTCCCGACTGATATTCACTATAAATTGATTCTTATACTTTCTATCCTCTCAGCATCAATCATTGCGCATATTTTTACCTTGAACGATTTCTCATACATCACTGATATCCAACAATCTGCGATTAAACACACGCGTTTGATCCAAATTCGCGGGCGCGTTACACAAGTCACCGGCACCATTATCAAAGCTGTCGTCCCTGGCGTTCGTGTAGGTGAACTGTGTGAGTTGCGTAATCCCGATCAAACTCTGTCTTTGTTAGCGGAAGTGGTTGGCTTCCAGCAGCATCACGCTTTGCTCACCCCGTTAGGAAATATGTTTGGGATTTCCTCAAATACAGAAGTAAGCCCAATGGGCAAAATGCACGAAGTGGGTGTTGGCGACCACCTGTTAGGTACAACGCTTGACGGGCTTGGACGTCCTTTCGATGGTACGCAAAGTCAGGAACCAAGTGCTTGGTATCCTGTTTATCGCGATGCGCCACCACCAATGCAACGTAAACTAATTGAAAAGCCAATCTCTCTTGGCGTTCGATCCATTGATGGGCTACTGACCTGTGGTGAAGGTCAGCGCATGGGTATTTTTGCAGCGGCTGGCGGGGGTAAAAGTACCCTACTGGCAAAACTGATTCGCTCCGCAGAAGTTGACGTGACCGTTCTCGCCTTAATTGGTGAACGCGGACGCGAAGTGCGCGAGTTTATTGAGCATGACCTAGGCGAAGAAGGAATGGCCAAATCGGTTTTAGTGGTCGCTACCTCTGATCGCCCAGCAATGGAGCGTGCCAAAGCCGCTTTTGTTGCCACTTCTATCGCAGAATATTTTCGTGATCAAGGTAAACGCGTGCTACTGCTGATGGATTCTGTAACGCGTTTCGCCCGCGCACAGAGGGAGATTGGACTAGCCGCAGGCGAGCCACCAACACGACGTGGCTATCCGCCTTCTGTTTTTGCCGCTTTGCCAAAGCTGATGGAACGAGCTGGACAATCAGACAAAGGATCAATTACAGCACTGTACACCGTGTTGGTGGAAGGTGACGACATGACGGAGCCTGTCGCGGATGAAACTCGCTCAATTCTAGACGGGCACATCATTCTCTCGCGCAAACTTGCGGCAATGAACCATTACCCCGCCATTGATGTACTTCGGTCAGCAAGCCGAGTGATGAATCAAATCGTTGAACCCGATCATCAGGCGTCTGCTGCTCATATTCGCGAAATGTTAGCTAAGTATGAAGAAGTTGAGCTGCTAATCAAAATTGGCGAATACCAACATGGCGCAGATAGTCGAGCGGATTTGGCCATTGCACAAAGTGATGATATACGCGCCTTTTTACGCCAAGGCACTCATGAACCAAGCGATCTTGATGGCGCTATCGCTCAACTTAAAGGGATGGCGAAACAATGATAGAACGTTTATTAGAAATCAAAAAAATTCGCGCTAACCGTGCGGATAAAGCCGTCAAGCGTCAAGAATACCGAGTGTCAAACGCCGCAGCACAGGTTCAAAAGGCCGAACGTTCTGTCGCGGACTATCACGTTTGGCGCCAGGAAGAAGAAGAGCGACGTTTTGCTAAAGCAAAACAACAAACGCTCGTTCTCAAAGAGCTGGAAACATTAAGACAAGAAATCGCGTTGTTAAGAGAGAGAGAAGCCGAACTTAAACAACGTGTGGCCGAGTCAAAAAAAGCGCTTGAAATCGAACGCTCGGCACTTAAAGAAAAGCAAAAAGAGGCGCGACAAGCCCATAAAACCAAAGAAAAATTCGTTCAGTTGCAGCAACAAGAAGTCGCGGAAAAATCGCGAGAAAGGCAATACCAAGAAGAACTCGAACAGGAAGAGTTTCGCACTGTCGACATTATCTAAAGGTTCACTATGCGCATTACCCCAACAACTGAAGCATCGAATACGCTGCACAAATCAACGCCAGAACAAGCGCCTCTCGAGAAGGAGGCCGAGCTTCAATCACAATTCGAGCATGCAATGACGAAGAAGCCTAGCAAGGGAAAGGAGTCTATCGTTGGGAATCCCCAAAAAAATCATACTGGCGAAAAAGACATACCGCTAAGGCATAAGACATCTCAAGGTCTAGATAAGAAACATAACCTATCGAACCAAGAAGCCAACGCTGACAAAAACATCTCCACCTTAAACGGTCAAAGTGACGTCGTCACTAAGAGAGACGTAGAGAAATCGCAAGACGACGCAGCAAATAGCGAAGAAATAATTAGCGAAAACAATAAACTGCTTAAAAATGACGGAAAAAGCGATGGCGACACAGTTCTAAGCTCCCCTTCTACCGAGCTTGTTGATCCTCACTTTCAAGCTCATTTGAAAGATGACAAACCGACGCCGATGGATAAACGTATCTCACCGGATTGTCTCTCTACGCTTGAATCTGGCTTGCTCCCCCAAAGTGCGACAGCGACAGAGCTCGCTCAAGATGGGATTAACATTTTTGGCCTAACGAAAAAGCAAACTGAAAAAACGCACAATAAGCGTGCAACTCCGCCGCTACAGAATACAGGCAAACGATCAGACCAAACTGATGGCCTGCCTGAAACCAAGCCTCTTGAAAAAATCGAGACGAAAAGCGCACTATTCGCCGTTAAAACGGATGAAGAAAAAGTGCCTTCTCAGCCCTTTGCAAGTGCGGTAACACAAGGCGATGTCATCCTAAAAAGTGTTGCTTCGCAGGCTCAACCAAGCCCAACGCGAGACGTAAACCAATTACTCCAGCAATTGGTGGACAAAATCTATGTTGCTCTGCCAACCGCATCGGACAACAAAGAGGTTCGGCTGTTTCTAAGTGAAGGGCAATTAAAAGGTGGTGAAATCCACATCAAGTTGGACGCTCAAGGGTATAGCGTGACGATTCGACAAGAGCATGCCCTTTCCATTATTAGCCAGCAAGCTAGACAAGATCTTGCTGAACGGCTAAACCGATTCGGCGGTGAGCAGCCACTTCGCTTAGCGATCAGCGAACAAACTCAACAGCTCGATCAACAACAACATGAACAACAACACTCACGCCAACAACGCAGCGTGTATGAAGAATGGCAAGCGGAGAATGACCTATGACGCCGTTAATAATCCCCAAAGTGGATGCAGAAAGTATCGCGCTCAGCAATCAACTTTGTGCAAAACAGTGCCACTTCCAAGGGACTGATGGTCAGAGCGTATCGATTACTGTTGCTCAAATCCCTTCATTTGAAGGGTTCCGTTTAACCACGTTGATTGGAGGGCAAACCCTACAAGTAGACTTTTCTCGTGCGCAGCTCCAACATTGGCTGAAATCGACCTTAAATGCTACTGCGTTTGAGTCCCTGCCTAACTCCCTCCAGTTAGCACTTTTGAGCTCACAGATAGAACCGCATAGTGAGGCAATCAAAGCGCTATTTGGTCAGTTACCCATTCTTAGTCAACTACAGCCGTTAGAGGCGAGCCAGGCCCAAGAGCATACTTTAATGTTAACCCTCAATAAGCCTAACGGCTCTCTTTGTTTGTGGGTTAGCGAAGGATCAGACGTGTTGTTGGATGCGCTACCAAACAGCGCTGCTCTACAAGCTCGACACCTCGCTTTACCTGTGTGGTTAAGTCTTGGAAGGACCCATTTGACGTTAAGCGAATTTAATTCGCTCGAGCTGGGAGATGTCATCTTTTTTGACGATGGTTACATCGCCAAGCAACAAACCATTTTTCAAGTATCTAACCAGAATCTCTGGCGCTGCCAACTGGATGACCAAACTCTTCACATTATGGAAAAAGAAACCAATATGAATGACGTAAACACTTCAGAAATGTTAACCGACCACCAGCAACTACCTGTGGAACTCACGTTTGATATCGGCCATCAAACCATCACGCTAGAGCAGCTTAACCAGCTCCAGCCAGGGTACGTATTCGAGCTAAACCAGCCAGTATCTAAGCCGGTAACATTGCGTGCCAACGGCAAAATCATTGGTGAGTGTGAACTGGTTAATGTTAACGAACATTTAGGTGTGCGCGTACTGGAGCTGTTCGGTGGCACGCAGGAGCCAGCATGATCCAGTTACCCGACGAGCTCAACCTCATTGTCAGCTTAGCACTGCTGGCACTGATCCCATTTATCGCCATGATGGCGACGTCGTTTGTGAAACTCGCCGTTGTATTCTCACTGCTGCGTAACGCTCTCGGTGTACAGCAAATTCCGCCGAATATGGCGCTTTACGGATTGGCCATCATTCTGTCAATTTTCATCATGGCTCCCGTCGGGTTTGAAACCTACGACTACGTAAAGCAACATGATATCTCCCTTGAAGATTCTGCAAGTGTAGAAGGCCTCATTGAAAGCGGTTTACAGCCTTATCGAGAATTTTTGAAAAAGCATATTCGGGAAACCGAAGCCATATTCTTCACTGATGCTGCACGCACATTGTGGCCACAGAAGTACGTAGACCGTTTAGAGTCGGACAGTTTATTGCTCTTACTGCCCGCATTTACCGTCAGCGAGCTTACTCGCGCTTTTGAAATTGGCTTTCTGTTGTACTTACCGTTCATCGCTATTGACCTAATTGTGTCGAATATCCTACTAGCGATGGGGATGATGATGGTATCGCCAATGACGATTTCCCTCCCCTTCAAATTGCTGCTTTTTGTCTTGCTTGACGGCTGGACAAAGCTTACCCACGGCTTAGTGTTGAGTTACGGTTAATCACGGAGAAAGTATGCATTCTGCTGAAATCATTCATTTCACGACTCAAGCATTAACCCTAGTGTTGTACTTGTCATTACCGCCGATTTTAGTCGCAGCATTGGTTGGTACATTGGTGTCGCTTATTCAGGCGTTAACTCAGGTCCAAGAACAAACGTTAGGCTTTGTGGTCAAGCTTATCGCGGTCAT
Source organism: Vibrio alginolyticus NBRC 15630 = ATCC 17749 (assembly GCF_000354175.2). Classification (NCBI taxonomy): domain Bacteria; kingdom Pseudomonadati; phylum Pseudomonadota; class Gammaproteobacteria; order Vibrionales; family Vibrionaceae; genus Vibrio; species Vibrio alginolyticus. Next base: position 835,942 of record NC_022349.1, read on the forward strand.
TATTACGCTGTTCGTCACAACGCAATGGCTAGGGGCAGAGCTCCACGCCTTCGCCTCGCTTGCTATGGATAAAATTCCTCAAATACGATGAGTTATCACGACTTACACCAGGCTTTATTTTTGTACAGCCTGACGTTACCTAGGTTAATGACATGCTTCATCTTTTTGCCTATTTTGAGCAAGCAAATGTTAGGCGGCACCATGGTGAGAAATGGTGTGCTTTGCTCACTCGCACTGTTTATATTTCCGATGATTAATCAGCAAAGCTTGCCCGCAGAAACCGACGGCATTTGGCTGATAATGATTTTGGGTAAGGAGGTATTAATTGGGCTATTGATAGGGTTTGTTGCTGCTATCCCTTTTTGGGCGATAGAAGCGGCCGGTTTTCTGGTCGACAACCAACGTGGGGCTGCCATGGCAAGTATGTTTAACCCAACGCTAGGCTCACAATCCACACCAACAGCGGTATTACTGACCCAAACGTTGATTACCCTGTTCTTCTCTGGCGGGGGCTTTGTCACTTTTATCTATGCGTTATTCAAAAGCTATACATCTTGGCCGATCGTGGACTTTTTCCCAACCGTTAGCGACGCATGGGTGAGCTTCTTCTACGCGCAATTTGAACAGCTTATGTGGCTTGGTGTGTTGATGTCCGCTCCATTAGTGTTGGCAATGTTTCTTGCTGAGTTTGGTCTAGCGCTTATCAGTCGTTTTGCACCGCAATTGAATGTTTTTTTCCTTGCCATGCCAATAAAAAGTGCCATCGCGAGTGTTTTACTGATCGTGTATCTCGGAATAATGATGGATCACTTTGAAGTACAGTTTTACGGCATTACCCGATTCGCAGAACAACTCAATACCATTTGGCAATAACGCTTAGGATTCTTTATGAGTGCAGAAAAAACAGAGCAACCCACCGCAAAAAAGTTACGCGATGCTCGGCAGAAAGGTCAGGTTGCCAAAAGCCAAGAAATCGTATCGTCTGCATTAATTTTGGCGCTCATAATTGTACTGTTTGCGTTCGCCGATTATTACATGTCGCACATCTCAGCGCTTATTCTCCTACCAAGTAAGCTTGCTTATCAGGGTTTCCAAGATGCGCTAGTCGATGTCGCTATCGCCATCGCAAAAGAAATTGCCTATCTACTCGCTCCGATTATTCTGGTTGCTGCACTCGTCGCCATCTTTTCCAATATGGGGCAGTTCGGGTTCCTATTTAGTGGTGAATCCGTTAAACCCGACATCAAAAAGATCAATCCCGTCGAAGGGGCCAAACGCATTTTTTCCCTCAAGAGTGTGATTGAGTTTATCAAGTCGATCCTTAAAGTCTCTCTTCTTTCCTGCATTATCTGGGTGACATTACGCGGTAACATCAACGCTTTAATGCAAATTCCAACTTGTGGGCTAGAATGTGTCCCGACCATTACTGGCGTCATGATTAAACAATTAATGATTATCTCTTCGGTAGGCTTCATCGTCATCGCTGCCGCAGATTTTGCGTACCAGAAGTTTGATCACACGAAAAAGCTCAAAATGAGCAAGGACGAAGTGAAGCGCGAATACAAAGAGATGGAAGGCAGTCCAGAAATAAAAAGCAAACGTCGTCAGTTACACCAAGAGCTACAAGCCTCTAATCAACGTGAAAACGTTAAACGTTCTAATGTATTAGTTACAAACCCAACACATATCGCGGTTGGCCTTTATTACAAGAAAGGCGAAACGCCCCTGCCCGTCATCACTTTGATGGAAACCGATGCGGTAGCCAAACGTATGGTCGCAATCGCTAAAGAGGAAGGCGTGCCTGTGATGCAAAAAGTCCCTCTTGCTCGTGCACTATACGCCGACGGTAACGTCGACCAGTACATCCCAAGCGATCTTATTGAGGCAACTGCGGAAGTGCTTCGTTGGTTGGCTTCGTTAGAGTCCGAGGCGGACTAACAAACCACATCCCATTCAAGATCTGGGCTTACAACTGCCCAGCTTTCAACCTCGATACTTTCAACGCTATAATGCGGTATCCTTTAACTGTATGTTGTTTTTATGAAATCTAGCTTAAGCATTCGCTCCTACACGAAACGTATGAGCCGACATACTCATAGTGATTATCATCAACTGGTGCTTCCTCTCCAGGGCAACATACATATTGATATGGATAGCTATGTCGGAAAGGTGGCGGTTGGCGACTGCATAGTCATCCCCAAAAGTTGTGCTCACGGGTTTAATGCCGAAGAGTCATCACGCTTTATTGTTGCGGATATGACCACTTTGCCCACTCATTTGATGGATAATAGTGTGGCTGTGTTTTCGATTAGCCCGCCTCTACTGAGCTTTATCCAGTTTGTCGAAAAGCAACTTGAGTATCAGGTTAATGATGAAATTGAAAACTCAATGGTTGCAACCTTCTATCTGTTGCTGGAGCAGCAAAAGCGGTCTCGCTCCGTGGATTTGCGTATTCGAGATGTACAGGTTGTGATCGCGGAGCAGCTTGATCAGCCACTCACCATTGCCTCATTAGCGAATGCCGCTTGCTTGAGTCCGACGCAGTTTAAAAAGCTTTTTAAAGAGCAGCTAAAAGTGAGCGTCCATAAGTACATTACACTACAACGTATGGAAAAAGCCAAAGCACTACTGACTCATACAGACCTTCCAGTTCAGTTGATAGCTGAACGAGTTGGTTATAGTGACCTTTCCGCGTTTAGTCGACGGTTTTCAATGCATTTTGGTATGTCTCCTAGAGAGTTTTCCCGATAGTCACTAAAATAGTCTTCTGGAACAAGTATTCCGTCTTTTCAGCACAAAAATCTCTATCGCTTTCTTTTATTCTTTCTACCCTAAAACAGCCATTCACTAGGTAGAAATTACAGTGTTAAAAAAACATTTCACCGACTATCAATTAGGAACTTTATCCATACTTTTTGCTTCAACCCTGTGGGGAACGACGGGCACCGCTGCCAGCTTGGCACCGGATGTCAGTGCTCTCGCCATTGGCGCATTTTCTATGGGTATTGGTGGGTTTATGCAAGCATGTCTATCTGCGAAGTCACTGAAGAGAGATTTTCGAAAAGTCGTACATAAGAAGAAAACGTTACTGATTAGTATTATCGCCTTAGCCACCTACCCACTGGCTTTTTATTCATCAATGCGATTCGCTGGTGTGGCTATTGGTACGGTTATTTCTATCTCCACTGCTCCTTTCTTTTCTGCTTTGTTAGAGTGTCTCTTTAGCCGAAATCAGACCATAACCAAGCGCTGGATGATGAGTTTCGCAATCGGGGTCATTGGCATTACCTTGTTGCTGGCTTCTGAGTCATCCGCAAATAGCTTATTTGATCAGGATATGAAGCATTGGGGTGTATTACTTGGCCTATTGGCAGGTTTGACGTACGCCATTTACTCATGGGGAGTAAAGGCTATGATTGACCACGGCATTGAATCGCAAACGGCCATGGGAAGTGTTTTTGGTATTGGTGGAGTTTTGCTTCTACCAACACTTTTCATCACGGGTGATAATCTATTTGCATCGTCAACTAATACGGCGGTCATGCTCTACATGGCCTTGATTCCAATGGGGTTAGGTTACGTCGCTTTTGGGTTTGGGCTACGGTTTGTTACAGCCAGTGGAGCTAGCATACTCACGCTATTTGAACCTGTTATCGCAGCAGCACTAGCAGTTGCGATTGTTGGGGAAGAAATTTCTTTCATTGGTTGGGTTGGTATAACGTTGACACTTGTGTGTTTGTTTCTTCAGTCGAAAAGTTAAATTAAACCGATATTAGCCAGCCCCAAAAAGGAACGCTGACGGTAGATAAAGTAAGGAGCAGCACCTACTCCCTACTTTACCATTTGAAATTACACCCAGCCTTCTGCCAAGTACATCAATCGCAATTGACTTGGTGAGCCTAGTTTTTCTAGCGCATCTAATTGGACGTCACTCAGGTTTGGGCATTTATCAAGATAAACTCGTCCGTTTGCTGCATCTAGGGGGAGCTTGTAGGTTAGCTTTTCGTTTATTTTACTTGCTTCCCCTTTATCAATCGCTCGAACAGCTGGCATGAGCCAATCCCAATCTTCTCCTAACAGTTTTTTAAACGCCCCGTTAGCAATAGACTCGGTTTTACTTGGTGCATCCTCTGGGCTTAGCTTCAAGATAGAGTCTACGTCAGGAACCAAGTGCTCACTTGGTTCTGAACCCAACATCTTTTTCAGTGTTAATCGAGCGGCTTCCATCTCTTGTGCCTCTTTAGGCGCTTGAGGAGAAGTCATTTCAGTATTCTCCTTAGGACCAAGGTACGCCATTAATGCGCGGACAGAAGCCGGATCTTGCATACTAAAGGTAAAGTCTCCTTTGGCATTAGAAACTTCAAGCCTTGGTAAAACACCAGACATCTCACCTTGCATGAGTTGTTCTTTGACTTCTGTATTTAGTCCGTATGCTCCAGCTTGGTTCGCAACAAAACCACCACCACTCATGATAGCAGTCGTTGCCGCAGAACCGATTGCCTCTTTTGCTATCGGTGTGACGCCCACCGTTGCTACAGAGCTAACACCGAACGTGCCCAGGCTCCCCGTCGCCATACCTAATGTAGCTCCAATGCCACCTTCAGCCGACAGTATCGCATGACCTTGAGCCAAGGTTTGCTGCATCGGCATAGAAAGACGTTGATCTCGCCCTGGCAGCTGTGAAATTTGTTCTAACTGATGATGGTAAGCCTCAGCATCACCATTTACGGCCGCTTTGTGCAGCTCTCGACCTGTAGAAATCAATAAGCCAACGCCAGGTAATGCCAAGTTAATAACGGCGTTAACACCAGAACCTTTTAGCTTTTCTTTGCCCATCTGCAGCAGTTCAGCAGCAAAGCCATCCATTTTTCCCGGATACTGGGCTTCTAAGCTCACCTGCATACGCGGATCTTTGCTGATCGCATCAAACGTATTTTTAAGCTGCTGGTACGTATCGCTGCTCACTTTTATTTCATCCAATAGGCTGACAACTTCTAAGATTTTACGCTCAGTAAGTGGCTCACCGCGATAGCCTGAAGGACTCACTAGGGAGTAAGCCAACAGCGCAACCTCAGGTTTTTCTTGCTTAAGTAGCGCTTGTTTTAAATCAAGGTGAGTTTTGATGTTTTCTTGGAAAAACTTAGTGTATTTGCTTCTCAATACGCCTTCGTGAATAGAAGCAAACTTGTGACCTTTGTGGAATGTGGAAGGTTCTTTTACTTCACCTCTTTTACTGATCACTCGGTCATCTTTTTGCGCAGCAACTGCACGAAACTGCTCTAGATCAGGTACTGGGCTTTGGCTGATTTTTTGTGTTGTATTAACCATTTTTCTCTCCTACACACGAAGTGATTGAACATGAGCTTGTTCATGATTAGAGGTGGTTGGAATCGCTTGATCCAACATTGCGAAACGCGCTTGCCACAGCTCGGCCTGTTCAATAACTTCGTGAAACCAAGCGGTAAGGTTCGTCGTATTTAGATGCTCAACGGGTTTACGTCCTGCTAAGACAAGCTGTCGACCGTTTGGAGCCAAAGCAAGTGCGAGGTTGCCACTACCAATTCCTTGATAGTTCGCATGAGCAAGAAGCTCTAAACCTTTTAGTCGTTGTTCACCGGATTTTTCTAACCCTCCGAACGTTACAGACAACATCAAATCATCCGTATCTGTCGCGATGAAATACAACATGTAGCGATCATCGACCAGTAGCTGACAACGTTCATTTTCTTCAAAATTCAGTTCGGGCAACTCATTGAGTTGGCAAAACTCCAAGAGCAGTTGTTGAATCGTGTTCATAACTTTTTCCTTTTGTTTCAATAACTCTATTGAACAACGATTGCAGATTGAACGATGTCGGTAATGGCTTTATTTTTGTCACTTTTTCGCCTTCATTGTGAGGTTTTCCGCAGAAATCTCGCTCTAAAATCGAGTTGCCAGAGTAATAAAAAAGAGCAGCTCAGAGCTGCTCTTTCAATAAAGGTTAGATGCTTAGCATGGTGTATTTGCTCACTTCTTTTGCAGAGTGACTAACCCAGTTTATGGCTATCAAAAATGACTTCTGTTGGCGGGAACATATTCGAAACAGGTGGTCGTTGTGCATCTCCAAACATTGGTGCACCGAATGCAGATGTCGCCCAAGGGTCAACAATTTTCACATCCTTACTCCACGTTGATGGATCTTTTATGTCGCTCCCCTCTTGTCGACCAACCAGTACATAAAGGTGTGTACCTGAATGACCCTTTTTAAACGCAACCACTTCTACTTTGGGTTCACTTTCAGGTGTTCCTGACATGCCTTGAATCATCTCAGCGGCGGCAGCAAAGGCAAATGTAGTACAGCAGCCGGCTTTCGCGGTTTGTACTGCCTTAGCAATGTTCTGTAGAGTGCTTAATTGCGGTGCGGTTCCTCTTTGTGCTGCAGCTTGAACTCCGTTTGCGGACATCGTCGCTCTGTGATCTTGCATGATTCGCGCTTGATCCGCGTGAAGCTCTTTTAGTCGTGGCTTTCCTTTTGTTTCATAAAACTGTGACCCCTTAACACCGAACGTATTTAAGTCCGTACAGGCAAAATCACCAAGCTTTTGAAGGTTGGCTTTATGTTCGTTGATAAGCGCGACACTCGATGAGGCTTTATTGGTTTTGGAAGAAGAGGCTGCCGTTTGTGCAGTGGGCCAATTTGAGCTAGGACCAGACGACAATCTCTCAAGATTTTTCAGGCTCCCAAGCGTTAACTTGTTTTCACCGTTCAACACATTTTTCAGCATCAGCTTCGCAACATCTTTAGGAATACCCTGCTTAGTAAGCAGGTTCACTACAATATCTTTCGCTTTATTCTGGTGGCTAATACGCGCGCTGATACTTTTATTTTTTGGTGCGCCCTCTTTAACAAAAATATCTTTACCGTTGTGTGCTCGAACCTCTTTGTCGTCAGCTTGATTTTGTGTCGCCAAATGTGACGTTAACTGACTCAACGAGTGCATTTGCGATGTATTAATATTGACCATGTGTGATGCCTTAAACTTGAATAAATGCGTGTACGTCTGTTTGGCTAAAATCTACAACCGTGTTGTTTTGAAATAACTGTCCCCAAGTATCAACTAATTCGTTCAACTGAATGATTAAGTTAGCAATGTTGGTGAGTTCACTTCCAGCCGCGATAGCAACTTGAAGAACAACGTCTTTGCGTGTTGGATTCACACAAAACTGCACACCACCTGTTTCTCGATACAAGAAGTTGTATTCAAGTAAAACTTGAAGTTTATCTAGCGTAATATCATCTTGTTCTATAAGCAGGTTTTTGGAAATCAATAACTCGCCTTTTTCCTCTACGAGCAGAACATCGACACTGTTGTTTTCAGCAAAATGCAGTGACCACATTTGATTGTCATACGCTGTCACGCGCTCAAGGTTCAGCACTTCTCCTAGCTCAGAGAGAAGCATATTAATCTTTCCTGTATCCATGTTGTGTCCTGTCTAATTTATTATAACTAAGTGACATCGATATATTTATTGCAGCGAAGCCACTTGGGTATAACGGCTCATTTAAATAAGCGAATAAGGATAAAAGAGATTTTATGGCGAGATAGAAACCGACACTTTATTTCAACGTCTCATTTTTATTGCTATTAGCCGTTTTATTGAGAAGAAAAATTAAGGTTAAGCTGGAAAATAAAAGAGCGGCAATCGCCGCTCCAAAAATTAAATAGAAGTAAAAAATCACTTAATACCGTGAAGGCTATTTTCTGCATCCATAGCTAAAGGATTGAACGAGTCGTTACGAAGTTCTGCTATCGCGTATAGCATGCGACCCATGCGACCATTTCCATCGGTAAAGCCATGGTACCCGATAACTCCGGCGAACAAATGCTTACCTAAGTCTTTATCTTCTACAGGGTTCTCTTTCAAAAAGCCTTCAATGTGCTGCTTTAACATGCCCTCACCGCCAATACTTGAAGGCAAAGTGCCACCCGAAATATTTGGCCCTCGGTAATCACGCTCAACATTAGGCACCAATCGAGCGTGTAGCTCTTTTAGGTTTTCCATATTCAATAAATCTTTACCATTAGACGCGTATTCTTTCAGTAAAGACGTAATATTTTCGGCATCGTTTCCTTTAGAGTTAGAAGCATTAATGATCCACGCCGCAGCTCTTTCAACATTATTGGTTACGCCACTTTTGTTAAACGCGTCCTCTGCCAGTCCTTCAGCGTATACACCTTGGCTTAGATCGGTGCTTGCTAGACCTTCGATATGACGTTGCGCCGATTTAAGATGCATCACCTCCATATCAAACACCGCTTGCATTTGATTAATGCTACCTGCCGGGTTTTTCTGCGCTGCAGATACACCACCGCCGTAGTCTTTTACTACACGTCCAGCAAGCAACTTCGCTGCACTTTCGCCAATCAGTGATGTGAGGTTTTTACCAGAATCGGTTTCTAACATTGCCTCTGTCATCGCTCGCTCAGCTAACTGGTTTAGCTCAGCAGAGTTCGACTGAACTGATTTACTGTCTAACTTCGCAAAGGCATTTAAGACATCTGATGCGGTTTTTATGCTTCCATCTTTGAAGAACATTTGTCCATGCTCAACAGAAGAAGCAGCTTGTAAACGCTGAGCTTGTCCTTGCTCATTATCAAATACGGCTTTTGTAAGGGCTTTCGCTACCGATTGTGGGCTACCTTCGCGAAACAGTTTTCCTGTCGCTTCAAAAAATCGCGCTACCGCACCATTCGTAGGATTGGCGCGAGTAAATTCTTGGGTCGCTGCGTTGATTTGGTATTCTTTGCCACCAATACTCAGCTTACCTTCGTTAAGTATCTCGTTACGAGCTTGCGGCATGGCGACCTGCAACGCGCTAACACTTCCAAAACTGATCATGCTTTAAACCCTTAATGTGGAAAAATGAGTGGTATTCGTTTCCGGTACTTCGATTGTTTTATTGGTTACTTCTTGTGTATTCGCACTTTTTAACCACTCGATGAAATTCGCAAATGACTCATCGAAAAAAGATGCAGTTAGCAGTTGCTGAGGCAGGTGTATGAAACCGATATATCCGGTCTCTTCCTCCCAGCATACCGCTGGAGAGCCTTGCGTTAAGGCACCTTTCATATGTTGATGCAAAATATCAGCACTCGGTTCATCACCTGAAATCAGCCCGATAAGCGTCACACGATCTTCTTGTGCACGAATTGTGATTGCTGTGTTTTGCTCAACGAGTAGATGGCAACAATCATCTTCATCAAAAACCAACGGCTCCAATTGGCAGCGGCTGGCAAAATCTGTCAGTAAAGAAGTTATAAATCCATTAGCCATTCGACTAAATAATCCTATTTTTGTTTTAGAGGCGCTGCTTGGTTGCAACACTTATCAACTAAGCAGCTTTCTTAGGTGTATTCTTAAGGATTTATGGCAGTGAATATTTTAGAAATGGTCGGATTTTTTTTGTTTAAAGGCATTAAAATGAAAAAACTCAGCAAGTGCTGAGTTTTTGAGGTTTATTCATGAATCGTAATTTTACGCTCGCTGAGCTGCTTCACCATGGCTTGCTTTAATGCATGCAGCTGTCCATCAATACTGGCGTCGATGATCCCAACTTCTGTTTCCAAAATGCAGCCTCCATTTTTCAAGCGCGCATCTGCTACCACGTCAACGTAACCGACTTCAGGGAAATCACTTAATACACCAGCCACCTTTTCTCTCACCTCAACAACCTGCTCTGGGTGGACATGTAAAATGACCTGCTTTTGGTTACTCACCAGTTGCAACGCTTCTCGAACTACACTCACCGTGGTATCGACATCATCGAAGGTATCGATGATCTTACGTACTGCTTCTAACACCACACCTGTCATTTTTTCTTCGACTTGCTGATAGTAGTCATTACAACGTGCTAAGGTTTCAACCATCGTTTGCGCATTTTCAATCTTGGCTTGTGCAAGGCCATCTTGATAACCACGTTGTTTTTCGGTTTCGTAGGCTTGTTGGGCATTAGCAATGATGCTTTCAGCTTTGGAGTTCGCGGCTTCAACTAAGTGTTGCGAATCCAGATAACTGGCATAATCTTTCGCTTTCAGCACCTTTAAGCCAGGTGCTAGCTGCAAATTGTCTGTTTTTATTTCAACAAATGAAACCATTGAGGAATAACCTGTTTTGCGATTTTTTTTGTGAGTCGATACGCCAGATCTCGTTGATCCGCTTCCAACCAGTTAGCTGTTTCCGCGTTTTCGCTAAGTTGCTTTTCCAATTTGAATTGCCAACGAAGAACAACATCTTCCGGTGAGTTAATCAAAATAAACCTCATCCAAAAATATCCCAGCTCCCTCATTCTTGCTTCAACAGACCTTTCATCCAGTAGTTCTGGTAACGAACGCTGCCAGCCTTGCGGCCAGCTGGATAACAGCATCGGCCCGTTTTGAATTAAGAACCGAGCGCCTTCCAATCCAAAGACGTTGTTCAGAACCTGTTTCGGATGTTTTAAAACAACGCCTCGCATTGCCACACAATGTAAAGCTCCGCCCACCATCAATACGAGTTGGTTCAACGCATCCGCTGGGAGCAACGCCAAACTATGACAAGGTCTGTTAAAAGCCGTCTCAGGAACTGGAGATAACGCCCACTCATTGATACACCATTGGTTGAACATGGGGTTATCTCTCCAGCCTTCGATATTTAGTAACCAAGGCTGCTTTTGCTCTATCCAACTTCTATGGATGTACTGGCAAGGCGCATAGTTAAACTGGTGTTGTACCTGCGCGAGTGGTGTTTCTGGTTTAACCACGCTTCGTGTTCCTACGACACCATGTAAAAGTAGCGATATTCGAGCCGATGAGTGCCGCTACCAAGAACACCAAAATGGCGATAAGATTATTCGCCGTCTCTTTGGTGACCTGAACCGACAAAATGCTTTTAAATTGATTGTTTTGAGTAGCAACTCGAACCTCTGATGAGGGTACCATCACTACGCTGATTCGATCGTAGTTCAACCCCTCAATACTGTTGTTCACTAATAATTTGATCTGCGGGACATATGAATCAAGCGCAATATCTGCCGCGTGTTTAATAAATACGGAGGCAGAAGCTGGAGTTGGGCGCTCTCCTGGACGCAGATCTTGATCTTCCAAAACAACATGAACACGTGCCACCAGCACGCCATCAATCTGAGATAAGGTTGACGAGAGCTCTTGAGATTTCGCGTACACCAAACGTGCTCGCTCTGCTAATGGTGACGAGATCAAATCGTCTTTAGGAAACACCTCTTTCAGTGTAGAAAACTGCTCTCTTGGATAACCTTTTCGCTTTAGCGCATCTACCGCAAAGGCGATTTGAGAACTGTCTACCATTAACTTGACGGTGTTGTCTTTGTCAGGTTCTTTTGTTGCAACGACACCTTCGGATAGTAAGATCGACAACATCTCATTACCCTCTTTCTGAGTAACGTTGGTGTATAACTCGGTCTGACAACCTACCAGAAACAACGTGAGCATGATGAAAACTGCTCTCATTTTATTCATCATCACTATTGTGCCTTCAATAAGGTTTCTACGTTTTGTGTGGTTTTACCCACGGTTTTCGCGATCAGCTCTTCTTGAAAAGTAATGCGTGTCAGCGCCCACTGCATTTGCAGTAATTGCGCCGGATCATCACCCACCATCTTCATGTTGTCTTGCAGGTTACTTTTCGCGTTATCGATAGTGTTTTTCAACTCGCTGATGTTCTCTAGCAAACCGCCCTCCAGGCCATTACTTGCCTCGGGAACCGACATGGCTTGCTCAAAACGTTCGCTTAAACCGTCTTCGACTTGCGCATCCTGTAACTTATCAATGTTGGTTTGCATCACCTCGGTGTACTGCGTATTTATCATATGTACTCCTAAGATAAATCTAACTTGTGACTGTGAGTCATGATGTTTTTCACCATCGCATTTTTTTGGATCATGAAGCTAAGTTCATCACGAACCATGTCCAGTGTTGATGCCATATCAGGTAACGACTTCAACTCTGCCCAGCAATGCCATAAGGCTTGTTCTTTCTGGGCACCCAGTGGAAAATGCTGCGCTAGCATTGCTTTTAGTGCTGTTTTATCAGCAGGTGGTTCGGCAATAAGCTGTCCCGAAAAACTCCCTAGTAACTCCTGCTTCAACACCTTTAACAAATCAGATTGTGGCTGCTCGTTGCCTTTTGCACTCTTCGCCTCATGAAAGGCGTACCACATTGCCTCTCGTTTAACTTGAGGGTCGGAAAACGCTTCATTTAACGATGATAAGACACTTTGTTTACTGACAACCTCTGCGTCTTTTAATGATTCGTACCACGCTTTAATCTCCGCCAGTTTCGCTTCTGTTTTCTCTAGCGTCTCTTTTGGAGAAACATGTGAAACTTGCTCTTGCTTGTCACTTCGCTCCATGAGTGCTTTCATCTTGTCTTCATCGCTCCGCTCATAATGGCGCGACTCCGACTGACGCAAAGATTGGTGTTGAAGACTTAGGTTGCTTGAATCAATGATCATCCAAGATTCCTAATGTCCTGAGAAAAGCTCGCAGCAAATGCTTGGCTTTCTTCGCTTCCTTGTGACGCAAGTTCTACCCAGCTTTCCGCTTTGCTCAGTAAACCGGCTTTGGCAGAAGCAAGAGCCGCTAAGCTGATCAGATCTGGATAGGCGTTACAAAGTGGTTCGAGTAATTGATGAGCCTCTTCATACAAGCCTTTATTCATGAGGCTCATTGCACGAATCATCGCAACGGTCTCTTCAGAACCTGAGCTTGCTTCAAGGCCATCTGCAATGGTGTTGGCTTCTTGATGACGATGCATACCTGTTGCCATCAGCGCGATTTCAGCCAGCAGTTGGCGCGTTTCTCGTTCCATGCTTTACACCTTCTGGAGAATCGACTGCATCACATCTTTAATCGCACGAGTGGTGGTCGCATTGATATTGTAAACAACAGACCATTTGTTGATCGCGTGCTGAAGCTCGGCAAGCTTTGATGGATCATCGGCATTGGTTTCTAGGTTCTTGATGGCTGCCGTCACTTCTGTGTTGGCATCTTTCGCTTGTTGTTCTAACTTAGCTTTAACATCATCAAGGTTTACACTGTTACTAGCATCGTAAAATGACATAAGACTTCCTCGTATTTTTTAGTTAGCTTCGTATGATTCAACGACCGCATAGGCGGCTGTGTAAGCTTCATACTGTTTGAGTAGCAATTGGTACTGCTGTGGTGAGCACCCTAAATCCAACTGACGTTTCACCACCGCTTGTGCTTCTAAGAGCTTGCTCTTAATCTTGTGCACTTCCGCACCGTTTGTGTCGTTATTTAAAATTTGTTCAAGATTTGTCATTGTTCGTCTCGCCTTCATATCCAAGTTCTATTGTTATCACCCGCCCGCCTTTAACCAACTCAATACCAGCAGGTGTAACACTGGATATTCGGTAGCCCTGAGGCGTTCTTGCACCGACCATATAGCGAACGTTATCGGTCAGAATCACATATGGAACCTGGCCAAAGTTAACGCTACGAAACGGGAAATCGATGTTGGTGCCTTTACTCACCTTAGGTATGGATTTCAAAACTAAGTACGGTTTCTCACCATATTGTTCCCGGAAGTCTCGGGTCACACCGTAAAATCGAGTCGTTTCGATATCATCAAGCTCACCACGAACTTCGATGCGATCACCGCTGGTGACCAACTGGACTTTTTTCAGTAGCTCCGCATCCGTCAATAACGCTTTTAGCGTATCCATGTAGGCACCCGCTCGCTGCAGTTCGACCTTCCACGCAACAAGACCAGGCACGTCTCGCTCCAAGATTTGTTCAACTTGGTTCCAACGACTGGCATCATCGATATAGCCCGTCAGCAGCAGTGTGCCGGTCTCATCGCCATTTTCGACTTTCACTTGGTGATAGCCGAGGTTGCGCAAAATAAATCGAACCCCGCGACGGATTTCTTCCATCGTTCTTAAGTCACTTTTGTAATTGATGCCCAATACATCAATTCGACCAAGCAGATCGAGTTTCTGTGTTCGGTCTTCAACATAGCCCTCTAAGACTGCTTGGCGTGCGGCGGCATTCCATTCCACGCGAACGTCGCTAAGTTTGAGCTCGCCTAAGATGTTACGTACCAAAACAATGGGTTCTGCTTCTGTAACAATTTCATTGTTGTTTCCGTTAGCTTGGCTGTACCACATACCGGCAAAAATGACACTCGGGACAAAACTACAAAGCAAAGCGATGAGCGTTGTTTTTTTCCAGCTAGAGCGTTGCACAGCAACCACAGGTGTATTCTGTTGGCTAGATTCGTCGCTGACGTTACTCACAATTAACGCATCTTCCGCGTATCCCAGAGCGAACTTCACAACGCCGACCGAGACAACAGCATGGCGTGACAACTCGATACCATCACCTGCAACAGCGATGTCTTCACTGTTAATATTTGCCTCTTCGCAACCTCGTAAAATGACCGAGTCTTGCTGGCAAACGAGGGTGAAATGGTTCGCTTCGACCCCAGCATCAGACAGTACAAGATCAGCAATAAAGTCGTCACTGCCAAGCACGAGAGCACCTTCAGGTAAGGTGACTTCTACTCCGGTATGCACGCCTGATAAAATACGAATTTTCCATTGCTGCATCGCGGTTAAGACTCCTCTGAAGGGCGCACACACTCACTTTGTGAGTCATCACATTCCAATACTTTCACCCGCCAACCCTTTTGCCCTGTTGGTAATCGGCACTGCGTTAATTGAGACGACTTTTGCTGTGACAATAAGTCTTGTTGATAGCGCTCGGCTTGAACCCTCGATGTGCAGCTATATACTTCCACTACCGATTTAAATTCAGCGCTATTGTTGGAGATGTTGTTAAGCTTGCCGATACTTGGTCGCAAGTCATATTCGTTGCCAATCAACACACTATCGCCAATACCATCCACAACAATTCGAGGTTCTAAAATAAACATTCGTACTGTGCGGCGCTTAGTATTGGTATTACTTCTAAACAGCGCGCCTAAATATGGGATGTCTCCTAGCAATGGCACTTTACGTAACTGATGGCTCACTTCATCTCGGTATACACCACCGATAAGTAAGCTTTGCCCTTGTTTAACCGTCGCTAAGGTGCTGATTTCAGTTTTACGAACGGAAGGAAGGTCATCGACGCCACCATCAGCGATCTTTGCACCGTCTTCGAGATGAAGGCTCAGGTTAATTTCAGGTCGTGCAGCAAATCTATCACCAACGATACGTGGGACAATTCTCAGTAACGTGCCATACGTGACCTCTTCCAGCGCTGCGGTTTCTTTACCAACCAGCTTGACGTAAAACGTGCTGCTGTTGTTCAGTACCGCTTCGACATTTTCCTGAGTTAACAATGTTGGTCTTGAAACCACTTGAGCACTGCCTTTGGATTCCAATAAACGAATTTGAGCCAGCAAGTAATTTAGGTTGGTTGAATCAAGCAAGGACTTAAAGTTCTGTCCACTGCCGAGCGTCACATCCCCCGAATTCACATCACCTGTTGTTTTGATATCGACAATGCGGTTGTTTCCGACAGACACTCCTGCTCGCCAATCCACGCCTAACTGACTTAAATCGTTGGCACTGATATCGACAATCGATAGCGCGACTTCAATTCTTGATTGCGGCTGGTCTAATTGCGCGACCAGTTTACGATAGAGCGGTAATCGTGCTTGAGTATCACGAACGATAATCGCATTAAGGCCCGGCTCTGCTTCAACTGTTGCGCCACCATGAACTGAGGCGGTTTTATTACTTTTTACAGGCTTATCTGAACTGGTAACTTCTTTGCTAGACGCACTCGTCACTTGAGTTTGAACACCAGACACGACCCGTTTTAACACCGATGCGATGCCAGGGACCGTAATTGTCTGATCTCGATATGCAATTTCTCTATCCGTTGCAGAAGCGTACTTCAAAGGAATTATCTCAACGAATAATTCGTCGGTTGAATTCGATTTCTGCAGCAAGCGCGTTTCCAATGCCTCCGCCGTTTGTACCACTAAGTCGACATAACGTGGAGGACCCGCAAGATAGACTAACCCTTTGCTCTCAGCAGCTCTCCAACCATAACGAGAATCCCAAACGCCGGTGGAAATTAACGTACTGCGTAGCTCTCTAGCCGTAAGTAATTCCAATTGAAGTAAACGTGAGCGAGTTTCTGTCGCCTTATAGACATGTAAGACGGCTCCATCGAAATACCACATCAAGTTGTACACTTGCGATAAGTAATCGAGGAATTCCGCCGGATCTTCAGGGGTAAAACGCCCATTCACTCGATCGTTGACTTTGTCACTAACAGAAACCGAGATACGATAATTTGCACCGAAGTTATTCAACAACTCTTTTAATGAGTCGTTATCTGCATAGTAGCGGAACGGTTGTTCGGGCCAGTGTAAGTCTGTTGCTTGCGCGTATCCCAAAGGAACAACACTCACTGCGCATAACAATGCCTTTGTTGCAGCACGCCTAATGTTGGGAAAGATTTTTAGCATCATGGTAACCACACTGTATGGTTGATTGTGTGGTTCACGCGTGCTTGTTCCAGTAATGCAATGTAACGTTCGCATAAATTGACGTGCTTAGAAAGCAAAGCAGAGAACCGTTCCACCGAACAGTCCTCAACCCTTACTTTACTTTGCAAAATCAATTGCTGATCATCATTGGTTGTCAGTACGCCGCCATCCTCACGAATGGTTTTTAATGAGAGCTGCATGCAACGTTGTAACGCTTGTTCTTGTTGATAATCTAGATGCTCTTTAAACTGGAAGGGTAACGTCGCTTCCCATAAAATCCATGACGCATGTTGCTTGATGGTCAGTGATAACTGGTCAACCTCGATGTTGTAAGAACCATTTTCTGAGGCAATAAAATCCCCTACCTTTAGCGCTTCCGCTAAAGATTTCATCATCTTATCTAACATTTAACGCCCTATTTAGATCTGGCTGAGGTGATTGCAAGCCTGGCCGCACTGACCACTTTGAGTATCAAAATAGTAGTGATCGATATCACCAACAGTGTGCATGTTCTTGAACCATTGCCATACTTTCGCAACCGCATTTTGGTCGTTGTAAACCACATCGCATGCATCCCAAACTTCGTTCAGCTCAGGGGCTTCAAGTCGCACTTCCAAACACCAATTTTTCCAATCAGAAATAAATTGTTCGGTTGTAGAGGTGTACTCCGCGAACCCTTTCAGCTCGTCTAAAGACGGTTGCCACTTCTCAATTAACAAACGATGACATTCAATCACTTGCAACTGTTGTTCGCTTAACGTCCCAAGTTGCTTTTTAAGTTGATGCTGCTGGCTCTTAATAAGATCGAGTTGCTGTTGAACAAAGACGGCACTGGTGTCTTCCCCTGATAGCTTCGACCAATATTCCTTCTGAATATCGAGTTGATTGATAAGTTGTTCAACTTTAATCGAAGCATGAAGAGCACTTTGATCGACTTGTCGGTTAATCCACTCGTTGAGTGATAAATGGAAACAAAGCATCAACGTTTTTGGGACAGCCAAATTAAAGCGAAAGCCCAGACGAGAGTTGATGTAGTCCAGCCTTTGTTCGAACGTTGTGATTGTGCTGCTATCACTGAGCTGCGATCCAATTTCCAAAAATAAACGCATGGCAAACCGGTCTATCGAAGCACCAAGTTTTTGATACGTTTTAACTAACTGGCTAGCGCATAGGCTATCGACGACATTTCTATCCAACAAGCGTTGAAGTAAAGATAACTGCTCATAATTTATGACGCCTTCACTCAACAATTGTCGGTGATTGACGTGCACAACATTGAGATCCTGCGTAGGTTTCGAGGCGCTTTCATAACGAGCTCCTCTTTGTAAAACAGTCACTTTCCGCTGTGTCACTATGCTGTCTGGAAAAAGCGAACGGCGTCGCCAATGCTGCTTTTTCATTTATGTTCGTCTCCGCACCCCTTTCGAACAATCCAGAAAGAAAGAGATGTAATAATTTTTAATCGTTCGTTGTTACACGATACATAATAGAATTTACACTGGTGAGTGACTTTCAAAATTAGTCAGAAAATTTTAGTCCCAAGTCATTTCATTTCGCGATAGCCACTTGATCGTCTCCCGAACGTACGCGGCTTGGGGTCGTTCCAAAACGACGACGGTAACTCTGCGTAAAGTAAGACTGACTGGAAAACCCTGCCTCCATCGCCACATCTACGATGCTCATCTTGCTCGTCAACAGCAGTTTATGAGCATGCAGTAGTCGACGCTCACTGATCCAAGCTCTTGGAGAAATGCCATAGTGCTCATTAAAAAGCTCTTTAAAAGTGGTTAAGCTGGCACCAAACTCCTGCGCGTAGTCTGTCAACTTCCATTCTTTTAAGTAATGCTGTTCCATAAATCGACGTAACCGTTCCGACGTACGGTTTGTTTGTTGTGACAGCAACGCATACAGTGATTCTCCTCCTTTGCTGTGTAGCAAGAGAATGAGTAGTTCTTCGTATTTTAGGCACATAATGGCATCAGGGTACGCTTGTTGCTCAAGCGTCTGCATGCTAGAAAGCACTTGTTCAACGAGTATGTTCAAACCAAAAGTAAACAAACCAGAACAAACTTTGTCTACCTTAGGCAGCATCATCAAGAGATCACTGTGTTTTTGCAGCAACTGACTAACGAGTTCATTGTCGTAGGCAATGATCGACGCTTTGTATGCCCCATCTAGCGGAGAGTACTCTAACAAGTAATCCCCTTGGGATAGAAATACCCCATTTTCTGCAGCAACATCGATTGTGCAATCACCTGTTTGAACTCGAAGCTGACCATTGTGAACGACAACAATGTGAGACTGGTCTGAGTGAAATACTTCGTCAGATTTTTCATAGCAGGAAAAACTACGAATTTTTCGTGAACTCGAGTCGACCCTTTCTGAGTTTAGTTGGCCTGACACATCCATTTTCTACCCTTCATTATTTTGAGTTTCTCAGTGCAAATGTTGAGAAACTTTCAAAGCACTACTTTGATTGTTGTGATTTCTAAGTACTGCTGTATGAATTAAAGAAGCAAAGAAAAGAGCATAGAAGTTCTATCACTTACCATACCCCCCGAATAATTAGCGAATAACCCAAGCATTACCTTTACCTAAAGGTAAAAGTTTGACTTAGTAAATTTCTGCTGTCCGTCTTTATTATTTTTATCAGATAGCGTTTATCATTAGCCAAAACTTAAATATCATTTGGTTATTTAAGTTTGGTTGTTTTGTTATACATTAGAATACAATTAAATAGATTTCGGCATCGTTTCGAGAACAAAATTAAATTTCCAAAATCATAAAAATGTATGTTTTATAGCCTAAAACGCCAAGCCAACGTGTTCAAGGAGCGAGATATAATCATAAAAAATACTGTTTTTGCAACAAGTATGAGTCTAAAAAACAACTGACCCGATGACTTCAAAGTCATGTAATTAATGTTTATAAAAGACAACAAATCTTTCACAAAAGGAAAGATATAGTCTTTATTTTATAAATTAGAAAATTCTAATAAAAATGTAGTACTTAAAATTTTATCTGTTTATTTTTGGAACAAGAATCAAGTTTTCTTGTTTATTTCCCTCTAAAAATAAATAGTTCTTTTCTTTTTCCGCAACGAGCTCACCGTTTGAATAAAGCTTTCCAATAATCTTCATTTTTCCTTCACCAGCTTGAATTGGTGCAATTAAAAACGAATACTGCACAGGCAACTGAACGCCTTGGTAGCTCTGAGATGCCGATTTAAAACATTGATTATCAATAATTTTACATATCTCCACTTCAAGAGAAGTAATCGAAGGTGGAAAGTAGCCGTCGACAGAAACCCAACCATAGACTGATGCCTGACTCTGTGTATCAAAGCCATCCACCCCATTGACGGACACAGTCTGACTGCACCCACTCAGTATGAATAACCCAATAAAACCAGCCCATATAGAATTGTTCATTATGACCCCATAAACGTATTTTATATAATCTAGCTCATTTGAAATTCACACAATTCTTTATGTAAAAATATAAAAGATCAACTTATATTTATACTACAAGCGGACAATAAATCGCATTTTTCAACAACACGTAGTTAACATGGACTGTAATTTCAAAAGCAGTTTCTGTTCTCTTTCATTCCTTCCTTAATTGAAGTTTATTAGAGAAAAATGATATTCATATATATCATTGCCATCGAGATATGCATCTGAACACATTTACTTTTGCCTTTCTATTTCTCTCAACACATTTAAAAGCCAAAATATAATAACAACCGACTAATATTGATAAACATGAAGAGATACATCTAATATTTTCCTTGATAAAATTTCAAAAGGGACTATTCCTATGTCAGCACGCCAAACTATCGATGAGATTTTGCTAAAGTTTGCTCATCAAATAGGCTTGCCTGCACTGCATCTAACGGAAAATGAAGTAAGCTTAGCCTTTGATGATAATCTAAGGGTGCATATCATCTTTCATCCTGAATCGACAACTCTGCAGCTCGAAGCTGAGATTGTTGGCCTTCAAATTGTAAATTCCGATCTTTATCGCTCTTTCTTGGCCTTTAATTATCACTGGCCTGAGCACCAGTTATTTTTTAGTTTAGATAACCACCGACATGTCCTATGTTTAAACCGACTCATTAACATTAGGCGACTGGATTACGAATATTTTGAAACAGCTTTAGCAGAATTGCTGACGCACAGCGAGTCGTGGGAAGCGTTATTGTCTTCTCATGTAACTATTGATAAGGCACCACCGATGCCACAAACTTTAGACTTGAGAGTTTAGGTGTCTTTATGTCCAATGACATCCAATCCACATACACCAATTCATCGGTTCATGACGTTCAACAAGCGCAGCAAAGTGATGCAGTGCCGCAAGGAACGTTTCATGGCCGTAAAGTCACCCTACTCTCCTCATCAGAAAGCAGTCTGATGCGAACAAGCTCTAAAAGAGAGCTTGGTGAATGTTTAAATCAATTTGCCAGTCTCGAATCTTGCAATCGCGTTTTGGACTTTGATCCACAACTCAATATTGACAAGCAAAACGCCGCCGTAGAAAAGCTTATGGAACGAAAAGTGGCGATAATTCAACGTTCCTGATATCACAATATAAGCAGGTTAAACATCTAAGGTAACCTTCAGCCGACAAGCTCACGCTAATACAAAACCCCGAAGATTCGGGGTTTTGATTCATACTGCTTTTTCTCTATTAATTACTTAGTTTCACTAGAAGAAGCCTAACGGGTCGATGCTGTAGCTAATCAGCAAGTTCTTAGTATTCTGGTAGTGATCCAGCATCATCTTGTGCGTTTCGCGCCCGATACCCGATTTTTTGTAACCACCGAACGCTGCGTGTGCAGGGTAAGCGTGGTAACAGTTAATCCAGATTCGACCAGCTTCAATATTACGGCCCATACGATATGCGACGTTCGCATCACGTGTCCAAACACCTGCGCCTAAGCCATATTCGGTGTCGTTTGCGATTTCCAACGCTTCAGCCTCATCTTTAAATTTGGTGATAGCAATCACTGGGCCAAAGATTTCTTCTTGGAAGATTCGCATCTTGTTGTGGCCTTCCAACATGGTTGGCTGAATGTAGTACCCCTGGTTGATAGACTCTGGCTGTTCTGACACTCCACCACCAAAGACCACTTTTGCGCCTTCTTCACGGCCGATTTCCAGGTAACTTAAAATCTTATCAAACTGTTCTTGAGAAGCCTGAGCACCAACTTGAGTATCGGTATCGAGCGGATTACCTTGTTTAATCAGATGTGCGCGTTCCGTCAGTTTCTCTACAAACTTGTCATAAATCGCTTCATGAACCAGTACGCGAGATGGACAGGTACAAACTTCACCTTGGTTGAAGAAACCAAGTAACGTACCTTCGATACACTTATCAAGATACTCATCTTCGTAATCGAAGATATCTGAGAAGTAGATGTTTGGAGATTTACCACCTAACTCAACTGTCGATGGGATCAAGTTGTCTGCTGCACATTTCAGAATGTGGTTGCCAACTTGCGTAGACCCGGTAAACGCGAGTTTCGCAATGCGGTTGCTGGTTGCTAATGCTTGACCCGCTTCAGAACCATATCCGTTTACAACGTTGATGACACCAGGAGGAAGAAGGTCACCGATTTTTTCCATCAGAACCAGAATGGATGTTGGGGTTTGCTCTGCTGGCTTCAATACCACACAGCAACCCGCCGCTAGTGCCGGTGCTAGTTTCCAAGCCGCCATCAACATTGGGAAGTTCCACGGAATTATTTGACCAACCACACCAATCGGTTCTGGGAAGTGGTAGCTTGCGGTGTGCTCATCCAGTTCTGCCGCACTGCCTTCTTGCGAGCGAATACAGCCAGCGAAGTAACGGAAGTGATCCACTACTAAAGGTAAATCTGCCGCCAAGGTTTCGCGAACTGGTTTGCCGTTTTCCCAAGTTTCTGCAACTGCAAGCTCTTCTAGATGCTGCTCAATACGGTCAGCAATTTTCAGCAAGATGTTCGAACGTTCTGTCACGCTGGTTTTGGCCCATTTTGCTCTGATGTTGTGCGCGGCATCCAGTGCTAAATTAATATCTTCCTCGCCAGAGCGAGCAACTTTACAATACGCTTGTCCGTTGATTGGTGAGATATTGTCAAAGTACTCACCACCCGTTGGTTTTACCCATTCCCCACCGATAAAGTTATCGTAATGCGATTTAAAGTTAACAATGGCATTTTCACTACCTGGCTGTGCATAGATCATAACTCTTCCTTTTGTTTCTCGTTCAATGTGTTATTGCAGTGTCGTATCGCACTGTTCACAAAGAGCATTACGCAAGTCACACGCCAACTACACCACACTTGTTGTTAATCAAATGTAAAACTATGATTACCAAGCGATAACAAACCAAGTGAGCGACGTTTGAGCGGATGTATGGTGTGAACACCAATGTTCAAGTGTTCCAAAATGGCACACCCTCACTGTGACAAAATGGTACAGTCATGGAACTTCAACATATTAGCGATAACAATTGGCTTTCAACTTCATGGGTCAGAAGTGAACAAGCGGGTTTAAAACAGCGTCGACGCCCTGAAGATATTCGAGTAACGCCAGCAACGCTCCAAGATAGGCGTCACCAACTCAATTTTTTGCTAGAGGCAGTCACTCAATTTGCGCTCCCTTTGTTTAATCAGCTATTTGCTCATAGCGACAGTCGCTTAATTTTGACGGATTCAGATGGTGTCATCATCGGCAGTTGGGGACAGCCTAGATTTCGTGAAAAGTTAACGGAAATCTCGCTAAGCTCTGGAGCATGCTGGCAAGAAAAGGTCAAAGGCACCAACGCGATTGGTACAGCTTTGGTTGAAGCAAAGCCCGTTTCTGTTATTGGTGATCAGCACTTTATCCAACACCATCGTTTTATTAGCTGTTCGGCTAATCCTATTTTCGATCATCTTGGTAACCTCATTGGCGTATTAGATATTACAAGCGAGCAAAAGAGACATGACTTCTCAACGCAAGTACTAGTACAAAACATGGTCCAGCAAGTGGAGAATCAACTACTTAACTTGATTC
Source organism: Vibrio alginolyticus NBRC 15630 = ATCC 17749 (assembly GCF_000354175.2). Lineage (NCBI taxonomy): Bacteria > Pseudomonadati > Pseudomonadota > Gammaproteobacteria > Vibrionales > Vibrionaceae > Vibrio > Vibrio alginolyticus. The sequence goes on from NC_022349.1 coordinate 859,505, forward strand.
CACAAGGGCATATTCGTGTGGATTTAGCGTGCGAAAAAGGTTTACTGAATAGTGGTTGGCAAGGAATTATCATTGCAAATGAAGACGGACAAGTTTTGGCTCACAATCAAGTAGCCTCTCAACTTTTTGCGCAAAAAAGTATCATTGGGCAATCCTTAGACGACATTCTATCCACTCGGGGAAATGAGCACCCTTTCGTTTTCAAAACAAAACCGCTTACCGATAAAGATAGCAAGGTCAAGTCTCGTGCTGTAGCGGCGTCCAATGATCTTCATTATGGCGACTCCGCTGTTGAGCACTGTTGGCAGCAAGCTAATCGCGTCATCGATAAAGACATCAGTTTGTTGATTCTCGGAGAGACTGGTGTTGGCAAAAACGAGTTTGTAAAAGCACTCCATAAAAACAGCCAGAGAAAAACGGGACCGTTGGTTTCCGTTAACTGCGGAGCTTTACCAAAAGACTTGGTTGAATCTGAATTGTTTGGCTACGTAGCCGGTGCCTTTACTGGCGCAAACAGCAAAGGCTATCAGGGAAAAATTCGCCAAGCACACAAAGGGATTTTGTTTCTGGATGAAATCGCAGATTTACCCTTGGAAGCTCAAAGCCGCTTGCTCCATGTATTGCAAGATAAAACCGTGCTTCCCGTGGGTTCAAACCAAAGTATTCAAGTCGATACGCAAATCATTGCAGCCACGCATAAAGATCTGGAACATTTGGTCAGCGAAGGATTGTTCCGCCAAGATTTGTATTATCGCCTTAATGGCTTGATCATTGAGCTACCTCGCTTTGAGGAGCGTGAAGATAAACGACAACTGATTGAGAACATTCATCGGCGTCACGCCGAATCTGAACAACAGCTTTGCCCTCACCTACTTTCTCTGATGCTGTCTTACTCATGGCCAGGAAATTTGCGTGAACTCGATAGTTTAATCAAAGTATCCGCCTTAATGGCGCAAGGTGAAGAAATATTGGAACTCACACACGTCCCAGCCCATCTAAGTAAGAAACTCAGCCAAGCTCAAGAAGGGGCTGCATCCGCTGAACCAACTTCAGAACTGCGTGCAACCGTCGAAGATAAGTTACTCAAAACATATCAAGCCAACCAGGGGAACATTAGCAAAACGTCTCGTATGCTTGGTGTGAGCCGAAATACCATTTACAGAAAGTTGAAAAGCCTTGGCATATTAAGTTAATTCTACGACCTCAGATACAAAAAGAGCACCGTTGCGGTGCTCTTTCTCTTTGAAACCTAGCTTACAGGCCGCCTTGTTGTTGCGCCTGTTTTACTAATGCCTGACGTTGAGTTTCCTTCTCAGAGATCACTTGATTGTCCTTGTGCATTTCCTGTTCCAATTCTGCTGGAATGAAAACAAAGTACTTGTTAAGAGTCATCTTAGAACCTCAATTTGCTGTGTTAATTACCTTCTTGGTCGACGTAAACAAAACCAGAAAAACATGTTTTACTGGATCCTTGTTGCTAGTTTCAAAAAATAAAGGATGTTCATATAATAAACATCCTCCATGTGGGCGCTAATTATAGGCGTAGTTTAAAGGCTTACCTAGCACTCTTTTTCACCTTTTGTGCAATCTGAGTTTCGATCGAAAAACGGATTTAGTTGCCCGTAATTACTAAGGTATTGTTAAAAAGAGAAAAAAGCTTTTACTGTAACTGACGACAGGGATGAGCTTACGAGTGTAGGTTCACTTGCAATTGTGTATCGTAGAGTTCGAATACGATAATAATAACGCTACATGCCCTTAATCTGCGTAGTTAAAAACTTTGAAGTGATAGACAACCGAAGTCATATCTGTGCAACTCAGTTTAACGATTTGTCTACCAGTTCAATATTTCACCTTTTTTGAGAAATCTTTAGCCACTTTTTTGTGTGAAACGCCCCAAAAGAGCAGACAATTAAAAGTGTGGCATATGACCACAATTGTCTATCCCCACTTAGCTTCGGGAGGCGTTTATGAAAAGTAACAAACTTGGCCATGTGATGTCTTTCAGCAGGATGTTTTCCTTCATCGCATTCTTGACGGCCACATTCGCATGGATTCTCAGCATGTACGCCCTATTTACTGTTTCTTTAGTGGCTCTTGTGGTCAGTGCAATTCTCTACCTAAAAGACAGGTTTTATCAAAACAAGAAAACGACCACTGAAAAGAGCGCCTAGGCGCTCTCGAAGTTCCGTAAAAGCAAACACAAAAAAGGATGCCACTTGGGCATCCCTTTATATCTTTATATTTATTCGGTTTACTTAAAACGATTACACGTCGTAAGTTGTAGACGCTGTGTCGCCGCCTGTACCAGTCCAGTTAGTGTGGAAGAATTCACCACGTGGACGGTCAATGCGCTCATAAGTGTGAGCACCGAAGTAGTCACGTTGAGCTTGAAGCAGGTTCGCTGGTAGACGAGCTGTTGTGTAACCGTCTAGGAAAGATAGCGCAGAAATCGTACATGGCATTGGGATACCAGACTCTAGAGATTTCGCTGCTACTTTACGCCATGCTGCTAGGCTGCCTTGTAGGATGTTTTTGAAGTACTCATCAGAACCAAGGAATGCGATGTCTGGGTTCGCTTCGTACGCATCACGGATGTTGCCTAGGAACGCAGAGCGGATGATACAACCACCACGCCACATTAGTGCTACGTTACCGTAGTTTAGGTCCCAACCGTTCTCGTTCGATGCTTCGCGCATTAGCATGAAGCCTTGAGCGTAAGAGATGATCTTAGAAGCTAGTAGCGCTTGACGTAGTGCATCAACCCACTCTTGCTTGTCGCCTTCAACCGGAGTGATTGTCTTACCGAATAGAGATTCAGCTTCAACACGTTGGTCTTTCAGTGCAGATAGACAACGAGAGAATACAGACTCAGAGATAAGTGTTAGTGGAATACCTAGGTCTAGTGCGTTAATACCAGTCCATTTACCAGTACCTTTTTGGCCTGCTGTGTCTAGGATCTTCTCAACTAGAGGCTCACCGTCTTCATCTTTGTAGCCAAGGATGTCAGCCGTGATTTCAACAAGGTAGCTGTCTAGCTCAGTCTTGTTCCAATCAGCGAATACTGCTTGCATCTCGTCAGCAGACATACCAAGACCGTCTTTCATGAACTGGTAAGCTTCTGTGATAAGCTGCATGTCACCGTATTCGATGCCGTTGTGTACCATCTTAACGAAGTGACCAGCACCATCGTTACCAACCCAGTCACAACATGGCTCACCAGCGTCAGTTTTCGCAGCGATACCTTGGAAGATAGGCTTAACCGCTTCCCATGCTTCAGCAGCACCGCCAGGCATGATAGATGGACCGAAGCGCGCACCTTCTTCACCACCAGATACACCAGTACCGATGAAGTGGATACCTTTTTCACGTAGTGCAGCAACACGACGGTTTGTATCTGGGTAGTTAGTGTTACCACCGTCAATAATGATGTCGCCTTTGTCTAGCAGAGGTACTAGCGCTTCGATGAACTTGTCTACAACGTCTCCAGCGCGAACCATCAACATTACTTTACGCGGCGTTTCTAGCTTCTCTACTAGTTCTTCTAGAGAGTATGCACCGATGATGTTCGTGCCTTTTGCTGGACCTTCCAGGAACTCGTCTACTTTAGCAGCAGTACGGTTGTGAGCAACCACTTTAAAGCCGTGATCGTTCATGTTTAGGATAAGGTTTTGACCCATTACTGCTAGGCCAATTACACCGATATCACCTTTCATTGTTTCTCTCCAATTTTATTTCATCGACGAGCAGCGTCTTAAGCAATTTTTGCTGCCGCGTCTAAGTCTAAATACCATTCCGTTAGGCCCGATTTCGCTTGAATCTTAGCCGCTGGGTATGGCAGTGCGTGTGCTGGTGAACTGTTAATTTCTTCAACAATGTCCGCTTTTCCTGCACCAAGCACTAAGTAACTAATGCGTTTCGCTGCTTCTAATACGCGTGCGGTTTTCGACACACGAAGTTGGCCCGATTCAGGATGCGACGCCACAAGAGATAGGTTCGCATCATCATAATTCGTTTGGCCAGGGAACAGAGAAGCTGTATGACCATCTGCACCAACGCCTAATAAGATCCAGTCAAACACAGGTGTGCCGTTTTCACTCGGGATCACCTCTGCCATCTCTTTTGCAAAGCGCTCGGCTTCTGCTTTAGGCTCATCTTCGCCACGGATGCGGTGAATGTTTTCTGCAGGAATATTTACTTGGCTAAACAACAATGTGTTCGCTTCACCGTAGTTGCTTTCTGCATCGTCAGGGGCAACACAACGTTCGTCACCCCACCAAAAGTGGAGGTTTTCCCATTGAATGGAGGTTGCGTAAGCCTCTGAAGCCAGTAGTTTAAACAGCATTTTAGGAGTGCTGCCGCCAGAAAGAGAGATGTGAACAGGTCTGCCCATTTCGCTAAACGCTTTCATATCGTTAGCTAGGCTTTCAACTACCTGTTCTGCTGTTTGGTAGATCTTATGGTTGATCATAGTTCACAGTAATCCGTATCTGTTAAGTTTTTACATGGGAAACGCCAAGCGCGACCATCACGCTGTAACAAGTCATCTGACTCTTTAGGTCCCCAAGTGCCGCATGCGTACCCGAAGAGGGATTGTGGATCTTGCTTAAAATCTAAGATTGGCTGTACGTATTGCCAGCACGCTTCCACCGCATCACTACGTGCAAATAGCGTAGCATCACCATTCAAAGCATCAAGTAGAAGACGCTCGTATGCCGTTAGCATTTGCGTTTCTTGCAGGTCAGCGTAATGGAAGTTCATTTTCACTTCCTTCGCTTCAAAGCCTGCGCCTGGCTCTTTCAAGCCAAAGCTCATTTGAATGCCTTCGTCTGGTTGAATACGAATGATCAGCTTGTTTTCTGGTGCGTTTTGACCAAACACAGGATGCGGTGTTTGTTTAAAGTGGATAACCACCTCAGTAACGCGTGTTGGAAGACGCTTACCAGTACGCACGTAAAATGGCACGCCATTCCAACGCCAGTTGTTGATGTACGCTTTCAAACCGATGTAAGTCTCTGTACGAGAATCGTCTGCAACTCCCGGCTCTTCACGGTAGCCGCGTAGGCTTTGCCCACGAACTTCAGACGCCGTGTATTGGCCTAATACTAGGTCATTGCGCAGAGCGTTTTCGTCTAATGGCTTTAAGCATTGAAGCACTTTTACCACTTCATCACGCATCGAGTCTGCATTGATTTGCGCTGGTGGTTCCATACCTACCATTGCTAATACTTGTAGCAAGTGGTTTTGGAACATGTCGCGCACAGCGCCAGAGTTGTCGTAGTAACCACCACGCTCCTCTACGCCAAGGAATTCTGCGCCTGTGATTTCAACGTAATCAATGAAGTTACGGTTCCAAAGCGGCTCAAACATCGCATTAGAGAAACGAAGCACAAGTAGGTTTTGTACCGTTTCTTTACCTAAGTAATGGTCAATTCGGTAGATTTGATGCTCTTGGAAGTGCTCGTGAATTTCTTTGTCCAGAATACGCGCCGATTCAAGATCATAGCCGAATGGTTTCTCAATGATCAGGCGTTTCCAGCCATCCTCTTCACTGTTAAGACCATGTGCTGCAAGACTTGCAGGGATCACACTGTATAAACTTGGTGGGGTTGCTAAGTAAAAAAGCGTATTGCGTTGCTCGAATTGATATTCGTCCGCAAGTTGGTCTAAGCGAGAAGATAGCTTACCGTAATCTTGTGTGTCAGAAGTATTAATTGCTTGGTAGTGCAGATGGTTAATAAATGCATCAAGCGTTTCTGGCTCAGTCTTTTCCATTTCCTGAAGCGATTTTTTCAGCTTCGCGCGGTAAGACTCATCACTGTATTCAGTGCGACTTACACCCAGAATGGCAAAATTCTCTGGAAGCTGCTTGTTCGCGTAGAGGTGGTATAAAGCAGGAATGAGCTTACGGTACGTAAGGTCACCTGAAGCACCAAAAATAACGATGCTGCTGTTTTCTGGTATTACCATCATCTTTCCCTTAAAAACGAGGTACTTATTGTGTGCCCGGATACGGCTAGAGAATGAGCCAACCCTATCAATGGCACCTCAAAATAGAAAATTGGTCTTACCTATTACGTTGATAGGTAAAGTCTATGGGCCCAAAGAACCTTAAGAAGTTGCATTTCCGATTCTTGGAAACACGACGTATTGAGGTCATTTAAGTCACTTATGTCTCAAAAGTACACACTGTACTCGCTGGAGGAGAGTCCGACACGGGGCAATATTGTCTACGACTATTTGATTTACATCAACACTTGCCAGTGCAAACGTTTAAATAAGTTGCACAAAACGTCATAAGCGATTGTATTTTATTGATAAAAAAAGTTTCATCTGAACACTCCAAAATTTAAGCAAAAACTCTAATGTGGGCAATAATTACTCATCCTTGCAAGCCATTACAGTTTTATCGTGATCTGTGTTACTTACTTTTTATTTCATCATCCTATTGATAATGATACTCAATTAAAGATAATGAAATCACTATTAATATGAAAGTAGAACGCCATGAAATCAAGCGCCATTAACCCACATCCCATAAACCGAATACAATCGGTGCTTGACTACATTCACACCAACTTAGACAGTACTCTGAGCGTAGATGAAATATCGAAAGCAAGTTGTTGGTCGCGCTGGCAACTGCAACGCGTATTTCAACAACACACTGGCGTATCCGTCGCTCACTACATCAGAGAGCTTAAACTTAGCCTTGCGGCTGAGCGCTTAATCCATACTTCTGACCGCTCGTTAGATATAGCGATAGAAATGGGATTTACATCTGAACACGCATTTAGCCGAGCGTTCAGGAATATGTTTTCAAAAAGCCCCCGCGAATATCGAAAAACGCAACAACTCTCCGGGTTGAGGCAACCTTTGACGCTGCGTAAGACACCAGAAGAAGAGAAAAAACATCAGCGCTTTATTGAAGTTCGAATAGAAACAAAACCGGCTTTTGAACTTGCTGGTTATCATGAACCTATTCACGGATTGTTTTCCGCTACGCCCGATTTCCAATCCAAAGTACCGTCACTTTGGTCACGTCTTTATTCATCTGAAAACCTTAACAATTCGGAAAGTAGTTACTTTGGCGTGATTGATGTGACTCAAGCGTATTCAAACAACCAACAACTTGAGTATTGGGCAGGTTATGAGTGTGGTCCAACAGCAAACGCACCAAGATCAACGAACTCTTCCAACTCGGGGTTAGACCTCTTGGCTGTTCCTGAGCAAACCTACGCCGTCATTACACACATAGGCAAAGCATCAGAGCTCGCCTCAACGCTGGAATGGTTTATTTTACATTGGCTACCCTACTCTAATTATCATGCTATCGATGGTTATGAGTTAGAGCTTTATCCAGAAGGTTATGATGTTGATAGCGAACAAGCACAAATGCAGTATTGGATTCCTGTCGAGCCAAGCGACGCGCTATCTTTAAAACCTAAGAACAGAAAAATAATTTCCAAAGATTAGTGTTTTGCACCAAATTGTTAACTTTTCCTATTTCTTCGAATATAGAATACAAATAACAATCATTATCAATAAATAGAAAAAGTAGTGGAATTTATAAATATGGAAAGTCCGATTCGATTTCATCGTTCAGCGGTTGCTATCGTCGTATCCGCATTGCTCGCTGGCCACGCCAATGCGACTGAGAGCGTATCCCAACACGAAACGATTACGGTGCTAGGAGAAACATACCGAAACACCGCAACTAAAACCGTTTTAGAACCGGAGGAAACACCGCAAGCGATCACGGTAATCACTAAAGATGACATGGACCTGCGCGGCGTAAACTCGGTGAGCGAAGCATTGCGTTACGCGCCTGGCGTAAATACAGAATTGCGTGGCGGTGCCGTTTCCCGACTTGACCTATTCAATATTCGTGGTTTTATTAACTACACCAACTTTTATGATGGTCTTCCTTTGCTGTACAACGGTTGGAACCTTCAACCGCAGGTCGATTCCGTTGCTCTTGAGCAAATCGAGGTTTTTAAAGGGCCAACGTCTGTTCTTTACGGCAATATTCCACCAGGAGGTATGGTCAACATTATCGCCAAGGCGCCTCAGTCAACACCCTCGCACTCTGTCTCGATTAGTACTGGGACTAACAGACTAAAAGAACTGACGTTCGACACCACAGGACAAATTGGTGATTCTAATGTGGATTACCGTATTGTAGGCCTAGCTAAACAGCGAGATGGTCAAGCCGATACGTCTGAAGACGAACGTTATGTACTCGCCCCATCTTTCAATTGGCAAGCGACAGAAAGTACATTAGTGAACGTGAATGTTTACTATCAAAATGATCCATCAGCAGGTATCTACACGACTGTGCCTGCATCTGGCTCAGTGATTAAAAACCCACTTGGCTCGATGTCACCAAGCACTTATTTGGGGGATGAGGACTGGAACACTTACGAACGCGAAGTTCTGATGATGGGTTACAAAGTCCAACACGACTTTAACAACAATTGGCAATTTCTACAGAATGCCCGCTACATGACCGCCGATGCCTATCAGGAAAACACATATAACGGTGCACTTGAAGCGGATAACCGTACCGTTGGTCGAAATGCCTATTTAACCGATGAAAAGTCCAAATCCTTTGTGATTGACAACCAACTATCTGGCTACGTTAAAACAGGAAATTTTGAACATAACTTATTGTTCGGGCTTGATTATCAGTATCTAGATTCAGATGTAAAATACAAAGACACGCTTGGGTATTCGCTAACTCAGGACATTTTTAATCCTGACCACAACAGCATTGATCGTAATGCACTGAATTTCCAATACAAACAAAACTTAGATATCAAAACGAAGCAGATTGGCGTTTATTTCCAAGATCAAGTTCGTTACGACCAACTTGTAATGATTGCAGGTCTTCGTTGGGATAAATACGATTCAAATACAGACGCCGTTAGCGATTATCTAGGAGCAGTATCCAACAGCAAGGAAGAGTTAGACGATACCAACGTATCTTTCCGAGTCGGTGGTTTGTATGAGCTAGACTTTGGTCTCTCGCCATATCTTACTTACTCGGAAAGTTTTGAGCCAATTGCGGGTGCCGACTCTTCTGGTAAAGCATTTGAGCCATCAACCGGTCATCAATGGGAGTTAGGCTTTAAATACGCCCCATTATCTGGTGATATCTCAGGTAACTTAGCACTCTTCCATATTACGAAGAAAAACGCGATCTTGACCGATCCGAATAATCCATATGCACCGAACTATCAAGCGGGCGAAGTGGTATCACAAGGTATTGAACTTGAGGCGAAATGGCAAGCCACAGCACAAGCTGATTTCACTCTAGGCTATACATATACCGATATGGAGATTACCGAGGACAGTTATTACAACCAAGAAGGTAAAACGCCGGTTTGGGTACCTGAGCAAACGGCCTCTCTATGGGCCAATTACTTCTTTGAAGGAAATCTTTCAGGCCTTCGTACCAGTGCTGGCGTTCGCTATGTCGGAGAAGCACAAATTGATGCACAGAATAGTCAAAAAGTACCGGACTACACCTTGTTTGATTTAGCAGCAAGTTACGATTTCTCAACGGTATCTGAATCAATGAAAGGGGCTAGCGTCACGCTTTCTGCAAGCAATCTATTCGATAAAGAATACTATTCTTGTTACGACAAAAATAACTGTTGGTTTGGCGCTGAGCGCTCTATCGAAGCGAAGTTAGAATACAACTTCTAACCTCTTAGAACGGAACAGCAGTAATTTGTAAAGCGATGGTTTCTACAATAAGCCATCGCTTTTTATTTTGCATAGAGCATCAATATAAACGCTACCGCGTCACTTTTTTATAGCACCTTTCTGGCCTACCTACCGACCCATAGTTTAAATCAGCCTCTAGTTCTCCAGTACTGATAAGAAACTCAAGATAACGTCTAGCGGTTGTTCGGCTCACTCCGATTTTTTCACCTGCCTCATCAGCGGTCAGCGCACTGCCATTTGGGAACAACTCTCTGATCTTGTCTAGGGTTACACCATCAATCCCTTTTGGTAATCGGTTCGGCAAGTTGTCTTGATTGGCGTGAGACTGCAGCATTTTATCAACGAGGTTCTGATCCAAACTCTCTACGATGTCTAGTTGTTGGCGTTGGGACACATACTTTTTCAGTGCGGCATCTAAACGTGGAAACATCACTGGTTTTAACAGGTAATCGACAACGCCACCCCTCATCGCCTGTTGTAACGTATCGACATCCCTTGCGGCTGTAATCAAAATGACATCACACGTTTGGTTACTTGCACGCAGTGTATTTAGTATCTCAAGCCCTGTGCCATCGGGAAGATAGACATCCATCAATAGTAAATCTGGCTTAAGAATGTCGAGTTGCATTTCCGCTTCCATTCTCGTGGTCGCAATTCCGACCACTTCCAAACCTGTCAGTTGGCTTAAGTATTTGTGGTGCAGCTCAGCAATAGCCAGATCATCTTCAATGATCATTACGCGAGTCGCCATACTCATAATTGTTCTTCCTTGGGTAAGTACACCGTTATTCTTGTCCCATAATTTTTATTGGGTATCATCTCAACATGGCCGTGATATCGAGTAGCAAGCTGATTGACAAGGTGCAACCCAACACCTCGATTTTGACGAGATTTCGTTGAAACGCCTTTTGTAAATAATGTTTGTGGATCCATTGTTTTTGGGAGGCCACAACCATGATCTATCACCTCAAGTATCACTTCATTTCCGTAATCGCTAACGGACACATCAATGTTTCTGCGTTCTGACGCAACATTTGATTCATCGCGAATGGAAGTTAACGTGGCATCGAAAGCGTTATCAATCAAATTACCCAAAATTGTGACAAGGTCTTCCGAATTTAGCCACTCAGGTAGGGGCTCCAGACGACTGCCTTCCTCAACCACCAGTTGTAAGCCTAACTCGCGAGCACGTTCAGTTTTTCCAAGCAACATACCTGCAATTAGCGGGTCCTTAACGGTATCTCTTAAAAACTCAATCATTGCTTGATAGTGTGCGGTTTCTTGTCCAATTAACCTTTGCACCGCATCAAGCTCACCCATTTGTACTAGCCCACTAATGGTGTTGAGCTTATTGCGATGCTCATGGGTTTGCGAACGTAACAAATCTGCATATTCCTTGGTTTGTGATAGCTGCTCGGTTAGATCATTGATTTCATCCCTTAAACGGAAACTCGATACCGCCCCCACGATTTTTCCATCAACATAAATTGGAGAGCGATTTGCAATCAGGCGCTTATGATTAAGGAATATTTCAATATCATGATCTTCCTGCCCGCTTTCTAACACTGTATATAGATCGCTATCACGCAGCGTATCAGTCAAAGGTTTATTGAGCGCTGATTCTCTATCAATACCGAGAATCTGGCAGGCACTACGATTTATCGAGCGAAGTATCCCTTGGGCATCAATGCTTAACACGCCCTCTTTGATAGTGCTCATCGTCACTTCTAATTCGCCGTACAACCGCCCTATCTCTTCAGGCTCAAAGCCTAAAATGGCGCGCTGAAACTTTCTCGACGCATAATTGGATACAACGGCATTAGCGACGACAACTACGATGACCATTAAAATCAAAAAGGCCAAAAATGGTTCGATGCGGTCTTGCAGTCGGTCGAGCAAATAGCCAACTGAAACCACACCAATAATGTTCCCTTGCTCGTCAAAAATCGCAGCTTTACCACGAACTGAATAACCTAACGAGCCCTGTGCCGTCGAAACATAAGACAACCCCTGTTCTAGCGCTCGACGATTGTCGCCACCTCTCATTGGCTTGCCCAACCGCTCATCAACAGGGTGGATTAAGCGTACTCCCTTATGGTCGCCAATAACGATGAATGCAGCACCTATGGCTTCGGTTAATTCTCTAAAGCGAAGTTGGTATGGCTGGGGGTTTTGGGTTTCGATCATTTCACGAACAACCGCTGAGTCCGCTAAAAAACGGGCAACACCCAGTGCTTTTTCTCCCATTTCTTGCTCTTGATTGATTTTGAGATAAGTGAACCCTGCGGCGACAAGCAATAACAGCTCTATCAACCCCGATAGCGTCATGATAATGAGCATCCGCTTACGAAAGCTGATGGTTTTCCAACTCATTGATACATCCTTGTGATTCACTCTTGAGTGTAACGTTAACACTCAGTTAACAGCATGACGTTGTCGCGGTGATAAATCTGTGAGGAAGACAAGCAAACCGCAGAGTTTACGGTTAATTAATCGACGAGCTGAAACATAAAATTACAACCATTCACCAAATTTAGCATTCCTCTCTGATACTCAATTCCATACATAAATTGCCCTTAAAATCATGATCGTGATCACATCGATTTTAGCGGTTTTTGAGGCGTTTTTAGACTTTACAACGTATAATTTTTAATCAACGAAACCAATGAGAGTTTCGGTTTGAAAGCAGTGAAGCTGGAAGTCTATTAAAAGCTCAACATTGATGTCAGTGGTTTGGACACAAATAAAACAAAATACAAATACTGACTATATGACAAACACTTAGACACCATCTGAAAACTGGAAAACTATAAACAGAGGTGCATTTATAGTTAGAAGGAACACCAAACATGGAACGCGATACCTTTGGAATATGCCTGAATAAGGCGATGCTGTCAGAGAATATGTATTCAACATTTACACACGTCAGGGCTTATGAAAAAAACGGAGGCGGTACTTCTGATCTCAAAGTCCTGTTATCATTCCCTCAAATGAGCGGAAAAGATCTATTGAATACGATGCGAGGTTCTCGTCAGCTCGAGTGGAGAGCGGAGTTTCACTGTCCATATACGAAATAAATTTGTAACATCTCCCGCGCCCAGCACAAATATAACTGGGCGCATACTACTGCCCAATTTTCCCTCCTACTTAACACGCAGTTACGAATCCTTTATATTAGAGCTAATACTCTACGACAAAGCAGCCATTATGAAAAAAACAGGAAAGTTTTGGATATTGGGCTTACTTAGCAGCTCGATTTCCCTTACCTGTCATGCGGCACCGATCACTTTTGATACCGCATGGCAGCTATTGCTAGAAAACAACTATTCTCTTAAAGCTCAACGCTCAAACGTCGAGAACTACCAATACCAAGAGAGTGCCACCAGCAATCTCAACTTACCTCAGGTGACTATTGGCGCGAATTACACGCGTTTAGATACCGATATCACGCTGTCGGGAAAACAGATCCTAGACAGCACAGGAGCACACATTAACGTACCTCCTGCTTTTCAGCCTATTTTTGGTGCCTTAGCTAATACCACTTCGACCATAACCGAGCGCGATATTTTCTCTTCGTCTATTCGTGCCATTTGGCCAATTTTTACTGGTGGTCGAATTTCTGCGGCTCAATCAGCAGCAGAAGGCAAAACGGATGAGGCGAAAAGTCAGCTTCTAATGGAACAACAAGCGCGTTTTGAAGATTTATCGAAGTACTACTTTTCTGTCGTACTGGCAAAGGAAGTACTCGCAACGCGGCAAGCGGTTGAAGCAGGGCTAAAAAAGCATCGAGATTTTGCCATTAAGCTTGAAGAGCAAGGACAAATCGCGCACGTTGAGCGCCTGCAAGCCGAGGCTTCTTTAGATAAAGCATCCGTAGAAACACGTAAAGCTGCCAGCGATTTGAGTATCGCTCAGGCTGCATTAGGTAAATTACTCGCACAAGATGACGCCGTAGAGCCCGCTGAATCTTTGTTTATCAACGACAGTCTTCCCCCTCTTAGCGCTTTTGTCGATCAAACGTTGCTTACCTATCCGGGGTTAGAACTTCTGAGCGCTAAACACAAACAAGCCTCTAGCTTAATCAAAGCAGAAAAAGGGAAATACTACCCTGAAGTTTATCTTTACGGCGACTACAGCTTGTATGAAGACGATTCTCTCGCAAGCCAAATGAAGCCTGACTGGTTAGTTGGTGTTGGTGTCAGCATTCCACTGATTGAATCATCAGGGCGAAGCGAAAAAGTCAAAGCCGCTCAAAGCGTCGTCTCGCAGGTCGACTCATTAAAGTCCCAAGCCAAACAAGACTTATCGCTGTTAGTCCAAAAGACATACTTGGAGGCTCAGCAAGCCATTGATGAAGTACAAGGGCTCGCATCTAGCATTGAACTCGCTAACGAAAACCTGCGCTTGCGTGAAAAAGCATTTACTCAGGGTCTGTCGTCTTCTCTGGATGTTGTGGATGCACAACTTTATGTCGCGAGTATAGAAACTCAGCGTTCAGCGGCGCGTTTCCGCTATTTAATATCTTTAACCAAGCTACTCGCATTGAGCAGTGAAATGAACAGCTTCGAACAATATCAAAATACCGCTTATATCCCTGCTTCAACATCCAAAGAGGTGAAATAAATCATGGCAGCTAAATCACTAAAACCCGTTTTACTCTCACTTTGTGCTTTGGGTGTTGCCTCTTGGGTTGGGTATCAATTTTACCAAGCCTATCAACCGGAACCGATCCGCTTACAGGGATTAATTGAAGCCCAGCAATACAGCATTTCCTCAAAAGTCCCAGGGCGTATTGATGAGGTAATGGTACGTAAAGGCGACGATGTAGAGAAAGGTCAGCTTATTTTTACCCTTCATAGTCCTGAAATTGAAGCGAAGTTAGAACAAGCAAAAGCAGGTGAAAAAGCGGCGGACGCCTTAGCTCAAGAAGCTGAGAAAGGCGCACGTGAGCAACAAATCCAAGCAGCAAAAGATCAGTGGATGAAAGCCAAAGCCGCTGCGAATTTAATGGAAAAAACCTACAATCGTGTAAATAACCTTTATAACGATGGCGTGGTTGCAGAACAAAAACGCGATGAAGCTTTAACTCAATGGCAAGCAGCGAAATACACAGAAAGTGCCGCGTTTCAAATGTACGAAATGGCAAAAGAAGGCGCTAGAAGTGAAACCAAAGTGGCTGCGGCGGAAAAAGCGCGCATGGCATCAGGTGCCGTAGCCGAAGTAGAAGCGTACGCGAAAGATACTCAGATCTACAGCTGGTTCGACGGCGAAGTCTCTCAAGTTCTACTTCAAAGTGGTGAATTAGCACCTCAGGGCTTCCCGGTTGTTACTGTGATAGATACAGAAGATGCCTGGGCGACACTTAATGTGCGTGAAGATTACCTTCAACACTTTAAAAAAGGAGCAACCTTTGATGCCTATTTGCCTGCCTTAAACAAAAATGTTGAGTTCAAAGTAACGCATGTTGCCGTTATGGGTGACTTTGCAACGTGGAGAGCAACCGATGCTTCTCAAGGTTTTGATCTTCGTACCTTTGAAGTAGAAGCTCGTCCAGCTCAACCCGAACCTGAACTGCGTATGGGAATGAGTGTTGTCGTTGAACTTTAATCACAACCACTAGGTTAATGCTATGACGATTAAGATTTCACAGCGGCATATCTTACGACGAGACAAGTGGTTGCTTTCGTGCCTTACTTGGATACCGATTTTGCTCGCGATGATGATTTGGGGAGTGTTCTCTGCGGGCATTGCCCGGGATCTGCCAATCGGTGTGGTTGATCTACAACATTCCCAACTTTCTCGAAAGCTCATTCAATCTTTGGATGCGTCGTCGAGTCTGGCTGTTAACTATCACTACACCAGTGCAAGCGAAGCAAAAAATGCGATGATTGAAGGCGATATCTACGCTTACGCGGTCATCCCATCTAAGTTCGACCAAGACATTCTCCAGCACCGCCAACCTCAACTTTCTGTCTTTTACAACAGTCAGTACATTTTGGTAGCGAAACTGATCAACTCTGCTGTTGCGCAAGCACAAGGCTATTTCGACGCTCAGGTTGAAGTAATGGGCAACTTGGCTAAGGGTAACACCACAACGTTAGCAGCGGCTGGACAGGCTGTACCCGTGTCAACACAAATAACCGCATTATTTAACCGTAACAATAACTACGCACAATTTTTGGTAACGGCTATCGTGCCAGCCATTTGGCAAATATGTATTGTAGTAAGCACTATTTTGATTCTTGCCGCGCACTTTCGCATTTATGGTGGAAAGAATGGCTTTGCATTTTTGGGCGAAAAGCCATACGCCAGGCTCACTACCTTATTAAGTCGGTACATTCCGGTCTTTATGGCGCAAGGTGCGTTGTTCTTGTACTGGTTTTATTCCGTGCTTGATTGGCCAATGGAAGGCAGTTTTGTGGTTATGCTATTAGCACAATTGGCGACGGTTATCGCCTGTATCATTATGGGAGCGTTGTTCTTCTTCTTGTCGATGGATCCTGCACGTGCGATGAGTTTTGCTGGCGCATTTACGGCTCCAAGCTTCGCGTTCATGGGAATTACATTCCCAGTTTCTGACATGAACACGCTCGCTTATGCATGGCGTTCATTATTGCCGATTACCCATTACATTGAAGTACAAGTGAGTCAAGCAAGCTATGGAGCATCGGCCGCGCAATCTTTAAGCTCGCTATGGCCTATGATTGGTTACGTTATGCCTCTGCTCATTACCGCAGCCTTGATGGGTAAACATCGAACAGCTTCATCAACACGCCAAGCGAAGGAGGCGGTATGACATTGTGGCAACTGATTAAAGCGGAATTTAAGGCCGTTCTAACCAATCCAGTCGTTACGTTGACCGTGTTTGGTGGTGTCGTATTTTACTCGTTTTTATACCCTTTGCCTTATGCACAACAAACGCCTCGTGAACAAACAATCGCGATTGTTAATCTAGATGGTAGTCAGACGAGTTTAAAGCTGGAACGTATGGTTGATGCCACCCCACAAGTCAACGTAGTCACTCGACTTCATACGATTGCCGATGCAAAGCAAGCATTTTTACAACGAGAGATCACCGGTTTTTTAGTCATACCAGAACACTTTTACAAAGACCTAATGCTAGGTAAAAGCCCGACTCTGGCCTACGCTGCGGACGCCTCGTATTTTCTCGTGTACGGAACCGTGGTAGAAGGATTGGCCCAAGCGGGAGGCACATTAGGGGCCCAAGTGAAAGTCAGTAAAATGGTGATAGATGGTGTGCCCATGAGTATGGCTAGCCATAATTACTCTGCTATTAAGCTTAATATGAAACCGACGTTCAACCCAACCATGGGTTACATCGAATACGTAGTGCCGGCAGTATTTGTTCTGATTTTACAACAAACGTTGATCATGGCGGTTGGATTGCAAACGGGAACACAGCGTCATGGTCGTGGCTATTGGTCACAAGTATCAACGGGATCGCTGCTGCTTGCGAGAACGTTAGTATTTGTGGCAATTTATTATTTACTCGGCGCCTATTATTTTGGTTTTAGCTTCGAACGCTTAAACGTAAACCATATCGCCAATGCGGGCGAATTGCTGGCTATGTTGTTCCCGTTCTTTTTAGGTTGTTGCGGACTAGGCTTCTGGCTAGGTTACTTATTACCTCGGCGTGAACTTGTCACCTTAGTCGTCTTAGTGAGCTCTATGCCGCTCATTTTCTTGGCTGGTTTTATTTGGCCGATTGAAGCCATACCTACTCCCTTACTATGGATTGCTGATTTAAGCCCAAGCACTTGGGCGATCAAAGCTTTCTTAGCGCTAAACCAAATGGGGGCAACCTGGCAACAAGTCGCTCTACATTGGACGGCACTTTGGTCACTCACTGTGCTTTGGGGTAGCGTTGCGTACTGGATTGCTAAGCGAAGTAACAAGCCAGTTGTAACAGAGAGCTTGGGGTGACAGCTGACATTTTCTATTACTATAAAAAAAGCCGGGTAACTAAACCCGGCTGAAAATCTGCGTCCTTGCAGCGGACATATGGTAAAAACACTTTTTGCTCTGGGCTTACCCATTGAGCGAGATTAGATTAAGCCCAAAAGTATGGATTCCATACTCTCATATAGAGGGTCATATCCTTCCAATAGACATTAGTCTTCGCTAGAAAGATAACGTTTTTCAGACACAAAAAAAACAAGACTCACATTGAGTCTTGTTGTTGATAGGGATGAGCAAGATACATGTCGCCGCTAAGTCATATCGCGGATTATTTTCTCTCGGTATTCTGTAACGACCTTCATGATTGAATTTTTTACATCACCGACTTGCTTAGAGGGTTGGCACCATAGGCCAAAACCAAACTTAAAACCTTCCAATAATTCAGAAGCTTCCACTGGCTCTATATGATTATTAGAAAACTCCGAATGGGCAAACGTTCTGGGGAGAATCGCCCATCCTAAACCTGCTTCAACCATTTTCACTACAAGGGCCAATTGGTCGACCTCTTCATGGTTCGAACTTACGATGACTTTTTCGCCCATTCCCTCTTCAATAAGAGAACGCAGTACAAATTGTTTACTATTCCTCAAGGCTGTCAATACTCGATCTGGTGCCACAGAAGCGAGTTCACCACCTTTCTGGACGAAAGGAACAAATTCAAAATGACCTAAAAACGTCGCATCCAGACTATGTATAGCTCGACTATCATGCACATTGACAATACCGAATTGATACTCACCATTCTGTAAACCCTCTTTAATTTCGTTGCGATTACGAACAAGAAAGTTAACTCGCATCATCGGAAAATCTGCTGCTAATTGAATACGAAGCAATACAAGAAAACGGTGTGGTATAGCGCTTGAATAGGCGATACTAACATTCTCTAACCCACCGTAAGCTAGACTTAATGCGACTTTATCGAAAGTACGTGCTTGTTCGATGGTTTGCTTAGCATAGTGGTAAAGAAGATGACCATCTTCTGTCGGTTCTACCGAGCGCCCCACTCGCTCAAACAGGTTGACCGCCAGTTGATCTTCAAGATTGGTAATCACCTGCCCTATTGTGGTTCGGTGCTTATTGAGTTTGACCGCCGCCTTACTAAACGAAAGCTGTTCATAAACGGTTACGAACGCGAGAAGTTGTTCAAAACTAAAATTCATAGGTTGTGCTTACTTTTTAGAGTTATCTAATTAAATTACCACAAGATCGTAGAATTGCTACTTGGTAACGGAAACAATCTGCGTTTGAATTCCTTCTCGACGACACAAAAAAACCTACTAGCTTCAGTAGGTTTTCTCTCACTTAGTTGTACTCAACGACACGAGCTAAATAGTTGAATTCTCCTGAGTCACCATAGTAATCACGGTAGACATCGACACTGAAATATTTAGGTTGATCAGCGTAAATGTGGTCAACGACTTTTTGCTCAAGTGACTCCAACGTTTCACCGACCTGAGAGTACACGAACTGCTTGTTCACTTTTTCCAATTTACGTTGTTTCGCTTCTCTGTGTGACACATAGTTGTTGATCTCTTCCCACTTTCCCACGAACTCGACCGCCACGTAACTCGAGTTCTCGTCAATCATAATAAAGGCT
This sequence comes from Vibrio alginolyticus NBRC 15630 = ATCC 17749, assembly GCF_000354175.2. Taxonomy (NCBI): domain Bacteria; kingdom Pseudomonadati; phylum Pseudomonadota; class Gammaproteobacteria; order Vibrionales; family Vibrionaceae; genus Vibrio; species Vibrio alginolyticus. The sequence continues at coordinate 878,811 of NC_022349.1, forward strand.
GCACCTTCTTCTTTGATTGCAGACAGTTGCTGCATATCACTATCCACTTTTTGCTGGTCAAGATGGGCTCCACTTTGGGCGAATGCAGTCGCGGAAGCGGTAAGCATCATGAGTGTAAGAACGGCTTTTTTCATTGTATCGTTTTCCTGTATTAAGGGAGTTCAGTTACCCAAAGTTGCCCTTGGGTGGCTTTTTTGAATCCATATTCGTAAATCGTCAGCAAGTAGCGGTGATCGAACATATCTTTCGTTACTTTGGCGTACCTGAAATCTTGATCAATGTAGGTAAACTGCATCTCTATATCGTTGATTTTACTGATGTATTTCATTCGATAGAGATCACCACGAGTTTGCGCTAGCGTAAGGCTTGAGACACTTTTCGATACCAAGTCCAAACCTTTGTCTTTTAGTGGACGATACGGCGCTTTTAACGCACCATTGCGAATCACATCCAACTGAGGCGCTTTTTCTAACCCCAAAGCATCTGAGATTTGTTGATAGTTGAAGTTAGACGGATTAAAGAACACCTGCGCTGCGAGACCGCCATCTACGTGTAACTCCTCAAGTATTTCTCCATCATGTTCAACATCGATAAATTGTGGAGGGAAAACACCAGGGATCGATGCGCTCGCAGCAAGCACCTTGTAAATCAGTTCAGATTTGTCCGCCAAATCACTGTTCGCAATCGCACCAATATTCCAAATCACCAGTTCGCCTGAATCAAAATGGGTACTGCCAATAAAGAGGCGTTTACCATTGCGGTGTTGCTGCGCCATCGCCTCGATCATGGGCTCAGGGTAAGCGTCTGCGATGAAATCATAGAGATTCTCACCATCGGTAAACGCGTCCTTAAACAGGGTATTTAAGAAGTTCTTCTTACCCAAAATATTCTTATCATTGATGTTGAGCATGACTTCTTTCATCTTTGGCATCGCATCACCGCCAATGAAAACAAAAGGAGCGATTAGGGCACCCGCACTGACTCCAGTAATGATGGCATAATCTTTTAGCTCCCCCTTTTCCTGCAGCCCCATCAAAACGCCGGCACCGTATGCGCCGTTTACGCCACCACCCGATAAGGCCAAAATATTGAGCTGTTCACCCTCTACTTTGATCGGTGTGGTTTGATTGTGCGACGAGTAGAGAAAATCCGGAGCTTCATTGGCCCACATTCGAAGTGGCTCATTTGGTGTCGAACTCGCGATCTCGACATCTTTATAGTTGCTTTGAGAAACACGAACATCCAGCGTATGGGGTGAACTACAAGCTACTATCAGCAGCGAAAGTACAACCGTCACACCAGAGGAAATTAAACGATTCATAATCAGTCTCATTTAATGTTCTCTGGCGTATGACCAGAGACTCAGTTTGAAGTTAATTGGGTCAAAATGAAGTCCGTTTCGTTGTTTGGAGTTACTATAGCTAGGCACGGCTAAACCCCATAATCGCGATTGTAGGATGCTATCCATCAAAGCAATTATGCCAAGTTTCTATATGCTAACTTTACGCTTCTCCGTTAATTAGGTACTGCGCTAAGCAATTTTCACGACGTTGAACTCATACGTCGGTTCGACAAATTCGTATTGGGCATTGATCGTCTGTAGCTCCCATGTGCCATAGCCTTTTGTGATCTCCAATACACCGTAAACGGCGTTATGTGTATGACGAAAGGCTGCGACAGGAGACATCTTCTTCACCAAACAAGAGGTAAAAATCGCAGAAATTAAATCACCGACTCCGACTGGCTGCATAGCAAATTCAACACTAGGTCGTTGGGCCAAATAGCTTGCTTTCGGCGTCGCTAAAATCATACTGAAGGCGTCATCTGTTAGTGCATGCAGGTGTTTCACCAATACCATTTTCGGTCCTAACTCTAAGGCTTTTTTACATGCAGTGACCGCATCATAAAGAGAGTTAATTTTCACACCTGTTAACTCGCTCAGTTCAAACTGGTTAGGAACAATCACATCAGCGATGGGCAACAAGCTATGGCTTATCGCTTCTTTGACACCGTCTGCCACAATGCAACCTTTGTCTGGATCACCCATAACTGGGTCACACACATACAGTGCACTATGGTTACGCGATTTGACTAAACTTACCGCTTCGGCCACCGCTCGACATTGCTCTGCGCTGCCTTGATAACCGGACAGTATCGCGCCACATTCGCCTAACTTCTCAATGTTATCTAAGCCTCTCATTAGAGAATGAATTTCATCTGCCCCAAACTTCTGTCCAGTCCAACCTTGCTGGTACTGAGTGTGATTTGAAAACTGAACCGTGTGAATTGGCCAGACTTCGAGGCCCATTCTCTGCATCGGGAAGACGGCAGAACTGTTTCCTGCGTGGCCATAAACCACATGAGATTGAATAGAAATAATGCTTTTCATAAGTCACTCTTAATTGAGAAGTTTGTTAGCTTGGCGACTAAATAAACACAATATCGCGCACTGTGCTTATTTGGTCGGAATAGCCTCGACAACGCCGAGGCTTATTCTTAATCAGGCTGGATTAATTAGCCTTGGAACTCAGCGAAGTACTCATCCAACACTTTGCGCGTTGCACGACCGATAAGCTCGTATTCGTGATGAGTAAGGTTTGCTAACGAAACTCGAACTGATGCGTGTACTACATCGAAGCCTTGGCCTGGAAGTAGGATAACGCCGGTTTCATGTGCAAGACGGAACAGGAAGTCTTTGCCCTTCTCGCTCGCTTTGAACCATTCAACGAAGGCTGGTCCGTACAATTTGCCGCCCAAAGTGTCGAGCTCAAGCAGTGTGTAGTAGTCCACACGATCTTTGTTTTCTTCAATTTCTACACCCATGTTTTTGTACAGAGTTTTGTAACGCTCGCGAATGATGCGTTTACATGCTTCTTTGTAGTTTTTCTCTGAGTCCATCAGACAATTCAATGAGAACAACGCCATTTGAACTTGTTGAGGAAGAGACAAACCTGCTGTGTGGTTAAGCGCTACGCTGCGGCTGTCTGCTACGATACGGTCAATAAACTTAATCTCACGAGGTTCCGGAGTCAGTGTTTTGTAACGATCGTCCAACTCAAGTTGACGCGCTTCAGGAAGGCTGCGCATTGCATCGTCAAACACGTTGTTGTGTTGAATCGCAATCGAGCCTAAACGCCAGCCTGTTGCACCGAAGTACTTCGAGAACGAGTAAACACAAAGCGTGTTGTATGGCAGTTTCGCGAACAGTGAGACAAAGTCGTCCGCGAATGTGCCGTATACATCGTCAGTCACAATGAACAGGTCGCTGCGTTCGTTGTTCACAAAATTTGATAGGTTATCCAGAGTCTCATCCGAGAACTTCACAGACGCTGGGTTTGCTGGGTTCACGACACAAAGCAGTTTGATGTCTGTATCTGCAAGCTTTTCGATTTCAGACATCGGCAGCTGCCATGTTGTCTCATCCAAACGTAGTTCAACGATTTCCAGTTCGTATTCACTCAGTTCTGGAATTTCTAGGTACGGCGTAAAGATTGGAGTGATTAGCGCGATCTTGTCACCTTTCTTCAACAGACCGTTGTTGAACATAGTTTGGAACGTGTACGTCATAGACGCTGTGCCGCCTTCCGTTGCAAACAGATCGAAGTCTGTTGTCATTGGCATCGGGCCGTACATCTCTTCTGCGATGTACTGCTTCACAACCCTTTCGATGTTCGTCAACATACGTGGTGGCACTGGGTAGTTACATGCAAGGTATGCGTTAACCAGCTCATTCAAAAATGCCTGTTTCTCTAGACCCAAACGGTCTTTTGCGTAGCTCAGCGACTTTTCCAAGAACTGTACGCCTTGGTCTTGTTTATTCTTGCTTGCAAACGTATCGAAGCGCTCAACAATGCCCACACCATCTGGAATGCCACCGAAACCACCATCTAGGTATGAATAAGTGCGCTCGGCTTCCAATATTGCGAACTCACCCAAACGAATGAACGCTTTACGTGGTAGTGTCGCAAGAAAATTAGGATTACCACGACCTGCATCTAATAACGCGCGGTCAGGAACAGTTTGTGCCACTTCAATTAGTTTATCTTTTAATTCAAATGGGCTTAAATCTGCAAATTTTGAAAAATCAATTGTTGTATTTGGCGTAGTCATAATATTTACCTGAATTTATTATTTAGTGAAATTTGGATAATACTTCCCCTACCGCCTATTTAATTAGGCGATAAGAGTGTTCGAATTTATTTAAATTACATGCCTGCGTTTAAAGTAATAATGCCGACAATAATAGGACCCCATAGGGTGAGCAGTACATTGGCGACAGCATAAGTCACGGTGAATGAGAATACTGGCGTTGCGTTACCTGTTTTTTCCATTAAAGCCGCGAATGCTGGGTTCGCACTTCGTCCACCTGTCACACAGCCAAGTGCTTCAACTGGGTTCTTAATCTTCAATACAAAGTATGAGAAAAAGAACGAAATAAACTGAGGAATAATGGTCACAGCCATACCAAGGAACAACAGAGACATACCGTGTTCTTTGATGGTGTCGACCGCTTGAGGCCCAGCCTCAAGGCCAACAATGCCCACAAATGCTGCCAAACCGAAATCTCGAATAAAGTTCGCGGCACCCACAGGAAACTGAGCAACATGCGGATTGCGGCTACGCAACCAACCGACAATCAAACCTGAGATCAAACAACCTGCACCAGAACCGATAGTGACGGGAATACCAGCAATCTTAAAACTGATTAGACCAATTAATAGACCCACCACCATGCCCATACCAAGCACGACTAAGTCAGTCACGTTTGCTGAGCCCATTCGCTGACCAATGTTTTTCTCAACGCGATTGATATCTTTTGCGGTACCTGTAAGCTGGATGACGTCGTTTTTCTTCACCACAAGATCCGGCGTCATTTCGATAGAGCTGCCTTCACGAATGTAATCCGTCACATAAATACCGCGCATAAAGCCTTGGTTCGAAGCCTCTTTAATCTCTTGCAGCGACTTACCAATCAGTTTGCGGTTGTCTGCGATCAGTTGACGGTTTTCTTCAATAACTTCATAGCCTTCTGGAAGTGCAATCTCGTTGTCAGCCAAACCATCTTGCAGCTGATGTACTGCATTACGGCGACCTGTTACAACAATGACATCCCCTTCTTTCAGTGCTGTGAATTTGTCCACTTCTAGCACTTTGCCATCACGTTGAATCAATTCAATACAAGCAGCTAGAGCGTGTTGGTTTAACTGAGCTAGGGTTTTGCCTGCTAGCCCGCCATCTTTGCTCACTTTAAATGCTCGTGTAACCAGCGCGGTTACTGCGTTGAATTCACCCGGCGCAAGATCGCGCTTACCATTTGAGTTTTTCTCTTCTAGCGCAATCGCTTCTGCTCGGATATCCCACTTCATCAGTGTTGGGAATACCCATGTCACCATAAGAATTGGACCAAGCGAACCAAAGATGTACGTAACTGCATAGCCGACTGCGACGTTGGTCTGCATTAGGTGTTTCGCTTCTTCTGTCACACCACCAAGACGTGCGATCGCATCACCCGCTGTACCGATGATTGCCGATTGAGTCAAACCACCAGCTGCAAGACCAGCTGCCGTACCTCTGTCTAGATCAAACATCCAAGCTGCCGCTAACACACAAAGCAGACCTGAAACCGTCATAACCACGGCAGAAAGTAGAATGTTGATGGTTCTAAAGTTCAATGCTTTGAAGAACTGCGCACCACCTTGATACCCTACTGCGTAAATAAAGAGCGCAAAGAAAATGCTTTTTACGCCGGGATCAATATGAACACCAAATTGCCCAATAATTACACCCATTAATAATGTTCCGGCAACACCGCCAAGAACAAATCGACCAATGGTAATTTTACCAACCATATAACCGAGAGAGAGCGTAATAAAGAGAGCAACAAATGGTGCCATGTCAAAAAGGTTAGAAATAATTTCCATGACAATTTTACTCTTACTAATAAATATAAAACTCAAATAATCTAACTAATAATCTTTCACTCATATTTGTTGGATTATTTAATTTAAAAAGCATCTCGTTTGCTTCGAAGCGAATATTAGGAACAAAAACTCACAACTCGTAATCCCATTTGAAGGATGAAACCATCACTTCGCATATTCAAAAGCAAAAATCGATCAATAATTGTCGAAAATTTAATAACTTAGCGTTCTGCAATGAACACCAGATAAATCGCAAAATAATTTTATTTTTGTTTTCGCGCTTCAAAAAGCGGTTTGGTTGCATCATTCCCTCTATATAGCGCATAACACCTTTCGTTTGATGGATTAGATCCTCCAAAAGCGATTATCACGGATGCCATCATTTGCCTTATCTTTCCATTCATCAAGTTAATAGAGAAAAACACCATGAACTCAATGCCACATGAACTTGTGTGGGGCGAAGTTTACTTCCCACCCTTGTTGCTGGTTATTGCATTGGCTTACATGCTCACCATTTTGGTCGGAACCGTTGCTACAAAACTGGGACTCCACAAATACGTTGCATTTCCTGCACTCGCAGAGCTAAGCCTAATTGTGATTTTTACTGGCGTTATTGGTCGATTCATTACGATATTTTGAGGCAAATTCCGTGATAAAACGTTATCTCATCACACTGCTACTACTGTGTTCCGCTGGCACCGTGATTTTCAGCTACTACCAATCATACTCTGACACCCCTTGGACTAGAGATGGCCAAGTTAGCGCGCACATCGTTTCTATAACCCCCCGCGTAACAGGACAAATCATCCAAGTCTACGTTGAAGACGATTCGCAAGTGAAACAAGGCGATTTGCTGTTTGAGATTGACCCAAGCATCTATAAAGCGGCGTACCACAAAGCGCTAGCAGCTCAAAAGCAAGCCATTGCATTACTAGCAAAGGCCAAAAATGAAGAGCAGCGAGCACTTAAGTTAGAAAAGCGCACACCTGGCGCCGTACCTGTACTGACATTGAATAACCTAGACAATGCAGTGGAGACAGCCGTTGCCAACGTAGAACTCGCGAAAGCCAATGTTGAAGAAGCCAAGCTAAACCTTGATTACACAAAAGTTTATGCGCCAACGAATGGTTATATAACTAATTTGAACTTACGCGTCGGCTCTCAAGTCGTCGCTAACTCCCCAGTCGTGGCTTTGATTGATGAAGACAGCTTTTGGATCGAAGGATATTTCAAAGAAACGGATTTAGTTGGCGTTGATCCACAAGATAAAGCCTACGTGACCTTAATGATGCACAATGAAGCTGTGCTGGAAGGAAAAATCAAAAGCATTGGCTACGGCATTGCGAAGCAAGATGGTAGTACTGGTAACGATCTTTTGCCCAATGTGAACCCTAACTTTCAGTGGATACGCTTAGCTCAACGCATTCCAATTAAAGTTAAATTAGATCACTTACCGAAAGATTTTCAACTACGTGTTGGTATGACGGCCTCTATCAAAATCATCAAACAATAATGCGGTGGAATGTATGTTTAATGCCTCAACCAAAGAAGCAATCAAAGCTGCGCTGTCTATCGTTATCGCGATCTGCCTTGCCTTATGGTTTCAATGGGAGAAACCGTATTGGGCAGCGATCGCAGTCGCGGTAATGGCATTAAATGAAAGCTTCGCTCACTCAATAAACAAAGGTCATAATCGCTTATTAGGAACCCTCCTTGGCATCGGTTATGCCTTTTTCCTCATCACGACGTTTTCTCAAGATCGCTTTTTGTTTCTCACCTTCTTCACCTTGTTTTTAGGTGCGTGCATTTTTATGTCGAGCGACGAAAAGTATGGTTATGTGTTCTCTATCGGTTTTGCTGTGTGCTCCATCATCGCATGTATGGGAGGATTTGATAGTCAAGCAACGTTCCACTTCGCTGTTCTTCGCATGCAAGAGACGATTCTTGGTGTGATCACGTTTTCTGTTGTGTACCGATTAGTTTGGCCAGTCAGTACAGAACAAAACTTCATTCAACGTTTTGAGGCCAGCAGAGAGGCGATGCTTAACGCTATGAAATCGCCCAATGATATAGATACTGAAGCTCTTGAGACCAACACCGCCAACATAGAAAAGTTATTCCAACTGGTCGGCTTACCACTTACTGGCAGCTACCACTTGAAAGAGCATCGTCAGCTATGGCGCGCGCGTTTAAATGAGATGGCACAGATCCAAGACCGATTGCTAGAGCAAGCCGATAAGCCGCAACGTAATGAGATCGATTGGTCGACGTTAGCACAGCAACTTCAAAGCTTTGATATTAAAAATCCAAGTACGTCTCTCATCGGTCACGTTGCTTGTGTCATGCAAAGAGAGAAAAACACAGTTTGGCATCACGAGCATCGAACGTTTATCCAGCATTTGAATGAAGACGGCAGAAAGGTATTGCAAGGTGTATCCATGTTCGTCACTTCTTTGTTGATCTGGATTTATCTGCCCGTACCCGGAGGTTTCATTTTTCCGATGCTAGCTGGCGTGTTCTCTTCAATCGTTCCTACTATGCCACCAAGCATTATTAAAGATGCATTTTTTGGTGTGATAGGCACTGGCACGGTGATTCTATTGCAATACATTTTCCTAATGCCAATGATGACCGAGCTTTGGCAGCTTGGGCTATTCTACTTCATCAACATCATCGTAATTTGGAAGGTATTTTCCACACCAAAGCTGATGGTACACAGAATTCTAGGTATTAACTTATTGGTTGTCTTGACATCAGGAGCGCTCAATTTAACCCCAGCATATCGAATTGAAACGCCCTTGCTGATGCTGGTAAACATTATGATCATTTTGATGATTGCCAAGTTGTTTACTGATCTGTTCCGTGTTCGCGTCACGGCCTAAGCGTCACCTCCGTTCTTGAAACTAAAGCCCCGCATTGCTTTTGCTCTGCGGGGCTTTTTGCTTTGTTCACTGCCCTATTCCTGCCTCACCCATAAAGCGAGGATAGTATCCATCAAAAGCGATTAACGGAATCTCTCTTCACCTCATAAAATCCTCTCATTGATTCACGAAATGCAATCGAAAACTCTGCATTCACAACGTCAATCACAGCAAACACATCTATCTAACTGAACAAGAAGTTCAGTGACACATTAACTGTCTGAGTCTCGAAGGTTTGAGACTATTCAGAGTGGAAACTGTCATGAGTTTTTTTGAATTACGCGCCGGCAAGACGTCTTCTCTTACTGTGCTCGCGAGCGCACTAATGCTTACTACCCCCACTTTTGGCTTCGCCGCTGAAGAGACGACGACCTACAACGAAGTAATCGAGCAAGGCCGAGCACTGTTCGACAAATACGGTATCAGTCATGATTTACCAAAACTGGCCATCAGCTCTCTAGTTCAAGGCGAGCATTTGGTCGAGCATGCCCACCGAAGTGTTAAAATCGGTGATAGCGTTCGCGATTCGTCCGTCTACTTGGTTAAGAACACCGATAACAAAGGCAACATTGATCTGCGTATCAAGTACAACCCTGAACAACTCGATGAAAATGAAAAAGTACTTGATGAGATCGAAGCTTTCACACGAACAGAATACCGCCTTCGAAACTACGCGGAGAGTTTTGATCCGTCATCAGTAAGAGCCAAAGAGGATCAGAATGGTAATGTGATCATCAGTTTTAATTACTCAAAATACGGTCTTCCTCAAGATATCGCCTACTTTCGCTTTTTAAGCGTTGATATTGAGTTGGTTAATGGTGAACCGAAACGTATGGTCATTACCAACGATAAACCGTTCACACATCACAACTACCAAGTGGATTCTTACGATCAAGAGATCCTCTTCCAGAAATTAACATCAGGCAAAATTGCGATTGCCAGTAAAAACACCAAGATAGTTGGTTCAAAGAAAAATAAACCCCTCGAAATGATGAGCAGCGTAAAACCGGTAGCGATTTATGAAGATAAGCTTGGCGTGCAAGTACTAGACGAAAAACGCTTGAATGAGGTCTCTGATCCACGCATGCAAGAAGCCAGTGTTAAGCTAGACCGCGTTTTTCCTTTAATGGGTGATATGGTTCGTCGTCAAGGTATCGATTTGCCTCTGCCGTTTGGTGTATCGCTAGCGTATCGAAATCAAGATATGAATATTCCATTTAATGATTTCACGATTGAAGGCATCGGCCTTAATGAACTGTTTGATCCAGAAGACAGTGTCGGCATCGTGAGTGCTGAGAGCATGACGCTTCGTGGCGATGTAAACATCCTGCCATTTTGGAATGTATTTGGTTACATCGGAAAAGTTAATGTCGATGCCAATGTTGATGCCGCCTACACGGGTGAAGGTGGCCAGTACATAAAAGATAAGCTGAACGATAAACTGCCAGGATTAGGTGATAAGTTTTGCGATGGTTTATCTGCACTTTGTAGTCGCGGACGCCTAGACGTGCCGCTGCATTTGGAATATGACCTTCGTGGTATAGGTACAACCCTTTCGGTTGGCTATAAAGAATTCTTTGCTTCTGTCACTGGTACCTATTCGCAAACTCGCTTAAAGGGCTTAGATGATTGGGGCGATGGTATTGTTACTGTACAGCCGATGTTGGGTTATCAACTTGTCGATTATCGCACGCAGTTTTTTGTCGGAGCAGAATATCAAGGACTGGACGCTCGAATGGACGGGCATGTAAAAAGTGGTGATATCGAATTCGATTACGACATTGGTGTAGATCTTAATCAATGGGCGTTTTTGACTGGTTTCAATAAGCAAATCGGCAAAAACTACAACCTGACCTTTCTCTATAACAAAGGGGAAACTCGAGAGTCAGTAACCTTAAATCTTGGTTACCGTTTCTAGCTCTCATAAAGAGCCCGCCCCTAGACGATGGTAGGACTGCATCCTACAAAGGCGATTACTGAAACTGTCGCCGATGTCCTACCATTTGAGCCATCAATACAACAAGCCATCCAACCATTCACGGATTAATGCCAAAGCGTCAGGACGTCGCTTGTTAGATGCCGTTTAACATTTTCGGTGTACGCACCAAATGACTTTTGGACATAACAATGACTTTACTCAATCGCTCAACTTTAGCCATTACCATCACTCTTGCCTTAGCAGCTTGCAGTGATGACTCTGGTAAACCTAGCGTTCCTAACGGCCCGAAGCCACTACAACCCTTACCACCAGAGCAAATCGCTTTGGAAATTGGCGATGCAACCATTCAAGCGACCAAAGAGTCCCTTGTCATCACACCGCTTGATGCGGATGAAAAACTGGCAGCGGTAGAGGCGTTCAAAGGTATCCAATTTGCGCAAGCAGACCGCTTTAAGCACAGCCTTGTAGCCCCACTTGAAGGCGATATTGATGCGACTCAGTTCGGTGATGCGTGTCCGCAATTAAAAACCACGACTCAAACGCAGTCAGAAAATTGTTTGAACCTAAACATTTGGCGACCAACCGGGACAGAAGCGTACGCAGATTTGCCAGTTTATGTCTTTATTCACGGTGGAGACTTTGAATACGGCGCAGGCTCAGAACCGCTGATTCATGGTGATATGGTGGTTGCACAAGGTGCTGACGATGGTAACCCGTTTATTGCAGTTACTTTTAACTATCGTTTGGGCTTGCTAGGCAGTGTTTGGATCGATGGTTTGGACAACCCTGAAGGCGGTAACTTTGGTCTAGGCGATCAAAAACACGCGCTTGAATGGGTTCAACAAAACATAGAGGCATTCGGCGGCAATCCGCAAAACGTGACACTCATGGGTCAAGGTGCGGGTGCCATGGCGGTGGGAATTTTACAGCAATCAAAAGGCGATGCTGCAATCGCAGGTGAGCACTTTCAACGTGCCATCATGCAAAGCAACCCTTACGGCTTTGAATATAAAAGTTACGATGTTGCCAAGAGCCAAAGACCAGAGCAAAGCGTTGAAGATCTTGCGTTACTACCACTTGAAGAGATCATGAAGGTACAAAGCGAGATGCTTGATCCTATTCAACGTCTTAAGAACTGGGTACTGACCGCCGTGAATATTCCGGTTATAAGCCCAACACGCGACAACAGCCCATTAGCTACATTGATGCCATTTGCGCCTTACATCGAGCATCGCCCACCAGCGTTTCTAGTGAAAGAAGTACCAGGCTATCACTTTACTGAGCAAGCCATTGAGAGTGAATGGATCGTACCGACGGTAATTGGCTCAAACAGTGCAGAAAGCAATACTCTGGGCATGCTACCGAGCCTGACATTTTTGATCCCAACTATCACTGAAATCTTGAGCCAAGAAGCGCCAGAAGTCATTGAAAGTGGTGACGAAAACTTAATCGTCGAATACATGGTGGAGTGGCTAGAATCGGAAACGAACTTAAACCGTTTACGCGCTGAATATCGTTCATTACTCAACGATTCAGCTTCGATTGAACTCGATCTTTCTGACTTATTGGAACTGCTGCCTAGCACCGCTTATGAGGCGATGACTAAGTTGTTCTTCGGTTTGGGGAACTCCGATTCAACCACGGAGTTACTTGCTCTGACTGACTTCTTCCCTAACGATGAAAGCGAACTGAATGGCGCGGCCAAAAACATGCAGCAATTCAAAACCACGTTGCATGATTTGCTCTTCACGGGTCCAAACCGTCATAAAGTTTCAACTGAAGAAGCAACAGGGGCAACGCCAAGCTTCTACTACTTTGACTACAAACCTGGATTCAACGTATGGACTTACAATACCAAAGGTGAAAATGGCGATCTCGACGTTGGCGATTTACTCAAAAGCATCAGTTGTATTGTCGGCGCTTGCAATGCATCGGAATTACCATTTGTGTTTAATAAAGCATTAAAGCTTGATGGTTCAAGTGTTCGTCCAGGTAGCAAAGACAAAGCAATGATGAACGAGCTCTCTCGTATGTGGTTTAGCGAACGTTTATTTGAGGACTTCCAATACAACAGCGCGACTGACCGAGTATTGCTGATCGATAACGATGGCGGTATTCAATCCACACAAGACTGGGACAATGCTCATCACTCAGGCATCGATCCAAAACTGCGCCAAGGTCGCCTCAACGGTCTCGAGGAACTTGGGCTGATTCTGAGTCACATGTAACGTTATCTTCAGTCACTAATAGCTCGTTACCAAATACCTAAAAGCCAGTTCACTGGCTTTTTTCATCCTTATTCCTTGAACATCATTAGGAAGGTTTACTCATGTTTCCTAACGCCCTTCGTGCCCTGCTACTCTTTATCTTCAGCGCACTATTGGTTGGCTGTGCCCAGCCCTACCCGCAAGTTGAACCGGATTTTGAAGCCAATTGGCAAACTACTCAGCATCAAGCCGAAGTTTACTTAATTCCTAACGCTCCGGAAGCCTTTGCGCGTCGCGTTGAACTGGTTAGAAATGCTCAGCAAAGCATCGATATGACTTACTTTTCTTGGGAGAGTGACACGCTTGGTTTGATGCTACTCAATGAACTCAAGCAAGCAGCAGATCGAGGCGTGCAAATTCGACTCACTCTCGATGATCTATTGGTTTTTAACGAGAAATGGCTTGCTGATCTCAGCGCTCACGACAACATTCAAATCCGTTTATTCAATCCGTTTGATTCACGTAAGTCAGGTTGGATTGGTCGCGCCGTCAACTTCTCTACTCACCAACAACGTTTGGACAATCGTCTGCACGAGAAGTACTTCAACGTCGACCATCAATGGATGATTCTAGGTGGACGCAACATTGGCGACGACTATTTTGGTTACAGCCGCAAAGCCAACTTCTTTGATATGGATGTCTTGTTCAAAGGCAACATTATTCGAGCGTTCGACCAGAACTACCAACAACTTTGGGACAGCGAGCATGTCACGCCAATAGAAAACATCGTTAACGTTACCCCAAACTATTCCACGTTTACTAAAGCGCTTAATAAAGGTGAGAAAGACAAAAGCATCATTCTGGCTGAAGTTGAAAAACAAGTTAAACACCTGACCAATCCCAACTTCATCACTGCGCAAGTCACCCCCGTTTTCGACTCATTAGACAAGTTAAAAAACAACAAACCCTACTTTAGAAAACGGGCAGAACACCAAGTTTGGCAACAAATAACCTCTGCATCCAAAGCAGTGATATCAACGCCTTATGTGGTACCAAGCGATGGTGAATTTGCCTTTATTGATACCTTGATGGAGCAAAAAGCGGACATCACGTTAATGACGAACTCGTCTGCATCTAATGACTCTGGCTTTATTCCGGCTTATTACGAGGAGCACCGCCAAACCTTGTTGGATAAGGGCGTTCATCTACTTGAGTACAAAAACCAAGCGAAAAATGATGACCATTACTTCCATGCGGATACTTATTATCACAACAAGACGGTGATACTCGATGATCGGCTTACTTATATCGGCTCATCAAACTTCGACCCAAGATCGGATTTCCTCAATGTGGAATTTGGTGTGTTGGTCCAAAGCGAAGCCTTTGCAGAACATGTCATGCACTACTTAACTCGACAACAAGATGAACTTTTTTGGCGAGTGTCTCGAGATGGACAAGGCCAAACTCAGTGGCAATCAATGAATGAGATCCATACTAAGAATCCAAACTATGGTGGATGGCATAAGGCGCCTAACTGGATATTCAAGAAACTGAATGGTGAGTTCGAACTCTAAACAATCAAGACTTAAAAAGGCTCTCTATCTGCAAGGATGAGAGCCTTTTTAATGCCCGCTAAAACTGCGTGCCTAGTGAGAAGTGAACGCGGAATTGGTCTCCTTGCGGAGTATCTAAACCATAAGCAAAGTCCACTTTGACAGGCACGTATTTTGAGTTCCATATCAAACTCAGCCCTGTACCGCTTTTCCAATCCACCCTATCGTTGAAGGCATCACCAATATCATAAAATGCCCCAAGCCACAGTTGGCGGTAGACCTGATATTGATATTCCAGCCCAGCAGTAAACATGTAACGAGCACCCGTTAAATCGCCATTTTCATCTCTCGGAGAGATAGACTCATAACCATAACCACGAAGATTGCCATCACCTCCCGCAAAGAAGCGTAATGATGATGGAATATCGCTCAAAGTGTCAGCGACATTAATGCCAACATTGGAACGAAAGTGAAACTTGTGTTTTTCACTAATATCCCATGACAGAACACTGTTGCCCTCAATACGCAGCAAACGAGAATCGGAGAAAAAATTGGGATCCGAATATTCCAGTGAGTAGACGTGACGGTGCTTTACTTCTAATTGATCGTTCTTGCGATCAAGCAGTGAAAATGTCACCCCCGGTAATAACAACTGTGATTCGTTATTCTCCGACGCTTGTTGATAACTTTCTTGCAAATAACGAACGTGCATGGTGCTTTGCCAATCACCGTCTAACTGCCAGTGCTTTTCAAACGATAAATCATTAGAAAAACTCGATGTGTCCCGATAGTCGACATGCTTAGATTCAAACTGAATCCCGTAGTAATCAGTTAGAACATTTTTGGTGGGTATCTTATAACCTAGTAATAGCGATTGTTCCGGTTTGGAAGCGTACGCTTGTGCCTCAAAACTGTGCCCACTTGCGTTATACCATGGCTTGGTCCAGTTTAGCGAAGCGCGTAATCCCAAGTCTGTCGAATACCCACCACCGACTTGCACAATATTGCGTGAATTCGGCTCTGCGAGCACTTCTATCGGCACCTTATGGCCATCGGATATCTCCTCGAAATCCGCTTTCACAATCACACTGCGAAACCAATCAGTACTGGATAGGTCGGCCTGATATTGACTCAATTTCAAAGTATCAAAATCGTCGCCCCGCTCAAATGTTCTCATCGCTTCTATTCGAGCCGTTTCGATACCCGACGTAAGAACAGACAGCTCTCCAAATTGGTAACGAGAACCACTAGAGAAATGCAGGTTCACATGGGCTTCATTCAAACTTGGAATGACTTCCAAAGACGATTCGATAAAACGTCCATCTAAATAACCTTTTTGCTGAGCCAATGAGATCAAGTTTCGCTTTAGCGTATCGTACTCAGAATGAAGCAACGGCTGCCCTTGTTTAAGTTGAGCTTGATTGATTAGTTCGATGAAATCCTGATCGTTACTGGCCTCTCCCGACACAGCAATATTAGATTTTTTGACCAACATCACCTCCCCAGCGTCAACCTCAAGCGTGATGAAATCATTCTCTGATCTCTGAACATTGAGCTCGGAATGGTAGTAACCATAAGGGTTTAACGCATTATTAACCATCTGCGTTAGTCGATTTGAGGTAATGTTTGAAACAGAGAGTTTCGTTAGTGGTGTAAGGTGACTTTCAAGATTTTTCTCTAATATTGGTGTTAGCCCTTTGATTTTAAATTGCGCTCCGAATGCATGATGTAAAGGCATAGAAGCTAAAACCGATATACCTATTATTTGTTTAATGAGAGGAGACACACCGCTACCTAGTTTAGCAATACACTCGACAAGGTTAATGATGGAATGGCATATCAGTTAATCGCGTTTGTAGGATTGCTCCCTACGAAATACTCTCGAAAATTCACGTTTCACAAGTAGATACTTTGAACGATAAATTGGCTCAAGCTAGGAGGTGGCAAATCATGCGGTCTAAAATAGGTATACTGTTTGCCAAAAATACAAAACCCAACGCTGAATGGATCTCATCAAGCGTTGGGTTACATTGATAATGTGTTTTTTAATCTAAAAAGCGGTCTGTTTGTAAAACTAGATCGAAGAACAGTTTCCTTTTTCTGCCATGTCGACTTTTAGTACTTCTGCTTTACCTTTGCTTTCGTCTACGAGTTCTACGCCCGCACCACCAACAAATACACCCATTTTAATGTATTGATTAACGAAATAATTACGGCCCTCTTCCGTTAAGATAGTTAAGTGATTTTCAGAAAACTCAGACTCTGTACTTACTTGATGTTCTTTATTGCCTTCGACCTCATGGTAGAAGAATACACCAGGAGCGGTTTCACCAATACATTCCCCATCGACGTAAACATACTTTTTAAGCGCTGCTCCGACAAAAGCATCTTCTCGGTAAATGTAAATCCCTGCGTTCCCCTTTTGAGGTGCTTCAAATGATTTCATTTGATTTGATACTGTCGAATCAACAGTAGGAACAGAAGCACAACCTGACAAACCCAAAAGGAATGCGGAACACAGAATTACTTTATTTTTCATGTTATTAACCTAGCTACGATAAAATCGCGCCAACCATACTATAAATAAATACGTTCACTTATTGGTATTTTTGAAATTTGTGATTCAACCTATGCAATAGCACTCATTTAGCGTATAGATTGAGCAAACATTAGCCATATAATAATCACGAGAATAAAATGCCCTGTATCTAACGATCACTAAATGCCACTTTACTCGCTAGACTGATAAGTAGAATACCTGAAACACCTTCAAGAGTTCTTGAATAACGCTGAGAGTGTGGACGACTAAATACCCAATTACCCACAGAGGCGTACAAAACGTTACATGTCGTCGCAAGTACGCTGAACAGCAAGCCAAGTACTAATAATTGCATTGATGTTGAGCTTGCAGACGTATCAATAAATTGAGGCAGAAATGATAGGAAGAATAGCGCTACTTTTGGATTCAAGACGCTGACGATAACTCCCTGAACAAACACATTTTTATTATTATCAACATTTTTGTTTTCAACGATTTTACTTTCTCCACGCCACATGGACAGTAATGACTGAACACCTAAATAAACTAGGTAAGCGGCCCCTAACCATTTAACAACGCTAAAAGCCAAAGATGAACTCAGAATTATTGCTGACAAACCTAAACATGCCGCTAGTGTATGAAAAAAGTAACCTACACCAAGCCCCAGAGCCGCTTTCAGCCCAGCAGATAATTTACCTTTCATCGTATTGGAAACAATATAAATTACATCAGGTCCAGGAATCATGTTGATAGCGAGACAAGCGACAACAAATAATAATAGTGAGTTTGAATCCATTCTTTTCTCCAAATTAACGTCTTGCGGGATAACATTTCATCGAACTACAAGTAATGCAACGTCCAGGTTTCAATTGGTTATATTTAGTATTAACAACACGTTACTAATACTACAGCACTGCGCGAAGAGCACAATCATGAACAGTGATACGAATTAAATTATGGGCCTTTGTTAGCCCTTTGAATGATAATATTTAGCATCGTTTGGTTGTAAGCTTTTTCTAGCCAGCAGCTCTTATGGAAGTTAACAAATCGGCTACTTAGTATACTTAATAGACCGTCAAATCAGATAGATTATCTATTCTTATTTCTTCAAGCCTTTTTTGCTTCATTTTCCTGCCTCACTAAGCAGCAACTTAATACTTGCCACACCAAAAAATAACGCGAACACGCCTTCAAAAACTGCTTTGGATCTGAGATAGGTTTGCCTGACCTTTTTATACGCGAAAAGAAAAGCATAGCCAAAGAAAACCAAAGCACTAACCAGCCCTACAACAAAAATGACCGACAACAATTCCAACGGACTGGCCGTAGGAGGAACCCCTATCGAATAAAGCGCACCAAAAAACAGAATAGCTTTTGGGTTAGTTAAGTGAATTAACACTCCGGTTAAGTAGTTACCCTTCTCTGTCGTTACGTATGTTTTGGGTAACTTTAGCTGCTCGATGTTGCAGGCAGAATGTACGGACTTTAAAGCCAAAAATAAAAGATAAAATGCCCCACAATATCTAAGAATTTCAAAAAGCCAAACATTGCTATAGAGTATGGTTGCGAGACCAAAAGCGGCTGAGGTTGACCAAAATAAAGACCCCGTTAAAACACCTGCAGCCAAATACCCTCCAAAGCGTCGACCGTGGTTCATTGACGTGCCTGCTATCGCAAGAGTTGCAGGTCCGGGGCTAGCGATGGCAGCGATAGCTGATACGACAATCAGTGAATAATTTATCTCTTCCATTTTTACTCTAAGCCTCCAAGTGGAGTTTTATCAACACTTATCGCGGAATACTCTATTGAACGTACATCAGAAGCGTAATACTGATTAAAACACCAAGTGTCACGAATCGAGTTGAGATTCTTTGGTATTTTACTGCTCCAAAATAACATCAAATCCGCCATAAATGAGACGCTTTCCATCAAAGGGCATTGGGTTATTGTCTGGACTCATTCGAGGATCACCCATGATCCGCTGCCACCCTGAGTCCCGAACTTCTTTTGAAGGCCAGACTACCCACGAAAACACAACGGTTTCGTTGCTTTCAGCGTTAACTGCCATGGGAAATGATGTGATCTCACCATCTGGTACTTCACTCCCCCACGTCTCAACAACCTTTAAGGCCCCAAACTCCCTGAACATTTCTGCTGCTATTTTTGCGTGTGCGATATACTTTTCTTTATTCGCTGTCGGCACTGCAGCGACAAACCCATCAATGTATGACATAAGTAAACTCCTTTCATTGGAGTTATAACCATAGCTCAATAAAAAGAATGCACATGATGCCAAACCATAGAAGCAGGTACGTAATACAGCTTGAGAGCTACATTCCTAGCTTGGACTTTATATGCATATTTGAAAGGTATGTGTTTGGATCAAGCTTGGTTAGCATATTTATAATCTCCAAAACACTCGAATACTCAATACGTTCCTCTTCAGCATGCCCGATCCCACCTATTGTAAAGTGAGTAAAGCGGTAATCACGATAAACGTTTTGCAGCTGGCTAGAAATATCTTTGAGTAATCTTTTACTGAGGGCGAATGCAGGGTATTCACTACTTTCTGAAAGCTCTGCTGTAGAGCCAATAGATACAATATTGCATTTATCGTTAAGTGAACCTAAAGCGTTAAGCTCATTGACTAAATTAAGATACCCAATCGGGCCAACATTCATAAACTCAATCAGTTCGTTTGTTGTCAATTCTGAAGACTCTCCCCACATGGACGCCAAATAAACTATGATGTCAAACTCTACACCTTTGAAGCACGTATAATCTGGCTTTTTACCGGGATCAACGTCAATACAAGCAGAAGCGACTCCCTCCTCAACTAGCTTTGATCTAGAAATCGCATAAATTTCTGTACCCTGTAAGTTCGTAGCCAAGAACCTTCCTAGACCCTTACTACCTCCAACGATTAAAATCTGCATAACCCTATTCCTTGGTTAAGGTTGTCTTTCATATTGTCCGCCAAACTGTTCATTAGGCATCACTTTAACGTTTCTATTGCCCTACTTAGTTCTATCTTCAATTTCATCGAATGGTTCAACTGAAATACGCTCTGCAATTTCACTCATCTTCTTCATTTTTTCTGGGTTACTAGTTCCCCAAAACAGCTCCCAGTCTTCACGTGTTCGCCACTTGGCAATAGTTAAAACCTTTTCCGGTACATCGTAAGAACGAAGCATAAAACTACCAAGCGCCCCTTCTACTGACTGATGAATTGAATCTGTCGTCGAACGCCATATATTTTGAAACTCATCCATTTTTTCACTTGGCACACGCCATTCATACACAACTCTAAACATAACACTTCCATTAAAATTTCTAGATTTAATACGGCAAAGTATTAAGAACACTAAGCCAGGTGAATAGCTGAATAAAGCAACATAGTAGAGCGTAGAGCAACATGAAAAGCAAAGTGTAAACGCTCTAAATCACTCCGATTCGATTAGTCATGCACACATTCAAAGATTTCGTATTGCCGTTTAACATTGGCTGTTACTTTTCCCCAATGTGAGGCTTGAACTCTTTCCTGATGTTGCTTAAAAGAGGCTTTGTCGACGAACTCCTCATAGACATCAAAACGAAACGGATTAGTAGAGCTTTGAGTCACAAGAAAAGTAAGGCAGCCCGGCTCTTCTAACGTGAGCCTTTTGTGAATTATTAACGCATGTTTTACTAATTCTAAATCCTTTTCCGGAACTAAAATAAAGCCTTTCAATGTTACTTTCGACATATCATCCTCTCGCCCCTGTTAAGAAGTAGCCAACACGCCCTCAATCTCAACCATCATATCGCAAATGTGAATCTCACCATGAATTAAAATGCCACGTGTTAGGAATCTATTTCTAATGCCCTATCGACCTACGAGCATAAGGTTATCTCTACCCTTTCTTTGCCTTTACCGATGTTCTTGCGTTTTAATTGAATTTGGCCGACTTCTGATGTGCGCTTTAAATGAGTGCCACCGCAAGGTACTTGCGCAAACCCGTCCACTCTCCAATACCTTCTTTCACTCTCTTGATCGGAAAAGTCACTAATAATAACTGAATCAGAGTTAATCAAATCTTGCACATCAGTTTCAATTTCTTTCAATAGCGGGCCAATATTTTCTGACCACTCGAAATCTATGCGACTCTTATTTTCAGAAATATGCGCGCCTATCTTAACAATGCCTTCCCGGCGCTGATAAAACATCTCAAGCACCACTTCAGCCGCAAAGTGTAGCTTCATTAAGGCGTATCTACGCTTCCAATCAATATTCGTAGTTACAATGTCACCAAGAGTAAAATTTGGAGAGGATTCCAATGTGTAAATAAGTCGAACACCTAACTTTTGAGCAATCAAAACCGGAATACCATTAATCGTTCCTTCATCACTCTCTTGGCCTCCAGACTCTGCAAAGAAGATAGTCTGGTCCAATTCAACCTTATTTCCGTCTACATTGGTCACTCTTGAGTTAAGTTCTGTTTGGTAGGGATTAACCCAAAATAATTTCTCGCTCATGCTGCTATCCTTGCAGTAAGTCCTATCCTTGATAGTACATTTAGTGACCACCAAGTCAATTCAAGAAACCTCGCCGTCAAGTGTAAGGCTGTGTATTGAGTACGAGCAGGCTAGATCTATTAGATGCTTTTAAGGCCGGGTACTAAACGCTGTCCAGGGGTTTAGCTAACAACCCGTAAATTGCTGAATCTGAGACTACTCCATTCACTTCCCAACGCTGCCTTAGGAAACCTTCCTTTATAAAACCTAACCGTTCCAAGACTTTACCTGAAGAAGCATTGTCTGGATCTATCTCAGCCTCGATTCGACGTAGATTCAGTGTTTTGAATGCGTGTTCGATTAATGCAGTTCCCGCCTCTAATACAATGCCTTTACCCCAGAAATGACGACTAACGCCAAAGCCAATTTCTGCGCGCCTAGACTCTTTCACGTGATTAAACAGCATTATCTTACCCAGAAGTTGGCCATTGCTCTTTAGGAAGATGCCTAGTGTCACTTCTGTATTGCTATTCATGGCCTGTGTACTCTTGGCTATAAATGTCCGCGCTTCTTCAATTGAAACCCAAGGGCCAGTGTTCCAATATTTCATGACCTCATGGTCTGAGAAGATATCAAACAATTCGCTTGCATCATGTTCAACTAGCTCTCTTAGAATTAATCGTTCCGTTTCAATCTTTGTTACTAACATTTAGGAGTCAGCCTTTTGGTTTGTTATTGGTGACGAAAATCCAATAAAAGTGTGAGACACGTAATACAAATGATTTCGTGTGAGACTTTTAAACAAGCTCAACGCACGGTAAAAGCGCCACGTGTAACGACTCTATATTGAAGCAAATTTTAGACATTCAAGTGCGTCAACAAGTAACCGTTGAACGCATCAAAGCTAGGGGTGAGTTGATCATAAATCCTAAACTCAGGCTCAAAATAGTCCATATACTTTATTATCGCTTAGTGACGATTTCCTTCAGTACTCTGGCTGGGTTACCACCAACAACGACATTGTCTCCAAAACTCTTTGTAACGACTGCGCCAGAGGCTACTACCACGTTGTTCCCAAGTGTTACGCCAGGGTTGATTACGGCATGGCCACCTATCCAACAATTGTCACCAATGTTTATGGGCTTTGCTAGCTCTAAACCACTGTTCCTCTCGATAGGCTCTAAGGGATGAGTCGCAGTATAAATGCCAACTTGCGGCCCAAGTAAACAGTTATCACCAAACTTAACTTCCGCAACATCCAAAATCACACAACCAAAATTAGCGTAGAAATTATCTCCAACGTGAATGTTGGATCCGTAGTCGCAATTGAAAGAAGATTCAACATGAATATCGTCACCTGTTGTGCCGAACAAGTGCTTAGTTATTTCAACTCGCTTTTGTTTATGCTCAACAGAGGTCGCATTCAATTTTTCAGTTAGTAACCTAGCGCTCAACCTTAACTTTAACAACTCTTCATCACTTGGGTCATAAAGCTCACCTGCTAACATTTTCTCTTTTTCTGACATAAAACTTGGACTCCAATACCAATTTTCTTACAACGCTACATTCAGTACGTGAGTAACGCTACCACCTAAGCAAGGCTGCTCCACCACGAAAACAAAGCCCGACTTGAACGCAAGTCCTCAGCGCTATCAATTTTTTCAACAAGTTAGTGAACTACCACCACCGTTCTCACTAACTTATCACCGAGCCGTTGCCTCTTTTTACCAAGAATGAAAATTGAGTCAATAAAACCTAAGAATGGAGTAATAACATTTCGAAAGAGCGACTGAAAAATATTGCACTTTTTACCCGTTCTTGCACTTATAACTGCAATGCCCAAAAGTTTTTTACCCACACTTTGACCATTTGGTAAACAATCAGAAAAAAGGTAATACGATACAGTCGCAGTTACTGCTGTAGCGCGCACAAGCTCTTTTTCAATACCGATTTCTAAGCCGACCCATAAAACGAGAGTAAAAATGCTAAAACTGACAAAAAGATCAATCATTTGTCCAACACACCTAACTCCCGGACTAGCCAAAACGTAATTTTCTAGAGTAAATTTTTCTGCATTTTTCATTTTAAAATTTGGACTAACAATTGCTTATTGGTGAACTAACATTATTGAGACAGTAACATCCCCACTAAACCTAATCCATACTTCCGCAGAGCACGGTCGAACCTAATTTTTCTATCTTTTCAATATATTACCAAGCTCGTTCTAAAGGCTAGATTGGTAATATTTCAACATCTCTTCTTGATTAAGCGCTTTACTTTCTAACTTTTGTTGATCTTTAAAGATTTGAGCTAATGAAGGGAGAATTGAGCGATTTACTTTATAGTCATCAGACCAAAGTTTCCCTCTCATCACCGCTTTCGCACAATGAAAGTACATACTCTCTATGACTATTTTGATAACAACCTTAGGATCTTTACTTCCATCGGGGCAAGCAGATATCAAGTTGGCGTCGGTGTGAATACTTGCGATTCCTTTAATACGGAGCACTTCATCAATACCATTTACCATCAATAACAACCCTACCTTGGGGTTACTAATGATATTTTTTAGACTATCTATACGATTGTTCCCCGAGCTATCAGGGAGCAACAATGTTGATTCATCTAAAACTTTTACGAAGCCAGGCTCCCCTCCTTTAGGAGAGAGATCGATATACCCTTGTGAATCAGCGGTACTTAGAACTGCAAAATGGCAATTATTAATTAATGTAATCGCATGAACATCCAGCACAGGCAGCGCTTTATTTTTAGCTCTCGCACTTGGCTCTGCGTAAATTTCTTTTAACTGCTCTATTGTTTTAATTTCACTCATTCAATGTTGTTCCTTCACTATCGTATAATGCTTTGCTTGTAGGCAAGCAGTAACTCTGACTTCTTGTATAGGCACTAGACCTAACTCATCGTAAAAATACTACGAGTACAAGTTATCTCTTTAATGCCTTGTTATCTAAAGATTTAAAGTTTTTCACTAAACTCCCCACACTGCTTACACTTATAACCATGCTTGTAAAAAAACAGTGGAAAACCCAGTAAAATAAAAACTAAGAAAGCTGGGCGTTTACCTTTTGTAAATGCAAATAGATCTTTACTACCACATTTAGGGCAAACGTCTTTTTCTTCATCAACGTCAACTTCATTTCCCAATGATTCTGAGAAATCGCTACTAAGTATTTGTTTCGCATCTTCTGCATCACTTTCGGCCACCATCAGACGGACGCCGCCAATTGCATTTGAATAAAGCCACTGAGTATTTACCGTGTGCTCGTCAGCGATGTAACTTTCTATTCCGACACTATCTAGGCTTGCTCTCGCAATATGAGCTTCATGAGGAAAAGAAAACCTTGCTACTACAATCACATATTACTCCTTGTGGGAAAGCGCTCCCGTAAGGTATAAGAAACGCTAATTGGAAATGCCACGTGTAGTATTTCTTTTTGAACAATTTATTAGCCCACTACAGACTAATACATATACCCTAACCAATCTATATGACCAACAGCCCAAGTTTTACCGCTGATAGGTTTAACATATAAATCATCTAGTTGCTCTACAGCGACACCGTAATTTTTATGTTCGTGAACTCGCAACCAAGAACTTAGAGAGTTAAGGCGCATATAACCATTAGCCACATAAAAACGCTCCAAATCGGAGACTAAAATGATGAAGTCGACATCTTTAGTGGACGCATACTCGCTGAGTTGAGACAACATTTTTGTGCCAATACCTTGTCTTTGAACTGTGCTCTCGACACAAAAGTCACTCACACCTAATACTTTATAAATTTCATCACCAACGCGAACAACTCTGTAGTCTAATCCCATGTAACCAACTAACTGATCACCTTCGTAATTCAGAACTCTCATATGCGGGAGTTGCTTATAGTAAGAGCGAGTAACTTGATGTTCAGGAAACGACTGGTTTCTAAGAGCTTCAATTGCATTATGCTGCGCTTTAGATAATTCGATTTCTGGGTAAATATCCATATTTGACCTTTGAGTATTAATGACCTTTTGGTTACGATCCCTGTCGTTGAGTTTAACTCCGAGCGTGTCCTAACCTTGTGGGACATTGACAAATAACATAGAGTTTCTCAAAACACTACTTACAACATTTTTACTGCAAACCAATCGAAGTTGCTTAAGAACAAACACTACTTCATAGCAATGCCTACGGACCAAGCATTTGCAGCTTCTTACCCACACCCTATTCCGCCATCTGGAATTATTTTAATTACACAACGTGGGTACTCAATGTTGGTAAAAGCATTTACCGATGATTTTTCATGGCAAGTCCAAGAACAATTGGCAGATGCATATTTCGAAGCACAGAGAGTACTATCATCGGCGGAGCAACTATTAAACCAAGCTAATTTGCTAGTTCAACATGACCAACGAATTAACAACTTAGAAAAGGCTCAGTTAAATACACAAGCTCACATTTCTAGAACAAATGCCGAAGTTACAAAAGCCAATCAAAAAGCCGACGATGCATTTAAAGCGGCAAATGCTGCATTAGAGCATAAATTTGGAGATAAGGATTATTACACAGTTATCGCTTATTGTAACTCTAAAAATATCCCAATCATTCTGACCTTAGCAAAAGCTAAAGGTTTGGAAGCTAGAGCTTACACCCAAAAAATTGGAGGTAAGATCAATAAAGTTCCTGATGAACGTTGGGGACAAGTAAATGCGTATCATATTGCAGTTTTAGACCACGTTTTTAAACAGTGATTTATATCGGGAGTCCTCTGCTGAGGGCTCCAATTCCCCGTAATAAGGCTAACGCCCAGCTAAGGGGTGAGCAACGCAATACAAAAGCCGCCGCAAGCCGCCTTAATCACTAAAATCAACGCATGGTGAAAATGACACGCGTTGCGAATCCCTCTTGAACAGTTTGTTATGTGCGTACTTACGTTATGCACCAAACTGTTTTATACGCTTAGCGCCAATAAAAACTGATACTTACTTTGTTGAAGTAAGTCTAAATGGCGCTCAAACATGGGTACGCCATTGGATAAAGAAAGGGGGTAGACGAGTCCATTACCGACATACACCCCAACGTGTGCTCCGTATGAGTCAGTAGAGTCGTTGTACATCATGATATCTAGCGGCTTAAACTCAGTGACCACCTCACTCATCCCACCATTCACTAGAACGGTAGTTAGGTGGATTTAAACCGAAGTCTCTGAGCAGGTTATAAGCAAAGACCTGACAGTTAGCTCCAAGCGTTAAGTCTGAATCATCTTTGCAACCCGGAATGCGGGATGAAGCGTATCTTACATTTTTGAATCTGTCGGGAATATCCATTTCCATTTTCTCCCAAAGCACATAACGCCCTGTTAAGGGGTGAGCAACGCAATACCAATGCCGCCGCATACCACCTTAATCACTTAAACCAACGCATAGTGAAGATGCCACGCGTTGCGAATCCCTCTTGAACAGTTTGTTAACTGAGCGCCTTTCAGTTTTCGCCGATTTTTCAGCCACTTTCGCCAAAGCTCGTTTTGCTAATTAATGATTAGCAAAGCTAACTCAAATATGTGTTTAACAAAAAAATTACCGTTGATCTTTAGTTTGAAATGCGTCTCACAACACCATACTTCGGCGATGTAAGTGCGCCGAACTAATCGCGAACGCCTTATATTATTAGAAGGCTTTATGCCGCCTTTCACATCAGTAAGCTTAAGTACCAAACTGAAATTAGTCGCATTACCTCAGCTAAGGAAACCGACCGAACACGCTAAACCTCCGAACCTAGAAACCGTATCAATGTGCTTTCGTATTTTCTGTGCCAGTTAACGCCGCATTAAGGTGTGAGCAACGCTACCACAAAACTAAACCATACCACCGTAAACACAAAACCCAACGATGGAATGAAAAATTTCATGCGTTGGGAATCACTCTTAAATGCTTTGTTATACAACAGATTTTGTTAGTCCAGATTTTATTTTTTTAGTTTGGTTGCACTCACCTTTAGGATTCGTTTTCTTTGAGCCGACCAAAGGTTATTCTTCAGAATCTTACCTGACATATATAAATCATTTTTACTAACAATCAAAACTGCGCTTTCCAAAGATTTCTCCGAGGATAAAAGTTCAATTACCGTATCAGTGTATATATCCCAACCAATTGGTCTAAACAGTAGATGACCGCCATCATGATTGTTTCTGTATTTTTCTATGTCTTGACCCTCCTTATAGTCGGATAAACTTTTAACATTAGAAAAAGTAATTTCATAAAATGATTTAATAAATTCGAACAATTCATTCTCTTGTTCGTCTGTGATTTTTACTTTTTCAATCTCACTAATCTTACAGTCTAATTTGAAGGATAAGAGCTTTTGTACACAATCAAAAATATTACCTAACGATGTTACATTAGTTTTATCTCTTAATGGTCCAACACTAAACGCCACATTGTTTTCATTTAGGCATTTACTTTCTTCTACTATTCGTCGAGTGATGCAAGCCGCTATATCATCCTCATCCAATGCTATGATTGCATCTTTTTTAACCAGCTTGGCCTTTTTACTTAGGGTTGTGAATAATCTACGAGACTTCTTAATACCTGACTTCGTATTTCTATGTGTAACAATAATGACACTGAGCTGCTCAAAGCCAATATCTTCGTTGTTCTCTACAGCTTTTTTTATGCCTGACAAACGGTGTTGACCGTCTAGTGCAAACATTTTTTCTTCTTTGGTCAATGAAAGAAAACCAAGGCATTCGCGAGCATAGTCTGGCATTTCCAATAACTCAGCTTCTTTGCTATTTGGCTCAATTCGTGTGAAGTCATGCCATTGAGGATCACCATCATATATTGCGACAACGAGAGAATTAAAAAAGTGGTCTGGATTGCTTATTAAATAATCTCCAATTTCGACTGCTCGCTCATCTTCGAGGTTCCTTTGAATCATCTCAGATAACTTTTCACTTGTGTGCAAATCTGTTGCAAAGTTTATTAGCTCACTAATGTCTTTTAGCTGCATTAGACAAGTGTAAGTGTCCCAAGTACCCATTTTTCCCCTACGACAAGGGATTACTAACTTCTTACTCATAGGATGCTTGCTCCTTTTAACAAGTCTCTTACTTCTACCAAAAAATCATTCGTGTTATATGGTGGTATGAAAATTGTAGTCAACTGTTCTTCAATGTCACCCGTAGATACACCATTTGGTACCTCAGCATAGTGGTATGTCAAATGTCCAGCCCAAAGATTTAACATTCTATGAATTTTAGGTCTAGATTGAACTCTCGCTTCTCTAATATAATCTCTATAGCGCTTTTTAATTGTATTATTGCTTGTTGTATCTCCCGCTTTACCAACGTAAAGAATATAAGAATTACTCGGTAAACTTCCATGTTCAACGTTAATCGAGAATGCATAGACACCCTGATGATCTGGTAGATTAGGGGACGGCTCATTAAACTTGATTGTATTCCACACTAAGTCCGGCAATTCGTCTTTTTTACGAATAAAGCTAGGGCAAAGAACAAATTCCCTTCTATATTTCGATATATACGCTAGGCGTTTGTCATCCTGGGATTGCTCTTCAATATCTTGATCAAGAACATCATAAAATTCACTCATTTACTACAATATATCCTCATGTTGTATAACGCCCTGTTAAGGGGTGAGCAACGCAATACCGAAGTCACCGCACACCACCTTAATCACTTAACCCATGCATAGTAAAAATGCCACGCGTTGCGAATCACTCTTAAACAGTTTGTTATACAAATTAACTACCCAAAATTTGGTAATTTAAAAATGCTTTTAAGTTTCTATAAAGCTGTGTTGTTCGCACATAAGGCCAACGTCCTAATACATTGGAGCCAACGACTAAGCCCGTCCTTTGCAGTCTAGAAATAAGTGTGAATGCATAGTCCTCAGATATAGAATACTTTTCACTTAGGAGTTTTACTGCGTCCTCATTCTTCTGACCTACATCAGAGTTTTCACCATCAACTTTGGTGAACGGTAATATATCTCCAACGAGGAACAAAACTTCGATTTCACGGAAGGACATGTCAGAAAATATTGTTACTATTTCACTGTAGAGATCCGGTTTATCAATAATCAAGCCATCTTTTACACCCTGTACAAACAAATTAGTTAAAAACTCTACTTTCTCGTTTACTGACGCCTTTTCGATTGCTTCATTCGTCTTCAGAAAACAGCCAATGAAAGAGTCATCACTCAATACATGATCAGTAAGCTTAATGTCGCCATTTTCCAGACCGGATATTAGTTTATTAAAACGACGCTCTCGAAAGCGGCTAACTACATTTCCCAAAGTTGCACTTAAAGCCAACTTGCCACTGCTTGCTACGATGTCCATTTTTTCCTCATTTGTATAACGCCCTGTTAAGGTGTGAGCAACGCAATACCGAAGCTACCGCATACCACCTTAAACACTAAACGCAACGCATAGCAAAAATGCCAAGCGTTGCGAATCACTCTTAAACAGTTTGTTATATGCATTTTTCGGTTACCTCACTAAACGCCCACTCTGAGAAGACCCTCTCAAGTTTGTACCGATCCATATTTTTTCCTTGATAAAGGCTATCCGCAACAATGTCATCTTGGTTTTCAACAAATTTCTTATATGCAAGCAGATACGAACTACAAAGCTCTTCAAGTTGCTCATTTTTATCTAAGATAAAAAATGGGAGCTTTATAATTGGAGACTTTATCTGAGTAACAATAGGAGTACTTAAGTCGGGCTTGTCAGTATGAATTTTGCGCAGATGTTCGAACAGTGCATACGACAATGAGCCTTTGGTATAGTAAAATAGATCACAATAAAACTTTGCATCTAGTCCATCTCTCTTTTCCGGGTGAGTTACATACTCAACATCCGGAAATGGAACGCATAAACCTTCATTTTGGAAATGGACGACGGGCAACTCATGCATAACAGCATTTTTGTACTTGAGCAAATAATCGTACTTTACGGGCTCTTCAATTAGAGTATTCTGCCACCAAAAATTACTACCTCGATAATCATCTTCAGATATCGATATAGTAAAATCTGGATCCAACGCATAAAATGCACCATTAACTCCATTGTAAATCCAGTTATCTGTATCCTCTAGGAGCAGTTTGAAGCGAGCTGCAGCAGGTAAATCAAGCCCAAAACGCTCCAGCCACATTGCTTTAATATCTTGAGGGTTTGCACAAGAGTCTTTTGGTGTATTTGTGTCCTTTATTCGTGAATATACCGTACCTGCTCTGAGTATTTTATTACGATGCTTAAGCTCTTTCGTAAAGTAGAAAGGCTTTAGCCTTTCATTTTTAATGCTCAAAACCGCTACAGACTTTTCAGCGTACTCCACAAATTTAATATCAATAGAAGGTTTACTCGTTGAGCGGTGAACAGCGCTTCATACGACCTCATGTCGCACGCCCCAAAGTTTCTTAGCCCCCTCAGGTCAACACTAGCTAGTGTTGCAACGAATGGGTTAATTTATTTAATCCTGCTAATATGATTTTTTATCAGTGATTTTGATGCACAGAGCAATTCACCAATCTCCAGCCTCTCCGTTAGAAAAAATCCAAATAAAAATGTTACCAAATTAACTAATTCAACTAATTGCACTGCTCTAAATCTGACCTATAGCACTGAAATTAAGAGTAGATATACTGAATAGATTCTGTGCAATAAGAAGGTTTATATGGAACATCAGAGCCTATTTACGTACCAGCGCATTCAGCGCTTTCTCGTCCGGTTTGGATCGTATTGTTTGGTACCCTATTCTCACGCATTAGCTTGTTTCTGGCCTGGCCGTTTCTGATTGTCTTCCTCTATCAAGATTACGCTGCCAGCGAGATCGCCATCGGCACCATGTTGGCGCTTTCGGCGCTGGTAGGCAGCACCTCTGGGATCTATGTCGGCTACCTATCAAATAAATTTGGCCGCAAAGTGATGATGCTCGGCGGTAATGTGATCGCTGCGCTGGCGTATACTGGCATTGGGCTGGCTGATCAAATCTGGCACTTCTTTGCCTTGCTGCTGATCACTGGCTTGATGCGTCCGACCATTGAGGCACCCTCCAAGGCAGTGATTAGCGACTCTCTGCCCGACAAAAAAGACCGCGAACTGGCGCTGAATATGCGCTATTTTCTGATCAATCTCGGTGGATCTATCGAGCCCTTGGTGGGCATCACTCTAGCGCTGGCGCACCCACAAAAGCTCTTCTATGTCTGTGTGTGTGGGGGGGGGACGCTGATACACATGTGAACATGATCTTTCATCAAGTGCCCTTCCTCAATAGTCACGCCTTTCCGTTTCGCTAACTCATGAAACGTTGAACCTAGATGTTTTCGCAGTGCACCATATATCAATCTTTGTCTCTTTTTCGGTATAAAAACCACATGGTATTTACAATCCCAACGGGTATGAGACAGACTCTTATAGCCTCGCATAGGTTGTTTCCTCTTTACTTTTGGTCGAGAAAAGAAGTTACACCGTTGTCATGGTCAAACCTATGCGAGTCACCCCAGCTTAGCTGGGGATTTACCAGTATTTAATTAGTTAGTGTTTCAGGTGATGTTCACCAATCACACACCATGTAATGTAATGTGTATCATCCATCATTGAATAGCGGACTTTAATATTCACCTCACTGTTCAAATATTCATCGAGAATAAGGCTTGTCGCAAAAGTCAGTTCTTGTCTATCGCAATCAATCTGCTCAAGAACGACTGAATCAAAATCTAAAATCTGTTGAACGGTAGGGAAAATCGCTTTATAGATAGCCTCTTTTGCGGAAAATATTAGCGTTAGAAACTGACAAATATCATCAAAGTGAGCAGCGTGATGCCGTTCATTAAGCGAGACAATTTGTGATGATAGTTGATTCGCCCACTGACGAGACATCACTTTCTCAATGTCTACCCCTACCCCAACGACATCTTCACTACAGTGAGCAACAGATGCGACAGCATGTCCCACACAATGGGAAATAGACCCAACAATATTTTCAGGCCAAACAGGTTCATTCCCACGACCAATACCAATACTGCCGGCAGTTTCATGACCTAAATAGGTTAACGCTTGGTGCGCACACGCTCGTCCTGCCAAGAATTCACAACGGCGCTTAAGTGCCGCTTTACAAAAATTACTTGGTAAATGGATACCTTGCAACTCTATATTCGATATAAAATCAGGGCTGTAATCCACGCTTAGGTAGAGGGAAACCAAGTTATCAGACCACGGAAAAAGCTTCATAAAACTTACAAAAATTATTTTATAATGAGAATTATTATCTTATATCGATGATCGTTTTGAAAGCTGTTGTCACTTATCTTTGTTCACAAACTCTTTCAGCGTATCAGCCTGCCCAGACATCTTGGCAAACTCAGATAATGTTACCGATCTTTATTGGGACGGTCAGAATAGGTCTGTTGAAAAAGGGGTTTAGCGATTGATAGCTCACCTTTAATTAATGCCCCATCGATTCGGTGTTACCACGTTCGTCACGAGCACATGCATCAGCACCATTTTGAATCAATAACGCCACCGCTTTAGATTGACCACTATGTACGCCCCGTAGGTTGATCCATTTGTACGCATGAACATCAAAATCATACATAGTTCGGCGACTGATACAAGAATATTGGGACAAACCAATGGGAACTCTGCCAATCTAAAAACAGAATCGATGAAGCCTTGTAGGCTAAAGGTAAGGAAAAGACGCGCTTTACAATGAGAGCGGTCGTGATAGCAAGGTCACTAAACAATCCGGGGCGACCACGTCTATTCTGTCTGGGTTGCTTCCACTCAGCTATCGCCTCTTCGTCAATCCAAAACGTGAGTGAACCTCAGTTAGCCAAGGAGTTATTGTACTTGCTCTAGTTAATAGTTTTGTAGCGAGGCTTAGGCATGAAATCAAAGTCTGTGAATGAATCTCCCTGATCTGATCGTAAGATTTTGGTTTAGTCCATTCGATTTCCGCAACAAAGCCAGTGCATAATTTAAATATACAATTTCGCTCTTATTTACTACCACCAGTATTGACAAGTTACAAAATGTTTCACACTATCTACCCCGGAATCGAAATGAGAACCATTATCAATTCTAATAAAACATCATTACATTTTTGTCTTTTGGTTTATTTGGATATTAGTCATGCAACCTTTACACAACACCATCAACGCAGCGTCAGCCATACAACTCCCTACACTACACACTGTGTTATCTAAATCTGGAGTAGATGAGCGCTTAGAGCGTTTTATAGAGACTCAACGTGACGAGATCAAAGATATTCTATCGGGAAAAGATCAGCGTATGCTTGTGATCATTGGCCCGTGTTCAATCCATGACCCTAATGCAGCTTTGGAATACGCGAATAGATTAGCCAAAGTTCAAAAACAATTTAGTCAAACGTTAAAAATTGTCATGCGAACGTATTTCGAAAAGCCGAGAACACGAAAAGGTTGGAAAGGTTTTATCGTCGACCCAGAGTTAACAGGCGATTTCAATTTAGAGCAAGGTATCTATCAAAGCCGCTCATTATTGAAATCGATACTAGAGCTAGGCGTCCCTACTGCAACAGAATTTCTCGATACAAACATTGCTCCATATATTGCTGACCTTGTTTGCTGGGGGGCGATTGGAGCACGTACAACAGAGTCACAACCTCATCGACAACTTGCATCAGCACTTCATTGTGCTATTGGCTTTAAAAATGGAACAGACGGAAACACCTCCATATCCATTGACGCAATACATGCGGCAGGAGACTCTCACTTACTGGTGACTTTCGGTTCCAATGGGCATCCAATCGTACTCCAGACACCAGGCAACCCCCATTGTCATGTCATTCTTCGTGGAGGATTGGCTCCAAACTATTTTAGTCCAAATGTTCGTAGTACTGCTTATGACCTTGAGTACAACAAGTTAGCACCTAGCCTCATTATCGACTGCAGTCATGGCAACAGTGGTAAGATTGCAAAAAACCAACTCAATGTTATCAATAACATTTGCGATCAATTGACCGCAGGTGAAACGAGCATTTCAGGTGTGATGTGTGAAAGCTTTTTGCAAGGTGGTAACCAAGCATTGAATTCAGAAGAGTTGTGTTACGGCAAGTCGATTACCGACGAGTGTTTGAACTGGGATGATTCCGTAAGCTTCTTATCTAAACTCGATGAAGCTGTTAAGATTGCTTACCAAAACGAATACCTTCATTCTGAGATCGCTTAACTATTTAGCCGGGCATAACGCCCGGCTTCATTAGTTGTCTAACGTAGCCCCTCCGTCCACACGAAGATCATGCATTGTGATCTGTTTAGCACCATCAGACATCAGAAAGAGAACTGCTTTAGCTATGTCTTCTGGTTCTGCCATTTGCCCCAATGGAATCCCCAGCCGATATTGCTCTAAGTTGCCTTTTATGACTTCATTCTCGCCGTAGTTGACGTTCCATAGCTGGGTCTGCATGTCTGTTCTCGTTGAACCAGGGCTAACAAGATTGCAGCGAATGCCCTTTTCAGCAAGTTCCAAACCAACGCACTTCACTAGCATATGTAAGGCTGATTTTGTTGCTGCATATGCCCCTATATTCAACCTAGGTGTATTTGCCGAATTTGAGCCAATTACGACAATGTTTCCCTGCTGTCTATCTTTCATGCTGTTTGAAATCGCTTGGATTAACGCCAAAGCACCAAAGGTATTTACATCAAACATTTGTTTGATCTCATCCAAAGACATATCGTTCACGGCACCCAGATGCAATATTCCAGCACAACTCACTAAATGGTCAAACTGAAACTCACGATCGAGTTGGCAAACTTTGTCATTCACCTCATCGTGTTTTAATAAATCCAATTCGAAACAACATAACCTAGATTCATCAAAGCGAGCTCGAAGAGCTTCAATACTTTGATTCAAAAACGAAATATCCTTATCTGTCGCTACCACTCGATAGCCATTTTCTAACAGATGTTCCAACACAGCATAACCAATACCTTTACCTGATCCAGTGAGGAGTACCGTTTCAAAAGTACTATTCATTTACCTTACCCCAACATTCAAGTGGTAGCAGAAATCTGACGTCATTTATCGCTCCTTATTAAAATGCAATTAATTATCGTTTGATGTTGATAATCATTCTCACCTATACTCTAGCACTACATTTGCATGTGAAACAATTTGTAAATATGAGTAACGTAATATTTAGAGGTTAGGTTTATGAAACGTGAAGTTGTTGGATTCTCCAAAATGACTGATGAGATTTTGGATGCGCGATTAGATGAGTCCCCTTTCTTCTTTGCTTCCCCCCATAGTTCGATGCTAGGCGTCGGTATTGAACAACAACTTGAGCAAGCCATTCCATTTTCACAACTGGCAGTTCAAGCCAATGAAATGTTGGAAAAAGCAAAGTCTGAATACAACGATAACCCTGTCTTGTTTGCCAGCGTTCCTTTTGATGAAAATACGCCAACAAGATTTGTTATCCCAGAGAAGCTTTATGTTTCCAGTAGCCACAGAGCAAGAGGACAAGATAAACAAAGTTCAAATAAAGCGACCATAGTGTCTGCTCCAACCGGAAACGATTATAAACAAGGGGTATCTACTCTCTTGAATTTGTTTGATACCACAGAGCTATCAAAGGTCGTACTTTCACGCTCACTCAGGCTGGCAACAGATCACACAATCGACCAAACAGTGCTACTGCGTAACTTATTGTCCATCAATGCCAATGGTTACACCTTTGCTTCAGACATTGGAAGTGGGGTTAAGTTGATGGGAGCCAGTCCGGAACTACTACTGGCCAAAAAAGGCGGTCACGTGATTTCTAACCCGTTAGCGGGCTCTCGTCCCAAATCTCAAAACACTCAAGAAAACCTTCATTTACGTGCTTCCTTGTTAGATACCCAAAAGGATCTGAATGAACATAGTTTTGTTGTCGAAGAAATTGAAAAAGTCTTGAGTCGTTATTGCCACAACCTGTTTACTCCCATGGTGCCTTCAGTGATTGAAACGGAAACAATGCTGCACTTGTCGACCGTATTGGAAGGTCAGGCAGACGATCCAACAACGAGTGCACTGCAAATCGCGGCCGAGCTCCACCCTACTCCAGCGGTTTGTGGGTTCCCAAGAAATTCGGCTTATCAAGCCATTAAGCAGATAGAGAACTTTGACCGTGGCTACTTTACCGGCATGGTTGGTTGGTGTGATGCAAGGGGTAATGGTGAGTGGGTGGTAACCATTCGCTGCGCAGAAGTAAGCCAGCACGAAATGTGCGTGTTTGCGGGTGCAGGTATCGTCATGGACTCTTCTCCTCAAAGTGAGCTAGATGAAACAGGAGCGAAGATGGGAACAATTTTACGTGCTGCTGGTATTCAAATTGACGAATTGCTTACGGTATAGAACGCATGACGAACATACAGCACACGTTAGATTTTACACCATGGCCACAAGAGTCCGCTCGGTACTATCGGGCAAAGGGATATTGGCAAGATAAAACATTATTCGACCATTTGCTGGACTCGGTTAAGACTCATCCAGATGCTTTAGCCATCATCAGTGGTGAATGCTCATACACCTTTCAACAGTTGCATGACAAAGTCACCCAGCTCGCCGCAGGATTCATTACATTAGGCCTGAAATCGGGTGACAATGTTGTCATGCAAATCAGCAATCGAGCGGAGTTTTATATCTGCTTCTTTGCACTAACCATGCAAGGGATAAAGCCAGTTGTTGCACTGCCAGCTCACCGAACTCTTGAGCTCAGCTATTTTTGTCGTCACGCACAAGCAAAAGCGTATATTTTCTCTGATGACACGCCGGGTTTTGATGCCCAAAAGACGGCCTTAACTTTGCAGGATGAATGTGCATCATTGTCATACCTCATTCACACAGACCAATCGGTAGATTCTCAAATTACCGAATTAAGCACGCTTTATGAAGCGCAAGGTATTGCTCAAAACAGCAATGCTAACCATGTAGCTTTCTTCCAGCTGTCTGGTGGCACTACAGGCACTCCAAAGCTGATCCCAAGAACACACAATGACTACGCATATAGCGTTATCGCAAGTAATGCAATATGTAACTTCAGTGAACAAACACGCTATCTGTGCGTATTGCCAGCAGCACATAACTTCCCATTAAGTTCCCCGGGTGCGTTAGGCGTTTTCTTTGCTGGAGGCTGTGTGGTATTGGCACAAGATAGCTCACCACAAAATGCGTTCAAGCTGATTGAACAACATAGGATCACCGTCTCCGCTCTTGTACCACCACTCGCGTTACTTTGGATGAAACATGCAGAGACTGCCGATGACGATATTTCTAGCCTTAAATTTGTGCAAGTTGGTGGCGCCAAGTTCAGTGAAACCACAGCCAGAGAGCTACCTAATAAGCTAAACTGCCAATTACAACAAGTCTTTGGAATGGCGGAAGGTTTGGTCAACTATACACGTTTAGATGACCCGATTGATGTCATCGTAAAAACACAAGGGCGGCCAATGTCGCCAGACGATGAAGTGCTCGTGGTTGATGACGAAGGCAAACCCGTCCCTGTTGGTGAAGAAGGTGCACTATTAACCCGAGGCCCATATACGATCCAAGGTTATTTCCGCGCCAAAGAACACAATCAACGTTCATTTAACGCAGAACGATTTTACGCCACGGGAGATCTCGTTCGGCTAACCTCTGACGGCAACATCATTGTTACTGGACGTGATAAAGACCAAATCAACCGAGGAGGAGAAAAAATCGCCGCAGAAGAAGTAGAAAACCTGATACTTCAACATGACAGCGTACATGATGTCGCTTTAGTCGCCATACCTGATGAGTTTCTGGGCGAGCGCAGCTGTGCGATTATTGTTCCTGAAAGCAACCAGAAACCAAAACCTGTTGAACTAAAACGCTTCTTGCACAGTCAAGGACTTGCTCAATTCAAGATTCCTGACCAAATCCATTTTGCTGAAGCCTTACCGAAAACTCCGGTAGGCAAAATAAACAAGAAAGTGTTAAGAGAACAATTCTCTTCATAATAAAAAAACCGATTTCATCAGAAATCGGTTTTTACTTTAGCTCTAAGCGGCAACTTCCAAATTCGATTCAATCATTTGCCACCATTCTCTTAAGGTGGTTTTTTGCATGATGTCCGAAAAGGCAATATCAATGCCCTGCTTTCTCCAAGCTTCAAATAACGTCATTGCTCTTATGGAGTCTAGGCCTAAAAACATTAGGTTCTCATCAACATCAACTTCTTCAAGATCCATATCTAGAATCTCTGCGACATCAACACGCATGGAAGCTAGGCTCAGCTCTGACTTCAGTTGCCCACCCTGTGCTATTTCATTGATAACCTGCGACATTGATTTAATGCAACCCGCTCTGCCTGCAACGTATTTCAACGCGTACTGATGATCTTCCAAAGAAAAGTCTGCAATCGCATCCCCGACAATGAAGGGCTTAACGTCTAGCATAAATGCATCAAGCGCAGTGGACAAAATACCGATATGACCGTAGACCCCGACAATAATCAGTTGGTCACGCCCCGCTTCTCTCATCCAATCTAACAGAGGCGTCTTCTTAAACGCGCTATAGCGCCATTTTTTATACTGAATATCACCTTGTTCTGGAGCAACTTCTGCAATGATTTCTGTTTCTTGCGTGAGCCCCGTTCCCCAGAAATCCGTTAGTAAAGCACGTTCCTTAGGATCTTGATTCGCAGGTTGCGCTGTATAAACCACGGGAATATCCGCATGACGAGCAGCCTGCGCAACGTTTTGTACATTGCGAAGTAAGTGTGGGATAGGTTGCTTGGCTTTATCAAAGAAGTTAATAAAGTAATCCTGCATGTCGTGAACCAATAACACCGCTTTGTCTGGCTCAATACTCCAGTTGACTTTGTTATCAGGGAAAGTATCAACTTCTGGTATTTCGTAGCCAGCAATCTTGGGAATCGCCATTTTTTATAATCCTTAGTAAGTTATTTCCTATATAGGAATTGGTTGACGTTGTTTATGAACAAAGAAACAAATGGTAACAATTATCATTTAACCAATAGTAAGCAGCAGCAAAGACAAAATCAATTGATAATGATAGTAGTTCGCAATAAAGTAGCTACCTTCTACCAATAATGAAGTCATACGCGTTCGTTATAGAGCGATTAACCACGGGAACTAATGATGAGACACCACTATGCGAGAATTTTGATAGGGCTGCTTTTTCTAACCTTATTGTCGGCATGCAATGATGCTGCAATTTCAGACCAGACGTCTAAGCCATTAACTGTTTCAGACGGTTGGCCAAAGAAAATAACGTCAAGCTATGGTGACATCACACTGACATCACCACCCA
This sequence comes from Vibrio alginolyticus NBRC 15630 = ATCC 17749, assembly GCF_000354175.2. Taxonomy (NCBI): domain Bacteria; kingdom Pseudomonadati; phylum Pseudomonadota; class Gammaproteobacteria; order Vibrionales; family Vibrionaceae; genus Vibrio; species Vibrio alginolyticus. The sequence goes on from NC_022349.1 coordinate 918,724, forward strand.
AGCGCATCGTTTCCACCAGTGTTTCGATCACAGGAACACTTTTGGCTATTGATGCTCCAGTAATTGCTTCGGGAGGGACGCTTTCCAACAGTCCTGTCGCAGATAAAGACGGGTATTTTTATCAATGGCGCTCCGTTGCCAATCAAAGAAACGTTAAACCACTATATCAAGGCCTAGCTAATGCAGAAGCCGTCGCCAAAGAACGACCAGATTTGATTATTGTGTCCGCAACGGGTGGTGACTCTGCAATAAAAATGTATGACCAGTTCTCAGCTATCGCTCCGACTCTGGTTATTAATTACGACGATAAAAGCTGGCAAGAGCTTGCCCGACTATTGGCATCCTTTACTGATCGGAAAACACAAGCGGAAAACGCAATTCAACGCTTCAATCAGAGGGTTGTCGAAGTCAAAGAGCGCATTAAACTGCCACCTCAACCAACTACTGCCATGGTGTATTATGGCGATGGTCGTGGCGCTAATTTTTGGACAGTAAACTCCGCCCAAGGACAAGTTTTGCAAACCTTAGGGTTTGAGTTAAGTGAGATCCCAGAACCACTCACAGACAATCATCAAATGGGACAACGAAAAGATATTGTTCCAGTCAATGGTGAGAATTTTGCCGATGCGATAACAGGTCAATCCATACTTTTGTTCGCCGCAGAAGCACCTGTGATTCAGCAATTACGAGAAAATAAGTTCATCGCCCATTTGAAAGCGGTTCGAGATCACCATGTTTACGCAATGGGTAATGATTCATTTAGACTTGATTATTACAGCTCCATGAATTTACTTGAGAACATTGAAACACTTTTCAGTGCTCAATAGAAAACAAACCGCCCATATAGGGCGGTTTATTCTAACTTGTCGCTGTGGCTTCTTTTGCTGAACCGGTTGGCTCTGGTGGCGGAGCCAAAGCAGGATCAAATAGCTTTGCTCGGCGCAGCGGGCGGAACAGAATAACCATTAACATCCCTACCCCTGTCGCCCCCAATCCAAATGAAAATATCGACATTGCTGGCGCCATAACCTTACCCAAAGCACCTAATCCAATAGCACCCATTGAGTCTCCAGTTACGTCTTGCGCTGTCCATAAACTGCTTACACGGCCTAATAAATGATCCGGGGTATGTCCTTGGACAATAGAATATTGAATAAGCGAAGCCACAGAACCTAAGTATCCGTATATCACCAATATACTAAGGAATAACCAATAGTTTCCTGCCAATCCCATGGCCACAATGGCTAAAAATGTTCCCATAGTTGCATAGATCATAACCATTCCCGGCCGTTGAGATTGCTTTACCCAACCTGACGTCAATGCACCGACCATTGCGCCTAATGGGATCGCTGAGTACATCAATCCGGCATTCGCTGCATTTCCGGTAAATGTCTCAAGAGCCAACGCGGGAAACATAACTCTAACCGCTGTTGCGAGTGTTTCTAAGGTGCCAAAAACAACCACACACCCCACTACCTTGTTCGAAAAGAGAAACTTTACGCCTTCATACAATGACAACAACGGATTTTCTGGTGCGTCATGACTCGGTTTCATGGAAGGAAGTCTGAACAACGGGAATAAGGTGCACAAGGTACCAACTGAAGCAGCAAGGTAGTTCCAGCTGACATCACCAAACGAGATGAGCAACCCACCAATCGCTGGTGACAAAACCATTCCCATGCGAACAGTAAGCATGCTCAGTGCCGCCGCTGAGGGCAAATTCTCTCGCCCAACAATAACGGGCAACGAAGCCATCAAGGCCGTCATTCCCATCGCGCCAAAAAAGCCATCCCACACAGAAAGTACATAAAGTGCAACCAAGGAAGATTCCGCCAATAGGCTGTTTAAGGCTAACGCCCCAAATCCAATGCCACACGTTGTTCTGGCGAATAGAATGAGTTTGCGTCGGTCGTATTTATCTGCCAAAACGCCCCCGATGAGCAACCCGACAAACATGCCGATGCCATCTAATGCCATGATCATTCCGACTTGAAGGGTTGAGCCAGTCATTTGATGTATCTGTATTGGTACAGCGACGGTCATCATGCCAAGAGCAAGAATCGACATCATCCTTGCAATAAATACCATTCTAAAATTCGGGTTTTCTTTAAGTAAGCTGAAATCCAGCATAATTTTGGGCATTTTCATTATTTCTTACGTCAAATATTGTGAGTCGTGAAATCAACACGTTGAAAGAGGATGCTTATTGCTTGAACATTCTACGCATCAAGTTACAATAATGGCAATGATAATTATTTACAATTGTATTTATGAGTGTTCATAAGTTGCCTTTAATCTCTTCTCTCTTACCAAGTAAAACGGCACTCCCCCAAACGCCAGACTCCCGTAAAAAACGTACTTATCGCCACTCTTTAACGTTATTTTCTTTATGTGCTTTACTGCTGTTCACATGCATCTTAAGCTTGGTGATCGGTGCCAAAAGTATATCGCCAAGCATTGTGTTTGAAAGCTTGCGAGGCACAGTAACATCAACAGCAAGCCAAATAATCGTCGAAGCAAGAGTCCCACGAACCCTCGTTGGGTTGCCGGTCGGAGCGGCGTTAGCTGTGGCAGGTGCGTTAATACAATCTTTGACACGCAATCCCCTTGCAGACCCCGGTATCCTTGGTGTGAATGCTGGTAGCAGCTTTTTCGTGCTTATTGGTGTCGCAATTTTCGGTAACCATTTGATGAGTGAACACCTGTGGTTCGCTTTTCTCGGTGCTCTCACTACGAGTTTGTTTGTCTATTTCATAGGAACATATAAAGAAGCCCGAGTGAATCCATTAAAAATTACGCTTGCCGGTGTGGCTCTAGGTGCACTTCTTGCGGGAGTGTCGTCATCGGTTACGCTTTTAAACCCTCAAGCCTTTGACGAAATGCGTTTCTGGGACGCTGGCTCGTTAGATATCAGAAACCTCTCTTTGACCTTTACGGCCATCGCTCCCATTACATTTGCATTGATCGTCGCGTTATTGATTGCCCCAGGGTTGGACAATTTAGCCCTTGGTGAAGATGTTGCGCAAGGACTGGGTACGAATGTCAAACAGACGCAAGCTTTAGCCCTGCTGGTGATCGCTATTTTATGTGGCAGTGCCACAGCGCTTGCTGGTCCAATTGGCTTTGTTGGCTTGATGATCCCACACGTAGCTCGAAAGCTGGCTTCTTCAAGCCAACGCTGGTTAACGCTTTATGCAATGGTTCTTGGTCCTCTCCTTTTGATTAGCGCCGATATCATTGGCCGTGTTATCGCTGTCAATGAAGTCCGAGTCTCTATTGTGACAGCATTTGTCGGGGCCCCAGTCCTAATCTACCTCGCTCGTAAACTGAACTCCTTTGGTAAACTCTAATGCAACCATCAGGCACTTACCTACTTGGCCGCAAAAGCGGCCGTTTCAATTTTCTAATATCCAAACGAACTGTCGCTTGGTGCATTTTGCTTACAATAGCCACAACAATCATTGCCACCTTCGCTTTATCTCAAGGAGAGCTAAGAACAAGCCTGACCGATCTTGTTGAGGTCGCATTCGGCACAGCTGAACAATTCACTTCAATTGTGATTCTTGAATGGCGACTACCGAGGTTATTTGCATCGCTTGTTTTTGGCGCAGCGCTCGGAGTCAGTGGTGCACTTTTTCAATCACTCATCCGTAATCCATTAGGAAGCCCTGACATTATTGGCTTTAACACTGGCGCGTACACAGGTGCACTAGTCGTCATCATTGTATTTGGGGGAAGCTATTTTGAGGTTGCATTTGGTGCAATCACAGGCGGCTTAATTGCAGCAACGGCTGTATACCTGCTGGCATACAAACAAGGAATCCAAGGATTTAGATTAATCATCATTGGTATTGGCATCAGCGCCATGTTAAGCGCTTTTAATAGCTGGCTGATGCTCACAAGCAAGTTGGAGACAGCGATGACAGCCGCCATATGGGGTGCTGGTACACTGAATGGGCTGGGATGGAATAAAATTTTGCCATCATTTGTTTTTATTGCTGTCGCTTTTGTCATATCTGCAACACTTGTCAGAAAGTTAAACATTTTAGAAATGGGTGATGACAATGCCGCAATGCTTGGCGTAAGTGGTGAACGCACTCGGCGGTTAGCGATGCTATCTGGCGTTATTTTGACAGCAGCAGTCACCGCCGCTACGGGCCCGATTTCATTCATCGCTTTAGTCGCTCCACAACTTGCTAGAAAGCTAACCAAAGATGGCTCGGTGGGACTGATGGCCTCAGCATTGATGGGAGCGATGTTACTCACTCTGTCCGATTTCACTGCCGTTAATTTATTTGCACCAAACCAATTACCCGTCGGCGTAATAACCATAAGTATTGGAGGTATCTACTTGCTGTATTTGCTTATTCGCCAATCAGAGAGATCATAATTTGACTAACGCAACACAACATAAAATAAACTCGCGCTATCGATTGCAGGCGGAACAAGTCACACTCGCCTACCAAGATAACGTCATATCTCAATCTTTGTCAGTTGGCATCCCAGACAATAAATTCACTGTCATCTTAGGACCAAACGGCTGCGGTAAATCAACATTACTACGCGGATTAAGCAATCTGCTCATGCCCAAATCTGGATCTGTTTTGTTAGATGGCAAAAATCTCTGCCACTTTCCTCGTCAAGAACTGGCAAAGCAGCTGGGACTACTGCCCCAATCTGCAATTGCGCCATCTGGCTTAACTGTTCACGATCTCATATGTCGAGGGCGCTTCCCTCATCAATCATTTTTGAAACGCTGGACACAAGCTGACGAACAGGCCGTACAACAAGCGATAGAGGCAACTCAGGTTGAGCCATTACTAGGGCAAAACGTTGAAGCATTGTCCGGAGGACAGCGGCAACGTGTTTGGGTTGCCATGGTTCTGGCGCAAAAAACACCTTATTTACTGTTAGATGAACCGACAACTTATTTAGACATTGCACATCAAATTGAACTATTGGATCTATTTAGAAAACTGAATCGGCAAAACAGTTCAACCATCGTTGCGGTGCTGCACGATCTCAATCATGCATGTCGTTATGCTGATCACTTAATCGTGATGAATTCAGGACAAGTCGTTGCAGAAGGAACACCCAATACGGTGATCACAGAAACACTGATCCAACACGTATATGGGTTACGTTGTTTAATAATGCCCGACCCTCTAACCAAGACGCCAATGATCATTCCTCGAGATTCTAGAGTCGATTAGCGTTTCTGACGATATCATGCGTTTCACATAAAGAATTTACACCAATAAAAAACCGGCGATTTCGCCGGTTTTATTTTTGTTACTTCAAACTTGGGAGTCCACTAAGCAACGTATTTAGCTGCTCCCCAACATCACCAACGTTTTCAGGCGCGATAATATCTTCGTGCGAACACTCAAAATAATGCTTGTGCAAGCTGGTAATAAATGGCTTCCAATGCGCATCAATGTCATACCCCTCCGGTAAGGTACGTTCAGCCACAAACAAATTCACCTCACCATCATAAAGTGATGATTTTGCACTAGATAATAGCCGAACAGCATCTTCATAGTTCGATGTAATATCTTTAAACATCGCCATACGTTGCTTGTCCAATTCATCATCTGTAATGTCATTTGCTGCTAAGAACAAATCCTTTTCTCTTTCGATCTCGTCTTGCGCCTCTTCATTCATTGGCCCTTCCCAATCTTGGCCTTCAGGTGGGTAGGTATCTAGCAAGCCTAAGAATGCAACTTCTTCACCTTGACGTCGCAGTTTAGATGCCAATGCTTGAGCTACTGTTCCACCAAAGGAATAGCCTAGTAAATGGTATGGCCCTTCAGGCTGTAATTGCTTCAATGCTTTCATATGAATATCACAAGCATCTTCCATGTCTCGCCCCGCAGAGATGGCACCATTTGGACGTGGTGATTGCAGACCAAACACTGGATAGTGACCATCCAGATATTTAGGTAAACCTGTATATTGCCACGCGAAGCCAGAGGCGGAATTGATGCAGAAGAGCGCAGGACCAGATCCCGCTCTTATTGGCAGGACTTCACCAAAGCCAGCAAGAGTTGGATCGTTTAGCGCTTCATCGTCTAATAATAATGCCGTCAGTTTCTCTGGTGTTGGATTCACCATGATTTGACCAATGGTCACAGGAACATTAAGAATTCGACGAATATCTGCTGCCAGCTTCATTGCCATTAATGAGTGACCACCTAAGGCAAAGAAATCATCTTCTGCAGACAGAGTATCCAGCCCTAACACGTCAGCAAATATGCTCACAAGTTGAGTTTCCATCCCTGGTCGTGCCGTTCGCCCAGAACCAGTAACAACGTCACTCGGGAGAGGCAACGCTTTGCGATCAAGTTTGCCGTTGGCACTTAATGGGTATTCTTCCATCAAGATAATGGCAACAGGAACCATGTGAGCTGGCAAATGCTCTGCCAGTTTGCTGCGCAGAGTTTCGCTCTCCGTTTCGACACCATCATTGAGGATCGCATAACCCACAAGCTGGCGATCATCCGCACCCGCCATGGCCTTTTCATTACTCAAGGATTTTGCACAGACAAGGGCCTGCTTAACACCTGCAAGCGATTGAAGCGCCGTTTCGATTTCTCCCAGTTCAATCCGTTGACCACGAATTTTTAATTGATCATCACTTCGACCAAGGTATTCGATTTTTCCAGAGGGTAGCCAACGAACAACATCTCCTGTACGGTACATACGCTCCCCACTCGAGAACGGATTCGCAATAAACCTGTCTGCCGTTAATCCACTGCGGTTCAAATAGCCGATAGCCAATTGATCACCAGCTAGATACAACTCACCGGGGACACCCACTGGCGTTTCTCTCAGGAAGCTATCTAGCACATACACCTGCGTATTCCATACGGGTAGACCGATCGGCACACTCGTCCCTAAGCTTTCAGCTAAAATAGAACCAAAAGCCGGACAATACGTCACATCAACCGCCGCCTCAGTTGGACCATATAAGTTGTGTAATGGCGCCTCTATCCAGCGTGCATATTGATTAGACAGTTCTTTCGATAATGCCTCACCAGAACAGAAAACACGCTGTAAGCTTCGAGCGACACGCTCACCTTGTTCATGACTGTTTTCTATCGATGCCATAAACGCAGCAAGCATAGACGGTACAAAGTGCATGGTTGTCACTTTGTAGTCATTGATGATCTGCATTAACCACTCCGGATCTTTATGCGATTCCGGTGGTGCCATGACCAAGCTCGCACCTTCAATCAGCGGCCAGAAGAACTCCCAGACGGAAACATCAAAACTGCATGGCGTTTTTTGCAAGACCACATCTTGCGCATTGAGTGTATATTCATGCTGCATCCATTTCAGGCGGTTTACGATAGCCTGATGCGAAACTAACACGCCTTTCGGATTCCCTGTCGAGCCAGATGTATAGATAATGTAGGCCCCATGATAAGGCGTAAGTCCATCCTTCTCTTCCGTCAGCGTGGAAGCCACTGGTTTAGGAAGTTCATCCAAAATCAGCAACTCTCCGAATGCAGAAAAGCGCGCTCGGTGCTCAGATGTCGTGATGATCAGCTTAGGCTTCGCATCATTGACCATGTACGCCAACCTTTCGTCTGGATAACCCACGTCAAGCGGTAAGTAAGCGGCCCCACATTCAATAATACTATTGAACGCAAGACTTAACTTCGTACTTCGTGACAACGCAACGGCAACAATATCGCCAACACTCACTTTGTGCTGCCAAAGTAACTCTGCTATCGCTTTCACCTGCCCTCTCATTTCGCGATAAGTGAAACTTCGGTCTTCATCAATCAAAGCAAGCTTCTCGGGCGTTTTCTCAGCTTGTTGCGCCATCAACGAACGCAAGGTTTGCTCTGGTAACGCAACTTTGGTCTGGTTAATACGTTGCTGTAACTCAATTTCATCAGCAAGACGTAAATCTAACTGGGTCAAACTTGCCTCTGGTGACGCGATAATCGCATCTAACACTTGTTCAAAGCGCTGCATTACTTGCTCAGCGACACCCGCTGTATCGCGGTATTCAAACAGAATATGGATCTGCTCACCCGGTAACACTAAGAGCGTTAATGGGTAATGAGTGTAGCCACGGTTATGAATATCGCACAGCTGCGCCCCTGCATAGTCTTTGTTAAACCAATCAGAATGGTCTGGATAGTTCTCAACCACCAGCAGCGTATCAAATAGCGTTTCGCCGCCAGCCAATTGCTGAATTTCACCCAAACCAAGTTCATCATGCTCTAGTAATTGAATCTGAATTTCTTGATGCGCTATTAGCTGCTCAAGCAAACTTAGCTCTGGTTTGAGTTTCATCCTTACCGGAATGGTATTACTGAACAAACCAATATGTTCATCAATCCCTTCCACATGACCAAAACGACCTGATATCGGCGTACCAAACACTACATCTTCTCTGCCCATCATGCTGCCAAGAATGCTCGACCAAACACCTTGCATTAATGAGTTCATGGTAAGGCCATAGTGGCGAAGTAGCTGATTGATCGCTCGAGTTTTGTCTTCTGGGATAAACAGTTCGAGCTCGTTGAGCCTATCTGTGACGGGAATATCTTCAAATGCAATGGCTGGGTTCACGCCCTGTAACACATCCACCCATCGTTGCTGAGCGGCTTTTTTATCTCTTCCCGTAAGCTGCTCAACAACACTGGCATAACTTGCACTAATCGGCGTTAAAACATCAGCACTACTTGCATATGCCGTTAGGAAATCTCTCAACAAAATCGGCGTCGACCAACCATCAACCACCAAGTGATGAGCTGAGATGTACAAAGTACTTTGGTTATCACCATGATAAATCACACTCGCATTTAATAGTGATTGTTCAGGGTTGCTGAGATCAAACTGACGCGTCAGCTCACTTTTCTCATAACAAGTCAGATACGCTTGCTGCTCGCTTTCTTCCATCGAAGTAATGCTATGACTCTCGATTGGCCACTCACCAAGCTCCTTAGGAATAAGCTGAACGGTTTTACCCAGTATATCACTATCAAACTTAGCCATTAATTGAGGATGACGGCTTATCACCACATTAAGAGCACGCTTAACATGTCCAATATTGATTTCACCGTTAAAGGTTAAGCGCGTTGTTGAATTGTAATTACTGTTCTCATCACCCAGTTGTGACTGGAATAACAATCCTTCTTGTAAAGGCAAGGCCGGAAGCACATCTGCAAGCTCACCATATCGCTTTTCAAGACTTGAAGCTTGTGGCAATGAAATACCGACAACCGTCAATTCAGCTGGCACTTTTAGCTCTTCAGCCAACATTGTTCTCGAAGAAAGCCAATCAACTATGGAATTCAGATTCTCTTCAATTTTATCACTAATAACATCGATTTCATTTTGGCTAAACTGGAATTCGTTCCATGACCAGTTCAATGCAAATACGGGCGCGGCTGCATTTTCATCGACAAAAATATTCAGTTCGAGATCGTGCTGCAGTGCTTGTTCACTGTCTAACAGAACAGCAAAGGTATCAGCAAATTTTCTAGCTCGACTTTGTGGCGACCATTTCTCTGACGATTGCTCAAATCGGCCCAAATAGTTAAAGAGTACCGACGACTTATAACGACTTGCTAGTTCTTTTAACTCGTTACGATGAGGATTATCAAGATGGAGCAAGGCCATATACCCCAACCCTTTATCCTTGATACTCCGTTTGGCTTGCTTTACCTCACGCAGCAAGTCAACCGTTGTCCCTGATTCCGGCAACTCCACAACCAAAGGATACTCTGTGGTAAACCAACCTATGGTTTGGCTTAGGTTGATGGACGAGTCAAACTCTTCTCGCCCATGAGATTCAAGATTGAATTTAATCGCCTCGTTGCCAAACACATTAGCAATGGCTGCACTTACGGATGAAAGTAAGATTTCTTCAATATCAATCGACTCTGACAGTTGACCGAACTCAAGCACACGCTCTGTGGTAGCGGCTGCCAGTTTATTTCGGCAATGCTTAACCCGGCAATCCTCTTGCGCAGGTTTGAACGGTATGACAGGACGACTTTCTCGTACTCGCCAATCCGCCATTTGCTGAGCAGCAACATCCAAATAATTGTGCAGCGCATGAGACCAGGTATTGATACCCGTGACTTCATTTGGAATGACGATGTCATGACCGGAAACTTCCGCGCGAGTTAGTGATTTAAGCTGAGGCAATAACACACGCCAAGAGACACCATCAATCAACAAGTGATGGGCTAAGATCATCAGGCCACATTGCCCTTTACTATCACTTAACATCACTAACCGTAATAACTGACCATTAGCCAAGCTCATTGTCTTACCATACTGATCAAATATGGCATCAATATCGGCATGTTTTAGCTCGCCTACTGTTAGATGCTCCACCCACGATGCGACATCAAGTTGATCTATCGATTCGATATAATATTGCGATTCTTTCTTTATTAAGCGACACACCGAATTCATCGATACCAGTTTCACCAGCGCTCGTTGTAGCGCACTCAACGTAACATCAGCTTCGATTTCGACAAAGACACTTTGAACATAGTTGGTGTCCTCCGAGAAGGTATCTTCAAACCATCGCCACATTGGCAACGGCTTTATTTGCCCTTCTTGCGCCACATGCTCTTGCTGGTTAAGTAGCTTCATCACTTTTGCCATATCACCGACTCTACGGGCGGCAAAGATTTCTTTGGGGCGGAGTTCGAAGCCAACTTTACGCAAAATGGTGCCAAGCCCCATTGCGGAGATACTATCCCCACCGAGGTTAAAGAAATCATCTGAAATGCCAACATCAGCAACACCAAGCAATTCTGCAATGGCACTACATAGAGCAACTTCTTCTGCTGTAACCGGAGCTATCACTTCTTCGCGATTGGTAAGATCAATGTTTGGTAATGACTTTCTGTCGATTTTCCCGTTGACGTTTAACGCAAACGCGTCAAGGATCATCAAACCTGCCGGAACCATGTATTCTGGTAATGCCTGACTCATTTCATCGAGTAATTGCTGCTCAGAGGTATGCCCCTTCGCATGACTGACTAATGTGCAATACGCAATTAAACGGTGTGAATCTCCAAAACGTTCTGCAATCACCACGGATGAATCCACATCTGGGATATTGTTGATTGCGCTTTCTACGTCCCCAAGTTCGATACGGAAACCACGAATTTTGACTTGATCATCCGTTCGACCAATAAAGTCTAACTGCCCATTCTCGCGCCATTTTACTAAGTCACCCGTACGGAACATTATCTGACCGTGCTCAAATGGATTGGCAACAAATCGATCTGCTGTCATTCCCGGTTGATTCAAATAGCCTTTCGCCAGCCCTGCACCTGCAAGGTATAACTCACCGGCTACGCCGACAGGCACTTCTTGCAATGCATTGTTCAAAACATAGGCTTTAGCGTTGAGTATCGGACGGCCAATCACAGGGGTGGTATCTGCATTTAGAGGAGCACTCACGGCATCTACGGTAAATTCTGTTGGGCCATAGAAGTTCTCTACCAACAATTGAGGGTAATTCCCCACCCGCTCCCACAGTTTTTCTGGTATCGCTTCACTGCCGATGAGAACCAGAGTCGGAGTATAAACCTGCTCCATAAGCCCACTATCAAGCATCTGATTAAACAGCGATGGGGGTAAGTCCATTGCATCGATGCGGTCGTTTTCTACACATTTAACTAATTCATAGGCATCTTTGCGCTGATCATCATCGTAAAGATAAAGCGTGTGCCCGCATAGCATCCAAATAACTTGTTCCCAAGAAGCATCAAATGAAAATGAAGTCGTATGTGAGGCCCTGACCGTAATCTTTTCCGGCTCAGTTGAACGATTTGTCGCTAGGCTTGATATCGCCTTCCCAAAGATAGAGTTTTGATGAGAATGAAGTAAATTAAGTAACGCGCCATGTGTGTTCATAACACCTTTCGGCTTACCTGTTGAGCCTGAGGTAAATACGATATAGGCGACATCATGCTTGGAGATATCAATCTGTTCTGGGGTTGAAATCTGTTGAGCGGTTAATTCAGCAAGTGTTGTGCAGTTTGCTAATTCCCCCCATGACAGGTTTTCTCTATCTTCAACAATAACTGTTTGAGGTTGAGCCTGTTCAAGGATAGTCTCTATACGCTCTTGGGGATAATCAAGATCTATTGGCAAGTAAGCCCCACCACAGCGCATGATAGCCAGCATAGTAACCACGGTTTCTGGACTTCGAGGCAATGCCACGCCTACAACATGCTTTTGTTTTATACCCAAAGTACGCAACTGAGCAGCGCGCTGCTCAATGGCTTCACGCAGTGACTGAAAGCTCCATTTTTGTTGCTTATAAACGAGCGCAGTTTCATCTGGTGTTTGTGCAGCATTGCGTTCCAAAACATCAAGAACAGACTTATCTTGATACGGATCTTGCCATCGATTGCCAACAGACCAATCATCAATACTTTGCTGTTCACTTTGAGGAGCAAGTGCAATTTCAGCGAGTGTAATGGATGGGGTTTGCGCGATTTGCTCTACCATGTTGGCAAATCGATTAGCATGAATCGTTAATGATTGGGTATTATACTTTTGCGCATTGGCTGTGATCTCAATCTCGAGCTTGCTGTTACTTAATGCAGGAGAAAATTCAATATCATCGATCGGACCTGCAGATAAGATATTCGTTTTCGATTTATTGCTACCAACATGCAGTTCATCTTCAAATGGCTTGAAGTTGAGCATTGGTCCGTACAAGGGTTGCCCTACTTTGCCTAAATCACGCGAGATTTGCTCTGCTTCATACATTTGGTAACGACGAGCTTGTCTGATGGCTTTATTCATCACCCGAGCGACATCAGTAATACTCATAGTTTTATCAACAGAAAATGCCAAAGGTAGTACATTCACAACCGCACCAGAGGCACTCATTGCCGAACTGCCCATTCGGCGCATAAACGGGAAGCCGACACAGACGTCGTCATTGCCACTGTGTAAATGTAAATACGCAAACACAAGAGCCATTGCGAGCTCTGAAGGCAGTACATTATTGCCTTGCGCATGTAGCCAATCGCCACCACGAAGACTAATGTGCTGCTTAACAACACCAAAACGTGCCTTATCGGTTCCACCTATGGTTAAAGAAGGCGGAGCGGGCAACGACCTTCCGGCCTCCTTCCAAAAATATCGTGCTTTGTCGTATTGCTCTGATTCGATAAATTGACCATGTTCCGCGACTACCTTGGCCATTGGTGTAAAACCTTCAGGCTCGGACGTTCCGAGTGTCATGTGATTGTAGTGACGGGTGATATTTTGGCTAATTGCGTTAAAACTGAATCCATCAACATCAATATGGTGATAACGCTGGTACCAAAGCCACTTTGGTGCTTGCTTGGAGCCAATTTGAATTAGACAGTGACGGTAGCGTCTTACATTGCCTTGAATATCAATGGCTGTTTGCAGATCTTTTTCCATCCATTCCAATGCAGCATTTTTTGGCTGCTCTAAATGGGAAAAATCGAAAACCTCCAGAACATCTTCTAAAGCCGTTCCGGCTAGAAATTGCTGTTTGATTACGCCTTCGACTTCTACATAACGACAATGTAATGAATCTGCAGTGTTAAGCCCTTTGGCCACTGCCTGCCTAAAAACCGACGTATCAACTTGACCTTCAATTTCTACATAATGTGCGACGTTGAATTCTTCAGGGTTTGGCATCACTTGCTGAGCGAACCAAATTCCTTGTTGTGTGCCCAATAGAGGCCATAAATTATCTTGCACTTGTTGAGTGCGCATTGGTTTATTCCTTAGAAATTTAATTATTATCGTCGTGGCTATTTGTTTGTTTTTTACACACGAATGTCGTGCCAATTCGCTTCGATATAATCAATGCAGTCTTGCTTTAGTGACGGACCAAATGTGCTTTTCCAGCCAGGAGGGATCCCTTTGAACTCAGGCCATAAACTATATTGATTGTTGTGATTAATCAGCACAAAGAACTGGTTTTCAGGTTCGTCAAAAGGATTAATGTATTTCTCAGACATAGTTAACTCCAATCATAGAAAAATCAGGATTCAAAATTAAAAACATATGACAACCCATCAATGATGCCTCCGCGCCAACACAGGCGTTCATGTCCACCATCAAAGGTGCGAAACGATAACCGATGGTTTTGTTGCTTAAGTTGCTGGTATAGGTCTTGGCTCAAGTCCACCATGATGTCTTCCCCTAACCCAACTTCCATAAAAACACTTAGCTTTACGTTAGAACCAAGGCCAGAATGAACCAATTGACTCATTTGAGTTAAAGGTTCGCTTGTTTGAAGAGGAGAATATTCACTAGGTGGCTTCACTAACGAAAAATCAGGCCACCAGAATGAACCCGACTGACAAACAACCGCACCAAAACGGTCCGGATGGTTCAATCCGGCATACATCGCACTCAAACCACCAAGGCTTTGCCCAACAACAGCCGTACGATTAGCCTCATTAGTAATTGGGAAATAATGACCAACCAACGGCAGCAGTTCTTGAGTGATAGCCTGCCAAAACAAAGGGTTGCAACTGAATTCTTCATTACGCAGCGCTCCATTGATTTCATCAATGAAGACATACAAGGCAGGTGGAAGCTGACCGCTGCTCGTCGCATCGGTCAGCGCACTGAACAGAGGCATGGATTGAGACCAAAATTGACCATCTAAGACTAAAACCAATGGCAGTTCAGCCATTTGGTCAGCGCTGGCTGTCGAATACAACCAAACATAGCGCTCATTACCTAAACACTGGCTAGTCCAAGCCAGTTGCATGCCCGCTCCTGCCTGAACATTGCCATTTTTTGTATCGAACCTTGACCAAGCACTTTGCGATACTGCCTTTGGCATAGATAGCGGCGTTTTCGAACGTCCCCATTCGCAGGCTGACAAATTGTTTTTACTTAAATCATCGCGAACACTAAGAGGAAAAATGGTTCTCAACCACTCCCGATGCTTGGTGCGTTTCTCTTGGTATGTTCCGTGGTACGCTGGTTGGACGCGTTCATGTGTCACTGGAATAAACGTGTAGCTCCCACGCCACGTACTGTTTACCCTTGCCTTATAAAACCAAACATCCGTTCCTTTGACATGAGTAAGCCTTGCCATATCAAAGCTGTGATGATCAGTAATACCATTGATATCAATGTATATTTCCTTAACACTGTCATCCGTGTTTCGCCAAAGAAATAGCAGCTCAACGCTTGTATTATCTTGGGAAAGGATAAAAGGTGTTCCTTTTGTCTGCACCTCGTTCCACCAACATGGGGCTCCTACTTCTTCATTATCTTCAAGCAAACCACTTAAAACACTATTGATATTCTTATTTTCTATTATTCGAAAAGCCTTTATATCCATCACAAATCCAACTTGTACGTCGATACTTCATGCATATCTTCTAGTAATGAGATAGCACAAACTTATATCATCATTGTTGTAAATAATAATAATTATCATTAGTATTATTGCCGCAACACTTTTTTACATAAATGTTGTTACAACATCAAATGTTTTCTTCTTTTTTTATTAAGGAATACTCAGGTCATGAAGCCCATGGATTTAAACAGTGGCATCACCATCACTAATACTGGCAAGACTAAACTTGCCATGCTCATTGGTGTAATTTGCCTTGGAGCCAGCACCACTCTTTCAGCAGAGCAAGTGGACAACAGCAATACTAAGAAAGGCCAAGAAACCCTAACAACCCTAGAAACCATTGTGGTACTTGGTGAAAAACTCGGTGGTACACTTGCTGAGAACACAAGCTCAGTCACCGTTTTTACTGATGAAGCAGACAATGGCGAAGATCAAACATACTACGATCTACTCGATCGCGTCCCGAATGTACTGAATGCCCCTTCTGGTATTCCACATATTCGAGGTGTCGATGGTCGTGGGCCTGGTGAAGGCTTCCTTTCCTTCATGACAGGAGCGACACCAAGGGTGAATACAACCGTTGATGGCGTGTCAGAGTCATGGACTGGTGAAGCCTTTGGTAAAGCCGGATTGTGGGATACAGAACAAGTAGAGATTTATAAAGGCCCTCAATCAACCAACCAAGGCCGAAATAGTATTGGCGGCGCGGTGGTCATCAAAACCAAAGATCCAACGTTCCACTTTGAAAGTAAAGTTCGTGGTGGCTACGAAAACGAAGATGACAAATATCACTTAGCTGGTGTTGTTTCTGCCCCAATCGTGTCTGAAAAGCTCGCATTTCGATTAGCCGCCGAGGGCACAAAGGGTAATACACCAATTGATTACTCGCTGCCCGATAATGACCAATATCCATGGGACCCTTCTGAAGTTGAATCCTATAATGTGAGAGGTAAGCTGTTATTCAAACCGATGTCTAACGATAAGCTTACGCTAAAACTAACATTGGCTAGCCGTAATGAAGAAGGTCAATATACAAATCTGGTTTCTGAAAAAGGTAAGTTTGAATACATTGATGAAAACGGTACTCGACGTCAAACAACCGAAAGCTGGAATGCAAATTTTGACATAAATTACTTAATCAATGATGAATTAACCCTTGATGTATTGCTTGCGCGCCGAGACTATAATACGAAATTCAAAGCTTATCCTCGTACGGACTGGTGGGGTGATGTTGATGAAAAAAACTACACCGCAGAAGCGAAGCTATCTTATAACTCGTTAGATGACAAATACAATGCCATTGTCGGGGTAAGCAGTTTTTACAAAGATCAGGATACGCAAACAGACTCGATGAAGCGTAAAGATAAAGTTCTGACCAACTCAATTTACTTCGATTCAAAAGTCCAGCTCAATAACCGTTGGGGCTTGCTACTTGGCGCTCGTTACGAAAAAGATGAGCTGAAGCGTGATTTTGACCACGCAAGGTTCCCACTCGATTTCAATGCTGATGAAAGTAACGGTATTTTGCTACCAAAAGTCGGTGTAACTTTAAATGTATCAGACAATTCAATGCTTGGACTTACTGCTCGTAAAGGATACAACGCTGGCGGACTTGGATACAACGAGTACCAACAACAGGTCTTTGTGTTTGAGCAGGAAGAAGTCTGGACTTATGAGCTAAGTTCCCGTTCAACTTTCCTTGAAAATAGACTTGGTTTGACTGCAAATGTCTTCTACAACGACTATGAAAACTATCAAACGGTCGTGTATGGTGACAGTGGAAATCGTTTCGACAATTACATAGCAAACATCCCTAAAGGAAAAACATACGGTACTGAAGTTGAAACCAATTACTGGTTTGACTCAGGTCTGGACGTATTCGCATTTGTAGGCTTGTTAAAAACAGAAATCACCGAAGGACCAAGCGGTACTGTTGAAAACTTAAATGGGAATGAGTTCAGTTATGCACCTGAAGTGTCGGCTGGTCTTGGCTTCACCCAACAGCTAGATTCGGGCATTTTCTTTGGTGCTCGTGTTAATCACGTAACGGATTACTTTACAGATCTCGCCAACACCCGAAGTACGTCAGCAGGCGACTACACCATATTGAATCTCAATGCAGGTTATGCCATGAATGATCTCACCATTCGGGCCTACATTAAGAATGCAACAGATGAAGATTACGTTCTTCGCCATAAGAATGATCTTATCGAAATGGGCGGACCTCGTACATTCGGTCTTGTGGCTGATTACCAATTCTAACAACACAAAGTGCTCCGATGTTATTGTTATATAGTAACTTAAGGATGTATTGTCTATTAAGGCAGATAAATCTGCTTTTTTCGTAACGTTTATTAAGTACATCGTGACTTGTGTGTACGGCATGTATAGAGAATAGTATTACTCCCTACCAAAGACAAAATAAAGAATCGCAATTAGTCAACTCAATGGATTCCAAAGGAATCCATTTTTTCTTCACAAAGCTAAAATGATTAACTACGGTATATCAGTGAATACCTGATGCTCATCAGCCAAGGGCAACTGTTGTACTTGTTGGGCTTCAGCTTTCTGTATGGTTTACTGCATTCGGTTGCCCCTGGACACGGTAAAACGGCAGTGACGTCAATGAGCTTGATTCATGGCTACCGTCGCCGACAAGCACTTGTGTTAATGGCGATTATTGCCGCCCTACAAGCCGCGAGCGCGTGCATTCTTTTCGTGATTACTGCCAAGATTGCAGAGCAGTTTGCTTTCAGCCTTTCCGATAATGTTCGTCTGCTGACGCAAGGTTGTGCGGTGTTTATTGTTTTATTGGCGCTGAAAGAGTTTGCGTCGGTGGTCAAGCGCCGCATCAAGCAAACACGATCTCAAGAAGATGATGATTCCGCAGGTTCTAATGACAATATTTCATGGAAAGCACTGCTACTCATCGGCTTCCGCCCTTGTACTGGTGCGGTGTTGGTTCTGTTTCTCTCTAACATACTAGGCAGCTTAATGTGGGGCATGGTCGCGACATTCGTGATGGCTTTAGGAACGGCAATGACCAACTCGATATTGGTGTTCAACGCTTTAACGATTCAACGCCAAATGAAAAATCACAGCGCCAAACCTAATGCCAACTTGAGCGATACGCTTAACCTCGTTTTGGCAGTCACCATGGTGGCATCGGGTTTTATTCTCTATAACTTTGCCAGTGTGGCAGGATTGCAGAACTTCGTCAGATAAGTACCGGCAGCAATAAACGCAAAAGCCCCAACACTTGGTTGGGGCTAAATTTACATTGGTTTGTATTTCAATACTGCGTGTTACTTAGGCTCGCGCAACAGGTACAACATTAGCTTCAATGGCGTTTTTGCGATAATGCTGTGAGGCAAATGCGCGTCCATTAGTAGCCAAGCGCCAGCTTTTAGTTCCTTCGCCTCTTCTTCTAACGTGAACGTACATTCTCCTTCGAGTACTTGTGCAATCGCTGGTACTGCTGCAGTATGTTCGCTCATTTCTTCACCTTCGGCGAACCCGAAGATAACACCTCGCAAACGCTCACTTTTGTACACAGGACAACTCGTGATACCTGCTTTGGGGATATCCACTTCGCTGGCGAGATCTTCATATAAGGTGTATTCAAGCATGATTTAGCTTTCCTTCTTTCTTGCGACAAGCGTTATCGCAGATAGGTTCTTTTCGTGTTTGCGGAAAATCTTACGCATGCCTAACACACGCTTTCTCGCTTGCGGTTTAGTCAGTACGTTTTTCACGATTTTTAAGAACCCACTCAAGCCTTCATCGGCGATAACACGTTTTGGTTCGAGTAAATGCATTGGAGCAACGGCTTCAAATTCAACGACCAAGCCATTCTCTTCCATCAGAGCTTTCCACTCAGCGGGGGTGATGGGTTTGGCGGGGTGTTGAATGGTCTCGGAAACTTCTCTTTGAATCGCGCGCTTTTTATCTTCATCGATTGTATCTGGCGTAATGCACAACTCATGGATACCGTAACGCCCATGAGTCGCGAGGATTCGAGCAGCCTCGGCAATAATTTCGTTTTTACGCGCATCAGATTGCATCGTCAGCATGGCTTCGCCGTAAACCACAGAAGCGCATTCCGGCTCTAACCCTGTCTCTTGTGCATTCCCGACATGACAACGTTGGTTTGAACCCTGTAAGTAAGAGCGAACAATCTCGGCTGCCTGCTGATTTTGTTCGATAGCGGTGTAGCTTGCTGGGGATTTTTCCAAGCAAAAACGTGCGGTGTAACCCATACCGGGCGCGAATTCGACAACGCGGTCATCACGGGTAATTGCCAACCCTTGCAACATTTTTTGTGTCAGCTCTTTGCCACCAGGACGCAGCACTTTCTTACCCAGTTGAGCGAGTACCCAGTGTCCCGGTGTTTTTGTCACTTCTCGCCCTTCATTAGGCATGGCTAATCGTTTAGACATAATGACTCCTAAGCAAAGATGGCGACGGGAACAAAAAGAACGACCAGACCGCACAAGGCAACCCATCGAAATACGTGGCTAATACCGTCCATAACTGTTCTCCTTTCTCAGGTTGGATAAGTTGGCACATTAATCAATAATGATTATTATTTGTATCTTATCCTCCAAGTCCGAATTTGCTGCTTGATAATTATCAAGCTAAGGAAAACAGCGTGCCCGGCTCTATTGTTTCGCTCCTTAACGAAGAAGAAAAAACACAACTCTTCTCAAAACGCTCGCCTTTGCATTGCGATGCAGGGCATCAACTGTTTGAACGTGGCGAACCTGCGGAAAAAATGTATTTGGTAGAGAGAGGAAAAGTTTCATTGTTTCGTTTGATGCCAAACGGCGACGAAAAGCTGTTTCGAGTATTCATGGCGGGAGAAATGATTGCGGAAATGGCGATGTTTATGTCCCCAAGGACCTATCCGATGAGTGCCCGCGTCGTTCAGGACACCGAGCTGTCTGTTTTCCACTACCAAGATGTGTTAGCGGTGTTTACTCAATCTCCACAAACTTCATTAAAAGTAATGAACTACATGACAAATCGCATCCACCAGCTGATGGATACCGTGAACATTTTGACGCAAGTAAACGCGAATCAAAGACTGGTGATGAAGCTGGCTGACTTCTATCGCGCTCAATCGAGAAGCGAAGGGAAAATTACGTTACCCGTGACGAAAAAGCTGCTTGCAACACAGCTAGGTATGACGCCAGAGACGCTTTCTAGAACGTTCAAAAAACTGAAAAACGATGGTTTTATTACTGAGTGCGAAAGTCATATCACGCTGCTAGACATTCCCGCCATGTGCGAAGCCGTTGAACTGACACCAGAAATATTCCGACGCTCGAAGCGCTGATGTCAACAAAACTGAATCAGTGAGAGGAGGCTTCAGATTGCTGCCACAACTCAATAAGCTCACCGAAGATCCCGGTGCGATGTTTTACTGCCCTGATCTCATCATCAAAGCCGCGAATTATGATCTAATCCAACAGCCCAATAATGTTGTTTTACTCGATACCATCGCCCAAGCTTATTCCGCAAATAGTAAGTTCGATGAATCAGCAAAAGTTCGAAGCAAATTCCTAATACTCGCTCGTAACGATTACGAACGCGCTAGTGCCCATTTCGACCGAGGCATGGCATTCACATTTGCAGGGAAACATGACGACGCTATTTCAGATTACACCCAAGCTATCCGAGTCATCCCATCGGCTGCGCTTTATGCCAACCGCGCCAGCAGTTACGCCAGTATAGGCAATTTAACTTCATCAATAACCGACTACACAACTGCTCTTTCAATGTCAGATACCGGAAGTGACAGCTATAATCGTCATCTCCTTTATCGTGCACAAGTTCTGACAAAAGCTGGACAATTTCCTGAAGCGATCACGGACTACCGGAGATTGATTGCGATAGCACCAAGTAATGTTGAAGCACGCAAGGCTCTCATTCTCGTGCTTGCAGATTCTGGAAAACTGGATGAGGCAAATATCAGTCTCATCGAATTTAAAGAAAAATTTCTAGAGGACTTCAAACAATTCAGGTCAAAACTGGTCAGAATTCCTACGTTAGCCGACCAATCGGGAATCTCTGCCTCCAACCGCCTCAAACCGCGTCTGGAGGCAAAAGGAGAGCGAGCATTGTTGCACCAAATCAAAGAACTTGTACGTGGTGGCAAGTGGATCATGTATGGTAAGAACCGTATAGAATATAAAGCCAGCCCTGCGACATTGCGTCCCGCCCTATCAGGTCATCTTCAGATCGTTAACGTGACTTGCGTCAGCGATGGCCCTCAAAGTGACCTCCATCCTGTTACGAAAGGAGAGCGCCTTATTAAAGGATGTCCGAAAGACCTGCGACAATGGAATGTTTCAAACCTAATGGTCGATCTTTTAAAAGCAGACCCATTCTCACTTGATATTATTGAACCGACTTCAACAATTTCTGTAGGTGAAGGAGCCATTCTTCAGTTTGGCTACACTAAGGATAAAGAGAAAATAGGATGGCGCGATTGTATTGACGATGGCATTTTTAGCTATCAGGCTTCAGGAGAGGAAACGCGACGAGGACTTATTCCACCAGGACTGTTCTGTAAGGGGCAAGCGAATTGCAGGCAAGTTAAAGCACTACTTTCCGATCTCATCAAACGGGTTCAGAGAGCTAACCCAGAGTCCGCTCCTTCCTATTGGGATACACTCGGGTATCAGATCAATCAGCGCTTGTGGATACCTGAACGATCTGGGAGCAATCAAAGAAGACGGAAGCGAAGACAAGACCACAATGGCAAACTTATTTGCTTCCCGTGGATATGGTTTAGGGCTTATAGAACGCTATAATGCCTCTCTTGCTGATTTGAATAAGGCGATTGCACTCGATCCGACTAAAGCCGTATACTTTGATGTTCGTGCTATCGCAGCTGACCATCTAGGGAAGTCGGAGCAAGCTTATAAGGATCGTGAAACAGCCTGCTCTCTAGAAAAAAAACACTGCAAATAGTGGAAAACTACTCAATTCTATCTTGGTTTGTCATTTGTCAAAATTCCCAATTCGCTACTATGGTGTAAGGTCATGAAGTCGGGGGGAAACAAACCAGTCTTTAGTGACTTCATCCGGCTCCTTTACTCCAACCATAGACGCGGTCGAAAATGCGTTCGACGAATCAGCTGTATTTTGATCACTTTTCTCAAGTGTTAGCCTAGGTTTTGTGGATCTAAAACAACACTAACCACCAGTTCAGTTCCCATTGCGTACTGATTGAACTGCGTCTTGCTCGGTTTGTTTATCGCTTTTATACCTTAGTTCTTCAAATATCATTACTCTTCTTTCTCCTGCTCTAACTTGCTGTGGTAGAGTTCAAACAGGATTTGGTTGTCTAAGAATTGCATCACTAGGAACTCAGCAGATTATGTATTGTGGGGCTGCGGGTGATTTGCAGGTTTATGCGCTTGCTCGCATTAGCACATTTCAAAGACGCGCAGTCTCGAATCCAAATCACTAGGCTCCTCGAAATCAGCTGAAGCAGATTGAACAAATAGGTACAAATACTCCTAGCTGAGGAGGCTGAAGGATTACATGAATGATCAACCAGCTTCTCTTAGCGCTGGGGGAGCGTAAGCAGTTACGCCCGTATATTATGACCCGAGCGATGGATTCATCCGGTGGGCGATTAACTGATCGCGATATTCATGCTTATATTGTTAAGGAAGGTTTGGTAAGCACTATTATCCGGATCCAATCTACTAATTGCTCAATCACATGGTTTTTCCTAGATAACTTCACGCCCCAAACAAACATCCCAATCAATCCCAGAGCCCCCAAGACGACTTTAAAAAAAATCGAAATTGAAGTCATCAAGATCCCAGAACACATGGAACTTGAAGTGGTAAATGTAGGTTCCCAGATGAAGCAAGTTTCGGTCAGCAAAATACCACTGCCCACCTAAAGTGGCTGAGCATGGAACAAGACCATTCAACAAGAATCACCTACAAAAATAACGTGATACAAATCACATTTAAAAGTTATTTTCCGGTGTAACCCCAAATGTCACCCCAACCTAGGGCAAAATTTATTTTATTCATATAAAACAAAAACTTGAACAAAAAACCAGAATCCCTCTTAAATGCTTTGTTATGGCGATGAACTCAAAGTTAGCTCTTGTATATCAATTTGGTCTACTTCCCTACCCAATATCCGCTTGTACTCGACTAAACGATTAACTGGGATGACTGGCAACTCGATACCTTGATAATCTTTAAGAACTGATTCTGAAAAGTAGATTTCAAGCTGGTGCCAAGAACCATCTTGACGTGATTGTATCTTCGTATGTTGAGACAAACCGATTTCAATTTTTTGACTTTGGTAAACCAACTGGAAATACTCTAAATCCCAACCATATTCGGCATAATGATCTAACGGCTTTGATATGTATTTTGCTACATGCGATAACACCTTGTCTGCGTCAGAGTTATGAATATAAAGATCTATATCTGCGATTTCCCGACTACCACCATGAATGGTTGCCGCTAACCCACCGACTATTTGATACTCCACATCCTCTGCATCCAAGATTTCTTTGAGCCACTGCAAGGCTACTTTAACTTTATCACTCATCTAGTTCCCTTAGCTGAATTTTGCCCTGCGCCATAACGCCTTGCTAAGGTGTGAAGTACGCAATGACCAAGCCGCCGCATGGCACTTCAACACCAAAAGCACCGCATACTAAAAATGCCACGCGTGCTGAATCACGCTTAAGCAATTTGTTAGGTGCGTAACCACAGCTGATAAAAGTCAGTTTCATCGTGCTTTGGATTCTTACGCACAAACTCCCAATTATGGCGCTTGTAAAAAGTAAGAGCCCTAGTGTTAGTTCGACTTACTGAAAGTACTGCACGCTTACAACCTGCTCTAAACAAGACATTTGCGATGTAATCCTGCAACTTAGGAGCTAGCCCTAAGCCACGGAAATTTGATTTTAAATAAATCAGATGCACATAACCAGTTTCAGGCTCTGGTGAAAAACTGCGAAACTCCAACTGTCCTGCGAACTGACCAGAAACAAAAATATGAATGTAGAACTACTCTGGAGTCACCAAACGCTCAATAACTCGCTCGCGATAACCACTAATGAAATCATCGAATCCGTCGTAATGACCGAAACTACAAAAGTATGCATCTTTTCTAGCATCAACACATAAGTCTAAATCATCGATACTTATTTGCCGAAAAGCGATTTCCATATCTACCTTTTCCCTCTAGCACCTAACGCCGCATTAAGTGGTGAGCAACGCAGACCACCGCACTTAAAGTATTGTACCGTAAACACTAAATTCAAAGTAAACCAAAAATGCCGAGCGTTGGGAATCCGTCCTAAATGCTTTGTTAGCAATATGGCTTAACCCTATGCACTGAACTCTTCTAATGCTGAAACTGCCGCTTCTGCTTTACCACTTTGAACAAAGATATGGTCGTGATAATAAGCTGCAATGACATTAGCACTAATACCCTTTGATGCTAACTTGCTAGCCACTGCTGCTGTAAGACCTACAGCTTCCAAACTGGAGTGCACCGTCAGAGTTATTTGACTATATGTACCATCAAACGACAAACCTGCCTTTTCTGCCGCTGATTTCTCTAGAACCAAAGTTAAACCCTCAGATTCAATAAACGTGGCAACTGGATTTAGGTCAACATAGTCTGCTAGCACACCAGAAACTGTACAAAACACAAACTCTGATTCCATTAGTTTTGGACTCATCGAACGCAATAATTCGTCTAGGTCTGTGATACCTGACATATCGGTTTCCTCTTATATTGCTAACGCCGCATTAAGGTGTGAGCAGCGCTTGGCTATATTTGAGCGAAGCGAAACTGCCAAGCGTTGCGAATCACTCTTAAATGCTTTGTTAGGTTTTTACGCAAATAGTTCACTAAACTTCTCTGAATTCCAGACTGAAACAACTGGCGAATCTGATACAACCGCTTTGCTAAAACCATACTTTTCGCTTTTAGTAACGAAAGCTATGGGAACGCTTCTATATAATAAGGCTACTGAATTACCATCAGCCGACCATTGAAAGCTAAAATCTTGCTCTACTGTCTTCTCAATAATTGCTGTTTTGGAAACTAGCCCTTGGTGTAATTGTGGCGGTTCCCCTGCTCTCATTTTCTGCTTCCAAGATTCCTCGGAAACAGGCACGTACTGTATGTACGCAACAGCATCTCTTTCTGGCTTTTGAGTTTGAGGCTTAGTTAGGTAAAGCACCCCAGACTCTTCAAACTCATCGAGAATTGCATAACGTTCGGACACTTCGTTATATGAACTTAAAAACAAACCCTCAGACATTACTACTCCTGACATCAACGTACACAAAATAAACAGAATTTTCTTCATGTGACTCCGAAAACCTAACGCCGCATTAAGGTGTGAGCAACGCTACCACCAGACGAAACCTGTACGCCTTAAACACGAAACCCAACGATGACATAAAAAATGCCAAGCGTTGGGAATCACTCTTAAATGCCTTGTTAGTTTTTTGTTTCTAGAGAGTGCTTATTTTCCAAGTCTTCTACCTTATTTTTAAGTTTCTCTAACTTTCGAGAATAAATAAAGAAACCGATTTGAGAACATACTACGGCCACATAGAACAGGTTATCTCTATGTTGAGCTGGAGCATCATTCCACAACCATATAGCGAAGACAGTGACAAGCACATAAGAAATAATATTTGAAATCATTGATGAAGCCCCGAAACCAATCGTACACTTCGATTTTCTAACTCTGTATTAACTTTTTTTAATTCAGACTTATTAAACGCAACAGATCCCCAAATGACAAGCATAGCTAAACCACCTCTGCCAAGTTTACCTCTAGCTTTAGATTCCTTGTATAGGTCTTTGAGTCCAAGGCTTGAAGCACCAATACCTATATAACTAGCGAAATTGTCTAAAAAGCTATGAAAATCTTTATCAGACTGTAACTCTTTCTCAGTCATTGACCACATGCCATATTGTGGGTTAACAAAAGTAGTGTCTAGCGCTCCTGTTACTAGTTTTCCCATTAAGGCTCTATTCGAAACACTTCGTATCAGTTTCATAGCATCTACTCGTTGCTTCTGACTGAGATGTCTATACAAGATCATCGAACAAATCGCATCTACTTCTACTTTTCCAGTCCCAACAAGTAGTTCTGGTTTAAAACCGATTATTTTAGCTAATATTCTTAATTGTTCTTGCTCATGGCTTGGCAAATTATACGGTAAACTGCTAACTGAAATTACGTTACTCATCACTCATCCATGTATAATTTTAGGGCTTATTTTATGAAGTAAAAAGAACAACATATGCACTCAGTGGCGTATAGAAAATGTTATGAAACTAACGCCCTGTTAAGGGGTGAGCAACGCAATACTGAAGCCGCCGCATACCACCTTAAACACTAAAAACCAACGCATAGCAAAAATGCCACGCGTTGCGAATCCCTCTTGAACAGTTTGTTAACTGAGCGCCTTTCAGTTTTCGCCGATCTTTCAGCCACTTTCGCCAAAGCTCGTTTTGCTAATTAATGATTAGCAAAGCTAACTCAAATATGTATTTAACCAAAAAATTACCGTTTATCTTTAGTTTGAAATGCGTCTCACAACACCATACTTCGGCGATGTAAGTGCGCCGAACTAATCGCGAATGCCTTATATTATTAGAAGGCTTTGTGCCGCCTTTCACATCAGTAAACTTAAGTATCAAACTGAAATTAGTCGCATTAGCTCAGCTAAGGAAACCGACCGAACACGTTAAATCTCTGAACCGAGAAACTGTATCATTGTGCTTTCGTATTTTCTGCGCCAGTTAACGCCGCATTAAGGTGTGAGCAACGCTACCACCTGACCTAAACCATACCACCGTAAACACGAAACCCAACCTTGAGCTGAAAATGCCAAGCGTTGGGAATCACTCTTAAATGCTTTGTTATGTGCATTTTTCCACTTAACTCAACTTTCGTAGTTAACAAATATGCTACTGTTTGAGCAATAAATTACATTATGGCGGTTACTTTGGTTAGCGAAATACCTGAAGGTGCATTAGATACGCCTTATCGTAGAAATAAATACATCTGTGACCATATTTATGTAGCTTACTCCCCGTCTATAGATGTCTTTAAAATAGGGATTACAAAGAACCCTAGGCATAGACTGTCTAACATGAAGTCTGTAGGTATTGGTGGTGTTAAGGATTGGGAATTTCACTGCGCTTACAAAGTGGGCGTACAAACTGCTCATAGCTATGAAGTCAGCATATCTCGTCAGCTCTATTGCTTTAATATTGAGCTTAACTATCTAAATAAAACCTCTGCAGACTACTCCCGAGAACTTTACAAGTGTGACATTAAGATAATCAAAGCTGCTTTTAAAAGTGTTGGTGTAATCATTCCGATCTCAAGCGAAGTGCTTCGGAAAAAATTTGTTGAGTTCGTTCCACAAACAAACTTTTTGAAATGGGTAAACTTAAATAGGGAGAATGTTGGCTTAAGCGCTATGACGATGTTAGAACTCGAAAACTCTAAATTTTACACCATTCCCAATACTGCAAATTTTAGTTGAATTTGATTGTGCACATAACGCCCTGTTAAGGTGTGAGCAAGGTAATACCGATGCTACCGCATACCACGTTAAACACTAAAACCAACGCATAGTAAAAATGCCACGCGTTGCGAATCACTCTTAAACAGATTGTTATGTACCGCCTCAAAACAAGGCACTTTCAATTTGGAGCCATTGCTCCATAAAAGGGATAAAGTCCCTTTGAGGTATGAACTTCTGTGCCGCTGTATTATTTTTTAAAAATACTTCCTCCAAAGCCCACACATAGTGGTCGGCGTAAACAGCCCACGCCTTTGCTCCATCGTTAAGCTCTAATCGGGATAGAGGCTTGACAGACAGATAGCCTTTTAATAAAGCTAATGACCTATGAAGCTCCAAATCGAACATATACATGCATGCTCTCGCCAATTCATAACCAGGAGGCATGTTTTGCACTAAATCCCAGTCGATCACATCGCTTACTGTGCAATTAGAATCAAAAAAGACATTGAAATGATGAAAGTCGCCGTGGATTAGTTGCCTGCTTGTTAACGGGGTATATGAGTGCGTAGCTTCTGAGCTAGCTAGATAATCACGCTGTTGTTTTACTCTTCGTAGCACCGAGTTATTCATATCAAATTCACTATTTGTTTCAATAGCTGCGACTATTTTTTGTAGTCTATCGACCCAAGCACTTTTATCCCAAGAAAGCTCAATTGTTGGAAAGTCGTTTCCAACCTCGGAAGCGAGTTGAACATGCAGGTCAGCAAGGGCTTTTCCCAACTGAAAAGCATGAAACGCAGACAGAGCACTTTTTTCGATTAACGTTCCTTTTGCTTCAGGAAATAGAGCATAAAACTCATCACCTATTTTACAAAAGGAGTGGTGATCGCGCGTCAAAACAGGGGCAATTATAGTATTCAAATTTTGCGATAACTTTCTCAGCAGCTCATGTTCTAACTTGATCTTAGCAACATTGCGAACACTATATTTTCTAAGATAATAAGTCTCTGAGGATTGGATACGAAAAACATGATTCGTCGCACCAGCTGATTGACGTTTTATACTAGCGCCAGCACCAATCTGACTCCAGTTTTCACCAACCTTACGAACAAAATCACTCATAATTCCAGTTACCCCTTAGGTACATAACGCCCAATTAAGGGGTGAGTAACGCAACACAGATGCCGCTGCAAACCACCTTAATCACTAAAATTAACGCATAGTAAAAATGCCACGCGTTACGAATCCCTCTTGAATTGTTTGTTAGTACGCTGCCCGCAAAGCCTTTGGTACATACCAATACATTGAAATATAGCACGAAGCTGTTGGCTTAAAACCATGAAGCTAAACGGAAAACTGCCAAACTGAAAACTAACTTCAAGACGTAAGTTGGCTAGAAGAAAAACATGCTTCACTGCCCTTTTCACTGTTTTCAAATTAGCAAAGAATACGGGCTTCAAACTTGAACAGCTGCGACAAAGAAACGCTTGTTTTTCCGAAAATTTCTCAGCGCCAAAGAAACCACGCCAGAGAAATAGCCCGAAAGTTAGAAACCGTAAACGATAAACCCAAAGCGAAAACTTCACATCTAGTGCCACCGGAGCGAACCTGAAAGGCACATTTGATCAGATGTAAAGCGAGGAAAAGAAACCAATAAAAACAGAAACTTTTAGCCTTTGATGCCAACCCAGTACTAACGCCGCGTTAAGGGGTGAACAACGCGATGCCACCCAACTTAAACCATTGTGCCATAAACACAAAAGCTAAGCTTTGAACCAAAACTGCCATGCGTTGAGAATCCCTCTTAAACGCTTTGTTATGTGCGTACTAAAGTTGTACGTACAATCTCAGCATGTCTTTGTGTTGAATACCATTTTCATAGATTGGCTCTGGATAATTCAGCAAAAAGTAATCTTTGACGATTGAGTCAACCCGAAAGCCAAGACGCTGATAATAAGTCAGTTGATAGCCAAAGGTGCCTGTACCCAGTTCAACACGTGAGATTCCCTTACTTGATAACTGAGACAGAACCGACTTAAGCAATTCAGAACCAACACCTTGACCTTGTAACTTTGGATATACAGAGACATTGAATATCTCAGCAAGACTATTGGTTTGTAGCTTCACTATGCAAGCAGCTAAAACACGCCCATTATCTAGTGCAGCGAAGCACCATGAATCGGATAAATATGAAGAAACACTCGCTTCAGAAGGATCGGCTTCAAGCAGCAAATCTAGCGGAATCTGGCTACT
This sequence comes from Vibrio alginolyticus NBRC 15630 = ATCC 17749, assembly GCF_000354175.2. Classification (NCBI taxonomy): domain Bacteria; kingdom Pseudomonadati; phylum Pseudomonadota; class Gammaproteobacteria; order Vibrionales; family Vibrionaceae; genus Vibrio; species Vibrio alginolyticus. Next base: position 948,898 of record NC_022349.1, read on the forward strand.
TTTGACTTCGATATATTGCATTTTTCCTCCAAGCACATAACGCCGCATTAAGGTGTGAACAACGCAACCACGAAACTAAACCTGGCCACCGTAAACACTGAACTCAACGATAGAATGGAAAATGCCAAGCGTTGAGAATCACTCTTAAATGCTTTGTTAGTTGCACAATGCGCACTGAATTTTATGTTTATTTTCAGTGATATATTCTATGTCATTTAGATAGGCTTGGAGATGACCTTGCTCTATATTTTCAACAAAGGATTCATCACCATTTTTCGCTTCCCTACGCATGAATGAAACTAAAGCCTGTAATCGCTGAACCATTGCGTCAGCTAGGTGATTTCTTTCGGACTCCGTAGCACCGTAACTATCACAGAATAGTTTAGCTCTAGCCACCTGCTCACAGATTGTACCTAACTTATCATTTCTGTCTGTTTTGAAAGGTGACCAACAATAAACCGAATATGCTAAATCCCATATTCTTGGCGCTGGGTGCGAAGTATCGAAGTCAAATACACCAACAACTGTATTCTCGGAAAGGGAAACATTGTACGGGGTAAAGTCACCATGACAGATTACCTCAAAAGGCTCTCTTGGCTCTAGCATCCACTTGTGTGTATTAACATCTAATTGTTCTAAAAGCAGCGCAGTTGAGTCATGTATCTTACGCAATAATTTGGCTGCTGATATGAGTGCATCATCAGTTGCGATTGCACCAACTAGTGGGTAGTTATAAGTATTACCAGCAACAAAACTTAGGACTTCCTGATCTTGGCTAACACCAAGAAATTTGGGGCATTCAGCTACATTTTCTCGCTCAAGATGCTTCAAAATAAGGTGAATTGTAGAACTCCACGGTTGCAGAGGTCGATAGACAACTTCACCATCTCGATATATTGCGGACTTTCTTCCGCCTGCTAATTCTTCCACGAAACCTCCCTGTGCAACTAACGCCCTGCTAAGGGGTGAGCAACGCAATACCGAAGCCACCGCATACCACCTTAACAACTAAACCTGACGCATAGTAAAAATGCCACGCGTTGCGAATCACTCTTAAACAGTTTGTTAGGCATCTTTTCCCGAATGGTACTCTTTAAGTTGAGTTGCAACTTCATTTTGTAGCCAATCTTCAGTAATCCCCATTGTTTCCCACACTTTCAAACTCAGTTTTTCTACCGCATGATCAGCAACTTGGAAAGTGTGTATCAAGTTCTGGAGTTCAGTGATCATTTCTTTGCGACCATCAGTATCTGACATATGCATTGCATAATCGTAAAAGAAATCGTGTGCTAGCCAGTTACGCTTTTTCAGAGTAGCTTCAAGATGTGTTATTAACTCATAAGGTAGATCAACGTTCTTCTTAACTTGTCCCAATAGACGACCAAATGTATGGGCATTTAACCCATTGTATATTTCTAACCACTCTTCTTGATTCAGTGCTGAATTATCGACGACTTTATAACCCATCGCGAAGTTTACTAGGGCTTTTTCAGCGCACTGTGCATTGAACGAAGCTAACCCAAAAAAGGCAAAAACTTCCTTTTCGTCACATAACTCCGGTTCTGGGATTGGCTTTAACTCACCAATATTTATATCACCAACTTTCACAACGACTCCTTGATGCCTAACGCCCAATTAAGGGGTGAACAACGCCTCCACCCAAACCTAAGGGATTGTGCCATAAACACTAAAACTGAAGTAGAAGCTAAAGTGCCAAGCGTTGTGAATCCCTCTTAAATTGCTTGTTATGTGCGTGCTAAATCTGTGCGTACAATCTCAGCATGTCTTTGTGTTGAATACCATTTTCATAGATTGGCTCTGGGTAATTCAGTAAGAAGTGATCCTTGATGATCGAGTCAACACGAAAACCAAGGCGCTGATAATAAGTCAGTTGATAACCAAAGGTACCTGTACCCAATTCAACACGAGTGATTCCCTTACTTGGTAGCTGAGACAGAACTGACTTGAGTAATTGAGATCCAATTCCTTGACTTTGTAGCTCGGGATATACCGAAACATTGAAGATTTCAGCAAGGTTTTGGGGTTCAGGCTTCACTATACATGCCGCCAAAATACGCTCATTATCTAGCGCAGCAAAGCACCATGATTCTGATAAATATGATGAAACACTCGCCTTAGAAGGATCTGCTTCGAGCAGCAAATCTAGCGGAATTTGGCTACTTTTAACTTCGATAAATTGCATTTTTCCTCCAAGCACATAACGCCGCGTTAAGTGGTGAGCAACGCCACCACTTAACTTAAACCATTGCACCTTAAACACTAAAACTGATTTGAACTCAAGTCGCCAAGCGTTGGGAATCCGTCTTAAACGCCTTGTTAGGCTTTGGTTGCTTTCAAGTCTTTAGCTTTAAACCCAATCACACCAGCCTTATAGCTACGAGTCCCTTTTACAAATACATTTCTTACTACAAAACCCGACATAAAATCTTGTTCAGTAACTTTCAAAGTTTGTAAAACTTCGGTAACTGTTGACTCAGAGCGATTAATAATTTCAAAAACATACATTCCTGATTGAACACCACCAAATCTCAATCCCCAACGTGGGTCGTCTGTAACACGGGTGCTTTTTTCTCTTAAAGAGAAAAATTTACCCTCTCCAGCCAGCTTCCAACGACGCCCTTCTTTTGCACCACTAAGTTGAACCAGCGGCTCTGAAGTGGAAACAACATACTGTTCATCCAAAATTACACCGATTTGGCTGCGGTGGTATGCGGGGGTTGTATACACGAGTAAATCACCAGATATACCGTCATTGTATTCGTGAGTTGCTGTCCATTCTTGATTCTGAGGGAAACGAACACTAGTTGGGCTAGAAAACGGAATGATTTCATAGAAATCAACAGTTTCGTAATAACGAGCTACATTAAACAACTCATCGCCAATTGATGCCGTTTTTTCTACATTATCAATCGACATTTCAGAGTAAAAGTTAGTTGCCTCCTGCTCTTCTAAAACTTGCTTCTTAATTGGTGTATCAAGTTTGGAAGTATGGACAGAGTACACACATCCTGATAGTAGGAAGCTCGCTAGCACTGACGTTAGAAGTTTATTACACATAATTTTTATCCAAATTTACAACAACCTTTAGAATGCCACACCACAAGTAAGGGCTTGTACAATTACGAAGCCTAACGCCTTGTTAAGGTGTGAGGCACGCAATACCGAAGCCTCCGCATACCACCTTAACCACTAAACCTGACGCATAGTAAAAATGCCACGCGTGCCGAATCACTCTTGAACAATTTGTTATGTGTTTAATGAGCACCTTGCTTGTGATAGTTCAGAATAAACTGTTTTTGCTTACGATCTAGCAACTCTAGGGCTTCAGCCACCGCTAACCCAAAATCAACGTACCCATTGGGCATCGCTGTCACTATACGCTTGTCGATTTGAACCAACGACTCTTCATAGATAGCCCCCTCCCAATATGGTCGAGTGAGCAGTACCGAAGATTCTGGGGCATATTTTTCCGTATAATTATGGGTAATTTTAACGCCCTTTAGGATGCCAGCTCTTGCTAAGACTAATACTCCCGCACATATGCCACCAATAACTAGTAATGATTCATAGGCTTTCTGGATGAAACTAGCAATTGGGTCGCTTTCCATTATTGAGTCAGGATTTCCTCCAGGGATCAGAAGAGCTTGATAGTCCGTAATACATATGTCCTCAAAGTTAACAGTGGGGCAAATTCTTAGACCTGATGAATCGGTATGATTGTGGTTCTCTGGGGTGGTGATATCAACTCTCCCATACGCTCCTAAACACTCTATCGCTTACATTACTTCATAGGAAATAGCCCCCGGATAGAGTAAAACCAGTGTTCTCTTTGTCATTATTTCCTCTCTCCGTACGGAACACATAACGCCCTGTTAAGGGGTGAGCAACGCAATACCGATGCCACCGCATACCACCTTAATCACTTAAACCAACGCATAGTGAAAATGCCATGCGTTGCGAATCCCTCTTGAACAGTTTGTTAGCTTAATTGCTGAACAATAGCGATGTTTTTTTCAGGTATTACAATGACTCGATTATAAGTAGACTTGTCCTTAGATAAAAAAACCAACTTTCCATCCCTATACTTTACAACAATACCATTGAGACACTGTTGATCAGATAGTTTACAGACTTGCGTATTTGCCTCAGATTTTAAATGTTGATCTGATAGTTCGTTCGCATCATTTACCACAGGTACGAAAGCAACAAATAAGACAGGAAGTAAGCCAATTAGAATGTAAGGCAAACTTTGCAAGTCTAAATAGGAACCAACCCAATTAGCTTTAGCCGTTATAAACCTTTTCAGAGGTATATAGCCACAACCAATTAACGCACCAACAAGCATAAAAAATGCGAGACCTGAAGAGAAATTGAAAAACAGATACATGCCACCGATAGACAGGTATTCCAAAGAGTCGCCAATCATTTCATAGTGAGCAAATCCTAGTTTTTCTAGAAAAGCAGCATCATATAAAAAACCGATTACATATGCTGTAGTTACCATTAGGGACAAGATCCCTACAACTACTTTAGTCAAAACTTTCTCCATTAAGCTAACGCCGCATTAAGGTGTGAGCGGCGCTTGGCTATACTTGAGCGAAGCGAAACTGCCAAGCGTTGCGAATCACTCTTAAATGCTTTGTTATATTTTTTTATCCGCAGACTTCAAAAATAGTCGTTCGTACAGCCCGTCAGGCTTTGACACGACAACTGAACTGGCGAGGCTTTCTATCTTGATGATCTCTGTTTGGTGGTCATCATAGTTATATACCGCGCACAAAGATGTAATACTCGAACATGTTAGTATGCTCAATTCACTATCACCTAGTTGATACACAATTTCTTTTTTATATCTTCCAGCTTATCAAATGCAAACCATGATCCTAAAAATCCGTAAACTAGAGCCAACAAGAATAAAAACATTAAGTTGTTAATGACAAAGTCCAGTGTTTCTGAAAATTCACTAACTTTTTGAGGCGTCACAGGCTTAGAAGTTGCTCCCTCGTTGTTCCAAGCTTTCGCGGCTTCATTGTAAAAATCTGGCATTAACTTCCGAACAGTTATAACAATTAATCTAAATAACTGCTTAGTGAGAGATCTCAACAACCATAAAATTGGAATTAAAAAAGCAATAGCCCATAAACCATACGTATAAAATGGTGCGAAGCCGATCTGTAAAAGCTGAGGGGTGTCTTTAGGCAAAAAAGATGAGCTAAGACCAAGTGTCCTTAACCAAGATATGTAGTAGGTATTTCCGAGAATATAAAGAACACCTGTACCTGCAGCTAGCCAGACTGCCACATCTCTAAGTATATGTTTATTCATGGAACCACCTCAAAAATATAACGCCGCATTAAGGTGTGAGCAGCGCTTGGCTATACTTGAGCGAAGCGAAAACGCCAAGCGTTGCGAATCACTCTTAAATGCTTTGTTAGGGCACTGTTCTCAAAGATGGCCACCTTACTAGCCAGCCCTTTGAATTTACACGATTTTCAAACGTTTCTCGTGACCTTTTAGGGTTATGTGTGACACAGTAACCAAATAAGGATTCGTACCCAAAAGCTGCAATACATTCATAGCTATCAGGTGCGACTTGTCGAATGGCAACAGCTGTCTCTTGTTCTGGCCAATAGCTCATAGCATCAAGGGAGCATGTGTAGGGTAAATCGCCATTCCGAGTATGCATTAGTGCTTGGTTACGAACTTGCCAGTTAACTTCTGGCATTAGCTGCTTGAGCTGAGATTCGCGGTGTAAATATGCATTAGGGTCGTTCTCGTCTGGAGCAAAGTAAATAACATCCGCATCGTTCAATGGTGTTGCTACATCAAAGCCATGCAGTGCATCCCAAACAAGATTACGAACGAAACCAGCTGCAATGTAACACTGAGGCAAGCCCAATTTAGATACGCACTCTAAGGCTTTAACTCTAACTGGATCTTGCTTGATTAATTCTACGATTCTATCCATTTTCGCCCTGTGCCCTAACGCCCGCTTAAGTGGTGAGCAACGCTACCACAACACTTGATTATTGCACCTTAAACACAAAAGCCAAATCAAACCAAAACCGCCGAGCGTTGCGAATCCGTCTTAAAGCGTTTGTTATGCGTATTTTAGTTGGGTTCTAAATCGGGTGCATTACCTGGACTTCTTTCTACAGCATCCAACCACGGATTTGTTATACCTACTTTGTATAAGCAGTAAGACTGAAATTTTTACTAAAATACAAGGCTACGGCAGCGGTAACTCCGGCGATATAACTTAGATGTATTATTATAAATAGCGATGCAAATGCTATTAGATACATACTGTAACTTGTTACTTTCTGGCTCTTTGGGCTATTTATTAACAAAGCTACATTCTTCTGAGGAACTCTGTACTTTAGAAATATCCAATACGTCATTGAAAAAGTTGCGAATACAGGTAAACATATTGCGAACGCAATCGTAGCCAACATAAGCCAAAAGCCAAAGTTTGCGGGACTTACGTTTGTAAGAACTAAAAGCGAAGTGGCTGAATAGCCTGAAAGTGCGGCATAAAACCACTGATACTTTTCAATAAACACGATATCTCCTTCTACGATGTTCCCTAATACGCATAACGCCTTGTTAAGGTGTGAGGCACGCAATACAAAAGCCTCTGCATACCATCTTAACCACTAAACTAACGCATAGTAAAAATGCCAAGCGTGCCGAATCACACTTGAACAATTTGTTATGTTCACGGCTACTCTAAATCAACGGTAAGGTTAATATCTTTAAACTGCTCGAACTCTTGCGGACTTAGACTTAATAAAAATTCGAATGGGGAGCTGTTCTTTACTGCTTTTTCGACCGCGTTATCAAACGAGCGAAGCCCACTAGTTTTTAGCACCGAGAATTCGGTAACCTCAGCTTTATCATTAAGTTTGAAGTTTACACGGACATCGTACCCTAGATACTCATCTTGCTGGTTCAATTCATCTTGTATTCGAACTTTCATCAAGGATGCATTGTGAACTAGTCTAGCCTCTGGCGAATCATTGAAACCAACACACCCAGCAATAAACATTGATATTAATGCAATAAAAATTGCGTTTTTCATTATTAACGTTCCTTGAACATAACGCCCTGCTAAGGGGTGAGCAACGCAATACAAAAGCCGCCGCAAACCACCTTAATCACTAAGTTCAACGCATAGTAAAAATGCCACGCGTTGCGAATCCCTCTTGAGCAGTTTGTTAGTCGCGAGGCACCGAGCGACAATTTTAAGCCGAACTAAACTGTGCGAACAACAAACTTTATGTGCTTTGATGCATTTAAGTCAGGCGTAGTCTCAAAGCGGCTACTCAATGAAACCACTTAGAACAAACAACGCCGTAGAAAACGGACTGACAACACCAAAAAGCGCTTTTGGAAAGCCAATCTCACAGTACGGACTTTCAACAAAGTCACTGAAACCACGTGGAACTTACCACACCAGAGAGAGCGTCATTTCAGCGAGTAAATCGGCTTTTGTACCAACAAACTCACCGAGCGGAGTTGCAACCAAAAACAAACTCTCGATTGCCCTGCTCTGTCAGCACCAAAGAACAAAACAATCGCTAGGACACTTGCAAAATTTTGGACTCAAAACAGCTAAAACTAAGTTCTAAAGATCGACGATGAATCTGTGTTCCAAACAAACTGCTGCTAAATTTTAAGCTCAGAAACATGATTTTAATTGCTAGCTTTTTCTGGCGACTAACGCCTTGTTAAGGGGTGAGCAACGCAATACCGAAGCCGCCGCATACCACCTTAGTCACTAAAACTAACGCATAGTCTAAGTGCCACGCGTTGCGAATCCCTCTTGAACAATTTGTTAGGCGAATTACTTAAAAGGAAGTGGAATATCTTTCGTTATGGATATGTCCTCTAAACACTGCTTCAAAGGTAACTGCTTGGATTTATAGATTGTTGTAATCGAATTTTGCTCTTCGTCTACGTCCACTGTTAAGCAAGCACAACTAAAACCATAGTTTCGATTTGTTCTAACAAATTCATTTTCATTTGCAGTCGCTTGATAAAGCAGTTCCATCGATTTATCGTCCAATGCATTTGAAGTACCTTGGACTGATATATCCCACGAGCCATCGCGATCAATCAACCACATATTGGCAGGAGAAGGGTTTTCAAGCCATCCACATCGAGTCTCTTCTGCCGTCGCTGCTAATGCAGAAAACATCCCCAAAATAACAATCAAAAATCTCATTATTTACTCCATTCGCCTAACGCCTTGTTAAGGTGTGAGGCACGCAATACCGAAGGTTCCGCATAACACCTTAACCACTAAAACCAACGCATGGTAAAAATGCCACGCGTGCCGAATCACTCTTGAACAATTTGTTATACGAATTTTTTCAGTGCCGACACTTGCTGTTCAAATAACTCACAATCTGACTTTGAGTATGACTTAGCTACATTAACCCATTGAACGCCCGTTTCATCTATGTGGCGAAACTCGACTTGAAGTGCATATTTAGAACAACGAAAAAGAGCAAAAACCAAACCTACAACCGTCAGACTAAGAACTAAAACTAGTAGCCATTGTGGCACCTCTTCCAACCTTGGAATAACTAACCAAACAGCCCCTGAAAAAACACACACCCAGAATAAAACTTGACCTAAATTATCAAGAAAACTTAACTTTTTAACCCTAACATTGTTTATCTTAGACAAAGGATATGAGTCTTTCTTAAACCTGAACTCTTTTGAATCCAAGTTAAAATCAGTATTTTTGTACATAATTTCCCTCTATTCGTATAACGCCGCGTTAAGGCGTGACGTAATGCGTGCCATACTTGAGCGAAGCGAAACTGGCACGCGTTGCGGAATCGCTCTTAAACGCTTTGTTATGTGATTATTTATTGCTGCCAAAAAGACTTGCCTCTTTTGAGAACCTCAACAAAAGATTTATCTTTAAATTCAAGATGCAAATCATCGTTAACAAATTCTACTTCTATTTTTCCAAGTGTTGGATGGACAAATTCAATGTCATTTACATCCACATCAAAAACTATGACATTCGACGGCCAACCTTTAGACACTTGAAAAATTAACTGGTCACCGTTCTGTGCTGGAACAATTAAAATTTCATACCCATCAATGGAGCCAGTTTCCAAATTAGCTTTAACATTTGAATAAAAACCAAAATTTGTAGACGCAGATAATGCAGCCGATGAAAAACAAAAAAATAGAACTAAAAATAGCCGTATCACATAAACCTCGCTTAATCACATAACGCCGCGTTAAGTAGTGAGCAACGCTACCATCTAACCTAAACCATTACACCGTAAACACTAAAGCTCGACTTGAACTAAAAATGCCGAGCGTTGCGAATCTGCCTTAAACGCTTTGTTATACCGCTACTTACAGGCTACCCAATACCTAGCCACTGGCTCTTGAAAAACTTTACCCATAACCACTTTTTCAAACTTGCCACCATTAGATTCTATAACCTTACGCGATGCAATATTGTCTTCATCTGCTGTAATAAGTGCCTCAGAAATACCCAAAATTTTGGCTTTTGGTAACGCTAACTTGAGCATCAATTTACCATGACCAATTCCGCGGTGCGAAGGAGCAATATCATAGCCAATATGGCCTGCCTCTAAAGCTAGAAACTCGTTGTTGATATTATGACGAATACGAATAGCGCCCAAAATATTTCGATTGCCGTCGACAAACCAAAAATGATTACATGGCACATAGCCATCAGGTAAATTTAAACCCTGGGCTTCATCTTGAATCTGCTGGACATATCGCGTGAAATCTGAGACTCCGTTACGGTAATATTCCGCATTCTCTACATCATTTTTAACAAAATCTTGATAAAACACCGAAAACTCGGATTCAAATTCTAACGAGGGTGAAACTAATTCCATGTTTGATTTTTCTCCTTGCGGTATAACGCCTTGTTAAGGTGTGAGGCACGCAATACCGAAGCCTCCGCATACCACCTTAACCATTAAAACCAACGCATAGTAAAAATGCCACGCGTGCCGAATCACTCTTGAACAATTTGTTATGCTCGTACTCAAAGAAATTGGAGAATTAAGCAAGTGATAAACGCTGGAAGCCCTGCAATAAAGAAAACCAAACCTGTCTGGAAGTTCATTCTATGCTGCTCTCGTTGGTCTTCTTCGAAATCATGACCTTCTACCATTTTGTAAACTTTATCTGTTCTAGAATCATCCATATGCGCTGTTTTACTATATACGCCACCTTCCCACATAAGCTTTGCTAAAACCCAGTTCACGATAACAACGAAGAACAGAAAGTCGACTGGCTGAGTAGTAGCAAAGAAGGGGACAAACTGAGCTAAGAGAATAACAATCAATGCTGCAACAAGATTGATTAGCACCACTTTCTTCAGTAAATTGAGCAAAATTCCCTCCTAGAGCATAACGCCCTGCTAAGGGGTGAGCAACGCAATACCGAAGCCGCCGCTTACCACCTTAATCACTAAATTCAACGCATGGTGAAAATGCCACGCGTTGCGAATCCCTCTTGAGCAGTTTGTTAGTCGCGAGGCACCGAGCGACAATTTTAAGCCGAACTAAACTTTGCGAACAACAAACTTTATGTGTTTTGATGCACTTAAGTCAGGCGTAGTCTCAAAGCGGCTATTCAATGAAACCACTTGGAACAGCCAACGCCGCAGAAAACGAACTGACAACACCAAAAAAGCGCTTTTGGAAAACCAATCTCACAGTGCGGACTTTCAACAAAGTCACTGAAACCACGTGGAACTTACAACACCAGAGAAAACGTCCTTTCAGCAATTAAATAAGCTTTTAAACCAACCAACTCACCGAGCAGATTTGCAACCAAAAACAGATTTTCGATTGCCCCGCTCTATCACCACCAAAGAACGAAACAACCGCTTGGAAAATAGCAATGCATTGATTTAGAACCGATGAAACTGAGCTTTGACCGTCGAAGATGGAACTATGAATCAAACAACCAGTAGCCAAGTTTTGAGCTTAGAAACATGATTTTGACTTCTAGCTTTTTCTGGCGACTAACGCCCTGTTAAGGGGTGAGCAACGCAATACCAAAGCCGCCGCAGACCACCTTAAATACAAAAACCAACGCATAGTGAAAATGCCACGCGTTGCGAATCCCTCTTGAACAGTTTGTTAGGTGGGATTGTCGCACGCCATAAGCAATGCTTTCAGCTCTAAATTCAATGAAGCCTCACCAATTTTTCTTGCTGAATTTCCCAATTGATTGCGGTAATTACAATCGGCTCCCGCCTCTAATAATAACCTAACACCTTCGATATTCTCATTGATTGCAGCAATCATTAATGGTGAGTTGTAAACATACTCCTGAGTAAGAAGTAAATTGGGATCACCTCCATTATCAAGAAGTAGCTTTAATATTTTGTTATTGGAGAAGTTAGCAGATGCAAAAACTGGGCTATTCCCTTCATAATTCTGTATGTTGGGGAGCGCACCACTTGATAGTAAAGTTTTTACAAGTTCATGGTCACCAAGAAATGACGCCATGAGTAATAGTGACGCTCCACATGAATTGACTGTATTAACGTCCATTCCCTTCTTCAACAAACGTTGAGCATACGAGCTGCTTTTTCCCTCAATCATCTGATAAATTGCGATATTTATAGGACTACTAGGGTCGTTTCTGCTTTTGCAAGAACTTGAATCACTTGTCAAAAACACTATGGATAAAGCTGCTAGTAAAAATCGCTTCAAAATAATCCCTCCTAACGCCCAATTAAGGTGTGAAGCACGCGACCACGGTACTTCATTTGACCACCGTACACACTGAACTAAACCCAAACCAAAACTGCCAAGCGTGCTGAATCACTCTTAAATTGTTTGTTAGGCGCTCAGGAGCTTGAGTTTACCTGCTAGCTGCTCTCTCAAAGTTTGAAGGCCCTCACCGTTGTTTAAATAGATCAGAGCTCTGTGATGAATCATATCGGACGGAATGTCGCTTACATTTTGTGCTATTGGGACGACTGTTTTACCGAGGGTATGAGCAATACCTGTTTCATACATAACATTCGGGTTTTTATTGGAAAAGTCTACCACCACAATTTTTGCACGGTAGATAAGACTAAATATATCCTGGATTATGGACGAGTGTTTCCATATATCGTCAGCTCGTAGACATCTAAGCGTTGCATCTTCTGTTGCGCCTTTGATCGCGTCATAAACACTACTAAAACCAGCAAAAGGCATCATAACCGCTACTAAATCATCTTCCACGTCACTATCCGGTATTGAAAACACATTTGGTGAAAACGTAATTTTCCTCTCAGACGGTTTGGCAGAAATGTATGTAGCGCTTTGATCAGGATACCATTCATTTAAGTAAGCCTCGGTTTCTTTTAGGGCATTTGCATTGTGATCAACCATAGAGCGTAAAACGCTAATAATACACCCGCTATAGTCTTCATCACCAAAATGTAGACTACGCAATAACCTTGAATGATGTTCGATAAGGTGTGTGCAGTCAGTTATCAAACCTAACTCGATCCAGTTTTCAGCAGTAAAATTTTCTAAAATTCTTCGTTTTAACTGCAAAATCATTTGTGTATTTATATCTTTCACATTGAACCTATCATCTATAAATGACGCCTAACGCCCTGTTAAGGTGTGAGCAACGCAATACAAAAGCCGCCGCATACCACCTTAAACACTAAAACCAACGCATAGTGAAAATGCCACGCGTTGCGAATCACTCTTAAACAGTTTGTTAGCCAAAATGGGCTTCTCTATGACAATTGGGACACAGAGCAATAGCATTCTCTACAGTATCATCTCCTCCTTTCGCTAAAGGGACAATATGGTGCACTTCAAGGTATGGGCTCCTATCTTTTTTACGTTGGAATGGAGCTTTTTTACTGCAACCCTCACAGTATTCCCCTGCTCTTACTAATACTTCAGCTACTACATCAGGGTTTCGTTTGAATTTTGTAACCAACTCCAATACAAATTGAGGTTTTTTATTAGCTTTAGCTAAGCGTTTTCTCCTAGCTTCGGAGCTTGTGCTAAGTGAGTTCTTAATTTTTTCGTCAAAGTCATTCTGCTCACTATCTCTGTTATCAAACAAGCGAAAGCCAAGACGAGAGAACTGCTCTCGTGCATATTTTGAATGAAACTCTGTTGTATCCGAAATACCGTTTGCCAAAGCCCAAATTATCTTCGCTGGATATATACCATTGCTATCACTTAATACATACCAGTGACCCGGTTTTCCGTAATTTTGGGGTCTTTTCCCTGCATCATACTGAGCAAAAGCTTCTTCTATCATCTTTTTCAAGCAATAAACTCCAAATGTTGGCTAACGCCACGTTAAGTGGTGAACAACGCGACCACCTAACCTAAACCATTGTGCCGTAACCACTTAAGCTGATACAAACCAAAAATGCCAAGCGTTGTGAATCCGTCTTAAACGCTTTGTTAGCCGTTTTGGACGCCGACTATAGAAAAGTGGTGACTAGCGATATTGAAACCTTCGCGTAAATAGAACTTATGTGCTGGAAAACGCTGAACACCAGAATCCAAATGTATTTGTTCACAACCGCTTTCTAAAGCATATGTTTTAAACCAATCGATAATAAATTTACCTACTCCACTCGAACGAAATTGCACATTAGTTACCAAGTCTTCAATGTAAATATGCTTACCCCAAGCAAGCTTTTCACCTACGCTAAAGCCTGCTGCTAATACGCCTTCTGGCGATTTGACATAGACGACTTGGTAACCATTTGATTGCTGCTTCTCGATCTGACCAGACAAAGTATCTAAGTTGTAATTTGGGCGAAGTTGTAACAACACTTCTAGGACTGACTCGTAATCAGAATTTTTCTCTAAAAATTGTACTTCCATGTTTTCTCCGTTTTGACGGCTAACGCCCAATTAAGGTGTGACCCACGCGACCACGATACTAAAATTAGACGCCGTAAACACTAAACTTAACCCAAACTCAAAATGCCAAGCGTGGGGAATCACTCTTAAATTGTTTGTTATGCGTGTGCCTGAGCCTTCAAAGAATCTAGCATTTTCTGCTGAAACTCTTTTCGCATTATTTCTCTTTCTTCGTTCTCATGAAGAACCAACAAGAATGTTTGCCGATCACCCCACTCTTCTACTTTACGCTTTGGCAAACCACCTAATTCTCTAAGTTTCTCAGACATTTGAATGGCTAATAAACCTAAAGCAGCATATTTCGTTGCTCTCGCCTCATAAAATTCCGCAAAATCAGGAGGTGTAGCAGCATAATCACTTACAGCTGAGATATATGAATTAGCTTCGTGAACCAATTGAGGTAGGTTTAACAAATCGTAGAGTAAATCCTGGGGAAGTATTTTCCAATCAACCTCAAGTTCTAACGGAATAAAGCTTGGGGTTTTCGAGTGATAGTAAGTGTATCCATTCTGATCTTCGGTGCCATCATCAGTGACGACTTCACGACAACCGACTATAAACTGCTCGATACTACTCGTGACAATAATTGCAAGGTAGTACGTTTCTGCTGCTTTTGACTTTTTCGCAGCAACAGACTCTTTGAGGATAGTTAAAAGAAAACCGACCAAACCGCCTAAAATGACAACAATTAATTTCTCAAACACGATAATCCTCTAGTCGATAAAACGCATAACGCCCTGCTAAGGGGTGAACAACGCAATACCGAAGCCGCTACAAACCACCTTAATCACTAAAATCAACGCATAGTAAAAATGCCACGCGTTGTGAATCCCTCTTGAGCAGTTTGTTAGTTTGCAGACCCAAAAGGTTGATTTTACGTTGTTTTAAACTTTGCGAACAACAAAATTTATGTGCTTTGATGCACTTAAGTCAGGCGTAGTCTCAAAGCGGCTAGTCAATGAAACCACTTGGAACAAGCAACGCCGCAGAAAACGAACTCACTACACCAGAAACTGCTTTTGGAAAGGCAATCTCACAATGCGGACTTTCAACAAAGCCACTGAAACCACGTGAACTTACCACACCAGAGAAAACGTCCTCGCAGCGAGTAAATCGGCTTTTGTAGCAACAAACTCAACGAGCAGAGTTTCAGCAAAAAAGTTCAACTTAGTTAACCAAAAAGTCGCCGCACCAAAGAACAAATCAACCGTGAAACGATGCCAATTTTGGACTTTTACCACGCTAATTAACACTGAAATTGAACACCAATACGACAATTTCAACTTTGAACTTTTACCACTAGAACTTGCGATATAGCTGCGTTTTTCCTCTTGCAAACTAACGCCCAGTTAAGGGGTGAAGCACGCAATACCTAAGCTGCCGCATTGCACTTCAACACCAAAACCACCGCATACTAAAAATGCCACGCGTGCTGAATCCCTCTTGAACTGTTTGTTAGCACGCTGCCATTAAAGCCTTTGATATACGCCAAGACATTGAAATATAGCACGAAATTTATGGCTTAAAACACCAAAACCAAACGGACAGGTGCCAAACTAAAAACAAACATCAAGACGTAAGTTGGCTAGAAGAAAAACATGCTTAACTGCCCTTTTTCACCGCTTTCAAATTAGCAAAGAATACGGGCTTCGAACTTGAACAACAGCGACAAAGAAACACTTGTTTTGCCGAAAATTTCTCAGTACCAAAAAAACCACGCCAGAGAAATAGCCCAAAAGTTAGAAACCGTAAACGATAAACTCAAAGCGAAAACTTCACATCTAGTGCCACCGGAGCGAACCTGAAAGGCACATTTGATCAGGTGTAAAGCGAGGAAAAGAAACCAATAAAAACAGAAACTTTTAGCCTTTGATGCCAACCCTGTGCTAACGCCGCGTTAAGTAGTGAGCGACGCCTACACCTTACCTAAACAACTACACCGTAAACACAAAACTCAACTTGAACTGAGAATGCCACGCGTTGCGAATCTGCCTTAAACGCTTTGTTATAAGCAAAATAGCACCGATGTCTAGCTGCTCTTTAATTGCTCAACCTCCGATAACACCCAAGCACTATGATGATGTTCAAAACCTATTTTTGGATAATAACCTTCAGCTTGCGGTGCCGATAATAAAATAACCTTACAGCTTGGAGTTAGTTGCTTTTTAGTAATCAATATTAAATTTTTTCCGATACCACTAGATTGAACACTTTCATCGACGGCTAGATCAGAAAGGTAGCAACAATAATGAAAGTCAGTCACCGAACGTGCAATCCCGATGAGCTGGTTGTTAAACCATGCAGTAACAACTAGATTAGCATTTTCCAACATACCTTGAATTGTAAGGTTGTCATCAAGCGGTCTACGTACACCAAGTGATGTTTTTTCTAACAATTCAATAAACTGTACCGCTGTAATTGGACAGTTAACTTTATACTCAATTTCCATTTGATACCCTTTGAATCTGACTTTGCTTATAACGCCCAATTAAGGGGTGAGTAACGCAACACCAATGCTACCGAAAACCACCTTAACCACTAAAATTAACGCATAGTAAAAATGCCACGCGTTACGAATCCCTCTTGAATTGTTTGTTAGTACGCTGCCCTTAAAGCCTTTGGCACACACCAAGATATTGAAATATAGCACGAAAATTATGGCTTAAAACGCTGAAGCCAAACAGACAACTACCAAACTTGAACTCAATTTCAAAACCCAAGCTGGCGAGAAGAAAAACTTGCTTAACTGACCTATTTTCACCGTTTTCAAATTAGCAAAGGATACGGACTTCGAAACTGAACGGCAGCGCCAAAGAAACTCAGTGTTTGACAAAAATGTTCCAGCATCAAAGAAATCACACCAAAGAAATAGCCAAAAAGTTAGAAACCGTAAACGGTAAATTCACAGCGAACACTCCGCATATAGTGCCACCGGAAAGATCGTGAAAGGCACAATGTTTCAGGTGTAAAGCAAAGCAGAGAAACCGGTAAACTCTGAAAATTTTAACTTTTGATGCCAACCCCGTACTAACGCCCTGTTAAGGGGTGAGCAACGCAATACCAAAGCCGCCGCATACCACCTTAATCACTAAAACCAACGCATAGTAAAAATGCCACGCGTTGCGAATCCCTCTTGAACAGTTTGTTATAGCTCACTAGCCTGTTGCGCCATCATAACTTTAAGTTCCTTTGCTTTATTGTCGAAAGCTTCTTGAGTCTTTATTAATTCATCAAGTTTTTGGCGCTTAAAACTCCTGTTTTCACGACAATAATCTAGTACATCATCGCGCAATTTGATCAAGTTTCCGAAGTCATCAAACAACTCAGGGAAGTGTAGCTGCAAAATGGTTTGTAGCTTCTGAAAGTCACCTTTTTCCTGAAGTCGATTTTCAGTAGATAACTTCATTGCATTTTCCGCAGTGTTTGCGCCTTTATAAACGGGAATAAAAACCAAGCACATACCCTGCAAATCAATTTCCCACTTTTGAAAAAGTAGATGTAGCTCTTCTAATTTTGTTCGCTTAAATTCGATTTTTTTCAGCTCTAGTGTATTTTTGTGCTCAAGCTTTGATCTTTGGTGATTAACAAAACTTGTAACTATCACGCCTAGTAGAGTACCAAGAACCCCCCAAACTAGCTGTAATTAAAGGAGTGTAATTTAACACCGTTGACTGTACCTCTGATTCCACGATTATCTCCTGAGCTATAACGCCGCATTAAGGGGTGAACAACGCATTCCACCCAAACTAAACCATTGTGCTGTAAACACTAAAGCCGATTAAAACCAAAACTGCCAAGCGTTGTGAATCCCTCTTGAATGCTTTGTTAGTTGGTGGAGTTTAACGCGTTCTGAAGACCTTTCCAGTCTTTGCACCCAAGATAAACATTTTTACCACTAGTCAGTGTTAACTTAAGAGCTTTACTCACAGAAGCATTGTACAGCCAGCCATCTTTTAACATACGGATCCCTATACCTTGATACAACTTAGTCTCATAAAGTGAAGTCTGTACAATGTCAGACAGTTCCACTTCTTTGCGAAGAAAGCCGAAACCAAAATACCAGTAAATTTTATTTCCACTGACTCCGACTGTCATAGAGTAAAACAATACAGCTATAACCAAATTGATTAATAATGCAATCACTGCGCTGCTTATGTGGCTAGACGTAAATATTATGATCGCGCTTAGGATAAAAAGGAGGTTTAGTAATACTTTATTAACCTCTGTTTGTTTATACATAGCTTGCAATCCTTTGAACCAACTAACGCCGCATTAAGGGGTGAACAACGCAAACCACCCGGCCTAAGGCATTGTGCCGTAAACACTAAAGCCAATTCAAACCAAAACTGCCAAGCGTTGTGAATCCCTCTTGAATGCTTTGTTAGTTGCCAAACCTAAAGCTTTGATTTGATAGTTAGTTGCCGCTTTGCCAACACTGTCTTTGCGTATTTCGGAAAACTCAAATCAGGCGCAGTTTCCAAGCGTCTGTCACTGAAACCACTTGGAACATACAACGCCGTAGAAAACGAGCTAACAACACCAAAAAGCGCCTTTGGGCAAACAATGTTACAGAGCTAACTTTCAACATATAAATCGATTTCTGAAATAGAGAATACAACAACAAAAGAAACCAACGCACGATTTTACAAACCCAAATAACTAGAAATTGAAATACGAAAACCGAGCCAAAAACACACGAACATTAACCCTAAACATTCTGCTTTAGCTGCGTTTTTCTCGTTGGCAACTAACGCCCTGTTAAGGTGTGAGCAACGCAATACCGATGCCGCCGCATATCACCTTAACCACCATACGCAACGCATAGTAAAAGTGCCACGCGTTGCGAATCACTCTTAAACAGTTTGTTAGCCGCTCATTCCCAAAGGTTACTGCTTACTCAACAGGAACTTACGCAAATCTCTCTCTGCACGCATAACAAACAGAATAAACACCTTGTCACCGTCTTGTTTATAGAAAACACGACATGGATTAGCGACAACTTCACGATAACTTAAATGTTCTAGCTCGAGTGGAATACGACCTGACTCTGGGAAAGTTTGTAGGCGTTCGACTTTGGAGAAGATCGTTTGTACTAACTGCTTTGCAGCTACGATATTTTCAAGTGCGATGTATTCAGCGATATCATTGAGATCAGATAACGCAGGTTCAGTCCAGATTACTTCAGCCATTTTGACATTTTGTCCTTGGCTTCATCATGACTTACCACTTTGCCGTCAGCTAGTGCACGCTCACCTCGTGCAATACCCTCAAGGATAGCTAAACGATTTTGCATAAATTCGTAGTCATCAACATCAACTAGATACGCAGATGGCTTACCATGCTCAGTAATTAACACTGGTTCTTTGGTGTCGTGGAGATCGGCGAGGATCTTAGTTGCTTGACGTTTGAGTGATGTAACTAGTTCTACTTTCATGAGAGCTGCTCCAAAGGAATACTAAAGTGATACTATTCTATCACTTTGAGTATAGCAAGCTCCATGACGGCTAACGCCCAATTAAGGCGTGAGCGACGCCACCAAAGAACTTAAACCATTGCGCTGTAAACACAAAAGCCGATTCAAACTAAAAATGCTATGCGTTGCGAATCGCTCTTGAATTGTTTGTTATGTTTTACCACAAACGACTCACTTTCTTGACAAAGAACTGCTGTGCTCAAGAAATTGTTCAACTCACATCACACGAGTCAACCAACCATTATGACAAGTGCAACAAATGCAAAGCGCATAATAATTGAGACCTATCATCAAAACCAAAGCGACTTTAAGCAAGATAAATTTTCAGAATAAATCCATAATTTCAATGGAAGCAACCCTGAGGTTTGAAGCTCAAAATCGGTTGAGAAATCCAAGAATTTAGGCCACCGATATTGAATTTCTGAAACCATGAAGACAACTTATTAGAGTAACCAAAGAAGTAAACCAAAAACTATTTATTGCTTATAAATCAATGTGAAACATAACGCCTTGCTAAGGTGTGAGCAACGCAATACCTTAGCCTCCGCATAATACCTTAAACACATAAACCGACACATAGTAAAAATGCCACGGGTTGCGAATCACTCTTAAGCAACTTGTTATACCGCTTGGTTGAGGCTAAAATGACCAACATAAAAACCACTTAAGAGACCGATTATATGACCACTAGAATTTTAGCCGATGTTGCTGCAAGCATTACTGAGTTGAAAGCTAACCCTATGAAAGTTGCAACTAGTGCTTACGGCGAACCTGTTGCTGTATTAAACCGAAATGAACCAGCATTTTATTGCGTGCCTGCCGAAGCGTACGAAATGATGATGGACAGACTCGAAGATCTGGAACTACTAGCTATCGCTAAAGAGCGTGAATCTGAAGAGAGCATTTCGGTAAATATTGATGACCTATAAACTCGACTTTAAAAAGAGTGCACTCAAAGAGTGGAAAAAGCTTGGCTCTACTCTGCAACAACAATTTAAGAAAAAGCTAATCGAGCGCTTAGATAACCCACATGTTCCGGCTTCAAAGCTTTCTGGAGCTGACAACATGTATAAAATTAAGTTGCGTCAATCGGGCTACCGTCTCGTCTACAAAGTTGAAGACGATGTCATCATTGTAACCGTCTTAGCAGTTGGAAAACGCGAACGTAGCGATGTTTACCGTAAAGCCATGAAAAGGTTAGATGATTGATTGCGGTTGGTGTACCCCACAAAAAGTAGACAGTACATAACTACATACTTTCGTACTCAACTGGGCTGACCTGCCCCAACGCTGAGTGTCTTCTTCTGCGATTGTAAAATACCTCGATGTATTCGAAGATGCCCATTCGGGCTTCTTCGACAGTTTGATAGTCTTCTGCGTATATCAGTTCGACTTTCAGTCGACTGTAGAACGACTCCATCACCGCATTATCCCAGCAGTTACCCTGCCGACTCATGCTCGGTACACCTCCATGCTTACGCATGAAGTCTTGATATTTGTAGGCTCTGTATTGTACACCACGGTCTGAGTGGATAATGACGCCCTTAGGCGGCTTACGTGACTCAAACGCCATTTTTAGAGCGTTAGTGATTAGCTCGACGGTCATCGTTGTCCCAAGCGACCAACCCACAATGCGTCTTGAATGCAAGTCCATCACTGTCGCTAAGAAGAGCCAACGGCTCTTCACCCAGATATACGTAATGTCCGTAACCCATTTCTGATTTGGCGTCTCAGACTCAAAGTCTCTACGCAGTAAATTGTCGGCAACATTCGTCATAGCAGCCACATAATTCACGCAGCAGGCATAGCCTGCTTCGTTGAGCTCTTCGGCTATTCGCACTGAGCCGTAACGTGCCCGATATTGGGCAAAGGTACACATGACGAGCTGTTCAAAGCGCTCTCGCCGCTTTGAACGCTCACTCGGCGTATGATGGCACCACTTATAATAGCCGCCCCGACTCACTTCTAAGGTGCGGCACATTAAGCTAATGGAATACTCACCGACATAGCTTTCGATGAACTCGTACTTCACTCTTGCTGCTTCGCGAAGTACGCCGAGACCTTTTTTAGGAATTCCATTTCATCTTTGAGTCGCTTGTTCTCGCGCCTTAGCGCCCGAAGCTCTTCGGACTCTTTCTTCGAGTAATCGACACCGTCTAAGGTGTTAAACTGTTTATCAGATAGGCGTGTGAACTGGCGCTTCCAGTTTCGGATCTGCTGGGCACTGATGCCCAGCTCCTTGGCAACGGAAACGGCTGTTCGGCCAGGAAGACTGGCCAAGCGGACTGCTTCTTTGCGGAACTCTTCGGTGTACGCTGGATTACGATGTTTAGCCATAAATCACCTCTCAATTAGACCCTAGATCTAACTTAGTAAAGTGTCTACTAAACGTGGGGTACTCGGCGGTATAACGCCCTGTTAAGGGGTGAGCAACGCAATACCAATGCCGCCGCATACCACCTTAATCACTTAAACCAACGCATAGTGAAGATGCCACGCGTTGCGAATCCCTCTTGAACAGTTTGTTAACTGAGCGCCTTTCAGTTTTCGCCGATTTTTCAGCCACTTTCGCCAAAGCTCGTTTTGCTAATTAATGATTAGCAAAGCTAACTCAAATATGTGTTTAACAAAAAAATTACCGTTGATCTTTAGTTTGAAATGCGTCTCACAACACCATACTTCGGCGATGTAAGTGCGCCGAACTAATCGCGAACGCCTTATATTATTAGAAGGCTTTATGCCGCCTTTCACATCAGTAAGCTTAAGTACCAAACTGAAATTAGTCGCATTACCTCAGCTAAGGAAACCGACCGAACACGCTAAACCTCCGAACCTAGAAACCGTATCAATGTGCTTTCGTATTTTCTGTGCCAGTTAACGCCCTGTTAAGGTGTGAGCAACACAATACCGATGCTCCCGCATGCCACCTTAAACACTAGACGCAACGCATAGCAAAAATGCCACGCGTTGCGAATCACTCTTAAACAGTTTGTTATGTGTTTGCGTGCTGAAGTTGAAAATGCAACTGAGACATTAGTGATTGATATACTTTCATAGTAAATACTTGCAAATTTTCCATACAAAACTCACCACCAATAATTGGATGCAGATTCCAACCTAAGCATTCGTCTTGTTTTGGTTGTAGCCCGTGTTCGAGCGCCAAGTCATACCAACTAGTTAAAAAGACATTATCACACCAATCTTGTGATTTATTCATTTTATTGTACTCATGAAAGTCCGAAGCAATTGTTTCATAGGTACCATCTAAAACCGATAACAATGAAATTGAGCCATCCACTTCACCAAATAGCCAGTCACCCATGATGGTTAGATACAAAGGTTTCCCTGTAGGATTAAGCAACCATTTCCACTGAGGTAACAAGGTATCTATTTCTACGTCCGAGACTTCCCAAATAAACTGCATTTTTATCTTTCTCACTCTGTTTAGAAACCCATTGACACTGGTGTACCCCACAAAAAGTAGACAGTACATAACTACATACTTTCGTACTCAACTGGGCTGACGTGCCCCAACGCTGAGTGTCTTCTTCTGCGATTGTAAAATACCTCGATGTATTCGAAGATGCCCATTCGGGCTTCTTCGAGGGTTTGGTAGTCTTCTGCGTATATCAGTTCGACTTTCAGTCGACTGTAGAACGACTCCATCACCGCATTATCCCAACAGTTGCCCTGCCGACTCATGCTCGGTACACCTCCATGCTTGCGCATGAAGTCTTGATATTTATATGCTCTGTATTGTACACCACGGTCCGAGTGGATAATGACGCCTTTAGGCGACTTACGTGACTCAAACGCCATTTTTAGGGCATTGGTGATGAGCTCGACGGTCATCGTTGTCCCTAACGACCAACCCACAATACGCCTTGAATGCAAGTCCATCACTGTCGCTAAGAAGAGCCAACGGCTCTTCACCCAGATATACGTGATGTCCGTAACCCACTTCTGATTTGGCGTCTCAGACTCAAAGTCTCTTCGCAGTAAATTGTCGGCAACATTCGTCATAGCAGCCACATCCTTGCTGTATTTAAACCCTTTACCATTACGTGCCCTGATACCTTTTTCCTTCATGATATCAGCCACATAATTCACGCAGCAGGCATAGCCTGCTTCGTTGAGCTCTTCGGCTATTCGCACTGAGCCGTAACGTGCCCGATATTGGGAAAAGGTACACATGACGAGCTGTTCAAAGCGCTCTCGCCGCTTTGAACGCTCACTCGGCGTATGATGGCACCACTTATAATAGCCGCCCCGACTCACTTCTAAGGTGCGGCACATTAAGCTAATGGAATACTCACCGACATAGCTTTCGATGAACTCGTACTTCACTCTTGCTGCTTCGCGAAGTACGCCGAGACCTTTTTTAGGAATTCCATTTCATCTTTGAGTCGCTTGTTCTCGCGCCTTAGCGCCCGAAGCTCTTCGGACTCTTTCTTCGAGTAATCGACACCGTCTAAGGTGTTAAACTGTTTATCAGATAGGCGTGTGAACTGGCGCTTCCAGTTTCGGATCTGCTGGGCACTGATGCCCAGCTCCTTGGCAACGGAAACGGCTGTTCGGCCAGGAAGACTGGCCAAGCGGACTGCTTCTTTGCGGAACTCTTCGGTGTACGCTGGATTACGATGTTTAGCCATAAATCACCTCTCAATTAGACCCTAGATCTAACTTAGTAAAGTGTCTACTAAACGTGGGGTACTCGGGAACATAACGCCGCGTTAAGTAGTGAGCAACATTTCCACCTAACCTAAACCATTGTGCCGTAAACACTAAAATAGAAGCAAACCGAAAATGCCGAGCGTTGCGAATCTGTCTTAAACGCTTTGTTATGTGCGTAGCCGAATCTTGCGCTTAGTCAGGAACAATGATTACCCCTAATTGCTCCAGTAACTGCTCCTGTTGCCACGAGCATATTTTTACACCTGTTAGATCAATCTTTCGAGGGTCTAAACCATAAAGCTCTGAATGACTTAAATCACAACCTTGTACTCTAAACTGTTCCCAGCAATCTTCCGAAAAAACGCCACGACTTAAATCTGACTCTTTAAATGAAGCGCCTCGAAGATTTGCACCAATCCATCTATTTTCGAACAGGTCACATTTTTCAATAAGCTGCTGCTCAAAATTGGCATAGGATAAGTTACAACCTGTTATGTATGCAGAGCAAAAGTACATTTTATTCGAAACCTGATTTACAAAACTAACTTGGCTAAAATTTGCTCCTTTAAGATCACAATCTCTCAGTTCAATACCAAAGCAATTTGCCCCCTTAAAATGGGACATTGAAAGCTGACAGTTTTTAAATGAAGCATCTCGAAGATCAGCATAAGAAAAATCGCACCCTTCCAGTGCCCCCTGCTCTATGAAAGTACAGTTAATGAACTGTGTATCTCGAAGGTTTGAGCGCGTAAAATTACAATGTATAAAAGTACAATTGCTAAAGATATGTTCTTGCAAGTCCTGATGTGAGAAGTTCACTTGATTATATAATTGCTTTGATTTTTCCATGCTGTAGCTCCAAAAAACATTTGATTTGAAGACTACCATTTACCTGAAAGTTCTCAACAAAAACAAAACCAATAAAAACAGACACTTAAAAAGCCCCATTTTAGCCAAAATAAGGCACCAAAACGGCATTTTAAAGGGGGCTAATTCAAAACAACCGATGCGGCCAGCTAGAAAAAAGTTTTAGTGAATCTGGCGGGTTTTAGAGAAAGCACTGGTGTACCCCACAAAAAGTAGACAGTACATAACTACATACTTTCGTACTCAACTGGGCTGACCTGCCCCAACGCTGAGTGTCTTCTTCTGCGATTGTAAAATACCTCGATGTATTCGAAGATGCCCATTCGGGCTTCTTCGACAGTTTGATAGTCTTCTGCGTATATCAGTTCGACTTTCAGTCGACTGTAGAACGACTCCATCACCGCATTATCCCAGCAGTTACCCTGCCGACTCATGCTCGGTACACCTCCATGCTTACGCATGAAGTCTTGATATTTGTAGGCTCTGTATTGTACACCACGGTCTGAGTGGATAATGACGCCCTTAGGCGGCTTACGTGACTCAAACGCCATTTTTAGAGCGTTAGTGATTAGCTCGACGGTCATCGTTGTCCCAAGCGACCAACCCACAATGCGTCTTGAATGCAAGTCCATCACTGTCGCTAAGAAGAGCCAACGGCTCTTCACCCAGATATACGTAATGTCCGTAACCCATTTCTGATTTGGCGTCTCAGACTCAAAGTCTCTACGCAGTAAATTGTCGGCAACATTCGTCATAGCAGCCACATAATTCACACAGCAGGCATAGCCTGCTTCGTTTAGCTCTTCTGCAATTCGCACAGAGCCGTAACGTGCCCGATATTGGGCAAAGGTACACATGACGAGCTGTTCAAAGCGCTCTCGCCGCTTTGAACGCTCACTCGGCGCATGATGACGCCACTTGTAGTAACCACCTCGACTCACTTCTAACGTACGGCACATTAAGCTAATCGAGTACTCGCCTGTATAGCTTTCAATGAACTCGTACTTCACTCTTGCTGCTTCGCGAAGTACGCCGAGACCTTTTTTAGGAATTCCATTTCATCTTTGAGCCGCTTGTTCTCGCGCCTTAGCGCTCGAAGCTCTTCAGACTCTTTCTTCGAATAATCGACACCGTCTAAAGTGTTAAACTGTTTATCAGATAGGCGTGTGAACTGGCGCTTCCAGTTCCGGATCTGCTGGGCACTGATGCCCAGCTCCTTAGCAACGGAGACGGCTGTTCGGCCAGGAAGACTGGCCAAGCGAACTGCTTCTTTACGGAACTCTTCGGTGTACGCTGGATTACGATGTTTAGCCATAAATCACCTCTCAATTAGACCCTAGATCTAACTTAGTAAAGTGTCTACTAAACGTGGGGTACTCGGGCACATAACGCCCAATTAAGGTGTGAAGCACGCAATACCGAAGCCCCCGCATACCACCTTAATCACTAAATTCAACGCATAGCAAAAATGCCACGCGTTGCGAATCACTCTTGAACAGTTTATTATGTGCGTGGTTGAAACCTACTCTACACTTGGCTCCGGTAAAACTGGTGGTGTACTGTCCATATAAGTTAAAAAGTTTTCCCATAACTCGTGCGTTCTTTGCTTAGTTAACTTAGTTTTGCACGATATCGCCATAACTCCACGAATAGTTCCATCACGCCATTGCGTATAAACCGAATCACAGTGAGAGGACATATATGCTTGCCAATCCTGTTGAGCAAGCTTAATTGCTGCGATCAGTTCTGGGTCATGAGAGTTGTGCTCAAAGCTAGTGTTTAGATATTTGTCTAATTTAACTTGTGCTGACTCTAGTTCAATAGCAGTACATTGGTTTATCTCGATTGTGGTCATCGCATTATTACAGTCAATGGACTCTTCTTCAGCAAGAGCACCAAATGAAAGACTAGCTAATATGATGATTAGACACTTATTCATCGTTTTCTCCTAAAGCACATAACGCCCAATTAAGGGGTGAGTAACGCAACACCAATGCCGCCGCAAACCACCTTAATCACTAAAATTAACGCATAGTAAAAATGCCACGCGTTATGAATCCCTCTTGAATTGTTTGTTAGTACGCTGCCCTTGAAGCCTTGGGCATACCCCAAGATGTTGAAATATAGCACGAAATTTATGGATTAAAACACTGAAACCAAACGGACAACGGCCAAATTGAAAACTAGCTTCAAGACGTAAGTTGGCTAAAAGAAAAACATGCCAAACTGCTCTTTTTCACCGCTTTCACATTAGCAAAGGATACGCTCACCAAACTCAACCGCAGCGACAATGAAGCTACATTTTTGATGCTGAAACCAACAGCATCAAAGAAGCCGCGCCAAAGAAATAGCCCAAAAGTTAGAAACCGTAAACGATGAAATCAAAGCAAAAACTTCGCATCTAGTGCCACCGGAGCGAACGTGAAAAGCACATTTGAACAGGTGTAAAGTTAGGAAAAGAAACCAATAAACACAGAAACTTCTAACCTTTGATACCAATTCAGTACTAACGCCCTGTTAAGGTGTGAGCAACGCAATACAAGAGCTGCCGCAAACCACCTTAAACACCAAACGCAACGCATAGTAAAAATGCCACGCGTTGCGAATCACTCTTAAACAGTTTGTTAACTAACTACGATTTGTAAATATCTAAAAAGCTATAGCTCGGCTCGGGCATATTACGGGTGTAGAACACTTCTGGAACATAATCCGTTTCAAACCCTAAGCGAAAACCGTATTTCTGGTAAGTAAGCTTTGCCAGTGCCAGTAACGGCATAGCAAAATAGCCTACACGCTCTTCCTTTAACTTTTTTTGACTCCAATACTTGTGGTGCCCTTTGACCGCTTCATACATCGCTTGTTGATATTCCGCTTCACCACAACCTGATTTGTTTAGAACTTTTGTCATCACATTAATCGTTGGCAAATCGACAAGGTTAGCGTGTTCAAAGGCTAAACCCTCAAGATACTCAGGCGTACTCACATCAATAAACTTCTGAATTAACGACTTAACGTCGCCAGATTTTATTCCGAGCATGACCATTTGGAGCTCAAAGAAGGTACGAGACCGAACATTATACCACTCAGTGTTTGGGTGGTCGGCTAAGTTGGCAAGGTACTCGATGTCACTCACTTGCTCACAGAATAAAGATAGCCAACTTAAATAGGTCAAATATCGCGCGCCATCGAGAGCATTGTATTCCTCTTTCTTTGCTACTAGAGTCACCTCCGCTTTGGGGAGCACCACCGAAATCGTCTCACCATTACTCAATAGCTGTGACTGCACTAATTTAATATCAAAGTACTGATGCATATCCATTGCTCTAAGACTGGATTCTATGTCTCCAGCCTTGTGGTATAAACTACTGGTTAGATAAAGGCCTGCAAGACTCACGCGATATAAATCGACTTTCCCGATTTTAGAGTAAAGCTCAAAGTCATCTAGCAGTAGTTTACATTTCATCCCGTATGGATTCGAAAGCCTTTTTAGGTGGTCTGCATGGCATGGCATTGGTTTAAAGTGTTCTTTTGATGTCATATAAACATTTCTCTTTAATTTATAAACTGGATCGAAGGAGTTAGTTAACGCCCTGTTAAGGTGTGAGCAACGCAATACCGATGCCTCCGCATACCACCTTAAACACTAAACGCAACGCATAGTAAAAATGCCACGCGTTGCGAATCACTCTTAAACAGTTTGTTATGTTCGTAGCCTCGTGTGCCATCTAGTTACGTCCGTGAGCCTACTTTCATAGACCTTATTCACTGTTGCTATATGAGCTATACAGTCAAAATTAAACAACACTACACGTTTTTTAATAGTTTTTACTTTATCCGTATCTACTTCAACTGTTAAAGAAGCTTTCAATAATGTTGATAAATCGATATTTTCCTTTATCGCTTCACTTCTAAACCAAGCTGATAGCTCATTGGAAATATACAGTTCTAGCTCGCCAGCAATCGAATGTGAAACTGTTCCATCGAGCAAGTTAATACACAAGACACCATTAGGCAGCTCAGATAACATTTCGAGGTCTTCACCCATCCGCCAACCAACAAACATCTTGGGTAGAACTTCAACGTAGTGATTAATCCTTTTTAGTCCCATAATCCCTCTAGAACATAACGCCCAATTAAGGTGTGAAGCACGCAACCACTACACCCAATTTGACCACCATAAACACTGAACTTAACCCAAACCAAAAATGCCAAGCGTGCTGAATCACTCTTAAATTGTTTGTTAAGTTTCTTTTACCGATGAACAAACTGTTCCCTATAGTGCCCTAACTCCAAGCATTTTGAGCATTCTTCTTCACTCTCACGGTAATAGACTCTTTTATTTCCTATGATCATTTGCACACGTTCAACAACGCTGTCCCCCTTACCTTTGAGCTGAACAACTTGTAAATCAGGCTTACAGCAACGAAGAATCCCTTGTAA
Source organism: Vibrio alginolyticus NBRC 15630 = ATCC 17749 (assembly GCF_000354175.2). NCBI lineage: Bacteria > Pseudomonadati > Pseudomonadota > Gammaproteobacteria > Vibrionales > Vibrionaceae > Vibrio > Vibrio alginolyticus. The sequence continues at coordinate 978,292 of NC_022349.1, forward strand.
TAGCTCTACTGTTGAGGCTTGTACTTTAGGTCCGAGTATCAATTTTTTCACTGCAATCGGTACATATGTGTCCGATGTGATACAACGGAACTCCTTCTCATATTTCCAGCTCGAATCCTTATACTTTAGAATTTCTATCGCTTTATCTGTTGTTAATTGATTTTTAGAAACTTTTGGCTTGTTGCGATAGGAAACTTTAACAACTTCCGAACTTGGTAGCAGTTCAAACTCAATGGCACAACCACGTCCCCCATCTGCATAATGTGCCCACATTAATGTGTTTGAGTCGTCTGGAGTAAAACAACATACTCGCAGATCTTCGAGTATGTTCTTCCACGTTTCTTCTAGGTCATCGGGGATTGTACCATCAACCTTAATGACTCCCTCCATAGGGTCATTTAGCTCACTATACTTACTTGCATACAATCTTTCTCGAAGCAATATGTCCAATACGAACTCAAAATTACTTAATGATTTGTATTTGTAGAATGTATTTTTGTTCATTTGAACTACCTATTGAAACTTAACGCCCTGTTAAGGGGTGAGCAACGCAATACATAAGCCGCCGCATACAACCTTAAACACTTAAACCAACGCATAGTAAAAATGCCACGCGTTGCGAATCCCTCTTAAACAGTTTGTTAGCTGTTTCGTATTAGGAGACTGGACTATTAACGTAAAAATAACCAACAAGACCAACCGTGCCGTATAAAAGTGCCTTCAGAGAAGCTAGCCAGTTACTTTTAATATTAAGTAAAGTCACCACAATTGAGGATACCATCGCAAAACACCACATCAAGACAACTAAACAAGCAAACAATAAATCTATAACGTCACCGAACCCATAAGGTTCTCCGGGTGAGACCGCTATATGCCCATAAATTTGAGATTTATATAGTAGCCCAGAGAAAGCAAAAAAATGGACTAAAACAATACTGAACGCTAATAACTTATTAAATCTTGCTTCCATTTAGTTTCACTCTCCAATACCACATTGCACAAACAGCTAACGCCCTGTTAAGGTGTGAGCAACGCAATACCGAAGCCACTGCATACCACCTTAAACACTAAAACCAACGCATAGTAAAAATGCCACGCGTTGCGAATCACTCTTAAACAGTTTGTTATAGCGCTTTGCCGTTTACAAGTGACCAATGATGAGGCATTAATTCTCGTATAGTCTTGAAAACCAATGCATTCCCTGAAGTCGTAATTGCTGCTTTGACATCCCCACCCCAATGGACGAGGCGCTCTTGGCAAACTCCGCATGGTGACAAAATTAGAAATTCATCGTTCTCGCTCTCACGACACAGGCATAATGAGTGGGTCACTCGCTCATTGAGTTTGTGAGCCTCTAAATACGCTCCCACCTCCATGCATAGTGAAAGAGCATCGTTTTTAGTATCAGGAGCAATGCTTGTTAATATTTTTCCTGACTCTGTTCTAACAGCCGCAGCTCCACCCCAACCAGAAGGATATCGCATATTTACTAGTTCTATTGCTGCTTGATAGAGCTCTTTTTCGATATTATCCATGACCATCCATATTCAATTTTATCGTGCGCTATAACGCCCTGTTAAGGGGTGAGCAACGCAATTCCGAAGCCGCCGCAAACCACCTTAAACACTAAAACCAACGCATAGTAAAAATGCCACGCGTTGCGAATCCCTCTTGAACAGTTTGTTATGTTTTACCACAAGTCACTGACTTTATTGAGAAAGAACTGCTATTTCAAGCTAGTTTTCTGAACCAAACCACAAGGCAAGAACCAACTTGGCCACCAAAAGCGACTAACCCAAAACCAGTAATTCCACTTCCCTGCCCAATGAGGCAACCCGACGAAGCTCCAACAAGCGACCTGTCTTTCCAACCAAAGTGCAAAACAATGGCAAATTGCCGAGGCAACTGCCAAGCCAAAATGCTAATTGGCTAAGAATCCAAAAGCGACTTTGAGCCAGTTAAACTAAAAACCGACCGCCACGACCTGACAATGAAGCAACCCACGAACATTGGTATGTTTTACGGGCTGATTGGTTCAAGAACTTAGACCGACAATACTGATTTGCTGAGTCTACTAGGGACGAATTGCCAGAGGGACAAAGAACTAGAGCCTAAGACCTTTAAGCCTTTGAAATGCAAGTAAACATAACGCCCTGTTAAGGGGTGAGCAACGCAATACAAAAGCCGCCGCATACCACCTTAACCACTAAACGCAACGCATATTGAAAATGCCACGCGTTGCGAATCCCTCTTGAACAGTTTGTTATGTGCGAACTTCTAGCTTGTAGATGACTGCTCAGCAACACTAACTTTAGGCTCTTTCTCTGGCGTCGACCATTTGATGATTGCTCTAAGGTTCATTGAGAAAAAGATGATATTTGCAATTATCATTGCCACACTGCCAGTAAGATAACCAACTGCTACCCAACTAGTGTTACCGCACATCATTAAGATGAAACCGATTTTGTTCTTATTTCCAATTTGCCAAATTGCAAGAAACGTAAGTACCATTGCAACCCAGTCGATTCCATAGTACTGAAAATATTCCATTTTTCCTCCAAGCACATAACGCCCGCTTAAGTGGTGAGCAACGCAATGCCGAAGCTACCGCATTCCACCTTAAACACTAAACGCAACGCATGGTAAAAATGCCACGCGTTGCGAATCCGTCTTGAAGCGTTTGTTATATGACGGTTTCTAGTATGCCTCGTCACATAGAAGCAAGATTGCTGAAGCCACAGCATTAATCGAATATTTGGCAACGTGTTCAGGGACATTCTTGTCGTCTAAACCAGCGCCATGCGAGTAGCTCAATCGATTTCGTATGGTTGCTATCAACATAATTGGCTGTTCCCAAAATGAATCGAGGTTCGAACTAGTGATAATAGTCTTAAGCAATACTCCAGCAGTATCTTTATCTGAAAATTTGTATTTATTTCTAGCACAAATTACTTTCATCGTACTTTCCAAAGCACTACAACACTTGGTAACACTATCTCGATACTTTCCTTTTCGATATTCATCTAATGCAAGCATGAATTCCTCATTAGCATTCAATAAGTCTGGCTTTCTCAACAATGCTAAGGCAGGCTCGACCGCTGTATTGTGAAGAACATCGCTATCTTTACGTATTATTTTTGGAAATTCTCTAATTTGTCTAGCTTTTGCAGGCGAACCATAAAAGTAGGTATCTACCTCTTCCCATACAGTATCCGTCAAGTAATATGGTAAATCATCAACTGCAAAGAACTCGTTAATGTGTTTTATAAAAACACATTCATCTCCTGACCGTTTGAAACTTTGAGTTTGAAATAGATACTCAATAGAATCTAGCAAATGAGCATCATCACATTGAAGTATATAGTTATATACATCATCTTCGATTCCAATACCTTGATATGCATTTGGGGACAATACTGATTTACCATGTAAATATGAAAGTTTCTTATGGAGCTCGCGAAGTACGTCATAAAATGAGTTATCAGTAAAATCTTTCACTAACATCACGAAACGTTGCCTAAAGGTCTCCGATATGGGTTTTAAAGGCTCTTTATCGCTGCGTTTTCTTCTTGAGAACACGTCAAAAATATTGCCTAGCACTGTTTTTCCTCTTAGTCATATAACGCCCAATTAAGGTGTGAAGCACGCGACCACAACACTTAATTTGACCACCGTAAACACTAAACTTACCCCCAAGAAAAAATGCCAAGCGTGCTGAATCACTCTTAAATTGTTTGTTATATCTCTACACCATAGTGATAAGACGCAACTTCTTGCTATCGGGCTGATATTCAAGCGATACCATTAGTCGTATTACTTCACCAAATGAGTTGGATTTCTCAACAAGAATATTAAATTTAGATACATTGTGCTCCTTCAGATAAGCCAGATTATAAAAATAGTTATAAACTAGTCGTTGTTTAATTAGAATTTCTAACTCACGCCTATCAAAGTGGAAGAGCTCCGACTTCTTCATCCGACCTTTCTTATGCTCTTTTAGATAACCAAGCTTGCTATCTTCGATTTCAATTTCAAGTTCATCAATTGGTAGTAAAGTGGTTGAGATAGCATTTATCGAAAAATCGGTGTCTCGAGCAAAAACACCTTGAACGGGACGTTCTATCTTATATGTAAGAAACACTCCATCTAGGTCTTCGTTAATGCTAACTACAGTATACCCATGTTCTTCAAAGGAGTAACCGAGTGTATTTATGTTTTCAGCATCGTCTTCATCTGCTGCATGGGATAATATAATTTTTTTCTTATGTTTGATAAATGACTTAGCTAAAGTAAAAGAAGCGTATGTTTTCATAAATGACGCATAAGTGACATCAATATAGCCAGTATAAGGCTTATATGTACTTAACCCTTCATCTAGTATTTTACGCATAGAGGGTGACAGATTATTTATATAAACGAAAAAGTATTGATTACCGTATTGGTAAGTAGAGTCATTTCTTTTTTTTATACTTGCCCAGAGTTCATGACACAACTTCGATTGACTAATCTGACCACCATGATCTAAATAGTCGCCGACTAAAACACTATGGCTACTTCTGGAATCAAAAAACGGTAAAACCTTATCGATCACATCATAACCATACCAATAGCTATCAATTTGCTCACTATCAAATACCAGTATAATTTCTTCTTTGTCCGTTGAAGGCGTTAAACAATTTCTCAGGTCTTTATAGTTAACGTTTTTAGACTTCAATATTTCAACAGTTTTACCCAACAGCCTGTTAATTTCACTATTTATAACCTTTGTATCTAGGTTAAAGGTTCTTTTCATGACTTCGAGCAGAACATGCTCTCTGGCATTTAATGTATGTATTGATTCCACTAAACCTCCCGTGAGATATAACGCCCTGTTAAGGGGTGAGCAACGCAATACCGAAGCTGCCGCATACCACCTTAACCACTATAACTAACGCATAGTAAAAATGCCTCACGTTGCGAATCCCTCTTGAACAGTTTGTTATGTACGTACTTTACTCAGTATCAGATACTTCTCGGCACATTCAGAAAACAAAGTATATGGATTCATACTATTCCCATAGTTTTGAAACAATAGATCCCCACTTTCTATCCGAGCACTTACCTCTCGCTTTGTAAGTCCACTCGCTTCAGACGCAGTTAACCCCTCAAAAATCACGTATTGCTCATCTAGTATATATTCTCCACTTAATAGACGTTTTTCGATCTTGACCTCAAAGTAGTTTCTACCCTGTTTTTCAAACAGCTTAACTTCTAAGTTACAAGATAACTTGTCGCTATTCAGATAAGTTCCAATAAGTCCGTCGTTAGGTTCAGCAAGTACAGATGTCGATAAAAGCCCCAAGAGAAGATAGCTTACTTTCTTCACATTACCTCCTAGTACATAACGCCCTGTTAAGGTGTGAGCAACGCAATACCGAAGCTACCGTATACCATCTTAAACACTAAACGCAACGCATCGTAAAAATGCCAAGCGTTGCGAATCACTCTTAAACAGTTTGTTATGTTTTAATTTTTGCGTGTATGTGATTTAATCGAAACCACCAATTGCCATATCAAAGTTGCATACATGATATAGAATAAAAGACTTATAAACTCAATACCTTTATGAAGAAATTTCGAGAACGGCATAAAGCTTATCGCGACATTATTAAAAAAACCAACCACGCTCGATATTTGCGAATTAAAGTCAGGGTAAATTTTATATAGGTAATTATTTTCATATGAAAATATGACAGCTTGAAATATTAAAGACAAGATAACAATTAAAAATGCAGGTCGAAAGTAACTTCTACCAAATTTGGATATTTTATCATTAAGGGAGAATACCAATTTCTCTTGAGACCATGGTTCTTCTTCCATGTCATTTTTATACCTTTCCATTTCTAAAGAAAAGTACTTATTTGCCTCTATATGGTTTCCCACTTTATCAAATGAGTGTTTTATTATTCTTAGCGTTTCTCTATTTGTATTATTGGATGAAAGACTTACATTTAAAAAGTTAGGCATTTCTTTCAAATTTGCGTTTTCTAAATCCAAACCAGAATTAAAAATTGCATTCCTAAAATTAACAAAGGACAAAAATGTAACATACTTGAATGTTGTAGGGTTTTCACTTTCATAACCTAACTTACAGCATTCAAAACCAGCAAAGTCGCTAAATATACTTTTAAAGAAATTAACTTCCTCTATTTCAGAGCGGTACATATCAAATATTTTACTAAAGTTTGAATTTATAACATTCAATTTCTTTATTTTATTTTCTTTGAATTCAAACTTAGAATCAAATTCAACATTTTCAATGGTAACTTCCTCAACAAAAAGGTTATTAAGTATAAACTTAGATTTTATCGTGCTATCAGCGATAGTTAACTTATTAACCCTCTGTTTAAATAATACCGAATTTTTAAATAGAGAGTTATTTACAACAATTCCATTAAGATTTATTTCATTATTAAACTTGCAATCGTGAAAGACAGAGTAGTTAGATTCATCAAATAAATTAAACTGATTACTAAAACTAACATCACCCTTAAAACTGCAATTTTGATACAACACTTGGTTTACATTACCCAGTATTTTCAATGGGAACACAGTCCACTCTTTAATAAAATCACAGTCTTGAAAGAATGATTCGAAATCCCCCAAATCAAAATAAATATACATAAACTGGCAGTAATTAAAATGTGCACCTTTCAACTTTTTTAACAGTTTAAAATAGTCAAAGTGGTCACGACTATCTCGCTCTGGAAACTTAATATGGTCAAACACTATGATTTGATCACGAACAAATTTCTCAACGACCTCAGACTCCAACTCATCTTTCAAAAAATCTCTAAAATCATCTCTCGACACAGCTGGTGCAGTAAATGAAAGATTATATACTTGGTCTAAAATGTAAGTGACAAGCTCGTCATAAAATCTTGATAATAAGGAATTATTATGGAAATCGGTACTATAACTATTTTTTCCACAATGTAGAGGACAGTCGGATTGTTCTTGCATAACAGAATTGTTACATCCATCAACTGCGCATTGATTATCCACAATTTTCTCCATACATAATTTTTAAAACATAACGCCGCATTAAGTGGTGAGCAACGCAGACCACTGAGCTTAAAGTATGATGCCGTAAACACAGAAACTAAAGCAAACCAAAAATGCCAAGCGTTGGGAATCCGTCTTAAATGCTTTGTTAGGCTTAAGCTTGCTACTTGTGTTGAGCTTTAATTAAAACAGGTAATATATGGCCATTTCGGTTGACACTAACCTGTTTGATGTTAAATTGCCGCTGTATTTTAGATTTTAGAGGAGGGTCTATGTTAACCCAACTTTTGGTCTGCCCTTTGTATTCTGTAATTGGGAATAGGGCCTAGTTTAACTAGTAAACATTGGCCGAGTAACCCTTTAGAATACTTACAGCATAAATACTCGGCCAACTTCTAAATCTACCTCGCGTTTCCTACGCTAGCACAATTCAAACAATAACCTTTTTAAGCCTAACGCCTTGCTAAGGTGTGAGTAACGCAATACAAAAGCTACCGCACAGCGCCTTAATCACATAAGCCACCGCAAAGTAAAAATGCCACGCGTTACGAATCACTCTTAAGCAATTTGTTAGTACATGCGCTACTTCTATTTATGCGCTCCAAGATATTGAAAACTGAGATGATATGAAAGGCTTTGAACACTGAAGTGAGACGGGCAGCTACAAAACTTTACCCCGATTGAAAGACGAAAGTTGGCTAGAAGAAAAACGCACTGAACTGCCCTACTTTCACTTGCTTCAAATTAGAAAAGGATTCTTTCCTCGTACTTCAACCGCCACAACAAAAGTAATCAAGGTTCTCTCAAAAGCCACCACGAAAATGAAGAAGCACCAAAGAAATAGGCTAAGAGTTAGAAGCCGTAAACGATGAAATCAAAGCGAACACTTCGCATATAGTGCCACCGGAAAGAACGTGAAAGGCACTAACTGAAAGGTGTAAATACGAGCGCCAAAACAGATAAACACCAAAACTTATGACCTTTGATGTCAAACCCGTACTAACGCCGCATTAAGGTGTGAGCAACGCTACCACGAGACCAAACCATACCACCGTAAACACAAAACCCAACGATGGAATGAAAAATGCCACGCGTTGCGAATCACTCTTAAATGCTTTGTTATGCATTTAGTCAAATAGGTCACCGTTGGTTTGTTCGAGCGCTTCCAAGTGGGACACAATAAGTTTTGGTCGTTTCGCTGCAATTCGACCTTTTTCATCTAAACGGCTAACGGTACCGACTAGCTTACAGCGCAAAAACAGAAGAGGTTTATATTTAACGACACTACCCACATCAGGATAAGCAGTAAGAATGTGCCCTAAATATTTAAAGCCTAAGGAGTTGGATGTTTTATTTTCCCTCGTAACTTCACCTTCAATCACAACCGTTGCACCGTGCACTAGCTCAGGTAAAACTAAAACTTCATCGTCATCTTCACTGTCATCCTTACAGAAGATTGCTTTGTCTTGTTTACCAATAGTAACTTCGTCCTTAATCCCATCGCTGTATGTCCCAATTTTTAACGAGCGTCCTTCAGCTATATTACGAGCTAATTCTTCTAGCAATTTTGAGTTGGAATCTAGATAAAGATCTAACGCAGGCTTTGGAACATATATGTACTCCCCTCTATTGTTGGGAATACCGATAAGTTCGTTATTATTTTTAAACTTAAGGTTGGACAGATCTTTTTTACCCGTTTCTCCTAGATGTTTGCTGATTCGTGCAAACCACTTTAACCCATCTAGTGCTTTCGAGAATATTGAGGTGAAGCCGAAGTTCTCAAAATCTTTCTCAGCCATTTTTGACGCAGCTTTACTAAAATAAGCGGTCGCAACAACCCCAAGTCCAGCTTGTGCCCACCCAGCAACTGTTTCTGGAACTAGAGCTTCCCAAGAACCCTTTTGGACCCTCATCGGAATTTCAAAATCAATATGCTTCAAGTCTGGTGCTTGTTTAGAAATAAGCTCTCTAATTGCTCCATCATATGCGAGTAGAGCTTTAGCTTGTCTTCTAGCATCCATTAACCCATTTTCTACTAACTCACCATCGTACTTTATATAACCTAAGTACTTTTCTTGTTCCATTGTTAAACCTCAAAGTCATACTGATTTGAGACTGATATAGCAACGAACCAAAGTAGCAGCTATACATCAGAGTCATAGAGCAAAATCGCCTTTATGATACTACTTTTGTATAAAATTGAGCGCAATAATAGAAGCGTGATGCGCTCTGCGAATTGTGATGATAGCGCTTAAAATGCATAACGCCCTGTTAAGGGGTGAGCAACGCAATACAAAAGCTGCCGCATACCACCTTAATCACTAAATTCAACGCATAGTAAAAATGCCACGCGTTGCGAATCCCTCTTGAACAGTTTGTTATGTACGTAGTTTAAAATGAACACCTGAGCTTTCAAATTCTATGCTCCCAAAGCCACCTACCACCTTAAAATATGATTGGTTCTTTTCAAAGTAGTCGATGTTTCCGTAGTCTTTTGAACCGTCAAGGTCTATGGTCGGCTGCATATCATTTTGATTCAAGAGCCCATTAATACTTAAAACACCCTCAAAAAGAAGAGACCCCAAGCGATAGCAAGTATGCTCACCTATTTTTGGAGCTTCATAATATTTAGACTCAGGCCAGATGCTAAACTCTAGTTCAATTTCAAAAGTTTGATCATTGTAGTGCCAACCCAAAACAAATGAATCCTGAAGGTCTACACCTACGAGAAAATCCATATTTTTCTCCAAGTACATAACGCCTTGTTAAGGTGTGAGGCACGCAATACTAATGTTTCCGCATAACACCTTAACCACTAAAGCCCACGCATAATAAAAATGCCACGCGTGCGGAATCACTCTTGAACAATTTGTTATGTACGTTGTACCGAGCGCACTCGTACCCAACCAATTTCACCCGTTGACCTCGAGACTCGATACCACTCATTGAGTTCAAACTGCACTGATAGCTTTTCACCAATGACTGTATTGAGCTCAACATTGTCATAGTCATAACGCAAAATACCTTCTGAGATTCCTTCAATCTTTTCGATATATTGAACTGGAGCCCAACCCTGCATACCTTCACTACTGGTTATAAAGATCCAATTGGGAAACTCGTCGTCAATTGCACCGAGAGCTACTTTATCACCTTGTTTCAAATAAAACGGATTGGGATATTCTGAGACGTGTTTTTCCGTAGCTACTACTTCCATATTTTCTCCAAAGTACATAACGCCCTGTTAAGGGGTGAGCAACGCAATACAAAAGCCGCCGCATACCACCTTAACCACTAAACGCAACGCATATTGAAAATGCCACGCGTTGCGAATCCCTCTTGAACAGTTTGTTATGTGCGAACTTCTAGCTTGTAGATGACTGCTCAGCAACACTAACTTTAGGCTCTTTCTCTGGCGTCGACCATTTGATGATTGCTCTAAGGTTCATTGAGAAAAAGATGATATTTGCAATTATCATTGCCACACTGCCAGTAAGATAACCAACTGCTACCCAACTAGTGTTACCGCACATCATTAAGATGAAACCGATTTTGTTCTTATTTCCAATTTGCCAAATTGCAAGAAACGTAAGTACCATTGCAACCCAGTCGATTCCATAGTACTGAAAATATTCCATTTTTCCTCCAAGCACATAACGCCCAATTAAGGTGTGAGGCACGCAATACGATGCCCCCGCATACCACCTTATTCACTTAAACCAACGCATAGTAAAAATGCCACGCGTGCCGAATCACTCTTAAATTGTTTGTTAGTTGCCCATCTCAAAGCCTAGTGCTAACATTTGTACACACACCAACAAAGGAATAAATCATGGACACTAGAATTCAATTTCGTGTTGATGAAGAAACAAAACGCCTAGCTCAACAAATGGCTGAGAGCCAAGGTCGCACTCTGAGTGACGCATGCCGTGAACTTACTGAGCAACTTGCTGAACAACAAAGAAAAACATTGTCTCACGATGCATGGCTAACTGAACAAGTAAATCTAGCATTTGAGAAGTTTGACTCAGGAAAGTCCGTTTTCGTTGAGCACCAAAATGCTAAATCTCGAATGGAAGAGCGCAAAGCCAGAATCCGTAATCGAGGTAAGCAATGATTTTATGGGAAGAAGAGTCACTTAATGATCGTGAAAAGATCTTCGAGTTTCTCTATGACTTCAACCCTGATGCGGCAGAAAAAACTGACAACCTCATTGAAGCAAAAGTAGAAAACTTGCTTGAACAACCTTTAATGGGCGTACAACGAGATGGTATCCGCGGACGATTACTCATTATTCCTGAGATTTCGATGATTATCTCTTACTGGGTCGAGGGAGATATCATCCGAGTTATGCGTGTACTCCACCAGAAACAAAAATTCCCTACGGATTGATTGCTTCCTCTGGGGAACTAACGCCCAATTAAGGGGTGAGCAACGCTACCACCTAAACCTGAAGCATTGTGCCATAAACACTATATTTGAAATAGAAGCAAAAATGCCAAGCGTTGGGAATCCCTCTTAAATTGTTTGTTATAACTCAGTATTCTGACTGCAATTTCTTATGTAGCTTCAATATATCCGCCGCAATTTTGCTCGCTGTTTTATTTTGGATCTTAGTCATTGTATGAGCGACAGCACCTTCAACCATTTTGCCTTCAAAGTTAGTTCTAGGACCACTTTTAGTCATACGTTCTTGTATTGAACGCCAGTCACCAAGCAACTCTTCGGGAAAGTGAATATCTAAAAGACTTGAAGTCGCCTCATTGGCACTAAGCAAGCGACTTCTCGCATCTCCAGCTCCAATACACAACTCTTCTACTGCATCATCAATACGACATTTAACATATTGGTATTTCATGTATAAATTTCCTCGGAACTTGGATGAGTTATAACGCCCTGTTAAGGGGTGAGCAACGCAATACCAATGCCGCCGCATACCACCTTAATCACTTAAACCAACGCATAGTGAAGATGCCACGCGTTGCGAATCCCTCTTGAACAGTTTGTTAACTGAGCGCCTTTCAGTTTTCGCCGATTTTTCAGCCACTTTCGCCAAAGCTCGTTTTGCTAATTAATGATTAGCAAAGCTAACTCAAATATGTGTTTAACAAAAAAATTACCGTTGATCTTTAGTTTGAAATGCGTCTCACAACACCATACTTCGGCGATGTAAGTGCGCCGAACTAATCGCGAACGCCTTATATTATTAGAAGGCTTTATGCCGCCTTTCACATCAGTAAGCTTAAGTACCAAACTGAAATTAGTCGCATTACCTCAGCTAAGGAAACCGACCGAACACGCTAAACCTCCGAACCTAGAAACCGTATCAATGTGCTTTCGTATTTTCTGTGCCAGTTAACGCCCTGTTAAGGTGTGAGCAACGCAATACCGATGTTGCAGCAGACCACCTTAAACACTAAACGCAACGCATAGTAAAAATGCCACGCGTTGCGAATCACTCTTAAACAGATTGTTATAAGTTAATCCGCAATAGCTATAGCAATTGAAATGTCATCGCTACTATAGTCACCAAAATCTACTAGCCATGCATTCTTTGGGTTACCTGGAGTAAGCGGATTTTCGCCAGGATTAAACTCCAAACCTATTGCTGCGTGATTCCACAAAAGGTCTTTTAAATAGCTAATATACGATTCAATTGTATTTTTTGAGCTTGCGTACTTTTGCTTATACCTTGAAATATGTGAGTCATAATCTTCAGAAAATGGTTTCGGTATATGCATAAAGTCACCACATTTTTTGTAAATCTTAATCAACTCACCATGGGTAGCTTTAATGTCTTTGCGCTGAATTTGATGTAAGCCATCGCTAAATTGGCTCTGACCTAAAGGAATTGGCATAAAGTGAGGACTAATAGAGTTAAGTTTCTGTAGGATAACTCTCGCATTCCAGTCCTTTGTAAAATCACCATTGATGTCACTTTCTTCACCTTCAATTCGTCTAAATTCTTTATATCTATTTTTGTCGCATAAAACAGAGCTAAAGCAAACTTGTTCGACAATTTTTCTTAATTGAAGAAAGCAGAACTCAGCATCCAGCGGAGGTAAAGAGCTTTTTTCTGAATGTTTAGAAAGGCATTCATCCACAGCTCTAATCCTCACTTTGACTTCAAGCATCATAGACTGATAAATCTGATATGGTTGAACTTTCATGACTATCTCACTTTAACTTATAACGCCTTGCTAAGGTGTGAGTAACGCAATACAAAAGCTACCGCACAGCGCCTTAATCACCATAAGCCACCGCAAAGTAAAAATGCCACGCGTTACGAATCACTCTTAAGCAATTTGTTAGTACATGCGCTACTTCTATTTATGCGCTCCAAGATATTGAAAAGTGGCATGATATGAAAGACTTTGAACACTGAAGTGAGACGGGCAGCTACAAAACTTAAACTCGGTTAAGAGACGAGAGTTAGCTAGAAGAAAAACGTAATGAACTGCCCTACTTTCACTGGTTTCAAATTAGAAAAGGATTTTTTCCTCGTACTTCAACAGCCACACCAAAAATAATCATGGTTCTCTCAAAAGCCACCACAAAAGTGAAGAAGCACCAAAGAAATAGGCTAAGAGTTAGAAACCGTAAACGGTGAAATCAAAGCGAACACTCCGCATATAGTGCCACCGGAAAGAACGTGAAAGGCACTAACTGAAAGGTGTAAAGACGAGCGCCAAAACAGATAAATACTAAAACTTAGACTTTTAATGCTAAAACCGTACTAACGCCCAGTTAAGGGGTGAAGCACGCAATACCGATGTTGCCGCATAGCACTTCAACACCGAAACCAACGCATACCCAAAATGCCACGCGTGCTGAATCCCTCTTGAACTGTTTGTTATGTTCGTAGCTTTTGTAACCCTTGTATTGCTCGGTTGGTCGAATCTATTAAGTCTGTACGCTTCAGTTTCGTTCGAATAGCCAAAGCTTCAATAAACTGCTTTTCAGCGAGTTCATAGTTACCAAGCTCCACGTTTAATTTACCCAAGTGTTGTAAACTGAAACTCAAAGAAAGCACACAACCGTAATCTTGGCTTTGTAAGTATGCTCTTTCAGCACCACCCATATCACCTGCGTATTGCAACGCAATACCCGAAATATGAGTAGACCAAAACTTGTGCTTATCGCTAGATGTAGACATTTGGACTTTGGAAGCTAGCCAATAAGCCAAACTACAAAACCCTATAACACGCAAACAATCGGCTACTAAAATTTGCTGCCACTCTAGCTTTTCTGTTTCGCCTAACACCTTAAATTTTAAGCATTTGTAAATAGTTAAAGCAAGTTTATGGAAAACGCTGAAAGTTACCCTATCCCTTTGATAGCCCACCATTTCCTCCAAGAACATAACGCCTTGCTAAGGTGTGAGTAACGCAATACAAAAGCTACCGCACAGCGCCTTAATCACCATAAGCCACCGCATAGTAAAAAATGCCACGCGTTACGAATCACTCTTAAGCAATTTGTTAGTACATGCGCTACTTCTATTTATGCGCTCCAAGATATTGAAAACTGGCATGATATGAAAGGCTTTGAACACTGAAGTGAGACGGGCAGCTACAAAACTTAATTCCAATTGAAAGACGAAAGTTGGCTAGAAGAAAAACGCACTGAACTCCCCTACTTTTACTAACTTCAAATTAGAAAAGGATTCGTTCCTCGCACTTCGACGGCAACACCAAAGAAAGACAATTCTGACTTAGTAAAAACCACGAAAGAGAAGAAGCGCCACAGAAATAGGCTAAGAGTTAGAAACCGTAAATGGTGAAACCAAAGCAAACACTCCGCATATAGTGCCACCGGAAAGAACGTGAAAGGTACAAACTGAAAGGTGTAAAGACGAGCGCAAAAACAGATAAACACCAAAACTTATGACCTTTGATTTCAAACCCGTACTAACGCCCTGTTAAGGGGTGAGCAACGCAATACAAAAGCCGCCGCATACCACCTTAACCACTAAACGCAACGCATATTGAAAATGCCACGCGTTGCGAATCCCTCTTGAACAGTTTGTTATGTGCGAACTTCTAGCTTGTAGATGACTGCTCAGCAACACTAACTTTAGGCTCTTTCTCTGGCGTCGACCATTTGATGATTGCTCTAAGGTTCATTGAGAAAAAGATGATATTTGCAATTATCATTGCCACACTGCCAGTAAGATAACCAACTGCTACCCAACTAGTGTTACCGCACATCATTAAGATGAAACCGATTTTGTTCTTATTTCCAATTTGCCAAATTGCAAGAAACGTAAGTACCATTGCAACCCAGTCGATTCCATAGTACTGAAAATATTCCATTTTTCCTCCAAGCACATAACGCTCTGTTAAGGGGTGAGCAACGCATTACCGAAGCAGAAGCAAACCACCTTAATCACTAAAACCAACGCATAGTGAAAATGCCACGCGTTGCGAATCCCTCTTAAACAGTTTGTTAGCTGTGTTTTACAACACGAGCTTTGCCCCCAGCATACCGAGTACTGCGATAGCTACCATCGTAAACCAAAGGTAAATCAGAAAAGATAGGCATAACGAAAATAAACCTCTCACAGCTTTATCTAAGTTTGCATCTTCATCGTGCTGTAAAAAATACGCTAGTTCTGCTGTAGGTATTGATCCAGCAGAACTCTTAAATTTGAGCTTTAACATCATCAGGCCCATTGAGATTGGAAGACTAGATGCTAGTAAAATAATTCCCACCGAAATCCAGACACTCTCGGGGAATTCATTACCTAAAACTACTGCTGCCCCGAACAACACTAAAAGCATTCCCAGAAAGCCCTTGAAAGATGACAACAACGAGTCTCTTGTTTTTATATACAGCCAGAATAGCGGCTTATCGTATTTTCTCATTTTTTCCTTAAACAGCTAACGCCGCGTTAAGGGGCAGCAACGCGCTACCACCAAACTTCAACTTACCACCATAAACACAAATACCAAGATTTGAGCCAAACTCGCTACGCGTTGACTGTCCCTCTTGAACGCCTTGTTATATGCGTGCTTGAGTAGATAACGTAACCAGTTCATCACTGTCGTAAAGTTGATCACTGGACTCAATCATACCCAATTTTTTAAGCAGACTTATTGATGCCCGGTTTTCAATTACAGCGACACCATGAACTTCAGAAACTATGCTAGTTTCTAGTGTGAAGTTTAAAACAGCCTTTGACGCTTCAAAAGCATAGCCTTTGCCTTGAAATTCAGGAAGTAAGCCGTACCTAATATCAGAAAATTTTGTATTAGGAATTTGCTCTACACCCGCATAACCTATTTTTACGGTCGGCTCGTCTTTTAAGGAAATAATGAATGTCCCGAAACCTTTCTCCCAGTGACCAACTTTCTCAGGCACGTAGTTCTCAATGTACTCTAAACTAAATGGCTTACCACCAGGTAAGTAACGAGTTGTTACTTCACACGTTAAAAGCTTTGTATATATTTCAATATCTTCCAAAGCTACAGGTGTAAGTTCTAACCTTTCTGTTTCGATCATTGAACCATCCATTTTCACCGAAAGCATATAACGCCTTGTTAAGGTGTGAGGCACGCAATACCGAAGCTGACGCATAACACCTTAACCGCTAAAACCAACGCATAGCAAAAATGCCACGCGTGCCGAATCACTCTTAAACAATTTGTTATGAGTATGACTCAAAGTGTGTGAGATCAACCTCCTCAAAATCACATACAGCTCTTATTACTGAATTGCGACAGAGGCGTTTCAGATAATCCGATAAGTGCTGATAACTCTCCACATGCGCCTCTTCTGGTAGCCACCCTGCTAACATGAACAGAAAGTAGTCGCATGCAGTTAACTCATTTCCGATTAAGTATTCATGTTGCTTAAGTTGCTCATCAAGAATGGATAACACTTCCATAATGCGATAGTTTTGAGCCGAGACTATATCTGAAGCACCTAATTCACTAGTTGTGTGACGCTTTGGGTAATAGCGAATCATTAATTCTGACTGTAGCGTATTGTTAAGAAATGCTAACCATTGAAAGAATAAAGGACGCTTGGCATCACCCAATGCTGGCATTAACCCTGAGTCAGGGTGTAATTCACAAATATGAATACAGATCGCAACACTTTCAAAAACCGCCTGCCCATCGATAATCAGAGTTGGAATACGACCCGCAGGGTTCAATCTGAGATAGTCTTTCTTTTTGTGGGATTGAGCCTTCTTGTCTACCAACAACAATTCAAAGTCAGCTTTCACATGCTGCAATAGAAAGTGTGGTGCCAAACTCGCGTTGTTTGGATAGTAGTAAAGCTTGAACAAGTTAGGCTCCTTGCCTGTAATTCTGGGGGTACTCATAACGCCTTGTTAAGGGGTGAGCAACGCAATACTGATGCCGCCGCATAACGCCTTAATCACTAAAATCAACGCATAGTGAAAATGCCACGCGTTGCGAATCCCTCTTGAACAATTTGTTATACGATTTCTCACAACGAGCGCTGAAACTGACCATTTTGGGCTTTGAAACCTAATTTTTCAAACAGAGCTTTAGACCGAAAGTTACCTTTATCAATGTCTGCATACAATATTTCAATACCCAAAGATTTTGCGTGAGAAAATAACAAACTGAGGGCTTCCGACATATAGCCTTGTCGCCAATATGATGAATTAAGTAAGCATCCAACCTCACATGAATGACCACAATCACTAAAACTATGTAAACCACAAGTTCCGATAACTTTGTTGGTCGATTGCTCTAAAACTGCCCATTCCAACGATTCACCCAACTTTTCTAATTGGACGACGCTTTCCAACATCTGAAATATCGTATCTTTCGATGGAAAAACCGGATCTGAGGCAAATTCCATTGTTTGAATATCACCATAAATTTCAAACAAGTCATCAGAATCATCCATTTGAATTGACCTCAAAACAACCCTACTTCCGTGTAAATCAGGCTTCATTTTTCTCCTTAATCGTATAACGCCTTGCTAAGGTGTGAGCAACGCAATACCTTAGCCTCCGCATAATACCTTAAACACATAAACCGACACATAGTAAAAATGCCACGAGTTGCGAATCACTCTTAAGCAACTTGTTATACCGCTTGGTTGAGGCTAAAATGACCAACATAAAAACCACTTAAGAGACCGATTATATGACCACTAGAATTTTAGCCGATGTTGCTGCAAGCATTACTGAGTTGAAAGCTAACCCTATGAAAGTTGCAACTAGTGCTTACGGCGAACCTGTTGCTGTATTAAACCGAAATGAACCAGCATTTTATTGCGTGCCTGCCGAAGCGTACGAAATGATGATGGACAGACTCGAAGATCTGGAACTACTAGCTATCGCTAAAGAGCGTGAATCTGAAGAGAGCATTTCGGTAAATATTGATGACCTATAAACTCGACTTTAAAAAGAGTGCACTCAAAGAGTGGAAAAAGCTTGGCTCTACTCTGCAACAACAATTTAAGAAAAAGCTAATCGAGCGCTTAGATAACCCACATGTTCCGGCTTCAAAGCTTTCTGGAGCTGACAACATGTATAAAATTAAGTTGCGTCAATCGGGCTACCGTCTCGTCTACAAAGTTGAAGACGATGTCATCATTGTAACCGTCTTAGCAGTTGGAAAACGCGAACGTAGCGATGTTTACCGTAAAGCCATGAAAAGGTTAGATGATTGATTGCGGTATAACGCCCTGTTAAGGTGTGAGCAACGCAATACCGAAGCTTCCGCCTACCACCTTAACCACTAAACACAACGCATAGTAAAAATGCCACGCGTTGCGAATCACTCTTAAACAGATTGTTAGGTTTTTGTCATGACGGATAATATTTACCGTCTGTTTTTCTTACATAATTGCTAGGATAATAATGACCGTCTGCTTTTCTAGAAAAGTACGAAGGGTAATATCTACCATCACTTTTTCTACTCCAATTTTTCGGATAATAATGTCCATCAGCTTTTCGTAAGAAGTCCTTCGGATAGTAGTTACCATTAGCCTTTCGGTTCCAGTCGCTTGGATAATATTGCCCATTGGCTTTTCTCGATGTTTTACCGGTCAAATATGGTTGAATCTCCATCATTACCTCAGGGAAGGTAAATGCTAAATACTGAATTTGATTATTAAACTGTTTGACTAATTCCATTTTTCATCCTTTATGAATCTAACACCTTATTAAAGTGCAAATAAACCACCCAAGATACTGAATAGTATACAATTTACTGTAAGAAACCAACGAAGTAAAACGGGCGATAGAAGTAATATACGACTTTGAACTGAGTGGCACTCACACCAACATAGCAGAAGTGCTTTCCGCATGTAGCAGCAAAGACCTAACGCCGCGTTAAGTGGTGAGCAACGCTACCACTTAACCTAAATCATTGTGCCGTAATCACTAAATTCAAAGCAAACCGAAAATGCCAAGCGTTGGGAATCCGTCTTAAACGCTTTGTTAGCTGCGAAGCTTTTTGGAGAGCAGGTTCTGTTTTGATTCGAATCCGGCGCTAGTATAAAAACCGATAGCTCCTGTGTTATTTGACCAAACATGCAGGTCAACTGAACTAGCACCAAGAGCACTAGCCCACTTAGAAAAGTAAGAAACTAGCCCTGTAGCTACACCCAGCTTTCGAGCTTCGCTAGAAACGATTAACTCTTCAATATATCCATACGTTCGTGATTGCGTCCAACGACGCTCTTTAACGTCAGCGAGATTCCCCAATAAAGCTCCGACTACCTTTCCATCGTGCTCGCTAACAATAAGCAACTGATTTTCATCAGATAGAATATCTTGAAGCTCAGTTTCATTTAGTACATCTTCAGTTTTGCGAACAACATCTGGGGCTAAGTCTGAGTTGTGCTCGTTCTCGGCTATGAAAAGGCTAACCAACACATCTAAATCTTTGATTTTGGCTACACGAACCATAAATTTTCTCCAAGCAGCTAACGCCCTGTTAAGGTGTGAGCAACGCAATACCGAAGTTCCCGCAGACCACCATAAACACAAAACGCAACGCATAGCAAAAATGCCAAGCGTTGCGAATCGCTCTTAAACAGATTGTTAGGCAAATTCAGGGAGCGCGATAAATGTGTCGCGAGCCATATTTCCGATGGTATTGGTTGTTACTGAGTCAAAGGTAGCTCCAACGATACCTCCGACCAACGGAATTGCTTTACCTAAATTTATAGCCCCTTTTTCCCCAAACTTAGTTAGTAACCTAAAACCTACAGCCTGATTAATTTTAGTTATTGTTTTCCCACTAATACTCTTAATCGCATTTTCTGTAAGCTTTCTACCAACTACAATACCTATATCTTTGAGGATATCTTTAGCCGCATTGCCAGTCAGACATGCATAAACCATCGCTTTGACACGATCGTCTTTCAAGTCGTGCCCCCCCATATGAGCAATTGCAGCTATCATTCGGATTTGTACGTACATAACGCTCGTTATGTTGGCTGGTAAAGTTACTGGCATTGTTATCAAACCACCTAACCCCGTGAGGAAGCCTGAAGTGCCTGCTTTTGTATTTTGCCAACGAATTAATGAGTTTGCTTGGCTTATTGGATCACTTGATTCTTTCATGTAGCTCAATGCTAGTTCTTGGGCAGAATCTAAACCAGCTACACCGTTGATCGCCTTGTCGTATGCCCAATCTAGGGCCTGCATTATCTTATTTTCAGTTAATTCTTGAGACACCTTTTGTAACCTCAGGTTTATTAGCAATTATTCATGTGAAAAATACCATACGATAAATACAGAAGCATAAAATCAAAGATGAAAAGTGTGATTTGTAGCATATGATTGAATATGCCTAACGCCTTGCTAAGGTGTGAGTAACGCAATACAAAAGCTACCGCACAGCGCCTTAATCACCATAAGCCACCGCAAAGTAAAAATGCCACGCGTTACGAATCACTCTTAAGCAATTTGTTAGTACATGCGCTACTTCTATTTATGCGCTCCAAGATATTGAAAACCGAGATGATATGAAAGGCTTTGAACACTGAAGTGAGACGGGCAGCTACAAAACTTTACCCCGATTGAAAGACGAAAGTTGGCTAGAAGAAAAACGCACTGAACTGCCCTATTTTCACTTGCTTTAAATTAAAAAAGGATTCTTTCCTCGTCACTCAACAGCCACACCAAAAGTAATCACGGTTCTCTCAAAAACCACCACGAAAATGAAGAAGCACCAAAGAAATAGGCTCAGAGTTAGAAGCCGTAAACGGTGAAATCAAAGCGAACACTCCGCATATAGTGCCACCGGAAAGAACGTGAAAGGCACTAACTGAAAGGTGTAAAGACGAGCGCCAAAACAGATAAACACCAAAACCTATGACCTTTGATGCCAAACCCGTACTAACGCCCAATTAAGGTGTGAAGCGCGCAACCACGACACTCAATTTAACCACCGTAATCACCAAACTTAAACCAAACTAAAAATGCCAAGCGTGCTGAATCACTCTTAAATTGCTTGTTAGCCCTATGCCCAAAGGTTGCACGCCTCTACCGCTTCGATTTTAACACCGAAACTAGAAATGCTAGGTAACGTGTCATTGTGGTGCTCTCGAATTTGAGCCCCACTGGCGTGCTCCTTATCATGAGTTGTGTGAGCATCCGAAACCAAAGTTACGGGGTAGCCTAAACCTGCAGCTCTGCGAATGGTGGTATCAACGCAAAACTCTGAGGCGTAGCCACACACAATTAAGCTATCTACATCGAGTTCATTCAAAACACTTTGAAGATTAGTATTCAAGAAAGAGTCTGGTGTTGTTTTGCGAACGAAATGGTCACCAGTTTGTGTAATTAAGCTCGACTGCAATGACCAACCAGCGCTTTCATATTCAATAACAGATTTAGGTTGCTCGTGCCGAACAAAGATAACTGGGACAGACTTAGCACGCGCCAATTTCGTAACTTCATTAATTTTGGTGAGTACGATTTGTGACTCAAATGGTTGAGGTTCCGGGTCGAACAGAATCGACTGAACATCAATAACTAATACTGCAGATTTCATTGTTTTCCTCTGATAGGGCTAACGCCCTGTTAAGGTGTGAGCAACGCAATACCGATGCCGCCGCATACCGCCTTAAACACTAAACGCAACGCATAACAAAAATGCCAAGCGTTGCGAATCACTCTTAAACAGTTTGTTATGTGTATTGGTTGATATAAATCATATCAATTTTATTACCTAGATGAGTAGAATGCCGCTCCTTTTATTCGCAGAACAAGTAGAAGACTCAAGGCAGCTCTATTCACCATGAAAAGAAACATAATCACAATTGCTTTTATCGCATCATTAACTGGTTGTATGGCAACACAACAAGCAACCAAATCAGCAATAACACCGACTAACAGCGTTAGCTCACAACCAGCTACAACGTGTGTGTATGAAAGTATGCCAGGAGCTGAGTTTTCGTACACTGGCGAGTCCAAGTACTTCTCCCTTTACTTTGAAGACGATCAAGGTTATCTCGGTAGAAGTAATATTGGAGAAACGCTAAAAGGTAAAAAGTTTAAATTCTCTGGAAATTTAAAACCTGACCATAAAGCGTTTAATAAGTATCCCAAAGTATTAAACATCCAAGGTAAGGACTATTCATTTGATAGTAATGTTTCAACTGCTGTTATGTTTGAAGGTTGCTCTACCGCCCTATGGTTCAAAGGACATGTTAACTACAACGCATTGATAGAAAAAAAAGGCTTTGAAAAAACTAATGCCTCGCCCTTTGATGCCAATGACTTAGCCTACGCGTATGGCACAGAAAATGTAAAGGAAGCCAGCTACGAACCAATAATCACAACAGATGAATTTGCAGATTCCTCTACGATTAAAACTGAATATCAAGATCGAATACTCCTACGTACATGGTCTAATGGCAAGCTGACTAGGAAACCCAAAGTATTCCAAGTATACGCTGATCTGCTATTTCTAAATGATTGGGGGCACATCCGCACCGCTCGCACGAAAGATGGAAAAGTGCATGAGTTAACCAGAATTGACACCGATGTTGACTGTAGTGGAAGCTTTGGTTGCTCTTTGACTGAAACTGTCGGCGTAACATTGCCTCTTTCAATGCTAGAGAAAAACCCTAATGGGTTTGAAATTAAGTTTTATGGGACTAGAGAGCAAGTAGTCTCCATCAGTAGCTACCATGTCAAAACCCTCCTCGCAGGAATTAGTCAAATTAAGTAAATCCTAGCTTTACTGTATTGAGCAGACCGAGATTAAGGTCTGCTCAGACACATAACGCCTTGTTAAGGTGTGAGGCACGCAATACAGAAGCCTCCGCATACCACCTTAACCACTAAACCTAACGCATGGTAAAAATGCCACGCGTGCCGAATCACTCTTGAACAATTTGTTATGTTGTGGACTCAAGGCAGAGGCATCCATTCTTTTACGCCTACATACTGGTCATATTTGTCTTGTTCGTCTTTTGTTTTTTGGTCTCTGATGTAACGCATTGAAAATCCACCATACATTGAACCACTGTTATTCAGAGACCAATCTACGATATCTTCATCTGAAACTGAGTACGCTTCACCGACGACAATATGACCTAACTGAGGGAGTGTTTCAAAAGCTTGAACCACGAAAGACTTTGAATCTACATCTACCACCATGAACCATAAGTAAGCACCTTGTTCTGGGAAGTATACTTTTACAAGAGCAAAACTAGATGCAAGCTCAGGTTTAGACAATAGGTCGCGAAAGGATCCTATGCTCGCTTTAGCTTCGATAATTGTCCTCTGCCATAAAAGGTCATTGGATAAAACTGGATTACTCTTCACTTCGTCACCCGAAAAACTTAAACCTGAATGTAGAATTGATACCAATAGTAGTAACCAATATTTCATTGTTAGCCTCAAACAACATAACGCCCTGCTAAGGGGTGAGCAACGCAATACGAAAGCCACCGCAAACCACCTTAATCACTAAAATCAACGCATAGTAAAAATGCCACGCGTTGCGAATCCCTCTTGAGCAGTTTGTTAGTCGCGAGGCACCGAGCGACAATTTTAAGCCGAACCAAACTTTGCAAACAACAAACTTTATGTGCTTTGATGCATTTAAATCAGGCGTAGTCTCAAAGCGACTACTCAATGAAACCACTTGGAACAAACAACGCCGTAGAAAACGGACTGACAACACCAAAAAACGCTTTTGGAAAACCAATCTCACAGTGCGGACTTTCAACAAAGTCACTCAAACCAAGTGGAACTTACCACACCAGAGAAAACGCCTTTTCAGCGAGTAGATCAGCTTTTGAACCAACAAACTCACCGAGCAGAGTTGCAACCAAAAACAGACTCTCGATTGCCCTGTTATGTCAGCACCAAAGAACAAAAAAACCGCTAGGACAATTGCAAAACTTTGTACTTAAAACAGCTGAAAATGAGTTTGGACCAACAACAATAAAGCTGTAAACCGAACAACAAGCAGCCAAATTTTGAGCTTAGAAACATGATTTTGACAGCTAGCTTTTTCTGGCGACTAACGCCCTGTTAAGGGGTGAGCAACGCAATGCCGAAGTTCCCGCATACCGCCTTAAACACTAAAACCAACGCATAGTGAAAATGCCACGCGTTGCGAATCCCTCTTGAACAGTTTGTTAGAGCGCAACTCAAAGGTTGAACAGAACTTTCAAAAGAGAATTTACCAAGGAAGAGATCCCTAGAAAGAGAACTACTGGCAAACCTATCGCTATTATCAGTTTAAACTCGACAAACTGACCTACCACAGCATCACCATATCTACCTCCCAGAAACTTTCTCGATTCGTCTCCTACCGTAGATTTGACTTCATCTGTGACCGTCTTGCGATCTTTACCGATAAATTCTTTGAACAACATAAAGCCAAAGGGAGCGATAATAATGCCGGTGATAAGATATGAAATGTATTCAATTATGTCCGTCATATTCATTATTCTTCTCCTGCGCTCTAACGCCGCATTAAGGTGTGAGCGACGCATGGCTATACTTGAGCGAAGCGAAACTGCCAAGCGTTGCGAATCACTCTTAAATGCTTTGTTAGCACTTTATCTCGCTTGGTAGATAAACTCTCGATGGTACTTTAAGTACTGAGCTGTTTCTTTACTCAAGCTGCGAAGTTTTAAACTTTGCTCAACATTCAATGCCGTTAGCGCTGAAGGGTCTAGTGATTCGGAAATTAAAATTTTCCCATTCTCATCAAAACTAATCATGCCACTATCGAACAAGGTATCCAGATTTGGTGTCAGCAACAAGCCATTGTAAGGATCTAATCGTTCTTCATTTGAAGAATCACGCCAAGGTTTTATATGCGAAGCTTTTAAGAGCCCAACTTGCTCGCACCCAGTTACAGAACATCTTTTCCAAAGGTCGATTAAGGTTTTTCGATACTTACCCTGTCCCCTGCGACTACTAACTAAACGCTCCACTTCTGTTTCAGTAAGTTTATCAAGTTCACCACTTGCTTTAGCGTCTGCTATTTCGTCTTCTGGGTTTCTCAAGTAGAGTGGCTTTAATTCTGACAAACGAATCAAAAAAGAGCGCATGGATTCTTTTGTTTGAAACCCAAATGGGATTCCAAATGGTATAGGCAGCTCCCCTCGGTTGAGTCTTTTAGGAAACTTGCGCATGCTAGACTTGTGATTCAATGAACCTGTAGTCTCTACTCCATCGAGCAAAGCTAGTTCATTTTTGTAGAATTCTGCACGAGGATGGATCACTAACCCCGAAGGTTTCGCTCCAGCCTGTTTATTAATGTAAACGTATTGTTTTAGCGATGGTAAAAAGAACTGAATCGCATATTTAACTTCATGCCTTTCAGTAGCTTTGAACTCACTCAATACTTCTTCCATTTCTTTTAATGTGATCATTTACCAACTCTCGAAAGTGCTAACGCCCAATTAAGGGGTGAGTAACGCAACACCAATGCTACCGAAAACCACCTTAACCACTAAAATTAACGCATAGTAAAAATGCCACGCGTTACGAATCCCTCTTGAATTGTTTGTTAGTACGCTGCCCTTAAAGCCTTTGGCACACACCAAGATATTGAAATATAGCACGAAAATTATGGCTTAAAACGCTGAAGCCAAACAGACAACTACCAAACTTGAACTCAATTTCAAAACCCAAGCTGGCGAGAAGAAAAACTTGCTTAACTGACCTATTTTCACCGTTTTCAAATTAGCAAAGGATACGGACTTCGAAACTGAACGGCAGCGCCAAAGAAACTCAGTGTTTGACAAAAATGTTCCAGCATCAAAGAAATCACACCAAAGAAATAGCCAAAAAGTTAGAAACCGTAAACGGTAAATTCACAGCGAACACTCCGCATATAGTGCCACCGGAAAGATCGTGAAAGGCACAATGTTTCAGGTGTAAAGCAAAGCAGAGAAACCGGTAAACTCTGAAAATTTTAACTTTTGATGCCAACCCCGTACTAACGCCCTGTTAAGGGGTGAGCAACGCAATACCAATGCCGCCGCATACCACCTTAATCACTTAAACCAACGCATAGTGAAGATGCCACGCGTTGCGAATCCCTCTTGAACAGTTTGTTAACTGAGCGCCTTTCAGTTTTCGCCGATTTTTCAGCCACTTTCGCCAAAGCTCGTTTTGCTAATTAATGATTAGCAAAGCTAACTCAAATATGTGTTTAACAAAAAAATTACCGTTGATCTTTAGTTTGAAATGCGTCTCACAACACCATACTTCGGCGATGTAAGTGCGCCGAACTAATCGCGAACGCCTTATATTATTAGAAGGCTTTATGCCGCCTTTCACATCAGTAAGCTTAAGTACCAAACTGAAATTAGTCGCATTACCTCAGCTAAGGAAACCGACCGAACACGCTAAACCTCCGAACCTAGAAACCGTATCAATGTGCTTTCGTATTTTCTGTGCCAGTTAACGCCCAATTAAGGTGTGACCCACGCGACCACGATACTAAAATTAGACGCCGTAAACACTAAACTTAACCCAAACTCAAAATGCCAAGCGTGGGGAATCACTCTTAAATTGTTTGTTATGCGTGTGCCTGAGCCTTCAAAGAATCTAGCATTTTCTGCTGAAACTCTTTTCGCATTATTTCTCTTTCTTCGTTCTCATGAAGAACCAACAAGAATGTTTGCCGATCACCCCACTCTTCTACTTTACGCTTTGGCAAACCACCTAATTCTCTAAGTTTCTCAGACATTTGAATGGCTAATAAACCTAAAGCAGCATATTTCGTTGCTCTCGCCTCATAAAATTCCGCAAAATCAGGAGGTGTAGCAGCATAATCACTTACAGCTGAGATATATGAATTAGCTTCGTGAACCAATTGAGGTAGGTTTAACAAATCGTAGAGTAAATCCTGGGGAAGTATTTTCCAATCAACCTCAAGTTCTAACGGAATAAAGCTTGGGGTTTTCGAGTGATAGTAAGTGTATCCATTCTGATCTTCGGTGCCATCATCAGTGACGACTTCACGACAACCGACTATAAACTGCTCGATACTACTCGTGACAATAATTGCAAGGTAGTACGTTTCTGCTGCTTTTGACTTTTTCGCAGCAACAGACTCTTTGAGGATAGTTAAAAGAAAACCGACCAAACCGCCTAAAATGACAACAATTAATTTCTCAAACACGATAATCCTCTAGTCGATAAAACGCATAACGCCTTGCTAAGGTGTGAGCAACGCAATACCTTAGCCTCCGCATAATACCTTAAACACATAAACCGACACATAGTAAAAATGCCACGGGTTGCGAATCACTCTTAAGCAACTTGTTATACCGCTTGGTTGAGGCTAAAATGACCAACATAAAAACCACTTAAGAGACCGATTATATGACCACTAGAATTTTAGCCGATGTTGCTGCAAGCATTACTGAGTTGAAAGCTAACCCTATGAAAGTTGCAACTAGTGCTTACGGCGAACCTGTTGCTGTATTAAACCGAAATGAACCAGCATTTTATTGCGTGCCTGCCGAAGCGTACGAAATGATGATGGACAGACTCGAAGATCTGGAACTACTAGCTATCGCTAAAGAGCGTGAATCTGAAGAGAGCATTTCGGTAAATATTGATGACCTATAAACTCGACTTTAAAAAGAGTGCACTCAAAGAGTGGAAAAAGCTTGGCTCTACTCTGCAACAACAATTTAAGAAAAAGCTAATCGAGCGCTTAGATAACCCACATGTTCCGGCTTCAAAGCTTTCTGGAGCTGACAACATGTATAAAATTAAGTTGCGTCAATCGGGCTACCGTCTCGTCTACAAAGTTGAAGACGATGTCATCATTGTAACCGTCTTAGCAGTTGGAAAACGCGAACGTAGCGATGTTTACCGTAAAGCCATGAAAAGGTTAGATGATTGATTGCGGTTGGTGTACCCCACAAAAAGTAGACAGTACATAACTACATACTTTCGTACTCAACTGGGCTGACCTGCCCCAACGCTGAGTGTCTTCTTCTGCGATTGTAAAATACCTCGATGTATTCGAAGATGCCCATTCGGGCTTCTTCGACAGTTTGATAGTCTTCTGCGTATATCAGTTCGACTTTCAGTCGACTGTAGAACGACTCCATCACCGCATTATCCCAGCAGTTACCCTGCCGACTCATGCTCGGTACACCTCCATGCTTACGCATGAAGTCTTGATATTTGTAGGCTCTGTATTGTACACCACGGTCTGAGTGGATAATGACGCCCTTAGGCGGCTTACGTGACTCAAACGCCATTTTTAGAGCGTTAGTGATTAGCTCGACGGTCATCGTTGTCCCAAGCGACCAACCCACAATGCGTCTTGAATGCAAGTCCATCACTGTCGCTAAGAAGAGCCAACGGCTCTTCACCCAGATATACGTAATGTCCGTAACCCATTTCTGATTTGGCGTCTCAGACTCAAAGTCTCTACGCAGTAAATTGTCGGCAACATTCGTCATAGCAGCCACATAATTCACGCAGCAGGCATAGCCTGCTTCGTTGAGCTCTTCGGCTATTCGCACTGAGCCGTAACGTGCCCGATATTGGGCAAAGGTACACATGACGAGCTGTTCAAAGCGCTCTCGCCGCTTTGAACGCTCACTCGGCGTATGATGGCACCACTTATAATAGCCGCCCCGACTCACTTCTAAGGTGCGGCACATTAAGCTAATGGAATACTCACCGACATAGCTTTCGATGAACTCGTACTTCACTCTTGCTGCTTCGCGAAGTACGCCGAGACCTTTTTTAGGAATTCCATTTCATCTTTGAGTCGCTTGTTCTCGCGCCTTAGCGCCCGAAGCTCTTCGGACTCTTTCTTCGAGTAATCGACACCGTCTAAGGTGTTAAACTGTTTATCAGATAGGCGTGTGAACTGGCGCTTCCAGTTT
The DNA here is from genome assembly GCF_000354175.2 of Vibrio alginolyticus NBRC 15630 = ATCC 17749. Taxonomy (NCBI): domain Bacteria; kingdom Pseudomonadati; phylum Pseudomonadota; class Gammaproteobacteria; order Vibrionales; family Vibrionaceae; genus Vibrio; species Vibrio alginolyticus. Next base: position 1,007,671 of record NC_022349.1, read on the forward strand.
CGGATCTGCTGGGCACTGATGCCCAGCTCCTTGGCAACGGAAACGGCTGTTCGGCCAGGAAGACTGGCCAAGCGGACTGCTTCTTTGCGGAACTCTTCGGTGTACGCTGGATTACGATGTTTAGCCATAAATCACCTCTCAATTAGACCCTAGATCTAACTTAGTAAAGTGTCTACTAAACGTGGGGTACTCGGCGGTATAACGCCGCGTTAAGTAGTGAGCGACGCCTACACCTTACCTAAACAACTACACCGTAAACACAAAACTCAACTTGAACTGAGAATGCCACGCGTTGCGAATCTGCCTTAAACGCTTTGTTATAAGCAAAATAGCACCGATGTCTAGCTGCTCTTTAATTGCTCAACCTCCGATAACACCCAAGCACTATGATGATGTTCAAAACCTATTTTTGGATAATAACCTTCAGCTTGCGGTGCCGATAATAAAATAACCTTACAGCTTGGAGTTAGTTGCTTTTTAGTAATCAATATTAAATTTTTTCCGATACCACTAGATTGAACACTTTCATCGACGGCTAGATCAGAAAGGTAGCAACAATAATGAAAGTCAGTCACCGAACGTGCAATCCCGATGAGCTGGTTGTTAAACCATGCAGTAACAACTAGATTAGCATTTTCCAACATACCTTGAATTGTAAGGTTGTCATCAAGCGGTCTACGTACACCAAGTGATGTTTTTTCTAACAATTCAATAAACTGTACCGCTGTAATTGGACAGTTAACTTTATACTCAATTTCCATTTGATACCCTTTGAATCTGACTTTGCTTATAACGCCCAATTAAGGGGTGAGCAACGCTACCACCTAAACCTGAAGCATTGTGCCATAAACACTATATTTGAAATAGAAGCAAAAATGCCAAGCGTTGGGAATCCCTCTTAAATTGTTTGTTATAACTCAGTATTCTGACTGCAATTTCTTATGTAGCTTCAATATATCCGCCGCAATTTTGCTCGCTGTTTTATTTTGGATCTTAGTCATTGTATGAGCGACAGCACCTTCAACCATTTTGCCTTCAAAGTTAGTTCTAGGACCACTTTTAGTCATACGTTCTTGTATTGAACGCCAGTCACCAAGCAACTCTTCGGGAAAGTGAATATCTAAAAGACTTGAAGTCGCCTCATTGGCACTAAGCAAGCGACTTCTCGCATCTCCAGCTCCAATACACAACTCTTCTACTGCATCATCAATACGACATTTAACATATTGGTATTTCATGTATAAATTTCCTCGGAACTTGGATGAGTTATAACGCCCGCTTAAGTGGTGAGCAACGCAATACCGATGTTTCCGCATACCACCTAAATCACTAAATTTGCCGCAAACCACAAATGCCACGCGTTGCGAATCCGTCTTAAAGCGTTTGTTAGGCTTCTAGCTCACGATATAGCACTAAGCAATTGTATTCTTTGCCGAATTCTATTTCTTGATCGATAGCTCGAATTTGCGTAAAACCTTGTCTGTACCAGAACCTAAAAGCAGAAATGTTTTCTGCATAAACATTTAAACCTACGTTGTGTAAATTTGCGTACTCACAGGCTACGGCGATAACACTACTAACTATTTCTGAACCCAAGCCTTTACCTTTAAAACTCGGTAGAATTGTTAACATAGGAAGCCAAAGTGTGCCAGTTGACGGAGCATGAAACTCCATCTGTATGTAACCAACCACTTGACCTTTCTTTGTGCTAATTTTTCTTAGGTAAAATGCACCTTGCTCGTCAGATAATTTTGACTTGTTGCTTTCAGCTATTAATTTTTCATACTCGGTGATAGACCATTCCCTAAACGTTGGGTCCATTGCTTTTACATTTAAGTTACTGTCAAAGATTGACTTGGCTAGCTCCGCCTCATCACTTGAAAACTCAGTGAAAACCAAATTTTTGGATTCCCATTGTGGTATCAACACTAACAACTTCCTCCTTGAAGCCTAACGCTTTCTATACGGCGATTTGCCGTTTTTCTGGCAGGCTACCGCCTTCTTTCTTATCAAAAGCGCTATCAATCGTAGCACTTATATGCATGAAACAAATAGAAAAACAGTATGAATATGTGTGGTGGCGCGCGCAATTAGGCGGCGCACAGCACGCTAATTTCAAAAGTGGTGATACATTAACGGAGCTGTATAAATAAACAGGTTAATTTATCATGAAAAGTCAGTTTTTACTTAGTGTAAAAGAGCACATGCTTACTCGTCATTATGCGAATAAAACTATCGAAAGTTATCTATTTTGGATAAAACGTTTTATCACTTTTCACCAGCTCGCCCACCCATCAACACTAGCAGAAGATGATGTCATTCAATTTCTGAGTTACTTAGCGGTAGAAGAAAAAGTTGCGGTAAAAACGCAAGCTTTGGCGCTGAACTCAATATCATTTTTATATCGTGATTATTTTAAAACCCCACTATCACTTGATATGAGATTTCAGAAATCCTTGACCGAAAAGAAACTTCCCGTTGTGTTAACCAGGGAGGAGATCCGAAGATTCGTTCAGCATATCGACCCGAGGTATAGACTCCATATTCAGCTACTTTACGGCTCCGGGCTTCGAGTTATGGAATGTTTACGCTTAAGAGTTCAAGACATCGATTATGATTATGGTGCAGTTCGCGTTTGGCAAGGAAAAGGAGGTAAAAATCGTACAGTCACATTAGCCAAAGAACTACATGAACCACTCAAAGCTCAAGTTAATTTAGCAAGAAACTACTACTTTAAAGATAGGCACATGCCTGGTTATGCGGGCGTATATATCTCTGAAGGTTTACGACGTAAATACCCAAAAGCGGAGCTAGATTTTAACTGGCACTTTTTGTTTCCATCAACAAAGTTAAGCGCAGATCGAGACACTGGTGAACTCAGAAGGCATCATATCAATGAAAGCGCAATACAAAGAGCGGTAAAGCGCGCGGCAAGCGACGCAAGCATTGAGAAAACTGTAACTTGCCACACACTAAGACACAGTTTTGCCACGCATTTATTGGAATCTGGCGCAGACATTAGAACTGTTCAGGAACAATTAGGGCATACTGATGTAAAAACCACGCAAATCTATACTCACGTTATCGAGCGCGGGGCTGGTGGTGTGTTGAGTCCATTATCCAGCCTTTAGAAAAACAAAGCCACCTCGAAAGGTGGCTTTGTTTTATAACTCTTTATTGACGAACACCGAGTTTCACATTGCCTTTTGAATCAAACCAAAGTGCTTGCGAACGGCGACGTCCTATTAGTATCGGACCATCGTCATAAAAGAGAAAGTTCTTCCAGTGCTTTTTAAAAATAGACCATTTCGTTTCGATGACATTGTACTTCTCGTAGCAAAAGTAAACGGTTACATCGTCTTGCCAATCGATATGTGCCTCAGCTTCCACTGGCATGTCAGGATCGTCCGACTCCCACGCAGCCATCCAATCCACAGTTTCAGACCAATTCGCCTCATTCATTGGCCAGTCTTGGGAACTAAGTCTATCCATATCAGGGCTTTGAGCACTGATATTTTCTTTCCAAAATTGTGCTGAGCGGGCTTGGCTCATCGGCTTAATAAAAGCCAAATCTTCTTCTGGCACAGGCATCGACTGATGCGTAAAAATCCATTTTCTTTGGTATTCGTCCAAAGGCAAATAAGACATTCAGTCTCCTTTATTACGATTTCAGCCAACCTTTCTCTGTGGCTTCTTCAATCAACTCTTTCGCTTTGTCCCATAAGGTAACAGAGCCAAATTCAATTCGTTTATTAATGGTAAGTGCTTGTTCGCGTGAGACACCATGTTCCTTCCAACTCTGACCATTATTATGGTAGTTCAAGAGCATTGGAATTAACCGATCGAGTGCTTTTGCATACTTAGCATCATCGGTCTGCGCGGCTTCAAATTCATGCCAAAGCGCCAATAGCTCTTGCTCCTGATCGCTGGGTAACATACCAAACAAGCGCTCTGCGGCTCTGATTTCTTTTTCTGCTTGCTCTTGAGACGCAGCAGTATCATAAACAAAGGTATCGCCCGCGTCGATCTCTACTACGTCATGTATCAATAACATTTTCATCACTCGGCAAATATCAACAGGTGCATTCGCATGCTCTTCCATCAATATTGCCATCAGTGCGACATGCCAACTATGCTCACCACTATTTTCGAGGCGCCCTTCAGCACTTTTAACTCGAGTTCGGCGCAAAATGCTTTTGAGTTTATCGAGCTCGATTACAAGTGCTAACTGCTTTTCCAATCGTTCCATACTATCGCCCTTCTGGCTGCCAATTCGGATTAATAAGCGACGTTAGAACGTGGTCTTGCCACTCACCATTAATCAAAAGGTAATCTTTTGCATACCCTTCTCGGTTGAACCCTACATGCTCTAGCACAGATTCACTGCGTTTATTGTGAGGCATGTAGCCAGCTTGAATACGATGCAGTTTCTGAACGTTAAACATGTAGTCGCAAGCCATGGTTAATCCACGACGCATATAACCATGCCCTTGCGCTTTTTCAGCGAGAGAATATCCGACGTTACAAGAATAAAAAGGAAAACGACTCAAACTACTAAAGGATATCGTACCTAGCATTTCACCCGAAGAGGCTCTGACTAAAAGGCAATAATACCCCAATCCCATTCGATGCAGCTCATTGAGCTTGATAAGCTTTTGCAACCAACCGTTCACTGAGAAAAAAGCCTCTTCACGTTTCGGTTCAAACGGTTTCAGGTATTCTCGGTTGGCTTGAAAATATTCGGCAATCATATCTGCGTCAACGATTTCAGCGGTACGAAGAAGCAAGTCACCGTCCAACTTATGAACGGCGATAGATGAGCTGTTATCTTCCATTACAAATGATTAATTCCGTCTTTTCGTTCAATTCGATTAATTCTTACGTATACCGTAATCACGCAGTTTATTAGCGATTGAGGTATGCGATACATTCAAGCGCTTAGCAAGCTTGCGGCTTGATGGGAATGACTGATACAAACGTTCCAGAACTTGAGATTCATAATCACGCATGATCTCATCCAAAGAACCGTCGATGTTAAGCGTTGCACTACCAGCGCCGACTGACTGAGGCTGAGGTAAATTGAAGTGATCCGCGTTTAGTATATCACCATCCATTTCCGTGAGCGCTCGAAGAACCATGTTATCCAGCTGGCGCATGTTTCCTGGCCACTGATAATTTGCAAGGGCATCAACTAGACCATCATCAAACTCTGGCTTATCAATCCCAAGCTGTTGAGCATGTTTCGCCACAAACAACTCAAGCAATGGTGCAACGTCGTTTGAGCGCTTACGTAACGGAGGAATGCTGAGCGTAAGTACGTTGAGACGATAATACAAATCTTCACGGAACATTCCTGCTTCAGAAAGCTCGGCAAGGTTATGTTTTGTTGAAGCGATGATACGAACATCGACATGCATCTCATCTTCTGCACCGACACGACGGAAATTACCATCCTGTAGAAAACGTAACAGCTTGATTTGAAGGTGCGAACTCATTTCACCGATTTCATCAAGAAATACCGTGCCGCCATTTGCTTGCTCAAAGATGCCTTTGTGGCCTTGTTCATGATTGAATGAACCCGGCGCATGACCAAAAAGTTCGGTTTCTGCTACATCGTCAGGCATCGAAGCACAACTCAAAACAAGGAATGGCTTGCTCGCGCGGCTAGAACGGCTGTGGCAAGCTTTAGCAAGCATTTCTTTACCAGTCCCCGTTTCGCCCTCAATCAACAATGGTTGGTCAAGCACAGACAGCTTTTTAGCTTGGTTCATTAGTGCTTTATGACGGTTCGATATACCAACAAAGTGCTCAAAACCCAGAGGATTATGCAGCGGTAGTGCTTCTTCAATTCTGGCAACTTGCTGACTAGAGCGAATCGTCATTAGAGTACTCGCTAGAGTCGAGTTTTGCGCTTCGTCTCGGATATAAACGGGCATCAACTCTAGAACATAGTCCAAGCCATCAATCACAAGGTTTTCCCGCGTTCGACCATTAACACCTTCAGACCAACGAGAGAAACGAACACTTGGTAACAAAGCACCGATTTGAGTACCAATCACTTCTTGCTTGTGAAGGCCAAGCAATGAAAGTGCAGACATGTTTGCCATGTCTACGGCACCTTTAAGATCAATGGCAAAAACCGGATCGGGCAAGTTATCAACTAACGAGAGCAGCTCCGTATTGTGGCGCTCCATCGGCATAAACTGGATTTTACGTACGTCTTTCACCCCCGGAATACGGCGGATTTCAGCCATCAGCTCACTAAACGTATCAAAATCAATATCTGGGCAATTCAAATAGATAATACCGCTAATATCGATTTCGATACCACGCAAGTCGATGCTTTTAGACGCTAAAATATCGAGCAGTTCTCGGGTCAAGCCGAGTCGATCTTCACATAAGACTTCAAGACGCACTTAAAATATCCCAATTCACAACTGTCAGGAAAAGTTGACAGTAGTTTCTATCATGCTTGGAATGGCGTCAAGCAATCCTATCCATCAAAGTTGATATTCGTTACGGTTTCATCGTAATTGATGCAACTTTCGCCGCCACTGCCTTGCGTATGGTGCCCAACTTAACCTGACGGTCAGGATACCAGGGTAGTGGACGCAATAAGGTCATCGCTTTCAAGCCCAAACGTGCCGTTAGAATACCAACACCTAGTCCCTGCCCCGCACGAGCAGAAACTTTGCCAGCAAGATCCATCGACATCAAATCCATACTGGCATCAATAGCGAGCTCACTGGCACCAGCCGCCGCCATATTGACAAATACCGCTCTTAGTAACTTGATGCGAGATGCATAACCTAGCTCTACCCCATATACCTTGGAGAGGTTGTCGATCATTTTGAAATTTCGCCAAGCCACCAGCAACATATCAGCGGCAGCCAGAGGGCTCACGGCGACTAGGGCCGCACACTCGGTTGCGTGCTGTGATACGATTTTCGTTGCCAACTTGTCTTGTTGGCTCACAACCATCGAGTCATACATATCAAGAATTTCAGCGTCACTATGAGCAGGGTTAATACTGTTCTGCCAACGATCAAAGCCCGGATTCTCTGCCATCACACCACTTTGTTCTGCTACGGTTTCGCAAAAGGCTTTCCCTTTCCCAACGCTCTCACTATTAACAAGTGCTTCTGCTTCTTCTTGAACACTAAAATGATTTCGTAGTTTTCGCAGTTTCCAAAGCTCTTTACCCATAGCTCCTAAACCAAGCGAAGCGATCGCAGCAATAAACCCCGTCCAGCTTAAGGCTAGCCAATCAGAAGCCTGAATTGCGGTTATAACCGAGTCCACCGCTTGCCAGCCAACCAGACCAGCAAAAGTTGCAAATGCGCCAGTCGCGAGCCATTTTCTGCCCGATTTTGGACGAATGACATGCTCGAGTTGCAATTCCTGTTCGGTCTCCTGGTGCGCTTCTTTAACTTCAACAGGTACAAATGTTTCTTTTTCGCCGAATGTTTGCTGCGCCGTCAACTCCGGTTGATTCGATTGCTGCTCTTTTTCCATTACCTTTTCAGAGAAAACTTGTTTTTGCTTCAACTCACTCATTTCAATTTATCTCCAATCAGGTAATCCAATGCTTTGTCTAAGCGTATGTGCTTCATTGGCTCATCATTCGGTGAGGGCATCGGACGAAACGACGTAAAATCAAACCCGTTGTTTTGCCAATACGCTGCATTTGGTAGCTTTTTCGGCACCTCTCCGGGAAACATAGTCATCGGCTCACCACCCAATGTTGTTCCTTGTAACGCCGGGATGGTCTTATCTCCAGAGGAAATAAACCCCGTCGTGGTTGCTTGGATGGAAGCGATACTCATGCAGCTCATCTCAATATTCTCGTAGGCTGCCGTTTGCCACGCTGGATGCACCATTTGTTGGAGCAGAGACACCAAATTTGGGTGCTGATCGGGCGTGATATGATCCGCTTTTGTAGCAGCAAACAACACTTTGTCGATTTTTGGTGAGAACAAACGACGCAAAAAGCTACTACGACCATAACGGAAGCTATGCATGATCTGTTCTAGCGCTTGGCGCATGTCGTAAAACGCTTCATCACCAGCATTGAGAGGCTGCAAACAATCCACCAGTACAATCTGGCGATCGAAGGTCGCAAAATGATGCTTATAAAACGCTTTCACGACTTTCTGTTGGTATTCCTGAAAACGGGCTTCTAGCATCGCTAAGTTACTGCCCTTGGGCGCTTTGCTTTCTGAATCAACACGACACGGGAAAAACTGTAGCACCGGCGCGCCTGCTAGCTCACCAGGTAATACAAAGCGGCCAGGCTGAACCCAATGAAGGCCAGAGTCTTTACAAGAATGAAGGTACTCTGTGTATGTGTGTGCAACTTTCTCAAGTAGTTTATCATTCACTTCTGCAAAGAGATCCACTTTCTCCAGTTCAGAAAGCCAAGCTTTGGCTAAATCGCCACGCTGGCCTTTAAGTGCATCAAACTGAGTTTGCGACCACGTTGCAAAGTCCATGTCCAATAAAGGCAGGTCGAGCAACCACTCTCCTGGATAGTCGATAATATCAACATTTAAAATTGCGGTTTTACTCAACAGCTTTTTCGTAGTTTTATTTGGTTTGTACTTGAGCGCTAAGCGAATCTCACTCACATCACGTGTCGGTACTGGCCACTGAGGTGGAGTGGCATGAATTTGGCTCATCGCCTCATCGTAAGCAAAGCGTGGCACCATCATATTCGATTGAGGCTCACGCTTCGCCCCAATAAGGCGCTTATCTCTAGCCGCAGTCAAAAGAGGCAAATTGTCATGGGTTGCAGTATGAAGAAGCTGATTCACTAATGACGTGATGAATGCCGTCTTACCGGCACGAGAAAGTCCGGTGACAGCAATTCGAACATTAGAGTCCATACCTCTGTTGATAAAGTCATTAACTTCTTTCTTTATTCTCTTCATTACGCTTCTTTATCTTACTCCACTTTAAAACAACGTTGTCAGCGACTTCGAATTTCGAGCTATGAATACTGTTCTATCCCGAATCCTATGAGTTTAACTTTATATACCTTAATAAAAGATGAACAAAACATCCGGCTTAATGCTGTGTTAAAAAAGAAAAGCCCCTGAGTGGTTCAGAGGCTTACTTAATCTACAGCATTAGTAACTCTATATGCGCTGATTACTATGTTAAACAGGAACCCGCTTTCTTTAAGCCTAGTCGTCTTCGATTAACTTATAGATAACAAATAGAGCGATTTCTAAAATCAACCACAACACACATGTGATGGTCACGTACTTTTCATCAAAGATGCTGATACCGTGAAGAATCAAGTCATAGCCAACAAAGCCACCTATCACTACAGCAAGAATAATTTGTAGAATCTGAATAAAACGAGGCATGCCGTCTCCTAATTATTGTTCGCATAACGTTTGATTGCTATGCCTAAAGGTTTATATCCTTAATTATATAGACAAAAAGTGCAGGTTTCGCTGCACTTTTGTCAATTGTTTGCTAGGTAAATCAGCACCTTGTCACATTCTCTCTACTGAGACGCAGCAAGATTGCCCTTTGCCTTATGCTTCCATCTCTTGAATTTTCACTTTCCAAGTGTCTGGACCAATTTGGTGCGCGTTAACACCATTTGAGTCGACAGCCACTGTTACTGGCATATCTTCAACTTCAAATTCGTAAATCGCTTCCATACCTAAATCTTCAAATGCGACAACGCGAGCTTTCTTGATCGCTTTCGCCACCAAGTACGCAGCGCCACCGACAGCCATTAGGTAAACCGCTTTGTGATTCTTGATAGATTCAACCGTTGCAGGGCCACGCTCAGCTTTACCGATCATGCCCATGATGCCGGTCTTTTCTAGCATCATGTCGGTGAATTTATCCATACGCGTAGATGTTGTTGGGCCAGCAGGACCAACGACTTCATCACCAACTGCATCGACAGGGCCTACGTAGTAAATGAACTTACCGTTTAGATCTACGCCTTCAGGTAGACCTTCACCGTTATCTAGCATGCCTTGAATACGTTTATGCGCAGCATCACGACCAGTCAGAATTTTACCTGATAGAAGAACCGTTTCGCCTGTCTTCCACTCTTGTACTTCTTCTTTAGTAATTGTGTCTAAGTTTACGCGACGCGTATTTTCGCCCGCTTCCCAAGTGATATCTGGCCAATCTTCTAGTTTAGGTGGTGCTAGCTCTGCTGGGCCGCTACCATCAAGCGTGAAGTGTACGTGACGAGTCGCCGCACAGTTCGGGATCAAACAAACAGGCTTAGAAGCCGCGTGCGTTGGCGCAGTTTTGATTTTAACGTCGACAACAGTCGTCAAACCGCCAAGACCTTGCGCACCGATACCAAGTTTGTTCACGCGATTGAAGATATCCAAACGAAGCTCTTCTTCTGCGTTTTGTGGACCACGGTCGATAAGCTCTTGAATATCGATGTGTTCCATTAGAGATTCTTTTGCCAATACCGCTGCTTTTTCAGCCGTACCGCCGATACCAATGCCAAGCATGCCAGGAGGACACCAGCCCGCCCCCATAGTTGGTAGCGTTTTTTCTACCCACTCAGCAATATCGTCAGATGGGTTTAGCATCACCATCTTAGTTTTGTTTTCGCTACCGCCGCCCTTCGCAGCGATCTGAATTTCAACTTTATCGCCCGGAACCATGTTGATATGTACGACGGCAGGCGTGTTGTCTTTGGTATTAATACGTTTACCAGCAGGGTCCATAAGTACTGACGCACGCAACGGGTTATCAGGGTTCGTGTACGCTTGTCGAACACCTTCATCTACCATCTGCTGAACCGTCATGTCGGTCGAATCCCATTGCACGCCCATACCGATGTTGACGAAACACGTCACAATACCAGTATCCTGACAAATTGGACGGTGACCTTCTGCGGACATTCGGGAGTTAATTAGGATCTGAGCAATCGCGTCTTTCGCGGCTTGACTCTCTTCGCGGTGATAGGCTTTTTCAAGAGCTTGAACAAAGTCTAGCGGGTGGTAGTAAGAAATATACTGTAGCGCATCAGCGACACTGCTGATCACATCCTGCTTGCGTATTACCGTCATTACATGCCTCGTTATAGTTATGCTTCCATTATTGGCTTAGCTTCAATCGTGTTTGTTGAGCTTATTGCTCTTTTGAGCTTCGTTTTTTATAAACAATTGTCGAACGGCTGATATCGACACACGAAATGCTGAAGTTGCCTACTTGTAAACCATCTCAAAACCCTATGAATAGAGGGAGTTTGGCTACACAGAGGAATATGATACTCTTGCTGCCCATGACATGCCATGCAGTGAACGATCTCTTTGTCACAAATTACACAAATGAACAACATGGACAATCAATTCATTGATTTTAAAGCGTTGGAATACGCACCAGAGTTTGCTCTTCACCTTTTTTCTCGCATTCAACACCTACCTTGGGCGATGTTGCTGCGTTCTGCATCAAAAACGCATATCGATAGCCGCTTCGATGTGTTGGTCGCCAACCCGATTGCAACGTTAGAAACCACTGCCGACAACACACAAGTTGAAACGCCATCGAATGCCTATTCAACTCAAGATGACCCATTCACGCTGCTTCATCAATTGCAAGAACAGTGGCTTCCTCACGTAGAGTTAAATAAAGAATTGGATTTGCCTTTTGTTGGTGGTGCGCTCGGTTACTTCAGTTACGATTTAGGTCGCCGCGTAGAAACGATGCCAGAAGTGGCAGAAAAAGATCTCAACACGCCGGATATGGCGGTAGGTCTGTATGAATGGGCCGTTGTTGTTGACCACAAGCTTAAAAAAGCATGCCTAGTTGGTCAGAATATCGAGCAAGCTTGGCAGTGGTTAAACGAGCAAAAAGCAGAACAAACCGTTGACTTCGCTTTGTCTGGTGCTTGGCAGTCAAACATGACGAAAGAGAGCTACGCTACTCGCTTTGACAAGGTGCAAGAATACTTGTTGAGCGGTGACTGTTATCAGATAAATTTGGCGCAGCGCTTTAACGCACCGTATCAAGGCAGCGAGTGGCAAGCGTATCTGAAATTGGAGTCCGCCAACCAAGCGCCATTCTCAGCGTTTATCCGTATGCCTGAGTCTTCGATTTTGAGTATCTCTCCAGAGCGCTTTTTAGAGCTCAAAGATCGCGTCATTGAAACAAAACCAATCAAAGGTACTCGCCCACGCAGCGAAGATCCAACGAAAGATAACGCTAATGCCCATGACTTGCAGACAGCGGAAAAAGATCAGGCAGAAAACCTGATGATTGTCGATTTGCTGCGTAATGATATTGGTCGAGTTGCATCACCGGGTAGCGTCCACGTGCCAAAGTTGTTCGATATTGAAAGCTTCCCTGCCGTGCATCATTTGGTGAGCACCATTCGTGCAAATTTGGATGAACAATACGCTCCTGCGGATTTGCTGCGAGCGTGTTTTCCAGGCGGTTCAATTACGGGAGCACCTAAAGTTCGCGCAATGCAGATTATTGAAGAACTGGAGCCGCATCGACGCAGCGCGTATTGCGGCAGTATTGGCTACATTTCACGCCATGGTCGTATGGACACCAGCATTACTATCCGAACTCTTGTAGCGGAAAAAAACAAACTTTACGCTTGGGCTGGCGGCGGCGTCGTGGCAGATAGCGATTGCGCCTCTGAGTATCAAGAAACGTTGGATAAGCTTTCAAAGATTTTGCCAGCGCTGCAATCGTAGGTTTCAACAGCACACAACGCCGCTTTAATGCTATTGACGAAAACAATCTAAAACGCCTCCAGAACGGATAATGCCGCTCATTTAACAGCGAGTGGCATATTTCTGTATCTCATCACCCTGCACAGCGACGAAGGAGCGTGATACAGGTTCTTCTATTCAAGCACTTTGTGGTCAAATTTGTTTCATTACCCGCTCATCGTGTTGCTACTAGATTCTTAGTCTCGCCAAGGCTCGCTAGAATGACCCAAAAAACATCGTTAAACGAGCGGCATTATCCAGTTTGGTGCGTTTTTTTGTGTGTTTTATTTGCATGTACTTTAGCTTTTAGCCGTTGGCCAACAAACATACTTTTTAAGAGGCAGCGTCTACTGCTCAAGCCACTTACACATAATCTGTTCGATATCGGTTGCGGTGTACGGCTTAGTGAGTATGTCGTCCATGCCTGAATCAATGCACTTTTGACGCTCTTCGATGGTAGTGCCAGCGGTTAATGCAATAATAGGATGAGTAAAGCCACGCTCTCTCAGATACATCGTCGCCTCATAACCATCCATTTCTGGCATTCGGCAGTCCATGAATATCAGTTCGTAGTCTTTACTTTTCACCGCTTCTAATGCTTCTTTTCCGTTGGCTTTTAAATCAGGTGTAATGTCGAGTTTTTTCAGCATTTGAGTAACAATGACTTGATTCATTCTGATGTCATCAACCACTAATATTGAGCGTCCTGCTAAATCGCTTCGCTCTATAGTGACCAATTCCCCCTCTGCTGTGCCTTGTGCTTGCCCTTCCTCAAGAGGAATAGCAACTTTAAAAGTTGTCCCTTTGCGCTCTTCACTCTCAAAGCTAATTTGACCTTGCATCAAATCCACGAGGTTTTTACAAATCGCGAGACCTAAACCTGAGCCTTCAAAGCTGCGTTTCGCCGAGCGATCAACTTGGACAAATGGATCAAAGAGTGACGGCTGTGCTTTTATTGGGATGCCAATACCAGTGTCTTCAACCTCAAAATAAGCCGTGCCGTTAAGCCATTCCACCCGTAACACGACACCACCCAAGTGAGTAAACTTAATCGCGTTTCCCACCAAGTTAACCAAAATTTGTGTAATGCGCTCTAAGTCACCGACTAAAAACTCAGGGATCCCCAGCTTTTTGTCGATAGAGAAATGGATGCGTTTTTCCGCAGCCTTAGCGGCAAATACACCCATGATGGCTTTTTCAAGCTCCTCCCAGGCAAAAACTTTATGTATGATTTCCATCATACCGGCATTCATCTTACTGAAATCAAGAAGATCATTAATGATCACTCTCAATAAGTCCCCTGATTGAGTCAGATTGCTCAAGTATTGACGCTGCTCTTCTTCTAATTGGGTTCGACTCAATAACTCCGCACTACCCAATACGCCATTGAGAGGAGTTCGCAGCTCATGGTTAATCATGGCGACAAACTCCTTCGTCGCTTTTTCTGATTCCTCAGCCCGCTTTCTCAGCTCGACCTCTCGCTCTAAACTTAAGTGTCGACCAATAACACCATGAACTAAGTCAGACACGAGCTCCATCTGTTTGGAAATAAAAGACTGATCGATTTGATCTTGCAACACAGAGAAAATCAACTCCCCAACCGTTTCCCCATCAATGATAACTGGCAAATGCAAATTCTCTCCCTGCCAATTAGGAGTGGTGAAAATCTCGTTGTTATGACGAAGCTGTATGTGACCAAAGTGATGACGACGCAATGAGCTCAGCTTTGTAGCGTCAAGAAACAAGTAAGCCGCAGAAATGATCGAGTTAGAAGTAAGCTGCTCAATAAAGCTCGCTATCATTGCTTCATCGAACGTGCTCGATAAAAAAGTACGACCGAACTTAATCAACGTCGCATCAATTTGCTCTTCAAACTCAAACTTACGAAGATCCTTTTTAGATTTCAGCTCTAGCTTTTTCAATGCAACACTGAGTTGCTGGTTGGATTCATATAACTCTAAGCTTTTCTGTTCCAACAGCTGCTCAGCTGCTTTTCTTGATGCAACTTCTCGTTTGAGTTTCCTTTCTAATGAGGAACTTCCCGTCATATCGTTCTTATTGAGCCTCTAACCAAAAACGTACTTTGCTACCATCTTCTGACTGATTTTGATGTTTGATATGAACTACCTCACCAAAATGTGCAGCACAACCTTTTATCAACCCTAAGCATACGTGAGACATACATCTTGCGCTGTGGTAGTCAAATACCAATTGGGATTGGTTTTCACTAATGAAATCAAATTGCGGAGGGTTAGCATCAGGATAGAGCTTCTTAACTTCGACATGAATAAAGTCTTCAACATGGCGAACAAATTGAAACGTCGTTTCACACTGTTGCAAACTAGCGTGACTAGGAATGGAGCGAAGTAAATTCAAAAAAACGCACTCTCCAAACACTTCTTGCAGTTGCTCGGGGGGAACACCAGATACTTTACTGAGATTCACGATCAACTTAACCAAATCTTTGTGATCGTAACTACCAACAGCGGTGTAAACACCTTCATCGTTAGAAAGGTCGAGAACTTGGTCTAACACATCAAGACCGAATTTCTCTTCTACTAACTCCATGAACTCGGTGAAAATAATCCCTTTCATTGGCCAATACTTGCCCTATAGTGACGTCCTAAAATAAAGAATGGTGTATAACCTTATAAGTTTCAAATTAATATGTTCAAGCAGAGTGAGACACACAACACAAAGAGGGAAAGTGCTGGCGAGTGCTTTAATGCGAATGTTTTATTTGGTAACCAGTAACGATAACGACATACGCTTTGTCGTCTTTGAGTATAATAAATAATGGTTAGGCACGATAAATAAGGACTCAGTTTGGTTATCGACAAAACTCATTTACTACAGAACTTTCAATTTCGGCTTCCAACGGGCTACCACAAAGAGTCCCTTGCACGACTGAAATGGATGAAAGAAAAGTCCCTGAGAGATGCGGCAGTCTTAATCGGTTTTGTGGAACGCGATGACGGGTTACAAGTCATTCTGACTAAGCGCGCAGCCCACTTACGCCATCATCCGGGACAAATCAGCTTTCCCGGTGGCAAATATGAGCAGGAAGATATTCAGCTCGTGAATACCGCTTTAAGGGAAACCAAAGAAGAAGTTGGGATAGAAGATGAGCATATTCATGTGTTTGGTCAACTGCCTACACTACCAACGATTAGTCAGTTTAATGTGACGCCTTTTTTGGCTTTTGTTTCTCCGGAATATAAAACGCATATTGACCCAAATGAAGTAGAGTCAGTTTTTGAGGTTCCTGCCAACCATATTCTGAACCCCAAAAAATTGTATAGCACCAAATTTGACCTAAAAAGAAGCAGTCATCGTGTATTTGCTATCCCATATAGACAGCATTTCATCTGGGGCATGACGGCACAAATTATCGAATCAATGCAAAAACATATTATTTCACATTAAACAGTTGTTGATATCGGTGCTTTTATAGGCGCGATCATTATGCGCATCAATATTAATAAAACGTTGCTTCATAAACATTCATTCACATTAGATTAATTTTCCATTTTCACCGCAAACGCTTGCGGTGAAATAAATTTATACAAACAGCCCTATTGATAAGTTTTTCTAATTTTACTCATTAGCAGAAATCACGAGTAGCACATCATTTTCGTGATAAAAAGCAGGTTTTTGACATATCATTCAATAAGCGTAAGCAATAAATGATTTAGATCTAATTTTCCTAGTGTAAAATCTTGCAAAATTACTCCCGACTTATTTCCTGTTCCCAAAATGAGTAACTAAAAAATGAATACAACTACTTCTGCGGTTTCTACCGCACAATCGTCTAGTAAGTTTTCTTACAAAGACTTTACCTGGTGTCTGTCCCTTTTTGGTACGGCAGTAGGTGCAGGTGTACTGTTCCTTCCTATTAAAGCAGGTGCAGGTGGCTTCTGGCCATTAGTAATCCTAGCCCTAATCGCAGCACCAATGACTTGGTTCGCACACAAATCTTTAGCTCGTTTCGTTCTTTCTGCGAAAAACCCTGAAGCGGACATCACCGACACAGTAGAAGAGCACTTTGGTAAGACTGGCGCAAACCTTATTACGTTCGCTTACTTCTTCGCTATCTACCCAATCGTACTTATCTACGGTGTTGGTATCACAAACACAGTTGACTCTTTCCTAGTTAACCAAATGGGCATGGAATCTATTCCTCGCTGGCTACTTTCTGGTGCACTTATTGCTGCAATGACAGCAGGCGTAGTATTCGGTAAAGAGCTTATGCTGAAAGCAACTTCAGCAATGGTTTACCCTCTCGTGTTCATCCTACTAGCACTGTCTGTATACCTAATTCCTGGTTGGAACACTTCAATGATGGAAGTGTCACCTGACTGGGGTGCAATGCCAGCTATCGTTTGGCTAGCAATCCCTGTTATTGTGTTCTCTTTCAACCACAGCCCAATCATTTCTCAGTTCTCTAAAGAGCAACGTCGTGTATATGGTGATGACGCAGTTAAGAAAACTGACGCTATCACTGGTGGCGCAGCAATGATGCTGATGGGCTTTGTTATGTTCTTCGTTTTCTCTGTTGTACTTTCTCTGTCTCCAGAGCAACTAGCAACAGCGCAAGAGCAAAACATCTCTGTTCTTTCTTACCTAGCAAACGTGCATGAATCTCCACTGATCTCTTACATGGGTCCATTGGTTGCTTTCGCAGCGATCACCTCTAGCTACTTTGGCCACTTCTTGGGTGCGCACGAAGGTCTAGTTGGTCTAGTGAAATCTCGTTCAAAATCACCAGTAAGTAAGATCGAGAAGATGTCTCTAATCTTCATTGTAATCACAACTTGGATCGTTGCTATCGTTAACCCAAGCATCCTAGGTATGATTGAAACAATGGGTGCACCGATGATTGCGGCAATCCTATTCTTGATGCCAATCTTCGCAATGCAAAAAGTTCCTGCGATGGCTAAGTACAAAACTTCAGCACCTGTGCAAATTTTCACAGCAATCTGTGGTCTTGCTGCAATTAGTTCTGTAATCTACGGCGCTCTTTAATCATCTCTGCCCAGTGCAGTATGATTAATCCAAAAATATAACGATAAAATTAAGCCTCCCAACTCCCCTTGGGAGGCTTTCTTCTGAGGTAATCGATATGATTAGTGTTTTTGATATCTATAAAATCGGTGTTGGACCTTCAAGCTCACACACTGTAGGCCCAATGAAAGCGGGTAAAGAGTTTATTGATGATCTTCGTGCAATGGGAAAACTGCGCGACATCACTAAAATCACCGTTGACGTTTATGGATCACTATCACTGACAGGGAAAGGTCACCACACAGATATTGCTATCATCATGGGTCTTGCAGGCAACACTCCTGAGAAAGTTGATATCGATTCTATCCCGGGCTTTATCGCTCGTGTAGAAGAAACTGAACGCCTTCCTGTTGGCATGCACTGTCACACAGTATCGTTCCCACGTGAAGGTGGAATGAACTTCCACAAAACAAACCTAGAGCTACACGAAAACGGCATGCAGATCCACGCTTGGATTGATGACGAAAAGGCGTACTCAAAAACTTACTACTCTATCGGCGGTGGTTTCATCGTTGATGAAGAAAATTTCGGTAAAGAAGCTGAAAACCCAGTAAAAGTACCTTACCCGTTTACAACGGCAGAGGAACTGGTTAACCAATGCCACGAAAGTGGATTGTCCATCAGCGCACTAACCATGAAGAATGAGCATGCGCTTCATTCAGATGAAGAAACTCGTACTTATTTCGCAAACATCTGGCGCACAATGCGCGAGTGTATGGATCGCGGTATGAATGAAGAAGGTATTTTGCCTGGTCCACTGCGTGTGCCTCGCCGTGCAGCAGCACTTCGCCAGCAGCTACTTACTTCAGAAAAGACAACAAACGACCCAATGTCTGTTGTTGATTGGGTAAACATGTTTGCTTTCGCAGTAAACGAAGAGAACGCAGCAGGTGGCCGCGTTGTTACAGCACCAACTAACGGTGCGTGTGGCATCATCCCTGCGGTACTGGCTTACTACGATAAGTTCATCCAAACTGTGACTGAAAAAGATTACATCCGTTACTTTGCAGCTTCTGGCGCAATCGGTGGTCTTTACAAGCGTAACGCGTCGATCTCTGGTGCAGAGGTTGGCTGTCAGGGTGAAGTTGGCGTGGCATGTTCTATGGCAGCAGCAGGCCTTGCTGAGCTTATGGGTGGTAGCCCAGAGCAAGTATGTATGGCAGCAGAAATCGCAATGGAGCACAACTTAGGTCTAACGTGTGACCCAGTTGCAGGTCAGGTTCAGGTTCCATGTATCGAGCGTAACGGTATTGCGGCAGTAAAAGCAATCAACTCTACTCGTATGGCACTACGTCGCTCTTCAGCTCCAACTGTTTCTCTAGATAAGGTTATCGAAACCATGCTAGAAACAGGTAAAGACATGAACGCGAAATACCGCGAAACATCTCAAGGTGGTCTAGCAATCAAAGTGATTTGCTAACACGCCTTTCTGAATACCAATCAAAACCCGAGTTTATGCTCGGGTTTTTTTATACCCCAAAAACCCAGGAGAATGCGTTATCAGGACAAGTAAAAAAAACCTAAAACGTTGAATATATCCAAATATTATGGATATCTCAGTAAAAAATCACATCTCTTCCCTAGCTTTATTGATAACGTAGCCAAAAATTAAACTTGGAGCACATCAACACATGATTAGGTTTGAAATTGGAAACCAAATCTGCGTTTGCTTGTCCGAAAACGAAATATCTCTAGAGCTCAATCAGTCACTCCACCACTCCATTCCTGTCAACCCAAATGAGTACGCCATTCTGTCAACTATCGCCACATACGGCAGTTTAAATACGCCGATTAGTCAGCGGTTAATAGAAAGCAAAATCACTCAACAATACAAAATGACACTGCCTGAAAATGGCTTTAAAAACGCGGTGGCCGCTCTAAGAAAGAAATTTCGCAAGCTCACGGAAGAACATTTAACCACTAACAAAAACATTATCGAAAACATTCACCGGACCGGATACTTCATCCCTTTTACTATGCAAAACAACCATCAGAATGGCATCGAACATCAACAGAAGATCAATCAATACACAACCAATAGTCTTCGCAAAGCGCTTCGTATTTGCCTGCGTAATAAAAAGATCTATTCAGAAGCAATGTGGGTTGTGTTGATCACTGCGATCATTTTCTTTGCTATCTGTTACTACGCGATAAACAGCATCGTTAAACATAATTATCTGGATAACGCCTTCGAAATTGCAGAGAACCTTTCCCGTAGGAGTTGCTTTGCTAATGAAAGCGAACTGAAGTCACTATTTGATAATGTGAAGTTGGTGGAATCGAGCATGATGCTAGATCGTTTCAATATTCGATGCTTAGTCACTCCAGAAACCGTTGTCCCTGTCAGCAAAAAAGCCTTTGAAGAGTGGAGTAACAATAACAATTACACGACCCAATCATTTGACTTAAATAACGCAACCGTTTTGGTTCGTGTTAAAAACATTAACTTATCCGACAATGTTGAAAATCATATTTCACGTTTTTTTCTTTCCGGTATGAAGCTATCAACGAATACCGGAACGTCGTTAGAGATTGGTAACACCAATGAACGCTTCTTCAATTATCACGTAAAGAATAGTGGCTATAAAGAGGTGTATTACATCTCTGGACCGTTTCAAAGTATCATTCTACTGAGCTTACTTTTTCTCATTATACTGCGTCACCGCTCCCTACAAGCCTTTATGGCTTACTTGTGCGCAATTCGACAATTCAAAATAAAACTGGAGCCGATTTATAACACTTCGGCACAAAAGATTGTGCACTACGAAGCCCTCTCCCGGTTTAAGGTAAAAAATACGCAACGGTTTATTGAAACACTGATCCGCAATGGATTGCTGCTAACTCATACCTTACTGGTGATTGATTCCATCTACACCAAACAAAAAGCGTTGCCCATCCCTATCAGCATTAACGTTTGTCCTTCTTTGCTGCGAGGGCGTAACTTTTCAATCCTATATAGAGAGCTATCTAATCGGGATTGCCGTTTGCTGACAATCGAAATCACAGAAAATGCATCGATGTATTATACCTCTGAGATTTATGGCAATGTCGCGAAACTAAAAGCACTGGATTGTAAAATCAGTATTGATGACTTTGGCACCGGCAATAATAATGTGGCGCTTATCAGCAAGCTGAATCCTGACTACCTCAAAATCGACCGAGAATTTGTTATTGGCCTAAAATCTGATGATAAAAAGATAGAAACCTTGCGTCAGTTAATTGCTATGGGCAATACGTATCGCTGCACGGTCATTGTTGAAGGCGTAGAAACGGCAGACAGTGCTCACTTACTCACAACATTGGGCGCCTATATTCACCAAGGTTATTATTACCCTCTTCATTGCTAGCTTTTCTTCACTCGGTTAGTTACTTAAAATAGATTTAATACTCTATAAAAACTCGTGGTGGCATAACGGTATGCCGCCAATTTGTGATTGAGCGATGATTGCGATTAAACCCACCAAACTGAAAGATTTTTCAAGTTTGATGCAATTGGATGTGCAAGAAGAGCAAAAAGGATTTTTTACACCGTTTGAAATGGCTTATCAAAAACGTAGTAAGTCAGAGGCGTTCTTTACGATTTATTCTGATGATCTATTAGTAGGCTACCTTGTTATCGATAAAGGTTTCTCCCAACATGCGCCGTTTGCTAAACGATACGAACTGGAGCTTAAGTACTTGATGATTGATCAACGTTTCCAACGTCAAGGGGTTGGGAGTGAGGCATTGCGTAAACTGTTCCTTTATGCATATACCATTAACCCTAAAAGCACCTCTCTTTGCGCCACTGTCCCACAAAGTCAGCAATACGCTATCAGTTTTCTTGATGCGTGCGGATTCATTAATACAGAGGAAACAACATTGGGTGATAATGAAAAAGAATGGATTCTACGACACCCATTAAGCTAGCTGGTGAAGCATAATCAAAATTGGGCCATTCAGACACAACAAAGGCAAGCTTCTCGCTTGCCTTTGTTTAATGCTCAATAGAAAGTGACTTATTCGCCTTTGTAAATACAACCCGCTGTGCACGTTTCTTTGATTTCGACTTTACTTAGCAGTGGTAAGCTTGGCTTAAGCTGCTGCCAAATCCATTTTGCTAACACTTCGCTAGTCGGGTTCTCTAACCCTTCAATGTCGTTTAGGTAGTAATGGTCTAAGCGATTGTAAATTGGTTTAAATGCAGCTTTGATCTCTGCAAAATCCACTACCCAACCTGTATGTGGATCAACTTCACCTTCTACATAAAGACGAACAAGGAAAGAGTGTCCGTGCAAACGACCACACTTGTGACCTTCTGGTACGTGTGGCAAATGGTGTGCTGCTTCGAACATAAACTCTTTGTATATTTCAGATGTATAAGATGACAACTTAGTAAACCTCTGTTTTAAATGACTTTTCACACCGCGATTTGAGTATTAATACGTCTCGATAGAAACACTCACATACACGCTGTATTTCTCATACTCCTCGATGTACAAAAAATCCTAATGATGGAGCAGAGAGCGATAAATAACGACACGGTTATTATCCTTAGCACAGAACCAACGTGCAAGCTTTCTAAAAGTAAGTTCATGACAAAAAGAACTCTCAATGCAACCCATTTAGTAGATACTAGTTATTCTTTCTTCATATCACCAGTCATACTCAAGGACGATAACTGGCTATTGGCATCGTGCTTACATTGAACACTTTAGAACGTCTCATTGTATTCAAAAGTACCCATACGAGTTTTTCTATATGCAATCAGACAACTTCAGCTTAAAATTATCGTAGGTTACCAACGGCTAACAAATACACCCAGTCGATCACGCGAGTTGATTAGTGTTAATAAATTAGTCCTAGTTCGTAAAGAACGCCGACAAACCAGAAGCTATCGAAAAAATATAAATTAAAAAGAAAATTATATGAAACATGCTGTCGAGATATTAATTAATAAAAATTATAACATCTCTATTCTTATTGAGCGTATTTTATAGCTTCAATAACTGTATCGTCTAAGTTTTTATTATATAAATGTTTCTTACATCCGATTTTAACCTGAAGCTCTAAATTAGATATGTTTTTGTACAAATCATGGTATAGATTATTAAAATCCATAGTGTTTATATCATGAACCAATATAGTAAAGATGCTATCATTTAGTCTGGCTATATAATTATCACCTCTTTGAAAATTTTTTAAAATTTCACATAAATTGTATAAATTACTCTTATAAGAATCTCCACTCTCATCCAATATACCCAGTGCATCAATAGCAATTATATATAATGGAACACCAACGGTTCTGACATCGCTCTGCTCTTTTTCTAAAAATATAGACCAACCTAATCTATTAAAAAAACCAGTCTCAGCGTCCTTAAACTGACTTGGGAGGTGATACATTTGTCTACTCGCCGCGGTATTTCTCTCTATTTCCATACACAGCATGTTAGACAAAAGCTTTGAAATAAGCTCTACCGTGGCTTGCCCATCAGATGGAATAGATTTATGAACTGCAGTATCTATAGCACACAATGTTCCAAACAACTCCCCATCAGGGTAACAGATAGGGATTCCAACATAAGAGCAAATACTTAGCTGTTGGTTTATAGGTGCACATTTGTAATTTTCAATAGCTTGCACAGAAGGAGCCCACCTAGGCCCGTTACCTTGTACCATTCGGCTACAAATCGAATCGCTCCAAACCAACGTCGATAGCTCCTTAATATTGTACTTGTCGCTTTCTACCTGCAAAATGATCCAATCTTCTTCATTTTTTCTTGTTAACATCCAGGCGCCAAATCCATACTTTTTATGAAGATACTTCAGTGTAAAGCGACTAGCTTCTTCGAAGGAGTCGAAAGGAGCTTGATCTATCGTATTTGAGTTAAACATCCATATCTCCTAAAGGAACGCTAAATTATATTCTCTTGCATTAACTGGCTCTCAACCTGTTTAATGAGCTGCTTTATCTCTCTCATAAGAGAGTCAACTTTCCTAGCATTGACGTAGTTTTCTTCTAACCTTTTGAATAAAAACCCTAATGACAATACCCCACTTGATGTAGCCGCGCCCTTAGCTCCATGAGCAAGGTTTCTCACTAGTTCAAGGTTAGCCTCTTTAATGGCAGCTTCTAGCTTCTCTATGTCTCGAACAATATTATCCCAAAACATTGAGAGCACTGCTTTCTGCATCTCCACATTGTCAGACCCGATAACGGCAGATAGATGATCATAATCGATCAATTTAGAGAAATTAGCCTTCTCAATTGAATTCATATGCGATGTTTCAATCAACTTTGTATCACTCTTGTTTCTTAATGTTTTTCCCCTTAAGCGTAACGACAGCACTTTATTCAACGTTTTTAACTCCACAGGTTTAGTTATGTAGTCATCCATACCGGCTTCTAAACAATGCTCAGCCTCACCTAACATTGCATTAGCGGTAAGGGCGATAATTAGTGTTCTCCCCTCGCCCCTCATTTCCTCTACTCGCCTTATTTCTGATGTCAACTCAAATCCATCCATCCTTGGCATATGACAATCTGTTAATACTAAGTCATAATCTCCCTCTGACCATCGTTCAAAAGCTTCTTTTCCATCAGAAGCCATATCATAACTGAAACCAAGATGGTCCAGCTGTTGAGATAGAACTAACTGGTTAGTCGGTTGATCTTCAGCACAAAGTATAGTGATGCCACTTTTATCCTTATCATTCGAATCAAACTGACAATTATCTTTACCATAAAGGCACTCAGACCAATCAAAGTCAGGGCTTTCTTTTCCAGATAACACCGCAAGGGCCGCAATAAAATCACTGGGTTTGAAAGGATGTGTACCAATCACATACTTATTAGGTTTAATATAACCTTTAATTGCTGTTGGATTATCTATGACTTCTAAAACACGGAATTTACTATTTTCATCTAATTGGTTTGCTTGGTCACCAATATAAATAATGCTCGACTCACTCTGATTCGTTAATTTTTCAATCTCATCAAAAATATCTGCCACTTTGAGGTCCAAAAGCATTTTTCTGACAATATGAGATAAGTTTTCATCATCGATTTTTAATACAACTTTAAAACTCGATAGTTCATAACTGTAGAGTGCTGGCGAGGATTCATTAGGCTCTGCGGGAATGGAGAATGAAAAACAGCTTCCGTAACCAAGCTTGCTTGAAACTTCTATTTGTCCTCCCATAAGCTCAACAAAGGATCTGCTAATACTAAGCCCTAAACCTGTACCTCCAAATTTTCGTGTAGTTGAGCTGTCCGCTTGAACGAAAGGAGTAAAGAGTCGAGACACTTGCTCTGGGCTCATTCCTACTCCGTTATCGTCAACTGAAATTCTTAAACTATTGTTTTGATAACTTACACATAATTTGATAACTCCTTTTTTCTCTTCGCTACTTGTAAATTTGATAGCGTTACCTAACAAATTTAGAAGGACTTGACGAATTCTAACGGTGTCTAGCAGTAGTTCTTGAGGAATTGTATTTTCGAAATAAAGATACAAACCGATACCTTTCTGATGAGCATTAACCCATAAGGCATCTAGGGTTTTTTCAATTAAACTAAGAATATTTACAGTGGTAAGGTCAAGCTCGATTTTTCCTGACTCTATTTTTGAAAAGTCTAATATGTCGTTTATTATCTCTAGCAAAGAAAACGATGAATCACGTATTGTACGAACCATACTGTGCTGGTCTGTACTCAGATTTGTTTCTTTAAGTAAATCAACCATACCGATTACACCATTCATAGGCGTACGTATTTCATGACTCATGGTAGCGAGAAAACGAGACTTCGCAGCATTAGCCTGTTTTGCCGATAAGGTTTCACGCTCTAAAGCAGCTTGAGCATCCTTCTCATCAGTGATATCCACGTTAACTCCAAAAACCATCTCATCACCAGATTCTTTGTCGAAGACAACATCTCCAGCCGCTTTTATCCACCGAATTTGATCTGTATCTTGATTAATTATTCTAAACTCAGCGTTGAATACTTCCTTGGTTTCTAGAGATTTAGTAAAGGCATTTGTTGCTTGTTCGTAATCGTCTGGATGTATTGCTCCTTCCCAATCTTTTACTGAAAGCTTAGTGCCTTTTTGGACGCCATAAAGCTCATACATCTTATCGTCCCACTTAAAAACTCCTGATTCCGTGTTCAGCACCCAATTGCTAATTCCTCCTGCATCTGAAGCTAGGCGCATACCCCTTAATAACTCATCTCTAGATCTTTTCGCCGATCGAAGCTCTTTCTCAATTTTCTTCCGATTAGATATATCTTCTATTACTGATATAAAATATTTAGGTTGATTATCATCGTCTAAAACAGCCGATACAGAAACCGTAGCCCAAAATATTCCTTTTTCTTTACTAAGATATCGCTTGTCTATTGAAAAACTACGCTTTTTACCTTCAATTAATAAAGACATCATTGCTCGACTTTTGTTGAGGTCGTCGAGATGAGTAACCTCTTCTACTGACATACAAAGTAATTGCTTTTCACTGTAGCCAAATATGTCACACATTTTATCGTTAACTTCGATGAAACTTCCCTCTAAACTAACACGACAAATTCCTACAGCGGCTTGGCTAAAAGCGGCTCTGTAGATAACTTCTCGTTCACGTAGTTCGTTTTGAAGCATTAATTCTCGTTGCTTTGTATCCTCTTGACTAGTTATATCTTTTATAATCCCAACAAACACTTGAGAGTCATCAACCTTAGTTTCTCCTACAGATATCTCTATTGGAAAAACACGTCCTGACTTATGCAAACCTTTAACTTTTCTTGGAGTTCCAATTAACTTCTTATCACCAGTAAACAAAAACTTACGAATATATTCATCATGTTCATGAGCATAACTCGATGGCATAAGTATAGAAACATTCTCTCCGATTAGTTCTTCTCTAACACGTCCAAATATAAGTTCAGTTGATCGATTAATATCTAATACAATTCCATTTTTGTCGATAACAACGGTGCCATCTAAAGCGGTATCAAATACCGTTCTTAATCGAGTCTCAGACTCTCTAGCTTCTTTTGTTCTAGTTTGTATTTCTCTTTCCAGCTTAATCTTTGTCTCTTCTTCACGTCTTTTTATCTCTGTTATATCAGTAATGATACCAATGAAATGTGTGATTTTATTTTCATCATCAAAAACTGGGTCAATTCTTAAATTATTGTAGAATAATGTTCCATCTTTACGGTAGTTCCGCAAAATAACAGATATAGATGAGTTGTTTTTTAGAGCCTCACGTATCGCCTCCAAACCATCTTGTTCTTTATCGTCACCTTGTAAAAATCGACAGTTTCTACCAAGAACTTCCTCTTTAGAATAACCTGTAAGAATTTCAAAAGCTCTATTTGCAAAAATAATTGGATAATCTTCCCGATTAATATCAGTAACAATTATTCCTGATGCTGTAGAGTCTATTGCTTTACTCTGAATATCTAACAAAAACTTTTGTTCATCCGTTTCTTTCGTCAGCCTTTCTCTTTCGATAACAATTTCTTTTAAATTATTAAGCTCTGCTACCATAACCGCTAGTTCATTTTTACCGTAAATAGCAGGAAGCTCTATATTCTTCTCTCCACTTGCTAATCGCTTAATACTCAGCGCTAAGGCACTTAGCGG
Source organism: Vibrio alginolyticus NBRC 15630 = ATCC 17749 (assembly GCF_000354175.2). Classification (NCBI taxonomy): domain Bacteria; kingdom Pseudomonadati; phylum Pseudomonadota; class Gammaproteobacteria; order Vibrionales; family Vibrionaceae; genus Vibrio; species Vibrio alginolyticus. Next base: position 1,035,074 of record NC_022349.1, read on the forward strand.
ACGAGCAATCTGTTTGCCCAAATAGAATGATACTAGTAAAATCAAACCCAAAATTAGTATTGAAAGAAGCAATGTATTTTTAAAAAGGGAGTCAGACTCGTAAAATGCTTCATCAACACCAACACGAATCATTGCAGACCAACCCAGACCAGGGTAATCATAAGCACCACTGGTATGTGCGTAACCTGTAACTTGTTGCACTTGTTTTCGAAAATGTCTTGAAATATTAGACCCACTGAGCCCTGCGACCGCCAGTCTTGCTCCCTCGACACCATTATTTGCTAGATTCAAACGACTTAAGACACTAAAATCTCGTGTATATCTTGACTTACTCTGTCCAACAGGATCATAGTCCACGATAATTCTTCCTTGATCATCAAGGATGGTTAGCTCTGCACTTTGCAGCCCTCGGCTTGAAAGTAGCTCATATGTTTCCTCAACTATCTTTTCGACCGCGCTAAAATCGACGACATTTACCCAAAGTCCTATACTTTGACCATTAGCGTTGCGAATAACTGATGCAAAAAGCATATCGAAAGAGTTAGAGTCATTATCAATCAAATATCGATTCGGACCCGTTACATAACTGCTTTCTGGTTGCTCTGGCTCAAGCGTAAGACCATTCATAGCCTCTTGAAACCAGATGCTATCACGTATTTTACTAGGGCTTATATCAAGATCTATGAGTTCCTTTCCAAAAGGATTTTCAGAGTTGCTAGCTAAAACATTTCCATTAGAATCAAATATTATTACTCGTCTATACACCTTATAATTTCTTACAAAATCATTTAGGTTATCTATAACTTTAGGACTGAGAGCGTTTTTGTCTAAATAATTCACTTCAAATTGACCTAAAGAAAGTTTAAAAGCCTGTACATCGTGATATCGTTCAAATAAATTTCTCTCTATTAGTCTAATTAATAAAGTGGCTTCCCTTTCTATATTTGTTAAAGTGGTATCCTGAAGAATATCTTTACCTTTCCAAGAAACAAATGTAACCGCACTTAGCATAACCAAACTTAATATAAAAAATAATAAAGGTAACTTAATAGAAAACTTCATTAACGACTCTCACTATTAAAGTTAAATTCATTAATTACATTTATTATTTCACTAGACTTAGTTGGTCTGTAATAAAAATATCCCTGTCCTATTTCACAACCCTTACTAATTAGAAACTCCTCCACCTCAATGCTTTCAATACCTTCTGCAACAACTGACATTCCTAGCGCTTTTCCCATTGCTATACTTTGCTCAACAATCGCAGCAGACTTAATGTTAGTGAGACAGTTAAAAACAAACTCTTTATCTATTTTTATTTCATTAAATGGGATCGTATGTAACTTAGCTATTGATGAGTACCCAGTACCAAAGTCATCGATAGATAACTTAAATTTCATAATTCTCAACCTGAGCATTTGAGTATCGACAATAGTCGGGCTGGAGCTTATTGCTGTTTCAGTTAACTCACAAATAATGTTTTCATGTGGAATACCATACTTATCAACCGTTCTACAGAGCCAATTGGGAAAGTCATTATTTTCTAAAACTTTCCCTGATATATTAAACGCATATGTTAGATCACAAAAAGAGTCATAGTTTTCTGATATTTCTTTCAAGGCCTTATCAATAACATTCTTCGTAAGATCAAGTATGATAGAAGGAGACCTTTCTGCTGTGGGAATAAAACTATCCGGTGGGATCAATGAACCTTGGTCATCACTAATTCGTGCTAAAATTTCTACACCTTTCATCTTTCTTGACGCCAGATCTACTTGAGGTTGAAAGTAAGCTTCAATTTTCTGTGCTTCTAGGTATTTAACTAGTTCATCTTCAGGCAGTTCGAAAAGTTGTGTTTCTGTACGTTTAAGAGTGGGTAACGCTTCAATTCCCTCTATGATATTTTGAACCACTTTAAACGTTATAGGTTTTTCTACACACCCTATAATGTTCAAGTCATAAAAGCGCGCTAAGTTAGATGTAGATGCTAAGATTTCTTGTTCTTCACTACTAATGATTATGACAGCACCTGGAAACTTCATAGTACCTAAAAACATCAGGACCTCGAAGCCATCCTCTACTGGCATATTCAAGTCACAAAAAATTACGTCGAATTCGTCAAACGCCACAAGCTCCTTTGCTTTCTTGCCATTTTCAGCTTCTAAAACTTTCTTTATACCTAAGTTATTCAAACAGATCGTTAATGTTTTCCTGACCACTGGCTGATCGTCAACTACGAGTATCTTATATTCTGAAGTTTTCACGCTATCCTCCCCTTCAGAAAGATGTGAGCCACTAACTACAAGTACTTCACTTCTATCAATTTTCAGTGTAGATGCGAGCAACGGTTTATGCCAAAATTACGCGTGATTACATGTGCTGCTCTCAAAAATGACGTATGTTTTGGTTCAACTTTACTAAATACAAACGCAACAAAACGTGGAGGGCTCTCAGCGCAAGTAATCAAAACTTTTGTCTCGGCGTCGTATTTTTGTCACGCGCCAAACATTTGATTACACAGCACTCACATCACAATTACATATCCCCAACATGTGTGGGGTCACAATCATTCATTTCGTTGTTCGCAGTGCGCATTTGTGCACATTAATATTGTGCAGTTCGTTCCAATTACACTTATAAATTTATGCGCTCAACTATCACTTTTAAGCTCTTACTGGCGTTAATTGCTGTCTTCAGCTGCGTTCTAGCTGCCTCTACGGCTTACCAATACCATCAACAAAAAACCTTAATCAATGATGTTCTTAGTGAACAACTCCATGATAAGGCTAGTAATTATTTCGACAGCCTAAATATGATGATGCTTACGGGCACCATGTCGCAAAAAGAAACCTTACGTCAAAAGGCCCTGGCCCAAGAAGGCATTGAAGCAGTTCGCGTGTTGCGAGCTGACGCTGTGACCAAACTTTACGGACCTGGGCAACAAAACCAGCAGCCTGTCGATGATATTGATCAACGAGCGTTGAATGGTGAACTGGTGATTGAACCAATCTCAGCCGATTGGGGCAAAGGGTTAGTAGTCGCGCTACCAATGAAGTCGAGCGAAAATTACCGTGGCACCAACTGCGTTTCTTGCCACGTTGCACCAGCAGGAGAAGTGTTGGGCGCGATTCGCTTGGAATACAACATGAATCATGTCAATTCAATGATCAGTAAACAGGCAATGTTTGCGATGGGAATAATGGCCGTAATCGCATTTGTGGGCTTCATCATAACGTTGAGTTTGATTCAAAAAATCATTGTACGACCAATTCAAAGAACGTCGAAATTCATGTCGAATGTGAGCCATAGCAAAGATCTATCTCAACGACTTATGCATCACCAACAGGATGAAGTGGGCCAACTTTCTACAGCCATCAATTCATTCATGGACACGGTCTCCGAAAGCTTAGAACGTGTGCAAGACACCTCTCACTCACTTGCCGACTCCGCGAGTAAACTAACTGCTGTCGCGCAGTCCACAGATAAAGCGGCCAATAACCAACAGCTAGAGACCAACGAAGTACAAAGTAATATCACCGATATGTTGCAGCAACAAACTGCGGTTGAGGACTCGACTAACAACGCTACTGTTTTGGTCAATCACACCGTTGATGTCGCCACTCATAGTGCAAGCCAAGCACACAATGTAAGTGAAGACATCAAACAACTAGTGAGTAACATTGATACTGTACGGGAAAAAATCAGCTCTCTAAACCAAAGAACCGAAGAAGTGTCGTCCATTCTTGTGGTTATTAAGGGTATTGCAGAACAAACCAATCTGCTCGCGTTGAATGCTGCTATTGAAGCCGCCCGTGCCGGAGAGCAAGGACGCGGTTTTGCGGTCGTCGCGGAAGAAGTACGTAACCTGGCTTCTAGGACGGCTGAAGCCACTGGTAATATTGAACATATCATTTCTCAATTCCAGCAAGGAAGTGAAGAGTCATTAACTTCTGTTGATACCGTCTGCCAGTTTGCTCATCAACGCTCTGTCGATGTCGAGGCACTATCAGCCACAATGCATAACGTTGTTGACGAGATGCGCCAAGTGCTCAGACATGCAGAAGATATCCAAAACCAGACGCAAACCACATCTGATGTAAGTCAGCATATTCAATCTAAAATAGATGTGATCACACTGCATGCTAACGACACATCGCAATCAGCATCGCACACGCGTGATATTAGTGTTGATTTAGAGCATCTATCCGAACGTTTAGAGCAATTACTAAACCAATTCACACTTTCAGAGCACAAAAGAGTGAATAAATAGAGAGATTCTCCCCATCAAAACGAATATAAAGGTTGATGCGAGCGAATTGACAGGTAATATGTCTCGTTGAATCTGTAAAATGCTACCCAACTCAGCGCTTAGCTTGTTTTTTGAACAAAAATGTTATTAGACAAGTACTTTAAGTAAGCGTTGAGTTGAATTTTTACCTCAATGGAGAATATTGAAAACATGACTTACGCGCCTGTATCAGACGTATTGAAAGGTCAGCTAGCAGTAGACAGCGAAGTGACTGTTCGTGGCTGGATCCGTTCACGTCGTGATTCCAAAGCTGGAATCTCTTTCCTTGCCATATATGACGGCTCTTGTTTCGACCCGATTCAGGCCGTGGTCCCAAATAATCTTAATAATTACGAAGACGAAGTATTAAAGCTAACGACTGGCTGCTCTGTTGAAGTAACTGGTAAGATTGTTGAATCTCCTGCAAAGGGTCAAGACTTCGAACTTGCTGCCACTGACGTTAAAGTGGTTGGTTGGGTTGAAGATGCTGAAACTTACCCAATGGCAAAAACTCGTCACTCAATCGAGTACCTACGTGAAGTTGCGCACCTACGTCCGCGCACAAACGTAATCGGTGCAGTAGCACGTGTACGTAACTGTCTATCTCAAGCGATCCATCGCTTCTACCACGAGCAAGGTTACTTCTGGGTATCTGCGCCACTAATCACTGCTTCAGATGCTGAAGGTGCTGGTGAAATGTTCCGCGTATCTACGCTAGACATGGAAAACCTACCTCGCACTGAAGAAGGCAAAGTAGATTACAACGAAGATTTCTTCGGTAAAGAAACGTTCCTAACTGTATCTGGTCAGCTAAACGCAGAAGCTTACGCTTGTGCGCTAAGCAAAGTTTACACTTTCGGCCCTACTTTCCGAGCTGAAAACTCAAACACAAGCCGCCACCTAGCAGAATTCTGGATGGTTGAGCCTGAAGTTGCGTTCGCAGAACTGGATGATGTAGCGAAACTGGCTGAAGACATGCTCAAGTACGTGTTTAAAGCAGTGCTTGCAGAGTGTCGTGATGACCTTGAATTCTTCGCTCAACGCATCGACAAAGAAGCAATCACTCGTCTAGAGCAGTTCGTTTCTTCTGACTTCGCGCAGGTTGACTACACTGACGCAATCCAGATTCTTCTTGATTCAGGTCGTGACTTCGAATTCCCAGTTGAATGGGGTATCGATATGTCTTCTGAGCACGAGCGTTTCCTTGCTGAAGAACACTTTAAAGCACCTGTAATCGTTAAGAACTACCCGAAAGACATTAAAGCATTCTACATGCGTGCTAACGATGACGGTAAAACAGTTGCAGCGATGGACGTTCTAGCACCGGGCATCGGCGAAATCATCGGTGGTTCTCAGCGTGAAGAGCGCCTAGACATTCTAGATGCACGTATGCGTGAAGTGGGTATCGATCCTGAACACATGAGCTGGTATCGCGACCTACGTAAATACGGTACAGTGCCACACGCAGGCTTCGGTCTAGGCTTCGAGCGCCTAGTATCTTACGTAACTGGTATGGGCAACGTTCGTGACGTGATCCCATTCCCACGTACTCCTCGCTCTGCGAACTTCTAATCACTTTTTAGTGATATGGAATTAAAAAGACCTCCCATGTGGAGGTCTTTTATTTGTACGAATGATTTTCTAGCAACCGGTGTATGCACTCTAGTTGTTATTTTCGTCGTCATCCTCATCTGCTCGCGCTGCGTATTTTACTCCAACCACACACAAGCCAAACATCACAAATGGGATAACGGCAGCAGTGTATTCCGTCCAAACCATATGAGAAAAAGATTTCGCCAATATCAAGTGTGCAAACACCAACAAAAATGCGCTAAAAATAGCAACACCCATCAACCTAAGTTCATGCTTTACCAACTGCTTTTTCATTACGGCTCCTAACCTAAATGGTTGTCTGCCCATGATTGAAACACAGCTTCGGTATCGTCCACTGATACAGTTTGAGCAAAAAACAGGTAAACAGTTGGCTAATGAAGTAATTCTCCGACCGTCTTCACGGCTTGTTCTAATTCATCATTTACAGGTAACGATGTATTAAGCCTCAGGTAGCTCTCATAATTTGGAGCGACAGAAAACAACTGACCAAATGCTACAGTGATGTTCGCTTCCAATAACTTTTGATAAATCGCTTTTCCGCACTTTGTTTTCGGCAGTTCTATCCAAAGAAAATAGCCGCCTTCCGGTTGTGTGTAACGAATCGATTGGGGAAAGTACTTATCAACCAGTTCAATAAACGCCAATTGCCGCTGCTCAAGATTCTTTCGCAGTTTTCTAAGATGGCTATCATAACTTTCGTTTTGCAAGTAATGCGCGATACCCTGCTGGATTGGTGCACTGCCTGACAACGTCGAGATAAGTTGCAGCTTTTGAAGTTGCTCATTGAAGCGTTTGTTTACCACCCAGCCCAGCCTATAGCCAGGGCAAAGGCTTTTTGAAAATGATCCACAATGCAACACGCGCTCTTGTGTATCAAAAGCTTTAAGTGAGCTTGGTTTTTTTTCAGAAAAATAAAGCTCTGAATACACATCATCTTCGATCAAGTACACATCGTATTTATCAGCCAGTTCGACGATACGTTGCTTCTGCCCGTCACTTAATAAGGTTCCTGTTGGATTGTGAAAGTTAGTCATTAACCAACATGCGCGAACATCATTGTCGGCAAAAGTCGCTTCAATTTGATCCACTGAATGTCCAGTTAACGGATCCACCGTTATTTCTATCGCCTTTAGACCTAAACGTTCAATCGCTTGAAGTGCGCCATAAAACGTCGGTGATTCAACTACAACAGTATCTCCAGGCTGGGTCACGGCCTGAAGGCTCAAATTCAACGCTTCTAATGCGCCAGAAGTAACGACAATATCATCATGGGTAAACACCATACCTTGTTGGATGTACCGTTGAGCAATCAAACGGCGTAGAGACTCACAGCCCGGCGGCAAGTTATCCAATAACGTCTCTGCCCCCATCTTCCTGCCCGAGCTGGCTAGGTTGCGGTTTAGCGCTTCTAATGGGAACAATGCTGGGTCTGGAAACGCGGAGCCAAACTTCACCGCATTCGGTGTGGCCTGATTTTTGAGGTAGTCGTAAAGTTCATCGTTGATGCTAGAGCGATAAACGGAAGTGGCTGGAGAACTCGGTTCGAAGCGGTCCAACTCCGCAGTCACAAAGTATCCAGACTGAGGTTTCGCAGCGACCCAACCTTGTGCTTCGAGCAGCTGATAAGCTTGTAATACCGTACCTGCGCTGACAGAATGGTTTCGGCTTGTTACACGCACTGATGGCAGCTTTTCCCCTGCTCTCCATGTATTTTGCTGAATCTGCGTTTTGAACAGCTCAGCCAGTTGACGGTATCGGTTCATGTTTCCCTCATTTCACTTACAGCCGCACCATAGCATACTTCGCGCCAGCATTCTGATATGGGAGTATTCAATTTAGCAACGTAATTTATCAAGTTTATCAATAGATATTTCAGCCACGAAGTGAGCGTTTATATCCCATACTTTGACCGTTACACACATATTGCCTCACATCTTTGCAATACCTAAAAGCCAAGGTTTTACGTTGGACTGAGTGCGTTAAACTCACTTCGAACTACTGTCTTTAAATCAGGAGGAAGCGATGAAAGTTTTTACAATGGACGATCTCTCGTATCGCGGAAAACATGGAAAACATAAAGGTGTACATAGTTGGGACCATCCTGGCAGTACCACCCCTTATTATTGGCATCCTGATTGGCTGCATATCGCTGAAGATGCTTTGGGTGAACACAAAAAGGCTGACCTTGAAGTCCCTGATGGAGAAACAGCGACAGAAGAGCATGCAAAAGCGGCGATTCTCAAACACTTGAATGACGAGTAGTTTAGGCTCTATCACCGTTCAAGAATAGCATTAGGTAGGCGAATCCATCGTTGTATGCTTTAAACACAAATAAAGCTAAAACCTGCCAAATAGTAAATTCTTCTGAATGAGAAGTACGCATCTTCTATAGCGTTCAAAGGGCAAAATAAGTCGATTGTTATCACATTAATTTTCATTACATCTGTTACATTTAAATAGTAATGGTGATGCACACCTCAACTCATGGATTATGAGAGAAAACAATAATGGCGAAATACAACGAAGAAGATATTAAATACAAAGGTGAATCCAACGGCGTACATTCTTGGAGCTCTCCTTCCGGCCAACCTTATTACTGGCACCCAGATTGGCTACACGTTGCGGAAGATGCGACGGGTACGCATCCGAAGCAAAAACTTGAAGTTGAAAAGACAGAAGTACCAACCGAAAAGCACGCATTAAAAGCGATCTTAAAGCATATGAACGACTGGGCGACTGAAAAACTTTCTTCTAACCCTGACATCGAAACCAATGCGGTTGAGTCGGAAATCAATCTGAAGAAATAACCCCCACCGATATCCATACTCTAACAGTAAACGCTCCACCTTTGGTGGGGCGTTTTTGTCTCAACAAATCCTCACTAGACAATTATAAACGTGTTAACGCAAAGCACTGAATTGAAACGATTGGGATGTGTGCAAAACTTCTCCAACCATGGCATAAATGCCCTTCAAACTCTGTGCCTACCAAACGTTTTCATGGCAAAAACTTTAGTTATGTTAGAATTCTGTTTCAAATCGCAACTTTTTTAGGTTTTCTTTTCAGTAACGGTTGTAACCAATATTGCTGAAAGGTATAAATGTTAGCACACCCCTTCGATTAACATGGATGAAGATTATGTTTGAAAAAGTAGTTGCCGCTCCGGCTGACCCTATTCTTGGCCTTACTGAAGAGTTTAAAAAAGATGCTCGCGCAGACAAAATTAACCTTGGCGTAGGTATTTACAAAAACGAGCAAGGCGAAACTCCCGTTCTTGCGACAGTAAAGAAAGCTGAAGCAGCACTTGTTGAAACTGAAAAAACCAAATCTTACCTAACCATCGAAGGCACAGCAGAGTACGGCATTGCAGTGCAAAAACTGCTTTTCGGCTCTGATGCAGAAATTGTAAACGAAAAACGCGCTAAAACAGCTCAAGCTCCGGGTGGTACTGGTGCACTACGTGTTGCCGGCGAGTTTATTAAACGTCAACTAGGCGATGTAAAGATCTGGATCAGCAACCCAACATGGGCGAACCACAACGGCGTATTTACTGCTGCTGGTATCGAAACGGCACAATACAGCTACTACAATGCTGAAACAAAAGACAAAGACTTCGATGCGATGCTAAATGATCTGCAATCTGCATCTGAAGGCGACATCGTGCTTCTACACGGCTGCTGTCACAACCCTACAGGGATCGATCCTACGGCTGAAGAATGGGAAACATTGGCGAAACTTGTCGCAGAGAAGAAATTGCTTCCTCTGTTCGACTTCGCCTACCAAGGCTTTGCTAAAGGTGTGGAAGAAGATGCTGCAGGTCTTCGTACTTTTGCTAAATACAACAAAGAAATCCTAGTCGCGAGCTCTTTCTCGAAAAACTTTGGCCTATACAATGAACGCGTAGGTGCCTTCACGTTAGTAGCTGAGTCAGAAGAAGTCGCAACAACCGCTTTTTCTCAAGTTAAAGCCATTATTCGCTCTATCTACTCTAACCCACCTGCACACGGCAGCGCTGTCGTGACTCACATTCTTGGCAACGCCGAAATGCGTGCGGAATGGGAAGCTGAAGTAGCAGAAATGCGTGACCGCATTCAAGAAATGCGTGAACTGTTTGTAGCGACACTAAAAGCAGAGGGTGTGGACGCAGACTTTAGTTTCATCGAACGTCAAAATGGTATGTTCTCTTTCTCTGGTCTTTCTAAAGAGCAAGTTAACCGCCTTAAAGAAGAGTTCGGTATTTACATTGTCGGTTCTGGCCGAATCAGTGTTGCTGGTATGACGAAGTCAAATATGGGCCCTCTATGTAAAGGCATTGCAGCGGTTTTATAATCGACTGTCGCATACTTTATTAAAAGGAAAGGTCAGCATAAGCTGACCTTTTTTGTTTTAACTTAACGCCAAAAACGAACCCGTCCGATCTAGTAGACAAACTTCAAACTCAGCCCTACTTCATTGACGTAATCTGAGCTTTCACCGCTGTAATCAGTATCTCTAAACTGATAAAAAAGACCAGTGCCGATGACTTTATGCCATTGGTAGTTAAGACCGATCTTAAAATTGTTCTCATCAACGATATCACTACGGTTCAACTCCACTTCAGCTGTCGCAATAAGCTTTTCACTGAGCAAGTAATTCACCCCAACAGTTACAGCTTGAATCAATTCGCTATCGGAAGACAACGTATTATCCGTTTTGTCGTCCGTCGCTTTCGCTTTGATTGCGCCTATTCCATATAGCCCGTAGATATCGAATTGCTCTGTAACTCCATAACGGTAACCACCACCAAACAAAAGGCGGTCAATGCGAAGAGTAAAATCATCCGGATGGAAAAACTGCGCTGAGTAATCAACATTAAACAACCAGTTCTCAGTAAACAAATAGTTACCACCGAGTCCAACTGTGGTCGCATTAGAGTTATCTAACCATTCTTCGTTTGTCGTTCCGGCACCAACATCCAAATGAATGTGTTCGTACCCAAATTTTTCTGCTTGGTCCATGACCGCTGCGCTTGATATCGCCGGCAAAGCAGCTAAAGAAACAAGCAATAAATTTCTCACCATTCGACTTCCTTTCATGAGAATTATCTAAACACTGTATTCCATCGCCTGAGCTACTTGGCTCAAGAAGAATAGCTTAATCTAAAGACGTGATAACGATCTGAAACAGCCAAAGATCTAATCAGTCATCACGAAGAAAACATATCGACGACGTCTTTTTCAATTGAGGTGACCATATAGTAGTAAAAATGAAGCTCCCTTATCGTGCGATATGTCAGAATCTTATGACTGAGCACGAAAATCGCGGTTCAGATAAGACTCTGTTTTAAAACTAAGTTAAGATTACTTTATTATTTGCGAACTAAAAGGCGCCTTCGATGGATGCAGAACTTCTCGAGATTTACAACTTTCTCGCCAAGTATCCCCCGTTCAATGAACTCCCTGAAGAAACACTAAACAAGGTGACAGAGAGTGTCGAAATCTCGTACTACCGAGAAGATACCCCCATCATCCATTTTGGAGACTATATCCAAGATTTATACGTGGTGCGAAGCGGTGTTGTTGAAGTTTATCGACGCAAAGGTGAGCTGTATAACCGCCTTGACGAAGGTGACCTATTTGGCCAGATGGGCATGCTCACCAATAACAAAGTCCGCTTTCCGGTAAAAGCCATTGAGGATACCCTGCTCTACTGTATTCCTGGTGACATTTTCCAAGAAATTTACGATAACTTTGATTCCTTTGCGGATTTTGTTGAAGTTGAAAATAGCGCTCGTTTACGCCAAGCCATTTCAGAAAACAAAGACGCCAATGACCTGACGACGTCGAAAGTGAAAACCTTGCTGACTGGCGATGCTCATACGATTGATCGTGGTCAGACAATCCAGCAAGCCGCGCAGCAAATGGCGAATGACAACGTATCGGCTTTACTTATCGTCGACCCAGATTTCGTTCGTGACGAAGACGATCCACAGTCCCCAGTACTTGGTATCATTACTGACCGTGATTTGTGTACCCGTGTGTTAGCTGAAGGTTTGTCCCCACAGGACGATGTGTCCAGTGTGATGACCACGGAGGTCATGTCTCTTGACCACAACGCTTACATCTATGAAGCAATGTTAACGATGCTGCGTTACAACGTACATCACCTACCAGTGGTAAAAAACCAATTACCAATCGGTATTATCGAAACAACCGACATTGTTCGTTATGAATCTCAGAATTCGTTGTTGTTGGTGAGTAGTATTTTCCAACAACAGACTATCGAAGATTTAGCCGTTGTTGCCGAAGAAGTGAAAAGCAGCTTCGTGCGTCTGGTCAATGAAGATGCCAACTCTCACATGGTGGGTAGCGCGATGTCGGTCATTGGACGAAGCTTCAAACAGCGTCTGCTAGAAATGGCAGAAGAAGAGCTTGGCCCACCGCCAATTCCTTATTGTTTCCTTGCACTTGGCTCAATGGGGCGAGATGAGCAACTGTTGGTGACTGACCAAGATAACGCCATCATTCTAGATGAGACTTATCAAGAGGAGAAACATGGTAAATACTTCGAAGCCCTAGCAAAATACGTCAGCGATGGGTTAGATGCCTGTGGCTACAAATATTGCACAGGCGATATTATGGCAACCAACCCACTATGGCGCATGACTCGTTCAGAGTGGGAAGAGTGTTTTGCTGACTGGATTGATAACCCGAACCCGAAAGCACTACTCAACGCCTCCATCTTTTTCGATTTGGATGGCGTCTATGGCCGCTTAAAATGGGCAGAACAGTTAACCAGCTTTATTGTTCGTCGCGCTCGAAAGAACAACCGCTTCTTAGCGTGTTTGGCTCGTAACGCACTAAACAGAACACCACCTCTGGGCTTCTTTAAAGACTTCGTGATGGAAAAAGATGGCAGACACAACAACTCCATCAACCTCAAACGTCGCGGTACTGCTCCTCTGGTCGACTTAATTCGTGTTCACTCTCTGGCAGTTGGCTCACGTGCACAGAACTCGTTTGAGCGTCTCGACGACATCATTGACGCTGGCATTTTGCCAAAAGGTCGAGCACAAGACTTAAAAGACGCGTTAGAGTTTATTTCCATGGTGCGTATTCGTCACCAAGCGACGGACGTGGAACTAGGCATTGATCCTGATAACAATATCGAACCGGAAAACCTCTCTGAGTTTGAACGTCGCAACCTAAAGGATGCATTCCAGATCCTAAGCAATGGTCAAAATTTCCTTAAGTTCCGCTACCAAGCGAACAAGAGCTTTAAGTGAGGTTTAGCATGATTAAAAAGCTCTTTCAGAAGCCAACCATTCAGTGGCCAACGAAGTTTGAACAAAAGCTGGAGATGGCGAAGGATGAGAATTTAATTGCGTTTTATAGCAACAAGCCGCCTGCTCCAGAAACACCGTTATCTGAGGTGGAGTTCGTGGCGTTAGATTTCGAAACGACGGGTTTGAATCCTGAAAAACATGACATCATTACTATTGGTTTAGTGCCGTTTAACCTGAAGCGAATTTTCCTACGTAACTCGCGTCATTGGAAGGTACGTCCACAGCGTGCACTCGATGAAGACTCAGTCATTATACACGGTATTACTCACAGCGAATTGATCGATGCGCCTGACTTAGGCGATATCTTAAGCGAGCTGCTACCATGCTTAAGCGGGAAAATCATTGTTGTTCATTACCGTCGTATCGAGAGAGAGTTTCTGGATAAAGCGCTCAAAAGCCGTTTAGGGGAAGGTATTGAGTTTCCTGTTTTAGATACGCTGCACCTTGAAGAAACGATTCAACAGAAACGTTCAGGCTCTCTCTGGAAGCGTTTAAAAGGGAAAAAACCAGAATCGGTTCGGCTAGCGCAATCTCGACGCCGTTATGGGCTGCCAGACTATACGCCTCACCATGCATTAACCGATGCAATTGCTACCGCAGAGCTACTGCAAGCGCAAATCGCCCATCATTACAGTGAAGAGCAACCCATCAGTGAGTTCTGGCTGTAATATACTTCACGCTTAATAGCGATCAGAAAAGGAGCCAGATGGCTCCTTTTTACTTAGCTTGAGACAAGATTACAGCTTAAAGCGTTGAATCTCTTGTTCAAGTTCGTGTGATAGCTCAGACAGGTGAGCAGCTTGTTCTGCTGCTTGATGAGCTTCGACTGACAACTCGTTAGACACGTCACGAATACCTTCAGTGTTACGAGTGATCTCTGTGGTTACCGATGCTTGCTCTTCTGCTGCTGAAGCAATCTGCGTTGCCATATCACTGATACGCTCAACAGCAGTGTGGATTTGCGTCAAGCTCGCTGCAGCCGCATTGGCATCATCAACACTGGTATCAGCTAGACGACGACTGTCACCCATAATACCGACCGCTTTGGCCGTTGTGCCTTGTAGCATCTCGATAGTTTCTTGAATCTCTTGCGTTGAAGCATGAGTACGTTGGCTCAATACGCGGACTTCATCTGCAACCACAGCAAAACCACGGCCTTGCTCACCTGCACGTGCCGCTTCGATCGCCGCGTTAAGTGCAAGTAGGTTCGTTTGCTCTGCAATGCCTTGAATCGTTGATAGAATCGTATTGATGCTATTTCCGTGTGCTTCTAGCTCTTGAATCACATCAGTAGCAACTTGAACTTCTTGCGCTAAGTTCTGAATAGAGCCTTGCGTTTGAGTTACTTGGCTTGAACCGTGTGAACAAGCTTGAACCGCTTCTTCTGAGTTACTTGCCGTGCTATCAGCATTACCTGCAATTTCTTGTGTCGCTGCTGCCATTTCGTTCACGGCCGTCGCCACCATGTTGATTTCATCTTGCTGGTAAGAGATACGCTGACTACGCTCCTCAGCTTGCTGTGCTGTCGTGCGTGCTTGCTCTGAAAGCGCAGAAGATACGTGGCTAAGCTTAGTAACCATTGTGTGCATGTTGCCAACAAAACGGTTGAAGTTTTCCGCCAGTTTACCTACTTCATCATCACTGCGTGGTTCTAGGCGTTGCGTTAAGTCACCTTCACCAGATGCAATTTCTTCCAGTGCATTTGATACGCGGTTCAAGTCACGGAACAAGAAACCAACTAGCCAAGAAACTGCAAGAATAACCACAATCGTGATCGCCACAGCAGTAAACAATAGATCTCGTAGCAATACCGCATGACCTGCTTCTTCTGTTGCGCGATCCATTTCAATCGCAAACATCCAATGCGTACCAGGAACTTTATTGAAGTAGTAAAGCTTCTCTTTTCCTTTGATTACCGTATCTTCGATACGACCTTCATCGGCGGCGCGCTCAATTGCCTCTTCTGAAAAATCTTTTAGAACACTGGTGATAGGCTTAAGCGTCAAGCTTTTATCTGGATGCGCTAAGAAGGTGCCTTCATTCATGTCGATTAGCATCGCATGCGCGTTTTCACCTGCATCTAAGTTAATCACATCGCTGATAAGCTGATCGATCAGTACGTCCGCACCAACAACACCAACAAACTGACCATTTTTCATTACTGGCTCAGCAATGGTCACAAGTAGTGCATTCGTGATTGCGTCTTGATATGCGGCTGTGATGATTTGCTTACCCGCGGCATCAGCATCCTTGTACCAAGGACGTGTGCGAGGGTCATAATCAGCACGGTTACGCTCCGGATGAGAGCGGTACATATCACCGTTTGGTGTACCAAGGAAGATGTCATCGAAGCCACCAGCCTTGCGAGCTTGTTGTAGGAAAGGAACAACGTCTTGCTCGGTCGAGTAGTCGTTGAACGCAGTGGCAATATCTTTACGGATATTGACCCAATCAGAAATTCCCTCTGACGCAGTAGTACTAAGACTTTGCGCACGTGAATAGACACCTGAACGAGTCTGATCAAATAATTGACCAGCCGACAACCAAGTAAGTGCTGTTGCCATCACAACAACAGCAGAAAGGCTTGCGCCTATAAGCTTTTGTTTTAATGATAATTTCATATTTATAGTTTTTTGAGTTGGGAGAACAGTTAAGGTGCATGAATATTACACACTTTTTTACGACTATTCACTAATTTTTAAAAAACAAAATAGCACATTAACTCTTTGTAAAATATGAACTTTCATGTGTCATTTTTTTGTCTCGAGCGTCATAAAAACCGCACAAAAAAAGCCAGCAAATTGCTGGCCTTTTGATTAATTGTTAGTCAAACGGTTTTATAAAATGCCGAATTACTGACGCTCAGTTCGCATACCCATCAATAAGCTCACACACATTGCAAGCAGAATGAAGGTAAATGGCAGTGCTGTAGAAATGGCACCAGCCTGAAGAGCTTGAACCGCCTCGGAGCCACCAATCCATAGCAGAGCAACCGCAATTGCACCTTCCATGAATGCCCAGAAGACACGTTGAAGTACAGGTGCATCGACTTTACCACCTGCCGTGATACTGTCGATAACAAGTGAACCAGAGTCAGAAGACGTAATGAAGAACACAAGTACCAGCACAACAGCGATGATAGAAAGCATGCTACCAAATGGAAGAACATCAAACATTTGGAACATAGCAAGTGATACGTCAGTCAAGCCATTTGTGCCCAGCTCACCTACTTTATCAACAACTTGCTCGATCGCCAGGCCACCAAATACAGACATCCAAACAACGGTAACCGCAGTTGGAACCAGTAGAACTGCTGTGATGAACTCGCGAACGGTACGACCACGAGAAACACGCGCGATGAACATGCCTACGAATGGCGACCATGAAATCCACCAAGCCCAGTAGAACACTGTCCAGCCTTGGAACCAAGCTTCGTCCGTACGACCAAACGGGTTACTTAGTGGGATGATATTCTCTACATATGCCATAAGTGTGGTTGGAATCGAACCTAGGCTCGCCGCCCAACCGATAAGACCAACAAGGAGAAGTAACAAGAACGCCACAACCATGTTGATGTTACTAATGACTTTAACACCACCATCGATGCCGCGTACGACTGAAACAACAGCAAGTAAAGTCACCACGGTAATAACGACGATTTGCAGACCTAGGCCTGGCTCAACACCAAATACGTGATGAATACCACTTGCTGCTTGCTGCGCACCTAAACCTAGGGATGTAGCAAGACCAAATAAAGTCGCAAGCACAGCCAGAATGTCCACAATGTGGCCAGCCCAACCCCATGCACGATCACCCAGAAGTGGGTAGAAGATCGAACGCATAGATAGCGGTAAACCTTTGTTGTAGGCAAAGAATGCTAAAGAAAGTGCTACAACACCGTAAATTGCCCATGGGTGAAGGCCCCAGTGGAACATCGTTGCACCCAGTGCCAATCTCGCGGCTTCTGGTGTATTTGCCTCAACACCAAGTGGCGTTTCATACCAACCGGTGAAGTAAGCGACAGGTTCTGCAACACTCCAGAACATTAAACCGATACCCATACCAGCTGCAAATAGCATTGCAAGCCATGACATAAACGAGTAATCGGCAACAGCGTCTTTACCACCTAGTCGAATCTTACCCATTGGTGAGACGATAAGCGCCAAACAGAAAATAACGAAAATGTTACCTGCAATAATGAACAACCAATCGAATGAACCAATAATTTTCCACTTCAGCCCATCAAGTGCCGTCTTTGCGGTATGTGCATCTAGAACTAATGCAGCGACAAGAAACAGCGCAATTAAACCTGCACTAATACCAAAAACTGGGTTATGAACATCAAAACCCCATTTTTGAACGTTGTCCTGACCTACCGTATAGTCGGTACTATCGATACTGTACTTATCTATACCCTTTGTCATCGTTCCTCTCTATTTTTGTAGTGTTTTTACGTACCAAACAAAAAAATCTTTCGAACACGATACGTTTTGCATTCCGTGAAGGCGCAAGATCCTATCATTTGACACGTTTTTGTCTATCTTTTTGCTATTAAAAAATCCAATAACTTACTTTTCACTGTGTGATTACGGCCTTTGATAGAACAAATCACTACTACAATAGTTAGACCACAAACATTTATTGCTATAATAATTTTAGCTCTTCTTATTTTGTCGAAAAGGCGCGACAAAATGGTATTGAGGACACGGCGTAAAATTGTAGGGGTAATTTTTGATTTCCCCCCTTTAAATAAGGGCGCATTTAAGTTAGTGTCGCCTCGATAAATGTTCCCTACAGACTGGATGAATAAATTGGAAAAGTACGAAGAAGTATTGGTCTCGATTCGTCAGATCATCCGCGCTATTGATTTACATTCTAAAAAGCTGAGCAAAGAGTCTGGATTGACTGCTCCACAGTTGATTTTGATGCGCGCTATCAATGACTTAGATAACGTGACGATTAAACAGTTGTCTAGCCACACTAACATGAGCCAAGCGACCGCAACGACCATTCTAGATAGACTAGAACGAGGCCAGTTTGTTGAGCGTCAGCGCAGTGTTCAAGACAAGCGTAAAGTGCATGCTGTACTTACGAGCAAGGGCCAAGAAGCTTTAAAACAAGCACCAACGCCGCTGCAAGAGCACTTCATTAATCGATTCCAAAAATTGGAAGAATGGGAGCAATCCCTTCTACTATCTTCCGTTCAACGCATCTCGACGATGATGAATGCAGAGGACATCGATGTTGCTCCAATGCTAGAGCTTGGTAGCATTACCAAAGCCGATTAGTTTCGCTCCCACGTGCTCGCTTTTTGCGGGCACTACTCTCCTACTCAGTCAACCCAGTTTCAAACGCATATTTTGCTAACTCTGCCGTCGAATGTAAGTCCAACTTGTGCTTAATGTTATGGCGATGCGTCTCTACCGTTCGATAACTAATATTGAGTAAAGTGGCGATTTTCTTGCTGCTGTTTCCTTGAGCAACCAATTTAAGTACCGCTTCTTCCCTGCGGCTGAGAGGATTCGTTTTTTGCGTGGCAGGCACCACTTCTTGGGTAAAGAGTGTTTGTGTGACGGACTCACAGAAATACGTCGAGCCTTGGTTCACCGTTTTTATTGCTTGCACCATTTTCTCGGCCGAGATTTCCTTGAGCATATATCCTACGGCACCAGCTTGCATGACCTTCATGATGTACTCGCGATTATCGTGCATGGTCAACATAAGTATTTTGCTCTCTGGACGCGCTTCTTTAATTACACCTGTCGCTTCAATACCGTTCATTATTGGCATGCTGATATCCATCAATATGACGTCCGGTTGCAAGTGCTTTGCGACCTCTATCGCTTCCAAGCCATTACTTGCTGTACCCACCACTTCGATGTCAGGCTCTAACTCCAAACGAGCCATGAAGCCATCCAATACTACTTGATGATCATCGACAATCACTACACTAATCGGTTTATCCATAAACTATTTCATCCAAATTAAGCAGCACAGTAATCTCTGTTCCCAAGCCAAGCTCACTCATTAGCTCAAATTCACCACCGATGAACTCTACACGCTCTTGCATGTTCCTTAACCCAATCCCTTGTTGGTGCACTGCATGGTTAACCACAAATCCAACCCCATCGTCACGTATGAGTAATTGCAGCATATTGCCCATTTTTTGCAAAGTAACCGTTACTTTTTTCGCTCGCGCATGTTTTTCAATGTTATTCAAAGACTCCTGAGCGACGCGATATAGCGTCGTTGCGACTTCCGAAGTCAGTTTGTGCTGCTGAGTATCGAAATTGCTCTCGATATCAATCCCAGAATGGGAATGAAAATCCTGTAGCAAGGTCGTCAGTGCTGCTTCTAAACCGATATCATCGAGGGCGCTTGGACGGAGCTGATGAGAAATATGCCGCACCTCATTTATCGCGGTGACGAGCGATCGTTGTGATTTATCTAAGTGGGATTTGAGTTTTTCGTCTTCAAGTCTATGACTCATTAAGTCTAAATGACATTTACTGGAGACTAACAACTGATTGATTCCATCGTGCAGTTCTCGCGCTAAATGCTTTTTCTCATCTTCTTGGAACATCACGGTTTTATGTGCCAATTCTTTCAGGTTCTTATCAGCGAGGCGATGCTCGTGCAGATTGATCGCCAAAGTGAGAACAATGATTACAGCAACGGTCACCGCTAAGATCACGACGACTGAGAAAAATGTCGTTTCGATATTTTTGTTCACTGCCGCGCGCATATTGGCGACTTCTCGGCTGACATCCTCAATATACAGCCCAGTCCCTATCATCCATTCCCACTTATCGAGCCATGCAGCGTAACTAAGCTTAGGGACAACTTCACCTGTAGATGGCTTTTGCCACAGGTACTGATGAAATCCACCACCTGATTGCGCTTGATACAATAAAGCTTCGATTAAGCGATCGCCATTTTCGTCTTCAAGATAGAGTAAGTTTTCCCCGACAAGCTCCGGAAGAACTGGGTGTACAAGGTTGGTACCATATTTATCATAAGCAAAAAAATAGCCGTCCGACCCATAACTCAAACGATTTAAAATCGCTTTCACACGCGTTTTGGCAACACTCTCTTCTAAAGTCGGATCGTTGTAGATGTAAGAAATGGAGTCAAAAGCGACGTCGACCGTATCTTTCAGCGCCGCTTCTTTTGATTGGATCAAGTTTTGATGAAAGATCTCCACCTCCCTTTTGCCAAGGGTCTTGGTTTGATAGATAGAGATCCAGCTGATACTCGCTGACACCAATACCACGGGTATCAGTGTCAGCAGAATTAACTTTGCTTTGAGAGGCATCCCTTCCCTCCATGAAACGCTGCCTTTACAGCTTACTATCTTAGCAGTACAAACGAATCGATTGTGTCTGCATAGACATAATTAACAGCTTAACAACTTGTCTCAAAAGGTAAAAACTCTCAGTTCACAAAATCTCTTTATTATCGAGTGATTAACTCATACCGTAAAAACCTGGGAAAAACAGCAAAGACGCCAACACAACAATCTGAATCGCGATGAATGGCATCACACCTTTGTAGATATCTCGCGTAGTAACCCCTGCTGGAGCGACACCTTTTAGATAGAACAAACTAAAGCCAAATGGCGGTGTGAGGAACGACGTCTGCAAGTTCATCGCAATAAGAATCGCAAACCACGTCATATTAATACCCATCAATTCAGCGACTGGCGCAATAATTGGCACGATGATAAAACAGATTTCAACGAAGTCGATAAAGAAACCTAAAATCAGAATCACCACCATGGTAATAATAAGGAATCCCCACTTTTCACCCGGCAGTTCTAACATCCACTCTTCAACTAAATAATCACCACCAGTGTAGGTAAATGCCATTGAGAAGGCGGTCGCACCAAGTAAGATCGCAAAGACCATTGCGGTTACTTTCACTGTCTCTTTTGATGCATCATAAATCATCGACCAACTAAACTGTTTATACAATAGCGATAAAATTATCGCACCTGCACCGCCCAGTGCCGCTGACTCTGTTGGTGTTGCAATCCCTGCAAAGATGGAGCCCAATACCACGATGATCAATGCTAACGGTGGCAATACAGCTTTCAGTGCGGTGAGCACTTCTTGTTTACGACTGATCGACTCATCGCGCTCTATCGCCTGTGCGGCTTGAGGGTTCAACTTCGCGTAGATGAGAATGTAGATCACATAGGCGCCAACAAGTGTAATACCGGGCCAGATCGCAGCTTGAAATAGGTCCCCTACCGGTACGCCAAGTACATCACCCAACAAGATCAACACGATAGAAGGTGGGATAATTTGGCCCAACGTGCCAGACGCACAAATAGTCCCACACGCTAAACCTTTGTCGTAATTGTACTTGAGCATCACAGGAAGAGATATTAAGCCCATCGCAACAACTGATGCGCCTACCACACCCGTTGAAGCGGCAAGCAATGCGCCAACTAACACGGTAGAAATAGCGATACCACCGCGAACGCCACCGAACAAACGCCCCATTGATTCTAGTAGCTGTTCAGCAAGCTTCGTTTTCTGTAGCACTAGCCCCATAAAAACGAACAGCGGTACGGCCATTAGCACCGTATTTTCCATAATGGACTGAATTCGATATGGCATAAAAGCAAACATCTCGATGCCTTCAGCCCAAACACCAAAAATCAGCGCGATACCACCAAAAGTAAAGGCAACGGGAAATCCCAATAGAAGCGCAAAGAGCGCAACAAAAAACATCACTATACCGATCATAATGACTTCCTTTTACGACTTACCGTTATTACCGGCATAGATGAGATGAGGGTTGACAATTTTGTTGATTGAATGAAGTAACAATCCAATACCACTCACCGCCATAAAGAAAAATGACAGCGGAATCATCGCTTTGATAATCCAACGATATGGTAAGCCACCTGGGTCACCAGACGTCTCGCCTAACGCGTAACTTTCCTTGGCGAAATCAATACCAAACCAAGCTACCAGTAGGCAAAAAGGGAATAAGAAAAATAGTGTGCCTATGATGTCGATGATGGATTGTGCTTTGTAAGATAAGCGTTCATAAAAAATGTCGACGCGAACATGGCCACCGGACTTAATTGCGTAAGGCACACCAAGCAAGAACACGGCAGAGAATAGATGCCATTCCATTTCTTGGAATGCGATAGACACATCATTAAACACGTAACGCATGACAACGTCGTACACAACGTTTGCTAACAACAAAATAAACAGGATGCTGGATAACCATCCGAGAAAATCGCTAAAGCGGTTAAATAATCGCTCAATATAAATAAGACTTCTCATTCCGAACTCCGTGGAACGTTTAGATGCGCTCCGCTATGGTGCGGAGCATTCATTATGAAGTTTTCTTGGGCTTCGATAGCAGGCTAAACCTCTTGGCATCGCCTGCTTCATAACGTTATTGTTGAGCTTGACTGTTTAAGTACGCTCGGTGCGAAATATCTGACCATGGTCGAACTTGATTCATATAGTTCGCTTGCGACTCTTGAATCTCTTTCGCCAAAGCATCTTTTTCTGCATGTTCTTTCAACAAACGATCGTTTGCTTCTCGCAACGCAGCTACGACTTCAGGTGGGAAATCTTTTACTTCAACATTTGGGTATTCAGACTTAATAGATGCCCAGTTTTTGCCGCTTTCGTGTTTCGATTGCGTGTACATATCGTAAGCGGCCGTTTTCATGGCTACTTGCAAAATCGCTTTTAGATCATCAGGTAGACGGTTCCAGGTGCGCTTGTTAACGAGGAACTGAAGCTCAGTCGCTGGCTCATGCCAACCTGTGTAGTAGTAAGGCGCGATTTTGTGGAAGCCCATACGTAGATCCAGCGATGGACCAACCCATTCCAAGGCATCAATTGTGCGACGCTCTAGAGAAGTATATAGCTCACCAGGGGCGATATTCGTTGGCTTGGCACCTAACTCAGCCAAAATCTCACCAGCAAACCCTGGGATACGCATTTTCAAACCCTGTAAGTCCTCGACGGACTTGATCTCTTTTTGGAACCACCCCCCCATCTGAGTATCGGTATTACCCCCAGGGAAAGACATCAAGTTATGTGGAGAGTACACTTTTTCCATCAGCTCCATACCACCGCCGTAGTAAAACCATGCATACTGCTCAGTTGGCAACATACCGAAGGGCATAGAAGTGAAGTAAAGTGTGTTTGGAACCTTACCCTTCCAGTAATAAGACGCTGAGTGACCCATGTCATACTGACCCGACTTAACCATATCAAACACCCCAAAAGGCGCTTTATGCTTGTTTGCGGAATCAATGCGGATTTGCAAACGTCCGTTGGACATCTCTTCCGCCATTTTGGCCATGTTTTTTGTGGTATCACCAAAAATTGGGAAATTAGGCCCCCAAGTTTCAGCAAGCTTTAAACGATAGACTTTTTCAGCAGCGTTTACAGAAGTCGCTGCGAGTGCCATCGCGGCAGCGACAGCGGTGGTTTTGAGCACTCGTTTTAAAGATTTTTGGATTAGACTCATCGTTCACGTCCTTTATCACCAAGGTTATTGTTGTCATCCATTTCATTAGGATTGGCTGTATTCGGTATAAAAGATGTAACAATGTTGTCTAATGCGAAATGGGCATGAACACGGAAGCGAGTAATTCATCAATAAGGCATTAGCCTAAGGTATTACGTACAAGTACGTAGGATAATCGTCATGACAAAAGACTGTTAATAGCAAAATCAATAAATTATATTTTTATCTATGAATAAAAATAAAAAACAATACGTACGTATTTTTCTGCCAAAAAATTTACATAGTATTTAAGAAAATGTGACAAACCACTTATTGGCAGTGTTAAAGTCAGTACTTAATGCATTATTTCCAATACCAAGATAAAAAAATACCTCGGCATCGGCCGAGGTATTCAATCCAGAACGGTAGCGGTAATTAAACTGCTTTGTAGATAACTTTGTTACCTGCTAACTGCTCTTTTTGAACTAGGTTTTCTTCAAGAAGCTTCTTTAGTGCGCCAGTAGCCCATGATGCCGCTTTAGTATCTTCTTGACCTGCAGCTAGACCGATGCCTTTAGGGTTAATACCTTCAGCATTCGCCATAACGATGTCTAATACTTGTTGTTGCTTAGGAGTAAGGGCAACATCAACTGTTTTCACTGCAGCTACTTTTTTATCAGCTACTACTTTCTCCGCAACAGCTTTTTCAGCAACAGAAGGTGCTACTGCTTTTTCCGCAACAGGCTTCACTGCTTTAGGTGCTGCAGCTAAGTTTGCTACTGTCGCTTTAATGCGTTTTTGCAGTTTCATCTGCACTTTACGCTTATGAGCAAGTCTCATTGAATATTTCTCCAGTTCACTGCATCTCAGCAGGGATGAAAATTTGAAGCGCGTTTTATACCAAAATTCACAAGCAATTTGTAGGTTTTAGCGGCGAAACGCGATGAAAAATGCGCTCAAAGCATAGAACGTCTACTATTTAATCAGATATTTTATGAACGGATTTATTGAATACTGGGTATAAAAACAGAGGTTTGTTTTATTTTAAATGCAAATCAATGCACATAAAGCTACCCACTTATTTTTGGACAAGTATTCGATGAGGTTATAAGCATGGAAACGCTGCACCTAACAAATTCACATTTCAAACCCGACTCCCCTATCAACAGAATACTTTTGTTGCTCGTTGCACTCATCACTTTGTTTTTGGTTGCCATTTCTCCGGGATGGAAGCAAGCCATGTTGTCGGTCATTTTGATGTCTGCAATCGTTGGTTTCGCCATCTTGATGATTAAGAAAAGCCAAGTCACTTTTACGCTGACAGCTTCTCACTTTCAGCAACACCTTTTTAAAGGAGGTTGGGTCGTCCGATGGCGAAATATTGAGTCAATCGGTATTTGTAGCTACCAACAGGAAGGGTGGCACCAACCGCTACCTTGGATCGGTATTCGTCTAAAACACTACTCACCCTACTTAAATTCAATCTGCCCTCGTATAGCGACAGAAATTCTCCTCAGCCAGCGAGCACTGCTTTACTTAGGCGCGAAACAAAATCAGTGTGAAGATAAGTTTGAGGATATAGTGCTTGACCCTAAACCGTATATAAACAGAGATGGGATTGAGTACAAAGGTTTGTTAGCGATGCTCGCCAACCGGATGAAGTATCAGAGAGGCTTTTATGGCTACGATCTATTTATATCAGCAAGTGATCTAGATCGTGAGGCTGAGGATTTTGTGGGACTGACTCGGCGATACTTAGCTGCCGCCGAGCCAGAATAATGCTTAGTACACGCACTTTTAGTAAAGCGGCATCTCGTCAGCAACGAACGGGTTAGTTTTACGCTCATGACCGAAAGTCGATTGAGGGCCGTGACCAGGGACAAACGTGACATCACTGCCTAAAGGCCACAATTTCTCTTTGATAGAACTAATCAACGTATTGAAATCACCTTGTGGGAAGTCAGTTCGACCAATGCTACCGTTAAACAAAACGTCACCCACAAACGCTAAACGCGCTTCTTCACTGTAAAGCACAACGTGACCAGGTGTATGACCAGGTGTGTGGAATACGTTCAGCACTTGATTACCGAAAGTGACAGTGTCACCCTCACTTAGCCATTGGTGCGGTTCAAACGCTTCTGTCAGTGGGAAACCAAACATTTGGCTCTGACCTTCCAAACCTTGCAACCAGAAGTTATCTGCCTTGTGAGGACCAACAATCTCTGTACCGCCAAGCAGTGCAGACAGCGGCTCCGTGCCACCTACGTGGTCCAAGTGACCGTGTGTTAGCACTAGGTTTACCACGTCAACACCCAGCTCTTTGATAAGCATAGCGAGCTGCTTTTCATCGCCGCCTGGGTCAACCACAATGCCTTTCATGGTTTCGTCACACCAGACAATAGAACAGTTTTGAGAGAAAGATGTTACTGGAACAACTTGGTATTTCAGAGCCATAGATAACCTATACCGAATAAATTTGCGTGAAAACTGCCGCAACTATGACACTAAGGCCTAGCGACTTCAAGCTTTGAACTGTGGGTAATCGACGACGTTCTGAGACTAGAAACCTTGTCTCAACTGGCACTACCAGGAACGAACAGCACCCGTATCGATATGAACAAAGTTACTGCGTGGATAATAACCCACGCCACCGGCTTTTAGGCTTAATGCAGCATCACGAACCGTTGAAAGCTTCACGCCGTCTAAACGGAAATCAATGGCCTTTCCTTCCATGTGCATGCTCTTTTTCGCTACACGAGAAGACCCGTTGCGCAGCGAGGCGTTAGTGGCAGGAGAACGGTAACCTGAAATGACGATCACCTCTGCTTCTGTACCAATTAACTTTTGAATTTGACTTATTTGATCGAACAAGCGTCTATCCATGGGATGAACCTCATTTCGTCGATGGTCTCGACAAAACTCATTCAGCCTTTGCAGTTCATCATTAATGTATCGTTTTCCATCGAAATAGCATGTTTCGAGGATCTCTCCAGTATTAAGGTTGTTCATCGCCAGCGCACGTGGCTCGTCAGGGAGTGAAGCCCAAGAAAATGATGGCAGGGCAGACGCCAACACCACACCACCAGCGGTCATTTTAAGGAAATCTCGGCGGGAAAAGTTACGACTTACCATTTCAAAATACAGTGCTCAACAACTAGACAAGTCGTGGACATTAACCAAACACATTTGTCACGTCAAATGCATAAAATGCTCCATCTTGATTTTCAGATGCAGTAATTATTGATTAATTATTGAACGAAAAGAGAATTCTTCGTTTTGTAAATTTTCCTTAAAGATTTCAACTGCGGTGATCGTACTTATAGATATCATCACGGTAGTAAAGCGTTCCCTCTTCCAACCATGCTGTTTGATAAATGATGTGTACTTGAATGCGCTCTCCCAAAGGAACTGACGTGTTAGACCGACGAGAACTTTCTCGCTTTTTCGCTAAACGTTCTTCCAGCCCCTGAGTTTTGAACAGAAGTTCTGCTAACTGGTCTGCATGTTCTACACGAACACATCCTGAGCTGAATGCGCGTCTGTCCTGTTCAAACAAGTTCTTACTTGGCGTGTCATGCAAATAAATAGCTTGTGGGTTAGGCATATTGAACTTGTACAATCCCAGTGCATTTTGTAAGCCCGACGCCTGTCGCATACGATAAGGAAATGTTCTCGGATTCACCGTTGCCCAATTGATGGTTGTAGGGTCAATAATTTCGTTCGAAGTCCAAGACCGAATGATTTGAATGTTATGGTTAATCAAATACATCGGATTACGTTTTACTTTAGGAATAATGTCTTTAACCATGATAGTCCAAGGCACGTTCCAAGTTGGGTTGAGAATAACTGAATCCAATGCCACCGACATGATGGGTGTTTTTCTTGATGCTCTCCCTACCACAACTTTAGACTCAAACAAGGGTTGACCGTCATGCCAATACGTGACTTCGTATCCAGGCACGTTAACAAAGACAACATTATCCCTTTCTTTCGACCAAATTCTTGAACGCTCAGAATTCAACGCCAGCAGATGCAATCGCTCTTGAGGAGAAAAGTTGATCCACCGAATGGTATTCGGGCCGATAACGCCATCTTCTTTCAAACCATGAATACGCTGGAACTCTTTTATCGCAAGCTCTAATTGTTCGTCATATTCTTCAGTGACTAAATCCAAGTAAGAAACATCTACGCCTACGATCTCCATTCGCTCAATCAATAGGGGTCTGTTTTCTAATATATCGCCAACACGTGCTAGCCCAGTTTGTTGATAGGCAGGATATTGGTACTGAGAATGTTCCGATAGCGAAGAATAGGCGGAGTAGAAAGCATCATCTGTTTGTAATGGAGACCGGAGACTTGCCAAAAACTGACCAAGTTTGCCAACCGTAATCTCATTACTCAGAACCGATAAAGTATCGATGCTAGGAGCGGGTAACGTAACATGGGCTTTGTCTGTAAATAGCCAATTAATCCCTTCTTCGGGGAGTTGCTCAAGATAACTAAGGTACATCAAGAGTGAATCTGTCATCACTAAATCGAAGTCGAGATTATCTCCCTGCCACCTTACTTGGTTTATCCGGTGAAGTTGATTTTCGAATTCATCGGTGACATCCGCAAGTGCAACCAGGTTTACTTGAAAAAGAAACTGCTCAATATCACTTTCATTTTCCCAGTTCAAACGGTAATTGGTGCTTTGATACAGTTGATCAATCACCTCTGGATAATGGATCATTTTTTCTACAGACAGCTTTTGTACCGCTCCCTCTTGCTCGACTTGCGCTGAAGCTTCGAGAGAAACGACGGTGGAAAAGCTGCAAAACGGCACCAGAAGTGCCGTCATGATTAAAACCCTAGCAAACACTGAAATGATCCTTGCGCTACTTGCCATAATAAAAAGTATGGCAAATATCTCACAGCTTGCAGGTTTAAAATTAAGAATCTGATGCCGAAAACGACAACAAAACTCTCTATAAGTAATTACTCAATGATCTTTCTAGATAATTCTCGACCAATGGTTGTCCCATTGCACTCCGCTTGCGAAGGTACTTTTTGACTCTTCAGGCCTTTGCTCTACCACTTTTCCCGCCCCAGAGCTGACTCGGAACTCATCGCCATAGACCACAACACCGGAGGCATCTGGTAACGCACTTAGCTCGACCAATTTGCCCGTAGATTTAGACCATATACCATAACAACTGCCCGGAGGCGAAGTGGCTAAGATCCATTCATCGGTTGCTGCAATACTCGCAACGTAGTGATTGAAACGCGCCCACTCTTCAGGCTCAGCTTGAAGATCTTGCATTTCACCACCACGCGTGTGCATGGCGATCAAGGCTGGATACTCATCCGGCTCACCACGATATTGCTGCCCACAAAGCACGGTTTCCGCACCATCATGGGCTAAGTGGCGAATACTCAACTTGTGATCCGGTAAAGAAACCTGATCCAGCAA
This sequence comes from Vibrio alginolyticus NBRC 15630 = ATCC 17749, assembly GCF_000354175.2. Taxonomy (NCBI): domain Bacteria; kingdom Pseudomonadati; phylum Pseudomonadota; class Gammaproteobacteria; order Vibrionales; family Vibrionaceae; genus Vibrio; species Vibrio alginolyticus. Next base: position 1,064,243 of record NC_022349.1, read on the forward strand.
CGCACCATCTTGTGAAAGATAACTTAAGCTCGGTTTCATCGTTTCAAGGTTCAGTGGTTCACGGCCGTTGGTGTGTACGCCACCGACGCCAATCGCTAGTGCGCCGTCAGGCATCATGATCACTTCATGCGGGCCAAGGCCAAAACCTGTTAACTCATCGATTTTTTGATATTGCTTCTGCACATCATAAACACCAATGATCCCGCGACTTGTCCCCCTCTCCCCTTCTGTGGCAAATAGCAATGTGCCGTCATGGGAGTAAACGCCATGCCCATAGAAATGGCGATTTGGCTTTGCTAGTTGCAGTTTGATCATCTGCCCTGAGCGATAATCAAATACCATGAAGAAAGTACCTGGTCGACGACCAAAAACTACGGCGTGGCCTTGTTGGTTGGTTGCTACACCGTGACCACGCTCAGGAATCGGCAATGAAGATAGCGGCATACCATGCTCATCCGCTACCACCGCTGCATATTTATCTCGGCCAATGATAGAGCAGCCGATCAACGCAGGCTCACGTGAGCTTGTTGAAGCACAACCAAATGGCATCATAGGTGTAGCCGCCCCGAATAGAGCGGCTTTCAGTAAGTTTCGGCGGGTTTGATCAGTCACCATCGGTTGCATTAAATCCTATAACCACGCCAAGCTCGATCGCCACTTCTTCGTGAATCAGGTACTTCAATTGCTCTAGCTTATTGTACTGAGCGAGCACCATGCGATAGCCTTCTTTTGTTTGTAGTGCAGCAAACAAGCTCTTATCTTCTGGCCAAGTTTCTAACGCCATTTCAAACTGATGAACAACACGGTCTGCGAGATCTTCATGGCCTTGCTCTCTTAGTAGCGCATCTAGACCATTCCCGTTAGCAAAGTACAACGCTTCCATCCCTTGAAGGTTGGCTTTTAAGTTTGAAAGCGAGGTCTCTGAACGCCACGATTCTGAGAAATACGGGCGAGGCTTGCCAATCTTCGCTAGCGGTCGACTCAACTTCTTCATGCTGTATTCAAGCTGATTAGAGAGCAGTGAAATGTACTCAGATTCCCATTCCGTCATCTCTAGCGATTTCCAAGGATTCTCTGCCCAAGAATCCGCAATGATCTGCGCTTTGTTATCGAGGTTTTCTGCAATCGAAACGCCTGTCGCACAAGTATTGTTGTTGCTAGATAAGGTCGACGCTTTATCGTAAAGCAGCCATTCCAGTGCCCCTAAACCTTGCACGGTGACACTTTGGGTGGAAATATCTTCTGCACTCCAAGCTTGATCAGATTTCGTCAGTACAGACATCTTACGACCAGTGGTGTTCTTTTTATCTGGCCAAAACTGAACATTCCAGCTTTGCTCCAACGCCATAGCAGGGCCACGTTCTTGACCTTGTAACGCCATCCACGCAAGCATAGTTTGATGCCATTGCTGTTTTACTTGTGCATCATCTTTCGACTCTGATGCGCAGTAATCCGCGAAGCGCTGTTCAAGTTCTGTGGTTTGCGCTAAAAACGTCTGAGCTGATTGAAACTCGACCTCGTACACGCTTTGAGAAATATGACTTGTACTCTCAGGCTTGGCAGAGCTCGAACCGATGGTCGATTGGCAACCAACCAAACTTAACGTTGCGGCAATCGCACTCACTAATAGTGTTTTTTTCATGGTTGCTTCCTTATAGAGAATTCAGAAACGCAATCAATGCGTCACGTTCTTTTTGTTCAGTGCTAAGACGTTTTGTTTCGCCGTTTCAGCTTCGCCGCCGTGCCACAACACCGCTTCCATCAGGTTACGAGCGCGGCCATCATGTAGAAAGTAAGTGTGTCCGTTTACTTCTTCGGTATAACCAATGCCCCATAGCGGTGCTGTTCGCCACTCGCGGCCGTTTGCTTGATATTCCGGACGGTTATCGGCTAAGCCTTCACCCATGTCATGCAAAAGCATGTCGGTGTATGGGTGGATAAGCTGCTCAGAAAGCGCTGGTAACTCTGGTCGTTTCGCCGTTTTAACACTGGTCTTGTGGCAGCTTTCACAGCCAGACGCAGCAAAGATTTGCTGACCAAGTTTCACGTTAGGGTCATTGATATTACGGCGAATAGGTACAGCTAAGTGCTGGCTGTAAAACTCTACGAAGTCGAGAATATTTTCACTCACTTCTGGTTTGCCGCCATTTGGCATGTCGTCACAAATGCTTTGTTTCGAGGTACAGTTTTCATTTGGGAATAAATGGCTCGTAAGACCCACATCACCATTAAATGCTGCTGCATTTTGCTGCATTAGCGTCGGTTGTCCTGCTTTCCAGCCAAAACGACCAATCGAGAAGTCGTCCTTCTCAATATCCCACACCTTATTGACTTTGCCTGAGATACCGTCTTTGTCGGCATCTTGTTCATCAACCCAAGCAAGTAGCGTTTCGTCGGGAATACTCTCTAACAAACCAAGGCCGATCATTGGCGGTGCCACGCGTGCTGAGAACTCGGTATCAGGGTGCATATCGCCGTAACCCAGATCGGTAATGTTCAAATGAGGTTTTCTTAGCGTCACCGTCGTACCGTCTTTAAATTTCACTGGGACATCGGTGTAAGTGATTTCGATTTTGCCTTCTGGCGTTTGATCCTGCAGGGCGAAATCTTGAAGCTGACCACCATAAGTCGGCTCAGGTATGCCACCGTCTTTGATGTAGGCTTTCTTTTGTTCTGGCGTCATCGCAGGAATGCTTAAGCGCACTAACATAGACACGGCATGTAAATCATCTTTCTCTGGCGGATGACCACGACCGTCTTTGATGTGACAGTTCTGACAACCATTGGTGTTAAAAAGCGGACCTAGGCCATCACGAGCGTCTGTTGACGCTGGCGCTTGTACCCAAGGGTTGCGGAAAAAGCTGTTACCCACACTAAAATCTAGGCGTTTGCTCATCGGCAGGTTGGCAGCAGGAAGAGAATAGGCATTCGCGCCATCTTTTTTAACACTGGTTTTGCCACCAGACTTAACATCGTAAGCCATGGCAGAAGAAGAAAGGATCGCGGCTAGCGCAGAAATTAGGTATGGCTTCATATCATTGCTCTACATAGACAACAAGGGTGATAACAACGAGCTCAAACGTCAAAAGGGCTCACAAAGAGCCCTTATTTATTATGGTTTTCTTATTAAAACTCGTGGTCAGCAGTATCAGGGCTTAGGCTGTCGATGCCGACAATGCTTGCCGCACGCTCAATCGCACCGGTTTGTGCTACCAACGACATGATGGTGTCGTTTACTAGCGCGTTGCCTTGTGCGTTACCCGCTGCAATAAGTTGGTCAAAGTGCTGGTTGTTCTTCTCTGCAGAAGTCACTAGCTCACCAACTTGGCTACGTGTTGTATCAAACTGCTTTTGAATGTCGGTCGCGGCTCTCTTATCTTTTTGAGCAACAAGATCAGCAATACTTGGACCAGATAGCTCTTTGCCGTTTACACCTTTGTATGTACCTGTGTAAACGTTGTAGATGCCTTGCTCGTTGTAGTAGTGAGAATTATGCGTGTTGTCTGAGAAACAATCGTGCTCGTCTTCAGTTGAGTTCGCTTCTAGTGCCACTTTCATGCGCTCACCCGCTAGCTCACCTAGAGAAAGAGAACCCATGCCGAATAGCATCTTACGTAGACCATTGTCCGCTGAGTCGTTCAGTAGCTCTTCACGGTAGTTACCTTTTACTTCAGCAGACCACTGCTTTTCCATCCACTCAAGGTCTTGAACCAGTAGATCAGCGGCTGCTTTTAGGTACTCTCCACGACGATCACAATGACCATTCGTACACTCAGAGCCAACGACGAAATCAGTGTAAGCACGTTGACCTGCACCCGCGTTAGTGCCGTTTAGGTCTTGACCCCAAAGCAAGAATTCAATCGCGTGGTAACCTGATGCAACGTTTGCCTCAGAACCGCCTACTTCGTTTAGATCCGCTAGCAATTCTGGAGTGATTTTTGAAACGTCCAGTTTAGAAGCACCGATCTGCAGACTTGTGTTCGCGATGATGTTGGCAGCAGCGCCCTCGTTACCCAATTCGTATTGGTAATCAGCCGCTACGTAGTCAATCAAACCTTCATCAAGTGGCCACGCGTTTAACTGACCTTCCCAATCATCAACAATCGCGTTACCAAAACGGAAAACTTCAGACTGTTGGTAAGGCACGCGAGAATCTAGCCAAGCTTGTTTTACTTCTTCAAGCTTTTTCGCTGATGGTGATTGTAGAAATTCGTCGATTTTCACATCAAGCGCTTTCGCTGTTGTTACTGAATCAGCAAATACAGCATGGGCAACGTCCGCGTAATGTTCGACTACTTGTTGTTTAGTTACTGTGGCAGCAACGGTAGAACCACTGGCAATGAGGAGTGATGCAGCAATAGATTGGACTAAAACTTTTTTTGCATTCATCTGAAGCATCCTTGTTGAGCTTTTCAATTATCGTATTGGTAGTGCTAATTATTCTTATTTGCACTTTAGTCTCGAGATAATACAAATTTACAATTTATTTGCAACTCCAGATACAAAAAAACCTCATAAAAATGAGGTTTTTCACAGACTTTATTGTCAGTTTTATCTTTAGGATTAAACCTTTAGGTCATGTTTTCCGTGAGAGACTTTTGCCTTCAGATAATTTTCGTTGCCATCTTTGATATGTGCAGAGGTATTGACAACCTCGCCAATTTCAATTCCGTACTCAGATAACTCACGGATTTTCTTAGGGTTGTTCGTCACGAGGCGGATCTTATTCACGCCTAAAGCTTCTAGCATTTGTGCTGCTTCTGTGAAATCACGCAGGTCATCATCAAAGCCCAAATGGTTGTTAGCTTCGTACGTGTTCATGCCCTGGCTTTGTAAGCGGTATGCATCGATCTTATTGTACAAGCCAATACCACGACCTTCCTGACGGAGATACAAGATGATACCACCGGACTCGCCCATGCGATTGATCGTCTCTTCTAGTTGCTCACCACAGTCACAGCGTGAAGAGTGGAACACATCGCCTGTCAAACACTCAGAGTGCATACGAACTAAAGGCATGTCCTGAGTTTGGTCCGCTTGTTTAAAGATAATAGCAACATGCTCTTTGTCTGTCTTCAGACCATGGAAAGACAGAATTTCGGCATCAATGTTACTTTTTGCCCCGACTTTAAAATCTACTCTGGCACGTACTTCCGCCATATCTATACTCACTCGATTTATTGCTTGATGCGCTTGATGCGTTTTCGTTATTGCATTCATGGGATTTACTCGTTGCTCTTCAACTATGGGGACTGATACCGCATTTTGCAATATAGAGATCACAATTGAGGGCAGTTATCCACTCAAGACAGCAAAAGAGAAACACTCTCCAACTGAACAATTGTTATATTATAACAATTTAAAAAAACTACAATAAAAAACCCCAGACAAATTTTGTCTGGGGTTTCAAGAAGGTCGTTTGGTCTATCTTTTAATGGGTCTGACTGCGCTTCCAAACGGCGAGTTCAATCCAAACTGCTTCGAGTTCTTGGATTTCCTCGTCGGTCAACACGGCGAGCGTTGAAGTAACTTGAGGCAGGTTCGGTGATTGCAATGCACGAATCTGCGAATAGAAGTCTTTTTTAAGTTGTAATATAACTGAATCCACTGCGTGCACCTATGTCGTTCTTTATTACTTATCCAGCTCAAAATTTTTATTTTCTTTATACTGGAAACTTCATAAATTCGGAAAAATGATAACATTCTGCTTGTTAAGTGCACAATTTATTTTTAATAGTGGAATAACGGTCACATTAATTACGCTTCACCATTCGGATCGAACATAAGACAAAAAAGATCAAAAATAGCACAGGAAAGATCCACAACAGCGCCGTGGAATAATTTAATGGTGGTTGATACAGAACAATATTCCCATAACGAGCAACTAGATAGTCCTTTATTTCTTGATCTGAGCTGCCTTCATTGGCCATCGTATACACTTTCAACCTCAGGTCTTTAGCTGCTTGTGCATTAGACTCGACAAGGTTTTGGTTTTGACACTGCGGGCAGCGTAATGTCTTGGCTAACGAGGTTGCGCGCTGTTGCACTTCAACAGAATGAAACTCAAACAGATCAACATTCTGCTCTAAATCCGCACTTCTCGTGAAAGGGGAAAATAGTGTAAATAGGATTAATGTGAGGAGAAGATTATTAAATCGAAACATTCAAATATCCTGAAAATATATCGTTCCATTTCTCTGCCGTTAACTCTCCACGATATTTGATCAATATACGACCATTTTGATCAATCAAGTAAGTTTCTGGTGTTCCTATAACGCCTAGCTCCACAGCGAGCTTTCCATTAGGGTCACTAATTACTTCAATATATGGATTTCGTTTAGAGCTCAAATATTCACGAGCGGCTTGTTTTTGATCTCTATAATTCAGCCCAATAATAGGCACACCGAGTTCTGCTAACTGCAATAATTCTTCATGCTCTCGTTTGCATACTCCGCACCAAGATGCCCAAACATTCAATAATTTATATCCGTCGCTTTTGAACAACTGCTCAGAAACCATGTCATCAGAGATCAGAGAAGTAGAGCGAAAATTAGGTGTCTCTAAATTTCGTTGTGGGGACAATTCAACATGTGGTCGCTCAGACAAAGCCACCGCAGTTACTACAGCAAACACGGCAACAGCCACAACGAGACCTGCGAGTTTAAGCGTATTTCTCGATCGCATTGATAGCCTCTCTCCTTTTCTTTAGGCCGGTTAATAGCGCACCAAACACAGCTAGTAGCCCGCCAGACCATATCCACCAAATACCTGCGCGGTACTGAACTTTAATCGCATAAGCATGAGTGTCGACTTTGTCACCCAATGTCACGTAATAATCACCATGCCATAGTGAACGAATCGCGGGCTCGGTCATATTCATCACTCGCACAGGATAATGACGCTTTTGCGGGTTGAAATTGAGCATGCGGCAATCTTCCAAGTGCAAGGTGATCTGTCCTTGTTCCGCGGTATAGTTCGGCCCCACCAGCCATTCGATACCATGATAATCGATAGTGATCCCCGCCCTTTGTTGAGAACTGCCGGGGTCGACACGTAAATTGTATTCATAAGAGTAGTGACTATTGAATACAGCCCCACTCACCGCCAGTGCAAAACCGATATGTGCCATCACGATTGGCATGAGTTTACGCTTATTGGAACAGCGAAACAGCATAACGAGATGCGCCACAATCACCCAAGTAGCCAACGTTATGGTTAACAATACTTCGAAATGCAGTGCATTCACTGAGAACATAAACCCGATCCCAGAGACTAGAGATAACGCGATACTGATCGCGATATCAGCGCTTACACTCAGCACTGTGCCTTTTGTCCATTTCAGCACCGGCATCAAAGCTAAAGCAATCAGAGCCAGTATGCTTAATGGGAAGATCAGACTATTAAAGTAAGGCGCGCCAACTGAAATGTTCCCTAAGCCGAGCAGTTGATAAACCATCGGATAAAAAGTGCCAAGAAAAACGATGGCAGTCGCAACAACCAGCAGCCCTTTGGCGATGTAAGCAGTGTAAGCTCGGCTCGTTAGAGATTGAAGTTTAAAACGAGGGAGTTGTTCTCCTCGCAAAATCAATACGCCAAAAGTGATGATGACAAGCAAGCTCAATACACCAAGCAGCACCAAACCTTTAGTTGGGTCCACCGCAAAAGCATGCACTGAAGTCAGCACACCAGAGCGCACCACGAATGTCCCTAAAATGCTTAGGCTGAACGTAGCAAACGCCAGTGCGTAGGTGCTCCAAATTGCGCCTCTGCTGCGTGTTGCGACAACACCGCTGTGCAACAAAGCAGTACCAGTAAGCCAAGGTAGTAAAGAAGCGTTCTCCACAGGGTCCCAAAACCACCAGCCGCCCCACCCTAGCTCATTGTACGCCCACCATGATCCCACCAAGATACCCATCGTGAGCGTTCCCCATGCAAAAAACGCTGCGCTTCGAGCAACCACATACCAATCGCTCATCGGTTGTTTACCCAATAGCGCCGCTAATGCAAAAGCTAATATTGCTGCGTAACCGACATAACCGAGATAAAGCAATGGTGGATGAATGATAAGCCCAACGTCTTGCAACATTGGATTTAGATCTCGCCCTTCCGAAGCCAATAATTGGGCATATTCGAACGGGTTAGAGGTCATTAACGTGAACCATGCAAACGTCCCAATCAGAACGTTCATGATTCCTAAACAGTCACCAGTATATTGGGCGTTGAGCGGTGACTTAAATGCAATAAACGACGCCCATAAACTCAAGGTTACGACCCAAAACAACATGGAGCCTTGGTGCCCGCCCCAAGCGGCAGCAATTTTGAATGCTACGGGAAGTTGACTGTTTGAATGCGTAACAACATATTCCAACGCGAAGTTGTCTTGCACGAAGCAGACGATCAGAAGTGCTAAACAAATGATGGAAGCTAAGCTAATGATGTGGGACATCGCGACTTGATGCGGCAATGTCGCCTTCTTACCCATAGCACGACGTAGCCAATGCAGCAACGATGCACAAGTCGATGTTACAGCCACCAATATCAGTAAGAAGAACCCTAGCTCAGCCTCCATTTTTCCCCCTTACACTATGGTCATTTGACCGGCATAGAGAATGAAAGTACGTAGCATAAGTACGCCAACCAAGCTCAACGTCGTGACCACAAAAACGTAACTGCCTTTGTGGCGCACTTCTGAAGGCGTTAACCAATTGAGAGTCAAAGGCGTAATCATGCCGATGAACACTACGCCAACCCAGAACCATTGAGCCCAGAATCCACTCGAAATAGCATTCCAAGCCGCGACTTCGTTCTGACCACCGCTGAAGATCAATCCAGTAAAGAAGGTCACTAAGACAAACAACTCAAACAACACTACTGGGCGTTCAAATCCGTGCACCCAAGACACACTTGGGCTGCTGGTCGACTCTTTAAACACCAAGATGCCGAACATCAAGCATGCCGCTGCACCCGAGGACAAACTAGAGAACAGGAACAAGATTGGCAGTACTGGATTGTTTAGCATTGGGTAAGTCTTCAACGCAGACAATAGAAAGCCAGTGTACGCTGCAAGTACGATGGCTAAGAAGCCCAAGAATAATTCAATTGCGTTGTTGGCTTTCCCCGCCTTAATCAAAATGCCATCGGCAAAATCCAGCAGTTTGCTTGGTAACTTCCCTTCACAGAAGCTGATGATTTGATGGCGGAAGATAACGCCAATCCAAACAAACAGCACTAGCATGTACACTTGGAACAAGATCACGCCCATCGACATCACAGACGTTGGGTTGTAGTAGATCATGATCTTCCAGAACTCTAAAGGCTTGGTTAAATGGAAAATCAAAATTACCAACCCAGCAATGATGCCAAATGGTGCGAGCCAAGCCATCGCTTTCATGATGCCGTTGTTTGCGGGATCACCTTCAATCACTTTGCGTTTTAAATAGATAGAAATAATCACCGCACCCGCTGACATCCCAGCAAGGAATAAGTAAATCGCGATGATCCAATCCCAGACTAACGAGTCAAAGTGGAATGCACTTTCGAAGCCGTTCATGATGACACCTCCCCTTTGCTATGCGGAATTTTGTACAGTTTAGGTTGCGTACCTAAATGCGATTTATAGCGATAGACAACATGGCTTTCGATAGCTTTGCTCACCTCGCTAGTTGGGTCATTTAAATCACCAAAGATGAGTGCTTTTGTTGGGCAAGATTCCACGCAAGCTGGCTGCTTACCTTGCGCTAGGTTGGTATCACGGCAGAAGTTACATTTATCCGCAGAGTGATCGACTGGATTAAAGAAGCGCACTTGGTAAGGGCAAGCAGCAAGGCAATAACCACATCCGACACATTTCTCTTTGTGTACATCCACGATGCCGGTCGCTTCATCTTTGTATGCAGCGCCTGTTGGACAAACGTATACACATGGTGGGTTATCACAGTGCTGACAGGATTCACGAGTAAACTGGTATTCCACATCTGGGAACTCGCCAATCGGTTCACTGCGATGAATTTTAAGTCGCGTTACGCCTTCAGGGACTTTATTTACTTCGCGACAAGCATCGGTACAAGCGGTACAGCCAATGCAGGCATTTTCATCATGAACCATACCCATGCGTTTCGCTTGTTCACGGTTGCTGGCATAAAGAGAGGAGCTAACAACGGAAGTGCCTGCAACGCCTGTAGTTAAAATCAACGCGCCGCTGCCGGCTAAAAAGTTTCTTCTCGAACATTTCATGCTATCTCTCCTCTTCTTTGGCAAGTTCAGGTTCGACGGCAAATTCAGAGTGACAATCCACACACTGCTTGATCAGTTGTTTTCTGTCGTACGACAACGCTTTGGTTTTCGCTGCGTGTACATCGTGGCAATTTGAACAAGTGAGGTTTTTGGCGTGCACATCGTGTGTCCAGTGGATTTCTCTCAGCTGTGTCGGTGCGTGGCAATCCACACATTGGCTGTTGGCTTTAAGAATCATGCTTGGATCAAGGAACACTTTGTCGTGTACCTCTTTCGATTGCGCGGCAGAAAACTTAATCACATCAGGCGCGCCCTCACGATGGTCGGGACCAATGTTGCTATGGCAATTGGTGCAATTAAGTTGCTTCCCTTGGCTGAGTAGAGCTTGCGGGTCATGCGAAAGGTTCAGAGTCTCTTTTGCATCCTTATGACATTGCAGACACTTGTAGTCACGGTCACGGATCAACTCGACTTGATGACGCTCAGCTTGAGCACCTTCAATCGGCTCTGAAGAAGTCGCATGGGCGGCGATGGAGAAACCATAGATGGCAAAGACGAAGAGAAGTTTCAGCATTGTCTCTATGGTCAATTTTATATTGCCCATATTGTTCTTTCCTTAGCTCGATAATAATTGATAACTATTCTCAATTATTTATTTGAGCGACAATTAATTTCCTCTGAAGATATTTTTTAGATCTTCAAATGACATCAATTCTTATTTCGGAAAGCCACAACGCTAAACCTATATTTATAATACCTCTATTATTCATAAGGGGTAGAAACGCCTGCTCAAAAAGCGAACTAAATCACCCTATTTTTAAAAAGGTTAAAACCCAAAGCATTGCAGAACAATGACTTAACAACTACCACTTTAGAGGTATATAAATTCAAACATGACTGAGATCACTGGTGTAAATTGATCTAAAACAAGACAAGATTCACTCACTATTTCATCTATCCAATTAAGCAATATTATTAATCGTAGATCTCCAGTTCTTATTTGGAATAGCTCCTCACAACGCTGCTAATAAAAACGAATATGGAGATAACACTGTGAGCATAAAACACTGGATGAGCGCACCTATTGCGGTTGCGACCTTATTCGCCAGCCAATTATTTTTGGTTGACGCTCCGTTAGCGGCAGAAGAGAAGGATTTTATCGATCCTCGTAACGATGTCTTTGAACAGAACCACCCTGATCAATACCATTCTTGGAAAGCAACATCCGAAAGTGAGCACATTGAAGATGCTCTAAGTGAAGACCCAAACATGGTTATCCTGTGGGCAGGTTATGGCTTCGCGAAAGACTACAACAAAGCGCGCGGTCACTTTTACGCAATTGATGATGTTCGTCAAACCTTACGTACCGGCGCACCGACTGATGAAAAATCCGGCCCTATGCCGATGGCGTGCTGGAGCTGTAAAAGCCCAGACGTTGCTCGCGTGATTGATGAACGTGGTGAAGACGGTTATTTCGAAGGTAAATGGGCACGCTTAGGCTCAGAAATCGTCAACCCTATCGGTTGTTCCGATTGCCACAACACAGGCTCTGAAGCCTTCAAGAAAGGCGAACCTGCGCTAGCACTGACTCGCCCATACGTCGAGCGTGCTTTTGATACTATTGGTAAAAACTTTGATGAACAGTCTCGCCTAGATAAGCAAGCATCGGTCTGCGCTCAATGTCACGTTGAATACTACTTCACCGGCCCAACTAAAGCGGTTAAATTCCCATGGGATATGGGCACCACCGTTAATGACATGGAGAAATACTACGACGCGTTGAATTTCAAAGATTGGACGCATGCCGTATCTAAAGCGCCGATGCTAAAAGCGCAACATCCAGGTTTCGAAACTTGGAGAGCGGGTATTCATGGTAAAAATAAAGTGGTGTGTGTGGACTGCCACATGCCTAAAGTGACCAAAGAAGACGGTACGGTGTACACAGACCACAAAGTGGGTAACCCATTTGATCGTTTTGAAGACACCTGTGCGCAATGCCATACCCAAACTAAAGAGCAGCTACAAGGCATCGTTTCGACTCGCAAAGCGCAAGTACTGAACATGAAGCTAACCGCCGAGAAGCAAATCGTAGCGGCACACTTTGAAGCAGGCGCAGCGTGGAAAGCAGGTGCTACAGAAGCAGAGATGGAGCCTATCCTACAAGATATTCGCCACGCACAATGGCGTTGGGACTACGCGATTGCTTCTCACGGTGTTCACATGCATGCCCCTGAGGTAGCACTTGAAGTACTAGGTACTGCAGTTGATCGCGCCGCTGACGCCCGTACCAAGTTGGTTCGTTTACTGGCCACCAAAGGCATTACTGACCCTGTTCAAATTCCAGATATCTCGACCAAAGCCAAAGCACAACAAGCATTGGGCATGGATATGGATAAGATGAACGCAGACAAGAAACACTTCCTAGAAACAGTAGCGCCAGAGTGGGATAAAGCAGCAGCTGAACGCGAAGCCACGTATTAGTCTAACAAGCAGAGGTAAACCTATAGATACAACAAGGGGCGTACTGAACGCCCCTTTTCTTTATTTCTTTCTTTGTTATCTTTATCTCTTCACCCTCGATTCTTTCGAGAGTAAAAATCGAATGTACTAACGACGAGGAAGCCTCGGTCTAGGTTGAATATTTGGACGTGCTTTAGGCATCTGCACATTTGGACGAGCAACTGGGCGCTGGATCTTCGTTTCCGGTAATGCTTTTCTTTGTTGAACCTTTTCTTTTACCGCTTTGCCTTGTAAAGCCGCTGGCTCAATACGCTCCGGACGATTCTCCCATTTGGTTTGAATCTCTTGTTTTTGCTCGTCAGGCAATGATTGCCAATGATCGTCGAGTTGGCGTTTCATGTTATCGATATTGGCGGACATATCATCGTCTTTCCAATCCTCGACTTTGTCTTTGATGGATTGCTGTTGGTCTTCATCTAAACCATTCCACCACTCTTCCAGTTTCTCTTTGTATTCGTCGTCGTTGTCGCAACAACCCGGATAGTAATAAATCCAGTAGTCGTCATGATCGTACCACCACGGATCGTAATAACCTGAAGAATAATAAACCGAAGAGGAAGAACCAGAATGATCGGAAGAGCTACAACCCGCCAATACAGAGCCGCACAGCAAAACCAATATGCTTAGTGCCTTATTTTTCATTCGTTGCCCACCTTTCCCTCTACTGCTTATTAAATTGTACGCTTACAACAGCTCTTTTGCTTTGTTGATAGAGTTAATGATTTGCACTCTATCTAAATTTGGATCATTAGAATCTAATAATAGTACCCAGGCATCAATCGCTTCCTGAAATCGGAATGACAGAAAATGATCATTTGCGATCAAAGACAAAGCGGCTTCATTGTGCGGTTCTATCTGCAAAGCTTGCTCCAAAAGCAAGCTAACTTCTTGCGTCATTGATTGCTGGTGAATGTAGTACAAGGTCGTCGCTTTTGCGGCAAGTTGCGTGGCACTGACTGGCTCAGTCAGTTGGATCGCGTAATCAAAACAAATCAGCGCGCCATCAAATTCCCCCTCTAGTAGGTAGCCCTGCCCGAGTTGGAACCACAATTCAGCGTTGTTCGGATCTTCACGCAACTGGTCTTGAATCTCTTTCATGATGTCACGAGCAGTCATCATTCGTGACATTTCCGCTTGTATTGATTTAGGCGGAGTTTGATGCAGCAATAAGAAACTGGCACTCGTCACGACAAGTACTAACAGGCAAAAGCCAAACCATTGAGCAGGTTTAACTTTTGATGCACTCAGTGATAAGAGTACGATAAACAGCCCCATCAGAGTGATGGCAGCGAAAAACCAAACAGACATAACACGTCCTGTAAACAAAGATAACGTCAGTGTACGCATTTCTTACTTTAAATGCGTTGATACAGATACAAAAAAGCCGAGCAACTAAGGCTCGGCTTTTCATATCAGGATAACGATGTAAGATTACTCTTCGTTACCTTCCTCTGCATCATCAGCAGCTGGAGCGTCTTGCTGCGTATTTTCGTCTGTTGACTCTAACGCTTCTGCATCTTCATCAGCAGGCAGCTCTTCATCATCAACTTCTTCAATACGTTGCAAACCAACAACTGATTCATCTTCCGCAGTACGGATAAGCGTTACACCTTGTGTGTTACGACCAACTTGGCTAACTTCACCCACACGAGTACGTACTAACGTGCCAGCGTCGGTGATCATCATCATTTCATCACCTTCAACAACCTGGATAGCACCAACTACCGGGCCATTTCGCTCAGAAACTTTGATAGAAACTACACCTTGAGTGCCACGACCTTTTGTCGGGTACTCGCTAAGTGCTGTACGTTTACCATAACCGTTTTCTGTAACCGTTAGGATGTCGCCTTCGTGCGAAGGAACAATAAGTGATACAACTTGGTCATTTTCAGCCAGTTTCATACCACGAACACCAGAGGCGGTACGACCCATAGGACGAACACCTTTAAACTTGATCTCTGGCTGACCATTCTCATCAAGAACTGGTTTACCATTTTCATCAAGTACTGGAATCTCTTCTGCTTCTTTAAAGCGAACCACTTTACCCGCTTTAGAGAACAGCATGATTTCGTTTTCGCCGTTTGTGATATCCACACCGATTAACGAATCGTCTTCACGTAGGTTCACAGCGATTAGGCCGTTTGAACGTACGTTTGCAAACTGGTTCAACGGCGTTTTCTTAACCGTACCGTCACCTGTTGCCATGAAGATGAATTTGTCTTCAGAGAATTCATCAACACGCAGAATCGCGGTAATGCGCTCACCTTCTTCTAATGGAAGGATGTTCACAATTGGCTTACCACGCGCAGTACGGCTCGCTAGAGGCAATTGGTAAACTTTCAGGCGGTATGTCTTACCACGAGTAGAGAAACACAAGATGTTATCGTGGGTATTCGCCACTAGAAGACGCTCGATATGGTCTTCATCTTTCATCTTAGTCGCACTCTTACCTTTACCACCACGGCGCTGTGACTCGTAGTCGCTCAGTACTTGGTACTTAACGTAACCACCGTGAGATAGAGTAACAACAACGTCTTCACGTGCGATCAGCTCTTCCATGTCAATATCATGGCTCGCAGCTGTGATTTCTGTACGACGAGCGTCACCAAAGCCGTCACGAACCGCTTCAAGTTCCTCACGGATAACTTCCATCAAACGCTCAGTGCTCGCAAGGATATGCATGAGTTCAGCGATTTCTTCTAGAAGTGTTTTGTATTCGCCTAGAATCTTCTCGTGTTCTAGACCTGTTAGTTTATGTAAACGTAGATCTAGGATAGCTTGTGCTTGTTGCTCAGTCAGGAAGTACTGACCATCACGAATACCGTATTCAGGCTCTAGCCATTCAGGGCGCGCAGCATCTGTACCAGCACGCTCTAGCATTGCTGAAACGTTGCCTAAATCCCAACCACGAGCGATAAGACCCGCTTTTGCTTCAGCCGGTGTAGGTGCCTTACGGATAAGCTCAATGATTTCATCAATGTTAGCAAGCGCTAGAGCTAAACCTTCAAGGATATGAGCACGTTCACGCGCTTTACGCAGTTCGAAGATAGTACGACGTGTCACAACTTCACGACGGTGATCAACGAAGCACTTCAGCATATCTTTTAGGTTGAATAGCTGTGGCTGGCCATTGTTTAGGGCCACCATGTTGATACCGAAAGTGGTTTGCAGCTGAGTCTGAGCGTAAAGGTTGTTTAGAACTACTTCGCCCACAGCATCGCGCTTACACTCAATAACAATGCGCATACCGTCTTTATCTGACTCGTCGCGCAGCGCACTGATGCCTTCTACTTTCTTATCTTTAACTAGCTCAGCGATCTTTTCGATCAAGCGAGCTTTGTTCACCTGGTAAGGAATTTCAGTGACGATAATGGTCTCTTTACCATTCTTCTCCACTTCGATGTCCGCTTTCGAACGCATGTAGATTTTGCCACGACCTGTTTTGTACGCGTCTACAATGCCTTTACGACCGCTGATAAGCGCCGCCGTTGGGAAATCAGGACCAGGAATGTAATCCATTAGTTCATCAATAGTGATTTCTTCATTATTGATGTATGCAAGACAGCCATCAATCACTTCGCCAAGGTTATGAGGCGGGATGTTGGTTGCCATACCTACTGCGATACCAGAAGCACCGTTAACCAATAGGTTTGGAATTTTAGTTGGAAGAACCGCTGGGATCTGCTCAGTACCGTCGTAGTTTGGTACGTAGTCTACGGTTTCTTTGTCTAGGTCAGCCAATAGTTCATGGGCAATTTTTGCCATTCGAACTTCGGTGTAACGCATTGCCGCAGCAGAGTCGCCATCGATCGAGCCAAAGTTACCTTGACCATCGACCAGCATGTAACGAAGCGAGAACGGCTGAGCCATACGTACGATTGTGTCGTACACAGCACTATCACCGTGTGGGTGATATTTACCGATTACGTCGCCGACAACACGGGCTGATTTTTTATATGGTTTGTTCCAATCGTTGCCTAGTACGTTCATCGCGAATAAAACGCGGCGGTGTACTGGTTTTAGGCCATCACGCACATCTGGAAGAGCACGACCCACGATGACTGACATCGCATAGTCTAGGTATGAACCTCTAAGCTCATCTTCAATGTTTACGGGCGTGATCTCTTTAGCTAAATCGCTCATAGAGCCATTATCCCTCTATTATCTGATCGTAATTACGATACGTGTAAGGTGCAAAAATATAACACACAATTCATCACTTCGGCATCACTTTCCCTCTCCTTTTATCAGGTTGTGAGCTTGGTTATGAATCAAATGTCGAGAATTTGCACACTCATCCCATATCTTTCTGATTAGTGGTTATATTTCGGTCAATATTGAGCAAAATCGGACCCTTTACGCGGAAAAGCGAGGTAAATTCCTTTAACCACACAACGCGAAAATGCAGGTTTTAGAGTTATTGTCACTGGCACCAGTTCAAGGATGAAGCAAAAACAATAGTTAGCGCTTTACAAATTACAGGCACCTGTCTCGATTGCCGCGCCAGTGAACTCTGTCATTGTCCCTTAACTAAGCACATCGAGGTTGTTTGGGTGTAAAACGTTAGAGTATACTGGCGCCCTCTAAAGGACTCAGATTGAATGCAATAAAACCAATTATGACTAAAGCACAAAACGTCGACCCAAGTGAAATTAAGAAATTCGAGGACATGGCTTCTCGATGGTGGGATTTAGAAGGCGAGTTTAAGCCGCTTCATCAAATTAACCCACTTCGTTTGAACTATGTACTTGAAAAAGCAAATGGCTTGTTTGGCAAGCGAACACTTGATGTCGGCTGTGGTGGTGGCATTCTTGCTGAAAGCATGGCAAAAGAAGGCGCTATTGTGACGGGGCTTGATATGGGTAAAGAACCATTAGAAGTCGCGCGACTACATGCATTAGAAACAGGCACTCAACTGACCTACATTCAGAGCACAATAGAAGACCACGCTATAGAAAACGCAGGAACTTACGATGTCGTGACTTGTATGGAGATGCTTGAACACGTTCCAGATCCTCTCTCCGTTATCCGCTCTTGTGCTGCGCTAGTCAAACCCGGTGGTCACGTGTTTTTCTCAACTTTGAACCGAAACATTAAGTCGTACTTATTTGCTATTGTCGGTGCTGAGAAGCTTCTTAAGATTGTTCCTGAAGGCACTCATGAGCACGATAAGTTTATCAAGCCAGCCGAAATGATGAAGATGATAGACCAAACTGACCTGACGGAAATGGGCATTACTGGGCTTCATTACAACCCTCTAAATGATAGCTACAAACTCGGTCGTAATGTAGATGTAAACTACATCGTTCATACTAAAAAATACTGAACGCTGTTGCGTTAAAAAATGTGTTTTGTGATTGACATTTTTTAAAGAAAATGAATCGGAAGCGGTAGCACAAAGTTGCCGCTTTTTTTGTCTTTTTATGGCTAAAATTCGTGCTCTAGATTCCATTTTGACCAAGCCATTTTTCGTAGATAAAAACGGCCAAAGATCAAGGAAAATATTTTTGCATGCGGTTATTTCTAAACCGATCTCGAAACCGTACTTTTAACCATTCAAGTCTGCCCTTTTCTCATCGGTTAGTGTTCACTTACTGATTTTTTTCATTTTGTCAGTTATCCACAAGTCATCCCCGATCTGTACCTTGATAAATCAGTGTAATAGCACTATCTTGTAACCCGCAAACAAATGAACCCCTATATGTTGTGTTTAAGCGACAATATATAGATAGACTTTGATCACAAAGCCGCCGCAAGCTTTACTCATATTGCACATAAACAAACAAAAATACGGCTTTTATCAGTTTTCTTAGGGAAATAAAGCAGAATGAACCAACAACTTACCGTCACCAAGCGTGATGGCCGTAAAGAAAGTATCGATCTGGATAAAATCCACCGCGTTATCACTTGGGCTGCAGAAGGTCTAGATAATGTTTCGGTTTCTCAAGTAGAACTTCGCGCTCACATCCAGTTTTACGACGGCATCACAACGACAGATATTCACGAGACAATCATCAAGTCTGCGGCAGACCTGATCTCTGAAGAGACTCCGGATTACCAATACCTAGCTGCTCGCCTAGCGGTATTCCATCTGCGTAAAAAAGCGTATGGCCAATACGAGCCACCAACGCTTTATGATCACGTGTCTCGCCTCGTCGATATGGGTAAGTACGATCAACATATTCTAGAAGACTACACGAAAGCAGAACTCGACGAACTTGATGCGTACCTCGACCATAAACGCGACCTAAACTTCTCATACGCGGCAGTTAAGCAGCTAGAGGGTAAGTACTTCGTACAGAACCGTGTTACGGGCCAAATTTACGAAAGTGCTCAGTTCTTATACATCCTTGTAGCAGCGTGCTTATTTGCGAAGTATCCAAAAGCGACGCGTCTTGATTACATCAAACGTTTCTACGATGCGACATCGACATTTAAGATTTCTCTACCTACGCCAATTATGTCTGGCGTGCGTACCCCTACTCGCCAGTTCAGCTCATGTGTTCTGATCGAGTGTGGCGACAGTCTTGATTCTATTAACGCAACAGCAAGCTCAATTGTTCGTTATGTATCTCAGCGCGCTGGTATTGGTATCAACGCAGGTCGTATCCGTGCATTAGGCTCAGAGATTCGCGGTGGTGAAGCATTCCACACTGGTTGTATTCCGTTCTACAAGTACTTCCAAACAGCAGTAAAATGTTGTTCACAAGGTGGTGTACGTGGTGGCGCAGCTACTGTGTTCTACCCAATGTGGCACGGTGAAGCACGCTCACTAATGGTACTTAAGAACAACCGTGGTGTTGAAGAAAACCGTGTTCGTCACATGGACTACGGTGTTCAGTTAAACAAACTGATGTACCAACGTTTAGTTGAAGGCGGCAATATTACGCTATTCTCACCATCTGATGTACCTGGTCTGTACGACGCATTCTTCGAAAACCAAGAAGAGTTTGAGCGTCTATACGTGAAGTACGAGAACGATCCTTCAATCAAGAAAGAAACGGTTAAAGCGATTGAAATGTTCACTCTGCTAATGCAAGAGCGTGCATCAACGGGTCGTATCTACATCCAGAACGTGGACCACTGTAATACTCACAGCCCATTTGATTCTGAAGTCGCTCCAGTTCGTCAGTCGAACCTATGTTTAGAAATCGCACTGCCAACGAAACCATTAACTAACGTTGAAGATGACTCAGGCGAGATCGCACTGTGTACGCTTTCTGCATTCAACTTAGGTGCTATCAAGTCTCTAGATGATTTCGAAGAGCTATCCGATCTTGTTGTTCGTGCGTTAGATGCACTGCTTGATTACCAAGATTACCCTCTACCAGCGGCATACAAATCGACTATGAACCGTCGTACGCTAGGTGTTGGTGTGATTAACTTTGCTTACTACTTAGCGAAGAATGGCGTGAAATACTCTGACGGTAGCGCGAACGGCCTAACTCACCGTACGTTCGAAGCAATACAGTACTACCTATTGAAAGCATCTGTAGCACTGGCGAAAGAACAAGGTAAGTGTCCTTCATTCGACGAGACGAACTACGCGAAAGGCTTACTGCCGATTGATACGTATAAGAAAGATATCGATCTAATTTGTGACGAAGCGCTGCACTACGACTGGGACAGCCTACGTAAAGAAATTATGGAGCACGGCCTACGTAACTCAACACTGACTGCACTAATGCCTTCTGAGACTTCTTCTCAGATTTCAAACGCAACTAACGGTATTGAGCCACCACGTGGTTACGTTTCAGTAAAAGCTTCGAAAGACGGTATCCTGAAGCAAGTTGTACCTGAGTTCACAGAACTTAAAGACAGCTATGAACTGCTTTGGAATATCGGTTCGAACGACGGTTATCTACACCTTGTGGGTATTATGCAGAAGTTTGTTGACCAAGCTATCTCTGCTAATACTAACTACGACCCGTCACGTTACGAGACTGGCAAGGTTCCAATGAAGAAACTACTTCAAGACCTGCTAACAGCGTATAAGTTTGGTGTGAAAACGCTTTACTACCACAACACTCGTGATGGTGCGAAAGATGAACAGAAAGACGCTGTTCAACCACAAGATGACGATTGTGCTGGCGGCGGTTGTAAGATTTAATCTTCCCGTACCTAGCGAACCCGTAAAGACAGACTATCGATAACCTCCCCCTTACGGGGAGGTTTAAAAGGAATTGAGGCATTATGGCTTACAGTACTTTTAACCAAAAAAAGAATGACCAATTGAAGGAACCAATGTTCCTAGGTCAATCAGTAAACGTTGCACGTTACGACCAACAAAAGTTTGAGATTTTCGAAAAACTTATCGAGAAACAACTTTCTTTCTTCTGGCGTCCAGAAGAAGTAGACGTATCTAGCGACCGTATCGATTACAACAAACTGCCAGATCACGAGAAGCACATCTTCATCTCTAACTTGAAGTACCAAACGCTTCTTGACTCTATCCAAGGCCGCAGCCCTAACGTGGCACTGCTGCCGCTTGTGTCTCTGCCAGAACTAGAGACTTGGATTGAGACTTGGTCTTTCTCTGAAACGATTCACTCTCGTTCTTACACACACATTATTCGTAACATCGTGAACGACCCTGCGGTGGTGTTTGATGATATCGTTGAGAACGAGCACATTCTGAAGCGTGCAAAAGACATCGCGCACTACTACGACGATTTGATTCAAGCGACGAATGATTACCATCGCTACGGTGAAGGTGAGCATGTCCTTAACGGTGAAACGGTTAAGGTTAGTCTGTACGATCTTAAGAAGAAGCTGTACATCTGTCTGATGTCTGTTAACGCATTAGAAGCTATTCGTTTTTACGTAAGTTTCGCATGCTCTTTCGCTTTCGCAGAACGCGAACTAATGGAAGGTAACGCGAAAATCATCAAGCTGATCGCTCGTGACGAAGCACTTCACTTAAACGGCACGCAGCACATGATCAACCTGCTACGTAACGGTCAAGATGACTTCACTTTCATGCAAATCGCAGAAGAGGCAAAACAGGACTGTTTTGACCTATTCAAAGAAGCGGCTGAGCAAGAAAAAGAGTGGGCAGAGTATCTATTCAAAGATGGCTCTATGATCGGTCTAAACAAAGACATCCTAAGCCAATACGTTGAATACATCACAAATATTCGTATGCAAGCGGTAGGTCTACCAGCAGCGTATCCAGAAGCAACAACCAACCCAATTCCATGGATTAACGCTTGGTTGTCTTCAGATAACGTTCAAGTTGCGCCTCAAGAAGCAGAAATCTCTTCTTACCTTGTGGGTCAAATTGACAATGAAGTTCGCGCAGATGACTTCGAAGGATTCGAGCTGTAATGGCAACACTCAAAATCAACAAACTGATCAGCATTGAATCCAACCCTTCCAATACGATTTTGGAAACAATGGAGCAAGCTGGCCTATTACCAGAATACAACTGCCGTGATGGGCACTGCGGCGCCTGTCGCTGCAAATTGGAGTCTGGTGAAGTGGAGTATGTTGGTTTTGCCATGGCTTACACACAAAGTGATGAAATATTACCTTGTATCTGTAAAGCAAAATCAGATTTGTCACTTAGCGGCGTTAACTACGCGATGAAAGAAAAGCAGCGCGCATAACGTTGACTCGACGGTATAAAATGCAAAAGCCAAGGTAATCACCTTGGCTTTTTTGTCTCTGTGTATTGTCTCTCAGACTACTGTATAGAGCTTTGGTTATAAAGCACTGCTCGGGAGGTGCATCTCTTTAACTTTCTCTAAAAATGCATAATGCGCAAACATCGGTTTACGTTCTAGGTAGCGACGCAACAAGTCTAGTGCTGCCGTGCTGATCACTTTAACTTGATCACTGCGCTGATACTTTTTCGAGAGTTTATATAACGCTCCCCACTCGCCTGACGGTGTCGATAAAGCGACGGAAAAAACGCCCTCTTCAATATGGCCAGTGACGAGTGATAAATCCGTCCCACACTTCTCTCGCGTAGCACCAGCCAGAGCAAACGTTTCTGCTAATGGATCTCCGCTGTTGGCCATCGCTTGAGTCAGGCTCGGTAGTATCCAACCATGCCCTAGTTGTTTTTCAGCGTTTTCATCACCGTTTAGCCAGTACGTTAAGTATCCTCCGCTACTTTTTTCGGAGGTCGACACTGTTAGTCCTTTATCGACCAACAACTGGCCGACATTTTCAACCATAGGTAA
Organism: Vibrio alginolyticus NBRC 15630 = ATCC 17749; assembly: GCF_000354175.2. Taxonomy (NCBI): domain Bacteria; kingdom Pseudomonadati; phylum Pseudomonadota; class Gammaproteobacteria; order Vibrionales; family Vibrionaceae; genus Vibrio; species Vibrio alginolyticus. The sequence goes on from NC_022349.1 coordinate 1,087,183, forward strand.
ATCAATACTAACGGTATTACTCTCAAGGTGTTTATTAATTATCTGTACTAGTTTCAAACGCTGTTCAATCTGATCTGAAGGACCAAAAAGTTTCACTTCAATAAAAGGCAAGTAAGAGCGATACCCTAGCTCATAGTCTTGAGGAAGTTTTAGCTGATCTAGCTTATCTGAAATACCGGATTCAGATAGACCAAACGTGTAGATTCGACTACAACATGAACCTTGAACATCGGGAAACACTCTTCTCAGATCGGGAAGAATTTGCGTCTCTGCCATGAGCTTAAATTCACTTGGTACACCCGGTGTGAAATAAAAAATGGCATCATTAATCAGCATTTTGAAACCGCAAGCAGTGCCTATCGGGTTGTCCAATATCTCTGCCGTTTCTGGCAGCATTGCTTGCTTTAAATTACTGTCCGGCATAGGGATGCCACGTCGAGCATACAAACTTTCTAGATGCTGCAACCACTCTTTGAATAGCACCAGTTTACAATCGGCGGCTCTCGCGGCGGCGGCAGCACTCATGTCATCCGTTGTAGGGCCTAAACCACCATTAACAATAACCACATCGTTGTTAAAGCTGAGCATTAAAAACTCTTCAACCAAACTCGATAGGCTATCACCAACCGTTGAGCGCTTTGTTAAGCCAAATCCATGTTGATAAAACAGGCTAGACAACCATGCCGCATTAGTATCAACAATATCACCGTGGAGGACTTCCTCACCAGTACTAAGCATTGCTATTTTCACAACTGACTCCTGAACGTAAGCACAATCCTATTTTCGTTATAGCGCTTATTTTTCTTTTTATTTGGACAAATCTCGCCGAGGTTTGTTGGGACTAAATAAGGGTCAAGTGTTTAAATGATTGATGTTTTGAGGGATAATTACGAGCCCGAACATACACCATTAACTCGGAGACCTTTGTGTCAAAATCATCCATGTTCAAGACGACTCTAACAGGCCTTTGCTTGGCTTCGTCAGCGCTTGCGCACGCAAGTCACTATGACCTAAGCCGTCATACAGAGTTTTCTTACACACCTGATTGTTTGTCAGGTTACTGCGAAACGACGACTCTGTACACCTTCGAGGCTCAAAATCGCGGTGTTATGTATGAACAGAATAGTGATGATTCGCTAAACCTTGACGCAGGGCTTCAGCCTAAACATCTCATCATCCCTCAAGATAAAGACTGGGATTATCTGATGGGTCAAACCTACACCATTCTAGGTCTCAGTATCGCGACCGTAGGCATGATGACTTTTCTTCCAGAAAGTATCACCAAATGGGACGAAGAAGACCGAGACATGAGTAAGTTGGGGCAAAAGTGGAAAGATAATGTCTCTGACGGCCCCGTTTGGGATCGCGATGAACATGTCCTCAACTACATCATGCACCCATATTTTGGCGGTGTTTACTACACGGCAGCACGTCACGCTGGCTATAATGAATTTCAGTCGTTTTTGTACTCCGCAACTATGTCGACGTTCTTTTGGGAGTATGGCGTGGAGGCGTTCGCAGAAGTACCATCTTGGCAGGATATTTTTATCACACCATTCTTTGGTGCTGTTGTTGGTGAAATGATGTTAACGGCTGAGCAAGACATTATTGCAAACGGCGGCGAAGTTATGGGCTCTGAAACCGCAGGTGATGTTTCGCTCTTCTTCTTAAACCCTGTTGGACATATTCATTATTGGGTAACTGATGCATGGGGCGGTAGTGCAGAACTACAATTCAATTCATCACCTTGGTTTGGAAACCAAGATGTTGCAAAATTCGCCATGGACGCAGGCGCAAACTACGACAGTCAATTTTATGGTGTCGAGTTAAAAGTAACCTTCTAATCCTAAGTTGATACTCGGTAAAAAGCAGCCTTACGATGGCTGCTTTTTTGTGCTCTGAACATTGTTTTAATTATTTGCATCACGAATTAGTGTTAAAAATTGACTTTCATCAAACATTACCCGCCCTTAGCACCTACACTAAATAAAAGGATTTATTCCAATAACTTAAGTAGCACGTTTATTCGTACTGCGTCCAAACCTTGATTCCAGGAGGGGACATTATGAACACCGTATTTATTGTTAATTTTGTCGGACAAGCGTCACCCGCCACGATTAAAGAGCTCGCTGCAATCACACACGAAAACGGCGGGAAATGGCTGATCAGCAAAGTAAACTTTATCGAAGACCAAGTTGCAGGTGTCATCAAAGTAGAGCTTCCAAGAGAAAATGCCGACATCGTTAAACAAGCGTTCTCTTCTTGTCAGACTCTTGTTGTTAGGTTCGTCGACTCTGAGCCTCACTCATATCGTGAAGACACTATCTTCCAACTTCGTTTAGATGCCAACGATAGAGCGGGTATTGTGAATGAAATTACTCACGTTCTCGATAATCAAGGTATCTCAATTTTAGATATGGATTGTCAGCGTGTATTCATTGCAGGAGGCGGAGGGGTAAGCTCTAGCTTATTCAGCGCTAAAATGGCGATAAAACTACCTAGCGAGCTAGAAATTGAAGACATAGCCAATGAGTTAGAATCTCTGAGTGAAGACACTCGTGTAATTGTAGAAAGCTAACTGCATACCTTTAACGCTTCCCCAATAAAAAGAGCAGCAATTCAGCTGCTCTTTGTCGTTCTAATACTCAATACGTTTTATATCACTGACCACTGAGACAGTGAACGTTTGAAATCAGAGTAGTCAAATTCATTCAGTTTTTGAATGTCACCATTCGAGCGTTCACAGTAGACCGACGGCATACGTAGACCGTTAAACCAGTTCAGTTTCACCATGGTGTAACCGGCACTATCTAGAATATGCAGACGCTGTCCTATCTCTAGAGGCTGTTCGAAGTTCGCCACGCAGAACTGGTCTCCAGCCAAACAAGAGCACGAGCCGATCACATACTCGTGTTCACCATTTTCAGATGCTTCAAGAATTGACGCTGGCTCATTGTAGATCAACGTATCTAAGCGGTGAGCTTCTGTGGCTGAATCGACAATCGCCGTCTTCTTTACGTTCTCAACGATATCAACCACAGTGACCACTAGGTCAGTCGTCTTGGTAATGATCGCTTCGCCCGGTTCTAGGTACATTTGCACGCCGTGTTTTTCAGCAAACGCTTTCAGCGCTAGGCCAAGCTTTTCGATGTCATAACCCGGCCATGTGAAGAACACGCCGCCGCCCATGCTTACCCAGTCCAGCTTATCTAGGTACTCGCCAAACTGAGCTGAAATAGCATCGAGTAAGCCGATAAACGCATCCACGTCTTTGTTCTCACAGTTCATGTGGAACATTACGCCATCAATACCATCAAAAATTTCCGGTTTGATGTGATCAGCCTGAACACCAAGACGAGAGAATTGACGCGCTGGGTTTGCTAAGTCTTGCCCTGCATAGCTCACACCTGGGTTTAGGCGCAAGCCAATCGATGCTTTGCCTTCGACAATATGACGATAAGCCGCTAGCTGTGACTGAGAGTTAAAGATCATCTTGTCACAGATGTCCGCCACATCGCGAACGTCATCTTCGCTGTAACCCACACTGTATGCGTGTGTCTCACCACCGAACGTTTCGTAGCCAAGCTTCACTTCAAACGGGCCAGAACTTGTTGTTCCGTCTAGGTAAGGCTTGATGATGTCGAATACACCCCATGTTGAGAAGCACTTCAGTGCTAATACAAGCTTCACACCAGAGATGTCTTTTAGCTGTTTTGCTTTCTCTAGGTTCTCAATCAGCTTGTCTTCATTGATCATGAAGTATGGCGTTTTTAGTTCGTTTTGTTGCATTTTGATACCTTACGTCCCTTCGCCTTAGCAAAGACACTATAAAATCGAACAAAGCCGACGCAAGTGCATCGGCTTAAACGTACAAATAAGAGTCGCTAAATTCTTACTTCAATTTATGGATAACAGGTTGTCCTGGCTCCAGTTCTTGAACATGCCAATCTAGACCAATAGATGGCATGGTTTCTAGGAATGGGTCTGGATCTAGCTGCTCCATGTTGAACACGCCTTTGTCTGCCCATTTGCCACGGAAGAACTGCAAAGCCGCAGTGATCGCTGGTACGCCAGTGGTGTATGAGATAGCTTGGTGTTCAACATCTTCGTATGCGACTTCGTGATCAGCGTTGTTGTAAATAAATACACTGCGCTCTTTACCATCTTTCTTACCTTGAACCCAAGTACCGATACACGTTAGGCCAGTGTAGCCTGGCGCGAGTGATGTTGGATCTGGTAGTAGTGCTTTTAGCACGTGCAAAGGTTGAACAACCGTACCGTCATGAAGCGTTAGTGGATCTGGGCTGAGTAGACCGATGTCGCGCATCACATTGAAGTAGTTTAGGTAACGGTCACCAAAGCCCATCCAGAATTCGATGCGTTTCGCAGGGATGAACTCTTGCATAGATCGAACTTCGTCGTGCGCCATTGAGTACACTTTGTGTGAACCACAATTCGGGAATTCAAACTCAAGCATACGTGAGTGACAAGGTACTTGTTTCCACTCGCCGTTTTCCCAGTAGAACGAATCGCCTTGAATCTCAAGCATGTTCGTTTCTGGATCAAAGTTAGTTGCGAACTTCTTACCGTGGTCGCCTGCGTTTACATCCATTACGTCGATAGTATCGATTTCATCGAACAGATGTTTCACTGCGTATGCGGCAAACACCGATACTACGCCCGGATCGAAACCAGCACCAAGAATACCTGTAATGCCCGCTTCTTCAAACTTCTCACGGTAACCCCACTGCCAATCGTAAGCTTGAGGTACTTGTTGGCCTTCAGAGCACAAATCAACCGCAACAGATGTATCAAGGTATGACACTTTAGCTTGGTAACATGCTTCCATAATAGACATGTTCACCCAAGGAGGACCTGCGTTGATCACTAAGTCAGGTTGTACTTCTTTAATTAAAGCAACTAAAGAATCTACGTCGTCCGCGTTTACCGCTCGCGCTTCTAATTTCTTAGTTGAATCTTTCAGATTGTTTTTCTTCTGAATCGATTCGATGATTTTCTCACACTTACCTACGGTACGTGATGCGATTGTGATATCACCCAGAACGTCGTTGTTTTGTGCTGCTTTATGTGCAACTACCCAGCCAACGCCGCCTGCACCAATCTGTAGAATTGCCATAGTTTTCCGTTACCTTTGTTAAACTAGCTCTGCCGCTAGCGTATTGATTTTTGAGAGCAAAGATTCAAAGTCCGCCGTCGTCAGACACGGGTTCAAAATCGTAAATTTCAATGCAGTTTTATCGTCGACAATGGTTTCACCCAATACCGCGATACCGCGTGTTAACGCTTCTAAGCGCAACGTTTTGTTCAGTTCATCAAGATCCGCTGATTCATGTGTCGCTCGGAACAGAACCGTAGATAGTGATGGTTCAGCCAACAACTCAAAGTGTTTGTTATCTCGAATCATGTCCGCCACTTCAAGCGTCTGTTCAAGCAAATGATCATACATATCGCCTAGTGCTTTTGGCCCTACGCTTTGCATCGTCATAAACACTTTGAGCGCATCAAAACGCTTAGTTGTCGCAATAGACTTATCCACCAAGTTCGGTAGTTCGTCGTGTTCGCGGTTCAAATAGTCTGCATGGTGAAGCAGGAATTTAAAGTTAGACTTGTCATTTACCAATAGCGCACCACAACTGATGGTTTGGTAAAACAGCTTATGGAAGTCTACGCTGATGGAATGTGCACGCTCACAACCTTTCAGACGCGCTTTTTGGCTACTTAGAATCAGAGCTCCACCGTATGCACCGTCGACGTGCATCCACATGTCATGTTTCGCTGCCATATCGGCGATAAAGTCTAAGTCATCAATAGCACCGTGGTCCGTTGTGCCCGCTGTGCCAACAATGGCAAATGGGATCAAACCTTCTGCTTTGGCCTGATTGAGAACTTCGTCTAATTTAGTGACATCCATCGTTCCATCGGCATTAGCATCGACAGTCATGACCGCTTTTTCACCCAGCCCCATCCAAGACGCTGATTTTTGAACCGTGAAGTGGGATTTTTTTGAACATACAATACGTAGCTTGTCTGCGTATTCAGGAAGGCCAAGCTTTTGAATTGAGTGTGCACTGAGTTTGTCAGCAATCCAGTCACGCGCTAACATCAAGCCCATTTGGTTACTTTGCGTGCCGCCGCTCGTGAAGATACCGTCCGCTTTTTCACCTAACTCATATTTATCGCATAGCCAGTTCACAACTTTCTGTTCAACATAAGTCGCTGATGAAGCTTGATCCCATGAGTCCATAGACTGGTTCAAAGCCGCAATCATTGCCTCTGCCGCAATCGCTGGCATCAAAGGTGGAGTATGCAGGTGAGCAATACAATCTGGATGTTGAGTAAAAATTGCGTTTTTCGCGACCAGCTCAGCAGCATCGTCGATAACGGTTTTAAGAGGCGCATTTCCATTATCAAGATCAACGTCGTGAATCGCTGCTTCCAATGCTTTTGGATCCATACCTGAATACGGTGCAGCCACTTGTTCAAACACTGACTTCATTGCCGTAGTAGTGTGATTCATCACCGAAGCAAATTCATTGCTGCCCATCTCTCCAGTGTGGATGAAATGCTTCTTCCATTCATCTTGTGGCTGAATTTCGATGTGACTACCGCCAGCGGCTAAAATCGCGTCTTCAAATACACGTAAAGCAAAGTCGATTTGCTCAAACGAGATGATAAGAGGAGGAAGGAAACGAATTACTGCGCCTTCGCGTCCACCTTTCTCAACGATCAAGCCACGCTCGAGTGCTGCGCGTTGAATAGAAAGTGTGAGTTCACTATCCGCTTGAGGTTCACCAAATTTATTGAGCTCACCGTTTGGAGTTTTAATCTCCACGCCTAGCATCAAACCTTTGCCACGAACCTCTGCGATACAGTTCACACGCTTTTGAATACTTTCAAGGCCGTAGCGCAAGTACTGACCCGCAATATTGGCATGCTCAACAAGATTATCACGTTGGATAATTTCTAATGCTTTCGCACCAGAGACCATGGCTAACTGGTTACCACGAAATGTACCTGTGTGCTCGCCCGGCTTCCATGTATCATGTTGCTTGTTGATAACCAATAGCGACATTGGTAATCCACCACCAATTGCTTTTGATAAACACAGAATATCTGGAACAATGCCCGACTCTTCGAACGCGAAATTGTAGCCAGTTTTACCAACACCACACTGGATCTCATCGAAGATCAGTAAGATACCGTGTTCATCACAAATACGACGTAACTCTCGTAGCCAGAATGCTGGCGCAGGAACAACACCACCCTCACCTTGCACTGGCTCCACGATAATCGCGGCAGGCTTCATAATGCCTGACTCATCATCGTTTAAAAGACGATCGATATAGCGAATACTTGCTTTCGCACCTTCATCACCGCCAAGCCCAAAAGGACAACGCAGGTTGTATGGGAAAGGCATAAAGTGCACATCCGACATCAAACCAGTTCGACGAGCTTTCGTGCCTAAGTTACCCATCATCCCCATCGTACCATTAGTCATACCATGGTATGCGCCGCGGAAGGCAAACATAGTGTTGCGACCGGTAGTCTGTTTCGCGAGCTTGATAGCAGCTTCAACCGCATCAGCTCCAGACGGGCCACAAAATTGGATAACGCTGTTCTCGCTTAACTCTTGAGGAAGAAAAGACTTAACAGATTGAATAAACGTCGTTTTTGCTGATGTTGCAATATCTAGCGTCTGATATGGCAGTCCTGAATCTAATTGCTCTTTCAGAGCTTGGTTTATTTCAGGATGGTTATACCCCAAAGCTAGAGTGCCTGCCCCAGCAAGGCAGTCTAGAAAGATCTGTCCACGCGTATCTTCAACCAAGCACCCAAAGGCTTGTTTAATTGCGATCGGCAAACGACGTGGATAAGAACGTACTTCAGATTCATGCTCAGCCTGATCAATCAATACTTGATCTGGCGTTAAGTCATACGTTCCCTCAACGATAGGAACCTGAGACGAAAAAATGTTTGCGATATTGCTATCGACTTCAAAGGCAGTGCTCATACTACATAATCCCTTGAATTATAATAATTCTGTATCCTGTATTAATAATCATTAGAATGAAATTACAGGAGGTGTGAATACCCCTCCGCATTTGTCAGTGCATAAATGACAAATACAGATCATCCGCCACGATACTCGCGACTTTATATGTAAAAGGGATTAATCAAGGTTCTGTAATGCACCCGTTTTGTAAAACAGGACATTTCGGCAGTATGAAGCTGATTAGTGTGTGTTTATTCAAAGGTTTCAATGTTGGGTTTCCCATTAATATGCCGCGTTTACAGCATTAGTATCCCGTCTATCGACAAAAGGCTTTGCCGATACCTACCCTACGCAGTGTCACAATCAGCTTGAATGGTCACTACGCGTATCCCCCAGAGATCAAACGTTGTTAATTACGCTCCGAGATTGCGCGCGAATTTATCACAAAATAAAATCTTCTGGCAACGATTTTTCATATTAGTAACAGTGATGTAAATCACAACAAAACATACCCCATCGTAACTCGCATGTTCATATTCATGAGCTATGCTTTTCTGCTTCTCTCAAACAGCTGTTATTTAAACAAATATTCTTGAGATATCATCACCTCATCCAACAGAGGTTTAAGGTTGTGCTGCTTAATCGTAAAACATTCCTTTCAATATCCGGAACATTTAAAAAGATAGCATTCTCGTCACAGCTTTGCCTGGAGCAAGAGTGGTTATTCTCCACAAGTGATGGTTTAAACATAGACTAGTAGGAATGGCTAAGATGCTTTGCAATGGCAGAATGAACAATCACTTGAGTCAATTAGACAAAGGGTTCGTTACTTAACGAAGTCTGTGACAGAAAAGAAGTTTGAGATTTTCAAAAAATACGAAAAAGGCCTAACATTTTCATGTTAGGCCTTAAATCTGGAGCGACACACGAGGTTCGAACTCGTGACCTCAACCTTGGCAAGGTTGCGCTCTACCAACTGAGCTAGTGTCGCATTTAATATGAGATGGTGCCCCGGGCCGGACTTGAACCGGCACAACGCGAACGTCGAGGGATTTTAAATCCCTTGTGTCTACCAATTCCACCACCAGGGCACACAAATATTCTTTGTGATGCCTTTACAGAAAAGTAAAACACCATCTGATACCGCTAAATGCCATATCAATAAAATTTGGAGCGACACACGAGGTTCGAACTCGTGACCTCAACCTTGGCAAGGTTGCGCTCTACCAACTGAGCTAGTGTCGCATTTTTCTCGAAAGCCATTCGCTCTCAAAAGAATAATGGAGGCGCCTCCCGGAGTCGAACCGAGGTCCACGGATTTGCAATCCGCTGCATAGCCACTCTGCCAAGGCGCCTCATTTGTGAATAAAGCTAAGCTTTTTCACCACCCTTTCGAGCCGTGCTCTCTTGGGTACGGGATGCATTCTACGGATTCGAGCGATCGAGTCAACACTATTTTTATTTTTTTAAATCGTTTGACTAGAATTTGTGCGAAAGACGATGGATTGCTTAGTTTTAATACTAAAAATCGCTTAAATACACTTGTTTATCATAAAACTTTGGCTACGCCTTACACTGCTGGCCGTGCGTTGCGTGCATTGAAGTATTAATAATCAGAAGACTCGCCTCTCTAAGACTCTCCAAGGACAAAAACAAGACTTAGATCACAAATATAACTCTATCGAAGCAAAAGCCCCAGATACAAATTGCAAACATGGCCGTTAGCAAGCATTGAAAAGCGAGAGAAGCCAAAAAATGCTGTAGATTGCCTTAGATACAAAAAAGCAGGCTATTAAGCCTGCTTTCTAACATCAGAATTTAATGGTGCTCTTCATTCAACAGATCGTCTTTCGCAGCAGCCAAATATTGAATCATTGACCAATATGTCAAGAAAGTTGCCACATACAAGGCCGCAAAGCCTAGCCAAACCATCCATTCATCGTAACGCCATATCAACACCCATAAGGCGAACATTTGCGAAACAGTTTTTACTTTGCCAACCCAAGATACCGCAACACTTGCTCGCTTACCGATTTCAGCCATCCATTCTCGCAATGCTGAGATAATGATTTCTCGCGCAATCATCGTTACCGCAGGAATGGTCACCCAAATTGAATGATAATGTTCCGTGATTAGAATCAATGCCGTTGCCACTAGCACTTTATCAGCGACAGGATCAATAAACGCGCCAAAACGAGAAGTTTGGCCAAGTTTACGGGCCAACATGCCGTCAAGCCAGTCAGTAAAACCCGCTACCCAAAACACCATTGCTGCTGCAAACGGTGCCCATGAATAAGGTAGATAAAAGACAACCACAAAAACAGGGATTAGGAACAGTCTAAGAAGAGACAGAATGTTCGGGATATTCAAACGCATTTTATTATTCTCTTACACATTGCGGCTTAATGTTGCGCGATTTTCCTTATTGTTTCAATGCTTGGAAAATAATTTCTGCTAAAGAGTGACTTATTCCCGGTACTTTGGCGATTTCTTCGACACTTGCACGTTTAAGTTCTTGTAACCCACCCATGTACTTGAGTAACGCCTGACGTCGTTTAGGGCCGATTCCCTCAATCCCTTCGAGTGCACTCGTACGTCTGGTTTTACCTCGCTTAGCACGGTGCCCCGCTATAGCATGGTTATGGCTTTCATCACGAATATGTTGAATAAGATGCAGCGCAGGAGCATCGCTTGGTAAATGAAACTCGTCCCCATCGACTGTAATCAGCGTTTCTAAACCTGGTTTGCGAGTAACGCCTTTTGCAATACCAATCATGATAGGACGCTTTGGCCAATCCCCCCAGTACTGCGAAATGATGTCATGCGCACGATTTAACTGACCTTTACCGCCATCGATAAAGATGATGTCGGGAATTTTCTCTACGTCCAATTGCTTCGAATAACGGCGCTCCAACGCTTGTCCCATTGCTGCGTAATCATCACCACCGGTAATCCCAGTAATGTTGTAGCGACGATACTCTTGCTTTACGGGGCCTTCGTTGTTGAACACAACACATGACGCAATCGTGCTTTCCCCCATCGTATGAGAGATATCAAAACATTCCATTCGAGCTATAGACTCCAAATTCAATGTTTCGCGAAGCGCATGAAAACGTTGATTAATCGTCATTTTGTGATTGATTTTGGTGGTAATCGCCGTTAGTGCATTCGTGTTCGAAAGCTTGAGATACCTTGCTCGAGAGCCAGTTGGCGACGTATGAAAATGAACCTTACGGCCTGCCACTTCACTTAACGCTTTCTGTATTGGCGCAATATCTTCTGCCAACTCTTGATTCAAAATAATACGAGAAGGAATTGTACGTGCTTCGTTATGGCTCAAATAGTATTGAGTCAGAAAACTATCGAACACTTCCTGCTGGCTTGTATTTTGTGGGATTTTCGGAAAATGGCTACGGCTACCAAGCACTTTGCCTTGGCGTATCATCAGGATATGGATACACGCGATACCATTCTCCTGAGCAAACCCGAGTACATCCATATCATCCATGCTGTCTTCTGAGACGTACTGCTGCTCTTGAACACGCCTAATCGCTTGGATTTGATCGCGAAATTTAGCGGCATCTTCAAAGCGCAATTGCTGACTGGCAACTTCCATTTTCTCGATCAGTTGTTTGAGTACTTGCTGATCTTTGCCTTGCAAAAACATTCGCACAAAGCCAACCAACTCTGCATATTCTTCATCAGAAATGATGGTATTAACGCATGGTCCTGCACAACGACCAATTTGGTACATCAAACATGGGCGCGTTCGGTTGGAATAGACAGTGTCTTCACACTGGCGCACAGGAAATATCTTTTGCAGCAAATGCAATGTTTCTCTTACTGCACCAGAATCTGGGTAGGGGCCAAAATATTCACCTTTGCGCTTCTTGGCGCCACGGTGGATAGAAAGCCGTGGGTGCTTATGACCGCTAATAAAGATGTAAGGGTAAGACTTATCATCTCGCAGCAACACATTGTATTTCGGTAAATACTGCTTGATGTAGTTATGCTCTAAGATCAACGCTTCTGTCTCAGTGTGAGTCACCGTGACGTCTATTTTGGCGATATTACTGACAAGCGCGCGAGTTTTCTCACTGTCTACTTTTTTTCGAAAGTAGCTTGAAAGGCGCTTTTTAAGGTCTTTGGCTTTACCTACGTAGATTACAACAGCTTCGGCGTTGTACATTCTGTAAACGCCGGGCTGATGAGTTACTGTCTTGAGAAAGGAAGCCGAATCGAAAGGAGGATTCACGCTAAAGGGTCTCGGTGTCCAGCATTCCGTGGCGAATCGCTAAGTGAGTTAACTCAACGTCACCATTAATGTCCAATTTACTAAAGAGTCGGTAGCGATAGCTGTTGACTGTCTTTGGACTTAAATTAAGTTGCTCAGAAATATCCGTTACCTTTTGGCCTTTGGTGATCATAAGCATGATCTGCAATTCACGTTCGGATAAGTCTTTAAAAGGGTTCTCAGAGGCTGGAGAAAATTGACTCAATGCCATCTGCTGCGCAATCTCTGGCGAGATGTAACGCTGCCCACTATTAACTACACGAATCGCATTCACCATTTCGTCAGGGCCAGCACCTTTGGTTAAATAACCAGACGCACCTGCCTGCATCACCTTGGTTGGAAACGGGTTTTCTGTATGAACGGTAAGTACGATGATTTTCACATCAGGATTCACGCGAAGAATTTTTTTAGTGGCTTCCAAGCCGCCAATTCCTGGCATGTTCATGTCCATTAAAACGACGTCAGCATGATTACTGCGACACCATTTTACTGCATCTTCACCGCTGTCAGCTTCTCCTGCTACGTTCATTCCACGGACGTCTTCAATAATACGTCGTATCCCTGTGCGAACCAGCTCGTGATCATCTACAAGGAAAACATTTATCAAACTTGTATCTCCACACTTTGTATTGGTTCTGCACCCACATAACCATTATTTGTTAAATGTGGATATCAGTATGACTGCCTATATACTAACGTAATCGACAAAAAATTGCTTTCTATGAATATGTGCTGAAACGCAAACTTTAGCAAGAACTTATTCATAAACCACTCTATTATTTTAGAGCGTGATGAGCAGAACCGAAATCTAAGAAAAGACAATTAACAACATTAAGTACAATAAATCAAGTAACTAGGTTTCATATTGCCCAGAGAAACACGCTATAACTTAAAATGACACTGTCCCTCTTGCACCAAAGACTAACTTGTAATCACTAATTCCAGCAAAAATTTGAGACGCTTTCTTTACTGGTTATTTTTACAGTTCTTAGTGTTAAACTAACGTTCTTCAAGTTTTCTAAGGTTTCTCACATTTGAATATTCAACAAGGCTTCCTGCTAACTCGACAGGCACGAGACATCAAAGGTCAAACTCAAATCGAGCTGTGGCTTTCGACAGAAGCAGGTCCTACTCAGTTACTTATTAATGGTGAGAAGCCAGTATTTTTCATCGCTCAGAAACACTCAGAGCAAGCAAAGACACTCGCACGAGAAAAAAACATATTCGTCGACATCCGCCTTTTGGATCTCAAAACGTTTGAACATACTCCTCTTGCTGCCTGCTATACCAATGTAACCAGAGACGCTCTCGCACTCAAAGACACATTCGCTCAAAAAGATATCACTACGTATGAAAGTGATATTCGCCTCGCCGATCGCTACCTAATGGAGCGTTTTATCAAAGGCAGTATCGAGTTTACAGGCAATGTGACTCGCACCAATGGCTACCAACGCGTCCAGAGCGCAAAATGCCGTGCGGGGCAATATGAGCCGAAGTTAAACGTTGTCTCGTTAGATCTAGAATGCTCTGAGAAAGGCATTCTTTACTCAATCGGATTAGACAGCATCATGGATTCCCGCGTTATCATGATCGGAGAACCAGAACCTTCGGAGACACCGATACAATGGGTTAAGGATGAAAAAGCGCTTCTAGAAGCACTCATCGTTTGGTTTAAACAATTCGACCCCGATGTCATTGTCGGTTGGAACGTCATTGATTTTGACTTTCGTCTGCTACACAAACGAGCAGAATGGCACAACATGAAGCTAATGCTTGGTAGAGCAGACCAAGCCAGCTTTTTCAGAAGTTCATCTCAAAGCCAACAAGGGTTTATTTCCATTCCAGGGCGAGTTGTAATGGACGGTATCGATACGTTAAAAACGGCGACTTATCACTTTCGGTCTTGGTCATTAGAGTCTGTATCTCAAGAACTCTTAGGGGAAGGGAAAGAAATCCACAACGTTCATGACCGCATGGATGAGATCAATCGTATGTACCGCTCCGACAAACCATCGCTGGCTAAATATAATTTACAAGACTGCGTGTTAGTGAATAAGATTTTCAATCACACTCACCTGCTCGACTTTGCAATAGAGCGCTCTCGTCTCACTGGTGTCGAACTGGATCGTGTCGGCGGTTCGGTTGCAGCATTCACAAACCTATACATGCCTCAGATACACCGAGCAGGCTACGTTGCTCCGAACCTACACCCTGAAAATTGGATTGCCAGCCCCGGCGGTTACGTGATGGACTCCATCCCTAACCTATATGATTCTGTTTTAGTATTGGATTTTAAGAGTCTATATCCATCGATTATTCGCTCTTTCTTGATTGATCCTATGGGTTTAGTTGAGGGGTTATTGCTCGATATTGGAAAAGAAGAAAATCAGGCTGTACCTGGCTTTCGCGGTGGGCAGTTCCATCGTACGAAACACTTTTTACCAGAAATGATTGAAAAGCTTTGGGCAGCACGTGATGTGGCAAAGAAGAACAATGAAAAAGCTTTTTCTCAGGCAATCAAAATCATCATGAACTCCTTTTATGGCGTACTGGGCTCATCGGGATGTCGTTTCTTTGATACTCGGTTAGCTTCTAGTATTACCATGCGCGGACATGAAATCATGAAGCAAACTAAGGTGCTGATTGAGGAGCAAGGATATCAAGTGATTTACGGCGATACGGATTCCACATTCGTGTCGTTGAATCGACCATACAGTCAAGTAGAAGCTGACGCTGTTGGAAATCAATTAGTTGATTACATCAACTCTTGGTGGCAAGAACACCTGCGTTCTGAGTACAACCTAACATCTATGTTGGAAATCGAGTATGAAACCCATTATCGCAGATTCCTTATGCCAACGATTCGTGGCGCAGAAACTGGCTCGAAAAAGCGCTATGCGGGTTTAATCGGTGAAGGAGAGCAAGAACGGATTGTATTTAAAGGGTTAGAAAGTGCCCGTACTGACTGGACCTCGTTAGCACAGAAATTTCAAAATACACTCTATAGCATGATTTTCCATGGTGAAGATCCAAGCGACTATGTCCGAGAGATGGTTGAGAAAACTAACAACGGTGAATTTGATGAACAGTTGGTGTATCAAAAGCGACTGCGAAGAAAACTGCATGAGTATCAGAAGAACGTCCCGCCACAAGTGCGTGCAGCTCGTTTAGCCGATGAGATAAATGCCAAGCTTGGCCGCCCATTACAGTATCAAAACAAAGGACGAATTGAATACATTATTACCGTGAACGGTCCTGAACCTTATGAGTACCTCAATAGCCCGATTGATTATCAACATTACATTGATAAACAACTCAAACCCGTTGCAGATGCGATTCTCCCTTTCATTGGGACGGATTTTGACAGGCTTTCAGCGCCACAAATGGGGTTGTTTTAGCCGATACGAAACTCTGTTTTCTGGTACTGTTTTGCTAACCAATCACCAAACGCATCAATTAGCCCGATAACAGAACGCTTGGGAATACCCCGGCCAGAAAGTAAAATTTCTAGCCGCTCGATCTCAAGCTGCTTTTCAGGATGATAAGTTAAGAATACCTTGCCACACTCTACGGGGTCATCAAACCAACGTTTATCTCGATACATCACCAAAGAGTATGACGCTCTTAGTAACTTTTTAGCAATCACGCGCTGGGCGGCCACCTGCTCTTCTATCGTCTTCGCTTGTACGATTTTTTTGCGATAAGCCGTAATCCAATCTTCCACATCCATATTCCAGTGCTTAGCAATTTCCCAACTTGGGACGTAATCACCAAAACAGTCTGCTAGATCATCACCATAAACACAGACACAGCAATGCTTAAGCATAAAGCCCCAAGTGAAAATACTATCTAAATTAGCTACTTCGCTCACTAAGGCTGTACGGACCGATACACCATTAACGTGAGGGTAACTCTGCTGCGCACGCCACTTAATTGTGTTGAGCAAAGTCGCGCGATTGTGCTCAAAGGATGATTGAGTAACGACAACCAGGTCTAAGTTCGACTTCCCTGCGATCGCTGTTTTACGAGCAACACTACCGTATACATAAACGCTGTGTAAGTTTTGCCCCAGTCCACCTTTGAGACAAGCGGTGACTTCCCTAATTAAAGGCGCAAACTCTGGTTGAAATGGTTGTTTAGGATCGATAACAGGCAGAGACATGACTTAAAACGTGTTCTCAGATGGTTCAAGAAGTTGGGCTATATGTTCTCTTAGCCGACTCACTGAATCAAGTCCATTCAGGTGTTTAGTCATGGGAGTAACAACAAATTTCTGCAATGAATTTTAATGCTAGGCGGCTAACTTAGCGCTATAATCACCGAGTTTTGCTTAATAAGTATGAATAGGAATATACAATGCCAAAGGCAAGTGAAATCAAAAAAGGCTTCGCAATCGAGTCTAATGGTAAAACTCTTCTAGTTAAAGACATCGAAGTAACGACTCCAGGCGGTCGTGGCGGCGCTAAAATCTACAAAATGCGTTGTACAGATCTAAACACGGGCGCACGTGTAGATGAGCGTTACAAGTCTGATGACGTTGTTGAAACGGTAGAAATGAACAAACGTGCAGTTGTGTACTCATACGCTGACGGCGATGAGCACATCTTCATGGATAACGAAGACTACTCACAATACACATTCAAGCACAATGAAGTTGAAGACGACATGCTGTTCATCAACGAAGATACACAAGGTATCCACATTATCCTTGTTAACGGTGCTGCAGTGGGTATTGAACTACCATCTTCTGTTGAGCTAGTGATTGAAGAAACTGACCCTTCAATCAAAGGTGCTTCTGCATCTGCTCGCACTAAGCCAGCACGCTTCGCTTCAGGTCTTGTCATCCAGGTTCCTGAGTACATTGCAACTGGTGACCGTGTTATCATTAACACAGCTGAACGTAAATACATGAGCCGAGCATAAGCATGTCTGATTTGATTTCTTACGACGACGTCATCGACGCAGCGTACGACATTTTCCTTGAGATGGCTCCAGATAACCTAGAGCCTGCTGACGTGATTCTGTTTACTGCGCAATTTGAAGATCGTGGTGCCGCAGAACTTGTTGAAACCGGTGATGACTGGGTTGAACATGTTGGCTTCGAGATCGACAAAGAAGTATATGCAGAGGTTCGTATCGGCCTAGTAAATGAGGAAAATGACGTTCTTGATGACGTATTTGCTCGTATGCTAATCAGCCGAGACCCTGAACATAAGTTCTGCCATATGCTTTGGAAACGCGATTAACGTTTCTTCATCATGAACAAAGATACCAGCCTAGTGCTGGTATTTTTTTATCTGTTATTTTCGTCTAGCTGAGATATTTGTTTATACAAAGCACCCTGCTCTATATAGGCTTTAGACCCTTTTGTTATGTAACAGATAAGAAAAAGGCTTGCCGAATTGGCAAGCCTTTCTGATGTTTTGCTATCGATTAACGATGCTTGTTGCGTGCGCCTTGGTCACCAGCAGTCTTCTTCGGCTTACGACGAGAAGGGTTGTTGCTGCGACCTTTTGGCGTGTTAACACGCTCTTCATGGCGCTTAACTGCGCGACGAATTTTTTGGCTGCGTGCACGCTCACGTTTGCGTGACGTGTTGTCTTTGTTCAGATCAAGCATGGTTTCTTTCTCTGGACGAAGCTCTACAAGCTCACGCAAGTAGTTTACTTCTTTCAGGTCAAGCTCCATCCAACCGCCACGAGGCAGTTTCTTGTCTAAGAAGATGTCGCCGTAACGAACACGTTTCAGACGGCTAACGGTACACTCTTGCGATTCCCATAGTCGACGAACTTCGCGGTTACGACCTTCGTTGATAACAACGTAAAACGTGTGGTTCATGCCTTCACCACCCGCGTAAACAACATCTTCAAAGCGAGCTAAACCGTCTTCCAGTTCAACACCTTTTACTAGATTACGAACTTTCTGTTCAGTTACTTCACCGAACACACGTACTAGGTATTCACGTTCAACTTGGCGGCTTGGGTGCATTAAGCGGTTCGCCAGTTCACCATCCGTTGTGAAAAGTAGAAGACCAGAAGTGTTCGCATCCAGACGACCAACTGAAATCCAACGAGAGCCACGAATTTTTGGCAGACGATCAAAAACAGTACGACGACCTTCTGGATCGTGACGAGTACACAGTTCACCCTCAGGTTTGTAGTACGCAAGTACACGACAAATCACTTCTTCTTGAATCTTTGCAGAGACAATGTGACCATCGATACGAACTACGCTGCTCTCGTCTTCAAGTCTTTCACCAAGCTTAGCGACTACACCGTTCACGCTAACGCGACCAGATTTAATTAACGATTCAATCTCACGACGAGAACCGTGACCAGCACGTGCTAATACTTTTTGTAACTTTTCGCTCATTTATCTACCTATGTGTCGTCTTCACAGACGTCTAGACCAGGATTGGTCTGCATTTTGCTATTTACCCATTTCAGTGGGATTTTTCGGTCGGACATTATACGTAACTTTCTTAGTTAATGTAAGCTAAATCGGCGCCATTCTCCACACCAAAATTCACTTCAAAAATGACCGAAATATTTGTCCTATTCTGCAACTTTTTTACTACTTAATGCAGGCATTGCTCAACGAGAATCCCACTAATATCGGTCTTCCTGAACCACTTTAACCACGCGGTACCTGATAAAATTGTCAGGGTTACAACAATAACCACTTGGGGTGTGTTTACTGTTCGTATTGCTAGAAAGCAACGAAGAATAAGCCGTCCCTGTTTGCTGCTAAGTAATACCAATCATCGCAGACAATGAGCGCTCATAGCAAAACAAGGTCGTGGGTAACAAGACAAAAATTGTCTTTAAGTCATTAGTTCACATCAAAAATAACACTAATGCTATCGTGTACTCTGACTCACTAGGTTCGCTCTGCACTCTCGGCGATTGGCATAAATCAGACAAAAAGGAATAGAACAATGTCTATGCTAAATCTCGACCTAAATTGGATTTTTGGGACATCTCAAGATGACGATATGACAGGCACAAAAGGCTCTGAAACAACCGATATTTTCTTCGGCTTCTGTGGTGATGATAAGTTTGTAGGATACGGAGGTAATGATATTGTCTTCGGTGGCTTGGGAGACGATACCTTGCTTGGTGGCCGAGGTAACGACTTTGTTTCTGGCGGCTTTGGAAACGACTTCCTATCCGGCGGATTAGGAAACGACAAACTCTTTGGTGGCTGTGGCGACGACACAATTTTTGATTATTCAGGCAACAACTACTTGAGTGGTGGCTGGGGTAACGACACGCTCGTTGTTGGTGATGGTGAATCAGTACTGAGCGGTGGCTGTGGAGACGACACCTTCGTGCTTACAAACCGCCTGGCTATTGGTGTACCTGATCAGCCAGTATCTTCCAACGATATTGATGTCAAAGCCGACATTGTCGATTTTAATATTTTCCATGACAAACTTGTCTTTGATATGGGCCGAGACACTGATAACGATGGCATTCGAGATACGTTCTTGGATTCAGCGGATGATCTGACTTTATCTTACAATGAGTGTGGCTGGGCAGTATTCTCAAGTGATGAATACAATGTTGAAGTGACACTAAACGGTGTGAGCTCTGCATACATCAACTATGCAGAACAAAATGGTATCGACATTTTCGATTTCGCTTAACCTCAATCAGTTAAGTTCAATGAGATATTCGATATGACAACTAAAATAGGAGGCGCGATGCCTCCTATTTTGTTTGGCGGTGGTGTGCGTCTACTATTCGAATGGTGCAGGGTCACCTGATCCCAAACGAACTACAACAGGTTCACCTTCGCTAAAGTCAATTACAGTCGTAGGTTGTTCACCTAGGTAACCGCCATTAAGAATCACATCAACCGCATGTTCTAGTTTATCGCGAATATCCTCTGGATCAGATTCTGTTACGTCACTGCCAGGTAGAATCAACGACGTAGACATCATCGGCTCACCTAATGCTTCCAACAAGTCCAAGGCAATTTGATTGTCTGGGACACGGATACCGATGGTCTTACGTTTTGCATTCATCAAACGACGCGGCACCTCTTTTGTGCCTTTGAAGATGAAGGTGTAAGGACCTGGTGTGTTATTTTTCAGCAGTCGGAATGCAGAGTTATCCACTCGCGCATAGAGAGAAAGCTCCGACAAATCACGACACAGTAAAGTAAAGTTATGCTTATCATCCAGACGACGAATCTGACAGATTCGTTCCAGTGCCTGTTTGTTCTCCAACTGACAGCCAAGTGCATACCCTGAATCAGTAGGGTAAACCACAACGCCGCCGTTACGAATGATTGCTACTGCTTGATTAATCAAGCGAGCCTGTGGGTTTTCTGGGTGAACGTAAAAAAACTGGCTCATTGTAATTCCTCATTATCGAGCCTCTCGGCTCTATATTTTTATGGGTTCTCGACTTCGTATTACTGAGTATTATTCAACGAAGGATCTATTCCCCAATCTTTCCAAACTGGTTCGACGCCAGCAGGCAACCATAGGTTCCTTCCTAGCTCCATCCACGGTGATGGGTAGTGAAAATCACTGCCTTGAGAGGCTAATAGTTTGTATTGTATAGCATAATCAGCCAAGTTGCGCCTTTCTTGTTGCGCTTGCTGTGGCTGTGCAACTTCCATCGCATCACCACCTGCTTCGACAAACGCTGCTAGAAGACGCTTAATCCACTTCGCTGTCAACTTATATCTGCCAGGATGCGCTAATACCGCCATTCCACCAGCCGCATGGATAGCATCAACCGCATCCTTCATCGAACACCAATTCGGTGGTACATAACCTGGGTTATTACGCGTTAGGTATTTTTTAAACACCATTTGCATGGTTTTTGCGTAACCATTATCTACCAACCATTTCGCGAAATGCGCTCTTGTCACTGGAGCATCACCGGCGATTTGCCTTACCTCTTCAAGCACACCTACTCGAGTTGCTTTTTGTAGTCGCTCTGCAATTAACTCAGATCGTGTTATGCGATGCTGCTTCTGCTGTTCTATGAGGGCAGATAATTGTTCATTTTCCGGATCAATATTCAGGCCGACAATATGAATGTCTTTGTTTTGCCAGACGGTCGATATCTCAATGCCATTGATGATTTTTATCGGCAAATTATTATCTTGAACGTATTGCTTAGCTAACGCCAAACCGTCAACCGTATCGTGATCAGTGATCGCCAAAACCTCGATATCAAAACTCAGCGCCCTTTCCACTAAATCTTTAGGTTCTAACCGACCGTCCGATGCAGTGGTGTGACTATGTAAATCAATTCTCATATTTTTATCGTTTTAATGCCGTTTTGGGGTTGACTTTTTACCCTCGCACTAGTTAACTAGTACACAAATACAAAGTACGTAATTTAAGGTTCACCATGTTACAAGAATTTAACCAAAACCAAAAAGCGAAAGTTGCGGTTTGTCTTAATAAGGCAAACTCATCAGATCTTGCTTGGTGGCGCACTTGGACTAGTTCTTGGTGGGCAAACGTATACTTCTAGTTTATAGAACCAAACGTTGTAAAGCCCGCTACTTAAGCGGGCTTTTTTGTTTTGTTGCTCATTTCACATTCAACTGCCTAAACATTAATCGAATATAGCCAACTCTAGATTGGGAGAACGTTTGCTTTATGCGACTATGTACGGCAGGAAGATTTAAACAGCTACAAGGAGGTCTTGTGAACAAGGCCATTGAAATTAAGAAACTTGGACAGCTTGAAGTGCTAACGGCTTCCGTCCCTTATACTCAAGACCCGACTCGCTTGTTCCACACACTATGTGAGAACAAAACTGACAGCCTATTGCTGGAATCTGCTGAGATCGATTCAAAGCAAAATTTAAAATCCCTGCTGATCGTAGATTCAGCGGTTCGCATTGTTTGCTTCGGCCATACCGTTAGCATGCACGCCTTGAGCAATAACGGTAAAAACCTACTGTCTCACCTAAACCAGAACATCCGTGGTGACGTTGAGAGCAAGTTCGATGGCGAAACGCTAACTTTGCAGTTTAACCAGCCATGCGACACGTTAGATGAAGACTCTCGCCTACGTGAAGCCTCTTCTTTCGATGCGCTACGTTTGGTTCAGCATAGTTTTGATATTTCACAGCAAGACAAACACGCAATTTTCCTTGGTGGTCTGTTTGCCTACGACTTAGTCGCAAACTTTGAGCCGCTTGGTAATGCCGAAGCAACAAATCAGTGTCCAGATTACGTTTTCTACGTCGCGGAAACACTACTTGTTGTCGACCATCAAACGGAATCTTGCCAGCTTCAAGCGACGTTGTTTGTTGATGGTTCAGAGAAAACAGCGTTAGAGACTCGTATTGCAGAAATTAGCGCCCAGTGTGCAGCGCCAAAACTGTTGCCGAGTGCAGAGCAAATAACAGATGTAACGGTAGAACCTAGCGTGTCTGATGCAGACTTCTGCCAAACCGTTCGCGACTTAAAAGAGTTCGTAGTGAAAGGCGATGTATTCCAAGTTGTACCGTCTCGTAGATTCACTCTACCTTGTCCTTCTCCACTGGCGGCTTACAAAGAACTGAAACAAAGTAACCCAAGCCCTTACATGTTCTACATGCAAGATGAGCTGTTCACTCTGTTTGGCGCATCACCTGAAAGCGCGCTTAAGTATGAAACCGATACCAACCAAATTGAAATCTACCCAATTGCAGGCACACGTCGCCGCGGTAAGCGCCCGAATGGAGAGATCGATTTCGACCTAGATAGCCGCATCGAACTTGAACTACGCACCGACATGAAAGAAAACGCAGAACACATGATGTTGGTTGACTTGGCACGTAACGACGTCGCTCGTATTGCTCAAGCTGGCACTCGCCACGTAGCAGACCTTCTAAAAGTCGACCGTTACAGCCACGTGATGCACTTGGTATCACGCGTGGTTGGTCAACTGCGTGAAGACCTAGACGCGCTGCACGCATACCAAGCTTGTATGAACATGGGCACGCTCACTGGTGCACCAAAGATTCGCGCAATGCAGTTGATTCGCGATGTGGAAGGCGCACGTCGCGGTAGCTACGGCGGTGCGGTTGGTTACCTAACTGGTGAAGGCACACTCGACACGTGTATCGTCATTCGCTCAGCGTACGTTGAGAACGGCATTGCTCAAGTTCAAGCTGGTGCTGGCGTGGTGTTCGATTCTGATCCACAAGCAGAAGCAGACGAAACGCGCGGCAAAGCACAAGCGGTAATCTCTGCTATCCAAGCAGCGCATAAATCACAATAAGGAATAGGGTTCAGAGATGGCTAATATCATTTTTATCGACAACTTTGACTCGTTCACCTACAACCTTGTGGATCAATTCCGCTCGCTAGGTCACTCAGTCAAGATTTACCGAAACAACATCCCAGCAGAAACCATTGAACAAGCGGTAAACGAGCTTGAAAACCCAGTGGTTCTGCTATCGCCAGGCCCAGGCGCACCGTCAGAGGCAGGCTCAATGCCAGAGCTTATCCAACGCATGAAAGGCAAAGTGCCGATGATCGGGATTTGTCTTGGTCACCAAGCGATTGTTGAAGCATACGGCGGCACCGTTGCTGGCGCAGGCGAAATCATTCACGGTAAGGTCTCTATGATGGAGCACCAAAACCATGCGATTTACCAAAACCTACCATCACCACTTGCGATTGCACGTTACCACTCGCTGGTTGCGACCAAGGTTCCTGAGAGCCTAACCATCACAGCAGAAGTGGATGACTTGGTAATGTCTGTTGTACATGAAGAAGATAAAGTTTGCGGGTTCCAGTTCCACCCGGAATCTATTATGACGACCTACGGAGCAACACTGTTGGCCAATGCCATTGAATGGGCACTTGAAGAACAAACTTCAGCTAACCCACTCACTGCTTAAAAAGCACTGGCACATAAGAAATTTAGGAGAGGAAATATGGAAGCAATCATCAACCCTATTATTACCAAACTGTACGAGCAAGAATCGCTTACTCAAGAAGAGAGCCAACAGCTATTCGACATCATTATCCGTGGTGAGCTAGACCCAATTTTGATGGCATCAGCGCTGACTGCACTAAAAATCAAAGGCGAAACACCAGATGAAATAGCAGGCGCGGCAAAAGCGCTGCTGGCAAATGCAAACCCATTCCCTCGTCCAGATTATGATTTCGCGGATATCGTAGGTACTGGCGGCGACGGTCACAACACCATCAACATTTCAACCACTGCGGCGTTTGTTGCTGCAGCATGTGGTCTAAAAGTAGCGAAACACGGTAACCGCAGCGTTTCAAGCAAATCGGGTTCTTCTGACCTTCTTGATTCATTTGGTATCAACCTAGCTATGAGCGCAGACGATACGCGCAAAGCGGTCGACGATATCGGTGTTGCTTTCCTATTTGCACCTCAGTACCACGGTGGTGTGCGCCATGCGATGCCAGTGCGTCAAACCATGAAAACGCGCACCATCTTTAACATTCTTGGCCCACTGATTAACCCTGCTCGTCCTAACATCGAATTGATGGGCGTTTACAGTGAAGAACTGGTTCGTCCTATCGCAGAAACCATGCTACAAATGGGTATGAAGCGCGCCGCTGTAGTACACGGTAGTGGTTTGGATGAAGTGGCGATTCACGGCGAAACAACCATTGCTGAAATCAAAGACGGTAAGATCACAGAATATAAACTAACGCCTGCAGACTTCGGTCTAGAAGCGCACCCACTAGAAGCGATCAAAGGTGGCGATCCTGAAGAAAACAAGGCGATCATTACCAATATTCTGACGGGTAAAGGTACAGACGCACAATTGGGTGCAGTGGCGGTGAACGTTGCTCTGCTAATGCGTCTATTCGGCCACGAAGATTTAAAAGCCAACACGCAACAAGCGATTGAGGCAATGAATTCAGGCAAGGCGTACCAATTGGTACAACAACTTGCCGCACACGCTTAAGGAATTGAAGAAGATGACTGACTTCAACACTCAGCAAGCTGACAACCTGTCTGAGCACGTTTCTAAAAAAGAAGCAGAAATGGCAGAAGTACTGGCGAAAATTGTCCGCGATAAATATCAATGGGTAGCAGACCGTAAGGTGTCTCAACCGCTAAGCACATTTCAGTCTGATTTGCTGCCATCGGACCGCAGCTTCTACGACGCTCTGAGTGGTGAAAAGACGGCGTTCATCACCGAATGTAAGAAGGCATCTCCTTCTAAAGGTTTGATTCGTGATCACTTCGACTTGGATTACATTGCATCGGTTTATAACAACCATGCTGATGCAATTTCAGTATTAACAGACGAAAAATACTTCCAAGGTAACTTTGACTTTCTTCCTCAAGTGCGCGGTCAAGTCAAACAACCCGTTCTGTGCAAAGACTTCATGGTAGATACCTACCAAGTTTACCTAGCACGTCATTACAGTGCTGATGCTGTGCTACTGATGCTTTCTGTCCTGAATGACGAAGAGTATAAAGCCTTAGAAGAAGCAGCACACAGCCTGAACATGGGTATCCTGACCGAAGTCAGCAACGAAGAAGAGCTTCATCGTGCAGTTAAGCTAGGCGCACACGTTATCGGCATCAATAACCGTAACCTTCGCGACCTAAGTACTGATTTGAATCGTACAAAAGAACTGGCACCGACAATTCGCGAACTGGCTCCTAACGCAACAGTAATCTCAGAATCTGGCATTTATACCCATCAACAAGTTCGTGATTTAGCAGAATTCGCAGACGGCTTCTTGATTGGTAGTTCGCTGATGGCGGAAGACAACCTTGAACTTGCAGTACGTAAAGTGACGCTGGGTGAAAACAAAGTCTGTGGTCTTACTCATCCAGATGACGCAGCGAAAGCGTATCAAGCTGGTGCGGTATTTGGTGGCCTGATTTTTGTCGAGAAGTCGAAGCGTGCGGTTGACCTTGAAGGTGCTCGCTTAACCATGAGCGGTGCTCCTCTGAATTATGTAGGCGTTTTCCAAAATCACGATATCGATTTTGTTGCTTCTGTCGTGACCTCTTTGGGTTTAAAAGCGGTGCAACTGCACGGTCAAGAAGACCAAGCTTACGTAAACCAACTCAAAGCCGAACTACCAGCAGCGGTAGAAATTTGGAAAGCTTACGGCGTGACTGATGCCAAGCCAGAACTGCTAGCAGACAACATTGATCGCCATTTATTAGATGCGCAAGTTGGCACTCAAACTGGTGGAACTGGTCAAGTGTTCGACTGGTCACTGATCGGCGACCCAAGTCAAATTATGCTAGCGGGCGGACTGTCGCCAGAAAATGCTCAACAAGCAGCGACACTAGGTTGCTTGGGATTAGATTTAAACTCTGGTGTAGAAAGCGCACCAGGCAAAAAAGATTCACAGAAGTTGCTCGCGGCATTCACTGCTATTCGCAACTACTAAAGCTGGATATCAGCTAAAAAATTTAAAGCTATTCGTAGCGAAAAATACGAGAAGGAATATAACGATGGCAAAACTGAATGCCTACTTTGGCGAATACGGCGGTCAGTACGTTCCGCAAATTCTAGTTCCAGCACTGGAGCAACTAGAGCAAGCGTTTATCGACGCGCAAGAAGATCCAGAATTCCGCAGCGAATTCATGACGCTTCTTCAAGAGTATGCGGGCCGTCCAACGGCTTTGACTCTAACTCGTAACCTAACCAAAGGTACGAAAACCAAACTGTACCTAAAACGTGAAGACCTACTTCACGGTGGCGCGCACAAGACCAACCAAGTGTTGGGTCAAGCGCTGCTTGCAAAACGCATGGGTAAAAACGAAATCATCGCAGAAACAGGCGCAGGCCAACACGGTGTAGCAACTGCACTAGCGTGTGCGCTGCTTGGCCTTAAGTGTCGCGTTTACATGGGTGCAAAAGACGTTGAGCGTCAAAGCCCGAACGTATTCCGTATGAAACTAATGGGCGCAGAAGTTATCCCTGTCCACTCGGGCTCTGCGACACTTAAAGATGCATGTAACGAAGCGCTACGCGACTGGTCTGCAACTTATGAAGACGCGCACTACCTACTAGGTACAGCGGCAGGTCCTCACCCATTCCCAACCATCGTGCGTGACTTCCAACGCATGATTGGTGAAGAAACGAAGAATCAGATTTTGGCACGTGAAGGTCGTCTTCCTGATGCGGTTATCGCATGTGTGGGCGGTGGTTCAAACGCTATCGGCATGTTTGCTGACTTCATCGAAGAAGAAAGTGTTCGCCTAATTGGTGTTGAACCAGCAGGTAAAGGTATCGATACTGACCAGCACGGTGCACCACTTAAGCATGGTAAAACAGGCATCTTCTTCGGTATGAAAGCGCCATTGATGCAAGATCCAAACGGTCAAGTAGAAGAGTCTTACTCGGTATCTGCTGGCCTTGATTTCCCTTCAGTTGGCCCACAACACGCACACCTAAACGCAATTGGCCGTGCTGAATACGACAACGTGACAGACGATGAAGCGCTAGAAGCATTCCAAGAGATTGCACGTCACGAAGGTATCATCCCTGCTCTTGAATCTTCTCACGCCGTGGCACACGCACTAAGTATGGCACGTGAGAATCCAGAAAAAGAGCAATTGTTGGTTGTTAACCTATCAGGTCGTGGTGATAAAGATATCTTCACTGTACATGCCATCCTAGAAGAAAAAGGAGCAATCTAATGAGCCGTTATGAGAAGATGTTTGCGCGCCTAAACGAAAAGAGCCAAGGCGCATTTGTACCGTTCGTAACGGTTTGCGATCCAAACGCAGAGCAATCTTACAAAATCATGGAAACACTGGTTGAGTCTGGCGCAGATGCCCTTGAACTTGGTATTCCATTCTCAGATCCACTAGCCGATGGCCCAACCATCCAAGGCGCTAACATTCGCGCGTTAGAGTCAGGTGCAACACCAGATATCTGCTTCGAGCAAATCGGTAAGATCCGAGCTAAGTACCCAGAGTTGCCTATTGGTCTTCTGATGTACGCGAACCTTGTTTACTCTCGTGGTATCGAGAACTTCTATGAGCGTTGTGCAAAAGCAGGCATCGATTCTGTTTTGATTGCAGATGTGCCAACTAATGAAAGTGCCGAATTTGTTGCTGCTGCAGAAAAGTTTGGTATTCACCCAATCTTCATCGCACCACCAACGGCAAGTGATGAAACACTGAAGCAAGTATCAGAGTTAGGTGGCGGCTACACTTACCTACTCTCTCGTGCAGGTGTTACTGGCGCAGAAACCAAAGCAAACATGCCTGTAGGTCATATGCTGGATAGACTGAACCAATTTGATGCACCACCAGCGCTACTTGGTTTTGGCATCTCTGAGCCAGCACAGGTGAAACAAGCACTAGAATCTGGCGCCGCTGGTGCAATTTCTGGTTCAGCCGTGGTCAAAATCATTGAAGCGAACGTTGAGCAGCCACAAATTATGCTCGACAAGCTAGGTGAATTCGTTTCTGCAATGAAAGCTGCCACTCAAAAATAATTTCAGTTTGATATGACACAACAACGCCCGCTTAACATTATGTTTAGTGGGCGTTTTCTTACTATCGCGTTTATACCACGTCATTTTTTGTTCAACGCCCGCACTTTCCAAATCTATCTCAAGCAGAGCACTCCAAGAGTGTTAAGCTTGGGTAACTTAACTAACTCAATAAAGCAATGTGCAGTAAGGTTGCTACATGGAAGAAGTCAAAACACTGCTAGCCAAATGTCCTGTACTATCAGGGCTGCCAGATAAAGGGCTTAGTGAAGCAGCGCAAATGACTAAGGTTCGCTGCTTCGACGAAAAAGCACTGATTTGCAATAAAGGTGCGCTTCAATCTTCTCTTATGGTCATAGCTCAAGGTGCAGTGAGAGTGAACTCAATTAGTTCAAAAGGCAAAGAAGTCACACTGATGATTTTCGAAGCTGGTGGCTGGTTTGGAGACAATGTTTTTTCTCCCGGTATGCCTCGTATTTTTGGTGCGACCGCGCATTCGGACGTGACTGTAATGGAGCTTCCTGGAGATAAATTTCGCCAATTACTCGCCAAATACCCTCAAAGTTACCCCACTATACTCGACTTACTTAGCCGCCGCTTGTGGTCTGCTATTTCTGTTATCGAAGATGACGCGATTAGAGGAATTGAAGAACGAGTCGCCAAAAGGTTGCTGCTACTTGCTGAATACCAACTTAATCAAGCGATCGATACTCGACCATGCGTTGTCAGGGTAACAAGAGAACATATCGCTAACATGATGGGGCTAACTCGTCAAAGCGTACACAAGATACTAAAACGATTAGAAAGTATCGGGATGCTAGAGCTAAACTATGGCTCAGTAACCATTACCAATCCGAAACGCTTAGAAGAATACTTTAAAGAACTCGAGCAATAGATCCATTCAACAAACGGTAAGTATTGTCTAACGATATCTAAAAAACTTATGCATCTAATTGGTCAAGAGCACAACACCATTTGCACTTAGGCAAGTGGCGCTGTGACACAAAAACCATTGAATTGACTAAGCTATATTCAATTCAGATTTCAACTCACGTTTCAAAATCTTTCCTGTCGCACTCATCGGGAGGTGTTCACGAATTTCGACATAACGAGGATATTTAAACGAGGCTAATTGCTCTTTACCCCACTTTTGTAATGAATCGGCGTCAATGTATTCTTTTGGTTTAAGTACAACGTAGGCTTTTATCTCTTCGCCATACTCTTCATTTGGAATCCCTATCACCGCGACCATTGAAACTGCAGGATGAGTCATGAAAACTTCTTCAATTTCTCTGGGATAAACATTAAATCCACCTCGAATGATCAGATCTTTCATTCTATCGACAATAAATAAATTACCTGAACTGTCAAAGCGGCCCACATCACCAGTATGGAACCAACCATTTTGTAGCGCAGATTCAGTAACTTCTGGGCGATCAAGATATCCCTTCATAACATTATGACCACGCACAACAATCTCACCTTCTTCGCCTATCGGTAGTGCATTGCCTTCAATGTCGATAACTCTTACTTCGACGCCTTGAACCGGTTGACCTACCGAGCCTGGTATACGCTCCTGATCCAAATGATTAAAACATGCAATAGGACTTGTCTCCGACAAGCCGTACCCTTCTAAGATCGGCACATTAAATGTTTCTTCAAAGGTTCGAAAGATTTCGGTTGGTAATGGCGCACCACCGCTTACTGCAACACGCAATGACGAGGTATCAAATTGATGCTGCACATGAAGCAGACCGATGTACATCGTTGGTACACCAGCAAATATCGTCACCCTACGTTTTTCCACCAGCTCAAGAACATGTTTAGGCTCAAACCTAGGCACTAACACCAATGTTGCCCCGCCCAAAACACTAGCATTTAAGTGGACGGTTTGACCAAATGTATGAAATAAAGGCAAAGTTACTAAGTGAATATCATCGGCCTGGCTGCCCATAATGTTTTGTGCCACCAGAGCGTTCATTATGATGTTCTGCTGAGTCAGCTCAGCGCCTTTTGGTAAGCCTGTCGTCCCTGATGTATACAAAATCACACAAGTATCATCCGCATTACGCGGTATATAATCCGGCAACGGTTGGACATCGGCTATAAACGCATTGAGAGTTATTACACCATTCCAATAGCTTTCATCTTGAGATTGAGTCAGTACGACTATGCCTTCGCATGTATCGACTTGTTCAAAGGCTTTGACGCCCTCTTTTGCCATTGGCAGTTCTTTCGTCCCTTCAAAGCAGAAATAAAACTTCGCTTTTGAATCTTCTAAGTGATACTTAATTTCTCGCGCTTTCAAAAGCACATTTAATGGGACTGCAACCGCGCCGGCTTTTTGTATTGCATAATAAACAAACGCGAAAAAAGGATTGTTTGGGCATGAAATCGCAACGCGGTCACCTGGCTTTACGCCTTTATTGATTAAAGACGCTGCGATCTTACCGGCGACCGCATCAAACTGCTCATAATTTATCTTTTCAGCGCCACATATCAACGCCGTTTTATCTGGTTTACTCGCAGCATTTCTTTGTAACGCAGCAGCAAGATTCATCATAGTATCTTTACCTCTTACTTGTCTTTCTCGTCTAATCAGCTCAGGAGCATTAACTAAGCAAGTTATCCTTAACACTGGATCGTCAGCATTTGAGTCTCACCAGTCATTGTCATTTAACATTATGTTTACAACGCAATCAGGACTAAGAATGTAAAGCAATTAACATTTCAGAAGGCAAATTAATAAAAGTGTGAGCTTGAAAGAGATGAATTGTTATAAATATCAACCCAAGTCACTAAAAACTCTGACTGCAATAGCAAATACAAAAGCGGTTAAAATTAACAAAAAGAAAACAAATAAAGAAAAATAAACTTGAACAATCCTAAGCGCGACCCTTATAAGAAAAATCAATAGCAAACGTTTGCCATTGAACAAAACTTTATCGTTCGTCAATAAAATATCGATTAATCCATCAATAATACCTTGCTGCATATTGCCAATTGTAAACGATAAGTGTAAAAAGCAAGGCGAGATAATTATCCGTAAATCCATTTATGGTTAGTGGGTAATTTTAGGATTTTACATTTTATTAGCACAGAGGTTATGGAAGTGTTAAAAGAAAAGAGTTTGCTAAACAACATTGGCGTACAAGTCGTAATCGCCATGATCGTGGGCACAGCCGTTGGTGCCATGATGGGTCATGATGCGACGGTGTTCGCTCCTTTAGGTGCTATCTTTATCAACTTAATCAAAATGTTGGTTATTCCTTTGGTCGCTGTAGCCTTGATTTCTGGCGCCGCTGGTCTTGGGAACAGCCAGTCAGCAGGTAAAGTTGGTATCGTCACTCTAGGTTATTTTGGTTTAACATCCGCCCTAGCCGTTGCGCTTGCACTATTTATGGGTGAAGTATTCCAACCAGGCATGGGTATCGACGTCTCTGGCGTTGAAGGCATGTTCTCAGCAGAATACGCTTCAAAAGGTGAACTACCTACTTTCTGGGCAACCATCACTGGTATGATCCCAACCAACGTTTTCCAATCACTAAATGAAGCAAACATCCTACAGATCCTCGTTTTCTGTATGTTCTTTGGTATTGCGATTTCTAAGCAAGCAAAAGAGCGTCGTGAACCAATCATCAATGGTGTTAACTGCATCGTTGACGCAATGGTTTGGATGATCAACAAAGTAATGATCATTGCACCTATCGGTGTATTTGGTCTGATGGCAGAAGCCGTCGGTACGTTCGGTTTTGGTGCGCTAATGGTGGTGTTTAAACTGTTCGTTGTTTACGT
The DNA here is from genome assembly GCF_000354175.2 of Vibrio alginolyticus NBRC 15630 = ATCC 17749. Classification (NCBI taxonomy): domain Bacteria; kingdom Pseudomonadati; phylum Pseudomonadota; class Gammaproteobacteria; order Vibrionales; family Vibrionaceae; genus Vibrio; species Vibrio alginolyticus. The sequence goes on from NC_022349.1 coordinate 1,119,711, forward strand.
TGCCGCCATCCTAATCTTCGGTTTCGTTGTTTACCCAGCAATGGTGCATGTTTTCACGAAGACATCTGCGAAGAAATTCCTGTCTTCAATGAAGAAACCGCAAGCAGTTGCGCTTTCAACAGCGTCTTCTATGGCAACACTGCCTGTTACAATGGACACCTGTGAAAAAGAGCTGGGCGTAAAAAATTCAACTGCATCATTTGTTCTGCCTCTAGGCGCAACGATCAACATGTCAGGTAATGCGATTTACTATGGCTTGGTTGCTATCTTCTTTGCTCAACTGTTCAATATCGATCTAGGCATGGGCGCTTACATTGCAATTATCGTAACGTCTACATTGGGTGCGGTTGGTCAAGCGGGTGTTCCTGGCCCTTCTTTCCTAGTGGTTGCCGTGCTTCTTGCCGCTGGCATTCCAATTGAAGGTCTACCGCTGCTATTCGCTCTTGACCGTATTTTCGATATGATTCGTACAGCACTGAACATCACAGGTGATGCTGCATGTGCAGTTATCGTTGATGCGCTAATTGAAGAAGAAACGGCAGAAGCTGAGCTAAAAAAGCAAGAAGCCTAACCCTTTCTTGAATAGACCAAAAACCGCTCATAATGAGCGGTTTTTTTGTCTTTTCTTGCATTACGTAACTATACAAATAGAAACCGATGGCATAAATTTTTCAAAATGATATAAACCATTACAAAATATAACAAAACGTTAGAGCTAGGTTATATCATGAGTCTTGAGCAATCTTTGGACTATCTCACCAAAACAAATTTGCCGATCGAATCAAAGCAGCAGGCCTTGGTTGACTCAGTTATTCTTACCCTAACGAAACAAAAACGAGATGCTCTTTTTCAACCGGTTGCTCTGTATCGAATAAAACTGCTTAAATCTCTCTTTCCTAAACACGCATCAAAAAGTCTTTCTGCACTATTTGAGTTAATGGATTATCGAGATTTAGTGCAACAGTATCCGACAGGTTTCTCCAAAGAGATTCGTTTACTTGAACAACTTGCCGCAGATTGTTACCCGCATTGGATGGTTTTCTGGTGTCAATGCGAGATCGAAGCAATCAAGCAAAAATATCCTTCAAACGAAGCTGCGATTCCTACTCCGCTTCCGTTTGACGACCACAGCTATACTAGCGTGTTAATTGAAGATATCGCAGATTGCGATCTTGAGGTAATGCTGCCAAATCATGCAGCGTTAATGCCGATTTCCGAAGCGATCACACTGAGTAATCTTGAGCTTTTCGTCCAAACTGAACAATGGTTTGAAATCTTGCCTCTTTTATCACTCTCGCAAAAAGGGCAGCACTTTGCCCTCTTGCTCAAATCGTCATCTTCACCAATCATGGTCTCCTCCGCTTTAGTGCAAAGCTGGCATCAACGAAATAACTGGCTCAGTTACTCACCACAGTTTAGTAACGAACAATGGCAGTTTTGCTTTCCTAATCATGGGTATAGTGTTCTCAATCAACTGGGTATTTTGGAGTGTCGTGCTCTAACTCATGAGCACACTCTTATTGAGTTTGATGCTCAGTTTCAATCTCGTGTAAAGAACAGTGAAGCGGTTTGCGAAGTACTGCGTCTTACGGTGGGAGGCAACATTCAACAAAAGCTGTATTTTTTGTATCTGGCGCAAAAAACTATGATGAGCGAGCTCTATAAAGCAGGCTATAAGCTCGGCTTTACCATTATTGAGCAAGTGTTTATGTTAAATTTCTATCAATCTATTGATTTAAGTGCCTACTTTCACTCAGGATACCGCGACATTAACAGTGACGGTACCAAGACATACCGCGGTTTCTGGAATTTAGGTATGATGGTTGAAGCATTTCAAGACATACAATTTCGCGACTACAAACATTGCGTACGAACAAAAAGAATGGATAAAAAGGTGAATGAGCATGCTTGATGTTCATTTGCACGGTATCTTTTACCCAAAAGCATTGGCATTGTACGCGACTGTACTAATAGTATTCGCTTGGTTACTGTATTACTGCTATCGCCTAAAACAGAAGAGTGAATCAATCTTAGGCTCGCATCACGCGCCTTACATCGCTTATTCCAGCTGTATCATTGTTTGGATAAGCAGCAACGCCTATTTCCATACCGATTTATTGCCAGAATTAGGCTCTGTTGGTGGCATTTTTATGGCTAAGTTAGCGAACTTAGCGTCTTTTTTCGCCTTTGCGTTTGCATTCTATTTTTCTTGCCAGTTAACCGCAGATGTTAAAAAAACAGCGGTCAAAGTCTGGCAAAAAGTCGTCTTTGTCGCACTAGCAACGTATTCACTGTACATCAACTTAGTGCCGAATCTTACTGTCGAAAATGTCACCATTAGTGGTCCAAGCCAGTTCGTCATTGAATTTGGCTCACATACCTCATATTTTTTCATTAGTTTGCTAGCTTTCGTGGTACTAACGCTGCTTAACTTGATTGCCATGCGCGCGAACAGCAGCAAGCTCACGCTAGCAAAAAGCAACTATATGATAGCTGGCATTTTGGTATTCATGTTATCTACGGCAGTGATACACCTTGGAATGACGTATTTCCTTGGCGACTTCTCCCTAACTTGGTTACCACCAGCACTTTCAATCAGCGAAATGTTGTTTGTGGGCTATGCCCTACTTACCTCTCGCTTCTACAGCGCTAAATATCTCACGTACTTAACGGTAAGCGCGCTCTTAGTCTGCGCCATTTTTGTTCTGCCGCTAGGGGCGATATTTATTCCTATCTCTGAAGATAACCAATGGCTTGTTGCGGTACCTTTATGTGCGCTTATCGGTATCACTTGGCACTTGCTTTTTAAGCGAGTCAGTCGTTACGCTTCGTATTTTATTTATGGGAAACGACACACTCCCGTTCAGCAAATCCTTGGGTTAGAGGAAGAGTTTAAACGCTCAATAGATGATGCTATGCATCAGTTGGCATCGTTACTTAACATACCAAACAACAAGCTGCAGCTAGTCACTAGCAATTACACAGAAACGTTTTACGAAGAGTACCTGCCGTCAAGCAAGTCAGTTCTCGTGCTAGATGAGTTGTCTGAAGAAATTGATTATGCCTCCTCTTCTAAAGGGTCGATGAGAAAGCTCTACGAGCGCATGCGCTCAAGCAATACTGCGCTCGTTATGCCTCTCTTCGGTCGTGGAAAGTCAGTTACTCACTTACTAATTTCTTCACATAAAATAGATAATAAGCTGTTTTCTAATGAAGAAATCTCAGCTCTGCAAACGTTATTAGTTCGCATCCAGAGCACCATTGAAGCCGATAGAAAGGTACGCCAAAGCCGTGCGCTGGCTAACTCCATTGCACATGAAATGCGTAACCCTCTCGCTCAAGTACAATTACAATTTGAAGCTTTAAAACAGCATATAGAGTCAAACGCCTCACTGGATACGCTAAAAAGAGAAATTGATAAAGGTGAAGCCGCTATACAACGCGGTAGACAACTTATCGATATTATTTTACGAGAAGTTAGCGACAGTTCACCAGAGCATGAGCCTTTAGCTCTCACTTCCATACATAAAGCCATCGACCAAGCAGTAAGCCGTTATGGTTTTGAAAACGATCAAATAATAGAGAGAATTAACCTGCCACAGGCACACGATTTTGTCGCGAAGTTAAATGAGACCCTGTTTAACTTTGTCATTTTCAATTTGATTCGTAACGCTATCTACTATTTTGATTCTTATCCCGACAGTCAAATTGAGATTCGTACCCAGACGGGGGCTTACGAAAACATTCTGATCTTCCGAGATAGTGGGCCAGGTATAGATAGCAGTATCTTACACAAGATATTTGATGACTTTTTCTCGTATCAAAAAAGCGGAGGCAGTGGCTTAGGTTTGGGCTATTGCCAACGTGTTATGCGCTCCTTCGGAGGACGAATAGAGTGCCAGTCTGAATTGAACGAGTTCACAGAATTCTACTTGTATTTCCCAGTCGTACCAAACGCACCAAAACCAGAGACATTAAGAGCACCGGACTTTGATAGCTGGAAAGCAACTGCATCACATTTTGAAAATCATTCAGCTCAACACGTACAAGTATCTAAAGATGCACCAACAGTGCTCATTGTTGATGACAAAGAGGTGCAACGCACCTTGGTACAGATGTATTTAAAAAGGCTGGGAGTCAACAGCTTACAAGCAAATAATGGAGCCTCTGCGGTAGAACTATTCCACTCTCATAAGATTGATCTCGTTCTTATGGATGTCCAAATGCCGGTAATGAATGGATTTGACGCAAGCCAACGGATTAAGCAAATCACATCCTCCGTTCCAATCATTGCCTTATCTGGTGAGTCTGGAGCTAGAGAGTTGGAGCTAATTTCGAAACTCATGGATGACAGACTCGAAAAGCCCACCACGTTAAATGCACTTCAAGTCGTCATCCAAAGATGGTTACAGAACGAGAATTCTGCGCCTTCCAACACTTTTTAATCTGCAAATATAGAATTGGCACTAGATGTGCATTATTGGAGTAAATCGAATTATCCAGAAGGTCAAGCAGGCTGCAAAAGAGTAGCGTATGAGCTTGATAAGGAGATCGCCATGTTACTTCATCGACATACATACTACGGCTTGATTCATCATGGAATCAAAACACTGTTACTTGATCGCTTAGGCCACTATACAGAAGAAGAGTATCATCAATATCTGAGCCTGATGACTGGTAAATCCACTTGCTTCACGATGTCTCTCGAAGAGCTAGAAGCAACGGTCGATAACTTACTACGGGAAGGCTATTTAGAAGATGTAAAAACGCTTATTTCCCAATATCAACGTGTTGCTTAAGGTTTAAAACTCTCAACTCTATTGCCGCTTCACGCGGCAATTTTTATTCCTTCCATTTGCTGTTTCGACGTGGAAGAAGCTTGCGGGCTGTACGATATACTAAGCGTTACTATTCTTACCTTAACTTCCTCAGTATTCACATCTTGTCAGATTCCGTTAGACTGTCTTCAATTCAATAATTAGGTAGATTTTGCCATCATGAAGCAGATCCTAGACTTTATACCACTCATCGTTTTCTTCGCTTTATACAAGCTGTACGACATCTACGTGGCGACAGGTGCACTGATCGTAGCAACAGCCATTCAGCTTGTCGTCACCTATGCGCTATATAAGAAAGTCGAAAAGATACAGCTAATAACATTTGTTATCGTCACTATCTTCGGCGGCATGACCCTTTTCTTCCACGACGACAATTTTATAAAGTGGAAAGTCACCATCATTTACGCGATTCTGGCGATTGGCTTAGCAGTGAGCCACGCATTGGGAAAATCAGCCATCAAAGGTATGCTAGGCAAGGAAATTACGTTACCTGACGCTGTTTGGGCAAAGATTAACTGGGCTTGGGTTGGCTTCTTCTCATTCTTCGCTGGCCTAAACATTTATATTGCTTACGAATTGCCGTTGGATGTTTGGGTTAACTTCAAAGTATTTGGAATGTTGATCGCGACATTTGCCTACATGATTGCGACTGGCTTTTACATTTATAAACACATGCCAAAAGAACAAAAAAATAACTCATCCGATGTGTCCACTGATGATTAAAAACTCAGTTTTGCTATAATCCGCGACTTCACAGCGACCTTAGGGTCGCTGTTTTGCTCCATGTATCAGTAAACCGCTCAAACAACGTACCGTTTTCAGACCATTCTTGCTGCTGTAAATCAACTTTCTCTGGTCCGGTATCTGCGGTTTTTTAAGGACCTTTGGTTCTAGGTATTTACTATGTTGGCGCTTAGTTTGAGCGCCTTTAAGATTTAGGATGTCACAATGAGTCAAGAAATTAGCTCTCCGAAAGGTCAAATGCTGCTTCGTACCCTTGCAATGCCTGCAGATACAAACGCCAATGGCGATATTTTTGGCGGTTGGATAATGTCTCAGCTCGACTTAGCGGGCGCGATTCTGGCAAAAGAGATCTCTTGTGGTCGCGTTGTCACCGTTTCGGTATCAAGCATTACGTTCAAAAAACCTGTTGGTGTGGGCGATGTCGTATGCTGCTACGGCGAATGCACTAAGATCGGCCGCACATCCATGAGTGTCGATTTGGAAGTATGGGTCAAACCCGTCAAAGCTCACGGTGTTGGCGAACGCTTCATGGTTTGTGATGCGACCTTCAACTACGTAGCCATTGACAGTGAAGGTAAACCACGTCCGGTTCAGAATTAGTCAACCTACAACGCTAACAGTTAGAAAGGATCTCACATTTTCTGTTGTTCACTTGTGAGAGACACAAAAAAGGCGTTAAATTAACACTTTACCCTACCAATTAAGGAACTATGCTATGTGGTATGTCATCTTTTCACAGGACGTTGAGAACTCGTTGGAAAAACGCATGAGCGTTCGCCCACAACACTTGGATCGCTTACAAAAGCTACAAGACGAAGGCCGCCTTCTTACAGCTGGTCCGATGCCTGCGATAGATTCTGACAATCCTGGTGAAGCTGGATTTACGGGCTCAACTGTCATCGCTGAATTCGCCTCTCTAGAGGATGCTAAAGCGTGGGCAGAAGCCGATCCTTATGTAGCGGCTGGTGTTTACGATCATGTAATCGTGAAACCGTTCAAAAAAGTGTTTTAATTTATGAAAAAATTACTGTGTCTTTTCTTGGTATTTGGTGCTCTGGCTGGCTGTTCATCAACCGATGATAAGCAGCGCCAACTTGAGCTTATGGCATCAAACCGAGCAGGAGTTTTGTCTGCGGGTCTCCCTTTAGAGTACGGTCCACTGCAAATAATGCGTGTCTCATCCAACAAAAATGTTGTAGAGATGATGATGATTTATAACGATGGCGCACTCGGTGCAAAGCCGTTAAATCAAGTACTGAATACCAGTATCTATACCTACTGCAGCAACCCAGAAGTTCGCAAGCAAATTGATATGGGCTTGATGTATCGTATTAAGGTACGTAATTCTCGCGGTCAGTTGATGGCAGATGAGTTGGTTTCCGCACAGACTTGTACTCAGGTGAAGTAGCTACAGTAATTTTTGTTGCTTTCGGCACGAGACGATGATTCGCTATTATTGAATAATCTGAAAACGAAAGTTAACAATTAAGAATAGAAAAACGGAGACCACAGTCTCCGTTTTTATTTGCTGTAACGATGTGTTACGCCAGCTCAGCACGGAGCTTCTTCGCCGCTGAAACCAGATTTGCCAATGCGGCTTCTGTCTCCTTCCAGTTTCGTGTTTTCAGACCACAATCTGGGTTTACCCACAAACGTTGAGCCGGAATTTTTTCTGCCGCTTTCTTGATTAAACCTTCAATCCATTCTTCCGTAGGAATGTTTGGTGAGTGAATGTCATAAACACCAGGGCCAATTTCGTTCGGGTAATTGAACTCTTCAAATGCTTTCAGCAGCTCCATATTTGAGCGAGATGTTTCAATGGTAATGACGTCCGCATCGAGTGCCGCAACCGAATCAATGATTTCATTGAACTCGCTGTAACACATATGAGTGTGAATCTGAGTTTCTGGTTTTGCACTTGCCGCAGAGACCTTAAACGCATTTACGGCCCATTCTAAGTACGCTTTGTGATCGCGTTTTTTGAGTGGTAAACCTTCTCGAATGGCTGGCTCATCAATTTGAATGATATTGATGCCTGCATCTTGCAGGTCAGACACCTCATCACGTAGTGCCAAAGCAAGTTGCTGCGCAATTTCTTGACGTGTGATGTCTTCACGTGGGAACGTCCAACATAAAATCGTTACTGGTCCAGTCAACATGCCTTTCATCTGTTTGCTGGTTAGCGACTGGGCGTACGTCGACCATTCAACTGTGATCGGTTTTTCACGTTCAATGTCAGCAACTACAATGGCAGGTTTCACACAGCGAGAACCATAACTCTGTACCCAACCAAATTTGGTCGTTTGAAAACCCGCCAAGTTCTCAGCGAAGTATTCCACCATGTCGTTACGCTCTGCTTCACCATGAACTAGCACATCTAGGTCGAGCGCCTCTTGACGTTTTACTGCGTCAGCAATATGTCCTTTAAGTGCTTGGATATATTCAGACTCAGATAATTGACCTGTACGATAAGCGCTGCGCTGCACCCGGATTTCACCCGTTTGAGGAAAAGAGCCGATTGTCGTTGTTGGCAACAAAGGCAAGCCCAATACTTCAGCTTGATGCGCAGCACGCTCTGCATAAGGTGCGCTGCGCTCGGCAAGTGACGCGGTAATGTTGTTTAAACGCGCTTGTACTTGAGGTTTATTCACATGTGTTGCTGTCTTGCGCGCTTTGATTGTCTGGCTATAGGTATCACAAGCGAGAATCGCATTTTGATCACCATCGAGCGCTCGGCCAAGCAAGGCGACTTCTGCCACTTTTTGTTTTGCAAAGGCAAACCAACTTTTTACTTCTTCGCTCAGTTCTGTTTCCAGTGCTAAATCAACAGGGCTATGTAGAAGAGAACATGAACTGGCAACCCAAAGTTTGTCGCCCAGTTTCTCTTTGACTGGCTGTAGACGCTCGAGTTGGGCACTTAAATCCGAACGCCACACGTTACGACCATTCACAACGCCAGCAGAAAGCACCCACCCCTCCGGTAACTTGGCAACCACATCGTCAAGCTGCTGAGGGACGGCAGATAAATCGATATGCAAACCATCCACCGGTAGCTCTACAATTTTGTCTAGCGTATCGCTTACGGAGTCAAAGTACGTCGTTAGCAGCACTTTTACATCGCTTCGAATCACTTGGTAGGCCAGCTTAAACGAATCAGCCCATTTGCTTTCTAGCTCCAGTGACAAAGTTGGCTCATCAATCTGAACCCACTCAACACCTTGACTTGCTAGCTTTGCCAAAATAGCTTGGTAAGCAGTAAGTAAGCGTGGTAGCAGGGTTAAGCGGTCAAACCCTTCTTCGACCTCTTTGCCCAAGTAAAGGTAACTGACTGGGCCAAGCAAAACAGGCTTCACTTGGTGGCCAGCTTGAAGCGCTTCGTTGACTTCTTCAAACAGTTGCGGCCAGCTCACTTCAAACGTATCGTCCTTGCTGAATTCAGGGACAATGTAATGGTAGTTTGTGTTGAACCATTTGGTCATATCCGATGCCGCAGCGCCCGCACAGCTGCAACCCGCCTGAGATTGACCGCGACCCACTTTGAACAACGTATCCAGGTTAGGGAAACCATCAGCGTGACGCTTTGGCACATGACCCAATAGCAACGTGGTCGTCAGTACATGATCGTACCAAGCGAAGTCGCCAGCGGTGGCAAAACTCAAGCCAGCATCTGTTTGCGTTTGCCAGTTTTTAGCGCGCAGATCTGCTCCAACCTTTTTAAGCTCTGCTTGATCAATTTCTCCGCGCCAGTATTTTTCCTGAGCGAATTTTAATTCTCGTTTTTCACCGATGCGTGGATAACCTAATATGTGAGTCGTTGTCGCCATGTCCCTATTCCTTTCTCAATTTTGTTCAATTTGTTTGGATCAGAGCATCTTTCGGTAAAGAATAAGATGTCTGGATGGCTAAACTATCGCTCTCATCTGATATTAGAACAACGTCCATTTATTCAACTTGTTTATTAAAAAAATTCATCATGAAGCGACATGATTCGCAAATAAAAACAACAAATAGACGTCTAGACGTTTACATATCCATTTTTTGTCGTTAAGTTATTTACACGATTGCTATTCTGTTCATAGCGAGCAACAAAGGATGAAAGGAATTCATGATAGAGCTAAAACATTTGCGGACACTCACTTCGCTTCGAGACACTGGCTCTCTAACGGCGACAGCGACCGCTTTGCATCTCACTCAGTCGGCACTGTCTCATCAGATCAAAGATTTGGAGGCGCGAATTGGAGGGCAACTGTTCCTGAGAAAGACTCGTCCGGTGAAGTTCACTTCAGAGGGAGAAATCCTATTGCGTCTTGCAGAAGATATCCTTCCGAAACTCGCAAGAGCAGAAAATGATTTAGCGAGCTTGAAAGAGGACGTCAATGGCCGATTACATATGGCCATTGAATGTCACTCTTGCTTCCAATGGCTAATGCCTGCACTTAGGGAGTACCAACTTGCTTGGCCAAGCGTAACATTGGACTTTTCCTCTGGTTTTGGCTTTGAACCACTCCCAGCTCTATTGGCAGGCGAACTCGATCTTGTTATTACTTCCGATATCCAACCTCGATCCGAAGTCCACTACGAGCCTCTATTCGACTTTGAAATGCGTTTAATTACCGCAACCAACCACCCATTGGCGGAAAAAGAAATTATTGATCCGCAAGATCTCGCAGATCAAACCATGCTCTCTTATCCTGTTCAAAAACAACGGCTAGACGTCGTAAAACACTTTCTTCAGCCAGCAGGAATAGAACCTGCGAAATGGAAGCAAGCCGACAACACTCTCATGTTAGTTCAGATGGTCTCTGCTGGATTGGGGGTGGCGGCACTACCCAATTGGGCGATTTCTGAATTTTCTCGCCAAGGTCTTATTACCAGTAAACCTTTCGGCCAAGGCTTATGGCGTCGCTTGTTTGCAGCAACGCGTCACTCAGAGAAAGAGAAGCGTTACTTACAAGCTTTTTTTCGCAACCGCGAGGCTACAATGTAAAAGCCACCTTGACGGAATCAAGGTGGCTTAAAAGATTTGGGTTATGAAAGGCTTAGCGTTGATATGCTTTAAATTGGTTAGTCAATGGATCGTACTGATAACCGAGCATATCAAGCTTGCCGACTACAGACTCTACATCCATCTCATACACTGATACTAACTCGTCAAAACTGTCGCACTCTAAACGTAGCTTTTCGTTGACGATACCTAGCAAAATAGTGCTGTCCAGATTACCTACATTGCTTAAATCCATCGCGACTCTCCTCTTCGACAAGGTATATAAACAAGCGTAGTAGTAATCACGCGAATTTAAAGTGAGTGCGATCTAAAACGTGATCACCTTATACCCAAGCACCAAGAAAGCACTTGGATATAAGCTGTCTAGCTTTGTCTTTAGAATAGAGGTTAAGCCGCGAGAGAGAATAAACCTTGCAGGCTCGTCATCGACGCGAGTGCTAGAAGCAAGGCAACGCTCAGTTGCACCTTTTCTGGTTTCTTATGCGTAAAAATATGCCAACACCACACAATAATTGAAGAAATTAGCATAGCTAAAGACAGCAAGATCGGCTGTGTCGCAGCGTTTAGTGTGGCTTCATTTAACTGGTAAGAAGCAAACAACGTTGCGATGACTAATAGCATTCCAGACACAATGCCCGTAACTGGTAAAATACGGTGAAATGCCTGTAATCTGCTGCGAGCTATCGTAAGCAGCAATTGAGAAAATGACGCCCCAAGGAAAAATATCATTAGCGCCATCGCTATCGATGCTGGCCAGCTTGATTGCTCAAATACTTGAATACTCACATACGCAAAGGCCAAACCATTCGCTAAATGCATCGCCCATAGTGGCCCTTTCTCACGCGTTTTCTTGGTTTGAACCTGAGAATAAAAGTAGAAAATAGCAAACACGATCATAAATGCTTCAATGCGAAGTGACGCAACAGCGAGCCACAATACAGCTACTGCTGGCAACATTTTATGAAGACGTCCTCGCTGACCAGGACAAATATCGCCCTTTATTAGAAGCAAAGTCAGTAGCGCTTGTGCGCCAAATAGCATCGGAGGGAAAGTAACCAGCAATTGTTGAATCATGTTGAATGCACGCTCAAAAGTCATTTTGGGGGGCGATAATATCAAATCAACTATCGCCAAACCACCGAAAGTCGGCCCCCAAATGAGCTAAAACGGTAAGACAATTTTATTCACAGAGAGGCAAGATACTTCAACGCGTCTTCCTGCGTTAAAACTCCACGGTACTCTTCTTTGGTATTACACAGTACCCAAGGGAAACGAATGCCGGTTTTAACCAACTCTCGAATAACAGAGACAGGTAAACCCTCATCAACCAACACAAATTCGGTGCTCATTATCTGATTAACAGGACGTTTCCAAATTCTGCTTTCTCGTTCAGTTTCTCGCTCTGTGCCCATCGAGGGCGTTAGGTGTAAATTCACCGTCTCTTTCGTAATTAACCCAACACAACGATTTTCATTGAGAACAACTAAAGGCAAGCTTGGATTCAAATTCATGTACTCCACTGCCAAGGAGAGCGGTTCTCCAGGGTCCATAGACCTGACTTGTTCATGGCTCACAGATTGCAACACATCACTTTGCTTAGACTCAATCGCGATGTCAGAGAACAGATGCCCATAACTGTTCGCTTTATCCATCAAATCGACAGGCACGGCAGCAGAAAATAGAAAGCCCTGCATGTAATCGACACCGATTTCTGCCAATACTTGAAGTTCTTGCTTAGATTCCACGCCTTCAGCAACCACTTTTACATTCATTTGCTGTGCAAGCTCGGTGACCATTTTCACAATGTTATAGCTGGTGCTCCCTTTATGAATGTTCTTGATGAATTTTCGGTCTATTTTCAGTAAATCAAACTGCCCTTTTTCTAGATAAGAAAAAGAAGAATACCCAGTACCGAAGTCATCAATCGCGATCTCAATGCCCTCTTTCCGCACTTCCTCTAGAGCTCGAGTATGCTCCTCATCTTGTTCAAAATACGCGGTTTCTGTTAGCTCGATAGTTACTCGCTTAGGGTCTACACCACTGGCTTTAATCAAATCATGCGACCGCTGAAGGATCTGAAGAGAATCCAATTTCGTATTGAGGGAGCGATTGATGGTCACGCCCACTTCCTCGCCATAAATTTCTTGTAAGCGCGGAAAGTGCTTCAACGCAGCTTGGCAGACCACATCATCAAGTGCCGCTATGAGTTCTAGATCTTCAATAATAGCGATCATCTTCTGCGTACAATACGCATCATTTTCATCATAGAAGCGTGCGAGGGCCTCGAACTTAACCACTCTTCCGGTTTGAACGTCGATAATCGGTTGAAAGTAAACGTCCACTAGCCCACTCTCTATTTGTGCCTCCAAAAACGCCTCGAGATGTTGGCGCTTCACTAATTCAGAGTGAAGTTCACTGTCGTAAAAGTTGAAATAGCTGCCTTCACCGGAAATAGAGGACAACATCGCTTGCGCTGCATGTGCTAGCGCTTGTCTTGGTCGGTTCGTATCATAGCCAAGGATTGACACACCAGTTTGGCCTTTAACGATAGTGGCATGCATTTTTGTGCCCATTTCATTTCTAAGCTCATTAAAGAACCCTTTCATGGCAATTTGGATCAAACGAACCGGGCTCAACCATTGACAATGAGGGGTCTGCAAGCATACGACAAACACATCCCGAGATAACTGCCCCGCAATACTGGTGTAGCGACTTCGCATAATAAAATCTGCAAAACCTAATTGCTGTTCAAGCAAGTATCTCTCCGAAAACTTGGGTCTGAGTGTCATAACAATGTTGAGTTCTTTATTTCTGCTTTCATTCGCTAAGTTCGCTAATTGGAGTTCAAATTCTTTCCTCGCTGGTAAAAAGGCAGCCCAATCATGCTGTTGTTCACAACGATTTTTCATCCACAACAACGAAGCAGAAATATCCGTAGAAAATCCGAGATAGAGAATTCGTCCAGAATGAAACGTAAGTCGGTAAATACAAAGATGATGAGCTTGGTTGCTACCGTTTGCTGTTTTGCTCAGCAAGTTACCACACCAACATCCTTCATCATTAATTTGCTGCCACAGCTGATCATAAAACGCTTGGCTATGGTGAGAGGTACTGAAAATATGAGTTTTAAGCCCAACCAGATCTCGGTTTTGATAGCCCATTTGTAACTCAAAGGCACGGTTACAACCTAAGATGCGCGTATCTTCATCGGCAACTAAAACGCCTACATTTGGCAAATCAAAAATCGTTTCGAGAATTTTCGCTAACTCCTCGCAACCAGTGATTGTTAATTGTGGAATGATAGTGCCTTGGATAATGCGCTTATTGAGCCTTTCAAAACTAATAGTAACGTGCACTAAGTTAACGTTTTTTAGCATCATGCAACAAGAAAACCGCCCCCGTCCGCCAAAGAGTTCCACTTCTAGAATTCGTTGTTTTAGCGTTTCTTGTTGCCCCATCAGCATATGATCAAACAAGTTATTTAGGCTGGTTATTGGCGTACTTATCCCAAATGCCTTTGCCATTCCTTGCTGATCACATTCGAACTCGCGAGTATCAATATCGTAAGACCACTCTATAACAGGAGTTAGACTGGAAGTCGTTTGCATTTTTGGATGCACTGTTGTCGTAGATTCACTCATACCCTAGCCCCTTTTTTTGTAATTAGCCCAAGGCTCAAAATTCACAGTCAATTCGCGACATTCCAGTTGGGACCTGCCGATCCTCTTTATAGATGGATTGTGTCAACGATAAGCCTATCGACTTAGAACTATTTCCAGAGCAGCTCAGCCTTTTGCATTTAATATGCACTAATTTGATTATAGGCTTTACCCCACATAAGCACACCATTGCTTATTCTTTGTATTAAGATTGCGACATTTTTCATGAACCGATCTATAACCATGAGGCTTTCAAGGTGAAATTAGACAGAAAATCGCCGATAGAGCATTGATATTTTTACAAACCAAATAAAACTCGATGAACTAAGCTTGAATAGATGAGTTTGTTATAGATACCTGATAATCAAATCGCTATAATTCGCGCTCCCTGGAACAGAGAGCAAAATATGACCAATAACATCACTCCTATTCATGAGTACAAAAAATACTGGGCAGAGTGTTTTGGTACGGCACCTTTCTTGCCGACCAGTCGCAAAGAAATGGATGCCCTAGGATGGGATAGCTGTGACATTATCATTGTAACCGGTGACGCTTATGTGGATCACCCAAGCTTTGGTATGGCTATCATTGGCCGCCTGCTAGAAGCACAAGGTTTCCGTGTCGGTATCATTGCTCAACCAGAATGGCAAAATAAAGATGCGTTCATGCAACTTGGTAAGCCAAATCTGTTCTTCGGGATCACTGCGGGTAACATGGACTCCATGATCAACCGTTACACCGCGGATAAAAAGCTTCGTCACGATGACGCGTACACACCGAATAACGAAGGTGGTAAACGCCCAGACCGAGCAACGTTGGTTTACTCTCAACGTTGTCGTGAGGCATACAAAGAAGTACCTATTGTTTTAGGTGGTATCGAAGCTAGCCTACGCCGTGTTGCGCACTACGATTACTGGTCAGATAAAGTTCGCCGTTCTGTACTGTTTGATGCAAAAGCAGACATCCTACTTTTTGGTAACGCAGAGCGCGCACTTGTCGAAGTAGCACATCGCATCGCAAACGGCGAAGGCATCAGCACCATGACCAATATTCGTGGTACTGCCGTGAACTTGCCAGCGGCGCCAGAAGGCTACACGGTTATTGATTCTTCTCGCATTGAAAAACCTCGTAAAGAAGCGTTCGTACCAAAGAACCCATACGAAGTAGAAACTCAGTGTGAAACTAAAAAAGATGAGCCTGTTGCACAACCAATCACGATTCGCCCATCACGCCACGATGCTGCGACGACTGCGGTCCGTTTACCTTCGTTTGAAAAGCTAAGAAACGATCGTATTCTTTATGCGCATGCAAGCCGTGTATTGCATCTAGAAACGAACCCGTACTCTGGTCGAGCGTTACTTCAAAGCCATGGTGATCGTGAACTTTGGGTAAACCAAGCTCCAATTCCATTGACGACCGAAGAGATGGACTTTGTGTTTGGCCTGCCTTACGCGCGTGTCCCTCACCCTATGTACGGGAAAGCAAAAATTCCTGCGTACGACATGATCAAGACGTCTGTAAACATCATGCGTGGTTGCTTTGGTGGCTGTTCTTTCTGTTCGATTACCGAGCATGAAGGTCGAATCATTCAAAACCGTTCGAAAGAGTCTATCATCAACGAGATTGAAGAAATTCGCGACAAAGTTCCAGGCTTTACCGGCACAATTTCCGATCTTGGTGGCCCGACTGCAAACATGTACCGCCTGGGCTGTAAAGATCCAAAAGCGGAAGCGAACTGTCGTCGTCCTTCTTGTGTATTCCCGGGCATCTGTAACAAGCTAAACACAGACCACAAACACACGATCGATTTATACCGCGAAGCGCGTAAAGTTGAAGGCGTGAAGAAAGTGATGGTTGCATCTGGCGTACGTTACGACCTTGCGATTGAATCACCAGAATACGTGAAAGAGCTCGTGACTCACCACGTAGGCGGTTACTTGAAGATTGCACCGGAACATACAGAGAAAGGTCCTCTTGATCTGATGATGAAGCCAGGCATGGGTACGTACGATCGCTTTAAAGAGATGTTCGAGAAATACAGTGCAGAAGCAGGCAAGAAGCAGTACTTAATCCCTTATTTTATCTCTGCGCACCCAGGCACAGAAGACGAAGACATGCTGAACCTTGCTCTGTGGCTGAAAAAGAACAACTTCGAATGTGATCAAGTACAAAACTTCTACCCTTCGCCAATGTGTAACGCAACGTCGATGTACTACTCAGAGACAAACCCTCTGAAACGCGTGAAGTACAAAAAACGTGAAGATGTACCTGTAGCAAAAGGTGAACGTCAACGTCGCCTGCATAAAGCGCTGTTGCGTTATCACGATCCAGCAAACTGGCCAATGATCCGTGAAGCCCTAATCAGTATGGGTAAAAAACATTTGATTGGTGACAAACAAGGCTGTCTCGTTCCTGCAGAAGACATTGAAGCACAAACACCTGCGCAACGTCGTAAATCTGGTCGTCATGGGGCAAACCGCTTTGCAACCAAACATACCAAAAACCAACCAGGCTTCGGTGGTCATTTGAACAAACGTTCTGAAGGCGGTTCAAAAGATGGTAAACCATCTGGCAACCGTAACGGTTCGGGTAAAGCTACAGGTGGTCAACGCCCTGCAAGCAACGGCCAACGTCCTAGCGGCAACGGTGCAAACCGCCCGGCAGGTAGCAAGCCGCAAGGCCAAGGTCGCCCACAAGGACAAAGCAAACCAGCTGGTCAACGTAAACCAAAGCGTCGCTAACTCTTTAGCACTTAAATACTAGAAAGGGCTCCAGAGGTAACTCTGGAGCCCTTTTGTTTTGTCGGCTCATTGAGGCATCACTCACAACTAAAACTTTGATTCAATCAATACAAAAAATGGTAAACACCAACCAACTTATTGGAAAAACAAACAATTATTTGATTGACGCAAAACCATAAAAATCTAACTCATTGATTTTTAATTGCTTTATTTTGGTGCGATATTTGCGTAATAGAATAAAACTCTTAAACATGGGCTAACGATGAATAATCCACTTCCCCCAAAAACTTCTATGTTCTGGTATGACAACAGCTATACCTATGAGGAGGCCGTTCAGGCATTTGAAAGCGATGGTACACTGAAATCGCTGAATATCGTTCCAACCACGGAATCCGATGATCTTGCTGGCTCACCCCCAGAGCGCAGTATGTTTTGGGAGGGAGAAACAAAAAAAATCGATCCGCCACCGCCGTCTGAACCAGAGCCTCTCAATTTAAAAACTGAGAAAGAAGCAACGGAAGCATCACCTGCGCACTTTATCCCAGTCCGCTATGCCATCGATCAGCTAGAAACAGAAGAGACACAACCTTTTGGTTTGCCTGAAGAATGGAAAGGGCAAGGCCCAGCCAAACTCAATACCGTTGGTTACACCCTGCGTCAACTGCGCGACGGTTGGCTGTATGTCTATGATGCAATCAACAAAAGCTTAGACGAATACGAAATCAAAGGAACGCAATTCACGCTCTATAAGTTGGGAGAATCAGAAAGCCCAAAATCAGAGCAGCGTGGGACACCACAAGATGCAAAGCCCTTCCTTACTTACGTCAACGGAAGCGTACTATCGATTTGCTTCTCTGAGCACCGGTGGACATGGCACACGTTCATGCGCGTACTTAACAATCCGAGTAATCATATCGATCGCATGCAAACCATTGTTCTGTCCTCAAACGAGAATCAGCACAACATTGCACCAATAGATAAGTTAACCCAAGTCGCTGATATTGAATCTTCTGCCGTCGATGATGGTCGCTTTGCGGATTCTGGCATCGCCACCAAAGCAGATGAAGATGGTTCTGTCTTTAAACCTGTCGCAGTCGAAAGCGATTTAACCTCTGCGATTCCAGAAGAAGAATCAGGCTACTTCGTCGCGATAAAAGATTACGCCGCAGACATTCAAGATATGTCACTGCATTTTGTTGGTGCCGCAAGCCCTTACCGCCTTTTCACTGACCAGTTTTCAAACCAGTGGAACTTGATGCAGACCGCCATGCAACTGTGTATGTTTGGTGCAAGTGACGAGATAGACATGCCAGCTAGCGTTAAGCGTAACGGCGAAGAGCTGTCGTTTTATACCGACATGGCTGACTATTATGACTCCTCTCACCAACTTGATTTGGCAGAGCAGAACAAAAGCTCAGTTCAGTCCGGCTATCCTGCTAAATTTTCCGCTGGAGCGATTGAATCACACCAACATACCCAAAGTGACATTGCTAAAGCGATACAGGACAAATATCGAATTTCTGCGAGCCGTTTTGGTAAATACGAACAATGGATAGCGACTGAACGCTGGCGTCAGCAGCTCAACTGGAAGCAAATGCTGAGCGAGATGCAAGAGCTGTCAGAACAAAAAGAAACCATGCTAGCCCAAGTGGTTTCGGTCAAACGCGACTTTATCGCAGTAATGGAGTCCTTAACGCCGCATCATCTCGAAAGAACCTTCGACCTATACAGCGAAGACACGCAGTACAGCTTGTATCAACTACACAAGCAAGCGGTTGAGTCATTTACTTTGGTGATACAAGAAGAAGACCGCCAATGGGCTGAAAGCCAATGGGAGAAACCAACCAGTTTACTTGCTCTCTATGCCTCTGGGTTTAGTCGTAGTTTATTTAAAGTGATGGAGAAGAATATTACAGAGGCGCTTGATGAACAGTCGATCGTCTCAGGAAATCCTGATCCTGATAATCAGTTGATGGACCAGATATCTGATACCAGCAACCGCGTGAATATGTACTCTAAGATCATGGACTTTGTTTCCAATCCAAACACTGCGGAAACAGCCTTTCTCAAAGATATCGCCAAAGGTTTCCAAGAGCTGGATATTATTTTTAAATCTGCAATAGGTGCGCTTGCAAAAGGCGTTGTAGAGTTTGGTGTTAGCATGACCTCACAAGTATCAATTTCGCTGATGCCTGTTTTCGCTAAACCTCTGAACCGTCATAGCTATTATTTATTTGCCGTTATTGCAGAACATATGGCACACAACATGCCCGTAACAATAAAAGAAGGTTACGCTCGCGATTTTAAAAAATGGAAAACACGCGTAAATGATTATCTGATTAAGCTCGAAAAAAACGATGCAATCATTGCTGACTTCCAGAAAAATAACCGCAAAGCTGACTCTAAATACACAACAGCTTTAAAAAATAAAAAGACTATTAAGAAGGCTCTCGCTGTAGCTACATTGGAGTACCCGCAGTACATTGAGTTACCTGATGATCTACCTCAAAGAACCATCGAGCTTAGAACGCGGATCGTGATGAATAAGCTCAATGATTTGAATAAACTGTTCGAGAATGCCGGTGGTCTAGGCTTTCTGGCATTAATATTTAACTGCATCGCGCTTGGTGATGCCATGAGCAGTATTCAAGACACGGGGTTAATGTCCTCAGATGAATTTTTGGATATCCAGCAAAAGTTATTTTACACAGTCAACGCTTGGACAGGTGTTCGTACAGGTAAGTTATGGGAGAAAGTGAAGGGTGAACCTAGGTTAAGGTCACATTCATATAATGTCTTAAAAAAGTTAGTGAATAGAAACGAAGATACCTTTAAAAACTTAAACCTTGATGACCTAAAGGTATTCAATAAATGGCTAGCAATCACAGGGGCTTTAGGTGCGTTAGCTTCGGGTATTGAGGCTTACCGTTCTTGGCAGAGTGCTGACAAAGTTTATGGTCAAGAAAAATATCTGCATGTAGCAAATTCCCTAGTATTAACAGCAATGTCAGCTGTCGGTATATTCCAAGTATACGGAGGGTTAACTGGACAATTTGCATTAAACTTATCCTTTGGCGGGCCTATAACGGCCGGCCTGGTTATTCTCACGATTGCATACCTAGCCATCAATTATAAGTTGAATAAACTGAAACAAGATGATTTCCAAAAATGGTTAGATAAACTGCCTTGGGGTTATCACCCGACTCGCACTCAGTGGAGCCAATCTTCGAGCTTACCCGAAAGAGAGAAGCATAATTCAGCATTGGTTCAGCAAGCGCTGTTTGACTTACAATCTATTATTCAACAGCCTACGGTATACCATCAACCTATTGAAAAAGTACAAGCTTACCCAGGTTACACACATCGTGAGTTAATCGGTTTGGAAGTGCATATTCAACTGCCAAGGCGTGCTGCAACGAATGGTATTACGTTGAGAACTAACAGCAAGGCAACAGAAGATGATTTGATGTCAGGCTCGTGGCATCAAAACGCAGATTTAGTCACGCTACAAACTCAAGATCAAGCGAGCAAAGAATCACTGGTGTACAAAGTAACCTTGCCAATTGAAGAAGCAGATCATTACCTTGCAATGCAAGTAGCTTACGATGTGGAAGATGATGCCCCTGCTAAGCGTGAGTATTGGTTCCAAAACGGCATAAAACAGAGTGCAACTTATGGCATTATTTCAGACAATATCAAACAAGACATAATTAAAAAAACACTCACCCCCGCAGTTGGCACACTAGGTTTTCAGGAGTAACCCTTGGCATATTCACCGTTTTATATCACCCCAGAAGAATTGGCGGTTTATCAAGAAGCACAAGAGCAAGAGATTCTCAAAGGGGACAATTTAACAACATGGCATAAGTATGATGTAGAAGAGCCATTTCGCTACCATTACAAGTTAACGGCTTTGCCATTTATGAGCTTCTTATTTGTAATTGTATTTTTGACACACTCAAGTGATACGCTTGTCGTGACCTTTTTTGGCCTTATCTTGTCAGTAATGATGGCCGGGATCTTTTATCTTACGATTGGCCTCGACTATCGCTATGACTATATCTTTTCTGACAAAGGCTTTGTGATGAAGAAGCGTCGCAACATGCCTAAGTGGGCGAATACCGCCACACAAGCCGTTGGCTGGATCGGTGCGGTAGTTTGCGTTTTGATGGTAGCGGTAGTTGGCCCGATGGCGTTAGCTGGAGCGGGCGCTCTTATTTTATTCTCATTTGGTATGTTAAAACGCAAGCCCGATGAACCAACAGAAGTGAGAATTGGAGAGCGTGAAGATTGGTTGTTTGCCGACTACAACAAAAAGCGCAAAGTGATCCAGTTCTACTTTAAGCAGGATAAGTGTGAATATATCGATATGGAACACAACACTATTGTCCGTTCACATAGTAGATCTGATTGCTACGTATTTTTCAAAACTGAAACGGACTTAGAATCGATGGTAAATCAGTTAGCTACGGAATATAAGCTGGATTGTACAGAGGTAGATGACCACAAAAAGCTGTTTGAATCGAAGCCAGAATCAAGGCTCTTTAGTATTCCGGTTTGTAGTAGAGAATATCAAACCGAAGAGGTATTTGATTTAAGGGCGTCAAATGCCCCACTTCCTGAGCGTGAATACCTTTACAACGGCAAGTGGCAAACGGAATCTGAGATTGAAAAATCAAAATCTGAACTAACGGCAGCCAAGGTATAAACCTTGGCTTGTTTACCTTTTTACATCCCCCAAAGCTTTAGGTTTACTCTGATGTACAAAAAGAAAAATTGGTTCAAATAACGAATTTTTAACTCGAGGATAGGAGAGTAAGCCCGAACCTTCTATCCTCAACTAAACACCCATTTTGCACTGAGTAAATAGTTACTCACCATGCCTGCCAATATGCCTAAGATCAAAGCCAAATAGACCATCACCCCTTGCGTTCCTAGCGCGAGCGTTACGCCTTTGAACACAATAAAGTTCGGCAAAGCACTGATACAGGCACTCGCCATAAATTTTTGCCATTGAGCGAAAGGGTTGGTTTTTTCTGCTTGAGAGAAAGTCAGCCAGCGATTGCCAAGCCAAGTCGTGGTTGCTGCAAACAAAAATGCTATCCCACGAGCCAGCATCAACTCCAGACCAAACCAATGGAACAACACAGAAAAGATAAGGGTGTCGACCATAAAGCCGACACCACCTACCAGAGCAAACCTTGTTAACGAAGCAAACCTTTCCAGCGAAGCAAATTTTGGTAATTTGCGCATTCCGTTATCCAACCACACAGGTGTAGAGTGAGCGTTTCGATTTTGCTGTGAACTCGTTGGTACAACTCAACGCATTTTCATGAATCATGCTATCCACTCGCTGCGATTTACCAATCAGGTGGAATTTCTTCAGATTGTTTAAGTCATTCTTATGTTTAAGCTTTTTCGCCTGACCATGACTATAGAACTGGCCTGAAAACGGGCGCTTACCAATGTAGAAGACCGGAGCATTATCATTAATTTGCGCGAAGATGATGCGGTCGCTGCGGCTATCTGCTTTGCCCATATTCAAAACCAACATCGCAATCATAAGCAGGGCTGGCAACACCGCTGCCGTTCCGGTCAACCATTTGAAATCGTGTTTATCCACCAGCATTGCAATCAAGATACCCAACGCAGGCACACCCGGTAGCACGTAAGCAGGCAAAATATTCCCAGCCATGGTGAACAAGATCATTGGAGAAATCAGCCAACACATCAGGAAGCTAAACAAACCTTGATGATCGGTTTCAATGGCTTTGAGTACCTTACGACGTTTCCACGCCAAGATAGGCAATACAATTGACCAAGGCGCAGCCGACTGTAGCCAGAATACCCAGATCATCCCACGTGGTTGATCATGAGCAGAACCATACAGGTCCCCTTCCCAACCGCTGACAACAAAACGCTTAAAGTGCTCGCCAACAATAAAGTAATCAATAAATCCAGGCGTCGCCATTTCAGCCATGATGTACCAAGGTAGAGCAATCGCAAGCATGAGCGCCAACCCCAACACAATTGGAAAACGCTGCCACAAGGCTTTGAAGGCACCGAAGAAACCATGCTGAATCACAAGCCAAGGAAACACTGCGATGCCCATGATCACGATCGCCACCGGACCTTTTGCTAACAGCCCGCAAGCCAAGCCAAAGAAACCGAGATAACCCCACAATCGGCTGTGGTTGTCTTTGCCAAGCCAGCAGTAGTAAAAGCCGACCATCGCCATGGTCATTGCCAATGTCAGTGCCATGTCTGTCATCACTGCACCCGCCGCAATTGAAAAGATGCCACACGTCGCCAATACCAACGCTGCGATGACTGCATTAAAGCCAGCGCGATGCGCCATGGCTGCAACAAAAATAATAGTCGCGACACCCGCCAACCAATGAGGCGCGCGCACTGCGAATTCATTCAATCCAAACAACTCAATGCCGTAAGCACTCATCCACGTGAACAGGGGTGGCTTCCCCCAAAAAGGCACGCCGTAATCAAACTGTGGGGTAAGCCAATTGCCGGTTTCCACCATTAAGCGCGCCATTTCGCCGTAGCGGGCTTCTGTGGTGTCCATCAAAGGGTAAGCGGCAAGTGAAATAAGACGGAGTAAAAGAGCAAACGCCAACAACAACCACAAATGGGTTTTATTAATACTCATGATTACGCGGTTTCTCCCAGTTTAAACTTCATGGTTTGGATGGATTGATGTTTTGCAGGCTGCTCGTAAACAGACTGAACAAGATAAAGAGGACGTTGCTTGGTCTCGACAAAAATGCGGCCAATGTATTCACCCAAAAGGCCAATCGACAGCAGTTGCACACCGCCCAACGCAAGTTGGACGACCATCATGGATGGGTAGCCAGTGACAGGCTCACCAAACACAACGGTTTTCATCACAATGAATGCGCCATAGATAAAGGCACTGAACGCCACTAACGCACCGGCAAGTGTCGCTAAGCGCAAAGGACGAATGGAAAACGAGGTAATGCCGTCCATTGCAAGGCCAATCAGCTTGAGGTAGTTCCATTTGGTTTCACCACAGAAACGAGCGTCACGCTCAAACTGAACCGTCACTTGCTTGAAACCCGGCCAAGAAAAGATGCCTTTCATGTATCGGTTACGCTCTGGCAACGCATTGATGTGTTTAACCACTTTTGCGCTCAGTAGACGGAAATCGCCCACGTTCTCCGGCACATCCAATTTCGCCATGCTATTAAGCACTTTGTAAAAGCAAGCGGCCGAGAAGCGTTTGAACCAGGTTTCACCGTGGCGTTCACTGCGCTGCATGTTCACCACGTCATAACCTTCACGCCATTTTGATACCATTTGCGGGATCAACTCCGGTGGGTCTTGCAAGTCGGCATCAATCACAATCACCGCTTCACCTTGGCAGTGTTCCAGACCCGCACTCATGGCGGACTCTTTGCCAAAGTTACGGCTTAATGCAATACAACGAACGTCGCTAGAAGATTGAGAAAAGTTTTGCGCGATCATTAGGCTGTCATCTTTGCTGCCGTCGTCGACATAGACGATTTCGCAATGTTCTGGCATTTCATCCAAAACGGCGGCTAAACGACGATGAAATTCAGTCAAGACTTCTTGCTCGTTAAAGAATGGCACCACAACAGACAAAACTGTTTTAGGCTCAGTGTGTTGGCTCACCTTTGAAAAGGTTGCAGCGTGAATGTTGAAGGTTGACATGCTACTCTTCCACTAAATCCGATGAATGAATCCAGTCTACAAACATCAACGTGAAAGAGATGTTATTGACATCTTTTTCACGTCCTTAGTGAATAATGTTCGGTTAAGACGAAGTCTTATTTTCGAACACCTGCCCACTTGGAGAGAAATACATGAAACGCGTACTTTTAGTCGAAGATAATCGAGAAATTGCAGGCATGCTGTTCGATTATTTTGAGTGTGCAGGTATGGAACTCGATTATGCAGACAACGGCGAACTCGGCCTGAAACTAGCGATGGAAAACACCTTCGACATCATCTTGCTCGATCTCATGCTGCCACGCATGGATGGCCTGACCATGTGTAATAAACTTCGCGACGCGGGCAACAACACACCGGTACTTATGCTGACGGCGCTCGATAGCCGTGACGATATGCTCAAAGGCTTCCAACACGGTGCGGATGACTATCTGACCAAACCTTTCGATCTGGATATTCTTGAAGCGCGCATGATGGCACTGATCCGCCGTTACCGTGGCACTGTCGCATCGAGCAAGTTGGAATACGGTGAAGTGTCTATCGACCAAAAAACGCGTAAAGCTTATCGCCAAGATAAACTGTTGGCGCTAAACCCTACCACTTACACCATTCTGGAAATGCTTGTGAAAAGCGCGCCAGACGTAGTGACACGCGAAGAAATTGCCTTCCAACTTTGGCAAGAGAACGAGCCGAACAACGACGTTCTGCGCAGCCACATTTACCAACTTCGCAACCAACTTGATAAGCCATTTGAACAACATGTGCTTATCACCGTGCCGAAAGTTGGCTTCCGCTTGGAGACAGGTGCATGATCAATCGCTTACTTGCTAGCACGCAAAGCACACAAAGTATGACAGGGCGACTCGCTCTGTTTTTCTCTTTTGTGTCGGTCGTGATTGGCATCTTCTGCTTTTTGTTGATTACCGGCTCCCTGCTTTGGTCTGAAGACCGCGTGGGCGAGCGTCGTATTATGGTCGACAAAAAAGAAGCAATTGAACATTTCCAGTCCCACCCAGAGCAAGGCAGTATTCAGCTTGACCTGCTCACCACTGCATACAACGACATCTCATTGGTTGCCGAGCGCTATCAAAAATACCTGATTGGTCAAAAGCACTTTCTTGATGAAGTAGAAGACGGTGAATACTCGCGCATGGTTTACATGAGCACTTACACCTACAAAGGCGTTGAACATCCCGTTATTCTGGTTTCCTTGATTGATGAAATCGAGATCACCTCAGAGGAATTCATTCTCGTCGTCGCTATGGTGCTGTCCATTGTCGCCGTGCTGGTGTTCCTGTTTGGTAGCCTCCTGCTGCGCTTATCACAACGCTTGATTGAACCCGTCAATGCGCTTAAAACTCAACTCGACCATCATCAAGGCGATGCTACGCAAACTTTTAGCGTGCCAGAGGGCTCGGCCAAAGAGTTCCAAACCCTCGCGGATGAGTTGAATGAGTATCGCCACAAAATCAACCAAGTCATCAAGCGTGAGCAAGCCTTTGCACGATACGCAAGCCATGAACTGCGTACACCGTTAACCGTAATGAAAGGCTCAAGCAGTTTACTGGCAAGAAGTGCGAACACGGATTTCCAGACCCGCCAGGTGAACCGAATTCAAGATGCAACGCAGCAGATGTCGACTATGGTGGATGCCCTACTCGGCTTAGTGCGTTACGAGCGTAATGCAGATGATTCACCAGTGCGCAGCATCACCGAAGAAGAACTCATCCAAATCATCTTCCAAAGCCAAGCTCAGGCGGATGAGAAAGCACTCAGCTTTGATGTACAGATCGACGGAAACCCAAAAACGCGCGCTACCAATGCTGTGTTGACCATTATTCTTGGCAACCTGATTCGCAACGGCATCGCCGCGACACCATCGGGATCAATTCATATCAGCATCGGGGAAAACACCATCTCGGTACGTGATGAAGGCGAAGGCTTTTCGACCATTCCACATTCTGATGGGCACGGATTGGGTTTGATGATTGTGGATGATTTATGCCAGCGTTATGGCTGGCAATTTAAGATTGGTACACATCCAGAAGGTGGTTGTGAGGCGGTGATTGACCTTACGTCAGAGCATCAGGAATAACCGAAAAGGTTGTACTGAAACACAGACTTTTTATCTGGGTTTAATGGCGTTACACTACGCGCCCTTTTTAAATGGCAAAGGTGACACGGTTTATTCCGTCAGCATCGACATGAAACTCTCAGAAAGTCCTATCACCCAACATAGCTTTAATGGGCACAAATTTTTCCTTAAACGTGACGACATGCTCCACTCCCACTTTTCTGGGAACAAAGCACGTAAGTTTATGACGTTAATGGAAGAGCAAAATCCCGACATCACCACGTTAATAAGCTTTGGCTCCGCTCAATCTAATGCCATGTACTCGCTAGCGGCTCTCGCCCAGATTAAAGGTTGGGCATTTGAGTTTTATGTTCATCACATTCCATCTTGGCTAAAAAGCTCCCCCATCGGAAACTATCGCGGCGCTCTCGATTTGGGTATGAAAATCACCGCCATGCAAGACATCGGTAGCGAACTTCACCCTAGTGAATACATCCACCAGGTACGAAGAGTAGATGAGTCGACATTGCTGATTCCAGAGGGTGGACGTTCCCACCTCGCTGAAGCTGGCATCAAACAGTTAGCACGAGAAATTCTTGATTGGACGCGATTGAGAGGTAAAGAGCAGTTTACGGTCGCCCTGCCATCAGGTACTGGCACGACGGCTTTATATCTTCATAAACATTTAAGCCCACACGGCATAGAAGTGCTAACTTGCCCTTGCGTAGGCGATGCAGATTACTTAACTGAGCAGTTCAACCAGCTCGGTGAAAACAGCCACCCAACCATTTTAACCGTGCGCAACAAACACCATTTTGGTCGCTTGTACGAAGAAGATTACATCACATGGAAAGCACTCTTTGAGCAAACCGACCTCGAATTTGACCTGTTATACGACCCGTATATGTGGCAATGCCTCACCCCTTGGTTGGAAGAGAACACAGATAAAACGGTGATTTATATTCACCAAGGCGGGTTACTTGGCAACGAGTCGATGTTGCCAAGATATCAACGAGAATTTGAATAGCGTGTTCAAATAAAGTTGTTGCTGATTACAGTGATTCCACTATTTGATGAGCGCCAGAATTTCTTTGAATTCAGGTGCTCGGCAATCTTCGACCATTTCATACAAACACATTTCTAACCCAGTGAGCACCACACCGTTAGCGGTTAACTTCGCAAGAGCGAGCGCTTTATTGGCAGCGGTTCGGGAAGAGACACAATCCGTGACTAATTCAACGCGATAACCGGACTGGCGCAGAGAAACCGCGGTTTGATAGACGCAAATGTGGGATTCAATACCGCAAACCAACCAGGTATCAACTTTCGCGTTCTCCACCGCGACCTTAAACGTCGCCTCTTTGCAACCATCAAACGTGTACTTGGTAATAGGTAAATGCGTGCTTTCAAGCACTTCACGAATCGGCTCCGCGGTTGGGCCCAACCTTTCTGGATTCTGTTCTAGCCACAGAATAGGCAAATCTAGTGCTTTGGCGCCCTTTACCAGTTTCGTGATATTTTCAATCAGTGCGTCGCTTTCATGCATTAATGTAGCGAGTTTGCCCTGAACATCCACCACAATCAGGCCCGTGTTTCCTTTCGATAACATTTCCATCTCCTATCTTGTGCGACCACAAACCATACTCAACAAGTTGAGCAAAAGTTAATGTATCAGAACCCTTTCATGTTAGAGCAATAAAACCTAGAAAGATGACCTTCGCTCACACATTTGCCCTTAGGTAAGAGTGGTTTGAACTGACTATTTAAATTTCTCTCGAATTAGTTCAATCAAGGCTTTGACTTTATTGGGCAGAAATAAGGCCGAGGGATAAATCAGAGTAAGATGCTGCTTCGGATGCGCGAATTGAGGCAGCACCTCGACCAACAAACCGTCTCTCAGTGCAGGCTTGGAATGAATTTGAGGAATAAACGCGATGCCGTTTCCTGCTATCGCCATCGAGCGCAGCAAGTTGAGGTCATCCGAACGCAACGCCACATGCAGATCTGAATCGAGCAAATCGGCATTGTAACGATTAGTTAAAAGGCGATGCTGCTTAAGATCTTCCACCGTTTTTACTGGCGGATGCGATTCTAGATAGGCTTTTGACGCAACAAAGTGACTACGATAAGGCAAAAGACTGAACTGCACATAGCTGTCATCGGTGACTTTGACCACGCTCGGAAGAAGCTGTAAATCAAACGATTGACGCTTGAGATCGACACTCTCTTGATGGTTTTCAATCTCGACCGAAATCTCCGGATACCGCGTTGTGTACTCGGTGATGATCGCGTTAAACGCGGCAGAGCTCATCAATGCGGAAGGAATGGCTAAACGCACCTTGCCCGTCAGCTCTTGTTGATATTCATGCATGGCATTTAAACCTTGCTGAATATGGTCAATAGGCTGCCCCACCAACTCAAACAAGCGTTTCCCGTGCTCCGTCAACTCAATGCTGCGTGTTGTGCGGATCAAAAGCTGTACCCCGAGCGATTTCTCTAATTCTTGCAGGCGACGACTCACTTTTGAGCGTTGTAGTTGATTCGCCTCTGCCGCTGCGCTTATACCGCCGTGAACCACCGTCTGAGTGAATAGGTAAATATCATCAAAATTAACGTTCATTGTCCTATTTTTAGGTCATTTATGTTCGTATTATCATTCTACTGAATTGTGAGTAACTTCTCTATAATCCGCTATCCAATATGTTTAACGGAACTTGTAATGACGGCTGACCAAAAATTCAAACACTGGATGCGAACTTTGATTGTCCTGTTCATCGTACTATTTTTGTACATTATCATTGCTGACCGCCACGCCCCCTTAACGACCGAAGGACGAGTGCAAGGATACGTTGTCCAAGTCGCACCCGAGGTATCTGGTAAAGTGACCGACGTTCTCATCGAGAATAACCAGTCCGTTCAAAAAGGCGATGTGTTGTTTACGATTGATGATCGTAAATACAAGATAGCACTTGAACAGGCGGAGCTGTCTCTGCAATCCGCTTATGAAAAAGAAGCAACACTGTATTCTCAACGCGAAGCCGCTCTTGCCAATATTGCCCGCGCACGAGCGACATTTGATAATGCACACCGCGAGTACAACCGCTTACTGACACTATCGAAGCAGAAAGTCATCTCTCAATCGACACTCGATAATGCCTTTGCCCAAAATCAGGTATCACGTGCAGCGCTTAAAGCGGAACGACAAAACTTAAAAGTCATTGAGGCGCAATTAGGCGATCAAAAAGGTCAAAGCACCGCCGTTCGAATTGCCAAAAATGGCATCGAAAAGGCGCAACTTGATTTGGCAAATACCGCGGTACTCGCTCCCAGTGATGGTGTCGTGACCAACCTGCAACTAGAAGTTGGCACGATGGCAAACACCAACATGCCATTGCTGACATTTGTACCAACAGGATCACTCTGGGTAGCCGCTGATTTTCGTGAAAAATCCGTCGCGAACATAGACAAGACTTTCCACGCCTTGGTCACATTTGATGCCAACCCAGGTTCGGTGTACGACTTTGATTTAGCTAGCCGCGATTACGGTGTAGCAGCCGCACAACAAACGCCTAATGGCGCACTAACCAAAGTGGAAGTGAACAACCGCTGGGTACGTGATGCGCAGCGTACACGAGTGAACCTAACCAGCAGCGAAGAGTTACCACCAGCACTGTTTGTCGGCTCTCGCGCTACCATTGTTTTGTACCCAGACAACAGCATTTTCTGGCAGTTGATGGCGCAAGCACAGATTCACCTCGCAAGCTGGTTCCACTTCATTTACTAGGCGGCGACAATGAAAACCTTACGAATTTGGTTCGGCTGCTCTTTAGGGCTCGCGCTAAGCATGATCTTCGGTTGGTCTTACGGATTTTTTGCCATCATGATGCCGCTGTTTATATTGGGCAGAATGGACAACTTTAATCTTTCGGCTTTATTGATCGTGTTTTTCTCTGCGGTGTGGACAACCATACAAGCCACATTTTTGCTGGAATACTTGCAGTTTCATCCAACATTAATGACCGTAGCCGTCGGAATCATGATGCTGTTCAAGTGCATTGCAATGATGAACCAGAAAACCTATTTGTTTGGTTACATGGGGCTGTTGGTGGGTTCAATTGTGTTGAATTTTGCCAGCTATAACTTCATGGATATTGAAGAGTTCAACGTCAACATGTGGGTGATGGCGTTCAGCAATATTTTTGTTTGCACATTCGCGTATTGGTTGTTCCCGGAGCCAAAGTCCCCCACCGAGCACATTGAGATGTCGACCCCAGTGAAAAGCGATATTGACTACATCAGCCAAGTTGCCATGGGTTGGGTAGTGGCGATGGCGGCGTTTATCGTATTCCAAGTAGCGGACTTATATGACTCGTTATCCGCACAAGCTTCCATTTTGATCATCCTAACCCCAATGACTTTAGCAGGCTCGCTCGCCATGGCAAAAATTCGCATCATCGGCACCGCACTAGGCTGCATCGCAGGGATGGCTGTTCAGCTGATATTGGGCAGTTGGTATGGGCATGCGCTACTCTTTTGGCTCGCCTTTACCATTGCAATGGGGCCATTCTGCTTGTGGCTCACAAAGGGGCAAATTAAAGCGGCTATCGCGTTTTCTGCCATGTCTGCCCTATCGGTTCCGCTGACGACTTCATTGGTGCCAGAACAAAAAGACGCGTTCTTTTCGATCTTGTACCGTTTCAGCTCGATTTTCGTTGCTGTTCTGCTCACCGCGATGGTGATGTGGGTGGTGCATCACTGGATTCGTGTGATATTGCTAAAGCATCCTGAGATGAAGAACGTGGAGTTGAATTAAATCTGGCCGAGGCTGGAAACGGGAAATGTATGTCGCTCACTTTACTGTGAGCGGCATTTTTATTTAAAACGGTCACCCTGAACATTGAGGAACGAGCGTGGTTCAGGATCTACTCACCGAGTGCTGTAAAGTTCTAAGGTTATCGCCATTTTCCAGTGAGTTGTTAGTAGATTCCTAGTCTCGTCTAGACTCGCTGGAATGACCAAAATTTGAATACAAGCCAAATAGTTGGGTATGTGAGTAACGTATCTCTTAACATCCGTCATCCTGAACAGCGAGGGACGAGCGTGGTTCAGGATCTACTCACCGACTGCTTTGAAGTGCGAAAGTTATCGTCATTTCCTAGCGAGCAGTAACCCGATTCCTAGTCTCACTTAAACTCGCTGGAATGACGTTATCTTGAAACTGCTCTAATAACTAGGGTTGTGGCGAGCAATATATCTTCCAACATCCGTCATCCTGAACAGCGAGGGACGAAGTGATTCAGAATCTACTAATCACGTGCTTTGAAGTGCGAAAGTTCTCGTCATTTACCAGCGAGCTGTTATCAGATTCCTAGTCTCGTTTAAACTCGCTGGAATGACGCTATCTTGAAACTGCTCTAATAACTAGGGTTGTGGCGAGCAATATATCTTCCAACATCCGTCATCCTGAACAGCGAGGGACGAGCGTGATTCAGGAGCTACCCACCGGGTGCTTTGAGGTTCGTAGACTATCGCTATTTCCCAGCGAGTTGTAATCAGATTCCTAGTCTCGTCTAGACTCGCTGCAATGACGCTATCTTGAAACTGCTCTAATACCTAGGGTTGTGGCGAGCAATGCATTTTCCAACATCCGTCATCCTGAACAGCGAGGGACGAGCGTGGTTCAGGATCTACCCACCGACTGCTTTGAAGTGCGAAAGTTATCGTCATTTCCTAGCGAGCAGTAACCCGATTCCTAGTCTCACTTAAACTCGCTGGAATGACGTTATCTTGAAACTGCTCTAATAACTAGGGTTGTGGCAAGCAATATACTTCCAACATCCGTCATCCTGAACAACGAGGGACGAGGTGATTCAGGAGCTACCCACCGAGTGCTTTGAAGTGCGAAAGTTATCGTCATTTCCTAGCGAGCTGTAATCAGATTCCTAGTCTCGTCTAGACTCGCTGGAATGACCCTATCTTGGAGCTGCTCAAATATCGGTTTTGTGGCGAGCGATGTATCTTCCAACATCCATCATCCTGAACAGCGAGGGACGAACGTGATTCAGGATCTACCCACCGAGTGCTTTGAAGTGCGAAAGTTATCGTCATTTCCTAGCGAGCAGTAATCAGATTCCTAGTCTCGTCTAGACTCGCTGGAATGACCCTCTCTTGGAGCAGATCCAATACCTAGGGTTGTGGCGAGCAATGTATCTTCCAACATCCGTCATCCTGAACAGCGAGGGACGAGCGTG
The DNA here is from genome assembly GCF_000354175.2 of Vibrio alginolyticus NBRC 15630 = ATCC 17749. Classification (NCBI taxonomy): domain Bacteria; kingdom Pseudomonadati; phylum Pseudomonadota; class Gammaproteobacteria; order Vibrionales; family Vibrionaceae; genus Vibrio; species Vibrio alginolyticus. Next base: position 1,152,748 of record NC_022349.1, read on the forward strand.
ATTCAGGATCTACCCACCGAGTGCTTTGAAGTGCGGAAGTTATCGCTATTTCCTAGCGAGCAGTAAACCGACTCCTAGTCTCATTTAAACTCGCTAGAATGACCCTAATTTTAGTTCATGGTGCGGAGCCTAAGTATTAACATCAACCCACCAACTCTTTACGAATGATCTCCGCACCCGCACTTAACGCATTGAGCTTAGCGGTCGATACTTCAAGAGACAAAGGCGCCATACCACAGTTGGTACATGGGTAAAGCTTGTCGGCATCAACGTATTTCAATGCCTCTCGCAGTGTATTCGCCACTTCTTCTGGCGTTTCAATTTCGTTGGTTGCAACGTCAATCGCACCAACCATCACTTTCTTACCGCGAATCAACTCAAGTAACTCAATAGGCACTCGTGAGTTATGACATTCGAGCGAGATAATATCGATATTCGACTGCTGCAATTTAGGGAATACTTCTTCGTATTGTCGCCATTCAGTGCCTAGCGTTTGCTTCCAATCCGTGTTCGCTTTGATGCCGTAGCCATAGCAGATATGCACCGCCGTTTCACATTTCAGCCCTTCAATCGCACGCTCTAAACATGCAATGCCCCACTCGTTCACATCATCGAAAAACACATTGAACGCAGGCTCATCAAACTGAATGATGTCGACACCTGCAGCTTCAAGCTCTTTCGCTTCTTGATTGAGGATCTTTGCAAATTCCCAAGCCAGCTTTTCACGGCTACCGTAATGATCATCATAAAGCGTGTCGATCATCGTCATAGGGCCTGGCAGCGCCCACTTGATAGGTTGCTTAGTTTGCTGACGCAAGAACTTGGCATCTTCAACAAACACGGGCTTTGTGCGGCTCACTGGGCCAACCACAGTCGGAACACTTGCTTCATAACGGTTGCGAATGGTCACCGTTTTACGGTTTTCAAAATCTACACCGCTTAAATGCTCAATAAAGGTCGTCACAAAATGTTGGCGAGTTTGCTCGCCATCACTGACGATATCAACGCCTGCCAGTTCTTGTTCTTGCAAAGCGACACGTAACGCATCGCGTTTGCCATCAATCAGTTCTTCACCTTGCAGTTTCCACGGTGACCAAAGTTTTTCTGGTTCCGCTAGCCAAGAAGGTTTCGGCAAGCTGCCAGCCGTTGAAGTCGGTAATAGTGTTTTCATCGTCATTCCTTTCTAGATTCTCGTTATCTTTTACGCGTAATTTGCAGACCATTGTTCAAGCACAGATTGATAAGGTTTGATGAAATGCTCCTCGGCAAATTTCCCTTGTTCAACTGCCAGTTGGCTGCGCTCTTCTCGGTCGTAAACGATTTGAGTTAGCGAGTGGTCTAGGTTTTTTAGGTTTGGCTGGTAGCAATTACCGGCAACCGCATTGGCATTATAAATTTCTGGTCGGTAAATCTTCTGGAATGTCTCCATCGTACTTATCGTGCTGATAAGCTCTAGGTTTGAATAGTCGTTCAACAAGTCACCGAAGAAGTAGAATGCCAACGGTGCAACACTGTTGGGTGGCATAAAGTAGCGCACCTGTAAGCCCATCTTTTTAAAGTACTGCTCAGTCAACGAAGATTCGTTCGGCTGATATTCAAAGCCCAAAACAGGATGTTGGTTTTCGGTGCGTCGGTATACCTTGTTGTCCGATACACTCAGACAAATCACCGGCAGCTTTTTGAAATGCTGTTTGTAAGACTCAGAATTAACGAAAGCTTTGAACAGTTTGCCATGCAAATCACCGAAGTTCGCTGGGATGCTGAACTGTGGCTGGTTTTTGTTGTGGTCCAACAGCAAAACGCTAAAGTCGTAATCACGCACGTATGAAGAGAAGTTGTTGCCCACTATGCCTTCAATGCGCTCGTTAGTGTTGTGGTCAACAATGTTGGTTTTGAGCACTTCAATCGATGGGAATGCTTCTCCACTACCTTGGATATCCATATCAACAGAGATGATTTCAAGTTCAACTGAGTAGCGGTCACCTTGCGCGTTATCCCAATATGCCAACGCATTAAAACGATTGTCGATCATTCGGAGTGCATTGCGCAGATTCTCTCGGCGGTAGTTTCCGCGAGCCAGATTAGCAAAATTGGTAGTGATTCGCGTGTTGTCTGATGGTTGGTAATTCTCATCAAAGCGAATGCTTTTGATAGCAAATGTGAAATCGTTATTCATCGTGAGTTGGTATCCTATTTCCTTAGATAAAGCAGACTTTTCCTAACTCTGTGCATGGGGACATTTTTTGTTTTTGGTTTTCCCAATCGTTAGGTTGCACAGCGCTTACGACGAACGGTTAGTGCAAAAATGACCGTCGCAGTGCCTAACACCAGAGCAGTCCTTTTTTTATACTTGCTTCACGAGTTAAGTAATATTGGTATTGTTTCACATTGAACATGAAGGAAATTCATAGTGGCAGTTCCAACCCTGAGAGAGCTATCGTAGATACTGTTTTTCATTGACACCAATACACGTAACTTGGCGAGCATATTGCCAATATGTGTAATTAAGAAACGGATAAGAGATTAGCAGTACGTAAACCAGTTTAAGCCGAGAAAACGCATTGTATGAACAAGGCACCAACTGGAATATAGGACGACGTAACTTAAATAGCACTTTTCACACTCCATCGTTTATTCAAGCATTCGTTTAATTAGAAGTACGTTACATTTTATATTCTCGAAACATGATTATTTAATTATCTTATTTATTTCTTTTTCTATCTTTACCATCTTAAACGTAAAGTTTAATCCCCTGCTGTAAAAGCACATATAACTTCATACACGAACATGACAACTTCATTGACGGACTTTATCACTAAACTATTACATTAAGCTCTAAAAAAACAACAACAAAAAAACATAAGCCGCTGTTTTAATTTGAATTAAAACCATAAACCCGAGATAACCACATAACGATACTTTACTTAGTTTGGTATAACAAAAACCCTAAAAATAACATGGCTAACATTTATAAAATTCACTTTTATCAATAAAAAATCTAAATATAACATTAGAAAATTAAAATTAAGCAATAACTTAAAAAGACAAGACTTAATAACCAAATTCTTATTTATTATAGTTGAGAGGTGAATTTAAAAACTATGAGACATTAATCCCACGAATCTATCCTTTTTCTTTTTTTAATAAAACACAAGATGCACTATTTCACCGCTCATTTATTGAGCTTGAATTTATAACCTGTCCATAATTATAAAGTGCCCATCAAGATAGTTTAAAACAAAAGTCTTTATGGGCTGACTAATAGGAAACAATAATGGAAAAACAGCATCTTTCCGCGAGTATTATCGCACTCGCTTTACTTGGTTCTTTAGCACCAGCACATGCTGAAGATACATTAAAATCTTACACTTCGACGTTGCTTCAGCTTGATGATGGTGATGCACGCTCGAAAAAAATCCGCTTAATTTATTCTTTAGAAAATGTCTGGAACCAATCTTTACTACCAAATGGCGCTAAAGAAGCTAAGTTGATCCTAAATGGCGGCTCTGGCTTCGACATGACTAATGTTCCAAACAAAGAACAAATCTATGGTTTTGCCACTGGGGGAGATTACCGTTACACCGTTCCAACGGCTTTTAAGCTGGCACTGAGCTATTTAAATGGCGCCCCTTTACGCCACATGAGCCATGCTCCAGAAAACACCATTGCAACGGCATCTGTCAGTGAGTCGCTAGATTTTAACCTTGGATTCAGTGCTTCTACTTCTCCAAATATTAGTGGGGGAATCTCCTGGAGCAACCGTGTAACGTACGACCAGCCAGAGTTTCAAACGGTTGCCGATTTTAACCAAGCTAACGAAAGCATTAATTGGTTAATTGAAAACAAGACTATCCGCCATAATACGCCAGCTAAAGACTGGTTATTGTATCGTTGGACCAGTTGTGACATGGGTAATTTGATTGATTACAATGAGTTACCTGTCGTTATGCGTTCAGATTTTAAACCACAAGTCGGCGTCGTATATAGAAAAAATGACATTCAAGATGGCCTAGATACATCAGAGGTCAAGCTGGTTGCTGGTTGGCGAAAAACCAATTACTACTTTGGTCGCGACTGGTGTAGCTGGTATACCACACCAGAAAATACCTGGAAGAAAAATCGTGATAGCAGTCAATGGACAGAGACTAGCCGAGCCGTAACTATCTCTTGGAATGACGATCTCTACCACTAACTTATTAGCCTGCGGCCACGGAATAAATAAGTGGCCGCCGTATTTACTAATGAAATAAACGGTAAGACATGACACATGACAAGTAACAAAAAACTCTTGACTGGATCGGCGCTAGCACTTGGTGCAGTACTCGCCATATTTCTGATTAATTCAAATAACAAGAATGCCCAGACCGAACCTGTTGCAAGCCTTGACGAGCAAATCAAGACAGAAGACGCTGCGACAATAAGTGTAACGCCTCCTGAGAGCAATGCTGCTCAAAAGGTGGTTACCACTCCAACACCACAAAGTGGCAATGATGATACTTCCGACGTCATTCCAGCTACACCTTGGATATCTGCCCCATTAAATGAACTGAGCAATGAACTGTACGATTTTATTGAAGCTGAACAGGTAAGTTACATCAGTACGACCGACTATCCATTCGACGAGCAAAAGCAAAAACAATTGCGAACATTAGCTAAGCAAGGGGTTCCTATCTTGTTTGACAATACGGAGTCATCCTATTTGGATAGCTACGGTGTCAGCGAAACCAAAGTCGTATCAGAGTATTTTGGTACGGCGTCTGAAGGTGATGTCATCATCGCTACCGGAGTACAGAATGCAGATGGCAGCATTCATTATCTAGTTTTGCCTTTGAAGAGCAACGATCTCAACGATAACAGTAAATTGATTGAGGACACTAAGCTCGCAATCACTCTACTTAAAGAACAAAAGCATGACTTGATAAAAGAGAGACAAAACGAACATCGCGAATAAAAGTAAAGGGAGATAGCCTCTGTATCGCTATTTCCCTTAAAACTCAGTTCTCAATTAAGAAAAGCTCATTTCTCCCTACTTACCGGCACCCTATCCGAAATCACCTTGCCGTCTTTGATGGTGATGATGCGTTTAGTGCGCTCTGCCAGAGCGTTATCGTGCGTCACGATGATCAGCGTTCTACCTTCGGCGTGGAGTTGGTTGAACAAGGCTTCAATCTCTGCGCCGGATTTTGAATCCAATGCACCCGTTGGTTCATCTGCTAAGATGATTTGCGGATCGTTGACCAAGGCTCTTGCAATCGCGACCCTCTGTTTTTGACCACCAGAAAGCTGGTTTGGTTTATGGTCTAAACGATCCCCTAGCCCGACTTGCTCTAGCAATTTAGCTGCGCGCTGGCGACGTTCTTTGGCTTTGATACCAGAGTAAACCAACGGCAGTGCCACGTTATCAAGCGCCGTCGCGTATTCCAATAAGTTAAAGCTTTGGAAGACAAATCCGATCTTTTGGTTACGAATGCCAGCCAGCTCATTCGCACTTAAACTTGCGACGTTTTGGCCGCCAAGTTGGTACTTGCCATCGGTGGGCTTGTCTAAACAGCCGAGCATGTTCATCAACGTTGATTTGCCTGAACCGGACGGGCCAAGAATCGAAAGAAACTCGCCTTGATTAATGGTTAAGTCAACGCCGTCTAGCGCGCGAACTTCCGCCTCCCCGCTTGAGTAGTATTTACAGATGTTGGTCAGCTCAACAAGCGGCTTGTTCGACATGTTCTTTCCAGAGTTATTGTTGTTATTCACTTTGTAGCGCCTCCAACGGGCTGACTTTTGCGGCTCGGTTTGCAGGTAACCATGCAGATGCCACACCAATGATCACTAAGGTGAGGATGACAATCGCGACAACGACCCACGACAACTCAGGGACAGGTTTACCCAGTTGTTCATAAAAGGCATTACCCTCTAAAGGAATGGAACTGATGGCAGACACCAGCGCGTACGTCACGCCTAAGCCAAGCGCGCCCCCCATCATCATTGTCAATAAAGACTGCACTAAATAGTGCATGCGAATGGCCGTTGGAGTTGCACCGACTGCCATGCGCACGCCGATATCACGCGTAGATCGCTTTACGGTGGCATACATCACATTGGCGATGCCAACGCCAGCAACAGCTAACGTCACGAAGCCGATAATGCCAAGAAAACTCTGCAAACCTATCAGGAACTGCTGCATACTCTTTTGCTTAAGGAACATATCATCGACTTGGACGATCTGCTCATCGCTGACACTTGCCCCGTGCTTACGGGCAATCACTTGCCTTATCGTCTTTGCTAAGGCTTCTCGGTCTACATTCGCTTGTGGCTGCACATTGATGCCACCAATTTCACCGTTGACATGAAATCGCTTCCACGTCGCTAACGGCACAAAGCTGGAATAGTTGATAAGATCCCCCAGCTCTATTTGAGCGCTGTTTTTCTCCAATACGCCCACAACGGTGAACTCCTCATTGCCGATTTTTACCTTTTTCCCCACAGGGTTGACTTGCAATGTGACTGTCGCAAACCAACTAAAGTCCTCATTCGGGTTGAATAAGTCGGCTGCCAGTTCATAACCCAGTACAACGACTTTGCGCGTCTCTTTTTGATCGAGTGGATTTAACCATCGCCCCCCCGCCATCGGCACCAAATTGGTCATGGATTGAAACTCGCTCGTGACCGCTAACGGCTCTTGCCACGAGCTTCTGTCACCAACGGTGATGCGCTCTTTCCACTTCGCCGTTGGCGCAACGCTTTTTACATCAGGTAACGCTCGAACGACCTCTGAATCGTCCATTTTTAGTGTCAGAAACTTACCTTGGTGAAAAGCACCGTGGTCGACGGTGGCCATCCCTCCGGTCAAATAAATCAAGTTGCCGTTACCATTTTGTGCGGTTTTCAATACGCCCTGACGAATACCCTCACCTACCGCCAACATAGCAGCGATACAAAGGGTCGCCCACGCTACTGCTAGAATGGTCAAACCCAGTCTCAGCTTTTCTGCGGCCATTTCTTGGAAAATTTGTCTCATCGGTAACAACATGACTAAGCCCTCGCACTCAAAGCAATGACTGGCGTGAGACGCGATGCTCGCCTTGCTGGGAAATACGACGCCATCAATGCCAAGATAAGCGTCACAAGTAAAGACCAAGCAATAGAATCTGGCGTGATCACAGGTAAACCAATCCATTCCGGTAATGCCATGCTGCTTAAGACAGATACCACGGCATACGAAAACATCAGACCTAATGCCGTGCCCACGGCTACCAATATAAGCCCTTCAAGAATAAACTGACTGAGTATGGATTTTTGAGTCGCCCCGATCGCCAAACGCACACCGATTTCACGCGTGCGCTCCGTGACAGATAAAAACATGATGTTGGCAACGCCAAGCGCACCGACCGCCATGGTCATCGCGCCGCTCGCTCCAAGAAAAATCTGAATGCCACGCAAAATTCCACTGATGACCGCTGCACCTTCACTAAAATCGGGTAATTCGACCGCATCTTTATCACTTGGGTCAAAATGAAGCTGCTTGGCGAAAAAGTTCACGATATTTTGTCGAAACGACGGTGCATCCATCCCGTCTCTCGGCTTCATCAATATCATCCAAGGTTTCGCATCCCACAAATCGCGGTACGTTGTTTGAGGAATGAAAACCGTGCGGCTATCGCCGAATGAAATGCCAGTGTCCTCACCAACGGTTATCCCAATCACCAAAAACGGAATGCCGTTGACTTTGAGCCTATCCCCGATTTGGATTCCACCCATTTGCGCAATTTGATCGCCTAACACCGCCACGCGAGTGTGGTTGTCCATATCACTTGGTGACAGGTTTCTCGAACCGGGTTGCAGCTTGCGTTGCATTAAAGGAAAGTAAGACGTATCAATACCGCTGACCGTACTCGATAAATTCTGTCCTTTGAGATTGGTGATATTCGCATCCCATTTGGCGTAAACGCTTGACGCCTGTTGCACGAAGCCCGACTGTTTGATCATGTCGACTTTTTCTTGTGGTATATCAATTTGGCGTCTTGAAGGTAACCCTTGCCACGGTTTACTGGTACTCGACGGAAACACCACTTGCACATTGTTGATCATAAATGAAAACGACTGGGTCTGATGGCGATAAAAGCCTTCGCCAAGTGCGATTAACACCACCACAGAGATCACGCCCCAAGCAATCGCGATAATGGCTAGCACGCTCTTCATGCGGTGCGCCATCAACGTTTGCCAAGTTTGTTGCAATAGACTGCTCATGAATGAAAAGCCCGAGAGATCAACGCCATGGTATCGTCATCGAGTTTCCCTGCGGTTTGCAGTAAGCCGATTCTCTTACGCCAGTAGCTGTACAAGTTGGTTTGCAGACTGTTTTTCGCCTCAAACAAGCTGTTGTGTGCGCTGATAACTTCCGACACTTCAAGCAGACCAGCGTCGTAAAGTTTCTCTTTGCTTTGCAACACTCTGGCGCGCGACTCAACCAGCTCGTTCGCTATCAAAACTTGATTCCAGTTGATATCGACCTGCGTAAACTGCTGAATAACTCGTTTCTGAATATCAATTTCCACTCTACGCATATCTTGCTTGGCGCTTAAAATGTTCAACGATGCTTCGTCCACTTTAGCTCGCACTGCACCATTGAGGTCAATCGGCAAACTCAAACTAATCCCAGCGTTAAACTCGCCGTTTGAACGATTGTCACCATCGCTGTAGCCCACACTGCCTTTGACGGTTGGGTAGTATCCACCTTTAGCTGAATCTTTCGCGAACTCGCTCGCTTTCACCATCTGCGCCGCGACCAACAGCTCTGGACTACTGTCTTTCGCCAGCTTTAGCCATTGCTCCTGAGAGTCCACCAGCATCGGCGGCTGAATTAGAGAATCCGTTCGAATTTGGTCGACACTCTCCGGCATTTGATTGATTAACGCCGCAAGCTCTGCTTTTTTCACTTCGAGATCGGCTTTTGCATTGAGGATACTTGCTTGCTCAGAAACTTGATTCGCTCGCATCTCTTCAACATCAACCGACTTCACTTTGCCTGCTCGATAGCGTTTCTCGATGATGTTGAGAAGTTCTTTCCCCTCCTCCAGCTTGGACTGCGCCAATTTGAGGTCGCCCTGTGCGCTTGCTACATCTAGGTAAGCGGTGAGCAACTTCTGCGCAAGCTCGTTATGTGATTGAGATAGCTCTAACTGTGCTTTGAGATAATTGGCATTCGCTTGATCCAGTTCCGACCACAAACTGCTATCCCAAATAGTTTGAGATAAGGTAGCGCCGTAACTGTTCGAATGGCTTGAGGACTCATTCCAATCCGCTGACGCACTGGCACTTAAACCCGGCAATAACGCACTGCGGCTACTCTGTACGCCAACCTCGCCAAGCTGGACGCCGATTTTCGCTTTTTCGTAATTAGGATCGTTCTGCTTTGCTTGGTGCCAAGCTTGTTCAATAGAAATTGCGTAGGTCGGCAAACTGAGTGTGGCAGCCAACAATGCAAAGGCGATTTTTGATCGTTGCAGTTTAACCATGCGCCGCTCCCATCATGCTGTTGTCGATAACCTCTTCATCAAGCTCCACGCCGTCAAGCACTTCGACATTGATGCCATCTGACAGACCGAGTTTCACCGGTTGTTTATGAAACCCTTGTTCTGAGCTATCGGGGATCAGAACATTCGGTGCGTCACCATCAAATTGCAGAGCGCGCTCCGGTAGAGTGAGCACGTTTTCAGACTTCTTCAGAATGATTTGAGCCGTCGATGAAAAACCAGAACGAAGCAACACATCTTGTGGGATCTTGAGTTCTCCCACTTCAACCTCAAAACCGTTATCAAAACTTTTTGCCGAAGCGTTGCCTTCTGGTGAGTTAAGGTTCTCAGATTGAATCGCCACTTTGGTTAGCACACCAGAAATCGCCACATCAGGATAAGGCGCAACCGTCAACATAACGGGCATTCCCGGAGACAACTGCGCAGCATCATGCTCACTGACGCTACCTTTAAAAATCAGACTGTTCATGTCGGCCAATGACATCATTTCAGTCGCGGCTTGGCTTGATTGAGTCGAGATGATCGGCTCTCCGACCTCAACTTTCTGGTTGAGTACCGTGCCATCAATTGGCGCGTAGATCGTCGACGTTAAACGTGCATCGCCGATAGACGCCTCACCACTGCGGATGAGTTCGAGATTCTGGCGCTTTTGCAATACGTCCGCTTGCGCAGATTTGACTGCCGAGCGCGCACTTACGTATTCGTCGTAGTTACTTGGAATAATGTCCTGCTTGACCAAGCTTTCTAAGTTGGACAGTTTTTGTTTGGCGGATTCCAGATCGGCTTCGCTACGCATGAGCTCTGCCGATGCATCCGTTAATGCTTGGGGTGTTGGGTTTGGACGCACTTTGATCAGCGGCTGGCCTTGCTTCACCTTTTCACCAACTTTCGCGTAAATTTCACCGACGATACCGTCGATTTGTGACTTGATAGACACGGAGTGTGCAGGGACAATTTTACCAACAGCCACCGCTTGTTTTTCAATCGTGCCTTTTTCCACAATCAATGTAGGCAGCAATTCTGGTTGAGCAGCAGATTGGAGATAGAAAGACGTACCACCGCCGAGCAGCGCGAAGCTCACAGCGGAGACAAACCAACGTTTCGTCATTATTTATTCCAACAATTATTGGGTAGTCTAATGACTACTCCTAAAACACAAAGTTGAAGGAATAATATCCTGCTTTAATAGCGGTTTGGTTGTCACAGTTGGTATGGTTTTGTCAGTCGGCTCTGACAATCAAAAACTAAAGAATCATTCAGCAAAGACGTTGTCTACGATGGCGACTAACAAGCTCTGTAACCGCTCGTTTCAACCGCCACCCTTTTCATTCTGAACAATGTGCAAAATGGCGCTGATCTGTATCCAAGTGAGCAGCTGTTTCTTGAGCGTTTAATATGTTCTCTTGATTAGCCCCAAACTCAGCCCCCGTTCCAGGCCAATAATATGTATCTTTATCACGACATAGTGTGAGAATGACAGGATCATTGTGTATATTGGGCTCATCTCCTAGCTCGCCATACATACTGAAAGTAATCTCAGACCCAACGTCTCCACGAAGTTTCTGAATCACTTCTGCTTGAACTTTAAAGAGAACATCTTCCTCGTGTTCAGCAAACTTTTCAAAACCTGTAATTTTCACCACTGCAGAATAGGGCGTTTGAAATATCGCATCTTTGAGTACCTCATTCTGAGAGTACACTCCCTGTGAAGCACAAGCTGATAAGCTCACACAGCCTAGCAAACTTATAAATTTCTTCATATTTAACTTTCCGTTCCTGCTAAGGCAGAGCCTTTTGTATATACAGGTAAAGTACCTTTTGTTTCATCGTAGTTACTCGGTACTACGAACTTGTCCCAGACATCAATAGAGTACTTTGCTATATTGACTTGGTTGCTTTGGTTTCCTCCTAACATGTACAAATGCCTACCATCAGGGCTCTTTCCCACGACAAAAGCAACATGCCCACCACCTTTTCTCGATTTAATCCCTAGAGCTCCATGTATAGGTTCTGAGATGTTTTTACCAAAACCCTTCCACTCCTTTGCTCGATAAGCTTCTTTTACTGGAGTGATTCCGTGTTGTTTAAAAACCCAAGCGGCAAACGAACCACACCAAGCATTTTGACCTCCAGAGTCATCAGTGCCCCAGAACTTAGATGCTGTAAAATACTCTAAAATCCTTGGATTGGCCTTAGTGCCTGAAACTTCTTTTTGTCCAATTTCTCCCAACGCTGTTTTCATCCAAGGTACTTTGGTTACTAGTTTTTGAGCATCATGAGGATCATTTTTCACTGAGCTATAGGATGGTAATCCATTGAGCTTACGATGAGTTCTACCATTTACATCGATCCGACCATCTGGCTTTACCATATAAAGTAGCTTACGCTGACACACTTTTATTGCCTCTACTGTTTTCGACAAATGAGGACTCCGCCCTAACGAGCCATCAACAACCAACAGTCGGGTAAAACCTATTCTCTTTTGGTTATCATTTAAAAATTGTTGAACTGCTTTAACATCATTTTTCGAATTAGTGCCATTTATACCAACAGAGCCACGGATTTTTAATCCCATTCTCGTTACCTTTATAACTAATCATATAATTAAGAAAGTACGCTTTAGCGTGACAACAATAAAGATAAAATGTTGTTTTATACGATTAGCCATACGAGGGAAATTAGGTGTTGAAAATATAGATTACAAATAAACTCAGCTCATATCACTAAAAACACCTATTTATCATCTTTTGGTCACGCTTCAAAGCAGGACAGCCAGATGTTTTAAACTATGCGTATTAATAGACGAAAAAATGTTTATAAATGAACACTTAAATTAACATAGTAAAACTATCAATTACTATTTTAAATTTAAATAACACTTCCTTTTTAAGGTCAATCTATAATTAAATTTATCAAACTTTAATTTTTATTAAATTGAGCTTTAATTTATTAATCTGACTATTTAACTAATTTCATTTCAGTTAATTGTACTTTTTGGCATGTTAGCGGGTGATGGCGGCGCCAATAACACCGACCCATTTTCAGAAGGAATAACGGACGATAACCAATGGATTGTGGAAGAACCACACATGATGATTATTACCCTAGACCAAGTGTTGCTCGACTCTCTACCAACCGGTTCAAGTTATGATCGCCCATACGTGATGTGGAATGGTATGCCATACGCACACATTATTATTCCCGTTAGAGCGAGAAAATAAAAAGAAAAAAATCCGATACTCAATATTTTGAATATCGGATTTTTATAGCGTTATCGAGCTAACCAAATTCTCGCTAGTATTCCTATCGGAGTGGTAACGCCAGTTGTGACAGAGGAAATTTCACCATTTCTTAAAACATAAATGGTTGGGGTCACGCTAATTTCCCATTCGCGCATAATATCGCTTGAAGGATCGTTTATGTTTTCGAAACGATATTCTTTTGCCCTCATAAACTGCGCCACACGCTCATTCGGTCCCGACGAGCCAGAAACGCCAACTACGGTGTAGTCATCACTCAGCCAGCTCACGCTTGGGCTTACAAATTTACAAGCGGGACACCAAGTCGCCCAAAAATAAACAACGACAGGTTGTTCATAACTTTGCGCGATTGCATCGAAGTGTTCACCATCGCTCAATACTGAGCTCAATGGTGGTGCCTCCTGTTTAGGAATATCTTTAGTGCGATACCAATCCATCGCGATGGAAATGACGGTGACAATGAGCACCATCTGTACGATTTGAACGAGCCAATATCGGAATGTTCTACGCCGCTTTGTCGAACTCATTGAATAGCTCCCCCACTCGCTTGCTTCACCGCACTTAAAACAACATCATCAGTCAGGATCACAGGTAACGGGATACCTTGTGGCGCTGCCGGGCCATAGACGATGTTAAACGGCACACCGTAACGCCCATGAGCTCGTAAAAAGTCCGTTACCGAGCCGTCCGGATGTGTCCAATCCCCTTTTAACGTCGCTACATTAGGGCTTTGCAGCAATGAGTAGACAGGATCTTGCCAGATCACACCGATCTTGTTCGCTTTACACGTGACACACCAATCCGCAGTGACATCCACAAACACCACTCGCCCATTATTGACGTGATCTTCAATCGCCGAGTTAGAAAGCTTCTGCCACGCTAAGTCCTCAGGAAGCGGTGTCGCCCATTGGTCGGCAGTGACACTACCAAGTAACAGGCCACCAGCTATCAACACTAATGACGCAGTTCCGGATACAGCAAGCGCTTTCTCACCATACACTTTCTTAACTCTTGCCATCATTACAACAAAAGCAACCACAGCGATAAGTGCAATCCATAACATCGGTACATGATTTGCCATTAATGAAAGTAGCCAAATGCTAGTCGCCAGCATCATTATGCCAAACACGATTTTAACGACATTCATCCACGAGCCAGGCTTTGGTAGTTTCAGCGCGATATTTGGAAACACAGCGACTAAGAGCCAAGGCAGTGCCATACCCAATGCTAATGCTGTAAAGGTTGCAAATAACGTTAATACGTCGGCACCCAAGGCAAACGCCACGGCCGTTCCTAGAAAAGGCGCGGAGCAAGGCGTCGCAAGCAATGTAGCAAACATACCTTGAACATAGTGTCCAGCTAACGAGTTGTCGCCTTTCGAGGCCAGCCATGTATTGGTACCCGATGATAGACGGACTTCAAACAGCCCCAGCATATTGGCCCCAAACAAAGTGGTGACCAACACCATCAAACCTAAGAACCAAGGGCTTTGAAATTGCACGCCCCAGCCAATGGCATTACCTGTTAGCTTAAGCACCAAAATAAAACCAGCGAGAATCCAGAACGACGTTAATATACCAAGTGACGAGGCAACAAACTGAGCGCGAATTTGACGACGCTCGATACCTTGAGCGGCAACAATACTACTTAGCTTCATCCCCAAAACCGGAAGAACGCAAGGCATAATGTTAAGAATTAAACCGCCGAGCAACGCGAATAGAAAAACACTCGTTAGAGACGTGCTCGGCAACGGTTCAACTATTGCCTCAGCAGTTGCTTGAGTGGTTTCTTCTGCTAGTAAATTGGTGTCTTTGATGGTCACAAACAGCGACTGACCATCTAACTCCACATCGCCCAGCCAAGTATCAACGATATAGCTCGCGGTGACGATGTTTCCTTCTTGATGCATTCCTTCAAGCTTGAAGCTATAGTCTCGCGTTGCTTCATCGACACCATCCACCAGCACTTGTGGTTGTTGCCAACCCTGACTGTTCTGTAGCTTGATTTGTAGTTTCGATTGGTTCACATCCCAACTCGCCTGAGTAACATCAATAAACGGCGATGGCTGCGGCACGTTACTCACTGCTTGAGCGTAACTGAACATCACGCCTTCATCGACTGTTAGATCAGAAGGCAAGAACGTCAATTGAATTTGATAGTCGGTCAGCACACAAATCGTCGTACAAGAAGAAAGTGTCAGTACCGCATCAATCGTGACAGGTTTGGACATGTCTTCGACGTGCAGCGTCATGGGGAACAAAGTATCGCCTTTATACCCAAGAGTCTCGATACCTAATAGTTCGAATTTTTGTGGGTGCGGCCATTGCCAATCCACTTTGGATAAATTTTGTGAATTTTGCCAATCAATAGATGGTGCTACGCCGCCCTCACCAGGTGAACGCCAGTAAGTTTTCCAGTCTCCGGTTAACTTGACATCCAAATAACCTGTAAGTGTTTTGGCTTGCGGATCTTGTTGACCAGTGAGCACAAAGCGCGTTTGCACTGGAGGATGTTGTGGGTTGGTTATCCAACCTGTATCAGTAGTTTGAGCTGAAATACTCAGAGAGAGCAAACTCAAAGCAAGCGTCATAAAAAACATGAACGCAAACTGAGTCAGTTTAGTAATTTGATTCATAGTGATTCCTAGTTAAAAGACAAAGGTGCTAAATAACTGACGCTAGTGGTCAGAAAGCACGCTTTTATTCTCGGAACACACAGAAAGTCAGATGGACTCGATACTTACGGCCTATCGGTTCCGTCCAATGTTGCGCACCAATATAGGCACTGCACAACCAAATTGCCGAAGCAAAAAGACCGACAAACAGAACAACAATAAATACATCGAGTTGATGTTGAGAAAACTGAATTAACTTTTCAGACAATTCGCACTTGCTAGTTTCTTTAGTATCAATCGACTTGACGCTCGAACGCTCATCAGCAAGTGAAACCGCGGGCGATTCCGTCTCATATTTCATAGAGCATGACGATGCAAAGCCTGAATTTTGCATCAGACACACAACGACCACCCAGCCAATAATCGCCAGTAGCCATTTTGCCCGCTTATGTGGCGTGTGATGTCGTTTAGTCAACAAACTCATAAGAATTCAGATAAAGTAAGAACGAAGAAGATAATACGCGAGTCGTCATAAAGCTCAAGTTGTATCCTCTAAATAGCCTTAAGAGGCTTCACTCGCTAAGCTTTAATCTAACTTGCCATAAATATATGCCAACTCTGCGACGGTTTTTGCCGAGAACTTCTTCAATAGATTGGCTCGGTGTACTTCAACCGTTCGCATTGCTATGCAAAGTTCGTCAGCAATACGAATGTTGCGTTTTCCTTCAATGATCAAACGCAAAATGTCTTTTTCTCTAGGTGTGAGCGATTCATAAGCCGATTTTGCTGCTGCCATATCGAGGTTTGTGGCAGACTGCGCCTGTCCCTGCAAAATGGCTCGTGCCAGTTCATCGCCTTTGACTGGTTTTTGGAAGAAATTGACCGCCCCAGCATGCAATGCATCGACCGCCATCGGAACATCACCATGCCCTGTCAGATAAATAACGGCTAACGGGCTGTTGGCTTTATTTAAAACTTGGTGCACTTGCTGACCACGAAGGTTGGGCATTCGGCTATCAAGGATCACACATCCGGCCTGATGAATGTTCACTTTATCGAGAAAAGATTGCCCATCAGCAAAAGTCGTCACGTTGAAGTCATGCTCTTCCAGCATAAAAGCGAGCGAGTCACGCACCGATTCATCATCATCGACTACAAAAACAGGTAGCTGCTTTTCACCGCTGCTCATTGAATGCTCCTATGCCTAGTTCAGATTAGTTTTGATATGGAAGCACAAGCTCAACCAAACAACCATGTGGTGCTGTCGAGCTGATGACAAACTCGCCACCATGCATTTCCATCACATCGCGACAAATGGCTAACCCTAGCCCAAGCCCTTCTTCTTTGCTACTCACAAACGCTTGAGTCGGATTCTCTTGCTGCAACCCTGTACCATTGTCTAACACTCGAATAGAGAGTTGACTGATTTGGTAATCGCAATGCAGGGCAATTTTACCTTGATAACCTGATGAGTGATATTTCTCTTGGAACAAAGTACACGCATCAATCGCGTTGCTGATCACATTAACTAAAACCTGTTGTACGCCAACTGCATCGACAAGTAACGGACGAATGTTCCCTTCTGTACTGGCCACAATAGAAATGTTTTGCTTCTGCATTCTAAAATGGAGCAACTCAATCGTGTCATCAATAAGTACTTGAAGATCACACGACGTTTTGTCGACACTGCGCTTACGAATCAACGTTCTTAATCGCTGAATAATTGCATCGGCTCTTTCAACTTGGCCCTGTATTTTCTCAAGCACAGGGACAATATCTTCATGTGGGCGTTTTTTGGCCAAGCGAAGTAAACCGCCTTCACTATAATTGCGAATGGCTGCCAATGGCTGATTGAGCTCATGGGCAAGACTGGTGCCGATTTCACCGACAATCGCGACTCTTTGTGAATGCTCTAACTGTTCACTTTTCTCTTTTAAACGTAACGATGTCTGCTCCAACGCTTGCTTGCTCTTGCTAAATCGATACTCAAGCCAAAAGTGGTAAGCGTTCAATACAATCACAAAAATGAACAGCGCCCACGCCCATTCCTGATGACTACGCAGCCAGCGCAATGCTTCTTGCCACCAAGGCTGCTGCAACGGATGGAGGTCTAGCGCCTGATAAAGTTTGTCGATGCTCAGCAAGCTGACGGGTGACGTCCAACCTGATGCGCCTGCCGCAATAACCGCAGGGTGTTCAGGTGGCATCGCTAACAATACTTGCGCAATCTGTTTGGCGATCTGAGCAGAGCCGCGCTCTGTTTTGGCAAATGACCAGTTTGGATATAACGGCGTAGAAACAGCGCACGAAGAATGTTCATTTGGCTGTTGATTTAGGACTCGAAAATCCCCTTGCTGTAACAGACCTTCATTTTGCATCTGTTCCAATAAACAAGCAGGGACGACAGCGGCTTCCACATTGCCATCACGCAATTGATACAGGTTGGCATCAATAGGAAAGCCGAGGTAACGGACATCAGCAAAGAAATCGTTAGGATTAAGACCCATTTCGACTATCTGGTAACGCAGCGTTAAGTAACCGCCAAAGGCTTTTTCTGATACAGCAGCAACGGGAAGCCCTGAGACATCTTGCAATGTTTGATAGCTTGAACTGGCTCGAACCACCAGCGCCGAACCAATTCCGTAGTTCGAATTTTGCGGCGCTCGGCTGGTTAGCGTTGCCATCCACGATAGCGCGTATTGCCTACCCAATCGCACTGCCTGACCTGGGTTAGTTAAGATGAAATCCATCGTCTGAAACTTCACCGCTTCGCCCATTTCATCCAAGTTAAGGGGATGAAGAACAAAATGCACATCAGAAATTTGCTGATTGAGCCAATCAATGGTCGGTTGCCATCTCTGCTCAGCATAAAGGTGACCACGTATCGCTAACACGCCCACTTCGACTTTCTGCTTGGCCTCTGGCTGCACTGCCTTTTGCTCTTGCATTTCTTGCAGATATTCTTGTTCAGAAACTGCGCCCTGAGCCAAAGATGCAAAGGCAACTAAGCAAAGAACCCAAAACTGAAGCAACCGTGGCGTTTTGTTCATGATGAGTAGAATCGTTCCTTCGAAAGTAATGGAGCAAGAATAACAGCTACCCTTGGTAAACCACATTTGTTTTAGATCAAGTTTGATCTGGGTATGTGGAAATCCACAATATAAGCCTCGCAGTGCATTTCTCACAATGGAATCAGTCAATTCAAATACAACAAAAAAAGCAGGTGAGTTATGGATTCCACCAAACGTCGCTTTCTCAGCGCGGTCACAGCCGGAGCCGCGTTAATTCCAGTCGCTGGCATTGGCACGGCAACTGCGGGAAACATTATTCGAAATAACCAGTCCGCTGACCGAAAAGGACAAGTCGGGAAGCGTTATGCCATGGTGATAGATTTGCGTAAATGTGTCGGATGCCAGGCTTGCACTGTGGGTTGCAGCATCGAGAACCAAGCGCCAATCGGTCAGTTCCGAACCACCGTAAAGCAATACGAAGTTACGTTAGATGATGGCTCTACAGCCACGCGAGAAGCAAAAGCCTTTATGCTACCGCGCCTGTGTAACCACTGCGACAACCCACCTTGCGTGGCAGTGTGTCCGGTTCAAGCAACCTTTCAGCGCAAAGATGGCATTGTCATGGTGGATAACAGCCGCTGCGTCGCCTGCGCGTACTGCGTACAAGCTTGCCCTTACGATGCTCGCTTTATCAATGAAGACACCCTCACCGCAGATAAATGTACCTTCTGTGCTCACCGTCTAGAACAAGGTCTATTGCCTGCCTGCGTGGAAACCTGTGTTGGCGGTGCACGTGTAATTGGTGATTTGAATGATCCATCAAGCGAAGTCCGCCGCTTAATTGCGAAGCACCAAGACGATATCAAAGTGCTAAAACCCAATGAAGGCACCAAGCCACACGTGTTTTACATCGGCATGGATGAACGCTTCACCAGCCACATCGACGGACAACCTGCTATTTACGACCCACAGGGAGAGCGCGCATGAACATCACCGAAGTGTTAGTCCAACCTCAAGCAATGGCTTGGCTCCCGTGGGCAGTGCAGTATTTCTTCTACATCGGCTCAGCTTATGCGGCTGCTGTTTTATTCCTAATCGCCCTATTATTTGAAAAACACACCAGTCACAGACTGCGCGCTGCGCTTGTTCTGACGCTGGCCATCGGCGCCATCGTGGGGCCATTAGCGTTAACTGGCGACCTTCACCAACCGGGACGCGCATGGCATTTCTACGCACACATCACTCCGTGGTCATGGATGTCTTTAGGGTCGCTTTTCTTGCCTGTTTTCTCAGGTTTAGCGGTAGTGACTGCATGGCTGTATCTCCGCGAGGATCTGATCAACTTACGTAATCAGCCAGGGAAAGTACTGCCTCTAATTTCAAAGCTGTCACTGGGTGACTGGGCGCTCTCTCGTAGAGTCATGCTTATGGTGTCTGCCATCACGGTGCTATCAGGCATCACCATTGCAGTCTACACAGGCGCTGAAATTGCGGTCGTTAAATCGCGCTCTTTATGGCACCAACCCGCGTCACCAATTCTTTGGTTTGTCACTGCATTTATGGGCGCTGTCGGATTTTCTCTGCTGATTTGGTTACTGCTGCCTAGTCAGTCAAAGACGCTGACATCTGGCGATACTAATTTACTGAAAAAATCAGTGGTTACCAGCGGTGTATTAACGCTGATACTGCTACCGATTTGGGCATCCAACAATTCCGCATTTTCGCTCTATTCTAGCGAACAATGGATGCACAACATTGCCCTGCTCACTTTTGTCGTTTTAGGTTGTGTTTTGCTCGCTTTCATCTTCTTGCGCGATACCAAAAAGTCCGCATCAGCCAGATTTCGTCACGTCATAGGGCTCAGTTTTGTGTCTGCTGCCGCACTGGAAAGTGCATGGCTGATTCGCTGGTTTACCATCATGGAAGTGCAAACCATCGCCAAGTTCGATGCAGGGCTGTATCCATACCAACTCACTATGGATGGAAATGGCTGGATAGGCATTATCGGCATGCTCGGATTATGGCTTGCACTGGCACTGCTCGGTTCGGAGCTGGTTCAGCCAAAACAAAAGATCGAAGTAAAAGCCTCATCACCCACCTTAACTGAACGCTAATCAAAGGGGATTTCATCATGGATAACAAACGCCGTCAGTTTTTGAAATCAGGCATTGCAGTGGGTGGGCTTGGCGCATTCGCTGCGGGTTACGCCACCACCACCAAACACATGGTCGAGGGTGCGCTCGAAGGCACTGCGGGAGAAAAAACGCGTGATATTCACCACGGTAACTCGCTTGAACCAGAGTACACGGTCAACAGCAAAGGCAACCTAATCCCTAATCCAAATCAGCGCGTTGCACCATCGATGTGCTTTGGTTGTTGGTCACTGTGCGGATTGCGTGTACGCATTGATAACCGCAACGACGAGATTTTGCGTATTACTGGCAACCCATATCACCCACTCTCTCATCAGCAACACATTCCGTTCGAAACGCCAGTCAAAGGTGCTTATTTAAGTTTGGCAGGAGAAGCGGGCCTTGACGGTCGTTCAACAGCATGCGCACGTGGCAATGGGATGCTAGAAATTCGCAACAGCCCGTACCGCATTACTCAGCCACTGAAACGAGTTGGAAAACGCGGCGAAGGAAAATGGATTCCGATCAGTTACGAACAACTGATAGAAGAAGTCGTCGAGGGCGGTGATTTATTTGGTGAAGGTCATGTGGATGGCTTACGCGACATTCGCGATTTAACAACGCCCGTTGATCCTGAAAACCCAGAATATGGACCGAAAGCCAACCAACTGTTAATGACCAACGCCGGTAACGAAGGCCGAGACGACATATTCAAACGCTTCGCGTTCAACAGCTATGGTACGCGTAACTTTGGGCATCATGGCTCTTACTGCGGCTACGCATTTCGTGCTGGCAGCGGCGCATTCATGAACGATTTAGATAAGAACGCGCACTTGAAGCCAGACTTTGATAACGCGGAATACATCATCTTCATCGG
The DNA here is from genome assembly GCF_000354175.2 of Vibrio alginolyticus NBRC 15630 = ATCC 17749. Classification (NCBI taxonomy): domain Bacteria; kingdom Pseudomonadati; phylum Pseudomonadota; class Gammaproteobacteria; order Vibrionales; family Vibrionaceae; genus Vibrio; species Vibrio alginolyticus. Next base: position 1,174,172 of record NC_022349.1, read on the forward strand.
TATGTCACCAGCTCAAGCGGGTAACCCTTTTAAGCGTCAGGCGCGCCAACTCGCCAATGCGCGAACAGAAGGTAGCTTGGAATACACCATCATCACACCAAGTTTGCCTGCTGGTTCATCGAGCTTGGCTGCCGGTGACAACAACCGCTGGGTACCAATCAAACCAGGCACCGACTCTGCCCTCGTGCTTGGCATGATCCAGTGGATCATCGAAAACCAACGCTACAACAAAACCTTCTTGGCGCAGCCGGGGGCAAACGCGATGAAGCGAGCCGGCACCGCGCACTGGTGTAATGCTACGCATCTCGTGATAAGCGATAATCAGCACCCGAGAAACGGCACGTTTTTACGCGCGTCGGACTTGAATCTGCCATTCGAGGGCGAAGCGTTGTCTGACTCCGACCCATACGTCATCGTGGATGAGCAAAGCGGCGAATTTGGTGTTCATACCCAAGAAGAGGAAGCGGCACTGTTTGTCGATAAAACGGTTTCGCTTGCATCGGGCGAAGTGCGCGTAAAATCGTCTCTACAAAGACTCAAAGAAGAGGCGTTCAAATACAGCCTTGCGTTCTACAGCCAACAATGTGAAATCCCTGTCGAACAAATTGTTGAACTAGCAAAGCGCTTCACCAGTCACGGAACAAAAGCGGTGGTCGATACCCACGGTGGCAACATGCACACCAATGGGTTCTATAACTCGTTTACCATCATGATGCTCAATGCGTTGATTGGTAACATAAATATGAAAGGCGGCGCGATGGCCAAAGCGGGTGGCTACCCAACTTCCGCTGCGGGTCCTCGTTACGACTTCACCAAATTTGCTGGCAAAGTCGGCCCGAAAGGCGTCTTTTTGTCGCGCAGTAAATTCCCCTACCACAAAACAAGCGAATACAAACGTCGCGTTGAGGCTGGTGAATCCCCTTATCCAACTCGCGCGCCTTGGTATCCGTTTGCCGCGCCACTGCTGACAGAGCACCTATCTGCGGCTATTGATGGTTATCCATACCGCGTTAAAGCGTGGATCAATCACATGGCGAACCCAATGTATGGTGTACCCGGTTTGAAAGCTCTGCTGGAAGACAAGCTTAAAGATCCAAAAAAACTCGGTTTGATTGTGTCTGTTGATGCGTTCATTAACGAAACCACCGCATTGTCGGACTATATTGTGCCGGACACGGTCACCTACGAAAGCTGGGGTATGGCAACGCCTTGGCACGACGTTCCGGTGAAAACCGTCACCGCTCGTTGGCCGATTGTGGGAGCGCGAACAGAGAAAACCGCCGATGGTCGTTCAATTTGCTTAGAAAACTTTTTGATTGATGTCGCCAAGAAAATGCAACTAGGCGGCTTTGGTGACAACGCGATTCAAGATGCGCAAGGGAATTGGCACGCTCTCCACAGCGCTGAAGATTTCTACTTACGTTCCGCGGCAAACTTGGCTTATGTGAAAGGCGGGGTGCCTGAAGTTTCGGCAGAAGACATTGCGTGGTCCGGCCTAGAGCGTTTAATGCCAGCCATGCAGAAGACGCTGACAGCGGATGAGATGAAACGTGTGGCGTTTATTTTTGCTCGCGGTGGACGTTTTGAAAATGCAACCGAAGCGTATCAAGGTGAGCAAATGAAGCACAAATGGACACGACCTGTCGCGATATGGAATGAACGTGTCGGCAGCGCAAGAAACACCATGACCGGTGATTTCTACACGGGTTGCCCAACATGGCATCCACAAAAACTGGCCGATGGCACATCAATGGAAGACCAGTTCCCAAGCTCAGAATGGCCTTTCAGCCTGACGAACTTTAAATCCAACATTCACAGTGCGGTATCCAATCTATCGCCAAGGTTGAACTCGATTAAAGGCGTAAACCCAGTGTACATCCATCCAATCGATGCCGAGTGCGCAGGCATTAAAACGGGTGATGAGTTTGTTATCGAGACACCATCTGCAAGCACCAAAGCACTTGCGATGATAGTCAGCGGGATTCGCCCTGGCACACTCGGATTTGAACATGGGTTTGGCCATACCGAGCTAGGACAACGCTCGCACTGGATCGGCGATAAGCAACAACCCGTAAAAACGCGCAGCCAAGATGGCGTCAATATTAACGACATTGGCTTAATTGACCCTACTCGAGAAGGCAAAGGCGTGTTGTTGGATTGGGTCGTGGGCGCGGCGGCACGTCAGTCCCTGCCGGCCAAAATCCGCAAAGCGTAACGCCGCACGTTAAGACGTCTCTACCACTTAGAGCTGCCGATTTGTGCAGCTCTTCACCACTTTGTTTTTATCGCTTATAGAACAACCAATAAAAACAAATACGGCCATTTACACTTATTAAATATGTGGAAATCCACAATACCTTTCATTATTGACAAGGCCGACAATATTGTCCAAGTGACTACCAAGTAGCACTTAGACATATTAATAAAAATTAAAGTGAGTCAGCATGTCAAAAATTCTTCCAGTGGTGGTGGCCTGTTTGTTAGCAACCACTATGGGCGCAAGCGCCTCGTCTATTCCGGAAAAAGCCAGCGTATGTAGCGGTTGTCACGGCCAAGATGGCATGGGACAGCCAAATATCGCGCCGATGATCGCTGGTTTAAACGCGAATTATCTCAACACTCAAATCGAACTATTCCTTAGTGGCGAACGCCAAAATGTGGTCATGCAAGGCATGGCGAAGGAACTCAGCGATCCCGCAGACCGTAAGGAAGTTATGGAGTACTTTGCTAACCTCCCGAGCTATGAGTTCACGAATCCAGAACAACGCGGCGACCAAGCTGATATTCGTAACCCGTATCGTAAATTAATTTTCCAAGGCGATTGGGATAGAAATATTCCAGCTTGCGCAACTTGTCATGGAGCCAGCGGTATGGGCGTCGACAAGTTCCCTCGCCTCGCAAGCCAACATGCTGATTACTTAAAAACGCAATTGATGGCATGGAAAAACGGCACTCGCAGTGGCGACCCGCTCAATATGATGGGGACCATCGCAAAAAATCTCACTGACAAAGAGATCGAAAATCTTGCTTACTACTTTGCCTCATTACGTTACTAGGAGCAGTCATGAAACGTTTCTATTCTTTGTTCGCACTGCCTTTCATTTCTACGCTCGTACTAGCTAACGATCCATTACCGGACCGCCAGAAAGAGCTACCTGCGATAGAAAAAGAAAAGCACGGTGAATACTTAAAATCGCGTGATCTCAGCACAATCCCAAACACCGCATTTGGTGAGCAAGTAAAACGCGGTTACTCGCTCTTTGTTAACTCACAACAAATGCGCGGAAAATACGTTGGCAACGAACAAAACTGTGTGAACTGCCATATGGAGGCAGGACGAAAAGCAAACGCTGCGCCACTGTGGGCAGCTTACATGGCATACCCTGCATATCGTAAGAAAAACGATCGCGTAAACAGCTATGCTGACCGTATCCAAGGTTGTTTCGAGTATTCCATGAACGGTAAAGCGCCCGCTTACGATTCGACAGAAATTGTTGCCCTTAGTGCTTACGCCTACTGGTTAGCGATGGGCGGCTTGCTTGACAAACATGGTATGGCGGATGAACCCATTCCAGAACTAGACGCAAAAACGTTGCAAATTGGTGGAAAAGCAAAAGACTTCCCGTTGCCCGAAGCCATCGCACAAGCATTACCAATTGAAAAGCGGGGTAATCTCTCTGGGCGTGGCTACCCAAAAATCGCCGCCCCTGAGCAAGAACCATCAATAGAGCGAGGCGCATTGGTCTACGAAAAGAACTGTGAAACTTGCCATCGCGCCGACGGTTCAGGCATCAAAGACACCAACGACCATTCATACATTCCACCACTTTGGGGCGAATATGCGTATAACTGGGGCGCAGGTATGCACCGGATTAACACAGCGGCCTATTTTATTTACGAAAACATGCCGCTTGGTAAAAGTGTACAGCTGACAGAGCAAGAAGCTTGGGATGTCGCAGCATACGTCAACAGCCATGAGCGTCCACAAGATCCTCGATTCAAAGGCAATGTCACCGCAAACGCGGAGAAATATCACCAGCACCAAGGCTATTACGGCAAAACGCTCAACGGTACGCAAGTCGGCTCCAATGCCTTTAAGAGCGGAACGGTCAAGTAAAGTACAACTAAGTACCTTAAATAAAATGCTCTTTTTCCCTGCTCTGATTATCTGGGCAGGGTTACTTACCCTTAAAAACAAGTAATTACCCCCCTCCACAGACAAGCAATATCACATTATTTTCGACTTCCAACATACTCATCTTCGCCGTAAAATCTTGTACCAAACGCGACTTCGTTTATGTCTTAGATCTCCCATATCCTCTAATGCCAAAAGTAAGAAACTCGTAAACTCCTGAATCAAAACAAGCGTGCCTAGTGAAAAAAGAGTATTCTTAAAGCAAATGAATCTAAAACCTACCCGATGAGTATTCAACCTAATTCCCGTCAGTTAATTTCATGCGAAGAGTGCGGCCTTGTTGTTCGCATTCCCGATATCGAACAGGGGCAAAAAGCACAATGTCCTCGATGTTCGCATTCGCTGACTAAAGTGAATGCCAAGCCTTACCAAAGCGTGATCGCCATATCATCGGCATGTTTGATCATGTTAGTGCTAAGCATTTCTTTCCCTTTTATGTCGTTCAGCGTGCAAGGGTTGTCGCAAGAAATCACCTTGTTGCACGCTGCCAAAATGCTGGCTGAGTTTCAAAATGTGCTTTTGGGTGTGCTGCTACTCGCAACAGTTATCGTTTTGCCTGCAATCTATGTTGGTCTCATTCTCTTTCTTCACCTTGAAGCATTAAAAGCACGTAAACATACCCCCTCTAGAAAGCAGCAACGAATGGCAAAAGTTTTATGCCGTCTTCTGTTTCGAGTCGAACCCTGGTTAATGGTGGATGTCTTTTTGATTGGCGTGTTGGTCAGCTTAATTAAAATCGCTTCCCTCGCAGACATAGGAATGGGCACTTCATTCTGGGCGTTTTGTGTATATACCGTTCTGGTAGTCAAATGCATATCAATGGTCGACAAAAGCTGGCTCTGGGGGCACTTTATTCCAGCTATCGAGCTATCTAATGTAAAAGAGGGTGATACGCACCATAACCACAACCATATTGGTTGTCATACGTGTCACCAGCTCAACCCTATTGAAGCTAAAAAACACCAACACTGCATTCGTTGTAAAAGCCCTATTCACAAATACAACCCCGCAGACAACTTACAAAAAGCTTGGGCGCTTTTGTTTGCTTCAGTCATTTTCTATATCCCTGCAAACCTCTACCCTATGATGTACACCGTAAGTCTTGGACATGCAGAAGGTTCGACTATCATGGAGGGGGTAATATTGCTTTGGCATTTAGGTTCTTACCCTATTGCGATGGTAATTTTCTTTGCTAGCGTATTTATTCCAATGGCGAAAATGCTGGCACTCGCGTGGCTGTATTACAATGCGCAAAAAGCGCGATATCTTCCGCACGAAGAGAGTATTTCACGCTTAAAGATCTACCGCATAACTGAGTTTATTGGCCGTTGGTCCATGATCGATATCTTCGTCGTCGCGATCTTAGTTGCACTGGTTCAGCTGCAAAACTTAATGGCGATTTATCCAGGTCCTGCTGCGCTCTCTTTCGCGGCAGTGGTCATTTTTACTATGCTTTCTGCAATGATATTTGACTCACGTTTGTTGTGGCAATTGCCACAAAACGAAGTGCAGGAGCCGATTTCTGACAACTTAAACGAGAAAGCCAAATATGAGTGATGAGAACAACGTAACCGCTCAAATAAAACCGCAAAAGCAGATTTCTGCGATATGGATTGTCCCGATCCTTGCGCTAGCCATGGGAGCGTGGATGCTGTTCCAATATATCAACAGTACAGGCCCACAAATTACTCTCCAACTGCCAACCGCAGATGGGATTGAGGTTGGCAAAACCGAAATCCGAGCATTGAATGTAAAAGTCGGACTGATTACTGAAGTCACTCTCAGTGAAAATTACGATCACATCATCGCTAAGGCACAAATGAACAAGGATGCAGAACGCATGCTGCGAGATGACACCATGTTTTGGGTTGTGAAGCCTCGTATTGGCCGTGATGGCGTTTCAGGTTTAGAGACCTTGCTCTCTGGCGCTTATATCCAACTTCAGCCGGGTAAATCTAAGATAGAGAAAGAGCGCTTTACGGTCTTAGATGTTCCCCCAGTCGCCTCTCCTGATGCAGAGGGGTTACGCCTTGTGTTAACACACCGCGAGGCTGGTAAGCTAGGCGTTGGTGACCCCGTCATTTATAAAGGCTTTACGGTTGGTCGTGTAGAGAAAACCAGCTTTGATGTTGACACTCGCAAAGCGTTATACCAACTCTTTATTTTCAAGCCTTATGACAGCTTAGTGCGCACTCGTACCAAGTTCTGGCTGAATTCTGGCGTAGATTTACAGCTCAACGCTGAAGGGTTCGAAGTCAAGTTTGGCTCATTAGAGAGCATGCTAACGGGTGGTGTTACCTTCGATACCGTTCCAGGTCTTGAATCCGGTGAACAGCTCACTGAAAATATGGTCAACTTCCGCTTGTACGATGATATTAAACAACTTCGAGAAGGCATGTACGATGATTATATTGAATTCGTTATGCTTTTTGATGAATCGGTACGAGGACTTAAACGTAAGGCACCTGTCGAATATCGAGGCTTGAGAATTGGTACTGTGATGCGTGTACCAATGCGACTTCCAACCCCAGAAGAGAACTTTTCTGCGAAAAAAATCCCTGTATTGGTACGAATCGAGCTCGGCCGTGTTTATGGCGATTTCCAATCCCAATCTTTACCAATGTTAAAAGATAAATTGAAGAGTGAGTTTGCTAAAGGCCTACGTGGTACTTTAAAAACAGGTAACTTATTAACAGGCGCACTGTATGTTGACGCCGACTTCTATCCAAACGACGAGCCTTACGTACCGAGTAAGTTTGCTGATTTAGATGTTTTCCCAACCATGCGTGGTGGTTTTGCGCAGGTTCAGCGCCAAGTGAACGACTTCCTAAATAAGATTAATAACTTACCAATGGAAGAAACACTAGACTCTCTCAATTCAACGTTAAAAACGTCCGAAAAAACGTTAGCTTCAGCAGAACGCGTGGCGGACAGTATTGATAAACTTTTGAATCAAAAAGAGACGCAAGAGATCCCAACAGATATTCGCCAAAGCTTACAGCAATTACAAAAAACACTCGATGGTTATGGGCCCAACTCAACCATGTACAGCGAAATGGAAGCCACGCTAAAAGAATTAGAAAGCGTAATGACAGAGTTTAAACCCGTACTTAAACAGCTAAACGAAAAGCCAAACTCTCTCGTGTTTGGAGAAGATGAAATCAGTGACCCAATACCAGTTAAAGGCAAAAACTAATGAAACGAGTATTCTTTCTGTCTATCGCGCTATTTGTCGGTCTAACGGGTTGCAGTAGCGCTCCGCAAACTAAAGGAGCTATGTACCTTCTACCTAAGGCGGAACCAGTGACGCTGAGCTCTTCTGATATCGCTCAGCGCCCAACTTTAGTTGTTCGTCCAGTGACATTGGCGAGTTATTTGAATGATAATGGCATTGTTTATCGAACCTCTGAGACCCAAGTTATTCAGGCGAAGCACAATCAATGGGCGCACAGTATTTCTGAGCAAATCACTCAGAGAGTCGTCGCGGAACTACGTCACAAGCAAAGTCATTACTGGCCGACTGAAATGAATAATCTGTTGGATCAAAGCGGTGAAGCCAAACTCCAGCTTACGTTAAATAAATTTAATGGCAGCTACAAAGGTAATATCGAAATTGAGGGGGAATGGTTACTCATTAATGCCGAAGGTAAGGTAGAAAACAGCGCGCCAATACAAATCTCTCAGCCGCTTCAAGATGAGGGCTATGAAGCGCTCGTCAACGCTTTATCCATAGGCTTAGAAAGCCTAACCTCAGACATTGCCAAACAACTCTAAGTCAATGTTAATTACAGGGAAGCAAGTTGCTTCCCTTTTTTATGCAGAGTGTAGCGACTTCTACTAAGCTGAAAGCTGACGAAAAGCCGAAAAGGAAATTGGATGAAACCATGTAACCTGCTATCACTCTCCTCACTCATTCTTGTATTACCTACATCAGTAGCGCTCTCAGCTGAGACACAAGAATCTCGTTGGCGAAATAGCATAGAAGTGTACATGCTAGGACTGAATATCCACGGGGATACCAGTATTGGTCGCTTTTCATCAGAGGTGGATGTCGATCCTAAGTTCATCGTAGACCACCTCGATATTGGGGCGATGTTGCGATTCGAGAGTATTTACCAAAGTAAGTGGGGCTACTACATAGATTATAGTTTCATGAACTTAAGTGGTGATGTTAATAATATCAAGGGCGCTCTGCCTAACGCTCGTTATCGTGCGGACATCGAAATACGGCAAGGTGTTCTAGAAGCAAAGGCATTCCAACGCGAACAATATTCATTTGGTAAACTGGATTATATGTTTGGATTACGTTGGTGGGACAATGACATCACCGGCAAGCTGTATCGTAATGACAACCGGGTACTAGAAGATAGACTGTCATTACAAGAAGATTGGGTCGATTTTTTAGTTGGCTTGCGACTCATTGATGAATTGAGTGAAAACTGGCGATTTCATGCCAGTATCGACGCCGGACTTGGCAACGATACTCACTTCACTTATGCCATTCAAACTGGTGTTCGTTATCGCTTTAACGAATGGTCTGATCTCAACTTAGCTTACAAGTCGACCTGGGTCGATTACAAAAATGAAGAGGTATTTGAATATGATACGGCTTCTCAAGGGCTTTTAGTCGGACTTGGCTTTTACTTTTGATCAGGTGAAACCCTAGCCTATATTCAAGCGTTGTAACGTGTACTAGCTCTAGGTACACGTCTAGTGCCGCGTTACAGATGCTTAAATAAGGCAAATTGATCTTCATCAGACTATAAATTGCTCTTCGGTGTTACTCTCTGTCGCAAAATATAAAACCCCACTCTATGACCTCATATAGGTCTTGTTGATAAGGTTCCCGAGTAGCAATGTCGATTAACATTTCCGATTTAACCACCGCCCTAAATAAGGTGGAGCATATTCATAAAGTGCAGCTTGAAAACGTACATCAGTTCTTCAAAGCAAACGAAGCTTTCTCGTTGCAAACATTCAGCCAGCTGATATCCAGCGACTCGCTTGATGATCGATTTAAAACCATCGATAAAGCGTTCTCTTTGCTTGGTGATGCAAAAACCTACCTTTTAGAAGTGTCTTACCTTGTTAAGTAAAAAAGAAAGCCCCGATAAAATTCATTACCGGGGCTATCATTTTCTATCTAAACTACTGATTTACAATTTGTAACGATCATCAATTACCGTTAATTCTGGGAAGGTTTTACCCTCGTCCATCGCTTCTTCTGTCTCTTCTTTTACTTGGTTATCAATCCAGAAATTACCGATATCCATTGGATGAAGCACCCATTCTGTCGCTTTTGTCATGCCGTTTTTAGGAATTTTAACCCAGCGCCAATGAGCAACTCGAGAATAAGGCACCATGTAGCCAGGAACGATGATATTCGCTTTGCTGACATAGTTTTGGATTTGATGCGACAAGTCGTAACGCTTCTCCTGATCAAACTCAGAATCATACGCTTCAATTAACTTGTCTAGCTCAGGGCTGCTGTAGTTGGTGTGAGCATTCGTTTGTGGTCGATTTGCATTATCCGAGTGTAGGTATTCCCAATACGCAGGGATCTCACCAGAGCCCATATTCAAAAACGCTAGCTGATGCTTTTTCTCAAGAATGTATTTAAACGCAGATGAGCCATCCACCAAGTTTAACGTGAACTCAAGACCAGCAAGTTTCGCTTGCTCTTTCAGGTATGCAATACGCGGTGTCCAAGAGTTGTATCCGTAGGTGATAGCAAAGCTCAAGCGTTGGCCCTTGTCGTTAACACGAATACCATCTGCGCCCACTTTGTCAAAGCCCGCTTTTTCGAAGTGTTTAACCGCCGCATCAGCATCAAACTTTGGCGGTGTATTGTTAGGATCATCGTATTCGCCATGACCAAAGCCGAGTCCATGCGGTTTACGTGAATAATCTCCACGCATGATGTTTTCAATCATGCCGTCATAGTCAGTGGCTGCCATAACACCTTTACGCACTTCTAGGTTATCCAACATCGGCATCGCTGTGTTCATCCAAAGACCACCTGCTCCTTGCGGTGCTTCGTTAAAGCCCCAGTACTTTTGGATATAGCCTTTTTTGTACACATCACTATTGGTTTTGTCATGCCAAAAGCTTGGTAGCACCATCTCAAAGTAGTCTAAGTTGCCTTTCTCAAAGTGCTTCATGGCAATATCAGGATCGCGAATCACCTTAATGCGAACCTTTTCAACGTTATAACGGTTTTTATAGTAGCGGTTGTTGTATCCCCACCAATCTTCACCGACATGTTTGAATGTCACGCTCTTACCTTTCTTCACTTGATCAATGTAGTAAGGCGCTGCGGTTGGCTCAGATTTAAAGTTAAACTTTCTGACGAAGTTATCAGGCATGCCATCGTTATTTGCGTCCTTTTCTCCTTCAAAGAAGTGTTCAGGACGAGGCTGAAAACCATTACTTGGCATGTTAATCATAACCATAAGTGAGTCATGACTTTGAGCTACAGCAAGATTGACTTTGATCGTGTAGTCATCAATTTTTTCAACACTCACAATACTGTTTGTGAAGAAGTCGTTATACCACGGGTCGATAATGTCTTTTGACGTGTAGTACTTCATCATAAAGACGTAATCATCTGCTGTAATTTTTTCACCATCTGACCACTCGGCCGTTTCGTCGAGTTTAAAGAATACGGTTTTGTTGTCCTCTCCAAATGCCCATGACTTAGCAAGTTGAGGGATCCATTTGCCAGTATTTGGATGACGCTGAGCCAGTTTTGGTGAACCATCCATTAAGTATTGGCGCAAACCTGAGTTCGCATCTGGACCAACACTTCGTAATGTTTGCGGAAAGCTCTGAATGTAAGTGCGATAGGTGCCACCTCGTACCGCTTCTTCAGAGGCAAATAGAGGTTCGTTGTTGTTTGAAATCCATTCGATATCAGCTGGCAATTCTGCCGCACTCAGTTGAAAACTGGCAGCGGTCAGTGTTGCTAGTACTGAAAATGGCAGTTTTTTAGTCATGTTTCTTCCTTGTTGTGTTTGCGCACTAAGGTCGTAACAAGGAAGACAGCGTGTGAAAGCTCACAGAAAGCTGCGATTTAAAATACGCAGATAGGAAATAATAGGAACGTAATATGAAGTGACGTCCTGCCAGCTTCTATATTAATTTCAAAGAGTTTCACTAGGTCATCCTAGACCTTACAACGCAGTGAATGCATCTTCGCCATAGTATTCTTTAGATATTTGTAACGCAAGCCATCAATAACACATGATTGCATTTTCGAGGCATCACAGTGAGTTATGTTACAAAAGTGTGATCAGCATAGTACCAAGCCCTACTTTACTCAGAATAAACCGCAGAACCTTTATCTCAATTGGCCCCGATATACCAGTTACAGCGAGTAAATGATCAGACATAGCTGGTTAAAAGGAATGGTTGTTTACCGCGATCAGTATTTTCATTCGATATAAAAAGTGAGGCATCTTAGCCTCACTTTTCTCCATACAATCGAGACAGTGCTTACATTTTAGATAAGCTCTCATTGATCGACTTCAGCACTTCTGCAGGATTTGACGCTTGAGTGATAGGGCGACCAATCACAAGATAATCTGAACCTGATTGGATAGCGTCTACTGGCGTCATGATACGGCGTTGGTCACCTTGTTCTGAACCAGCAGGTCGAATACCAGGGGTCACTAATTTAAATTCTTGGCCTAGTTCGCTCTTCAGTAGTGAGGACTCTTGCGCTGAACATACGACACCATCTAAGCCCGCGTTTTTGGTCAAGGTTGCTAGACGAATCACTTGCTCCTGAGGCGCAACATTCAAACCAATACCAGCTAAATCACTTTGTTCCATACTGGTTAGTACCGTTACACCGATAAGAAGTGGACGATCTTTACCATATGGCTCAAGAATTTCACGTGATGCCGTCATCATACGCTCACCACCGCTCGCGTGTACGTTCACCATCCATACACCCATTTCAGCCGCAGCGCGAACTGCTTTCGAACAGGTGTTTGGAATATCGTGAAATTTTAAATCTAGGAATACCGAGAAACCACGTTTATGGAGTTCACGTACAAAATCAGGACCAAATAGCGTAAACATCTCCTTGCCAACTTTTAGTCGGCATGACGCAGGATCAATTCTATCTACAAACGCAAGTGCATCTGCTTGGTTATCATAATCCAGTGCGACAATAACTTTTTGGTCGATCATTTCATCTCCTAACTGTTTTGGTTCTTATTAAATAAAAAGTTAAAAAAATGCAGCGGACAGAAACTCTGCCAGCTGCATTAAGAATTATTCACCATCCAATCCGCGGATTGGCTTGATCGTCCCCCATCCTTTACAGGACGGACAATGCCAATAAAGGGAATGGGTAGAAAATCCACACTTCCGGCATCGGTAATGTGGTTTCACTTTTAACTGTTCACCCACCATCGCTTGTAGTGTTGATAGGCTGTCTTTCGCTCGACCATCTTCTGCTTCTGCAATGTGGTAGTCAATTAAACGGTAGAAGCCCTTCATGGTTGGGTTTTTCAGCAATTGTTTCGTCAGTAACTCTTGAGCAGCCCCAACGTTCTCGTGATGAGCAACTAATTGAGCCAACATCAACTCGGCTGATACGCCAGCTTTCTTATCAATACAAGCTCGCAGAAACTCGACAAGTTCATCTTCCTGACCCAGATGATGATAGCATTCTGCAATAGTTGGCAAGACATCACTGATAAAGTCTTTATCTTGCTCAAGTACCCCTGTCAGATATTTGATGGTGTGCTTATAGTCTTCAGACTCTAGATAAATTCGTCCCAAAGCAATACTTGCTCGAACACACTTCGGGTCTTCCGCTAACGCTTTTTTAAAATGCTGTATTGCCTTATTAGTATTCCCATCAGCTTGGTCGAGCATGGCTATTTCACACCAAAAATGGGCAATATTTGCACGCATCCTTGAGCGTTTATTACCTAACTTAGCCAATTGGTTCGCGTAATAAATCGCCTTTTCCCATTCTCGTGTTTGCTGATAAATGGTCACTAATTGTTGAAGAGCCGCCTCTTTGTAATCTGGCTCTTCAACTAACTGTTCGAAGATTTTCTCTGCACGATCAAGAAAACCTGAGACCATGTAGTCTTTCGCTAACTGTTGAAGGGCGAGGTTCTTTTGGTCCAGTGTTAAGCCTGAACGAGAAATAAGATTTTGGTGAATTCTGATTGCGCGGTCGACTTCACCACGAGACCGGAACAGGTTACCCAACGCAAGGTGAGTATCGATGGTCTCGTTATCAACTTGGAGCAATTCAATAAAGTGATCGACAGCCTTATCTGATTGGTCAGAGAGCAGTAGATTAAGACCCGTCATATACTGACGAGAGATTTGATGAGATTGCTTCTGCTTGTCTTGCTGAGCGCTGCGATGTCCCATATACCAGCCATACGCAGCAGCTATAGGCAACAACAAGAAGAGTAGTTCAAGCATTAAAGTTAAGCCTTATCCTTATGCCTGTTTTTCAATGGCTGGCTTATCAGCAGCGTTGTTTGATTCAGTTGGTTCGTACTTTTTCAGTTTTTTCTTTAAACGACGGACCTGTAGCTGAGTTTTCAGTTGGATGCTACCAAAGATAACCCACGCTAAAGCAAAGCCAACCACAAATACTACACCTAATAGCGTAGATAAGTGGAACTCTCCTTTTGCTAGAAGATAGTTAAAAGTCACGAGCTCTTGGTTTTGGGAACCTAACGCCAATGCAATTAAAAAGAGAGCTAAAACAGCAACGATTTTTATAATTTTCATGTTACATCACCCTTCTAGGAGTAAGTCGGTAAGATTATGCAGGAAAATGCTTCTTCAGACTACGTATATTAGCAATAATCTATACCCAAGTAACCTCAAGATGCTTAGTTTGTAGACATGCTTAGAAGTTAAAGTTATTTGGGTATAGAAAACAGCTGAATCCACAATTAGATTAGTAAACGATCTTGGATGTATTACTAACTTGGATACATTACAAAAAAGCGGCATACACAAACGTATGCCGCTTTTTTCAAACTAATAAGAGTGCATTAACCAATATTTACACGCTCACGAAGTTCTTTACCAGGTTTGAAATGTGGAACGTATTTACCTTCCAATTCCACTTTATCGCCCGTTTTAGGGTTACGACCTACGCGAGGCTCGCGGTAATGAAGAGAAAAACTACCAAAGCCACGGATCTCGATACGGTCACCGCTCTCTAGTGTAGAGGCCATGTGCTCTAAAATATCTTTTACAGCATCCTCTACCTCTTTCGCTGATAAGTGTGTTTGCTCAGCGCAGAGTCTTTCAATCAGTTCAGACTTAGTCATAGTTGCCCTCTTTGAGTATCTTTATCACTTATTATAGTAAGTAATACTAATTCCAACAAACACTTGCTGACAATTCTAGACAAATTTTATGCAAAATGCGCAATGAAGAAATGCCTTTTATTAAGATAGTTTACTGTCATTAGTATTACTACTTAAATATGACCAAATATAAAAAAGGAGCCTTGCGGCTCCTTTTTTGCTTAAGCGAGTATATTATTCGCCTTTAGCAGCTTTGAAAGCGTCAGCCATTGCGTTACCGAATGCATTGTCATCTTGCTTGTTGATAGATGCCATTGCTTCTTGCTCGTCAGCTTCGTCTTTAGCTTTGATAGATAGGTTGATTACGCGGTTCTTACGGTCTACACCTGTGAACTTCGCTTCAACAACATCACCAGCGCTTAGGATTAGAGAAGCATCTTCTACGCGATCGCGTGATACTTCAGAAGCACGGATGTAACCTTCAACGCCTTCTGCGATTTCAACAGTAGCGCCTTTAGCGTCAACAGCAGTTACAGTAGCGTTAACTAGAACACCTTTCTTGTTGTCAGCAACGTAAGCATTGAATGGGTCATTTTCCATTTGCTTGATGCCTAGAGAAATGCGCTCACGCTCAGCGTCTACTGCTAGAACAACTGCAGAGATCTCGTCGCCTTTCTTGTACTCACGTACAGCTTCTTCACCAGCAACATTCCAAGAAATGTCAGATAGGTGAACTAGACCGTCGATGCCGCCTTCTAGACCGATGAAGATACCGAAGTCAGTGATAGACTTGATCTTACCAGTAACTTTGTCGCCTTTAGCTTGTGCTTCAGCGAATGACTGCCATGGGTTAGCTTTACACTGTTTCAGACCTAGAGAGATACGACGACGTTCTTCGTCGATTTCAAGAACCATAACCTCAACTTCGTCGCCAACATTAACAACTTTAGAAGGGTGGATGTTCTTGTTAGTCCAATCCATTTCTGAAACGTGAACTAGACCTTCAACGCCTTCTTCGATTTCAACGAAGCAGCCGTAGTCAGTTAGGTTAGTTACGCGACCAGTTAGTTTGTGACCTTCTGGGTAACGCTTAGCGATTGCTACCCATGGATCTTCGCCTAGTTGCTTAAGACCTAGTGATACGCGAGTACGCTCACGGTCGAACTTAAGAACTTTAACTTGGATCTCGTCACCAACGTTAACGATTTCAGATGGGTGCTTAACGCGCTTCCAAGCCATATCAGTGATATGTAGAAGACCGTCAACGCCACCTAGGTCAACGAACGCACCGTAGTCAGTAAGGTTCTTAACGATACCTTTAACTTCAGAACCTTCTTGTAGAGTTTCTAGAAGCTCGTCACGCTCAACGCTGTTCTCTGATTCGATAACTGCACGACGTGAAACAACTACGTTGTTACGTTTTTGGTCAAGTTTGATAACTTTGAACTCTAGCTCTTTGTTTTCTAGGTGAGCAGTGTCGCGGATTGGACGTACGTCTACTAGAGAGCCAGGAAGGAAAGCACGGATACCGTTTAGTTCAACAGTGAAACCGCCTTTAACTTTACCGTTGATGATACCAACAACAGTTTCAGCTTCTTCGTAAGCTTTCTCAAGTACGATCCAAGCTTCGTGACGCTTAGCTTTCTCACGAGAAAGTTGAGTTTCACCGAAACCATCTTCAACAGCGTCTAGAGCTACGTCTACTTCAGCGCCAACTTCAACTTCAAGTTCGCCAGCAGCGTTCTTGAACTGTTCAGCAGGGATAGCAGATTCAGACTTAAGACCAGCGTCAACAAGAACGAAACCGTTCTCGATAGCTACTACAGTACCTTTAACGATGCTGCCTTGTTGGAATTCTGTTTCGTTTAGAAACTCTTCAAAGAGTTGAGCAAAAGATTCAGTCATTTAATTAATCTTCAATAAATTAAACTTCCACGGGTATCCTACCGCATGGGGTTATTAAATTCGCCAGTCATCATCCTTGCGACCAACGCTCTTAGCCTAGTCGAGTATTATTACTCAGCTAGCTTCGATTCGATATATTGTAGTGCCTTTTCTACTACTTCGTCGATAGTCATCGACGTAGAATCTAGCACAAGCGCATCCTCAGCAGGGCGTAATGGCGCCACTGGGCGGTTACGATCTCGGTCGTCACGCTCTTGGATCTCGCTTAAAAGGTCAGCAAATCTAACATCTAACCCTTTCTCTTGCAACTGTTTAAGGCGTCGATTTGCACGCTCTTCAGCACTCGCATCAAGGAAGATTTTTGCTTGCGCACTCGGGAATACAATTGTGCCCATATCACGACCATCAGCAACCAGACCCGGTGCGGTCTCAAATGCACGCTGACGACGTAGTAATGCCTCACGAACACGTGGCAAAGCCGCAACTTTAGATGCTGCCATACCCGTTTCTTCTTTACGAAGCTCCCCTGACACGTCTTCGCCTTCTAGAATGACCTTAACTAAGTCACCTTCCGCGATAAATTGAACGTCTAGGTGGGTTGCTAGTGGGACAAGAGCATCTTCTGACTCGGTGTCGACACCGTGGTGAATCGCAGCGAGTGCAAGTACACGATAAATTGCGCCAGAATCTAAGAGTTGGAAACCCAACTTTTTCGCCAGCAACATACATAAAGTGCCTTTACCTGCACCACTAGGTCCATCTACGGTTACAACCGGAGTTTGAGAGGACATGTTCTTCTCCACCAATAGTTTCTTTTCAGCAATTTGCTCGGTTTTCGAGGCGCACATTATACGGGTAATCAGTCTTTGGAGCGAGGAAAAATGTCGTGTAAAGCATTACACCTAATGCGTAATTGGATTCATCAATAAACATAAAGTTCAACAAAAACGGCGAGAGCTTCTGCCCTCGCCGTTTTAAATGTCATGAACTTAAGCTCGATTAAACAATCGGTTTTTGACCACGCTCAGCTAACTTTAAAATCACACTATCAGCGACTTTACCCGCCACACCTGCTAGCTTGTCTGCCAGCTTTTTCTTCTGCACATAATGCACAGAAAGTACGGTTTTATCTTTGCATGCCGCAACAACGATATCATCAGATGTACTAATGTCATCCACCAAACCAAGCTCTTTCGCTTGTGTACCGAACCAGTGCTCACCAGTGGCTACTTTGTCTAGGTCCAAACTAGGACGACGCTCACGGATGAAGTCTTTAAACAAGACATGTGTTTCTTCAAGTTCTTGCTTAAACTTATCGCGCGCTTTATCGGTATTCTCACCGAACATCGTTAGCGTGCGTTTATATTCACCCGCTGTTAGTTGTTCGTACTCAATGTCATGTTTCTTCAACAGTTTGTTGAAGTTAGGAATTTGTGCGATAACGCCAATAGACCCCACAATTGCAAATGGTGCAGAAACAATCTTATCTGCTACACATGCCATCATGTAACCGCCACTTGCCGCAACTTTGTCAACAGAGATGGTCAGAGGAAGACCCGCAGCTTTGATTCGGTCCAGTTGAGAAGAGGCAAGGCCGTAACCATGAACCATACCACCGCCAGACTCTAAGCGAAGTAACACTTCATCACCTTCACGTGCGACAGCCAAAATAGCGGTGATTTCTTCACGTAGAGACGCGACTTCTTTTGCGTCTATGCTACCGTTGAAATCAAGAACAAATAGGTGTGGTTCACGCTTGCTATCTAATGAACCGTCTTTGCTCGCTTGTTTGATTTCTTTCTCGCGAGATTTGTTCTTCTCTTTTTCTTCTTTCTTGACGGCTTTATCTCGAGCCTTGATGAAAGCATCGTCATGCAAATGATGCTCTAACTGCTCAACAGATTGTTTGTGTTGCTCTGAAAGGTTGGTAATCTCTAACTCCCCTTTCGCCGCACCCGATTTGCCACCAGCCGATTTTGCAATAATGAGCAGAACAATTATCGCAGCAACCACCGTGATAATTTTGGCCAGAAACAGACCATAATCTAATAAAAATTCCAACGAGAGCTCCTTTATCTCATTTCAGATGACGTTAGTATGTTACGCAGAAACATCAGCGAGAAGGCAGCGCGGTTTGTAACCACTTGTTCTGATTGATAGCATACCTAACGAAAGTTCTGGAATTGGTATAACACATGAATTGGTGTATTGTAACCATCTTGTCACGATTACCAAGATTTTCCATTGAGAAACAGGCGTTTTTTAGCGTCAATTAACTATCATGGACCCTCTTACAATAATAAGGATTTATCGCCGTGAACTACTCCGTTTCAGCTGATGCTCTAAAAGGTAAAGTCATTCTTGTTACTGGCGCTGGTAATGGCATCGGCCGTCAAGCCGCGCTTTCTTATGCCGAGCACGGTGCAACTGTTATTCTCTTGGGTAGAAATGTGCAAAACCTTGAATCTATCTATGATGAGATTGAAGCTGCTGGCTATCCACAAGCAGCTATCATTCCATTGGATCTCAAGGGTGCAACTCAGCAGAATTACATTGATATGGCAGAGACAATCGAAGGACAGTTTGGTCGCTTGGATGGTCTATTACACAACGCAGGTGTCTTGAGTTCGCTGTGTCCATTTGATCAAATCAAAGAGGAAGACTTCGACGATATCATGCAGATCAACGTGAAAGCCGAAGTGCTAATGACTCAAGCACTACTGCCTGTGATGCGTAAATCAGAAGCTGGGCGTATTATCTTTACCTCTTCAACCGTCGGCCACTCTGGCCGCGCATTCTGGGGGCCATACGCTATCTCTAAATTTGCCGTAGAAGGCATGATGCAAGTTTTGGCTGACGAGCTGAGTGATACACCGATCCGCGTTAACGCAATTAACCCTGGTGCCACTCGTACTCGCATGCGTGAAAAAGCATATCCGGGTGAAGATGCGAATACTCTCAAAACGCCACTGGATATCATGCCGCTATATTTGCACTTAATGGATCCTGCGGTTACCGATGTGAACGGTCAGTGCATCGACGCTCAACCGAAGCGTAAATAACTCATTCAGGTTACCTCACATAATCGATTGAAAAGGCAGCAAACGCTGCCTTTTTTCATTTCTCTCTTCATAAAAATCTTGCGACTTTCTCCCACAGAAATATACTGTATATATATACAGGTATTTATTATGCAAGATATTATTCAGAACTTAAAAAGCCAACACCTTGTTTGGCAAGCAAATTTAACGAAAGCAGATCCTCAGCAGTTGCAGACTAGTTCCGGTTTTTCTGAATTAGATGATTTGCTCGGCGGAGGCTTTCCACCTCATGGCGTAGTGGAGATGGAATCTATTGGTAGTATTGGTGAATTGCGTTTGCTCGCTCCCTATTTAAAAGCCACTCAGACCAATGGTGTGACCGCATTTATTCAACCACCTGCGCTAGTGAATTCTCTGTTTTTACACTACATCGGGTTGGATATAAACCAAGTGTGGGTCGTTACTCCAACTCACCCCAAAGACGCTCTTTGGGCTGCAGAGCAATGTCTGAAAAGTGGGGTATGCAGTAATGTTTTGTTATGGCAAGAAGAGCTTGAAATACATCAAGTGAAACGCTTACAGGTAGCAAGTGAACAAGGGAGTTGCCCTCTCTTTATGCTTAAAACAGATACTATCAACCGCTTGTCTTTGCCTGTGTCACTCAGTTTAAAACTGAAAGGCGACGAGCAAGGGATTCATGTTGAAGTGCTGAAAAGGAAAGGAGGCTGGAATAGAGGTAGCGTTAGTATCGGATTCCAACACCATTACCCGCAACTGGTGAAACCATCATCTGAAACTGTGCACTCGACTGTGGTCAACTTCCCACTGGCGAACCAAGGTTAGTGATATGTCTCTGTGGATTTACTTACACTTCCCTCGCCTGCAGCTAGACGCACTCTTTGGTGATAACCAAGAACAACCCGTGGTGATTGTCGAAAGCCAACGTTGCCAGATTATTCAATACAACGAGATTGCCGAACAACAAGGCATTAAGCCTGGTATGGGCTTAGGCAGTGCTGCGTCCTTGTGTCGAGATTTACAAGTGCATCCTTATCATCCACAAACCGAATTAAATAAATTACAAGAGGTAGCCCAGTGGTTGTATTTGATCACATCTGACGTTGTGTTGATGCCAAACCAAGGTATTTTACTGCGTGCTACTCCAATGCTCGCTCTGTATGAAGGGCTTGAAAACTATTGGAATAAAGTCAGAGCTCACTTATCGGAGCTGAAACTGAGTTTTCAATTCGGATGTGGTTTTTCGCCTTTTGCTGCCAAATTGATGGCATTATCAGGAGCGAACGTCATCAGCGAAGACAAATCTGCCATACAAAAAGCCTTATCACCAATACCGTTAACACTGACAGATTTATCAAACGCTACCGTAGAGAAGTTACAACGTGTAGGTGTCACCACATTGCAAAACCTGCTTGAACTGCCATTGCAAGACATCGCACGACGCTTTGATATCGATTTGGTGAACTACGTTGGTCGACTGACTGGGCAGTTTAAACACCCTGTCGACTTTTATCACCCTACCGAATCCTTTCAAGTTTATTTAGAGCTGTTGTTTGAGATCGAAAACGTTCAGTGGATTGAAAAGCCGTTGGCCAAATTACTTCGTCAACTCGAAATCTTTCTTAAATTAAGAGATAAGGTCGCTTTTGAACTGTGTTTAACACTCCACCAGCGTGAGAAACAAGAGCAACACCTTCAACTCACTTCTGCGCAAGGTGATTACCTATGTCAGCGTTGGCAACAGTTAGCGAGTTTGAGCTTAGAGTCACTCTCGCTTAATGGCCCAGTCACAGGGCTAACGTTAAAAGTCATCCGTCAAGGTGAGCCTCTTAGTGCATCACGCGATCTCTTTGCTGGGCAGAAAGGAAACATGAATGCTTTAGAGCTGCTCTCTTTACTGCAAGCTAAATTGGGAAAAAGTGCCGTTTTAAAACCCAATATTGCTTGCGATCCTAGACCAGAAAAGGCCAGTCAGTATCGCCCTGCTGATGCTCCGGATGAAAAGGGGCACGACATACCATCCATACTACGCCCAGCAATGCAATTACCGACTCCCATTGTATTGCAAGAGCAAGTTTCTTTGGTCCACGGACCTGAGCGAATAGTTTCTGGGTGGTGGGATGGTGATGAGATCATGCGTGATTACTACATTGCACACACCAAGCAAGGCCGCTGGTTATGGATATTTCGCGATCAGCACAAGCACTGGTTTCTTCATGGCTATTTTTGTTAAATCGACAGTTATTTTTGTTGGGTCATTATGAGTTACGCGGAACTATTTTGTCAGTCTAACTTCTCTTTTTTGACTGGGGCTTCTCATGCAGAAGAGCTGGTACTCCAAGCTGCTTTCTATCGCTATCAAGCTCTAGCTATAACGGATGAATGTTCAGTCGCGGGCGTTGTCAAAGCCCATGCGACCATCGAACAACATAAACTCGATATCAAACAAATCGTTGGAAGTATGTTTTGGTTAAATGATGAATGCCAAATCGTACTGCTTTGCCCTTGTCGCAAGGCTTATGCCGAGTTGTGTCGTATCATCACAAACGCAAGGAGACGCAGTGAAAAAGGCAACTATCAACTGTTCGAATGGGATTTGATGTCGGTTCGACATTGTTTGGTATTGTGGCTGCCCACACATCAAGAGAGTGATCACCATTGGGGGCGCTGGCTCAATCAACACCACGCTAATCGTTTGTGGGTAGCGATTCAGCGCCATTTGAGTAACAACGATACTGAGTACATTGCGCACTGCGAGCAGTTAGCACATGAATTTCAATTACCTATAACTGCCTGCGGAGGCGTTCTCATGCATGATGTTGAACGCTTGCCATTACAGCATGTACTTACTGCTATAAAGCATGGGTGTAGCGTCGATAAACTCGGTTTTGACCGTATTTCGAATACTGAGCGAGCGCTTCGTCCTTTTAAAAAGTTGATTCGGATTTACAAACCAGAATGGCTGGAAGAAAGTACTTACATCGCCGATTTATGCGAGTTTAAGCTCTCCGATTTAAAATACGAATATCCTACCGAGCTGATCCCAGATGGTTACACACCCGACTCTTACTTACGTATGTTGGTCGAACGTGGTAAAAAGCTGCGTTTTCCTGAAGGCGTGCCAGCAGAAGTCAATCAAACCATCGAGAATGAACTGGCGCTTATTCAAGAGCTGAAATACCACTACTACTTCCTTACTATTCACGACATCGTAATGTTCGCGAAACAGCAAGGCATTCTTTACCAAGGGCGAGGTTCCGCTGCAAACTCTGTGGTGTGTTATTGCCTGGAAATTACCGCCGTCGATCCTCGACAAATCGCTGTCTTATTCGAACGATTTATCAGTAAAGAACGTAAGGAACCGCCGGATATTGATGTGGACTTTGAACACGAGCGCCGTGAAGAAGTTATCCAGTATATTTACAAAAAATATGGCCGTGAGCGTGCAGCACTTGCTGCAACAGTGATCAGCTATCGCTTTAAAAGTGCCGTGCGTGAAGTCGGTAAAGCACTAGGGATTGAAGAGACCCAATTGGATTTTTTCATTAAGAACGTTAATCGCCGAGATCGCAGCCAAGGCTGGCAAGCTCAAATTATTGAACTTGGCTTACAACCAGAATCTCTCAAAGGGCAGCAGTTTATCCAATTGGTCAACGAGATCATTGGCTTCCCACGCCATTTATCTCAGCACGTAGGTGGCTTTGTAATTTCATCTGGCCCTTTATATGAGTTGGTACCTGTTGAAAATGCCTCGATGGAAGATCGCACTATCATTCAATGGGATAAAGACGATTTAGAAAGCTTGAAGCTACTAAAAGTCGATGTGCTCGCACTCGGCATGTTAAACGCCATCAAAAAGTGCTTTCAGCTGGTCGAGAAACATCACCAGCGATCCCTCTCTATTTCCGAAATCACTCGCCGACAAGATGATCCACACGTGTACCGCATGATCCAAAAAGCCGACACGATAGGCGTATTCCAAATAGAATCTCGTGCACAAATGAGCATGCTTCCTCGCCTAAAGCCTGCTTGTTATTACGATTTAGTGATTCAAATTGCAATTGTTCGTCCAGGCCCTATTCAGGGTGATATGGTGCATCCTTTTTTAAAACGACGAGATCACAAAGAGCCAGTCAGTTATCCATCGGAAGAAGTAAAAAGCGTTCTGGAGCGGACTATGGGCGTCCCTATTTTCCAAGAGCAAGTCATCAAGCTAGCCATGGTAGCCGCAGGGTTTAGCGGCGGCGAGGCCGATCAACTCCGTCGAGCGATGGCATCATGGAAAAAGAATGGCGATCTCGCTAAATTCAGACCAAAACTGATCAATGGTATGCAAGAGAGAGGTTATGACTTAGCGTTTGCTGAGCGCATTTTCGATCAGATTTGCGGCTTTGGTGAGTACGGCTTCCCTGAAAGTCATTCAGCGTCTTTCGCAGTGCTGGCATATTGTTCTGCATGGTTAAAATATTATTACCCAGCCGAATTTTACACTGCATTGTTGAACAGCCAACCAATGGGATTTTATAGCCCATCGCAATTAGTACAAGATGCTCGCCGACATGGCGTCGAAGTATTGCCGGTGTGCGTCAATCATTCAAAATATCAACATCATCTCGTCTCACGTCCGAATGGCAGGCTCGGCGTGCAACTTGGTTTTCGCTTGGTGAAAGGCTTTAACGCAGAAAGCGCACAAAGACTTATTGAGCGCAAACCACTTAATGGTTACCGATCGATTCAAGAAGTAAAGCAGATATTAAGAAGCCGAAGTGACATTGAATTATTGGCTTCAGCCAATGCATTTCAGGCCTTATCGGGGAATCGTTATAACGCTCGCTGGGCAGCAATGGATTCCTTATCTGACCTACCATTGTTTCACAAGGTCGAAGAACCCAATGTTAGCTACCAGACTCAACCTTCTGAATATGAAAATTTAATTGAGGATTACGCAAGCACGGGACTATCTCTTAGCCGCCATCCAATTAAATTATTAGAAGAAACGGGCAAACTCCCTCACTTTACCCGCATGAGGCAACTGACAGAGAAACCGCATAAGTCACTGGTCACAGTGGTAGGTGTGGTAACAGGAAGACAATCTCCAGGCACCGCCGCTGGCGTGACATTTTTTACGTTAGAAGATGACACGGGCAACATTAATGTGGTCGTTTGGCAAGCGACAGCACGAGCCCAAAAGCAAGCGTATTTAGGTGCTAAAGTATTAATGGTGAAAGGCATTCTTGAAAGAGAGGGAGAAGTCACACACGTTATTGCTGGCAAGTTGATGGATTGCACGCACTACTTGAACAATCTACAAAGTAAATCTCGGGATTTCCATTAGTACAGAGGAATTAAGGAGAGAAATGTTAAAAATCAGAGAGAGGTGCGCTCCCTCTGATTTCACTAGATCTAATCATGCACTTTTAGAAAGCATCTGGCGTAATCGGTCTTGAGCAACTTCAACCAGCAGATCCGGTTGGAATTTAGATATAAAGCGATCACAGCCTACTTTTTGTACCATGGCTTCATTAAAACTACCGCTCAGAGAAGTGTTCAATGTGATAAACAACTTAGACATACGTGGATCTTGGCGCACTTCATGGGTCAGTTTATAACCGTCCATTTCAGGCATTTCAGCATCCGTAATCATCATCAACAGCTCTTTTTCTACATCTTTACCTTCATCACACCAACGTTTTAAAACCGTTAACGCTTCTAGCCCGTCACGGCACTCGATGATATTCATACCCAATTGAGAAAGCGTATCGCGAACTTGATTACGAGCTGTAGAGGAATCATCCACAATCAGAACATTACGCCCGACCATTGCTTGGGCCAATTCTTGATCGAGAATGTCCTCCGAGATAGTCACGTCGTAATGTACGATCTCTGCTAAAACTTTTTCAACGTCAATAATTTCGACAATTTGAGAGGCATCCCCCTCTTTGATTTGCGTGATAGCCGTGAGGTAATTCGAGCGACCAGACGTGGAAGGAGGCGGCTGAATTTCAGTCCATGCCGTATTAATAATGTTTTTAACCGGACCGACTAAGAAGCCCTGCACCGTGCGGTTGTACTCTGTCACGATCAAATTTTCTTCTTCCGCTTCACCACGTAAAGCAGGAAAACCAATTGCGCCTCGTAAATCAATCACTGGTACCGCTTCACCTCGTAGAGAAGCAACCCCACGAATATTGTAGTGCGATCCAGGGAGCTTGGTTAACGGTGGAAGCTTGATGACCTCTTTCACTTTGAACACATTAATCGCAAATAATTGGCGACTATTTAAAGTGAACAGCAGAAGCTCTAGTCGATTTTCACCAACCAAGTTTGTACGCTGGTCAACCGTATTTAACACTCCGGACATACTACTAC